>OZ238992.1:415000-2113724 GCA_965183885.1 Flavobacteriales bacterium
GAATTAAACACAAACAATACTCAAAAAAAGAGATATTCCAGCCACACCTTCCGGTACGGCTACCTTGTTACGACTTAGCCCTAGTTATCTGTTTTACCCTAGGCAGATCCTTTCGGTTACTGACTTCAGGCACCACAAACTTCCATGGCTTGACGGGCGGTGTGTACAAGGCCCGGGAACGTATTCACCGTATCATTGCTGATATACGATTACTAGCGAATCCAACTTCACAGAGTCGAGTTGCAGACTCCGATCCGAACTGGGACTACCTTTATGGATTAGCTCTCTGTTGCCAGATGGCGACCCACTGTAGTAGCCATTGTAGCACGTGTGTAGCCCAGGACATAAGGGCCGTGATGATTTGACGTCATCCCCACCTTCCTCACTGTTTGCACAGGCAGTCTTTCTAGAGTTCCCGACATTACTCGCTGGTAACTAAAAATAGGGGTTGCGCTCGTTATGGGACTTAACCCGACACCTCACGGCACGAGCTGACGACAACCATGCAGCACCTTGTATATTGTCCGAAGAAAAACTGTTTTCACAATCTGTCAACATACATTTAAGCCCTGGTAAGGTTCCTCGCGTATCATCGAATTAAACCACATGCTCCTCCGCTTGTGCGGGCCCCCGTCAATTCCTTTGAGTTTCATTCTTGCGAACGTACTCCCCAGGTGGATCACTTAACGATTTCTCTAAAACACTGACAATATATCGCCAACATCTAGTGATCATAGTTTACGGCGTGGACTACCAGGGTATCTAATCCTGTTCGCTCCCCACGCTTTCGTTCATGAGCGTCAGTAATAGTTTAGTGAGCTGCCTTCGCAATTGGTGTTCCATGTCATATCTATGCATTTCACCGCTACATGACATATTCCGCCCACTTCATCTATACTCAAGAATATCAGTATCAATGGCAGTTCTACAGTTGAGCTGTAGGCTTTCACCACTGACTTAAAATTCCGCCTGCGAACCCTTTAAACCTAATAAATCCGGATAACGCTTGCACCCTCCGTATTACCGCGGCTGCTGGCACGGAGTTAGCCGGTGCTTATTCTTACAATACCGTCAAGCTGATACACGTATCAGGGTTTCTTCTTGTAAAAAAGCAGTTTACAACCCATAGGGCCGTCATCCTGCACGCGGCATGGCTGCATCAGAGTTTCCTCCATTGTGCAATATTCCTCACTGCTGCCTCCCGTAGGAGTCTGGTCCGTGTCTCAGTACCAGTGTGGGGGATCACCCTTTCAGGCCCCCTATCTATCGTAGCCTTGGTGAGCTCTTACCTCACCAACTAGCTAATAGAACGCATGCTCATCTATAACCACCGGAGTTTTAATTATTAAATGATGCCAAATAATAATATTATGAGGTATTAATCCAAATTTCTCTGGGCTATCCCTCAGTTATAGGTAGATTGCATACGCGTTACTCACCCGTGCGCCACTCGTCAGCGATCCGAAGATCCTGTTACCGTTCGACTTGCATGTGTTAGGCCTGCCGCTAGCGTTCATCCTGAGCCAGGATCAAACTCTTCGTTGTATAAAAAATTTGTAATTGACTGTAATTGGATGTAATTTAATTCTATCTTCAATAATTCAATGAACTGTTTTTCAAAAAGGGCTGCAAACATACAATGTTTAATTTGTTTAGCAAGTTATTTTGAAACTTTTTTTCCTTACAAAATAAGTAAGTTTTTATTCCTTTAAAAAGCGGCTGCAAATATACAATGTTATTTAACACCTGCAACTTTTAATTAAAAAGATTTTAAACTTGTTTATTTTAAAGAACTAACTTCTCTTTCGAAAAGCGGTTGCAAATATATACAGTTTTTAATACTACACACAATAATTAATAAAAATTAGAAATAAATATTTACCCTCTTAAAATATAATTCTTCCAATCTAGGTTTCAACGAGTTATGATGTTTTGTTTTTTAACAAAACTTATATATTATGCAAACAAAGTATGATTACAGAGCAATACACACCTAAAAACATTGCTAAAAACAAATACAAAAGGTGGTTTTTAGACTTAATTAGCAAGCTTAAGACTTAATTATTACTGAAAATAACATGAATCTAGTAGTTAAAACAAGTGAAAATCAAATTTTACAAAGCGATAAAATGCGTTTTCCATAGCAATACAGCTGCCAAAGCACTCTTTTTTACTAATCAAATTACTTATTTCGATAGCTTAGCCTTAAATTATACGTCTTTATTACTATCAAAGTTACATAAACTTAAGATTTTATATACTGTTTATAATAAACCTTCTGTTAATTAAAGACAAATAGCTATATAAAAACAAGCAGATAAGCATTCAAAGCTATTTAAAAGATACTTTATTCAATTTGGTTTCTAAAGAATAAGCGAATTATTATCTTCCTTAATGTCAATTAAGGAAGATTGACCTATATATATTACACCTTAGTATTAAAACACAAGTAAATAATACACTTCTTAACTACAATAAAAGACTAGCCTTAAAAATTCTACACATAGCACATATCCAAAAACAGAAATTAATTCTCCTATATATATAATGTGTAATAGAAAGTCAGTATTAAATACTCCTATATATATAATGTGTAATAGAAAATCAGCATTAAATCCTCCTATATATATAATGTGTAATAGAAAACAAGAGCCAAAACGTATATACATAATATGTAAAATGCCACTAAGGAATATGCAATAGGATTAGAGTTTAAAATTATATAATAAATAATATATTTGCACTCTTAAAAAAATAAACACATGAAACCAATAGTAAGCATCATAATGGGGAGCACATCAGATATGCCAGTTATGAAGAAAGCAGCAGAATTCCTAAATGATATGGAAATCCCATTTGAAATAAATGCATTATCAGCACACAGAGTCCCTCAACTAGTTGAGGAATTTGCTAGCAATGCAAGAAATAATGGAATTAAGGTAATAATTGCTGGAGCAGGAGGAGCAGCTCATTTACCAGGAGTAGTTGCTGCTTTTACAACTGTACCTGTAATTGGAGTTCCTTGTCGTTCATCTATATCAATTGACGGATGGGATTCAATCTTATCAATCCTACAAATGCCTCCAGGAATTCCTGTTGCTACAGTAGGATTAGACGGATCTTTAAATGCAGGTATCCTAGCTGCTCAAATTTTAGCAACGGATAATGAAGAAATTCATAATAAAGTTCACACTTATAAGGAAAACCTAAAACAAAAAATTGTAAAAGCTAATAATGATTTAGCTAGCCACAAGTACTCATTTAGAGTTCAATAAAAAATCTGTATATTAGAGCCTCTTATGAGGCTCTTTTTTTTATTCATACTACAACTATTATTCATCTATAATGGTATTGCTCAAAAACGAGATGCACAAAGCAATGCGTTAGGAGGTTGTGGACTAACGCAGAACTCTATTTGGAGCAACTTTTCTAACCAAGCAGGATTAGCAAATGTAAATGAGCTTTCTTTTGGACTAGGAACTAAAAAACAATTTCTAGTAAATGAACTAAGTAGTCATAATGTTGCATGTGCCATTCCTGTAAATGGTGGTGTTATTGGAATAAACCTTAACTACTTTGGATTTGACTTATATAACGAAACTAAGATAGGTTTAGCTTTTGGAAAAAAACTAAGTAATAGTCTTAATATTGGTTTACAAATAGACTACCTAGGAAAACACATAAATGAAGGTAGCAATAACCTTCATAATTTCACTTTTGAAATTGGATTACAAAAACAACTTAGCAAGAAGTTAATATTAGGCACACATATCTTTAACCCTACAACTGTAAAGCTAAACAAGTATGAGAATATTCCTTCATTTTTCAGATTAGGGTTCCGATATAACGCCAATAAAAAAGTATATCTGTTTACAGAAGGAAGTTTAGAAAGCAATCAGAACAGCACTTTACATATTGGAATTGAATATAAAATAATACAAGAACTAGTTCTTAGATCTGGATTCCAAACAAACCCTGCAAAAAACTCCTTTGGAGTTGGATATTCTTTAAATGAAATACAGATTGATATTACAGTAAATAAGCATCAAGTCTTAGGTTATTCCCCTCAAATTTCAGCAAGTAGTAGATTCTAAAAATGAACAAGGTTATCATTATATCTAGTCTATTATTAATATCCCAAAATGGTTTTTCACAAGATAATAAGCTAGTATTAGAAAGAATAATTGAACAGATTATAGAAGAAAATGAAAAAGAACTGGATTATACTGAATTACATGAAGCTCTTTATTATTTTTCTAATAACCCTATAAACCTAAACAATACAACAAAAGAAGAATTACGGGAATTATACTTACTAAACTCCTATCAAATTGAAAGACTACTTATTCATATTAATAAAAATGGAGCACTACTTTCCTATCTGGAACTACAAACTATTGCAGGTTTTGATATACAAACAATTCAGACCCTACTACCTTTTATAATCATTAAAATAAAACCAAAGAATAAGCAGGTTTTTAAAAATATCAAACAATACATTCTTATACGAGATCAATTCTACTTACAAGAACAAAAAGGCTATATTCCTAATGAAGAAAATAAGACCCACTATCTTGGGAATGCTCATAAAACTTATTTTAAATATAGACTAAAGAACAATTATCTCCAAGCTGGGATTACTGCAGAAAAAGACTATGGAGAAAACTTTCTAGGCCCCAATCAACCTTATGGTTTTGACTTTTACTCTGCCTATCTACAAGCTAAAAATATTGGAAAAATTAAAACTATTATCATTGGAGATTACCAAGTAAACTTAGGACAAGGAGTAATTATGCAAAGTGGTATAAGTTTTGGAAAATCATCTGAGGTAATTAACACCCAAAAAAGTGGAAATATAATAAAAGGGCATACTGCTGCTGAAGAAAACCTATTTTTTAGAGGAGTAATAATTCAAGCCGAACTTATTAAAAACTTTGAATTAATTACTTTCTTCTCATCTCATAAAGTAGATGCAAATATAACTGACACATTAAATAATGGAGACCTTATATTTTCCTCTATTAAAGGAACAGGAATGCATAGAACTGAGAATGAACTTTTAGATAAAAATATTATTCTACAAAATCATTATGGAGTACATACAAGTTATAGCTTGCACAACCTTAATATTGGAAGTTCTTATTATTTTACTAAGATTTATGGAGAGTATAATAAGTCTTTAAACCCTTACAATCAGTTTGAACTCAACAAAAATACGAATCAAAATCTAGGGTTCAATTATCAGTATTTATATAAAAACATAAATCTATTTGGAGAAATTGGAATAAGCAAAAACGGAGGAACTGCTTACCTTAATGGTATTATGATAGGACTTGACAAAACTTTATCAGCATCTTTATTACATAGAAATTATGCTACAAACTACCAAAATGAACATGCTAATTCCTTTTCTGAGAAAAATACTCGAAATGAAACAGGCTTCTATTTTGCTTTAGAGTTTACTCCTAATCATAAATTTAAGATAAAAGGCTATGCTGATAATTATCAATTTCCTTGGTTAAGATTTGGAATTGATGCCCCTACAAAAGGAAATGACTATCTTTTACAATCAGATTATAAAATTAATAGAACTATAAAAATATATGCTCGTTATAAATCAGAAACTATAGAAGAACAAATTCCTGAATACTCTTCAATTACTAATAAGAGAAAAGATAATCTTCGCTTTCACATCAACTATAATGAAGGTGAAAGCTGGATGTTTTCTAATCGTTTTGAAAGAACTACTATTCATTTTAATAAGAAAAAAGAAAATGGCCATATACTTTACCAAGATGTAAAATATAAACCACTATTTAGCAAAATAACTTTTAGCAGCCGTTATGTTTTATTTAATAGCCCTACTTATGAGAGTAGAATCTACGCCTATGAAAATGATGTCCTATATGGATATTCTATTCCTGCTTATTATGGAAAAGGAAATAAAGTATACCTAGTAATTAAATATAATATTATTCAGAATTTAGACTTTTGGTTAAGGGTTGCACATACAACTTATGGCGACAGGAATACATTAAGAAGTGGCTGGGATGAAATAAAAGGAAATAAAATAAGCGAAATAAAAGTTCAATTAAGATATAAATTTTAAATTTATGCACGCATAATAAATTATCATGAAAAATACACCTCTTACAGACTTGCTTGATATAGAACACCCTATAATTATGGCTCCAATGTTTTTAGTAACCAATACTAAAATGATGATTGAGGCTATAAACTCAGGAATTGCAGCAACTATTCCCGCCTTAAATTTTAGAAGTGATGAAGAATTTAGAGTTGCAATTAAAGAAATAAGAGCTAATACAACTTCAAAAGGATTAGGTATAAACCTAATTGTAAACAAATCAAATATAAAACTAAAAACACAATTAGCTACTTGTGTAGAGCTGGGAGTAGATTTCATTATTACTTCACTGGGAAGCCCCAAAGAAGTTATTAAACAATGTAAGCCAAAAGGAATAAAAGTTTTTTGTGATGTTGTTGAAGAAACCTATGCTAAGAAAGTTGAAGAACTAGGAGCAGATGCAGTAATTGCAGTAAATAAAAATGCGGGAGGACATGCAGGAAATTTAGCTCCTGAAGTTATTATCCCTCTATTAAATAAAAACTGTAATATCCCTATAATTTCAGCAGGAGGTGTAGGAAATAAAAAAGAAGCAGATCAAATTCTAGAGCTTGGAGCCTCTGGATTATCTATTGGCTCTCCTTTTATTGCTTGTGAAGAAGCGCATATATCAGAAGAATACAAGCAAGCTTGTGTAAAATATGGTAAAGATGATATTGTATTTACCACTAAAATTTCAGGAACACCTTGTACTGTTATTAATACACCCTATGTAAAGAAAACTGGAACAACACAAAATTGGCTAGAAAAATTCATGAGTAAAAATAAAAAAATAAAGAAATGGGTAAAGATGATTACTTATGTTAAAGGAATGAAATCAGTAGAAAAAGCAGCTTTTAGCAACACCTATAAAACAGTGTGGTGTGCAGGACCTTCTATTGAACATACTCATGAAATATTACCACTTAAAGAGGTTGTAAAAAGACTAACTACTTAAGTGCCTTCACTTTAGAGAAAGAAATTTTTAAATCCTTCTCATATTCTCTAATTGTCCTAACATCATAACCATTTGCTAAAACTAAAGAAATCCCTTCTTTACCAGCACGAGCTGTTCTACCACTTCTATGTGTGTAGTATTCATTTTGATCTGGCAATTGAAAATGAACTACAAAAGTTAAATCCGCCACATCAATTCCTCTAGCAGCAATATCAGTAGCTACAATAATACTTAGGGTTTCATTTTTGAAAGCACGCATTACCTTATCCCTCTCTTTTTGCAATAAATCACCATGAATAGCATCAGCAGCAATATTCTTTGCTATTAACTGAGCAGCAACTTTCTTAGCTGTATTTCGTGTTCTGCAAAATACAATTCCTCTTTTTCCTTTTACAGAATTTAAGAATTGTAAAAGCACATTAAACTTTTCAGTATCTTCACAATGTACAAACTTATGATCAATTTTTGCATTAACTACATTACTCCCACTCACAGTAATTCTATGTGCAGAAGTACTCATATGTTCATTTACAATTTGCTTAATCCCTTGCGGCATAGTCGCTGAAAACAACCATTTACTTTGTACTTCAGGAAGAAAGCTTAATATTTCATCTAGTTCTTTCTTGAATCCCATACTTAGCATTTCATCTGCCTCATCCAAAATAACAGTCTTAACTTTATTTAAATCTACAGCTTTTCTATTCACCAAATCAATTAACCTTCCAGGAGTTGCTACTACTATATGTGTGGTCCTTTTTAAGTTTGCTATTTGTCTGTCAATTTTTTCACCACCATAAACTGACTCCGTAAAAATTTTATCCGAGTATTTAGTAAACCTGAACAATTGCTTAGCTACTTGTTGCCCAAGCTCACGAGTAGGACACAAGATTAAACCTTGTACATAGTCTTTTTTAGGATCAATTTTATGCAATAGTGGCAAACCAAATGCAGCTGTTTTTCCTGTTCCTGTTTGGGCTTGCCCAACCAAATCAGTATTTCCAGCTAATAATAAAGGGATAACCTGTGTTTGTATATTTGTTGGCTTAACGATTCCTAAATCTTTTAACCCTTTAATAAAATCAGATTTTACTCCTAATGCTTTAAAATTTTCCATGTGGCAAAAATAGGGATAACTTATTCATTATACTGAATACTTCTCTCTTTATTAAATATTGGTTTTTTTAAAAAATATTTTTTGTAATATTGGAAGTATAATTAATATTAAGAAAACATGAAGTCATTAAAAACAATAAGCATTCTACTACTAACAAGTATCTCATCAATGGTTCTTGGACAAACAACTGAAAATACTAATATTGAAAAAGCATATATTGAAGTAACAGGAACAGCCGAAAAAGAAGTTAGTCCAGATGAAATTTATATTTCAATAACTATAAAAGAAAGAGAACAAGGGCGAGAAAAGATTACTATTGAAAAACAAGAGGAGGAACTAAAAAAAGCAATAATTAATATTGGTATTCCTCTTGAAAACCTTTCACTTTCAGATGCAAATGCAGATTACATAAGAGTGAAACTTATAAAAAAAGAAGTTATTTCACAATCAGAATACCTACTAAAAGTTAAAGATGCTAAAACAGTTGCCCTCGTTTTTAAAGAACTCGATAATCTTAAAATTTTGGAAGCATACATCTCAAAAGTTAGTCATTCTGAAATAGAAAACCTTAACAAAGAGGTTAAGGTAATGGCTATAAAGTCTGCTAAAGAAAAAGCCGATTATCTACTTAATGCAATTGAAGAGGAGACTGGAAAACCATTAATTATTAGAGAAAATTCTTTTTCAAACTTATCAGCCTTAACTGCAAATACAAGAGGCCCTAGAAATCAATCAACCCCCCTTTATGTTGATGGAAAAAAATCAAAACAACACATACAATTTAAAAAAATAAAATTATCCTCTTCAATATATGTTAAGTTTAGCATAAAATAGCTTACACAATATCAACTTTAAATATATTTTCCTCAGAATATAAGCTAAAAGAATAGAAATAATGAAAAAACAAATTATTGCATTAGGAGGTGGTGGTTTCTCAATGGAGCCTGACAACCCTTTACTTGATGATTATATATTAAAACAGGCTGGTAAAGAAGAACCAAAAGTTTGTTTTATAGCAACAGCAAGTGGTGATGCTGAAGGATATATTAATAAATTTTATACTCACTTTAATAAAAAGAACTGTACCCCGTCACATCTATCCTTATTTATGGGGAAAACTGATGATATTGAAGGATTTATTCTAAATCAAGATATTATTTATGTAGGAGGTGGAAACACAAGGAATTTACTTGTACTTTGGAAAGAATGGGGATTAGATAAGATATTAATTAAAGCTTACAATAAAGGAATTATCTTAAGCGGATTAAGTGCAGGATCAATTTGTTGGTTTGAAGAAGGGTTAACCGACTCAATTCCAAATCAACTAAACAAACTTAAGTGTTTAGAAATATTAACAGGAAGTAATTGTCCGCATTTTGATGGAGAAAAAGAAAGACAAGATATTTATAAGGGTAAAATCTTAAATGGAGAGATGAAAGAAGGAATTGCTTGTGATGATGGTGTAGGATTACATTACATAAATAATAAACTTGAGTATGTTATCGCATCAAACACCTCAGGGAATGCGTACAAATACACTGTAAATAATGACATCTTATCTGAAGAGGTTTTAAAGCCTAATAAACTTTAGTTACAACACATCAACTTTAATTCTACTCCACACCCTACTTAATAAATAAACAGCAAGCAAAGCAATTATTGTAAGTATTGCTCCTAATTGTATGTTACCATAAATAAAATATCCTGTTGCAAAAAGCAAACAATAGATCATAGCCAAAGCCAAAAGCATTGCCAATATCCCTGAAGGAACTGACCAGCCTTCATTTTTAATTTGCTCCTCACCTACAACTGCTTTCCAACCTGGACCTCCTGGAGTGGTCTTCTTATAAAAATCAAGCAATACATCTTTATCCTCAGCAGGAGTAATAAAAGTTACTACTAACCAAATTATTGTTGTAATTATTACTACCATAGGAAACCTCATATAGTCTGGCATTAAAGCATGTTCCCCAAATAATACTGAAGCAACTACTTCCATATTAAAGAGTATTGATACAATTCCAGAAACAAGAATTGCAGCAATTTCACTCCAAGCATTTATTCTCCACCAGAACCATCTCAAAATAAAAATAAGTCCTGTTCCTGCTCCAAACATCAAAATAAAATCGAAAAGCTGTAAAGCATTAGTGAGTAATAGTGCCAATACAGCACTAGCAATAAATAAGAATACCGTAGCAAAACGCCCAACATTAACCAATTGTTTTTGGGTAGCCTTAGGATTTATCTGTTGTGAATAAAAATCATTAACAATATAAGATGCTCCCCAGTTTAAATGTGTTGAAATGGTTGACATATAAGCTGCTATTAAAGAAGCTAAAACTAAACCTAACAAACCTGTTGGTAATTTGGTAAGCATAGCTGAGTATGCTAAATCATGTCCTAACTTATCCTCACTTACAGCAGGAAATGCTTCCTGTATACTTGCTATGTCAGGGAAAACAACTAAAGAAGCAAGCGCTACCAGAATCCAAGGCCAAGGACGTAAAGCATAATGCATAATATTAAAAAAGAAAGTAGCTCCTATAGCATGGTTCTCATCTTTTGCAGCTAACATTCTTTGTGCAATATAACCTCCTCCTCCAGGCTCTGCTCCAGGGTACCAGGCACTCCACCATTGTACAGCAAGCGGAATAATTAACAACATTATAAGCTGTTCGGTATTAGAAAAATCAGGAAGCATAGAAATTTTATCTGCAACATTTGGATGTGTAATTAAAGCCTGAACCCCTCCTATTTCTGGAATATTAATTAAGTAAACTGCTGCACCAATTGAGCCAGCCATAGCAACAAAAAACAATAAAAAATCGGTATACACTACTCCCTTAAAACCTCCTAAAGTACTGAACACAACTGTAATTAACCCTGCCATACCTATAGTCTCAAAAGCAGTAAGTCCTAACATTACTTGCCCTATTTTTATTGCAGCCAAAGAAATTCCTCCCATAGCCAATACATTAAAAATAACGCCTAAATATACAGCTCTAAATCCTCTAAGGAATTTTGCAGGTTTCCCAGAGTATCGCAATTCATAAAATTCAATATCTGTATTTACATTTGATTTACGCCATAACTTAGCATATACAAAAACAGTAAGTAATCCTGTAAGTAAAAACACCCACCACACCCAGTTTCCTGCCACACCATTATTCCTAACAATATCGGTTACTAAATTGGGAGTATCGGTTGAGAAAGTAGTTGCTACCATCGACAAACCTAATAGCCACCAAGGCATATTTCTACCTGAAAGAAAAAATTCAGAAGTATTCTCTCCTGATTTCTTAGCTACAATAAAACCGATAAGTAAAGTAATTAATAAAAAAGAAAGGATGATAATCCAATCAAAAGAAGCTATTTCCATAGGTAAATTTTATTTGAACAAATCTAAGGAAATCTTTCATTTAATATAGCTTACCTTTGCCCAATGAAGAATGATAATTTTTATATGCTAGCCAAAACTATGTTTGGCTTAGAGGAAATCTTAGCTGAAGAGCTTAGAAAGCTTGGTGCTCAGAATGTAAAACCTATGAATAGGGCTGTAAGTTTTAAAGGAGATAAAGGTTTTATGTATAAAGCAAACCTTAATTTAAGAACTGCTTTAAGAATCTTAAAACCTATAGCACATTTTCAAGCTCATGATGAGAAAGAATTGTACCGTAAGCTTTGTGAAATTGATTGGACAGCAATTTTTGATTTAGATTCAACCTTTGCAACCCATGCTACTACACACTCAGAAGTATTTACACACAGTAAATATGCATCATTAGTTATGAAGGATGCTATTGCAGATACTTTTAGAAAAAAGTTTGATAAGCGACCAAATGTTGATCCTGAAACGCCAGACGTAAGCATCAACTTACATATTGCAAAGCATACTTGTACTGTTTCTCTAGATAGCTCTGGAGATTCATTACATAAAAGAGGTTATAAATCAGATGCAGTAATTGCTCCTATGAATGAAGTATTAGCAGCTGGTTTAATTTTATTAAGTGATTGGAATAGAGCTTCTAATTTTCATGACCCTATGTGTGGTTCTGGAACATTATTAATTGAAGCAGCACTTATAGCATATAATATTCCTGCAAATATCTTTAGAGAACAATTTGGTTTTGAAGGTTGGAAAGATTTTGATGAAGAACTTTGGGAAACAATAAAAGAAGTCTCTTTAGATAAAGAAACCCACTACCATGGACAAATAACAGGAAGTGATAATTTCCAGAAAGCTGTCCGTATAAGTAGAGAAAATATTGAGAATGCTTTAATGTACGACAATATTAAAGTTACAAAATCTGATTTTTTTGAAACAGAAGTTGCTCCTGGAACATTTGTAATGTTTAACCCTCCATACGGAGAAAGAATTCCTATTGAAGTAGATGATTTTTATGAGAAAGTAGGAACAACTTTAAAACACCAATATCAAGGATGTTCAATTTGGATAATCTCTTCTGATATTGAAAATATGAAATTTATTGGCTTACGTCCCTCAAGAAAAATAAAAGTAATGAATGGAAAACTTGAATGTAGTTTTAGAAAGTTTGAAGTCTATGAAGGCAGTAAAAAAGCCTCAAAACAATAAATAAAAAAAGCCTGCAAATGCAGGCTTTTTTTATGCTATCAATTATTCTTGTTTTATCTTAACAAATCTTCTGCTTCCTCAGCTGAGATTCTTTTTCCATCTACCTTAGTAAATATGAATGCATCTTCAAATCCAGCTTTTTTGGCTTCTGCTAATTTAGCTTCTGCTTCCTCTAAGCTAGAGAATACACCTGCAAAATAACTGAATAAATCTTCGCCTTCTGCTTCTTTAGTCACATTACCTAAAGAGCTCATTTTATTTAAGTCACTTACTGATAAAGATGCTTTAGCAACCAATACTTGTACAACGTATTCAGCACTTACCTCCTCAACAGCTTCTTCAGTTTCAAAAACTACTTCTTTAACCTTAGGTTCTGTTCTTTCTTTCTTAATAGCCATACTTAAGCCAATACGCTCACCGTTTTTATAAGTAACAATAAATGCATCTTCAAAACCTCTAGCTCTCATTTGGTGCATATTACTCACAGCCTCTTTATAGTCAACAAATGACCCCATCATGTACCTAATTAAATCATCTTTACCTTTAAATGAAACTACATTATCTATTCCTTCAAATATCTCATCTGACAACACTACTTTGAAAGCACCTATCTGAACTCTATAAACTGTTTCGTTTGTAGCTACTTCAGTAATGGTTTCAACCGCTGCTGTATCTTCTGCAATAACTGCTTCCGTAACAGAAGAGTCAACAACAATTTCTTCAATAACAGGCTCTGGAGTTGGCTCAATATAATCAGAAAGAGCGCCATTATTATCAATAGCAATAGTTGTTTCATTAAATCCTTTTGATCTTAACTCACCTTCTCTTTCTCTTGCTTGTTCTAAAGTAGCATAAGAACCTACAGTATAAATAACTAGCCCATCATCCTGAGGCATACTTTCAAGATCATCAAAACTTAAGTATTTATTTATTACATTAGCTGGAATACCATCTTTATAAGCACCAATCTTAACTTTATATTTTAACCCATCAACTACTTCATTAGCATTAAGAGATTCATTATAAGCTTTATTAAATGCATTTGCTTTAGCAATTAAGTATTCATCAACTGTTTTATAATTTTCTCTCTTAATTTCACTTTCATTATAAAAGTTTGCATATTCTCTTGATGCAGCATCAATATCAGCATACATACTTTTATACTTTTCTTCTGTTAACTGAACTCCTTTTTCATCTACTACTGCTCCTTTAGGAGTATTTTTTTGTTGGTCAATATAATTTGGAATACCATCATTATCATCATCTAAAGGACAACCTTGTTCATTTACTTTTACTCCAACAGGAGTTTTAGGACAGTAATCATCTACATCAGCTACCTTATCTCCATCCTCATCTTCTACATCTAACTCTTTAAAATTAACATCAGCATAGTAACTATCATCAAATATTGACTTCCCTTTTGAAGGAGCAAATAAATCATAATGCAACATAAAACCAACTGTCATATACTTATCCGAAGTAGCTGAAACTGATTTATCAATATCACCCATAGCAATCGTATAGCTAAGAGTTGCATCTAAATCAATTCTTTCTGAAATATCTAAACGCAAACCAAAACCGTAAGGGATTGCAAGGATACTTTCTCTATCAGTCCACTCATCCTGATTAGCTTCATTAAATGTTTTAAATCCTATAGTCTGTACCCCAAGAGTAAGGTAAGGATAAATTCTTGATTTCTTAAAAAGAGGGTTAAATGCATAACCTAAATGAATACCAATAGCATCTAAGTTTGCTTCAAATTTTTCTGAATCATTTTTTTCATAGAAACTATTCTTTGCAAATATTAGTGAAGCTCCAAATTTTTCACTTATATTTAATCGCATTCCTGCCTTATACCCTATGTTCCCAAGTAATGAGTTTGTTTCAGGTCCCATAATATCCCCTTGAAAAGTATGGTAATCAGTTCCAACTGAGAACATTGGTTTTAGTGGCATTGCATCTTCATCAGATGATTGTGCAAATGCTACTACCGTAGCTACTAAAAATAAAAAAGTAGCAACTCCTTTTAAAAATTGATTCATTAGTATGATTTTTATATTGCCGTAAAAATAGGAAAAAAAACAGAATGCAATCCTATATCCTAGAAATTAGGTTTTAAGGTATATTTATTATAGAATTCATCAATAATTGCTACTGCCTCTTCTGGAGTATCAACAACATTTATAAGGTTCAAATCTTCAGAACTCACATTCTTCGCCTTATCTAGTAGCGTTTCTTTTATCCAAGCTAACAAACCATCCCAATATGTTTTTCCTACTAAAACAATTGGGAACTTACCTATTTTCTTTGTTTGTATTAAAGTAAGTGCTTCAAAAAGCTCATCTAAAGTCCCTAAGCCACCAGGAAGCACAATAAAACCTTGAGAATATTTTACAAACATCACTTTTCTAACAAAGAAATAATCAAAATTTATAAGCTTATCATTATCAATAAAATCATTAGCTGACTGCTCAAAAGGAAGCTCAATATTTAAACCTACAGACTTACCTTCTCCTCTGCGCGCTCCTTTATTAGCTGCCTCCATTATCCCGGGGCCACCACCAGAGATAACTCCATAACCTTTCTGGGTAAGCAAATATCCAATTTCTTCTGCTTGTTTATAATATTTATTTTCTGGTTGTGTTCGGGCCGACCCAAAAATAGAAACGCAAGGTCCAATTTTTGACATGGTTTCAAATCCTTCAACAAATTCTGACATAATTTTAAAAATTTGCCAGGAATCTGAAGTCTTAATAGCATTCCAATTTTTTTCTTTAAAGGCTCTTCTAATTTGTTTATCTTCTGCACTCATACTCAATCTCTTTTAAATTAGCCACTAATATAGTAAATCTATTTCAATTCTTCTTTAAGATATTTTGCTGTATAGCTATTTTTACATTTTGCTACCTGTTCAGGGGTTCCTTGAGAAACAATCTCACCTCCTTTTTCACCTCCTTCGTAACCAATATCAATAATATGATCAGCTACCTTTATTACATCTAGGTTATGTTCAATAATAAGCACCGAATTTCCTTTACTTACTATTGTATCTATTACCTTTAAAAATACTTTTACATCTTCAAAATGAAGTCCTGTTGTTGGCTCATCCAAAATATAAAAAGTTGCCCCTGTACTCCTTTTGGAAAGTTCAGTAGCTAATTTTACTCTTTGAGCCTCCCCACCTGAAAGGGTTGTTGCTGATTGCCCTAAAGTAATATAACCTAAACCAACATCTTGCAAGGTTTTTATTTTACGATAAATTGATGGAATTGCCTCAAAAAATTCTACTGCCTGATTAATAGTTAAATCCAAAACATCAGAAATTGATTTCCCTTTAAAACGTACCTCTAAAGTTTCACGATTATATCTTTTTCCATTACAATCTTCACAATGCACCAATACATCAGGCAAAAAATTCATTTCAATGGTTTTCATACCTCCACCTTTACAACTTTCACACCTTCCTCCTACTACATTGAAAGAAAACCTACCTACTTTATAACCTCTAATTTTTGCTTCAGGAAGGTTTGCAAATAAATTTCTGATATCAGAAAAAACAGCAGTATAAGTTGCTGGATTAGACCTTGGTGTTCTACCAATAGGAGATTGATCAACCTCAATAACCTTATCCAAATGCTGTAATCCACTAATTTTTTTATAAGGTAATGGTTCTTTTTCTCCTCTATAAAAATGCTTATTAAGAATAGGATATAAGGTTCCATTAACTAAGGTAGATTTTCCACTTCCAGAAACCCCAGTAACACAACACAATAATCCAAGCGGAATTTCAAGATCAACATTTTTTAAATTATTCCCTCTAGCTCCAGATAGTTTAAGTTTTTTACCATTTCCTTTTCTTCTTTTCTTTGGCAATTCAATTTTTTGTGTTCCATTTAAATAATCAGCTGTTATATGATTATCATTTAAGATTGTATTATAATCTCCTTGAGAAACTACTTCACCACCATGAACTCCAGCCCCAGGCCCTAAATCTACAATAAAATCAGAAGACTCAATCATATCTTTATCGTGCTCAACAACAATAACTGAATTCCCTATATCTCTCAATTTCTTTAAAGAATCAATTAACTTTAAGTTATCTCTTTGATGCAATCCAATACTAGGCTCATCTAAAATATACAGCACATTAGTTAACTGAGTTCCAATTTGAGTAGCTAACCTAATCCTTTGAGCTTCACCACCGCTTAGTGTTTTTGAACTTCTATTTAATGACAAATATGAAAGCCCAACATCAATAATAAATTGCAACCTTTTAGTTAACTCTTTAATAATTTGACCCGCAATTTTAAACTCATTTTCAGATAGCGATTCCTCAATACTAAGCACCCATGTTGCAAAAGATGATATATCCATATTAGTAACCTCACTAATACTTTTTCCGGCTACTTTAAAATGAGATGATTCTATATTAAGCCTACTCCCATTACAGCTTTTACAATCTTGTTCAGACATATATTTACCTGCCCATTTTTCAATTGACTTTACATAAGCTAGTTTTGATTGCTCCTCAATAAAATTAACAATTCCTTCAAAGTTAAGCTTATAGGTCTTTGATATTCCTGCTGATTTTAACTTAACTTTTAAATTTTCAGTAAGCCCATACAGAATAGCTTCAATTCCATCTTCAGGTATCTTACTTATTGGTGTATTTAAATTAAAATCATATTTCTTACCTATTAACTCAATCTGGCTTAATATCCAATCTGATTTTCTGTTAGCAATAGGAGCAATTCCTCCATTACTTATACTTAAAGATTTATTAGGCAGAATTTTATCTACATCTACAATTTTAAACTTTCCTAGGCCATTACAACTTTTACACGCTCCCTTTGGAGAATTAAATGAAAAAGAATTAGGCTCAGGGTTTTTGTATGCTATTCCTGTTTCAGGGCACATTAATGATCTTGAAAAATACCTAGGACTTGTTGTATTTTTCTCTATAACCATCATAATACCTTCACCATCTTGCATTGCCAGCTTTAATGATGATACTAGGCGCTTTTCATTTTTATCAACCACCTTTAAGCGATCAATTACCACCTCAATATCATGTGTTTTATATCTATCTAATTTAAGAGAAGGAGTAATATCAATAATCTCTCCATCTACTCTTACTTTTAAATAACCTTTTTTAGCTAGTTGGTGAAACAACTCTGCATAATGCCCTTTTCTTGAACGAACAATAGGCGCTAAAATATTAATTGCCTTATTATTAAAATCTTTTTTTATCAAGTCTAAGATTTGATCATCAGTAAAGCGAATCATCTTTTTCCCTGATTTATAAGAATATGCTATACCAACTCGAGCATAAAGCAAACGTAAATAATCATAAATCTCTGTTATAGTACCTACTGTTGACCTTGGATTTTTAGATGTTGTTTTTTGTTCAATAGCAACAACAGGACTTAATCCCGTTATTTTATCAACCTCAGGGCGCTCCATATTTCCTAAAAATTGACGTGCATAAGCATTAAAAGTCTCCAAATAACGTCTTTGCCCTTCAGCATGTATAGTATCAAAAGCTAAAGAAGACTTTCCACTTCCACTCTTCCCTGTAAAAACAACTAATTTATTTCTAGGTATTTCTAAGTTAACGTTTTTTAAATTATGCACACGGGCACCATAAATTGAAATAAAATCTTCTTGACTACTCATTTAGTTAGGTGTACTTTCTTTAGGCAAATCAAAATCATCAAACACCATAACAGCAGTTGTATCTGGTATTTTTATCTGGTATTTTCTTCTTGAAGCATCAGGTAGCTTTGAAGTACGCAACCAAGGGTTATACTCTTTTAAAAGTTTATAGTTTATATTATGATCCTTGGAGAACTTATATAAATCCGCAATTGTAGAATCTACTTCTACAATTCTCCACTCAGCAAGAGAATATAAATCTTTATTTCTAAACATAAAACCATATTTTTTTGGATGCTCTAATATTTCTTTTACCGCTAATATTCTAAAAACATAACGTCCTGTTTCTCTATTCAAATGTAAATTATAATAATTATTTGACCCTTGCCTCTCTATGTTTCTTCTTGCTCCATTTCTTCCCATATTATAAGATGCAGCTGCCATTGTCCAACTTCCAAATTTTGCATAAGATTCATTTAAATACTTACATGCTACAACTGTTGCTTTTTCTAAATGGTAACGCTCATCAATTGCTGAGTTTACTTCTAATCCATACTCTCTCCCTGTTCCTTTTAATATCTGCCAGAAACCTGCAGCCCCAGCTCCAGAAACGACATTATCTAATCCGCTTTCTATAAGTGCTAAATACTTAAAATCATCAGGAATATTATGAGCCTTAAGTATAGGCTCTATAATAGGAAAATATTTGTTTGCTCTCTTTATATAGAGTATAGTATTGGATTGCCAATAGATGTTTTTCAACAATTCTTTATCCATACGCTCCCAAACTGCAGCTGACTCTAAAGGGATTTTTTCTCCAGAAAACTGTAATACTTCAGGTTTTAAAATAGAAAATATTTGGTATTTACTATTAAAATGCTGCTGATACAATTCATCCTCATTTCTTAACTCTGAAGAATATATAAATAGTTGAGCACATGCAAAAAGCACTATTGCTGAACCTAAAAAATAAAAGTGTTTTTTATTCATATTAAAATTTACTTACAAAACCTTTAAAACTTCCTGCTACTAAATCTTTTTCTGATACTATAGGACTATCCATTCCCCAATCAATATTAAGGCCTTTATCATTCCAAACAAAAGAACCTTCTGACTCCTTATTATAGATACCTGTACATTTATATGCAAAAATGGTATCTTCTTCAAGTGCTAAAAAACCATGTGCAAATCCAGGAGGAATCCAAAACATAGTTTTATTTTCCTCACTTAACTCAATAGAAAAATATTGCCCATAGGTAGCTGATTCCTTTCTAATATCTACAGCAACATCAAGCACCTTTCCTCTTACGACCCTAACCAATTTACCTTGAGCATATGGAGGGTTTTGAAAATGCAATCCTCTTAACACTCCTTTAGTAGAAAGAGATTGATTATCCTGTAAAAAATCTAAATCCAAGCCCAACTTTGCAAAAATTTCCTTACTCCAACTCTCAAAGAAATACCCCCTCTCATCTTCAAAAACCCTTGGTTTTATTACTAATAACCCTTCTATTGGTGTATTTATTATTTCCATTAACTCATTTTTTAAAGAAAGCCAAATATAGAAAAATCAACAGCTATTTATTATAGAA
Organism: Flavobacteriales bacterium; assembly: GCA_965183885.1. GTDB lineage: Bacteria > Bacteroidota > Bacteroidia > Flavobacteriales > BACL11 > UWMA-0277. The sequence continues at coordinate 435,038 of OZ238992.1, forward strand.
AAGTAAACAATAATTGTAGTTTTGCCAACAAAATTATATAATTATGAAAAGAGTAAATTTATTAATCGTAGCACTTGCATTTATCTTCAGTTCATGTACTGAAACTGCAAGCTACAAAACACCAGAAACAGAAATGGAAAAAGTAAGTTACAGCCTAGGAGTTAATGTTGCAACAGGAGTAAAAGCTCAAGGGCTTGATACTATTGATGCTAACGCAGTTGCTAAGGCATTTACAGATGTATTTGAAGGAAACGATTTAGATATATCAGAAGAAGAAAGCATGCAAATATTGCAAGACTACTTCGGAAAACTACAAGCTGCCGCACAAGCAAAAGCAAGTGAAGCAGGAGCAGCATATTTAACTGACAATGCTGCAAAAGAAGGAGTTACAACAACTGCAAGTGGACTTCAATATGAAGTAATTACTTCAGGAGATGGCGCTAAGCCAACAGCAAATGACCAAGTAACAGTTCACTACCATGGTACGCTTACTGATGGCACAGTATTTGATAGTTCTGTAGACAGAGGAGAACCAGCTCAGTTTGGTGTTACTCAAGTTATTCCAGGATGGACTGAAGGATTACAATTAATGAGTGTAGGTGATAAATGGAAACTTACTATCCCAGCAGCATTAGCTTACGGAGATAGAGGTGCAGGAGGAATGATTGGGCCTGGAGCTACTTTAGTATTTGAAGTTGAGCTTCTAGGAATTAATTAATTCCTTTCAACATATAAATAAAAAGCCCAGCAAATGCTGGGCTTTTTATTTATATACACTTTTACTTTCTTTTCCACCTTTTTAATTGCGGAATACTAACAGTATAAAACCACCTTCTTACCTTACCAACCCCTTGTTCTTTTAATATCCCCTTAACAAAAGCCTGCATATCCTTAGCAGTTTTTATTTCTGGACTTGTAAACTGTCCATCAACATAACAAAGCTGACAATAGTCATTATTCTCAGAACCATCTTTCTCTGTACCTTTCTTAAAAATTTCATGATCTTTAGGAAGCATACAGCTTTGACAAAATTTCTCTAAACCCATAATTCTTTATTTTTTAATTAATTTAATTTCCTTATCCAAGTTGAGGATCTTCCTATAAATGAGAACCCAATATATCCTCTCAGATCAAGAGTATTTTTATCCACCAAGGTAAACATACCGCTATATGTTTTCCCCTTTTTAGGATCATATAACTCACCATCATCCCAAACATTATCCTCATCATAAATAAAATTATTCATCATAACCATTCCCATTCTTGAACGAGACCTCAATTCTTCGTCAGGATTTAATGGATCTGTTTTAGGGTTTCCTTTTTCATCATTAGGAAATTTCATCCAAGTAATTTTTCCGGAGATTGCTTTCCCATCTTCAAAAAGTGTAATTACAGCATCTTTTTCAGCATTATACCACTCACCAACTACTTTTCCATTATTCTGAGAAAATGCAAAAAGAGCAGCAAAGACAAACACTAACGTCATTGTAAAGTTTTTCATCATATTATTTTTTTTGTTAAAATTAATAAAAAAGTTCAATTTCAATACTTAAAAGCTCTTTTTTTGAACAATATGAGTGATTTTCCTTGCAAAACAAGAAAAACATAAAAACAAGAATCTCTGTATTTGCTAAAACACTAAAGCCTATACACTTATTTCTGACGGAAATAAATTTGTATTGGAACACCTGAAAAATCAAAATGCTGACGCAATTGATTCTCAATATAACGCTTATAAGGATCTTTAATATATTGTGGCAAATTAGCAAAAAATACAAATGTAGGAGTATCTGTAGGCAATTGCATACAGTATTTAATCCTAATATATTTCCCTTTAGTTGCAGGAGGAGGGTGATGATCAATAAGAGGCAACATCACCTCGTTTAATACTGATGTTGCAATTTTTTGAGATCTATTTTTATAAACTTGTATTGCTGCTTCTAAACCTTTTAACAACCTTTGTTTATGTAATGCTGAAACAAATACAATAGGGACATCAGTAAAAGGAGCTATTTTTTGCTTTATAAATTCTTCAGCTTTTTTAGCGGTTTCAGTTGATTTATCTTGTAAATCCCACTTATTAACTAAAATAACTACTCCTTTTTTATTTCTATCTGCGATATGAAAAATTCTTTGATCCTGAGATTCAAACCCCCTTGTTGCATCAATAACATGTATACAAACATCACAATGCTCAATTGCACGTACTGAACGCATCACTGAATAAAACTCTAAATCCTCATGAACATTCTTCTTTTTTCTAAGCCCAGCAGTATCAACTAAAGTAAAATCAAAACCAAACTTATTATACTTTGTATTTAAAGAATCACGAGTAGTACCTGCAATGTCTGTTACAATATTTTGTTCCTTCCCAAGCAAAGCATTTATAAATGATGATTTCCCAACATTTGGTCTACCAATTACTGCAAACTTTGGGCTATCATCTACCTTCATTTCTAATTCATCATCAAAATGAGTTATTAATTCATCTAGCAATTCACCTGTACCACTACCACTAATTGATGAGACAGGAATATACTCTCCCATTCCTAAATTATAAAACTCTACAGCTTCTTCAAGCAAACGTGTATTATCTACTTTATTAACAGCAAGCACTACTTTCTTATTCGATCTACGAAGCAACTTAACTACTTCCTGATCCAAATCAGTTATACCTGCCTTGGCATCTACTAAGAATAGAATTACATTTGCTTCGTCAATTGCAAGTTCAACTTGCTTACGAATCTCAGCTTCAAAAATATCATCTGAACCATGAACATAACCTCCAGTATCAATTACTGAAAACTCACGACCATTCCATTCTGACTTCCCATAATGCCTATCACGTGTAACCCCGCTCACCTCATCAGTAATTGCTTGGCGCGATTCTGTTAAACGATTAAATATTGTTGACTTCCCAACATTTGGTCTACCTACTATTGCTACTATATTACTCATTATTCGTATCCAAATTGTTTTAATTGACGATTATCATTTCGCCAGTTCTTTTTTACTTTTACAGGAGTAGCTAAAAACACCTTTTTATCAAGCATTAACTCTATATCTCTTCTTGCTTCTGACCCAATTCTTTTCAAGCCCAAACCTTTATGCCCAATAATTATTCCTTTCTGACTCTCACGCATTACATAAATTATTGCTCTAATCCTTACAATATCTTCTTCCTCAAAAAACTCTTCAACCTCAATCTCTACAGAATAGGGAATTTCTTTTTTGTAATGCTTTAGAATCTTCTCTCTAATTATCTCTTCAATAAAGAAACGTTCTGACTTATCCGTAATAGCATCCTTATCATAATATGGAGGACACACTGGTAATAAGTCAACAATTTTCTCCTTTATTCTATCAATATTAAAATTATTAAGTGCCGATATTGGCAGCAAATCAGCATTTGGCAACAAATCAGCCCATCGTTCAATTTCCTGAGCAACAAGATCTTGCTCTGCCAAATCAATTTTATTTAATAATAGTAATACAGGAACAGAAGTTTTTTGAATACGCTCAAATAATTTTTCATCCTTCAAACCTTTTTCTCCAACTTCAATCATGTAAATAAGTACATCGGCATCTTGAAATGCTGAATGCACAAAATTCATCATATTTTCTTGCAATTTATATGCTGGCTGAATCACCCCAGGAGTATCAGAAAAGACGATTTGATAATCCTCTTCATTAAGTATTCCTAAAATCCTATGACGTGTTGTTTGCGCTTTATGCGTAATAATAGAGAGTTTCTGCCCTATTAAAGCATTCATTAAAGTAGACTTACCTACATTAGGGTTACCAATAATATTTACAAAACCTGCTTTATGTTCCATTTTGCAAAGAAACAAAAAAAGAGCTAACCAGATGATTAGCCCTTAATTATAATTTTAGTGATTTTATTTCGATAAATTAAACCCTATCATAACAGAAACTCTTGCCCCTGTTGGATGTGTTACAGAATACGCTGGCTTAGTTATAATTTCAGAATCATAACCACTTATCCAATTATTATTTTCATCATAATATCCTTCCTGCCACTTGTAATCGTATTCAGCATCATGATAATATGTTTTATTCATACTTGGAACATAAGCAATATTTACTGGTACATTTAACTCTCCAAATTTGAAGTTATACCCAGCACCAAATACCATAGCAATTCCTCCAAGAGAAAGGTTTGGTCCTATAGCAAACTCAAACCCTTTTGCATTACGCAAACCAACCATTGAAGATATTGAAGGTAAAAAAAGTCCTTTTTCCATACCACCAGCCAAAGCAATCCATTCTACAATACCAGTAACATTACCTCCATCAGCAAAGCGGCTTTCCCACTGCCAACCATACTGAGTTATTGCTGCCCCATACTCTCCTGTCATCCCTGTCCACTCTTCTCTTACATCCCCTGAGAAGAAAGAAATATCTCCTCTAACTAAACTTGCTAAAGAGCCTGAAGAGATCATAGTAACCCCTACTCTTGGACCTTCTAACTTTTCAATTTGTGCATTTGCAAACAACACCCCAAACGCAAACACTAAGATTAAAACTAATTCTTTCATTTTTAACACTTTAATTAATATATAGTTAGTCCATCAAATCCTGAAATTAAAGCAACAACCAGAAGAAGTATTAAAAGCAAGCCTACTAACCAACCTATTGCTATTGATTTCTTAAAATTATTACTTTTTACAAGAAGAAAGAGTAATGAATAAGGCATTAACCAAATAGTGATTACTCCTAATAAAAATGCAAGAATATTAAACTGAAATTTCTCAGGATCAGCATCAGCAAGTATTGATTGGGTTTCTATAGGGAATGCAGCAAAAAGACTAGCTACAAAAAGCCCAAATAAAACAGTTAAACTTATCTTTTTCATTTTCTTGTTTTTTACAAATTTAATCTATTTTGCTAAATTAAAGCCTACCATAATAGAGATTCTTGCTCCTGTATTATGAGTATATTCTTCAAAAGACCCATCACCTTTAATATGATTTGCTGTAATATCTTTTCCTGGCATAAAAACTAAATTCACGGGCATATTTAAGGATCCTGATTTAAAGTTATGCCCTACAGCAAATACCATACCAACACCTGACAATGAAAGGTTAGGCCCTACTCCAAATTCAAAACCATTTGAGTTCCTTATTCCAATAACCGAAGAAAGAGAAGGAAGAAATAAACCCTGCTCCATACCTCCTACTAAGGCTACCCATTCTACAATACCAGTAATATCAGCTCCTCCATCTGCAAAACGGCTTTCCCATTGCCAACCATATTGAGTTGTAAAAGCAGAACCAGTTTCACCTAATTTATTTCTTTCATCATCTATAAAATTAAAACCTTTATGGATAAAATCTGCAGCAGAACCTTGAGTGACCATAGTCATACCAATTCTTGGTCCTTCTAATTTTTCAACTTGTGCATTAGCTGTTAGTAACCCTAACCCCAATACCATTGTAAATACTGTTTTTTTCATAATAAATATTTTTTTAATTAATTTTAAGACAAAATTAAAGTATGAAAAATTAAATACTATGCTTAGCATAATACTTTAGAATCTACTAGAGTAGAAAATCTATTTAATTGCCTCTAAAGCTTCAACTGCTCGTTCCCAATCAGCTTCCATTTCTTGCAATTTTTGTTGATTTTTCTCATATTCAGCGAAAAAACCGTCTTTTATTGAAAATTCCTTAAACTTTTCAGGTATAGCTAAATCAGCATCTATTAACTTCTGAGACTTATCAAGAGCCGCAATTTCTTTTTCTAGCTTAGATATTCTATTTTGCAACTTTTTTATTTTTTTCTGCTGCTTTTTTTGCTGGTCATATGCAAATTGATCTTGCTTCTTATCCTGTTTAGTATTCTTCTGCTCCTTTTGTGAACTTTCTAATTGTTTAAAGTTTTCTAAATCTTTCTCAGCTAAAAAAGTATCTATGTCTCCAATATACTCTTTTATATTCTGATTTTTAAACTCATAAACCTTATCTGTTAATCCTTGTAAAAACTCTCTATCATGCGACACTACAATTAAACTTCCATCGTAATTATCTAATGCTTTTTTTAATAATTCCTTAGAAGTAATATCCAAATGGTTAGTTGGCTCATCCATAACCAAAAGGTTATAAGGTTCTAGCAATAGTTTACACAATGCTACTCTTGCTCTTTCTCCTCCAGAAAGCACCTTTACCTTCTTTTTTACATCATCATTACTAAAAAGAAAAGATCCTAATATTGAACGTACTCTTCCTGCAGTATCCTCATTAGCAGCAGCCTCAATTGTTTCCAGAACTGTTAAATCCTCATCTAGGAATTCAGCTTGATTTTGGGCATAATACCCCATCTTTACTTGATGTCCTAACTTTATTTCTCCTGAGAAATCAAGTTCTTTTACAATCATCTTTGCTAAAGTAGATTTCCCCTCCCCATTTTTTCCAACAAAAGCAATTTTATCTCCCTTTACAATTTCCAGGTTAACTTTATCAAGTACTTGTAAATCATCATAATTTTTTGAAGCATCTTTTACTTCTAAAGTTATTTTTCCTGAATGAGGAGCAGGAGAAAAGCGAAACTGCATCCTTCCAACATCTTCTTGCTCAACCTGAATAATTTCTAGTTTTTCTAATTTTTTAATTAATGATTGTGCAAAAGCAGCTTTATTCTTTTTTGCTCTAAATTTATTTATTAGCACCTTAGTTTCATCAATATACTTATCTTGATTTTTCTTAGCCTGAATTTGTTTCTCTATTCTATCTTCACGCAAAGTTAAGTACTTAGTATAGGAAGCTTTATAGTCGTTAATTTTTGAAAATGCAACCTCAATAGTTCTATTTGTTGAAACATCTAAGAATAATCTATCGTGCGATACTAGTACTACCGCCCCAGTATAATTTTTCAACCATCTTTCTAACCACATGATTGATTCTATATCTAAATGATTGGTTGGCTCATCTAGCAATAATAAATCTGGCTTCATTAATAAGATTTTTGCCAGTTCAATACGCATACGCCAACCACCACTAAACTCAGTAGTTTGGCGCTCAAAATCATATTGCGTAAAGCCTAAACCATTCAAAACTTGGCTAATTTCTGCAGCCGTATCATGACCTCCAGCCATTCTAAAACGTTCTTCCAAGTCGTTAAACTCGGTTATAATATCCAAGTATGCATCACTTTCATAATCAGTACGCTCAGTGAGTTGCTTATTAGCCTCATTCATTTTAGCCTCCACCTCATTTAAAAACTCAAAAGCAGTTTGTGCTTCTTCAAGCACTGTTTTACCATCTTCAAACTCTAAATCTTGTCTTAAAAAACCAACAACAATACCATTTGGCATTGATACATTTCCATTATTTGGCGTTAAATCTTTTGCCAAAACCTTTAAAAGAGTTGATTTTCCGGCCCCATTCTTTCCTGTAAGCCCAATTTTATCTCCTTTATTTACCATAAAAGAGATATTTTTAAAAATGTCCTGTCCTCCAAAGTACAGGGATAAATTATTTACTGATACCATGCTGCAAAAGTAAACTTTTTACACTTCAAAAATAATTTTATAATAATGATTGCTAAATTAATTTATAGCAGTATATTTGCAATCCTAAATCGCGGGGTGGAGCAGTTGGTAGCTCGTTGGGCTCATAACCCAAAGGTCGCAGGTTCGAGTCCTGTCCCCGCTACTACACAAGACGGATCAGTATTACTACTGGTCCGTTTTTTATTTGCATCATCATTACCTCCTGTAAATGAATGAATTAACCCGAATATTGGGTTGAGGTTTGAGGTTCGATATGTTCTGTCTTCGGGGTCTATGACTATCCCTTCTGGAAACAGTAATTTTTGAACAGATAATTTAGTCTCATATTCTCCAGACACCCATATATTACTAAGTTTTTTACTAAATTCAATCAAGTCAGAAACCTTTTTATCCAGGTTCGATATTTTTATTTGAGAATCTTCTAATTTTTCCTCAATTTCAATCAATTCAGATGTTACGGTACCTATGAATCGACTGTATAATTCATTATCAATCTCTCCAAATGCAAATCTACTATCCAAAGTTTCTTTTTTAGATTTAAAGTCCTTTAAACGTTTTTTAAGTATAGTTTGATCGTTGTAGACCTTAGAACTTTGTCCATTTATGGTTAGTTTCATTTGTTCTTTAAAAACATCCTCTAACTCATCATTTAACTTAAAATTAGTTAGTAGATTTTGAAATAGGTTGTGAATACCCTCCTTAATAGACTTTTTCGAGGAATTCGCACTCAAATCTTTGGTTTTACAAATTGTATTTAGACACTTGTAGTAATCGTACTTACCCTTCGCTTTGTAGCCAGTCATTTTAGAACCGCAGCAGCCACAATAGAGTTGATTTTGAAGAGGTCTGTCCATTTGTGCGGTATAAGGTTTATACTCCTTCTTAGGTTTACTATCAAAACGATCATTAATGATTTTAAAATTATCCTTTGATACTAAACCTTTCCAATTACCATCAATAATTTCTCCCCCAAGGAAAGTGTTTTTATGTATTCCACAATAAAAAGGATTTCGCCACATTGCACTTAGAGTTTGTTTATTGATTCTCAAACCTCTTATTGATAATTTTTGTCTGATTTGGAAGTCTGGTATATTTTGAAGTTTCCAATCCCATGCCATTTTTAAAAGTCTACCGTCATCATTAACCTTGAGTTGCTGAATTCCTTGAACAAATTTTGGGTTCTTTACCTTGGGTCCATAATGATCATAACCTCTTGGTGCTCTGCCAAGCCAATTACCACTTTTTACAAAGCGTTTTAAACCTGGGATTGTATGGGTTAATCGTTCAACATTTTCCTTACGTGCATGAATTAAGGAATAATGAATTTGTATCTCTCCTTCTTCTGTGGTTGTATCTAACTCAGTAGATACTTCAATAAGATGAACTCCCTGATTCCGAACAAGATCATTTACAAGTCCAATTGCGCTACCTCCACTTCTTGAGAATCTACTCATTTTGTAAATCATTATGGCGAAAGGTTTTTGTCGACTTCGTTTCACCTCATTAATCAGTTTCATGAACTCTTTACGCGTAAAGTCATTCTTTGCAGATTCATAAGTGTTTCCAAATTCATTAGTGATTTTATAGTTCCTTTTTTCTGCCAATTTATTTGCTGATGTAATTTGATTCTCCAAACTGTGATTTGAATCATATTGTTGCTTCGATGATACTCGGGTATATACCCAAACATTATTATTTTTCTCTTTTTCTGGTTCACTTTTAATAAACCTTTTGAAATATTCGTTATTCATTATTTTAAATTATTGTGGTTGCAAATAATGCAACTTAGGTTATACAAATTGTTGATGATTTCCATGACAACTTCATCAGGTGTGTCATGATCACCTGTTATTCTTCGAAATGTGTCAAGCGACAGTTTCGATTCTTCTAAATTTTCCAATTTAATAGATAATTACTCTATCTGCATTGGTTCAATAATGCAGTTTATACCATCTGGCGTTATCCATGGATTTGAATGATAACATACCTTAACCCAATTTCTCATGGAGGGGTCAATCCATCTGCTATGCTATAAAAATTATTCGACCTGCGCCGCACTAATACTTATTTAATATTGCTTCAATAGTTTCTTCATCTTCTATTGAAATTCGATATCTAATCTCGTCCAACTTCTGAATTTTTTCTTGCCATAAATGGTCATTTAGTGTCCTATTTTCAGGTCCATCCGACTTTTGTTCAATTTTCTTTATGGCTTGATCGTAACCTTCTCTGTGATGTATTTCTTTAAGTTCATCTTGCTTCTTCTGTTCGCGATCGAATTTCTTTTTTGCAAGTTCTAAACGTCTGTCTTCCTTTCTTTTAATTTCCTCAGATGATAAACACGTCATATTATATATTTTTATGATGCTTTCTCCAGAGTCAAGTCTATTAAAATAGTGCGCTCCCATCGATTCATCATTCAAATAGGTCTCATATATTTTAACCAGTCTTCGAAGAGTTGTAGGTGAAAAATCTAAACTTAGAATCGAACAAGTGAGTTGAAATCTATCTTTTGATACCTCTCCAAAATCATCAACTGAATCTAAGGGTCCAAGATCAACTCTTTTCTTTCCTTGAGAAGTGCCGATTAAATTAAGTAAGTGGAATGCAGACTTGGCTTTCTCAAGATAGGAACGTTTGATACGGGTGTTTCTAAGTAACGAATCTAAAATAACGTCTGCGTCAATAATTGAGATCTCTTGTACAGGTACAGTTTCAATTTCTAAATTATTAGTCAATAAAGTCTGATACCTCACATATCCATCAACGATGAGGTGGCTGTGGTTCTCCCTAACGACTTTAAGAGGTTCTATAATTCCATAGATATTAATCGATGGTAAAAACTTCTTAAATTGTTTAGGGTTTATACTTGATTTTATCCCAAGTAGTTTTGGGTGTAGTTCTAATGTCTCAAGTGGGACATTTTTAATAATGATATTCATTTGTTGTCATTTTTAACAACATCTAACCCTACTGAAATCATTCTTTTTCAGATTAGTTTATTCCCTCCAAATAGGAGATCAATAAAATAATAAAGAAAATAATCGAGAAAGTCAACCCCCTGTCACGTGACAGGAAGTGATGGGTGCTTGATTTCAAATTTTAATTTCCTTATATTTTTAACACGTGGGATATGAACATGCAGATTATATTCCAATACGCATAAGTTAGTTTAATCCATTTTCAAGCGGCTGCTGCATCAGTTTTCGATATGGACCAATAGTTATATGTTTTCTTTTTATGAGGGTAAAATCTATAATAACACCCCCTCAAAAACAATCGATTTTAACACCCTAATAAAAATTATTATCACCAATCCTTACAATAGGGACTATAAAACCATTAGAGACCATAAGAAAGGTGATGTAGAGTATGATGAAGGGAAAAAATATCTTGTCAGATGTCAACCAAACTGTGTGGTCAAGTACAATTCAATCAAGGGACCAAATTTTGAAAAAAACTATGAAATAGGTTCAGGGTACATCTACTTAGATATTGATAATCTTGAAAACGCTTTGAAGTATAAAAAAGAGTTTATTTCAAAGTATAAAGATGTGGTTTCAATGGTTTGCATTTCAGGTGGAGGAAGAGGATTGTCAATTTTAGTAAAAATAAATCATACAATAACATTTAAAGAAGAGTATAAGTCTATAATTGATTATTTATCATCACACTATTTTAATGATATACAATTGGATAAAGGTGCTCTCAAATTATCGCAGATGTGGTTCATTTCTTATGACCCGGATGTGTATGTAAACTTAGAGGTTTGTATTGACGTAAGTGAAGGGGTAAAGTGCGTAAGTCAGGGTATAATCCAGAGGGTTGTTAGTAATAATACACTGTTCTACGCACCCGAAAGAGAGATAATGTATTTATCCATAACGGAGATTGATACTCATCTCATTACTAAAACTAAATACATTAATAAAAGTGATATTGACATTGATACTATTCCATGGACTGATATCAAAATACCAAGAAATATTGGAGATGGTTATAAACGAAAACTTTTTACCTATTATACCCATGCACTTTTTCATCTGAATCCAGAAACTGATCCCAAATGGATATTTGCGTATGTCTACAATGTGAATAGAAACTGTGCTGACCCCAAGATGAGTTATAGGGACCTTTTGTCTTTATTCAATATGCAGTATGGATATATTAAAAGTGATCATTATGAGTATCAAAACAATCGAAAAAAGAGTTTGCACATCAATCCTAAATTGAATCTCTCCGGTGGACAGAAGTCACTTGTTGCCAACAAGGTTAATGGAAGTATTAGAAAAAACAAAACCAAGTTGAAGATTGCCGCTGCTATTGAAAAATTAACCAAAGAAAATGAAAAACACACAATATCTTCTATAAGTAAATTAAGTGGAGTTAGTAGAAAAACCGTGGGGTGTCATATGAAAGATTTGGAACTAATTGATCTTGATGCACTGATAAATCAACTAATTAAAAATATTAATTAAGTTGTCTGACAGATTTTGAATTTCATGATATTTATTAGGAAACACTTTTATGAAACAAAAAAAAACAAGACGGGTAATTGTCAGACTAACGGAGAATCAGTTCAAGAATTTGATGGATTCAGTTATAACTGAAAATCAAAATAGATACACAACTTCAGATCTAATTCGCGAAGCCGTAGTCGATAAATTAAATAAAATAAAAGAAGATGCTAACAGGAAGAAATAATTTAGATTATGAATATTTCAATCGATATTTAAAGAATTGTGGATATAACGACATAAGCGAAATGGAGTTATTAAATGATTTTTTTAAAGAACGATTAAATATTCCTCAAGAACATGAATTAGACCCTGAAAAGGTGGTTTTTTTGAATGAATTACTTGTTTTTTGTCGTAAAAAATAATCAAGTTAAAAACCTTAAAATACCAACTGGCGCAGAAAACAATTCTCGATTGGAACCCTTTAACCCCTGATTTTTATCCCCGTATTACATTAAATTCTTATCGGCACGATTGGTTGGGATATTGACCTTCCTGTAAAATTAAAGGAAGTTTTAATTATTTATCCAGATACAATTTTGTGAGAGTTTTTCCCATTGTGTTACACAGAATTTCCTGCGGGTGATGCACCAAAGAGAATTGTTCCAATTGATCATGATAGAGTTTAGATTTAGATTCTGATGTAATTAGGTAATAATGGAAATACTCATGGATAACCGTATTGATTAGTTCCCTATGCAATACATTGTTCTTCCTGTAAATTGTAATTGTGTTGTTAAAGAAACAATACTCCCCCGCTAAATGAGATTTACCGTCAACTAAAGTCAGTAGTGGTTTTTGTTTTCGAATTGGATATAAATAGAGACACCAGTTCAATACATCCTCTGCCAACCGAAATTGCCAATCTTCCTCTTCACCCTTCAGAAATACAATTATTTTATAAATCAGATTTAATAAGAACAACCCTCCAACCACAATAAAATAAATAGTAAAAAAGGTATCCATTATATTAAGTAACCGTTGAGTTCCATAACTGGAATCTACAGCGAGAATTACATTCTGCCTAAAATAGATTTAAAAAGTTATCTGCTTATACTTTTGTACTAAGTATAAGTTACTGAAATTGATCTAACATCAACACCATCAGTAGGTTGCTGTGATTATACCCCATTGAAAGGCTCCGACACCTTATACTTTTATTAAAAAATGCGGCATAATCGAAGTTTTGCGCTTATGTTAGCCGGGTTAATTTCTAAAAAACTGAAAAATGTCATTACAAGGTCAACGAACAACAACCGGTGCAATTCCGTGGGAAGATTTTAAATCACTAATTGGAAAATTAGAACGAGATGGGAATTATAAATACTGTTTACTGATTTCAATTGGTGTTTTCACGGGGTTACGAATAGGAGACATACTTAAATTAAGATATACAGACTTTTCGGGGGGAGACATATTATCTGTGATAGAACAAAAGACAAAGAAGACTCGACGAATAAAATTAAATCAGGATTTACTCGAAATAATATATCGTGTTAAAAGGAAACAACTGATAGATGATGACAATGAATTCATTTTCATCAATAAGTATGGAACCAAACCAATTGATAAATCGTGGGTGAACGTTTCCCTAAAAAAAATATTTAAAAAGTATAAAGTACATGTAGATGGAAATGTATCCACACACATGTTTAGAAAAACTTTAGGTAGAAGAGTTTTGGAATTGAACAACTACAGCAACCAGTCTATTGTTCTGTTAATGGAACTCTTTGGTCACTCATCTATGGGGATAACAAAAAGATATCTTGGTATCAGAGAAAAAGAAGTAATGGGTGTATACGAAAGTTTGAGTTTGTGATTCTTTTGGATTCCTTTAGGTTGCGTGCGGATAATATTTCGTGAAGGATCACCGTCACGGGTTGATCAAAATCATTGTTAGTCGCACATTGGTATAGAATGAGGGGGAGTACTCCCTGGGGGGAGTCCTGAGAGAAGCCCCCGCTTAATTAAGGGTAAAATCGACTTTCTGAGAGGACAGTCCCTACTCAAAGCGAAATATTTCCAGTTTTTTTGGAAAAAGACCTTTTTTTTCGTGGGGAAAAAAACCTTTATGGAAAAAAAAGGGGTGAAACGATTTTAGAATTTTTTTGGAAAATATGAGTAATTTAATCACTTAATTCATTCGCTAACAATTCACTCTGTTCAATAACCCTATCTGCTTCCATACGAGCTAAATCTGGTGGATAACCGTATTTAATTAGTAGTTTACGAACGGTTAATCTTAACTTAGCTCTAACATCACTTCTTTTACTCCAATCAACCGTGGCGTTTTTACGAATGACGTCTACAATATGATGTATTAGCTCTTTCATTTTATGATCATCTAACATTTTAGTAGAATCGTTTTGATTTAGCACGCTATAGAACGCATACTCATCATCTGTTAAGCCCAACTCATGTGCTCTGTTATCTTCTAATCTCATCTCCTTTGCAATGGCAGATAATTCTTCTAAAACTTGTGCCGAGTCAATTTGGTTATTGTGATATCTATTAACGACAGCTTCAATCATTTGTGAGAATTTCTTAGCCTGCGATATGTTTTTACCCTTGCGCACTCTTACGTCATCACTCAATAGTTTCTTTAAAAGTTCAAAAGCAACATTCTTTTGTTTCATATTCTGAACCTCCATTAAAAACTCGTCAGAAAGAATACTGATATCTGGTGTTTTAATTCCAGCAGCTTCAAATACATCGATAACTCCATCACTACTTAATGCTTCATCTACGATTTGTTTAATGGCAGTGTCTACCTCATAATTTGATCTAACTCCTGAAGGATTGAACTTATTTATCCTTGCCTTTACTGCTTGAAAGAAGGCGACATCATCTTTAATGACATCTGCTTCAAAGCTCGGGATAGACATAGCAAATATTTTAGAAAGTGCAGTAATCTCTTTCAAAAACCTGTCTTTTAGTTCTTTGCTTGACAGAATAAAGTTCTGTGCACCCAGTAGTACTTGAAGCTTAATATTGGTTTCTGCTTTGAAATATGCTTTGTAATCAAACCCATGAAACATTTGCTCTACGATCTCAAACTTCTCTTGCATTAATGCAATTGCCTCTCTAATATCTACAAACGCTTTTCCTTCACCACCACTTTGGAGGTAGGTACCCATGGCATTTCTAAGTTCTTGACCAATACCAATATAATCTACTATTAGCCCTCCTGGTTTGTCTTTATATACCCTGTTAACTCTTGCAATAGCTTGCATAAGATTTGCTCCTTGCATCTTCTTATCTATATACATCGTGTGCATACTTGGAGCATCAAAACCAGTAAGCCACATATCACGAACGATAACCAACTTTAGGTTGTCACTTGGCTCTTTCATTCGTATAGCCAATTCCTTTCTTTGTTGTTTTGTGGTACGGTGAGGTTGAAAACTTTCAGGATCATCTGATGAGCTGGTCATAATGAGTTTTATCATGCCCTTGTCTAATTCATCGTCATGCCAATCTGGTCTCAGAGCTATAATTTGAGCATATAAGTCTACACAGATCTGCCTTGTCATTCCCACAATCATAGCTTTACCTTCAAATGCTTCTTGTCGAGCTTCAAAGTGAGTGACTAAATCTGTAGCTACATCTTTCAAGCGATCTGGATGACCTACAATGGCATTAATAGTTGCATTTTTCTTTTTGGATTTTTCTAATTGATCTTCATTAGTATCAGATATTTCTTCTACCAAAGCATCTATTTCAGTGCTGACTTCTTTATCCAATTTAATCTTTACCAAACGAGCTTCATAACTGATAGGAACAGTTGCTCCATCATCTACTGCTTGTTTAATGTCATAGATGTCTATATACCCTCCAAACACTGCTGGAGTAGATTTATCTTCCTTTTCAATAGGCGTTCCTGTAAATCCAATATAAGAAGCGTTAGGAAGTGCATCTCTCATGTATTTAGCATTTCCATAACGAATTTCAGAACCTTCTTCTACCTCCACTATACGACCTTTAAAACCATATTGACTTCTGTGTGCTTCATCAGCAACTACTACAATATTGGTTCTTTCTGAAAGGGTATCATACACATTCCCTTCTTCAGGACTGAATTTTTGAATGGTGCTAAATATAACACCTCCACCAGATACTTTTAATAGTTCTTTGATATGGTCTCTATTCTTAGCTTGAACAGGAGTTTGTCTTAGTAATCCAACACAATTTCCGAAAGTTCCAAAGAGTTGATCGTCCAAATCATTTCTATCGGTAAGGATAACAATGGTTGGATTCTTCATCTCTGGATGCGTAATAATCTGTCCGCTATAGAAAACCATTGATAATGACTTTCCACTTCCTTGTGTATGCCATACCACACCAACCTTGCGATCTCCATCAATAGAATGGGTAGCTCTTAGGGTTTGTTGTACTGCTTTTTGTACTGCATAGTACTGATGGTAGGCTGCTACCTTTTTAATCTTTGACATAGAGACTAATCCTGTCTTTTCATCTTTCCTTTCTTCTGCTTCAAAGACCGTACAGTATCTGATTAGGTTTAATAAAACCCTTTTATCAAACATGTGTTGGGTCATTACCTGAAGGTCTGTCTGTAATCCTGCTTCTTCAGGTGCCTTCCAACTTAAGAAACGTGTAAAGGGTGCAGAGACACTGGATACTTTAGCGTCTATACCATCTGATATAACACAGAGTGCATTGTAGAAAAAGATGCTTGGTACATCCTTTTTATAGTTTTGTATTTGCGTGTATGCATTACGGATTGTTGCCTTTTCACTGGTGGCATTTTTAAGCTCTACCACAACCAACGGAAGACCATTAATGTAGACAACTACATCCAGCCTTCTGTTTACATTATTCTCTTTTATGACTAATTGATTGACTGCCCAATAGGTGTTGTTTTCTGGGTTCTCAATGTCTAACAAATCAACATTAACCCCTTTTGCTGCGCCATCTTTTGTGAACTCCACAGGAACACCACTTGTAAGATAGGTGTGGAATCGTTCGTTGTTTTCCATAATATCCTCTGTACCTAAATTCAGCACTTTTTGATGAGCTTCATTAATTGCGGAAGAGGGAACGCCTGGGTTAAGTCTTTCAATGGCTTTGAGTAGTTCATTTTCTAAAACAACACTATCAAAGTTTTTACGCTGTGGATTGTCTGAATCGGGGGCAATATCTGGGCCTTGATGAAACACAAATCCTTGATCAACCATCTGATCGATAAATGCTAACTCTATGGTGTTTTCATTGATAATAGACATAAATTAAACTTTAAATTGATAATTGTTGCTTGAACCACAATAAAGAAGCTTCTCCCTTCATTCGAGTAATAGTATCTACTTCTCGTGAGTGTCTCAAAGCATTTCTTAGATTGGCTACGTCATTAAATTCAGCCGTTAATTTCTCTTTATTAATAAATATTCCTTCAAATTTGTTCCAGTAAGCCTTTGATGTTGCTAAACGTTGTAGTTCTTGTAAGTCAGAAAATTGCATCCAATAACCCGCATCTTCAATATTTGTTTCAACCAAATTAGGATTACGTTTTCTTTCACGATTAATTTTTTGATTCAACTTTTCATAAATATCACCAGGTAAGTTTTGCTTCAAGGCACTTCTATTAGTTAACTCATAGTAATCTATTATGATTTCTCTAAACTTTAACTCAAGATTTTCAATATCACTATTTAGCTTCTGAAGATCTTCTGGAAGCTCAATAGTTTCATTAATTACCATGTTGTAAATAGCATTAATAATTGTGTTTTTTCTTTCTGAAATAAACTCTTTGTAATCATCAACACTAAAGTTTTCTCTTAATAAAATCTTTACCGCTTTTTCACTAATTAAATGTGATTTTAAAACCTTAAAAACTTTTTCCTCGTCATTGTTGTCAAACATATTTTTAATGTAGACATTCGGTAGCGAATCTCTAATAATTTTTCTGTTTGTATCTCCTGAAAGTGGTGCTCTGTTTAGAATAGTATTAATATCTTTGTCTAATCCCATTTCTTTACCCCAGCTTTTAGGTACGATATGATGATCATCTAAATTATCATATTCGGGCAGTTCAAATGTTTCCCAATCCCTTGCTTCATTAATAATAAACAAGTTGAAAATAGCCTTGTAAATTGCAGAACCACTTGCTCTTTCTTTATGTAAATCAATATTTTTATAAGTACCTATAAATTCTGATACAGCATCTAACTCTAAGTCATCATTATCAAACCATTTTTTTAAATCCATAAAATCTTTTGTAGAAGTACTTTCTACAGAACTGGAGTATCTGTTTAAGAAAATTGATGACCAATACCATTTTTTGATTTTGGTATGGATGTCAACTTTATTTTTTAACTCTGAAGCTTTTACATATTTTTTTATAGCAGACAAACAAGGAATAATAGAAGGGTATGGCAAAAACTTAGCTGTAATAGCGCCAAATTCTCGCTGATTTTTTAAACTACTTAGGCTTTTATTTATAGCATCTACAGCAGTATCCCATAGAGCCGTAAACTCGATATTGGAATTAATTAACACCACTTCCTCATTTTGACCTTCTTTATTTTTTATTTTCTTTTTTTCACCAGGTACTAAGTAATAAAGATATTTCGGGCTGCAGTAATTCTGTTTTAAGATAGACATCACCATTAGTATTTGACTCTTGATTTCAAAACCAGGATAACTTAAGTCATCAAGCTCTTTTGAAGCTACTCTGTACATATCCTTTAAATATATATCTTCTTTACGGGTAATAGAATTTAGCAAATCAAAGGTATCTAAGGGTTTTCCCTTAGAATTGATATGTGTGAAAATATCACACACTTTGTTTAATGGTAATTCTTTTGCAAGTGAAATATAACTTACTTGATAATTATTTAAAAGATCTGAAAAGATGTTTCTAACTTCAATAGCAGCAGCGGCTGATGCTTCTAATTCTGCTTTCTTTTCAAAGTTATCTTCTAATTCCGACTTATCGGTCCAGTAATCTCTATATCCCTTAATCCAATCATCAATACCCCAAGAACCTTGTTGCATAATACCAAGTGGAAAAATATGATTTTCATATTGAAGTTTAACATCCCCAACTAACTCATCATAATACTTAGTGCGACTATAATAGAAAAAGGCTTCCTCGTAATTTTCGTCTAACAGTTCTTTTAATCTGATAAAAAAGTAGATAGGGTTTTTACGGTTTCTGAATTTAATGTCAGGTTGAAAAAAAGCATAATGAAGTGCAGATAATCTTTGTTGGCCATCTAATACTATAAACTCTGGATCATCTTCTTTATCGAAGGCATATAATTTGGCACAGCCAAGCTTTTTATAATTTTCCTTGTTACCTTCCCAAAGTAGAAGGGTTCCTATATAATAATCCATAAAAATAGACTTCACCAGGTCTCTAACATCCCAAGGCTGCCAATCAAACTCTCGCTGAAAATCTGGAATTACAAACCTTCCTTTCCCAATTTCTGTTATAAGTTTTCCAAGATGTATTTTTTCGGGTTTCTGTACGTTTTTCATTTATGCATTTTTTGTATTATTTACTCTAACCTGACCACTCATGAGTTTTGGTAATAGGGTGTCTCTTGTTTTTGTGAGGGATTGAACCTGGGAGTTATTGGTTTGAATCTTATTAAAAATCGCCTGAACATTATTATTAAAATCAAGTATTGAGTCTTCATTTTTTGGAATAAACAAATCAAAATCTTCTAATAGGGCATTTAGGTTTAAGTTTTTTATGCCAGTCGTTCCATTTTCCCAATTAAAAAACACCTTTCTTGTGTATAAGTAATCAAATAGAGAATGTAAAAAGTATGAATATTCAATTTTTAAAGGTCTAATTATCCTACAAAAATTAACACAAGTCATTGGATGTTTGGCACTGCTTAAAATCTTTTCATTTATATACATTGCTCTACCAGTTGATTGATTTTCAGTTCCTCCACTAATTTCAACAACAATATCTCCATTTTCAAGTTTACATCTCTCAAGTTTTGAGGCTTTTAAAAACCTAATTGGAGCTTTTTTTGGTGTTCCCATTTTCATATCAGGTAGATCTGTTCCTCTTAAACAAATAGTTTCTTCCGTATAATCTCCTTCAATTGTTTCTTTGCCATAATCTCCTCCAATTGAAGACTTAACAAACTCGTTAACTTTCGTTACTCTCCAACCTTCAGGTAATTCATCTCCAATTTGATATTTCCCAAACCACTCTTTAAAAATGGTTTTAGCTATGGTTTCTAAGGTCTTATTTTGGGCTTGTAAAAGCTCAATTTTATCATCAAAAGCGGTTAAGACATTTGCTATTGCTTTTTGTTCTGCAAGGGGTGGTAGAATAATATTAACCCGACTAAATTCAGTTCTTTTTATACCTTGAACAGTACTTCCGCTGGCTCTTGATTTTAGTTCGTATTGACCAATTCTTGACATCAGATAGAACATTAAATAGTCATTATCTAATAAATTACTTTTTCCCCTTAGAGTAAGAAGTCTTTGAGCTACTGTTATATTTTCTCTATCTAATTTTGCTATACAACCTAATGGTGCTTCAGTTGTCATTAGAATATCTCCTTTTTTTGGAAATCCTCTAACCATGAAATTTTTGTATGTTTCTGGTGATATATAATAAGCTTGATTATAGTCAATATATCCCATTTTTACACTTTTTGCACTAAGTGCTAAAATTCCAGTTTTAGATTTTTTAGGTGTTTTCCCTCTATAGTCAATTAATGAACTTAGACAAGATTCTAAATTTGTGACTTTCCAACCTTCTGGTATGTTATTGTCTAAACCCATACTTAAAAATTCACACCAATATTAGAAAGTTGGTCCTTAATTTCTTGGTTTAGCTGCTCTTCCTTTTCCATCTGCTCTTTAAGAGTTGCTGACAAATCAGCCATCTTGTCTTCAAAAGGAATACCATCATCCTGTTCATCAGGAATGCCAACATAACGCCCTGGAGTTAGTATATGTTTATGTTTTTGAATCTCTTCAATAGTAGCACTTTTACAGTAGCCTTTTATATCCTCATAATCACCACCTTTTCTCCAGTTATGATATGTATTCGTAATGGTGTCTATATCTTCATCAGCAAGGTCTCTATGAACTCTATCTTTCATATAACCCATTTCTGAGGCATCAATAAATAATACTTCTTTACTGTGGTTGGCTTTTTCTCTTCTTAGATACCATATACAAGCTGGAATACCTGTGTTGTAGAATAGTTGTTTTGGAAGTGCTACAATACACTCTACCAAATCTTCTTCAACCATTCTTTGTCTTAAATCTCCTTCACCAGAATTATTAGAACTTAAAGAACCATTGGCTAATACTGTAGCCATTACTCCCTTAGGTGCTAAGTGATACAACATATGCATCATCCATCCATAGTTGGCATTTCCATTAGGAGGTACACCTAATTTCCAACGGGCATCATCCTGTAATATATCTATACCCCAATCCTTTTGGTTAAAGGGTGGGTTGGCTAATATAAAATCCGCTTTTAAGTCTGGGTGTGAATCTTTTAAGAAAGATCCTTCTGTGTTCCAAGACACAAACTGTGAGTTAATATTACGAATGGCTAAGTTCATCTTAGATAGCTTCCAAGTAGTTTGGTTGCTCTCTTGTCCGTATACAGTAATGTCACTAATATTTCCCTGGTGTTCTGTCACAAACTTCTCACTCATGACAAACATACCACCAGAACCACAAGCAGGGTCATACACCCTTCCTTTATATGGTTCTATCATTTCTACCATTAGCTTTACAATAGCCTTAGGCGTATAGAACTGTCCTCCCTTTTTACCTTCTGCATTGGCAAACTCTCCTAAGAAATATTCATACACTCTACCAAACAGATCTTTTGATTTCTCATTCTCAGCTTGTAACTCAGTGTTAGAAATTAAATCGATCAGTTGACCTAAGGAGGCTTTATCTAAATTGGCTTTACCGTATACCTTAGGCAGTACATTTTTAAGTTCCTTGTTTTCTTTTTCTATGGCTTCCATAGATTCATCAATCGTCTCTCCAATTGAGGGAAGCTTAGCATTATTATGGATGTGTGACCAACGAGCTGTCGCAGGAACAAAGAATACGTTCTCTGCTAAGTACTCGTCTCTATCTTCAGGATCAGAGTACTCATCAGCTTCTAATTTTTCATAAAGTTCATTAAAGGTTTCGGAGATGTATTTGATAAATACCAAGCCCAGCACTACATACTTGTACTCTGCTGCATCTATGTTTTTACGTAGCTTGTCTGCTGCCTTGAACAGTTGTTGTTCGAAGGTGGATTTTTTAGTTTCTGACATTTTTATGCTATTAAGTCTTTTAAATTAACATCTAATATTTTTGCAATTTGATCTAATACCTCAAGTCTTGGTTGTTGACGGTTTTGCACATAACTGTTCACTGTATTGAAACTTTTACCAAGTTTCTCTGCTAACCAGATTTGTTTTATTCCTTTTTCTTCTAAGACCTCTTTAATTCGGTTCATTATTTTGAATTTGATTAAAATCAAATTTAGTATTTTTGTGATTAATACACAATTTTTTATTGTATTTATATCAATATGGGGTTTATGTATGATCTCAAAGGACCATACCGACTTTGTACCTTGTAGTGCAGATTTAGACTACACGGAATGTTAACCACATTTAAAAACCAAGGAATCATCAATCCACTTCCTTCAAAATTAGAGGAAGTTTACGGACGTTTCTTACTAACTAATAAATAGTCCGTCAAAAGAGGGAATTGTGTTGCAACTTTGATTAATAGGGTGAGGGGAAATCAAAATCATATTAGTTCAACTTTTCATAATAAGACTCATTATATGATGAGTGTCTATTAAATCTTTTGGAGTAAAACTGATGTTCGATATTTCGAATGAGTTATCTACTACATAAGAAAGGCCCTTTTAAGGGTCTTTTTTTATGCTCAAAAATTAGACAGGTAGAACATAGGTAGAACAAATAGGCGTTTTACTTCAAGATTATTTTGTTAGTGAAAATCACCCATGAAAGTAAAATTGGCATTAATACCAAAAATAAATAATCTATACACTTGGTTGTTTTCTTACTGCTTATGGCAATAATAGGACTAGCATTATCGCTTAAGTTTAAATAAGAGAAAACCATTACCTTGCATCCAAAAGCTAATTAACTTAAAATAATCTTTTATAAATCAAACTCACCAACCCCCTACTTCAAGCATATCAGAAAACTTAGTAGAATAGCAAGGAGACAACTTTTCTTGCTTCAATTTCCATTTCCGACCTGAACCTTGAACTGCAAGTTTTACCTTATCTCTTCCCATTGTAGCATTTAATTTATCTACTGCTTTATTGATTGATTTTCGTTTGTCCCTATCTAATGTATCAAACAGGCTTAATTGCACTTGTTCTTGATGCACAATCTTTCCAACTATAACACCTGCTTTTTTATATATGCAATCACCTCTATACATACTTTCTAAACCTTTAATTGCAGCCTTTACTATTTCCATACTATCATTAGTAGGAACATCCAACTGAATTACTTTATAAGGATTGTACTGTTTCGCTTGTGGCTTAAAAGGATTTGTATTGATAAAAACGGAAATAGAAGTACAACAACTTTTCTCCTCCCTTAACTTCCTTGCACAAGTATTGGCGTATGAACTAATTGCTTCTTTTAGTTTTGAAAGTTCTTTCACCTCAGTACCAAAGGAACGAGCCGTACAGATATTCTTTTTTCTATTTCTTTTTAATTCTAAAGGATAACAAACCTCACCAAAAAGTTCCTTTTGTAATCTTACTCCATTCACTGACATATTCCTTCTTATCCAGTCGCTATCACATTCCCTAAACTGTAAAGCTGAATGAATACCTGCTTCTTTTAATCGTTTGGCATTTTTTCTGCCAACACCCCACAAATCCTCCACAGGAAACACATTTAAAGCCCTTCTAATCAAATCCGCATCATCAAACATAAAAACACCTGACTTAGTATGTTTCTTGGCGATATGACTTGCTACTTTAGATAGCACCTTTGTAGGCGCAATTCCTACCGATACAGGTATGCCTGTCCATTGCTTTACTTTCTTCCTTAATGCAATGCCTCTTTCCTTAGTGGCATAATCACTAAAATCCAAAAATGCCTCATCAACAGAATAGACCTCCATCTGATTGACTTCACTTCTTAATACATTCATTACTCTTTTGGAAAAATCGCCATAGAGAGCAAAATTGGTAGAAAAAAAATTGATATTATATTTCTCAATTATGTTTTTTATTTTAAAAGCAGGTTCACCCATCTTTATCCCCAACGCTTTGGATTCATTACTTCTTGCAATTACACAGCCATCATTATTAGATAACACAATAACAGGTTTTTTCTCAATCTTAGGATTGAACACTCTCTCACAGGAAGCATAAAAATTATTACAATCAACTAAGGCAAACATATTAAAGTGCTTTATGAATGATATAGGTTACCACTCCCCAAACTTGGAAATCCATTTCTTCAGTTATCTTTATTGGAGGGAAATTCTCATTCTCTGGCATTAAGTAAAGTTCTTTCTCACTTACATTTACTCGCTTAACCGTAAACTCTCCATCAATCACTGCTAACACTATACTTCTATTCTTTGGTGTAAGAGACTTATCTACCAACATAATATCTCCACTTTGAATACCTGCATCCTTCATACTCTCACCAACTGCACGAACACAGAAAGTAGCAGAAGGATTTTGAATCAAATGGTCTTGCAAGTTTAAATCCAAATCCATATAATCTTCAGCTGGAGAAGGAAATCCTGCTTGCACACTATCAGCAAACATTGGAATATTTGAAAGAGTGCTTTCCTCTACAGCATAGATGTCCAATACATCAGTTCGTTTAATGTGTTTTAGCTTCATTTAAGAATAGTTTTTTGAAGTCATAAAACTACTAAAAATGCAGTTCTAAAAACTAGCTGTTGAAAAGTAAAAAAAGTATTTTTTAAAATAACTTTTATACTAGAGATTCACTTAGAAAAATTAAATTTTCTTTTTATAAGTTCATCTTAAAATATGGCCATGCAACCCAGGGAGCCTGCAAAAACCCTCAAATACCTTTACAAATCTGTATATACCTTTAATAAAGGTTGAATGCCCGAAAAAACTTTTAAATATGCTCAGAAAACTTTAAAAAATATTGTTTTTACTGCAATATTAATTTTGTGTTATATATTCCGTTTTCTGTTTCTATTACGAATAAATAAATTCCTTTTGAATTACCACTTAAATCAATTTCGTTTCATAATTCCCAATATGATTTTCATTAAGAACTGAGCTAATTTCCTCACCTATCATATTGTAAACTCTAATTGCAATATCTTGAAGCTCTGCAACACTAAACTCAACATTAAACAGTCCACTTTGGTTTGACGGATTACAAAGAACTACGAACGTAGTTCAGATGAATAAATAGGGGGAAAATTGTCGGGGTAGCAGGTATTTTGAAACCCGTATAACTCACTAGGGTTCAATACTTTTGTATGATAATTAAGTGTATTTAGTTGTGTATATTTCATTGAAATTATTGCTTAAAATAACTATTATTTTTGGGGATAATTACCTCCTAAAACAACTTAAGCTAAACTACAAAAAAAACATAATAAACCAAATTTTAGATTTAGATTATTACAAGTTTCATTACCCATTCATAAAACTGAAAGGATAGTTTATCATAAATAAGAAAAACTATTTACTAACTTTGAACAGAATTATTCCACTTAATATTTAAGATGTTAATTAATACAAAAAGCACAATTACTAATGCCCTAGACTTACTCCAAGAAGCAGATGTAATTGTAGTTTTTGCAGGAGCAGGAATGAGTGTTGATTCAGGAATTGAACAATTTAGAGGTAATGATGGTATTTGGACTAAATCTATACTTATTAACGGGGAGAAAGTTGATTACCCAAATCTAATGACACATAATGCATTTATTGAAAAACCTGAGTTAGCATGGGGGCTTATTGGGAACTTAATAAAGAAATACACTTCAACAACACCTCACAAAGGATATAGCAAGCTGCTTAATATTGTTAGTAACAAAGAGTATTTTATTGTAACCTCTAATTGTGATGAACAATTTCAGAAAGCAGGTTTTGATGAAAATAAGATTTTAGAATGTCATGGTTCAGCCTACGATATGCAATGCTTAAATATCAAACACAAAGAGATTTGGATTACACCAAAAGTAGATGTAAATATTAAAACTAACAAAGCTAAATCTATTCCAAAATGTCCAGAGTGCGGTTCTAATTGCAGACCAAACATTTCACTATTTGGCGATTGGTTTTGGCTTTCTACAAAAGCTAAACATCAACAGGAACGATATACTAACTGGAAAAAAGAAATACTACCAAATTATAAAAATATTGTAGCTTTAGAAATTGGGGCAGGGAAAACAATCCCTACCATTAGAAAGGCAGCAGAGAACTTTAGTAAAAGTAAATATCCACTCATCAGGTTAAACCCAAAAGATTTTAATTGCAAACAAGCCAATCATATTTCTATTCCTCTAAAAGCAGAAGAGTTTCTTTTATTAGTTCAATAAGCTCCTCCTCTCATCAAGTTAAATACATCTAAAAATTACGATAAATAAACAAAAGCATACTTTGGTTTAGTATTTGAATACGATAAATCAATTATTTTGAGGTTCAGAAAAAGATGTATAGTTTTACAACATGAATAAACTATTCCTACTTTCATTTTTCTTGCTATCAAACTTGATTTCTGCTCAAGAATTATCTTACAAACTACTTAATAAAGCTAACGGGCTATCTTCCAATACTGCACTTACCTTATGTGAAGACAAACAAGGGTATTTATGGATAGGAACTACTTTTGGATTAAATAAGTATGATGGAAACTCTATTACTCATTACAATAAATCGGATGGATTAAACAGCAACTATATTAACATTCTCTTCTCTGATAATAACAATAATTTATGGGTTGGAACGCAAGAGGGAATAAATAGAATTAGTAATAATATAATTGAAAATATTAATCTTCAAAACAACTCTGAATACTCTAATGAGGTAACAGCAATTAATCAGTTTAGAGAGGAAATAATATTAGGTACTGAAGATGGGCTATATTCACTGGATAAAGATGAGTTTACAAGAGGAAATATAACATCTTCAGTACAGTCAATTACTATAACTGATAGCACATTATGGGTGGCAACAAGTGTAGGTCTTTATGAAATAAATACTGACACTAATTTCTATCCTGAATATTTAGGAAATTGCAAAGTACTAAAGAATGATACAGCAACATTTTTATTTGCAGATAATGACTTGATAAACTTGGAAGATAAAAGCAAAATCAACTTACCTTTTAAATCTAGTATTAAGGATATAGTTACTCAAAATGGGAAGATTGTTTTAGGTAGTTATGGTGATGGGATTTGGTTGCTTGATGAAGATGGTATAACTCAAATAACTGGTAAAGGAAAATACTTTGACAGAACTATAGAGCAAGTTATACTAACCCATGATAATGAACTTTGGATTGCTTCAAATTCAGGAGTAACACACATAAAAGAATCAACCTTCAAACCTTATTACAAAGAAAATACTAAGGGTATTTTTCCTGTATTATGGAAAAATAATCAACTATTCTTTGGTGGGGCTAATGGAGTTTCAACTCTAAAAAACGGAACAATAATTAAACACCCAATCAGTGAAAATCTAAGAGAAAAATTTATATTAAGTATAGGTGCTAATGAGCAAGGAGAAATATGTGCAACAGGGATTGGTGGAGAAGTTTTCAAGTTAAATAATGACAAATTCACTAAGATTAAAGGCTTGTCAAAGGTTTTAACCGAATCGTACATTTATGATATTTGCGCAAATGACACAGCTACTTTTTATGCAGCTAGTAGCAATTTATTTTATTCCAAAGGAGATAGATTTTTTAGGTTTAGAATATGTCCAATAGGCGGAATGAACTATGATATTTTAAATACTAAAGAGGGCTTATGGATTGCAAGTTCAAAAGGATTAATTTTTTGGAATGGAAAGGACACAATACTCTATAATGAAAAACAAGGAATGCAAAGTCATTCCCTTAAAGTATTGGAAGAAGATGGCTATGGAAACATATGGATAGGAACAACCTTACATGGTCTAATTAAATTTGATGGAAACAATTTTACTCATTACTATTACGAAATAACTAATCCTGAAATCAAATCCTTACAATGGGACAAGTACAGAAATTGCCTTTGGGCAGGAACAAATGAAGGATTAAATAAGTTATATTTTGACAGTATTGGTACTTATATATCTACTGAACAATTTTCTGATGAAAATGGATACCCCATTGACTTTTGCCACAATAAAAGTTTAGCATTATTACCCGACAGTTCACTACTAATTGCTTTTAATATCATTGGCACTGAAAAAGATTATATTCACAGGTACAAGGGAGAGAAAACAAAAGAAAATATTGAAATTCCTAGCGTTATTATCACTGGTGTAAGTGTGAATAATATCAAACGCTTGAAAGCTGAATTGAACCTTAATCATAAAGAGAATGATGTAAGTATTGACTTTACAGCAGTGCATTTGTTGAGAGGTAAATATTTTGAGTTTCAATGGAGGTTAAATAATGAAAAATGGAGCGAAAGCACAACTCAAAGAAATGTGTATTTTCATAATCTAGCAACTGGAAAATACAACTTTCAAATTAGAACCAAACTACCTAATCAAGAGTGGTCAACAGTAAATGAAACTAGATTTACAATTCATCCTCCTTTTTGGAAAACTTGGTGGTTCATATTACTCATTATTATAGCATTTACCTTTACTATCATTTGGCTTGTGAAAAGGAAAATCAAAAATAGCTTGCAGCAAGAACAAAGAAATTTGAGCTACCTTAAAAAACAAGCTGAACTAGAACTAAAAGCAGTCAGAGCACAGCTTAATCCTCACTTTTTATTTAATGTTTTAAATTCAATTCAGGATTTGTTACTAGATAATGATGAAGAAAATGCTAGGATTTATTTATCGGATTGCTCACAGCTAATGAGATTGGTTTTAGACTATTCATCCAAAGATAGCATTACACTTGCAAAAGAATTAGAGTTATTAAAAAAATATCTAAAGCTAGAAAAACTAAGATTTGGAAATGAGCTAAATATAGAGTGGAACATAAAAGCAAATCTGGAGGAAAATTATGTGCCACCTCTAATTTTACAACCTTATGTTGAAAATGCAATTAAGCACGGAATAGAAACAAAAGGGAAAATTAGTATTGATATTTTTGAAGATAAAAATACGATTACTTGCATCATTCAGGATGATGGAATAGGCTTTCAAAATGAGAACCCCTTACATGAGTCTAAAGGGTTAAAATTGATGCAAGAAAGATTAGACTCTTTAAATCAGCTTGCTAATTCTAATAAAAATAGTCAAGAAATAATTAACCTTGATAAGGGAACTAAAGTTATACTTAAACTAAGTAAAATATGATAAAAGCACTTATTGTTGATGATGAACTAAAAGCAAGAAATTCACTAAGAAAACTACTTGCAAAATATTGCCCAGATGTACAAGTTGTAGGGACGGCAGAAAATGCAATTGAAGCATTTGAGAAAATCCAAAGTTTACAGCCCAACTTGGTTTTCCTAGATATTGAAATGCCAAAAGAGAATGGGTTTAAATTATTGGAAAAATTTAAAGAAGTTAATTTTGACATTATCTTTACTACTGCCTATTCCAATTATGCATTAAAAGCATTCCGTTATGCTGCTTTGGATTATTTAACAAAACCTATTGATTTTAGATTATTGATTGAAGCGATTGGTCGCTTTAAAAATAAACAAGAAATTGCTTCTTCTCAAAGCAGATTACATTTGTTATTGGATAACTTAAACAACAATCCTAATTCTTTTGAAAAAATAGCTTTACCTAGTGTGGATGGCTATCAATTGGTGCAAGTTAGGAATATATTGTACTGCCAAGCGAATATAAATTATACAGTTGTTCATTTGCTTGATGGAAAAGAAATAACAGCTTCTAAGCCCTTAAAAGAGTTTGAAGACCTATTGCCAAAGGAAACCTTTTTCCGTACTCATAAGTCCTTTTTAATTAACTTAAACTTGATAGATAGCTATTGTCGTGAAGAGGATTGTGTCGTTTTAACTAATAATGTGTCTATTCCAATTTCAAGCAGACTAAAAAATTCCTTTTTGAATACAATTAAAAATTACGGGAAATAGCTTAAACAAAATACTTACTTTTCCGTATTAAAGATAAATCCGTATATTTGCAAAGTGAAAACAAAAGACAACATATCTGTAAATTCTATATTTCCAAAACACCTATTTTGGGATATGGATATAAATATGCTCCAATTAAAACAGGATAAAGACATAATTATACCCAGAGCATTGTTTTTTACTTCTGAAAATGAATTTGAGAAGGATATTACTAATTTAGAGATTTATTTTTCTAAATCTGAAATTCTCAATACTTTAAAGGCTACAAAGGAAACAATTAGCAATGATATTTGTAAGTTAATTTCAAGTCGTTACAATTCAAAGCCATTTTTACGCTTCAATGTGTAATGGAAGTTTCAGCACCCTTACTCAATACCCTAAAAAAACTACAAAATTTACCTTCACTAAAACAATTTGCTTTAGGTGGTGGTACAAATTTAGCACTTAGGTTCAAACATAGAATATCAATTGATATTGATTTATTTTGCACTGAAATTATTGGTAGGAAGGGTTTTGAAAATATTGAAAAGGAATTAAAAGAATTTTTTGGAAAATCTGTTTTAGCTTTTACATACCCATGTAATGAAAACGACCAATTTATCTTTGCAAGATGTTTGATATTATCAGAAGGGGAAACTATTAAAATAGAACTACTTCAGAATTTTAAATTATTATATCCAATAGAGCTCATAAATGGAACAAGAATGTGTTCCTTACAGGATATTGGAATATTCAAACTAATTAGCCTTGCTAATCGTTCAGCAAATAAGGATGTATATGATTTGGATTTTATAACGGATGAAATTCCATTAATTGAATTATATAAAAGCTTAATCAAAAAGCAGGAGAAATATAATGCTGAATCAGATAAAAATATATTTGATTTAGATAATACTAACCCAAATATTAAGCCTGAACTATTATTATCTTTTGATACAGCAACAACAGGAAGTCTAAACAGACCTTCTCATTCTAATGATAGAATTGTAGTGTTAGAAGGAAGTAAAAACTGGCTATCCGCTAGAAATTCTTGGAAGACCAAAGTCAGAAACTTAATTCAAGTTGTTAGATAACACAATTATTTTTTACGGAAAATAACTAAAAGCATACGCTTATTTGCTTTTAAGGTACGCTTAATAAATTGCTAAAATCACCTCATTTATTGTCTTTACTTTTGGACTATTATTAACCAAAAAATAAAGAAAATGAAAAAAATATTTACGAAATTAAGTTTTGCTATACTAGCAATTGGTACAATGAGTATGTTATTTACTTCTTGTGCAGAAGAAGAGGTTTTAGGGTGTATTGACCCAATTGCAGATAACTATGATGGAGATGCTGATGTTACTGATGGAAGTTGCGAATATTCAGGAGAGATAGTTTTCTGGTATAACCAATCTACTTCACAAGCTTTGATAAATGATGCTGCTACTGCTTTAACTTACTATGTGGATGGCAAAGTTGTTGGTTCTTCTGCAACTTCAGTTTATTGGACAGGAGCTCCAGAATGTGGACAGGCTGCATCAGTTACTGTTATAAAAGATTTAGGTAATGCTAAAAACAAATCATATACCTTTTCAGTACAAGACGATATGGAGTATGAATACTGGTCTGGAATTGCAAATTTTACAGCTAATACTTGTGTTGCTACTGAATTAGATGGAAGTGGAATAAAGCTTAAAAAATAGAGATGAATAAAACACTATTTATTTTAGTAATATTAACAGTGTTTAGCTTATCAAGTTTCTCACAACAATTATCCCCTGAGTTAGTTTCTAATTCAGGCGGGTATTTTGTGAATAATTCATCTTTAGAATGGAGCTTAGGAGAAATCAGCATTGAAAACTACAATCAGCTTTCTGAAGGATTTCATCAGCCAACTATTTCTATTTTAAATATTGAGGAACAATCAGAACTTGATATTGATATTTTTCCAAACCCAACAGTAGAAAAAATCAATATTCACTCATCAAAAAACGCTAAGGTTAGCTTATCATTATTAGATGTAAATGGAAGAATTGTTTACAAAGAAATTTTCTCAAAAGAAATTGAGTTAAACCTATCAAATCAACCTTCTGGAATATACATTTTACACCTAGAACAAGACAACTTAAAATCAACCTTCAAAATACAAAAACTATGAAAATATTAAATTTTCTTTTCACAATCTGTATAAGTACAAGCTTATTTGCACAAACACCAACTGCATTCAAATACCAAGCAGTTGCTAGGGATAACTCTGGTATTGCAATAAGCAATCAAAATATAGGTTTCAAAATTGCAATACTTCAAGGAACATCAAGCGGAACAAATGTTTATGAAGAGATGCATATTGCCAACTCCAACAACAATGGTTTAGTAAATTTAGAAATTGGTAATGGAGCTGTTTTATCTGGTGATTTCACTTTGATTGATTGGGCTAATGATGAGTTCTTTTTAGAAATATCAATGGATGAAACGGGTGGAACAAATTACCTGCTAATGGGAACATCACAATTACTTTCTGTTCCTTATGCTATGGTATCTGAAAGAACTGAGAATATTCCTGATAACATTATTGTTAATACAATAGGAATAAATGACTTGATTGTAATCCGTCAAACCAAAGTGGACTGTTTAGTGTAAAAGTCTAGTATATAGTTTTTGTTAATTTTAACCTTTTAAATTAATAAAGATGAAAGACAAAGAAAACGCAATGAAGTTCATAAAAGAACTAAAAAGAAAGACAAGAAAGAGGTACAACTCTGAAGAGAAAATAGCAGTTGTATTAGCTGGATTTAAACAAGAGGAGTCCATAGCTCAGATATGCAGGAATCATGGGATAACTCCTGCAACCTATTATAAATGGTCTAAGGATTTTATGGAGGCAGGGAAACACAGATTGCAAGGAGATACTTTGAGAGAGGCAAACACTTCTGATGTGAAGAAACTTAAGAGAGAAAATGAAGAACTCACCCATATGTTTAAGGAGGTTAGTTTGGAGCTTAGGGTTCTGAAAAAAAACAACACTTCAGAAAAATAGGGATGAAATATAGAAGATACAAGCAAACAGAAAAAATGGAGATTATCAAAATAATAGAAGGCTCAGAACTGGGAGTAAAACCTACTCTTAAGGAACTGAACATTCACTCCAGTACATTCTATAAATGGTATGGTAGATACCATGAAAATGGTTTTGATGGTCTTGCTCCAAAAAAGAGAAAAAGGAGTAAGTTTTGGAATAAAATACCAGATAAACTAATTGATAAAACAGTTAAAGTAGCATTGGAAAGACCAGAACTATCACCAAGGGAGTTAGCTGCACACATAACAGATGAAAGGGGTTATTTCATCTCAGAGTCTTCTGTTTACAGAATACTAAAAGCAAGAGGATTGATAACTACTCCAACCCATATTGTAATGGCTGCTGGAAAGAAGTTTAAAGACCAACCCTCAAGAGTGCATTAGCAATGGCAAACTGACTTTACCTACTTTAAAATCAAGAATTATGGTTGGTATTATTTATCCACTATTATGGATGATTACTCCAGGTATATTGTGAGCTGGGAACTCTGTGAAAGAATGAAAACTGAGGATGTAAAAAGAAGTATTGATACTGCAATTTACAATGCAAACCTTGAAGGAAAACAACTCCCAAGGTTATTGTCTGACAATGGAAGTTGTTATATCTCTAATGAGTTAAAATCCTATTTATCAGATATAGGAATGGGTCATGTTAGAGGAAAACCTAATCATCCTCAAACTCAGGGAAAGATAGAGAGATATCACAGATCAATGAAAAATATTGTTAAACTGCATCATTACTACAATCCTTCAGAGTTAGAAATAGCGTTAAATGAATGGGTGGAGTATTACAATAATGAAAGATATCATGAATCTTTAGGAAATGTAACTCCCTCTGATGTGTATTTTGGAAGGGAAGAAAAAATCCTTCAAAAAAGGAAGGAAACCAAGCTAAAAACAATACAAAAAAGAAGACAAGAATATTTACAACAAAAGCTGAAATCAGCATAATTATGAAAAACGAAAACTATTTACTAACTTTACAAAAAATTATTCCACTTTGGTATGAAGACGTACAAGCCAGTTGACTTTTCTGTTTCTCTTCCTTTTTTAACGCTATCATACGAATATTATCAGGTTTCAAAACCTGCATTATTTACTCATAATCATTATGATGACGCACCGCCTCTGGTGAATAAGCCCATATTGTCCCAGATACAGTCTTTCCTTTTATAAGATTTAGTTTTATTGATATATAGCTTTTTTGCTATGTAACAAATGTTACAATCTATTTCAAATAGCTTGTTTTATTTTGTATCGAACAATATTACTAATTAAAAATCTTATAAAAATGAAAACAATTAAATACACAATTTTACTATTTGCAATCTCTTTATTTTCAATAAATAGTTTTGCACAATTGCCTGATGGTTCAATTGCACCCGATTTTACTCTTGTAGATGAAAACGGAACAACACACAATTTATATTCTTTATTAAATGAAGGGAAAACTGTCTTCTTAGATCTATTTGCAGTTTGGTGCCCACCATGTTGGACATATAAGCAATCAGGTGCTTTAGAAGATTTATATATTCAGCATGGTCCTTCAAGTTATCCAGGAGTGAATGCAATTACTACTGATGATGTTATGGTTTTTGCAATTGAAGCAGATGGGAATGATTGTTCTTGTTTAACAGGAGGAGCTTGTAATACTTCTACACAAGGTGATTGGCTTACAGGAACATCACACCCAACAATTTGCATGTCTTCTCCTTCAAATTCATCTAGTGATTTGTCTAGTGATTATCAAACTGGATTTTTCTGGCCTTATGTGTATATGATTTGTCCTGATAAAACAACTACTTTAATTGGACAAGCTGCTAATCCTTATAGTTTTGTAGGTAATTGTAACACTTCAACTTCAGTATCTGAAGCAGAAAATGTATTTTCAATTATTCCAAATCCATCTAATGATGTGATATCAATAATTTTAAAAAATTCAGATAATGAAAAAATTGAAGTGGTAGATGTTTCCGGTAAACTTATTTATTCAGAAGTATTAAGTACAATTAAAACAAAATTAGATGTTTCTGATTTCGTGAAAGGTGTTTACTTTATTAAAACAAATAATCAAATTACAAAATTTATTAAAAATTAAAACAATGAAAAAAATATTATTATCTGCAATGGTGTTGATTGCAACAAACAGTTTAACAGCACAAATTCAAAACCCTTTATTAATTCCTGCAACATTAACTGGGCCTACTTATAACCTAACAATAGATTACGATTCTGTTATGATATTTCCAGGTATTTATACTCAATCAGCTGGAATAAACGGTCCTATTTTAGGTCCTGTAGTTATTATTGATAAAGGAGATGTCGTAACCATAAATGTTGATAATCAATTAATGGATACAACAACTATGCATTGGCATGGAGTTCATTTACCATCAGTAATGGATGGAGGTCCTCATACCGTTATTCCTCCGTCAACTATCTGGAGTCCAACTTGGACGGGAATGGATAATGCTTCTACTATGTGGTTTCACCCTCATTTACACCATAAAACATACAAACATATTATGATGGGAATTACAGGAATGATTATCAATAAAGATACAGATGAATCTGCTCTTGCTTTACCAAGAACCTATGGGGTAGATGATATACCTTTAGTATTACAAACAAAAGTAATGGATGCAAATTATCAGTTTGATTTGGATATGGATAATAGAAATATGGATACACTATTTTTAGCCAATGCTACTAGAAACGCATATTTTGATGCTCCTGCTCAAATGGTAAGGATTAGATTGTTAAATGCTTCTCTTATGCGATCGTTTAATGTAGGGTTAAGTAATGGGGCTGATTTTTGGGTAATTGCATCTGATGGAGGATTACTTCCTACTCCTGTTCAAATGAATCAATTATTAATTTCTAATGCAGAAAGATATGAGATTTTGGTTGACTTATCTACCTTACAAGGGAGTTCGGTTGATTTAATGAATTTTGGAAGTAGTATTCCTGGTGGTGTGTACGGAACAGCACAATTTTCTACAATGGGACAAGTGCAACCAATACAAGATTATGATAATAATCATTTAAATGGTGCTGATTTCACAATGTTAACTTTAAATGTGGGTGCTCCTACTACTAATGCTATAACTTCTGTGCCAACTTCCTTAGTAACTGTAAATACTTGGAATCCAGCTAATGTTGATGTAAGCAGATCGTTTACTTTTTCTCCTGATGGTGGAATGGGAGGTCCTACTGGTTTATCAGGTCCTTTCTTTATAAATAATAACCCGTTTGATATGGGAGTTGTTAATGAAGTAATTGACTTAGATAATACAGAGATTTGGACACTAACTAACCAAACTATGATTGCTCATCCGTTTCATATACATGATATTCAGTTTAATATATTAGAAATTGATGGTGCTGCTCCACCTGCACATCAAGCGGGCTGGAAAGATGTAGTGTTAGTCCCTGGGCAAATGGGTTCTGTCAAATTCATTACCAAGTTTGAGGATTTTGCTGACCCTGTAATTCCATTTATGTACCACTGCCATATTATAGGGCATGAGGAAGAAGGAATGATGGGGCAATTTACGGTAGTAGATAACAGCTCAACAGCAGTAGAAACGATTGAAACAGAAACATTCTCAATCTATCCTAATCCAGCAACTGATAACATTACTATTCAACTGAAATCGGTCAATCAAGAAGTTGCAATAATTGATATGAGTGCTAGAATAATGTTTAAAGGAAATCTTTCACAGAAAAATTCAACTATTGATGTAAGTCAATTAAGTAATGGGATTTATTTTGTAAAGTTACAGAATGAGATATTAAAGTTTGTAAAAATGTAATAGAGTATAATGAACTTTAAAACTACATTATTTTCTTTCTGATTTCTCATATTACTTTGTCTCAAAGTTTGCAATTAAGTAGAATTCTTAATATTAGAATTCTACTTTTTTAGTTTTATAAGATTAAATTGATAACAACCATTTATACTATGGCCTTAAATAAGAGTTTTGGATAAATTCGTTATCGGTTAAGGTAAGTAAAAAAGCAAGTAAATTATCTTTTTCATCCTGACTTAAGCCCAGTGGCAGTATTAAAGAACTCTTGTTTGAATGACTTTTACCTCCTGAATCATAATGTTCTATCACTTGTTTTAAAGTTTTTATACTCCCATCATGCATGTAGGGAGCAGTAACTTCTATATTTCTTAAAGTTGGGACTTTGAATAAGGCAATATCATTAGAATCTTTACTAAATCGAAATCTACCAACATCCGCATAACTTGAATACAAGCCGTTATTTTCAAAACTATAGTTGGTGAAATTAAAACCATTATGACAAGATGAACATTTCAGTTTATCACTGAAAAATAGTTCCATGCCTTTCTTCTCTTGGGTATTTAATTTTTCTATTTTATTAATGTACTTATCGTATTTGCTATTTCCACTAATTAGTGTTCTTTCAAACAAGCTAATTGATCGAGTTATTACATAATAGTCAGGTGCTCTATTGTAAGCTTCCATAGCCATTTTCACATATGACGAATCTTTTTCAAGTAGTTTACCTATATCAACAATATTATGATTGAATTCATTTTCTTCTTGAATTGGAACCAAAACTTGCATTTCTAGTGTTGGGACTCCTCCTTCCCTTAGCAAATAAGGATGGTATGCCACATTGGCCAAACTAGGAGCATTTCTTTTTCCTGGTCTATTTTTTATTCCTGGGCTAAATGCTCTATTATCACTAAAGGCTAATTCAGGCAAATGACAACTGGCACAACTAATGGAAGAATCTAAAGATAAAATGTTGTCGTAGAATAATTTCTTTCCTAAATCCCATCTAGCTTGAGTAAATTCATTTCCTTCAGGATGATTTACTAAGGGAAAATGCGTGGGAATTTTTGTGATTGAATATTTTTCGTTTTCTAGTTTTATGAATACAGAACAAGCACCAAGTACAACTAATATTATTAGGTAGTTTAAACTTAGTAGTATCTTCTTCATTAAATCTTAAAAGGGGCTTGCATATCTTGGATCACTAGTCATATCAGTGTCTGTTAATGTTTTTAGAAAAGCCACTAAATCAGCTTTATCTTGAACAGTTAATAACAAGCCAGTTGCTCGTGTATTTTCCAGAGCAGGGTCGATTGTGGATGAAGAAACTAAGCCCTCATTATAATGATTCACAACTTCCTCTAAGCTGCTAAAGCGACCATTATGCATGTATGGAGGTGTTAATTCAATATTTCTTAAAGTAGGTACTTTAAATTTAGCTCTATCTAAAGGATTTAAAGTCACTTTCATTCTTCCATCATCCATAAAATCTGCATCAGCATCTAATCCATTGTTCATGTAAAGATCATTTTCAAAGTTATTTCCTGAATGACAATGCACACAATCTGCACCAGAAGTGGCTGGAAAAAATGGATTGTATTCTTCAAAAAACAAATCTCTCCCTCTTTGCTCAGAAAGAGAAAGTACTAATTCTCCTCTTTCCGATTTATCATATTTACTATTCCATGATACAATAGAATTCATGAACTGTTCTAAAGCCAATGAGATTTTTAAACTATTAATTTGATTGTCTCCAAATGCTCTTTTAAATTGATCTAGGTATAGTTGTGAAGAGTTCAGTTTGGTTACAACATTTGCCAAAGTTTCTTTCATTTCTAATGAATCTTGTATTGGAAGAATCGCCTGATCTCTTAGTAAATGTGCTCTTCCATCCCAGAAAAATTCATTATTATTCCAAAGCATATTAAAAGATGCCATTGCTTGTCTTCCTCCTTCTAAACCAAGAATTCCAGTAGAAAATCGTGCCGTATCTGAAAAACCATTTTCTTGAACATGACAACCTGCACAAGCCAAAGTTCCATCTCCAGAAAGCTGCTTGTCATAAAATAACATTCTTCCTAATTCAACTCCCTGATTGGTTAATAGATTGTCCTCAGGAATAGAAGGTATTGGCAATGTACCGTGTTGTAAGTTATAAGGAGTGTCATCATAAAGTACTACTGGAGGAATATATTCAATCAATTCCTCATCTTTTTTACAAGCTTGAAAAACTAAAGAAATTGCAATTAGTAAAAATACAAATTGGAAAATACGATTAAACTTGAATGAAGTAAATGACATTGTTTAGTTTGTTACAATTAATTTTTTGGTGTTTGATACTTCTCCATTAATTGATTTTAAGTTAACAAAGTATACTCCTTTTTCCAATCCTTTAAAAATAAATTGATTTGAGTTATCTAGTTGTTGAATAGTAATTACTCTTCCACTTAAATCCACAATTTCAATAGTTGGATTAATTAAGTCCCCATCATATGTAAAAGTGAGGGCTTCTCCATTTCGCTTAGGGTTTGGATACATTTTAAAATGATTATCATCCTTTTCAATTTCAACACCAGCAACAATAGCTTCTGTTGCAGTAAAAACATTATCTCTAAAGTTTTTTAACATGTCTGCTGCTTCATTTACCTCACCATGTGAAATAATACCTGAAGCTACGCTAATATTTTTAATTGCTTGTTCATAATCTGCATTCAGTTCTACCACTAATCCATTTGCATCACTTGTACCTGCAGTTAAGATAGTTTGACTAAAATAGTTTACATCTCCTAATCCGTGTAATTCAAAAACTTGATTTGGAGTAGTGGTTCCGGCCATACCTTGCATGGCAACAAAACGATAACCAGCAGCCCAACCCCAATGCATTGATGGTGATTTAGGGGCTAAAGGATTAGATGCGGCAAGTAAAGAAGGATCATTATGATTTTCAGGCAATTCTACTCCAATACTAAAAGAAATACTTTCTATTGCTGTAATGTTATAATTTCCTAGCAATTCATTTACTGGGGTAGATGCGTTTGCTAATATCCAAGTATCGGAAATATTCGTTACTGCACCTCCATCATGAGTAATGGATATAGAAGAAATATAATATTCCATTCTATTTACATCAAAATTATGAAAAAGATTATTCGAAACGGTTGTGTTAAACGCAAATGGTGAAGTTCCAAGTAAATGATTGATTTTGAGATATACATCTGATTGACTAAATGCAGAAAAAGAGAACATTAGAGCAAATACTACTGATAAGATATTTTTCATAATTTAATTTTTACGCAAATATAAATAAAAATTATTAAATTTGTACAAAAATAATTAAAAATGAAAAAATATTTACTACTTATCCCTATCACTGTTGCAATCTCAATTTTCTTTTACCCAACAACTTCTATCTCTAATGCAATAGGATCACCAGGAGGAAAAACTAATTCTGCAATGGATGGACAAAACTGCACAGGCTGTCATTCAGGAACCATTAACTCCGGAATTGGAACTGCTACAATTACAACAACTATTCCTGCCTCAGGATATAGCATAGACAGCACTTATACCATAACATTAACAGGAATAAAAGCAGGATGTTCAAAATTTGGATTTGAATTAACTGCTGAAAGTGGAAATAATAAAACAGGTAGCCTTATGATTACTGATAATACAACTAAATTAGTAAATAGCAATAATGCGGTTACTCATAAATCGTCAGGAACTAGTGGAAGTTCAACTAAGAGTTGGTCAATGGATTGGACTGCTGCTGCAAACAGCAATGGAAATACAACATTTTATGCAGCTCTAATGTTCACAAATGCTAATGGAAACAATAATGGGGATAATGTATTTACAACTTCTCTTTCTGTAAATGAAGAAATAGTTAGTGCTATCAATAATTTATCTGTAAAAAATGATTTTACTTTTAATACAGTAACCAAAACAATTGAAACACAAAAAACTGTGGATATATATGATATTAGCGGAAAACTCGTTTTAACAATAAATAGTAATTCAATAAATATATCTTATTTAAAACCTGGAATTTACATTCTTAAATCAGCCGAAAAAACACAAAAAATTATATTGAATTAATTTATAAAAACAAATAACAAAACAACTAAAATGTATAAAATAATATTTACAATCGGAATGGCAATAGTTTCGGTGTTTGCTTTTGCGCAATGCCCAACAGGGCAAACTGAAGTCACCATTGATATAGGGACAGATAATTGGGGAGAAGAAGTTTATTGGGAATTAGCTCCAACAGGAAGTGCATGCGGAAGTGTTGCAACAATTTTTAGCGGAGGAAATACTGGAGTCGGATGTAATGCAGTAAATAATACTTCAGGAGGATATGCTGATAATACTGTAATTTATGAAGGTCCTTGGTGTTTAACAGATGGCGCTACTTATGATATTATTTCCAGAGACGGCTATGGTGATGGAGGAGCACAATATGTAGTTAATATTGCAACTTTCCCCTTGTATACTTTTTCTGCATCATCTTCAAATGAAACATTTTCATTTACTGTAAATACTCCACCTTCTATTGATGGAGCAATGTTAAACTTTGAGACTCCTGCTTATGTTTTTATTGGTAATATTGATTTAGTAGGTAAAATCAAAAATTTGGGCTCTACTACTATTAATTCTATGGATGTAAATTACACAATTAATGGTGGGACTACTGTTACTCAAAATTTATCAGGAATAAATGTTTTGCCTTTTACTACTTATAAA
Organism: Flavobacteriales bacterium; assembly: GCA_965183885.1. Lineage (GTDB taxonomy): Bacteria > Bacteroidota > Bacteroidia > Flavobacteriales > BACL11 > UWMA-0277. The sequence goes on from OZ238992.1 coordinate 476,935, forward strand.
TATACTCATCCAACTATTTGGAGCCCTACTAATACAGGTGCTTATACTGTAGATTTATGGATTTCCAATATTAATGCTCAAGGAGTAGATGCAGTTCCTTCTAATGATAATTTGATAAAAATAATAAATGTAAAAGATCCTATCCCAAATATTATCCCATCTTATACTTCAGTTAATAATACATTCATTTATGAAGTAATTGCAAATTCTAGTAATCAAATTAATGAGCCTAGAGATTTAGATTTTCATCCTAACGGAGATTTATGGATTACAAATACAGGAACTGAAAACTCAGGAGGTAGTACGGTAAAAGTGACAAATCCTGCAATGACTTCTCAAAACTCACTTTGGGAGCAAGATGGAAATGCATGGCACTTTATGTCTTTACCTTCAGGTATAGCATTTAGTGATAATGGAAATTTTGCAACTTCAACTTCTGTTTTAGATGCCAATCATGGTGGGAATACTTTTACAGGGCCTTCTTTATGGTCCTCCGATCCATTAATTTATGCGAAACCTTCTGGTGGTAATGGTTCTCATTTAGACATGTTACATGCAAGCCCATACTCAATGGGAATTGCTTCTGAAAAAGATAATGTTTTTTGGGTATATGATGATTATAATAATGATGTAGTGCGATATGATTTTGCTGAAGATCATGGACCAGGAAATTCTGATCATGATGACGCTAAAATAAGAAGATTTCAAGGTATGGGTCTTAGTGCGATTAACCATACTATTGTAAATCATTTAAAATTAGATGCTGACAAAAAATGGTTGTATTTTGTAGATGGAGGAAATCAAAGAATATTACGATTAGATATTACAACTGGAACAACAAACGGAGCGCCTTCATGGGGTCCTCAAGAGACTCTAGCAGAATATCAAAAGATGACTGGTTTTACCTGGGAGGAAGTAGTGACAACAGGTTTAGTTCAGCCAGCAGGAATTGATATTATTGATAATAGGTTAGTGCTTACTGACCATAGTAATGGTGATATTGTTTTTTATGATGTGAGTACTATCCCTGCTATGGAAATTGGTAGAATACAAACCAATGAGCCAGGAATTATGGGTGCTGTAATAGGTCCTAATGGAAAGCTTTGGTATGCTAATGCAACTTTAAATAAGGTTGTGAAAATTGAGCCTTCAACTATTATTTTAGCTATTGAAGAAAATCAATTGGTTTTAAGTGGAAACCGTATCTATCCTAATCCAGTTTTAAACACCTTACATTTTACTTCAACAGCTAATTTTGTGGAAATATTTGATTTGAATGGGAAATTAATTTTAGCAGTAAACAATAATACAAATGCTATTGACGTTAGTATGTTGAGTAAAGGAGTTTACTTTATTGATGTAGATGGAGTTAAATCTAAATTTATAAAATATTAACATGAAGTTGAAGGAAATATTTAAGGTTGTTTCGTCTATTGTAATGGCAGTATTTATACTGTCTCTTTCAATGGGAATGGATATTTCAAAAATGAAATGTGATGAAAATGGAAGTGTCTATTTAGGGAGTGAAGTACCTTCTTGTAGTGTGGAAAATGTAGAGAAAGTAACTTGTTGTATGATTGAGGTTGGAAAATCATGTTGCCCTGAAATGAATGATAATGCTTGTGCAAGTGAAACTCAAAATATTCATTTTGATTTTGAGACTTTATTAACTGCTTTTGAACTTGATTTTTCAAGTGTCAATAGCTTGCTTTATACCTTAATTCCTTATGATAAATCATCTGATTTTACAAAGGTAATCAACAACTTTAGTGGCATACCTCCACCTAAACTTCATAAACCCGTTTTAGCTAAAATACAGTCATTCTTATTGTAAGATTTTATTCAATTTTTAACTGAATAATAATCTTAAAATTAAAGAAATGAAAAAAATAATGATAATTGCAATCGTGTTTTTTGCAATAACAAATATAAAAGCACAAGAAGAACAAATAAAAGGTAGAGTAGTAGAGCAACTGCAAGATGGAAGTGAACTAGGTATTCCTGGTGCCAATGTATATTGGGAAGGAACTACAATTGGGTCAGCTACTAATGGAGATGGAAATTTCTCAATTGTTGAGCCAGCAGAATTTCCTGCAACTATAGTGGTGAGTTTCGTGGGATATCAAAAATACTCTCTAATTATAAAAGAGTGGGGCCATTATCATATTGTGCTTTCTCCTTCTGTTGAGTTAGAAGAAGTTAGGGTAAAAGGTAAGGTAAATACGACTAAGTTTTCCACTATCAGCACCATTAATATGCAAACGCTTTCTACTGGCGAGTTAGAAAAAGCGGCTTGTTGCAACTTATCAGAAAGTTTTAGTACTAATGCTACAGTTGATGTAACTTTTACGGATGCTGTTTCGGGAGCTAAAAAAATACAGATGCTGGGTTTAGATGGTGTTTATACTCAAATTACTCAAGAAAATATGCCACTGATTAGAGGAATTTCTTCTACATATGGGCTTAGTTATGTGCCAGGTACTTGGATTGAATCCATTCAAATTATAAAGGGTGCTGGCTCAGTTGTTAATGGCTTTGAGTCCTTTGCAGGGCAAATAAATTTGGAATATTACAACCCTGAGTCTGCTCCAAAATTATTTTGGAACGCATATACTAATTCAGAAGGAAAACTAGAGAACAACCTATTGTTGGCTAAAAAACAAGGCAATTGGAAATCCAACTTATTTACCCATATTTCTTATTTTGATAAAGAGGTGGATAATAATGAGGATAATTTTTTAGATATACCAAAAGTGAAGCAAGTAAATGTGCTTAATAGATGGACATATACAGCTAATAAAAATTACTATATTGAATTTACAGCAAGAGGATTAGTTGAGGATAGAATAGGTGGAACGCTTGAAAATGCAGCCAAGCCTTATGCAGTTAATATCCATAATGGTTTACTTGAAGTTACAACAAAAACAGGAGCGATACTTCCTAATTCTCCTGGGAAAAGTATGGGACTGCAAACTTCTTTTAGAAAACATAATCAAACTGCTATTTTTGGAAAAAATAAGTATGAAGGATTGCAAGAAAGCGCTTATTTTAACCTTATTAGACAAACTTATATTGTAAATACTGACCATAAATTAAAATATGGAATGAGTAATTATGCAGATAGGTATACTGAAAGTTTTTCTGGAAATATTCAAAATCCATTTAACGATAAAGTGAGGGTTGATTTAATGAGTGGTTTGTTTTCAGAATATTCATATACTTGGGGTGAAAGTTTTAATTTAACTACAGGTATTCGTGCTGATTATTATAATAATACTGAGCGGTTTAATTATTTACCAAGGTTAAATATGAAATACAATCCAACTGAAAATACTGCTATTCGTTTCTCAGCAGGTAAGGCTTTTCGAATTGCAAATGTGTTTGTTGAAAACGCTTCTTTCTTAGCTTCAAATAGAGAGGTAATAGTGGGTGAATTAAGTCCTGAGATAGCTTGGAACTATGGGATGAATATTACGCATAACTTTAAATTGTTTGGGCGTGATGGTACTTTAAATGCTGATGCCTATAAAACTGAATTTGAAAATCAAATTGTGGTTGATATTGAAAAACAAAATAAGTTATCTTTTTATAATTTAGAAGGTATATCCTTTGCTACTAGTATGCAGTTGGATTTGGCTTATGAACTTTATGATCGCTTTGATGTGAAAATGGCCTATAAAATAAATAATGTAAATACTACTTTTGATGGGGTTGAAAAAACGGCACCTTTAACCCCTAAATACAGAGCTTTATTCAACATGGCGTATGCTACTAATTTTGATAGATGGGTATTTGATATTACTGCAAACTATATTGGTGAAAGTAGAATTCCTGACCATCAATTGATTGAAAAATTCTATTCAGAATCTTTTTATCTTTACAATGCACAGGTAACAAAGAAATTCAGAAAATTTGATGTATATTTAGGAGGTGAAAATTTACTTAGGTATGTTCAGAAAAATCCTATTTTAGCTGCTGGAAATCCTAATTCAGATGTTTTTGATGCATCCTTGATTTATGCGCCAATTAATGGTAGGATGATATATGCAGGACTTAGGTATAAAATTAAATAATAATTAAATAAATAAAAAACATGAAAAAAATAATCATTGCCTTATTCAGTATTTTAACTATAAATGCTTGGGCACAAAAAGAAACAGTACAGATTAAAACTTCAGCACAATGTGAAATGTGTAAGGAGCGTATTCTTGAAGAAATACAATTTACAAAAGGAGTTACTGCTATGGCTTTAGATGTAGAAAGTCAAATGTTAACTGTTACTTTTAAAACAAAAAAGAACTCAGTAGAAAATATTAGAACCATTATATCAAATATTGGTTATGATGCTGATGAAGTAAAAGCGAAAAAATCAGCACATGATAATTTACCTGGTTGTTGTCAAAATCCTGATTTTATAACGCCAAAAGAGCAATCTCATGAAGGACATGATCACGATTAACAATAAAGATGAATAAAAAACATAAAATTATGACACACACATATCAAGTAACAGGAATGACTTGTGGAAGCTGTGAAGTCAAAGTGAAATTGGCTCTGCTCTCCGTAAATAATGTAACTTCTGTAGAAGTTTCAAAAGATAATAACGCTGCAATCATCACAATGGACAAACATATTGCTTTGCCTGAATTACAAAGTGCTTTAGAGGAAAAACATCAAATCTCTGCTACGAATCAGAATGAAACAGTAGAACAAATTAAACCTTGGTTTGTAACCTACAAACCCGTTTTGCTAATCTTTGCATACATTTTTTCTGCAACTGCTATTGTTGAACTCACCGCTGAAAGCATTGATATTTCAAGATGGATGCGCCATTTTATGGCAGGTTTCTTTTTAACTTTTTCATTTTTTAAGATGTTAAACCTAAAGGGATTTAAGGACAGCTACTTAATGTACGACATTATTGCACGAAGATTTCCTGCTTGGGGCTATGTCTATCCTTTCACGGAATTAATATTAGGAATTGCATTTCTAATAAATTTCAACCCAATTATAACCAACAGCGTAACTTTTGTTGTGATGACCGTAAGCATTATCGGTGTTTTAAAAATCATATTGAACAAAAAAACGATTAAATGTGCTTGTTTGGGAGATGTTTTCAACTTACCAATGAGTACAGTTACCATTATAGAAGACGGACTAATGATTCTTATGAGCCTAGGAATGCTGTTTATGGCATTGAATTAAAAAAGCCAGCAGCCAACGCACACGAAATAGAATCTCATTGAAATTATGACTGTCTTTGTAATTGTCCGTTAATTTTATTGTAGTTTTGTGAAAAAATTATTACTATGAAACCTTTTCTATTTTTCCTGTTATTACCCATTTTTTCCTTTGCACAATGCTTAAGTCCAAGTACTCCTTATATCCTTAGTAGTGGTTCTTCTGAGGGTTATGAAAGACCAAGAGTTGTAATAACGGCTAATAATAGTCCTTTTGTTATTTGGTCAAAACCTTCTACCCCTAAAGCAATTAAAGCAAGAAAATGGAATGGTACAGATTTTGATAGTGCTTTTGATTTGGTAAATGCTGATTTAATGCCTACTGGTTTTATTGGTCCTGAAATTGCTGCAAAGGGCGATACTGTTTATCTTATTTTTGAATCTTTACTGCATAATAATCATATTATTTATTTAAAGCGTTCTTTTGATGGAGGGCTTACTTTTTCCGATACAATTAGGGTCTCAGATAATTCAAATACACATAAATTTGGAATGCCAAATGTTGGTATAAGGGCTGATGGAAATCCTGTAATTTCTTATATGGAGTGTACAACTTCTTGGACAGATTGGGAGCAAATGGTAAAATCATCTTCTGATTTTGGAGCCACTTTTAGTGCAGCAACAAATGCTAGTGCATTAGCACCAGGTGAACCGTGTGATTGTTGTCAGTCAACTTTTGTTACAAAAGGAAATAATGAAGTTTATTTATTATTCAGAAATAATGAAACAAACATTAGAAATACTTATATTGCTAAATCGATTGATGGAGGACTAACTTTTACCTCAACTGAAGATTTAGATGATTATGATTGGATGTTAAATTCTTGCCCAACTTCCTCACCTGTTGGTGCTGTACTTGGTGACAGTATTATGGTTGTAAGGCGTAATGGAGGTTCTGGTATCAATGAGTTGTATAAGTCTAATGTCAATACAGATGATTTGCAAAAATCTTATTTTACACAGGTAGAATCAGCAGGAAGTTCTTTGCAAGATAAAGCAGAAATTGCTACAGATTTGAATAATTTTGTTACTGTTTGGGAAGAAAATAGAAATGGGAATAAGGAGTGCTTTTATAGTGTAATTGGGAGTGATGGTAAAAGTTTATGTAATGGTGTGATTTCTGATACAGCTACTTTTGGACATAAAATAGAGCCTGATATCACTTACGGAGGCCCTTATACGGGGTATTTCTCTGTTGTTTATACAGCATCCACTGCAAAGGAAGTACACTTTGTGTATGCTCCATTAATGTATGTAAGTGCTATTAATGAAGCTTATGATTCAAATGATAAAAAACTACTTAAAATAGTAAATTTACTAGGTAAAAATGTAACTCCTGAAAGCAATAAGCCTTTTATAAATATTTACAATGATGGATCTGTTGAGGCGAAAAATAGTTGTGGAATAATTAACTTTTTATTGAATTGCTCTTGTAAACCACTATGACTGTGATACCAATGTATACCAGATTGGATAATTGGAAAACGATAGGTATAAGTTTCATTTGGTTCAATAGGCATTTGCGTTAATTAGGGGACACCATCCTCTTTATTTGGGACAAACACCGTGCCAATGTAACTTAGTACTTTTTTTGAGTTTATTTTGTACTACAATTTCGGCAGTATCGCCTTCGGTAAAAGTTAAGGTTGGCATTAGAATTTGTCCGTTAACAGCAATAGCACTTTTGTCTTTGCCTAAAAAATTTACTATTGTATCTGTAACGGTTAAATCGTATCGAACTACCTTTTGTGAAAACGCGATAGTGGTTGAGAGTATTCCAAGGAATACTGTCAACAGTTTTAAAAATAAATTCACTCAAAATAAGTGCTTTCAGAAGAACTTCTTATTTTTAGTAATAATTTTTTATAAAAAATATATTTTAAAACAGGTGTAAAATAGCAAATAACGAACTTACCGAAATAAATACCCATAGCAAGAGTCCTTGCAGAAAAGGTTTAATTCCAATAGCTTTTAAATTTTTAATGGAGAGATTAGTTCCTATTAAAAATAAACTAATCTGAAGCCCTTTTTTCCCAGCTGCTTTAATAGTTGTAAAACTATCATATTCTGGGAATTTTGAATTTAAAAACATGGCTAACAAAAAAAAGATAATAAAATAAGGAAATATAAATTTCTTATCTCCTCCTTTATATAAATAAGCTCCAAGGAAAACTAAAGGAACAATAAATATTACTTTTGAAAGCTTAATTATTGTGGCTACTTTTTCTGCTATATCTTCATTAAAAGCTTTATCAAAATCCATAGCAGCACCTATAGCAGATGCCGTATCATGAATAGAAATCCCTGCCCAAACACCAAATTGATGCTGTGTTAATTTTAGATAATCGCCTATAATTGGAAAGATAATTAAACCTGTGGTACTTAGCATAAATATAGTGCCTAATGCAACAGATATTTGTTTCTCATTTGCTTTTATAGTAGAAGCGATAGCGGCAATAGCACTTGCTCCGCAAATGGATGTCCCAGAGGTAATTAAATCGGCTATTTTTCTGTCAACATTAAATATTTTACCAATAATATATCCCATGATTAACGCTAGCACAATAAAAATTACAACAAAATAAAAAGAAGAAGTAGAAAGCTCTGAAATTGCTGAAATTGGGTAACCAAAACCAATACCAACAACTGAAATTTTCAATAAATTATTAGTTATACTTCCAGTTTCCCCTTCATATGGATTTCCTAGTAGTATTGCAAAAGCTATCCCAAGAACAAGTGCTAGCCAAGATGTCATCCAATTTAAAAAAGGAAATGCAGAGGACAATGCAATTAAAACTACTAATCCAAAAAACAGGAATTTGGAACTTATTATATTAAACTTGCTTTTCAATTATTGAATACTAAATTTAGACTTAATCCCATCATTAAAGTGCTAGTTTTTTGATTTGCTCTAACAGTTCATCTTCATCACCATCAACATACCCTTTGTGTTGCCAAACTATTTCTTTTTTACTGTTTAGTAAAAATGTATGTGGTATTACTGAAACTCCCATAGCTCTTTTTAAATCTCCATTTGGATCTATGTAAACTTCATAATCCCAGTCGGATGCATTAACATAAGGAGCTACTTTAGCCATTGATCTTGCATTATCAATTGAAATAGCAACTAGTTTTACACCTGTTTCATCTTGCCAATCTTCATAAACATCTGCTATAGTATTCAGTTCTTTTTTACATGAATTACAATATGCAGCCCAAAAACTTATTACAATTGGCTTGCCATTATTTTCTAGTGCAGTAATGTTCATGCTACCTCCTTCAAGTGTTTTTACATCTACTGAAGGTAAAATTCTGTTTTGAGCAATACTGAGAGTTGCAAAGATTATAGCTGTGAAAAGCGATAGAAATAGTTTTCTCATTTTAATTGTGTTTTATTTTTGGCTAATTTACAAATAATAGCTCTTCATTCAGATATGTTTTTAGTAAATACACGAACTGATTTCATCTCAATTCGTTATAATTAGAAATCACCAAACCTTAATGCAACTCTATTATTAGTTGAATCTAAAATAATTACTTCATCACTTATTGATGTAATCCGTCAAACCAAAGTAAACTGTTTAGTTTAAAATTCTAGTATATAGTTTTTGTTAATTTTAACCATCTAAATTGCATAAGAATAAAAAAAACTACATACTTTTTAATCAATTATTAATCATTTTCCATCCATTTTTTAGTCATTTTATTTTGAATTGTTTGTGGTCATTTTTAAGTCATTTTAAACCTATTGTTTGTTCGTTTTTTAGTCATTTATACTAGATAGAGGCTAATTATTTTAATTATTTATCTGTTTAATTGTTTGACTAATTATTCAAAGAGTTTTTTGTTTAATATTTCCATGTCTGAGGATGTACGTCTTCATACCAAAGTGGAATAATTTTTTGTAAAGTTAGTAAATAGTTTTCGTTTTTCATAATTATGCTGATATCAGCTTTTGTTGTAAATATTCTTGTCTTCTTTTTTGTATTGTTTTTAGCTTGGTTTCCTTCCTTTTTTGAAGGATTTTTTCTTCCCTTCCAAAATACACATCAGAGGGAGTTACATTTCCTAAAGATTCATGATATCTTTCATTATTGTAATACTCCACCCACTCATTTATCGCTATTTCTAACTCTGATGGATTGTAATAATGATGCAGTTTAACAATATTTTTCATTGATCTGTGATATCTCTCTATCTTTCCCTGAGTTTGAGGATGATTAGGTTTCCCTCTTACATGTCCCATCCCTATATCTGATAAATAGGATTTTAACTCATTAGAGATATAACAACTTCCATTGTCAGACAATAACCTTGGGAGTTGTTTTCCTTCAAGGTTTGCATTGTAAATTGCAGTATCAATACTTCTTTTCACATCCTCAGTTTTCATCCTTTCACAGAGTTCCCAGCTCACAATATACCTGGAGTAATCATCCATAATAGTGGATAAATAATACCAACCATAATTCTTGATTTTAAAGTAGGTAAAGTCAGTTTGCCATTGCTGATGCACTCTTGAGGGTTGGTCTTTAAACTTCTTTCCAGCAGCCATTACAATATGGGTTGGAGTAGTTATCAATCCTCTTGCTTTTAGTATTCTGTAAACAGAAGATTCTGAGATGAAATAACCCCTTTCATCTGTTATGTGTGCAGCTAACTCCCTTGGTGATAGTTCTGGTCTTTCCAATGCTACTTTAACTGTTTTATCAATTAGTTTATCTGGTATTTTATTCCAAAACTTACTCCTTTTTCTCTTTTTTGGAGCAAGTCCATCAAAACCATTTTTATGATATCTTCCGTACCATTTATAGAATGTACTGGAGTGAATATTCAGTTCCTTAAGAGTAGGTTTTACTCCCAGTTCTGAACCTTCTATTATTTTAATAATCTCCATTTTTTCTGTTTGCTTATATCTTCTATATTTCATCCCTATTTTTCTGAAGTGTTGTTTTTTTTCAGAACCCTAAGCTCCAAACTAACCTCCTTAAACATATGGGTGAGTTCTTCATTTTCTCTCTTAAGTTTCTTCACATCAGAAGTGTTTGCCTCTCTCAAAGTATCTCCTTGCAATCTGTGTTTCCCTGCCTCCATAAAATCCTTAGACCATTTATAATAAGTAGCAGGTGTTATCCCGTGATTCCTACATATTTGAGCTATGGACTCCTCTTGTTTAAATCCTGCCAATACAACTGCTATTTTCTCTTCAGAGTTGTATCTCTTTCTTGTCTTTCTTTTTAGTTCTTTTATGAACTTCATTGCGTTTTCTTTGTCTTTCATTTTTATTAATTTAAAAGGTTAAAATTAACAAAAACCATATACTAGACTTTTACACTAAACAGTCCACTTTGGTTTGACGGATTACATATCTATTTTTTATACAATAAATTCTCGAAAAAAACGAAATGATAGAAATTTGCACCGCTTTTGAGCCATTATCAGGTTAAAAAACTGCACCACTTTTTGCACCGTTTGCTTTTATTTTTTCTGCTTTTACCCTATAAACGCAAAAAAACCATATTTTTAAAAATATGGTTTAAATTACAGAATCAATACTTGATAATCAATGGGTTACTCCTAAAATAGTAGGTTTTAGGAGGGAAATTGGTCGGGGGTAGCAGGATTCGAACCTTAGATTCAATAATTTTCTAAAAAAGTTCGAACTTAGGACCGTAAGGCCCACCAAAAAGAAACCCGCTCAATTGAGTGGGTTTTTATTTATTAAACAGTGTATCAGGATTACAACCAACACTTATTTCACTAGATTACAGTAAGCTTTTAAACTAAAATTTGCACCGCCTTCTATTGAATAATTAATAACATAATCATCTAATAGTAGTTTATTTTAACTCTTAAATCATACATCCTTATCAACAACCTTTCCCTGCTTAAATTCAGTAGAATCTACATTTTCAGATATTCTTTTTTTTGCATCATCAATTGATTTAATAACTTCCTCATTAACCACTTTACGCATAGTCTCTATATCTACTAATCCTACATCACCTTTAGCTTTAGCTTTAGCTTTTTCTACTTCTAACAATTGTTTATTCCTATAAGAATTAGAGTTATTTGCTGGATTCATAAGAATCCTACAAACAAAATAGCCTGCACTAAAGATCAATAAACTATTCACTACAACCATAAAACTTCCATTTCTTTGTGGATTCCCAAAAATTTGATCAAAATTATTTTTCATTTTTATATATTTTAGTTCTTATTACTATTTCATTTCTTTCACGCATTGTAATATTAAAATTGCCAATCCAAATGCCATATCCTCCATTTTGCTTATCATCTAAATATCTATGGTCATATTTTGACAAATCTATCCCAACATCATCAATTTCTTTTCGGGTGAAATTTACTAAATCCTTATCCTGCATCAATACTCGAAACTTATCAATATTTGAAGTTCTTGGAATAGAATTTCCTTCTTTAAATAATTTTTTTTCATGATTTGAGAATTTGTTATTACAGTCATCTGTACAAAATTTAGCAGAACCATGCCTTGCCATAAATTCTGCTTTATGGCAATCATTCCCTTTATTTTTGCAAACCTTATATCGTTTACTGTTTCTGTCAATTTCTTCATCTGTATAATATACTTTTTTCATTTTATTATTTTTTTAAAATCGTTTATAATAACAACTATCCAGGTACGCCAGCACATCAGATAAGCGAAACCAAATTTTTCCTGTGCGTGAATCTTTGGAAAATGCCAACTTCCCTTCATTTCTTAATTTTTGTGCTTTAGTTGATGAAATTTTCAAATACTCCATCAACCCTTTGTTGTCTAATATCTGCTGCTCGGCAGGCCTATTGTTCTCCAGAAACATTTTTTTTAATTCTGAAAGAGAATCTCTAATCTCTTTTATTCCTTCTATATCTATTTTAATCATACCAATTAATTTGAGTTAATACTGATAGCAAAAATAAATATAAAAGGAGGTCGTAATTAGACGAATTGGAAAACTAAGACTTGATTACAAAACTCATAACAAGAATTATAATACTAAATCAGAGTTTTGATACAGAAATAAGAATGTAAATAATTACTTATTTTTCTTTGGTAATATTAAGTTTTTGAATCGCATCATCTACTTGTTTTAATTTATGACTATCTGATGGATTACCTTGATTATGAAGCTCTTTATGTGTCAATTCTTTACCATCTAATAAAAAACAATTAGCAGTGGTAATCCATTTTTTAGAAAAAGTAATATCTGGAGATTTAACTAGTTCTTTGATGAAATAAGTAAGCTGGTTTTTATCAGCCTTCCAATTTACTTTCTGATTTTCAATGTTATTATCGAAAATTGTAAAAAAAGATTTCTTTTCAGTGTCTGACGCTATCAAATTCTTTTTTAATTCAACAAACATATCAGTAAAAGCAACAATATTTTTACCCGAATAAGACATATGAAAACAAGCGCATGAAGGTGGTAGTTCTTCTGCAATTCCTTTGTAATTCTCTAAAAGAGCTTCAAGTTCATTTTTCTCTATTTTTAATTTTTCTATTTCATCAAAACTATCCAAATTATGCAAGTGTCGGATGTCAATGTTCTTTTTTGCAATTTTTCTTATTAAATACTCTTCCCTTTCTTTTATAGGGATTTGAATTAACTCATTTTCTTTTGCTGAATAATATTTTTCTGCACTCACCCATAACTTATTTTTCTGTTCTTGAAGGTGAAGTTTATATAAATCTTTAATTTCATTATAACCTTTACTATTTAATTCTGAAGTTGAACCTTCATTTAAAATATTATATCTTTCATCCAACAAAACAAGGTAATTCTTCTTCAGATTTTTGGTTAAAAAAGATTTCTTAACTAACTCTATTCCTTTGTCTTTTCTTTTTTTAAATGAATTAAAAACACCCTTAATTTGCCTCTCATTTAACCCTAAATTCTCTCCAAATGAGATGAAATTACCCTTTGTTAGTTTTCTTTTTCGTCCATCAATACTTAATGCTGATTCCTCTTTATCTTCTTTTAATACAATATTCACATTTAATAAATCATAAAATGGAGCAATAATCCATCCATCAATTGTATCTATCATTGAGAAATTCTTAAGATGCATGTCATTATTCCCTACTAAAAAACAAAATAGAGTTAACTCAAATAGAGATACTTTATCTAACAAGGGATTAGAAGAATACTTGCCTAACGCTTTTCCGACTTTCTCCATTGAACTCTTGTATTTATCATATGCTTCCAAAATCTGAAACATATCAATCATATGAATTTTCTCACCCTTATCGGTCCTGTCAATTCGTTTTGTTATGTAAGAGAGTTCTCCTGATTTTAATTTAATCAGACTTGAAGAAACTGTTTTAATACCAAATAACTCAGCCAATCGCATAGTTAAATGTTCATTTTCTGGCATAGAATCAAACTCATCAGATGGTGGCTTGAAAATGTAATTTCCACCAAGCGCACCAACAACTGTTAATCTGCTTATTGTTTTTTCCTTAATTACTGATATTGATAACTTGGACTGAACACCAGGAACAGAAACGCTTCTTTCTACTACTTTTTTTGCTAATTCTGACATTTGACTATAAGTATAATCAATTTTAGGAGGGGAGATTGTTCCAAAAAATTGTTTGCTACATTTTTTATGAAAATCTTTATCTCCATCTACCTCTTTATAACAATATAAACATTTATTCTTCATCTACTTTTGATATTGATTTTACACTAACTGCTCCAATACAATTCTGACAACAGGCAAGTAAAATCCCCATTCTATCATTTTGATTAATTTTCCAATTTTTAGATGCAATTTCCAATAACCATCCTTCAGGAATCAACCCTTCAAAAAAAGGAAATAATCTATCTGACTTATATTCCTCAATCTTAACAGGCATTGTAAAAGTTATAAATTGCTCTGGATATTTTTTACAATATTCATTATCATACTTAAAATGATATTCACCTTCTGCTGTTTCGGTAAGTATTCCCGAAAGGATTTTATTGTAGTATATTTCTGCTACTCTCATGCGTCATCTTCTTTTATCTCTAGAGGCCCTAAAACATGTCCAAACATTGCCAATACTTGGTTAACTTTATCTAAATTCAGATTAGTTTTTCCTTGTTCAATTTTGCGTATTACTGTCAGTGCAACACCAGATTTTTGAGCAAATTCTTCTTGCTTTAATCCTGCCCTAATTCGCCTTTCTTTTATAAATTTCGCTAAATTCTTCATTATATGTATTTAGATATATTTTATGCAAATATAGTTTATTTATATGTTTTTGCATATATTTTAATGACTTAGTACAATATTATATGTTAAAACATATAACACTACCCATTTAAAACTTTTTCAAGAGCATCATCCGTGTCGTTATTTATAAAACTCTGTTGATAGTTGATTGTAGTGGCTATACTACTATGTCGATACAATTTCTGCAACATCTGAACCGGAATCTTGTCTCCAGAAATATTTCCAAAAGAATGACGAGCAATATGGCAAGTTACTTTTTTTTTAATACCAACACCTTTAGCCAACCTGCCAAGCCATTTGTTATAGTTCTTAGTTGCTGTAATGATTTTACGATATACATCTACCTCATCATCAATGTTAGCTTTATTTAAATCGGGTAAAATAAAATTCTCATCACTCTTTCTTTTATCTTCATAAGCATCAAGAATAAGTTGCGCTTGTTCAGTTACCTTAACAGAACCAACCTTTTTATTTTTACCCATCACATAATACAATCTTCCATCCACAATATCTGTCCATTTTATTCTCAGAACATCTGAAATTCTTGCTCCTGCAAAATAAAAAGACAACAAAAACGCATTACGAGCATGCCACTGTGTTGTGAATGCTTTTATTTTTGAATCCTCAATCAATTTAATCTCCTCAGAATTCAAACCAATCTTTTGGGAGGGAGGTATTTTTACCTTTACCCCATCCACCCCAAAAGGATAATCATTTTTTAACATTAATCCTTCCCGAATTGCCCTATTACAAAGCGCTCTAAGCACTATTAGATGATTTACAACACTTCTTTCCTTCTGATTGTAGGACACACTTAAATGACTCTTAAATTTTAGAACAGATACTACCGACACAGAAGAAAATGTAGCGTTTTCTCCAAAAAACTCAATCATTTTATTTATCTGTGATCTTGACGATCCAAATTGTGAATACTTCTTCTCCTTATTTAGTTCTTCTAAATATCGCAATGAAAAAGATTTAAAAGTATTAGATGTGTTATTTTTCATAAACACCCTTTCTTTAATTTCATCAAAACTGACTGTTTCATTTTCGACTTCCTTTTTAATTATATAGTTATCAATCTTGCTAATATAATTTTTAATTAAGTTGTTCAATCGAACAGAGTTATCAAATGATTTTTTAACCCTACTATTTTCTTCATCCCAATACTTTGGGTCAATCCTATGTCCGATAGACAATAAACTTTTCTTACGCTTTACTGTTACCCTAATAACAATAGGAGCAAGACCCTTTTTAATTTTATCTAACCTAATAATAGGTGTAATTGTAGCCAATTTTTCTGTTTTATTTGTATTGTAAAAGTATAAAAAAAACATACAGGTAGAACATTTTACATATTATTGCAAATACAACTTATTAACATACACTACAAATAATTGAATACCAATATTTTAACAAATTTAAGTTCTGAAGTTTTAGGTAGAACATAGGTAGAACAAATGGCGTTTTTACTGCCTAAAATGGGGTTAAATAGGGTGGACATAAAAAGTTAACTTTTAATTTTACTAGGTTAATTTAAGTTTTTTACCTTTTTAGTAACAAGACTCATAACCCAAAGGTCGTCAGTTCGAGTCTGGCCCCCGCTACTACAAAAAAGAGAGCTAATTAGCTCTCTTTTTTATTTTCTATATAAATAAAAGCCTTCTGAAAATCAGAAGGCTTTTATTATTAAGCTATCCTATAATAAATACTATTCAACTATTACTTTCTTAGTTAGCATCCCTTCCTCATTCAACAAACTCAAATAATAAATTCCTTTTGCGATTTCTGAAAGATTAATACTAGTAGTGTTTGCAAAGTTTTTATCCATTACTAATTTTCCATTAATATCAATTAACCTAAGTTCAGTACTTAAGTTATTTTCAGCTACAACTGTTAAGCTATAAGCAGCTGGAATAGGGTATACATTAAACGAATTTAAAGAAAGCTGAGCAATACCACTTACAGTAGGCGCTGTTTGAAATGAAGCTCCTTCAACAACATCTGAAGAATCTACTACTAGTGCTGCTACCAAATAAGACACAGCAGTATCATTAGTAATCCATCTATAAGTAATTTCTTGTTCATCATTTGCTGAACCAGCTAACATTGGAATAGATGAAAAAGGAACATTATTAATCCACATTCCTAATTGTGTTACTGTATCAACACAATAAACATTTAATACTGAAGAAATTTCTTTTACTTCCTTTAACCTTAAAACATCGTATGAACCTAAAGGAGTAGTAATAGTACCTGAAGCTGTAACAGAAAATTCAGATGCATTTGTAATCTGAATTTGAGCTGTATCAGCTCTATTAGCCATATTATTTGTTAATCCTGCTACTGTTGCTGCTGGCAAAGCAGCTGCAAGTAAAGGACCTGTTATTTCTTCTTCAATAACAACAATAGGACCATCAGTAGTTGCAAGCCCATATGTTAATGGAAGTGGTAAGAATAAAGCTGGAGAATCAAATATTGTATCGCTCCAACCATGCATATATACTCCAGAACTGCTTTTATCAAAGTAACTAACAGAACCTCCTACATCTATACATAAATTTGCATTAGGATATGAACTCTCATATAATGTTCCTAGTGGAGATACATATAGTTCAGTATCAACAGATGACACTTGCAAAGAAGAGAAATCCCAAGTTTGATTCATCCCTGAGCTTCCAACTGTTATTATTGAAGAAGGATTATCATCATAAGCCATATAAACAACATCTCCAACCCCAACAATATCAGTATCAGTAACTGTAATTTGAGCTAAAGCTGACATTGAAACAAAAGCTAAAGCAAGTGTAAAAAATTTTATTTTCATAATTTCTATTTTTAATTATGTCAAAATTACTATAAAATAAATAAAGTAGGCATTTAATAATTACTAATCTTATTTACCCACCCTAAAACAAAAAAAGCCCGAGCAAATGCTCGGGCTTTTTTAATATTAAGAATTAACTTAGTTCTTATTGAAGAATTAGTTTCTTATTAATCTTACCTTGATCTGTAGTAATCTCTAAGAAGTAAACTCCTTTAGCGTAAGATGCTAAACTAACATCTTTAGTGTACACACCAATGAAGTTATCTAAATTCTCAGAGTAAACAACTTTACCTAAGATACTTACAATAGCTACATCTAACATCTGTTGAGCATTACTTTCAAAACTAATAGTAAATACTTCATCAGAAGGGTTAGGGTAAACTGTAATTGCATCAATTGAGATTTCAGTTACAGCATTAACATAAGAGTAATCATACGTTAATGTATCTGCACAACCATTAGCGTCAGTTACAACACACCAGTATTGTCCGTCAGTTGCAGGAGCAATAGTAGCTGTAGTTTCAGTAGTATTCCACTCATAAGTATATGGTGCAACACCTGAAGTAACATCAGCAGTTAAGTTATGAGAAATATCCTCAGTGATTATACCACCGACAGCAACTGGCTCAGCAATTACTGCAGTTGCAGTAACTGAACACCCGTTAGTATCAGTAACAGAGTAAGGGTATGAACCTGCAGCTAATGCTGAAGTTGTAGCTCCACTCCAATCAGTAATATACCCTGGAGTACCTCCAGATATCACTAATGAAGCAGTACCATCAGCACCACCATTACATGTTACATCAGTAGTAGTTTCAACAACAGTAAGTTCTGCTGGCTCAGTAACTACAACTGTATCCATAACAGTACATCCATTTGCATCAGTAACTGTGTAAGGTTGTGAACCTGCACAAAGTGCACCAAGGTTTGGAGTAGTTGTGTAAGGAGCAATACCTCCAGAAATTGAAGGTGTAGCAACACCATCACAAAGTCCATAACATGATACATCTGTAACTGTCATACCTACTGTAATTGCTGTAGGCTCATTAATTACAACAGTATCTGAAACTATACAACCATTTGAATTATTAGTAGCAATATAAACAATTGCTCCAGCAGATAATGCATTATTATTTAATCCACCATAAGCAGTAGTCCATGAAGCACCTGAAGCATCAGTAACTATAACCGTAGCAGTACCATCAGTACCACCATTACATGTTACGTCAGTAGTAGTAACAGATACAGAAGGAGCAGCTGGTTGTGTTATAGTAACAGTAACCGTTTCAGAACATCCATAAGTTGTATCATTAACTACACAAGTGTAAGTACCTGCCGCTAAACCTATAGCTTGTTGTGAAGTTTGTCCATTATCCCAAGTATAAGTATAGTTACCTGAACCACCAGCAACTGATATTATAATAGAACCATCAGTACCATCATAACAAGTTGCATCAGTTGCAAAGTTATTTACAGTAAAGAATGAACAAGGGTAAATACAGTCAGATGGATCACTAATTGTACAAATTGAACAGTAGTTAGTTGCTGTAGTATCCATACATCCTTCGTACACACAAGTACCATCATCAGTATTAGCTAAAGAATTATAGTTATTCGCAGTCATATCAGTACACCCATAAACATAAGGCTCACAAAGAGAAACTACACTATCACAAGTAGCTAAAGGATCATAGTTATACATTGTAGTATCCATACAACCATACACACAGTAAGTACATGATGCACTATCACTTACTGTAGCAGTAGGATCATAGTTCATTGCTGTTGGATCCATACAACCTAATCCACAAATTACACCACCAACTGAGAATTCAGTAGCATCAGTAACCGAAGCTCCTGACCATCCTGAAGGATATGAACCTGTAGGATAATTAGCAGTAGTTGGTCCTGAAGCTAAAGTAACACCAGAAGCATCAGTAGCTGTCCATGAGTACTCACTTAAGTAACCTGAACCACCATCGTAGAAAGTAATATCCCAACAGTCATCAGTTAAACATAAAGTATAAGATAATGAAGCTCCTGTTACTGATTTATGAAGCGTATCAGCAGAAGTACCATTAGTAACAACTAAATAAGCTGAACCTCCAGATTGATCCCAAGAGTAACTAGAATATTGATTGTATAAAGTTACAGTAACTTCATTCAACCCATAGTAACTACAGTTATAAGTACAAGAACTATCACTTACAGTAGCTGCAGGATCATAGTTAGTTGCAATAGTATCCATACAACCAGGTATAGCACAGTTTGCACCACCTACTGAAACCACATAAGTACCAGGAGTAGCAGCTGTTAATCCTCCAAAGTTAAATGAAACTACAGAAGAGTTAGACCCTCCATTAACTGTTACATCATAACAACCAGTAACTAAACATAGTGTATCATTATTGAAGAATCCTCCCATTAGTCCACCAGCGAAAGTATCTACACCATTTGTAATAGTATAGTCTCCACCATTCCATCCTGAACCATTAGAACTAAACATTTCCATAACTTCAGAATTATCTAAACAAGGATATTGACAAGAACCATCATCAGTATTTGCTAAAGTATCATAGTTAAGTGCAGTAGAATCTGTACAACCATATACTAATGAAGCATCAACTAAGGCCATTGCATCAACACAAATATCAGAGTAGTAACTAGAACCAGTTGTTCCTGTAACTTTAACTGTTACACCAGTAGCAGCATAAGCAGAAACATCAATTACAGCTTCTATCCAATCTACACCTTGATCACCTGAAACTGTCCAAGTTGAATCCCAAGTTGTTCCACCATCAGATGATAAATCAACATGTAAAGACCCCATAGTAGAACCATACATGTTATACCAGAACTTAAGTGCAGCATTAGGTAAAGTTGAAATATCAAAACAATGAGAAGTCATAGCTACATCATTATTATAATTACCTGAAGCCTCAATATACATATAGTAATCACCTTCCATTGCATAGTTAAACCCACCATAGTTAGTAGAGTAGTTAGGACCTGTAAGAGATGAAGTTGTACCATAAGCATCCCAAATCCAATCACCGTAAGATGAACTACCACCAGTATTATCATCAGAATTCTGAGTCCAGTCAGCAGGAGTTAATCCAATTGATGCTAAACCATCTTCGAATCCATTTGAATATCCATTTGCTAAATGACAAGGATATACACAAGAACCATCTTCAGCATTAGCTAAAGAATTATAGTTAGAAGCTAAAGTATCTGTACAACCCCAAACTGCACTAAATAGGTTAATGTTATCAACAAATGATTGGTCACCATAAGAAGAAGTACTTCCCCAAGGTGTGTAGTAATCATCATTATATTTACCAACTGATTGGAATTCAATAGAAATTGACTGTCCAATGTAAGCAGATAAGTCATAAATATGATTTACCCAAGTATCATTATGATCAGTAGGTAAGTAGTAATCGTTACCAGCACTAGAAGTAAGTACGTTAGTATCTACTTTCACTCTAAACCATGAGTAGTTAGTAGCATAAGTGTACTCTTGTCTTAAGTCAAAACTCATAGCAACACTTGTAGCAGTAACATTAGTTAAATCGATACATAATGCACCTGTAGCAATGTGAGTAGGACTATTAGCAAATGCTAAAGCACCTGTATTATAAGGGTAATTATACCCTGAAGAAGCCCCACCTTGACCTTGCCAAGAATATACATTCTGATTATTAGAACTATCAGTACTTGATGAAGCATTTGTACCTGAAGTTAATGTAATATCTAAACCATATCCTAATTCAAAGTCTTCAGAATATGGTAAAGCAGTACCACAACCAGGTAAAATACAAGAGTTATCATCTGTATTTGCAGTAGCATTATAATTTACTGCTAATGGGTTAGTACAACCATACACATAACATCCTAAAGCAACTGCACTTAATGAAGCAGTACCTAAAGAACCTGAAGCTAAAGTAGCTGTAATTGGAGTACCAGACATAGCCTCAGTAATTGAGAATACATTTCCATTCCAACCATCACCATAAGAATCAATCATTTCTACAGTATAACATCCATCAGCTAAACAAGTATCTAAATTAAATGGAGCACCACCTGAAAGTACAGTAACACCAGAATCATTAACTAAATTCCATGAAACTTCATATTGGTAAGATCCATAATCACAATTAATATTTACATAAGCATAACCAGGACCACAGTATACACATGAACTATCGTCCACATTTGCCGCAGCATTATAGTTAGATGCAGTAATATCTGTACATCCTGAAACAGGAGTAACAGCTATAGAAATATTAATATTATCAACATAAGTATTATCACCACATTGGTAGTGATCATCTTTATATTTACCAGCTGACTGGAATTCAATAGTTACTGTTTGACCTGCATAAGCTGATAAGTCATAGTATACAGTATCCCAAGGGTCATTACAGGCAGATGCT
This sequence comes from Flavobacteriales bacterium, assembly GCA_965183885.1. Lineage (GTDB taxonomy): Bacteria > Bacteroidota > Bacteroidia > Flavobacteriales > BACL11 > UWMA-0277. The sequence continues at coordinate 498,675 of OZ238992.1, forward strand.
GGTTGATAGTAATCTACTCCTATGTTAGAAGAAAGTACATTAGTACCATCTGTTAATCTAAAGTAGTTATACGTTGAATTATATGAGAACTCTTGTCTTAAATCAAAAGTCATCATAATAGGCTGACCTACAGAAACAGACGTAAAGTCTAAGCATAACTCACCTGTAGCAATATGCGTTGGGTTTGTTGTAAAGGCATCAGGACCGTTAGATACAGAACTCCATCCTATATATTCACCCCCTTGTCCATGCCAAGTCATATTGTTATTATTCAATGAATCAATAGATGAAGTAGCTTCTGCACCAGAAATTAATGTAAAGTCTGTACCAATATAACCATTAGTAAAGTCCTCAGAATAAGGCAATACAGTTCCACAACCTGCATAAATACAAGTAGCAGTATCATTTACATTAAACATAGGATCATAATTTTGAGCAAGTAAATCCATACATCCTATATATGCACAAGAATCTGGGAATACAGCTGTAGAATCATAATTTGCACCTAAAGTATCCATACAACCTATAATACAAGTAGAATTTGCATTTAAATTCCCTGTATATGAAGCACCGTCCATAAGTACAGTATCACCAAGAGCGTCTGTTAATACCCAGTCAATATAACTAGCGTACCAAGAGAACCCATCAGTCCAAGTAATATCATAACAACCATCAGGTAAACAGAAGTAGTGAGTACCACTAGTACCAGTAAGTAGCGTAGCAGTATCTGCTACAGTAGTATCTCCAATTTGTGAAATAATAAATTCATGTCCACCCCAACCACTATACCATGAACTACTATTAGTCATAGAAAGAGTATAGAAATTATCTGTACAATAAGTACATAAAGTAGTATCTGATATAGACGCTAATGGATCATAAGTTAAAGCAGTAGCATCCATACATCCTACGATACAGTTAGATCCTGACTCAGCAGAGAATACTTTCCAATCAGTAAATCCTGGAGAACCAGACCAACCAGAAGGATAACCTGCTGTTGAAGAAGCTAATACTGTTCCTGCAGTATCAGTTACATCCCAAGAATACTCGTTTAAGTAACTAGCACCACCATCATAGAAAGTAACATCCCAACATCCATCAGGTAAACATAAAGAGTCTACAATTTGATAACCAACAACTGATTTTGTAAGTGTATCAGATGTAACACCATTAGTAACTACTAAATAAGCTTGACCACCACCTTGTGCCCAAGAATAATTAGAGTAAGAGTTCTTTAATGTAAAGTATATTACATTATCACCATAGTAATAACAGTCGTATACACAAGAGCTATCAGAGATATTAGACGTTGAATCGTAATTCAATGCTAAAGTATCCATACAACCAGGGTATAAACAAGAACCGTCATCAACATTTGCAGTACCATTATAGTTAGATGCAATAGGGTCAGTACATCCATTTATAGCATTAACAATAATAGAATCTGCCCAAAGGTAAGTACATCCACTAGCATCAGTAATAGTACAAGAAATTGCACCAACACCTAAACCAGAAACATCCTCAGTAGTATCAGTAGTTGACCAAGCAAATAAATAAGAAGGTAAACCATAGTTTACTTTTCCTAAGAAGTGGTAATTTGTTGAAACAACTGCTCCATCAAAAGGACCATTAACACCATAAGTATCACCAGAACCAGCAGTAACTGTAAGGTTTGCATCTGAACCCATAGCATCAGCATAAGAGTTAAGAGAACTATTATAGTTATAATTCATTCCTGTAGAACAATATACATATACCCCAACAGTATCACCAGCATTTACTGTAAAAGCAGCAGGAACATTAATTGAACCAGGGCTATTTAATGCTATAGAATATGAGTTAACTACATGTGTCCAAGCAGTAGAGTCATGCTCAAATCCTGCAGCAGAACCATTTTTAAAGTAAATATCAACAGTTCCTAAACCAGAGTTACACATTAAATCTAAAGAAGTAATTCCTAAATTAGTAGTTGCAATAACATCAAAAACTTCAAGTTCTGCATAATAAGAAGTAGATGTAAGTGAAGAACCAACATTTCCTCCTGGAGCAGCATAAAAAGAAGTAGCTCCACCAACAGTTAAGTTTACAGCTCCAATAGTTGAAGTTGCAGTAGGAACTGGAGTTACTACAGCACTTACTGCCCAAGCTGCAGGCTCAGTTAAAGTTACTGTTGCAGTATCAGAACATCCGTTTAATGCATCAGTTGTAATACAAGTATAAGTACCTGCAACTAAACCAGTAGCAGTAGCATTTGTATCACCATTAGACCATAAGTAAGAGTTTGAAGTAGCAACTGGAGAACTTACTACTGCTGTAGCAGTACCGTCAGCACCTCCATTACAAGTAATATCTGTTCCTGTAATACTTGCTGCATAATAAGTACAAGGATATACATTAAAGATATTAATATCATCAATTCTTACAAAATTATCTGCCCAACTGTTTGCAGCTCCATACTTACAAGAAGCTTCTATAGTAATATAAACATCAGATTGATTTGCATAAGCTGATAAATCATAAGTTAAAGTATGACTACCTGCAAGTAATGTTGTATTATCATAAGAAGTATTACCCATATCATCTGCAATTACAGTACCGTTTGCTTTAATTCTGTACCAAGTATATTTAGAAGTATAAGTACTAAATAAATCAGCATCTAAAGTCATGTTTACAATAGGTTGAGACCCTGTAAAGTCCATACAGAAAGAAGATGAAGAAACATAATCAGTTTTAGCAAAAGCTTGTGTTTCTGTACTAGGAGTTGATCCATAAGAACTATAAGAACCTGAACCTCCAGTCATTTCTAAAGAAACTGTATCGCTAATTGCATTAGCTGAAGTAGTAAATGCAACAGAAGATTCAGAACCAGATAAAGTTGTAAATCCAACAGTGGTAAAGTTAGCAGATTCAAAATCCTGAGAATAATCTAAAGTATTACATGTATAGTAAGTACATAAAGTACTATCATCAACATTACATGAAGCACAGTAGTTGTTTGCATAAACATCAAAACAACCAGGGTAAGTACATGAACCATCATCAAATGCAGCAGCTGCATTATAGTTAGATGCAAAAGGATCAGTACAACCACCAACACCAGCAGGACAAGCACCTGTAGCGCCATTAGCACCAGCAGTCAAACCATGACCACCACCACCAGTAACAGTACCTCCTGAAGCAATAATAGTACCTGTACCATCAGTAATATCCCAAGCAACCTCAGAAGTATAACTTCCAGTAACCCAGTTAGCAAGATTTACTGTGTCTGCAGATGAAGCACTAAATGTTGCTGAAGCTGTAGAACCTGTAGTAAAAGTAGAACCTGTAATAACAGCAGTACCATTTACAGTAACATCAACAGCATTACCATTCCAACCATCTCCATAAGAATCATACATGTTAAATGTAAATAGACAAGGAGTTGGCGTACAGTAAGCATTTCCAGCACCACTAGCAAACAGTCCATAACCACCACCACCAGAAGCTGTACCTCCAGAAGCAATAACAGTACCTTCACCATCAGTGATGTCCCAAGCAACCTCACTACTATAAGAACCTAGGTTCCAGTTAGCAAGATCAATAGTATCACCTGTAGAAGCTATAAAAGTAACTGAATCAATCGCTCCTGAAGCAATTGTAGCAGCAGTAGCAACAGTTACTCCATTCACAGTAACATCAACAGCGTTACCATTCCAACCATCTCCATACGAATCATACATATGAAGTGTATGCGTACATTGAGCTGTGGCCGGATTACTAAATATCATAATCGCGAAAGCGAAAAGATAACCTAAGAGTCTCCTAGGATTTTTTTTACTAAACTTGTTTTCCATAATACATGTTTTTGTTATTAAAAAGGTTAATTATATGTAAAAAGCTATTGCACAACAATGAAATAGCTGACTTACCAAAAGCAGGATGCACGAAAAATTCATACCCTAACGGATATGAATTCTGGACCAGTTTAACCTGATAATTATTGTTTTTCGTCATCAATTCTTATAGTTATTTTAAAAAATAAGACTCCAAAAATAGCAAAAAAATATTACATTTAATATCAAACAGTCATAAAAAATGCACTTATTAACAGCTTTTTCTTAATAAAACTAAACTTCGAGAAGCTATAAAAAAACAACATCTATAAAATATTAAAAAAGCAAGCGTTTTACAACCTTCTTAAATACAAGCAATTACACCCAACAAACAATAAACTTATTTACCTATAAATTAAATAACTAAAAAAACAAAAGAAAAACAAATATTCTTTTAAAAGCAAAGCCTAAAGCCCTAACAAATCTCCATGATAAAATAAAGTAATTACTATCCTAATAAATTAAAGATTATACTTCAATATTTTTTTATAATTTGGCTCGCAGAAAAGAAAACCCATATATAATGATAAAAAAAATCCTATTTTTAGCTATACTTTTAGCTTTTTCAACTTCAAATAAAGCAAATACATTAGTAAGTGATAGTACAAATAATGCTGATTTAATTGCCTATGAATGGAGTCCAATATCAGATATAGAAAAGATTTTTCAACACGAAAACTCTAAGAAGCTTACAAAGCGCTCAATTGACCAATCTAAGCTTGCAGAACCACATTACATTGCAGCTGTTGATTTAATGGTGAAAAAAGAATATGGAGCAGCAATAAATGAGTTTAAAAGCGCAATGAAACGCTATAAAAGAGCAAAATTAAGTGATGATGCTCTAAACTTTTTAAGAACCAATATGGCATTATGCTATGCAAACTCTGGAAACACTGAAGATCTTGCTGTAAGTAAACGATTTTTAGGACTAATTACTGTTAAAGCTTACAATGACGTTAAGTGGGCTTACAATATTGCCATTGCACACTATCAAGTAGGAAACAATAGTGAGGCCGCTTCAGTATTAAGTGCTGCAATTAGAAAAGATGAGTTCTACTTCCAGGCATATGTAACTTTAGAAGCTATTTACAGAGCTTCAGGAAACAACAAAGATGCCGACAAAGTAATTGAAAGAATGGAAACTGCTGAAAATAAACTCTTAGCTAAAGCAGAAAAAGAAGCTAACAACAACTCAGCAAACAAACAAAAAAAGGAAAAAAGAAAGAAAAAAGGGGTTACTCCAGCACCTAAAGGAGAACGTCCAGATGTTACCAATTTACAAATTGTAACAACAGACAATCCTCTTCAATTTAATAAAATTGATAAAATTAACGAAAGAAGTATGACTCAAATCCAAGAAGGAATTGGAGAGAACAATCTTGGTTTAGAAGCCCTAAATAATAAAGAGTATGATTTAGCCCAGACTCATCTTAAAAATGCTGAAAAAAGATTAAAAAGAGGTAAGATTACAGCTGACGGACTTAATTTCACAAGAGGTAACCTTGCTATTTCTTACTTAGCATCAGGAGAAAAAAGAGGCGTTGGACAAGCAAAAAGATATTTACGATTCCTTACAAAAAGGATCTATAAAACCAGAGAATGGACTTATAACCTAGCTGTAGCTCACTACGCATTTGCAAGCAAATCAAAAGGAACTACCAGAAAGGATTACATGGAGAAGTCAATAAAAATGTTTAAAACCTCCATGAAACTTGACCGCTTATACTTACCTGCATATCAAAATTTGATTTATGTATACAAAGAGTTAGATGATGAGAAAAATGCTTTAAGAACACACAAGTTATATGAAAGAGCCAGGAATCAGCTAATGAAATCATTCAGCAAAAAAGATCAAATGGCACAAGGTGGAGACCCTTATATTTTCCGTCTTAACCTAGGTACTTTTGATGAATTTAATACTCCTGCTGCAATATTTGATGAAAAATCTGTAATTACAGTACCTGTTTCAGAAAAAGAAACTGCTTACTTAGCAGGATTATTCTACACTCTGGATGAAGCTGTAGCCTATCAAAAAGCAATGAAAAAGGAAGGATATACAAACTCCTTTATTGTAGCCTTTAAAGATGGAGAAAAATTAGAATTCTAATAATCAGGGGCTGCAACAAAAGGAAAAGTTCTAATCCCAAATGAATACGATATAGAAGTCTGATCAATTAGGTCAGACTTTTTATTGCTATAAAAAGTAGTAAAGAAAACATCAAACCCTAAAATCTTATAAGAAATCTCAGGCTGAATAGTGCTTAAATGAGTAAGTACTCCTTGTCCATTAAAATTTCCATAGGAATATTCATCTCCATTACGCTCAGCATCAAAATCAGAAGCAAATATATTTTGCCCAAAGTGTGTGCCTAAAGAATCTAAACCAACTAAAGCAATAGTAGCCTTTAATTTTAGCTTTAGTTTTCCTTTAGCATAACCCACAATTGTAACTAACTCTTTAAAATTTGCCCCTAAGGGATGCGCTAAAGCATGATTTACATGAGTATAAGATTGCATAGGCTCTTTATGAGCATAAGTATAAGGTTGCGCCTGATTATACTCCAATAATGCTGTTAACATCTTATACTGCGTTTTAATCCCTAGTTGATAAGCAAATTTATTCTGAAAAAAGCCCGTTGAAAAGTTAGCATCTCTGTCTTTTTGTCTTGCTATATTAAGGTCATCCAATAACACCTGCATATATAACATTGTTTTTTTGAAACTTACATTAAGAGAAGCTCCCATCAATACATTATCAGGAGAATGTTTTGAAAACTCAACAGGGCGATAAAAAATAACAGGATTAAGATATTCCACATCATAAGCTCTATTATAATCTTCAGAATTAGCTTGCCAAATAACACCTTCAAAAACAGCTATATTAACATAATCCCCTACCCCAACATCCAAATAATGAATACTAGCATGTTTCTTTCTATCCATACCTTTATCCTGAATATCTAAAAATGTTGTAAATAAGTTATAATACTTTACGCGACCAAATTCTGTCTTAACCTTTAAGTAAGGATAAGGACTTAACTCATCAGATAAAAATAACGAACGATAACCATTACCTATGAAGTGCTTTCCTTTTCCAAAACTAAGAGTGATAAACTTATTTGCCTTATAATCTAAAGCATACATCCACCTTGTATTATCTCTTCCAAACCCAGGAAGCACCCCTAAAGAATCTTTAATCTCATTTACTCTTAAACTATGCGACCCTTTTAACACATCAAAAGAAGCAGAAACTTTTATCTTATTAGAGCGTCCTGATTTAAGAGACAAACCATATAAGAGTGTAGAATTCTTATCTTCTCTAAAACCATCACTGCTTAAAGTAGAAAATCTTAATGCACTTACATTATAAGCAGAAGAATCTACCTTAAAATCAAAACGACTATGATACTCTTTAGAAAAAAATGAAATATTACTTTGTGCGCTAGCCTGCACTAAGATAAAAAGAAATAAAATACTACTAAAAAGCGTTTTCATCTCCCTTAAACACATTCCAAACAGTATGGAAAATAACATTAATATCTAATGAAAGCGACCAGTTCTCTATATACCAAACATCAAGACGAACACGTCCCTCCATATCTTTTAATTCTTTAGTCTCCCCTCTAAACCCTTTTACCTGGGCTGCTCCAGTAATCCCTGGCTTTACCAGTTGCCTCACCATATATTTATTAATTAATGCAGAGTACTCCTCAGTATGAGCAAGCATGTGAGGCCTTGGTCCTACAACAGACATATCACCAAGAAAAACATTAATAAACTGCGGAAACTCATCTAAAGATGATTTTCTTAAGAATGCACCAATTTTAGTAATACGAGCATCTCCTTTGGAGGCCTGTTTAGTATCAGCATCGATACTCTGAGTCATAGACCTAAATTTATAGCACATAAACTCTTGATTATCTACTCCTGACCTAGCTTGCTTAAATAACACAGGACCTTTGGAGGAAATCTTAATTAACAATGCAATTATTGGGTATAACCAACTTAACACTAATACAATTACTAAAGAAGAAAATAGAATATCAAATGATCTTTTAATAAAACGATTACTTGCATCAGTAAGTGGTTCCGCTCTTAAAGTTACTACCGGAACATCATCAAAGAAATCAATATTTACACGCTTAAAGATAAACCCCCTAAAATCAGGAACAACCTTAAAACGTATCATATTCTTATCACAAAAAGTAACCAGACTTTTAATCTTTTGAGTATAGGTTAGTGGCATAGTATAAAACACCTCATCAATACCATTACTAATAGCAAAGCTTTCTAAAGCATCATAATTATCTGTTTTTACACCATCCTTAATTTTAAAAGATATATCTGTATCAGAGAAAACACCCATTACCTTCACCCCTAAAACATCATCAGAATTAAAATAAGTATACAACTGTTTTGCCACCTCTCCCCCACCAAGAATAATTACTTTCTTATAATTAAACCCTGATTTACGAAACATATAAATTAACTTAACAGCAAAATAACGCCAAAGTAAAATCAGCACAAAAAGAGTTAAATAAGTGGCATATAAATGTTCTCTTGAAAATTCAGACGCCTTTAAAGAAAAAAGTATTGAGCTGATTATAAGCGTATTAAAAGCAAATGCCTTAAATAGATTAAACAATATCCTATCTAATCTCCTTAACCTTTTTAACTCATAAAGTTCCAACATTAATGCTACTAAAATCCAAACTGCATTAAAAATTATAAATAGAAACTTATACTTATCTGAGAAGATAAGATTGTCAAACTTTAAGTAAAATGTAATAAGGAATGCAAAATTAACTAAAAACACATCACCAATAAAGTGTACAAACCAGAAGTATCTTGAATATCCTTTCATATATGAAGCAAAAATATAAAAACTAAATACTACAAAGACTTATTGAAGCAAGAAGCTTAAAGTCTTTTCAACAAGATTATTAATACCCTTAATTAGAGGAGTTAAATTTATCTAGCACTAAATCATATAAAATTAAAGCAATTGCATAAGGATAATAAATAAAGTAACGCTTTATAAGCTGCGGTTCATCGTACATTCTGTAAAATGCTCTAAGTCCTAGTTTATTTATCCAGTTTGGATAATATTTTATTCCAGCAGCAGTTTGATGCAAGAAACCTCCACAAGTAAAGCCCTCTCCTTCCCAAGCTGTTGCAGAAAGATCAATAAGAAACTGCTCCTGCAAAGGAGTTCCCATTCCACAAATCACATAATCTGCTTTAAGCTCAATTATCTCATTAAAAACTACCGTCCTTTCATCCGATGTTCTTAAATAACCATCTCTAAAACCACAAATACTTAAATCTGGAAATTGTTTTTGAATATTTTGAATTGCAACATCAATTACCTTTGGTTTTGTACCAATAAAGTATATCGTTTTATTTTTTGCTATAGCCTCACCAAATACCACAGGAGCTAAAGAAGTCATATCAAAACTTTTTCGGGTATACCTACTGCCAAACAAATTCAATAATTTTACCAATAAAATCCCATCAATTTCTATATTAAAATGAGCTAATTGTTTCTTATCTTTTCTTGCTAAAAGATAAGAAAATGGATTTAAGAATGTAGTAATTCGTTTATCCTTACTTTTTGATTTAATTATTCTAATCATAATACCTGTTCAACTTCATTAACAATAATTTTTACTGATTCATTAGCATTTGGCTGAAAAAAATGAGCTATACTTATATTTTCTTTTTCTTTAGTTGAGAAAATATGTTCCAACAGCTGATCCGTACTAAATGCCTTAATAAATAAATCATTATTAATAAAACTATTTTTAAACCTCCAATATTGATTATCTAAAAACAAGAATATTACTTTTTTCCCTATAGACATTGCCTCCAAAAGCACAGTAGAATTAACGCCAATAACAATGTCCTTTTCTTTTATCGATTTGTAAACATCAACTGATTTATCCTCCAGTGTAACCCAATTAAGATCAGGGACATAACTATAGTTTTTAATATCATCCCTAGGATGGATTCTAATTGTCAAGTGAATATCTGACACCTGTTCCTTAGCTAGCTTCTCTAACAAGATTTTTATTGTTTTATGCTGCAATCTATCATTCTCAAACTCATTATGCCATATATAACCTTGCGTGACATATAAGAGCTGTTTTTTATTACTCTTAACAGCCTCCACTTTATTTAAGAACCTGTACCTAGGCATACCACTTTTTACAAGCTTAACCTTTCGTATTATTTGCTTATTAATATGCGAAGCAACATAATCACTTATAACAAATATCTTTGACAATCTACTACAACCTACATCACTAGGTAATAAATAATTATACGGCAAAAAAGCAAATATTTTATTTAACCCCTTTTTAAAGATTCTTCTAAAATAATCTTTAACATCAAACATCTTATTCTCAGAATGTCTTATAACATCCTTTAGTGAGAATGAATAATCTGATATTATTCCATCTAATATAAGTAAATGACTCTTATCTTTAAATTTATCAATAATAACTCTTTGCAAAGCCCCATCATTACCATAAATAAAAGCGTCAAAAGTATTAAGGTTGTAATCTTTTATCACATCCTTAAATTGCATTAAGAATTTTATTTTCTCAACAAATGACAAATAAGCAAAAGCAGTCTTTAAACTCAAAGAAAGCTTTATAACATCAAACTTAAAGTCACTTTCATAAATATATTGATTATAAACCTCTGAAGTATCAAAAAAGAACACTTTATACCCTTTTAAAGACAATTGCTCCGCAACAGGTATCATATTATCAATATGAGTTTTATTTTGTGGGAAGAATAGAATCTTCTTGTTCCTTTTTTGCATAAAAATAAGATAACATTATAAATATTAATAATTCCGATTGGTAAAAATAGTGCGCATTTTCTAAAAAACCAATAACCTCTATCCCAAAAAATAAAACAAACACTAACTTCACTATTTTTTGATCCCTCAATGAGCTTCTTAAAATAGTCATAGTGACTTTATATTGATAGTATAGATATAGTATTAATCCCAAAATACCACCTTCAACCAACATTAACAAGTAATCATTATGCGCAGCTACACCACTTTCTCCAGTAGCATGAAAAAAGAATTCATTAAACCCTCCTAAACCAATACCAATTAAGAAATCTGAAACACTTAAATTAATAATCGATTGCTGAATAATAAACACCCTATACATAGAAGAAGCATCTAGTTCGCTTACTAAAAATAATTCTTTCATTCTTGGCAGAAGATCAGTATAAAGCACAACTAAAACAAATAACACTCCAAATAGAAGACTAAAAACTAAATAAGATATCTTTACTAATAAACGCTTATTTAAATAAAAGTTAATAAATAAATTTGCAAGAAATAATGCAATTAAGAGCAATCTAGAATGAGATAGAATGAAAATCCAGAATAATAAAATAAGCATTATAAACCTTAATAAGTTAAGTTTATTAAATGACACGTATTGCAAGTAGGTAATAAGAACAAAAGCAGATAAGGCAAAACCTAAATGATGGTCCGTAAAATTTCCTGCAACCCTATAGGCTCCATTTACAAACCTTACACTTCCTGAAAGCAACTCATAGAATCCTGAAAACACAATAATAGATGACAACACCATTACCACTAAGGATACAGATGAAAGCTTTATGTTATTACTTTTAAAACCTAAATAGAAAATGGTAAATGTTGTAATATATAATAAATATCTACTAAAGGTAGGTAGCCACTCAACCGGAGAATTTAATAAGATGGAAACAATGGACTGTAGCATAAAAATTAACCCCACAATTTTAAAAGTGCTTGACCAACTCATTCTTTGATGCATTACCGCATATAATATTACTATAAATATCATATTAACTATTAACAAAGAAAAATAAACTGTAAAATTAATTATTCGTTCCTCAACAGCTATTAAATCAGCAAAAGGGTAAGCAAAAAAACTTAACACCCATATAATAGAGAAAAAATAAAAATGAACTTTATGTAAGCTTTTCATATAAAAGAGTCCAGGGCATTTTATAGTACTTATTTTGATACCAGAATACCATCACAGCACTAACTGAAAATGATAATACTGTAGCATATGCAGCTCCAATAGCACCATACCAATTAATAAAAATATAATTAAATAGTAAATTTAAAATTGCTGCAACAAAAGTACTAATTCCTAAAAAGGAGGTTTTATTTAAGTGCACTAAATAAGGAAATAATATTTTATACACTCCATGTACTGCATATCCAATTGCAATCCAGAACACATATATTTCTGCTCCTTCATACCTTACATTTACAACATAAGGAATAATTAATTTTGCAATTACCGAGATCAAAAAAGCTATTAAGAATATTGCTATAATATATAAGTAACTATATTTTACAATACGCTTTTTCTTTTTTGCATCTGGGTCAGATAACATCCTATAAAACCAAGGTGACCATGCCTTTATAAAGGCATCCGTAAACAATACCACTACCATCCCAAACATATACCCAACAGAATAAATTCCAACCATTTCTAAACTTATCATTCTTTCAATAAAAAAACGATCACTTAAACCAATAATAATACCCCCAACAACATGAGGAATTAAAGGGATAGATAAATTAAGTACTTTCCTAAGCTCTACTTTATCAAACTTAAATGTTACATACCCATTCCTATGCATATAAGCTAATGATATAAAAAAGAAAAGTGTATAAGCTGTAAGAATTCCTAAAGCCTGAGAGTACCAACCATAATTATAAAATAATAACAATACTATAGTAACCCCCATATTCACAGCAGTATTTACCACCTCAAATGCTCCAAAAAGCAACGCTTTCTCTTCATTCCTCAATAGTGTTAAGTTAAGTGTATTTACCATAAACATAAAACTTATTACAGGAATAACCATTACCCAATTTGAGGGCACTGAAAACAAATTATCATACCATAGCGATGTAAGAAAAGTTATCCCTAAAGCTAAAGAAGCTGTTATAGTAAGAATGAATAATATATTAGCAATTAAAACAGAAAGCTGCTTTTTAGTATAATTGAAAAAATTCTTAGAGATATTAGTATGCATAGCCATACCAATAAATGCTGAGTAAAAAGCAATCATCAACTGGAAAATCGCTAATACTCCATATTCTTCAGGAGATAGATATTCAGTTAGCAATGGCAATAACAAAAAAGGTATTGCCTTATTTAGAACACTACTCCCTAAGTATATAATTGAACTTTTAATTAGTTGCAATCTTCTTCAATTTATTTAGCGTTTCTATTGTAATTTCATTTTGAAAAAAAGAAATATTTTCTTTAATAAATTTCTTATCCCAATTCCACCACTCCATTGCCAATAACTCTTTTATTAGCTCTTCCGAGAACCTATATTTTATTAGTTTAGCAGGAACTCCCCCCACGATTGCATAATCAGGAACATCTTTTGTAACTACTGACCCTGCACCTATTATAGCGCCATTCCCAATAGTAACACCAGGCATTATCACACTATTAGCACCTATCCAAACATCATTTTTTATTACAACCTTATTATAAGTTTGTTTACGCTTAGTCACAAAATTTCCTACATAAGGAACATAAGGAAAAGCACTTATTGACAAATTTTTATAAGGATGACTAATTGCATTAATTGTTACATCCCATGAAATTGCACAATATTTACCAATAACACTATTTGTGATTTTGGTATACCTACCAATAGAAGTAAGCCTTCCAATAACTGTTTGTTTAACATCAGCAAAAGGAGCTACCATTACTTCACTATTAAAGGTAGAGCCATCAATAATTGATTTTAATGATATTGATCCATAATCCTTAATGTTATTTGACCTAAATTTTAATCTTAGTAAAATATGTTTAATAAGTTGTTTCATAACACTATGGCAATTGGGCTATAAACTCTTTCATTATACTAAAGTGTCTATCAATTTCTATTCTAGTCTGTTTAATCTTTACTCCATTGTTTAATTCATAACCAACAATATTTCTAAAATCATTTTTCAAATCCCAAAGCGGAGCAGTATCATCTATTATAATATCTAGTTTCCTTAGTGCTTTTAATAATAACGATGAGTTTACTTTATCTACAGACTCTAAAATAACACCTCCAATTACTTTTTCTAAAGCTTTTCCTCTACCATCCTCACTAACTAATACTGTTGGCTTTGACATACTACTCATATATATATGAGCATGCACCCTATAACCGACATGTAAATCAACTGTATTATAATAATTCATTAAATTCTCAGCACTACCTGAGATATCCACCCAATTAAAACTATTAGATTCTAACCAATTTAAGAATTTAAGTTGAGCATTATGAAATTGCTTATTTGCTCCTGGGGCATTTAAGTATTTATCTGATGGGGAATGATGAAAAACAGTTTCAACCTCTGCCTCTGGAAATAACTTTTTAGTTTCTAAGAATAGCTCCTTCATCTGCTTTAACATTCCTTTTGAAGATAGAATTGCAGCCCCTAATGAAAAGCCTACTTTCTTTATATTAGCTGGAACCTTAACTTCTTTACCTAAATAATTTATATCATATAAAGCAGGGCACCCCGTCATCCTAAAATTAGTTAAACCTAAAGTATTTAGCACATTTTTAGTATGATAATCTCTAACACTTGAATAGTATGGAGCATCATTAATTCTTGTTAACAGCTCTATACTTTTAGCGTCTAAATTATAGTCATGTGTATTTTTCCAGTCTCCTTGTTTTGAATACCAACCTACCCCCATAGCAAGTATTGGAACTTTTATATCATCCAAATTTGGCGTTAATCTATATACCCTAGGATACATCTTATTTTGAACAGCTGGCCCACCTAATAAAATTAACGCTTTAGACTCATTAATTATTTTCAAGCTATTCTCACTTAGTTCTTCCCAAGCGTCAATATCCACAAGGTTAACTTCTGGCTTTAACTCTTTAAATAACTGCTTTGCTCGATACTTTATTAAGTAATCTCCAGCATTATTTTTGCTTCCTGTTAATAATACATATTGATCTTTCATTAGAATAATTCTTTTGTAATTATATCATCTTCAGTTACATCAACTTTTACTTCCTTACCAATAATATCGTCAATATATTTTGGACTAATTCCATGTGCAGGACGCTTAAAAGTTAAATCTTCTCTCTCTACCAGCTTACCTTTAGAAATATCTCTTGCAGCAACCAAGCTTCTTCTTGCATTTTCTCTTGCTTTATCTTCATCAGCTAAAGCCTCAACTTTAAAGCTTCCTAATACCTCAAAAGCTCTTTCTATATTCTTATTAAATACTAATAAATCTTCTTTATCCATTGCATGATAATGATCATTCCCTTCTAGTGTTTTATCATGGGTAAAATGCTTTTCAATAATTGTTGCACCTAATAAAACCGCTATCTCGCAAGTCTTCATGTCTTTTGGCAAGGTATGATCAGAATATCCAATCAAATTATTTGGAAAAGCCTCTTTAAGACCTAAAATCATACCCAAATTAGCATTTTCATCTGGAGTAGGATAATTTAAGACACAATGCAATAGTGCTAGCGGGTTCTTAAATGGCTTTATCCAATTTACAGCATCTTGCACCTCACTAAGACTACTAGCGCCAGTAGAAAGGATAATTGGCTTCCCAAAGCTGCATATAAACTCTATAAAAGGTTTATTTGTAATGTCCGATGATGATATCTTATAAACGTCCATCATTTTATCTAGGAAAGTTGCAGATTCTATATCAAAAGGGGTACTCATAAACTCAATACCTACCTCATCACAATAATCTTTTAACTCTTGCATTTCTTTTTCCCAAAAGCCATCATGTTTTTTAAACAACTCAAATTGTGATTGTGTAGTTTCCTTTGTAGTGTCCCAATAGGCTGGAGAATGTTTAGACGCTAAAGTTTCAGCCTTATAGGACTGAAATTTTACAGCATGCGCACCTCCTGCTTTTGCCTGATCTACTAACTCTTTTGCAGTTTTCATTGAACCCTCATGATTCACTCCAACTTCTGCAATAATATATGGCAAACTTAAAGTACTACCACTAACTACTTCTTTATTAATAACATCTAATATATTCATATCGATTCTATTACTTCGTTTATTATTTTATTAACTTTCCTTCTTCCTGACTTTAACTGTTGCTGTTGCATTAAGCCACTCATACTTTCTCGCTTTTCTTTTGATGCTACTAAACACTGGAACTCATCATATAAAACTTCATCCGAAAGCTCATAACCAAGCCCTAAATTTAAAAAACCATACTTAGCAGATGCAAAAAAATGTGTCATCTCTCTTTCATTCTGACCCAAAACTATTGCCGGGGTTCCTATACTAGCAACTTCATAAATTGTTCTTCCTGCCGAAGTAAATATTAAATCTGCAGATAACATGTAATCTGATATATTTGACACATTAGTCATTACCTTTACATTTTCAAAAGAATGTAGCGATTCATATTTAGCATATCCAAAACCAGCTATTACTACAATTTCAATATTATTCTTAATACAGAAATCATTTATTGTTTCAATAACTTTTAACGTATAATTATTTGGATCTACGCCACCAAAAGTAATAAGAATCTGCTTAACATCATCTTTTATTTTTTTTGTCTCTGAAAGCATAAACTCATCCCTAAGAATAAAATAGTCTTGCCCAAAGTAATGCGCATCTAATACCTCTTTTTCAGGATATATAGCATTTATCACTACATCAGCAACTTTACCTCCCTCTCCTAAGTCTTCAAAGTTAATAACCTTACAACCTTTATCTTTTAAAGTATTAATATATATCAGGTCAGTATCTAACCTATCATTAATTACAATATCAGGAGCATATACCATAATATCATCAATAATAGATTCACTTTCTTGAATATGTACAGGATAATTTTTTTCCTTAATTACATCATAAGCCAACTTACTGTCTTCATCAACTAAAAATGAAACTTGATGGTTTAGAATATCATTTGCTACCAATAGTGTGTTATAAACATGCCCCAGACCAACAGTACTATTTCCTGTAATTACAAATAATATATGTTTCCTTTTTAAATAATACTCACATAAATTCCAATCCTCATAAGTATCAATATCAATATCCTCTCCCATAGAGAGCAAGCTAAGCTCTACTTTTTCTCCTATTCTATTATGCTCAGATATTATAGTATTTCTGGTAATTAAAAATGCTCCTGTTTCAGTAAACGAAGGTGTTAAGTACTGTCTATTTAAGCGCTCAGTATAATTAGGAATAAACTTTCCCTCTTCTTTTCTCCATGAAAGATGTGTTGCATCTTTTGCTGCAATAATTGTATCAATAGAATTATCTTCAAGCATCAAACTTATTGATTTATCTAATGAGCCAGGACTAAGCAAAGGAGAGGTTGGCTGCATAGTAACTATCAAATCATAATCTTTAGCTTCAACCTCTTTACAATGCAGATAACAATCGTATATAACAGGGTCAAGTGTAGATTTATCATCTGCTATTTGTGTAGGCCTCCTATGTGTTTTTGCTCCTAGCTTTACAGCTGTATTTAATATTTCATCATCTTCACTACTAACATAAACATCCAAATTATATTTTGAATTGATTGCATTATTGATTGTATAGTACAATAATGGCTTCCCATTCAACATCCTAAGATTTTTTCTTGGAATTCCTTTTGACCCTCCTCTTGCAGGTATTACAACTAAAATATTCATGTTTATTTTAAATCAATCAATTCATTAAACTCAATCTCCAACTCTGTTTCTTTATTCTCAAAAAAACTATATAACTTATTAAAGATTGGTAACTTCTCATTTACCTCTTCATCCACCAAGCTATGAAACATATCTATAGCTCTTAAACCTTCTAATATAACAGAGTTTGATTTATAATCTGCACTAAAAAACCCTTTTCCGATAAGTAAACCTAAAGTTCTATTTCTACTTAAATCATTTAAAGAAGTCATACATAAATCTCCAAAACCACAAGCTAAAAACAATGTATCATCAGAACCTCCCATAGCTCTTAGTAAGACTCTTACTTCAGAAAAAGCCTTAGTTAAAATCATAAATCTCGTATTAGGTGAATTGTACTTAGCATCAACAACTCCTAAAACTAAAGCGTAAATATTTTTAAGTACACTTAACATTTCTACTCCTCTAATATCAGTAGTACAATCAATATGTAATGAAGTATCTTTTATAACCTGATTAATCTGATTATATTGATTATCTGAAGAATACCCAAGTGTAAGTAAGGTAGCTGCATGTTCCATAACCTCAACTGCAAATGAAGGCCCTTTTAAAGTAACGACATTATCTGTTCCTAAGGCTTTTTTTACACTATCAACAATTGTAATACCTTCTGCATACAAACCTTTTGAAAGGTTAACAAAAAGTACTCCTTCAGAAAAATAAGATTTTAATTTTATAAGATTCTCAATAATTACTGATGATGGCAATGCAATAAAAATTATGTCAACCTTAGATATAGCATTAAGATCATTGCTTGCTTTTAAATATTTAGAAAGATGCTTATTAGGAAAACAAGACCTGTTTGTATTCAAGGTATTAATCTCTTCAACTTTTTCCTGATTTCTTGAAAAAAGCACTACATTATTTTCAGTATTTACTGAGAGTTCATTTGCTATTGCAGTACCAAAAGTACCAGCTCCTAAGACTAAGATATTCATTCTGCAAATCTAGCAACTATTAAGTCAACTCAGAGGTATATCCATCAACATATTTCAACAAGAGTTCTTTAACAATTATTTCATCTTGTTGCTCTCTTGCATTTTTTATAACCTCGATACAAGAAGCTACAACTTCCATTGATAGTTTTTGCTCTTTTGCCTGCATAATTCTAGGATGCTCAGATTGCACTACATCATTACCAATAAGTAGCTCCTCATAAAGTTTTTCACCAGGTCTTAAACCTGTGTATTCTATCCTAATATCACCATCAGGGTTTTCATTATCAATAGGAGTAAGACCACTTAAATGAATCATTTTATAGGCTAAATCAATTATTTTAATTGGCTCACCCATATCTAAAACAAAAACATCTCCCCCTTTAGCCATAGCTCCTGCCTGCAAAACTAATTGTACTGCTTCTGGGATTGACATAAAATAACGAGTAATATTTCTATGAGTTACTGTAACCGGACCTCCTGCTTTTATTTGTTTTCTAAAAAGTGGAACAACTGAACCTGCGGAATCCAACACATTACCGAAACGAACCATAGAAAAACAAGTTTTACTTTTTACAGCAAATGCTTGCAATACTAATTCTGAAAATCGTTTTGAAGCTCCCATAACATTTGTAGGACGAACAGCTTTATCAGTAGAAACCAACACCATATTTTCCACCCCTAACTCATCAGAAAGACGTGCCACATTAAAAGTCCCTACTACATTATTATACACTCCTGAAACAATATTAATCTCTACCATAGGCACGTGCTTATAAGCTGCTGCATGATAGATAGTATGGATTTCATGTTTAGATATTAACTTCTTTAATTGATAATAATTAGTTATTGTACATAAAGCTGGAATAACCTCTACATTAACACCCTTAGCAACCAACTCTAAATGAATAGTATACAAGTTAAACTCTGAGTTATCTAATAAAACTACTTTTTTGGGAGATAACCTCATTATTTGCCTAGACAACTCAGAACCAATACTTCCCCCAGCTCCTGTCACCAAAATATTCTTATCCTTTATATTTCTTTTTAAGAGCTCCTTTTTAGGCGCTACAGGGCTTCTACCTAAAATATCACCTACCTCAACATGTTGTATAGCATCTAAGGAAACTATTCCATTTACAATATTATCTACTGAAGGTAAAACTTTAACTTCAATAGGATATTTTGTAAGTTTTTTTAAAATCTGTTTTTTCTTTGAAGCTGTAATAGATGGAATTGCAAATAGCAGCACTTTAGCTCCTTTTTCTTTAATTAAATAATCTAATTTCTCATAAGGAAAAACCTCAAGATAATTCAAGATTGTACCTTGCCTTTGTTTATCATCATCAATAAAAGCAATAGAAGCATAATCAACACTCTTTCTTAAACTTTCAGACAATTGAACCCCAGCATTACCTGCTCCATAAATAACTGTTTGCTTTCTTTCATTAACATAACTATCCCAAGAATATAAGATACCTTTAAACAAAAACCTTGAAGCAATTACAAATATATTAACAATAAACCAAAATATTGGAAGTACAGATCGTGGCAAGTTTGATTCCCTAAAAAACATCATAAAAAACCCAACAACTAAACAACTGATTGTTGTTGCCATAAATGTTGTTGTTATAACCTTAATCCCTATATATTGCAATACAGCTCTATAAAGTCCCAATCTTATAAATAAAGGAATCATTAACAAAGGAAAAACAAGAAATAACCACCACGACGACTCTATATAGTCAGCCGGCCATACTTCTCCTAAACGCAATACAAAAGAGAACCATACTGAAAAAATAATAGTACACAAATCAATAAACAACATAATAAGTTGCTTATAAATACGCTCTAAATTTTGCAATCTAAACTTCATACAATTCTTTTATGTTTTGTATTACTCTATCTATATCTTTCACCTCCATATTTGTCCCTGAAGGTAAACAAAGTCCTCTTAAAAATAAATCCTCAGATAGTTCTCCTCCATAATATTTACAGTCAATAAAAATAGGTTGCTTATGCATAGGCTTCCATAATGGACGACTTTCAACATTATCTTTTTCAAGATGCAAACGTAAAGTCTCTCTATCAATAGACGAGTCTTCACTTAATAATATTGTTGTCAGCCAATAGTTAGAGTATGCCCCTTGAAACTCTTCTAAAAAAGTAATCTCCTGAATAGCTTCTAATTCTTTCTTATAATAATTAAAAATCATTCTCTTCTTCTGGACTCTGTCCTTAAGAACCTCTAACTGCCCAATACCAATTGCAGCAACAACATTACTCATTCTATAATTATAACCAATATTTGAATGTTCATAATGCGGAGCACTATCTCTAGCTTGAGTTGAAAGGAATTTTGCTTTCTCAATCATCTTTTCATCCTTACTAATTAAAGCACCTCCCCCAGAAGTTGTAATAATTTTATTTCCATTAAAAGAATAAATTCCAAAAGCACCAAAGGTACCCAGCTGCCTTCCATTATAAGTACTTCCTAAAGCTTCAGCCGCATCTTCAATTAAAGGGATGTTATATTGATTAACAACTCTCATAATCTCATCCATACTAGCAGGCATTCCATATAAATGCACTAATACAATTGCCTTAGGAGGTTTACCTTGAGCTATCCCATCTAAAATTGCTTGCTCTAGCAACTTAGGACACATATTCCAACTCTCCTTATCACTATCAACAAATATTGGGTTAGCTCCTTGATAGACTATTGGATTAGCTGATGCTGAAAATGTAAATGATGAACAAATTACACTATCACCTTTTTGAACGTTTAATAGAATTAAAGCTAGATGTAAAGCTGCTGTACCACTACTTAATGCTGCCACACTATAACCCTCAGAAATATCAGATAAATCTTGTTCAAACTTAGTAATATGAGGACCTACTGGGGCTATCCAATTTGTATCAAAAGCTTCTTTAACGTAAAGCTGCTCAGCTCCTCCCATGTGGGGTGAAGCCAACCATATTTTTTTTTCTTTGTTCAATTAATAGGTTGTTCTGAATATAGTTGCAAATATAATCTTAATGTCTATCCAAAGGTTATTATTATAGTAATAATCTAGATTTATTCGCACTTTATCAGGAAACACAACCTTCATATTATATTCTTCAGGGTCTTTCTGTTGTGCTAATAATTCTTCCTCATTTGCATATTTAAGACTTGCAACCCCTGTTATTCCAGGTCTTAATTCTAAAATTTTTCTATCCTCACCTCTTAATAAATCTGCATAACCTGGGACATCAGGTCTTGGACCAACAAAACTCATCTCTCCTATCAACACATTCCAAAGCTCAGGCAATTCATCTAATTTATACTTCCTAAGAAACACGCCTACTTTAGTAATTCTACTATCTCCTTTTACTGAAACTGTAGAAGATGAGTCTTGCACAATAGACATTGTCCTAAACTTAACCAAAGTAAATTTCCCCCCATTTAGTCCAATTCTTTCCTGCTTAAAAAAAACAGCACCTTTTGATGAAAATCTTATAACTAATGAAACAATCAAAAATAAAGGCATAAAAACTATTAGACCAAAAAATGACATTATGATATCAAAAAATCTTTTTAGCATTACAATCTTCTTTTAATAGCATTAAAAGCATAAGAAACAAAACAATACAAGCTATAAAACAATGACAATTGTTCTATTTCTCTATACACCTTCCAAACCCCTAAAGTTGCCTTTATCTTATTTGAAGTATTTGAGGTTGAAACTAGACGATACTTTGCTAACACCTTATTTAAACCATAAGCCTTAACTCCGGTTCTCATTATCTTTAACCAAAGCGCCATATCCTGAGAAGATCTTACATTAGGCATTTCAACATCACTAATTTTATTTCTATCTAGAATCACTGTTAAACAGCCAATAGCAGTATTCTTTAAATAAGATTGATACCCCATACTCTTAGGGGCTCTTATTACATTATATTCTTTAGTATCATCCTCAGAAATACGAATATAAGCAGTATAAGAGAATGCTATACTACCTTCCTCCATAAACTTTAGTTGCTCCTCTAATTTATTTGACACCCACATATCATCACTATCTAAGAAAGCAATAAAACGTCCCTTTGCGCTTTTAATAGCAAGGTTTCTTGCTGTAGCAGGACCAACATTATTGGTTAAGAAAATTGGCTTTATTCTATCATCATTACTAACTAATTCTTTAATTAGAGCAACTGAATTATCTTTTGAACAATCATCTACAATAAGCAATTCCCAATTCTCATAGGTCTGATTTACTACTGACTGAATACAAGAAGCAATAAATTTCTCAGAATTATACGAGGGGGTTATTATGGAAACTAAGCTATTCATCTCTCAATAATTTATAAACCCCTAAAAAATCACTTTTCCTTCCTTCTGAAATTTTCTTAAAGCCTGCTTTCTCAATCCCTTTTACACTTGGGATATTATTCTTTCTTGTTCCTATCCAAATATCACTACCCTTTTTATGCTCAATAATTTTTGAGAGAGCAAACGGATACAAATTATTACCTCTAAACTTTAGATTTGTTTGGCAATTTACTATATGAAAATCACCTTTTTTCATAAATGGAAACTTAAATATCTTTGGCAAAACATTTGAATAATGAGCAATCTCTCCAGTCTCTTTATCTTCTATATAAAAAATTAACATCTTACTCTTAGAAAATAAAAACCAAAACATATACAATAATAAAGAATCATTATGTAGCTTCAGTTCCCCAAGACTGGGTTTAAAAAAATAATATTTAAACTTATCATCAATCTTAATAGATGGACTACCACTATTTAAATAAAACATAAGCTCTCCCTCTTTATTCATAGCTTCTTCTAATTTCTTCTTGAGACAAAATTGCCGTAACTCTCTGTGGAACAATAAATTTCATTTTTTTTAATAAACTTTTAAAAGGATAAAGCAATCTAACTACTAATTGAATGAATGGGGCATAAGTAACATGCAGCTGACAATATGCTTTTCTAAACTTAAACTTTCTTATGTATTCCTTCTGAATATTTGTTTCATGCAGTATACTTTTTGTCCCTCCACAAACATATTTTAATTTCAATTCATTTAAGTAATAGTCAGTCATAGTATAAAACAAAACATCACTCATTCTTAATTTTAAATAATCTGGATGAAATTTAGTTGTTGAATAATCACAGAAACCTTCTCTAAGTCTATTTTGACTATATCCAATAAGCTTACCTTCATTATTAAAAACTCCCCAAAAATCCCAATTTCCTAACAAAGTATTAATCTCTCCAGTAAATTGAGCTTTTGTTTTCATAGAATGTTTATTAATATATCTTTTAAAAGCGCTTTCATACACTTCATATCCATCCTTAATAATCACTTCTGAAGAAACAAGCCTTACGTCTACATTTTTCAGTCCTTTTCTAATACTTTTTCTAGTATTACTACTTAACTCTTCAAGCCCATCACATTTATCTTTTATAATATACCAAAAGTCAGTTTCCTCTGTACAATCAAAATTAGATGTCCATCTAGCGAAAAAAGCATTATTATTAACAATTAACTCCTTAATTTCTTTTTCCGAAGTAAGCACTTCAACATGAGGAGCTGACAAAGGAATCATTGCACTATTATATTTTCTCCAATTTATCATAAAAAAGAACGACTTAAAAACCTTAATGAACTAGCAAAAAACAATACAGGAAGACTAAATATCAACAATAGGGCTACCCTGAGCATTCTCCTTTTTAAACTAGTAACTGTTAAAGAATATTTATATAGATCAAATATTAAAAACACAATAAACAGCATACCTAAACGCTCTGCAATCATATCAACTTCCAGATTAACTAACCCCATAAGCAATATAATACTAAATAATAAAGATGGAATTGTTTGGAATATATTAAGTATGTTATCCTTGTATTTTATTAGTGCTATAACCAGAATTACACAAAAAATTAATAAATATACATAACCCATATTTAGAACTGTAGGCTTTGCTGATTTAAGCATTGCTAGCAAACTTAACGAAGACACATACAGAATAGAAAGTGAAATAGAAATAGTAACTCTATCTTTTAACTGAAATTTAAAGAATCGTTTTATAATAAATATTGGCATTAATAAAATCACAATATTATGAATAAATACTCCACAAATAAATAACATTATTGATTTCTTATAATCTGTCTCAACTATAGCATATGAGTATAATATTACAATAGTTGCAAAAAACTGCCTATATATATTCTCATACCCAAAGAAAAAAGGAAAAGTAGTAAGTAGTATTATAAATAAACCTTTTTTAAATTTCTGACCTTTTAACATTACTGAATCCTGAACTCTAAGTAGTAAATATATCCATACAAAATCAAGAATAATAAATGCTAATTGATCTGACTTTACTATAAAATAAATAATTCTTAGAGAGAACCAATATATAAACTCTCTCAAATAATAAATATCAAAAGATGTTGCTCTCATCTCTTTTGCATAAGTCACAATATCATAATCATAACCTGAAGTTCTTACTACAATCATAAAAAGGAATGTTAATGGCAGGTACAACCATTTAAACATATTATT
Organism: Flavobacteriales bacterium; assembly: GCA_965183885.1. GTDB lineage: Bacteria > Bacteroidota > Bacteroidia > Flavobacteriales > BACL11 > UWMA-0277. Next base: position 523,797 of record OZ238992.1, read on the forward strand.
GCTCTCAATAAGCAATGTAAACAAACCTAATACAATTAAAGATATAAATATAATAAACTCCATTCCCTATTCTACTATATTAGTTTGATTACTCTCCAGTTTAAAATATTTATATGATGCTGCAAAAGACATTAACATACTTACAATAGATAAAACATAAATCATAATTAATGAATTCTCTCTAGCTGAATATTCCATATATTGTAAAACAATAAATAATACTAAAGGTGTAAAGAGGAAAATTAAAGCCATATTTTTACTACTCCTTTTAATCAGATTCTGATTTAATGTAAAGTAAGGTTGAAATAATGCTGAAGCAATAAAAATGAAAATAAAACTTATACTTAAATCTTTAGCATAAGCAGTTGTACTAATAGTATCTTCCAAAGTAAATGCTCCTCTTTGAAAAATTAACTGTATCGTTTCAAAACCAAAAACATCTATAAAATAAACAAGACCCAAGCCTAAAAATAAAGCAATACCTACTGATAAAAATATCAACCTCACATCCTTTTTAATTGACAACTTCCTTAAAACTATAGTATTTAAATTTAAAATAACTGCTGTTAGAAGTGTATTCAATAATATTACAGCATAATTATAAAATGTAATATTATTCCCATCATCAAGACCTGCTACAAACCTTGACATGAGCATTATAATATTTGCAAAGTTACCTAAAAGCATTAGTGATAAATTAAAGTCTTTTATCCCAAAATGCACCTTAACACCACCAAGCTCTTTAAACATTGGACTTAAATATTTATACATCATACTCAATAAACCTAATACTCTACTTATAGCAATCCCTAACACTCCAAATAATATTGACAAAGGATAAAGAATAACTGTTGAAATAAACATATCAACAGTAGTTGCTATAGAATGCTCCTTAAACTGTCCTTTTCCCTGCATTATTAATAAGAAAATTGAACTATAAAAATTAATAGACACAACAAAGCCTAAGAAAACAGAAACAGATATAAATAGCAAATAACTTTCAGGATTTATATACCAAACAATAGGCAGTTGAATAAGCTGACTTAGCACAAAAAGTTTTACAACCATCTGCTTTGAAGAACTCATTACATTTACTAGTGAGACTTTACCTTCAGCATCATACAATTTAGAAAATTTAGACAACAGACTAGCTTGCAAGGCATTTCCCTGCGTTAATTGCGCAAAGAAATCAGTAATTGTTTTTAATAAAAGAAAATTAGCATATAAAATAGATGATCCAAAAATAGATGCAAGAATAATCTCCCTAACAAAACCTATACCTTTCTTTATTATGTTAGAAAGGAACATAATAATAAAATCAAGTATTGATTTATTTGAGATCAGTCTTTTCAATAACATCTTAAACTACTTTCACTCCTATCTGAAGATATTTAAAACCTTTATCTCTCATAAACTGACTATCAAATTGATTCCTACCATCAATAAAAATATTTCCAAGCATCTTATTTTTAATTACTTCAAAGTCTGGACTTCTAAATTCTTTCCACTCAGTCACTAAGATAGCAGCGTCTACATTCTCTAAAGCCTCATATTTATCACTACAATAATTTACATCAATACCTTTTAAATAGTGTTGTGCTTCAGCTATTGCTTTTGGGTCATAAGCATTAACTTTCCCTCCAGAATTAACTATCGACCGAATTAGATTTATTGATGGTGCTTCTCTCATATCATCAGTTTCAGGTTTAAAAGACAAGCCCCAAACTCCAAAAGTTTTCCCTTCTAGATTTGCTCCAAATTGACTAACAATTTTACCAAATAAAATATTCTTCTGAGCTTTATTAACTTGTTCAACAGATGATATTAATTCAGGGTTATAACCATGATTATTTGCAATATTAATTAAAGCCTGAACATCCTTAGGAAAGCAACTTCCCCCATAACCACAACCTGGATAAATAAATTGATAACCTATTCGCTTATCACTACCTATTCCTGTACGAACTTGATTAACATCTGCACCTACATGTTCACAAATATTTGCTATCTCATTAATGAATGATATTTTTGTAGCCAACATTGCATTAGCGGCATACTTAGTCATCTCAGCTGACCTAATATCCATTCCTATAAACCTATCATGATTTAATGTAAATGGAGCATATAAAGCTCGCATAGTACTTAAAGCAGTTTCATCATCAGCTCCAACAACTACTCTATCTGGATGCATAAAATCTTTTATTGCCGCCCCTTCTTTTAAAAATTCAGGATTAGAAACAACATTAAAAGACAATGAAGAATTCCTTTTATCTAAAGCAGTTTGTATTGTTTGCTGAACCTTATCAGCCGTACCAATAGGAACAGTCGACTTATCAACCACAACAATAGGATGAACCATTTTCTCTCCTATAGACTGAGCAACTGCTAAAACATATTTTAAATCAGCAGAACCATCCTCACCCATTGGAGTTCCAACTGCAATAAAAACTACTTCAGCTACTTTAAGAGCTTCACTAATATTAGTAGTAAACTGAAGATTTCCTTTTGAGTAATTATCCTTTACTAATTGATCCAAACCAGGCTCATATATAGGAATAATTCCATTTTTTAATCCTTCTATTTTCTTAGCATCTACATCTACGCAAATAACACTATTTCCCATTTCTGCAAAACAAGCGGCTGCGACTAAACCAACATAACCAGACCCTATAATTCCTACTTTCATAAATTACTCTTTAATCATATTTTGACGTACATTTCTAAATACTGCAATAATAATTGAAATAATAAAAGAGATTATACCTGCCAATGAAGCTAACATCAACACTCCTCTTTCCGCAACCTGTGTTACAGTAAAATTTTGAACAAAAGCTAAAGGTTTTAATAATTTTTGATTAGTCTCATTTACTGATCTCATTTGAACCAATTCAACTATCTGATTTTGGACATCTGAAACTCCTTTCCTGGAAAGAATACTTGTAGAGCTCATATTTAGTTGAGCATCTGAAGCCCCTCTTAAAGTTTTAAGCTCTATAACTTCTTTATTAATCTCTTCTATTACCTGATTATTTGTAGCTAAATAATTCTCATAGAAGCTTTTTATATAATCATTATTATTAAAGTAATAAAATAATCCACTCTCAACAGCTGAAATAACCTCATTATTCTTAACAATAAGGTTTATTTCAAATTTTGGAGTATTAAACTTTTTCCCTTCTTGACCTTCTCTATAAATTTGTTCTGCTTTTATATCTTTTATTAAAGCAGCTTCTTCTTCTAAGATATTTAATCTATTAGCTACAGCAAGGTAATCCTCTTTTTTTACATATGCTTGCAAATTATTAATCAAATTAATTGCTGTTCTTTGGTTCATTACCTCTCTATCATCCTGAATTCTTTCAAATACTGAAATTCCTGACGTAGCAATAGCAGTAGTCTTATAAAATGCCGGTTTAGTTTTCTGAAATACAATAGCAAGAAGCATCCCTGCAATAGTCACAGAGATGATTAACTTCCAAAACTTAATAAAGAATAGGATTACTTCATTAATAATTTCTCTTAAACTTAATTCTTCATTCATATTTTTAGTTTTATTTTTTTAGAGTTTCCAGGTAGATTCTTTATAAATCCCTTTAATGTCCAAAAGTACCAATTTTTCTTTTGATAGCTGAATAAAATCTGCAGGAGTATAAGTAAGAAACTCATCGTGACCCACTGTTACAATTATAGCATCGTATTTAAGCTCATCACTAATAGGGTTTGAAATAAAATCCAACCCTTCAGAATCTTTAACATAAGGTCATAAATACTTACATTACAGGAGAACTCCTGTAGTCCTTTTGCAATTTGTGTAACTTTAGTATTTCTAGTATCTGAACAGTTTTCTTTAAACGTATAACCCAATAACAAAACATCTGCACCTTTTATTACCTTATTTTCCGCAATCATTAATTTAATTGCTTTATTTACAATAAAATTAGCTACACTATTATTTATCTTCCTTGAAGAAAGCATTAAATTTGGCTTATAACCTAACTCTGCTGACTTAAAAGTTAAATAATAAGGATCTACTCCTATACAATGCCCTCCAACCAAACCTGGTTTAAAGTCTAAGAAATTCCATTTAGTTCTTGCCGCAGCTAAGACCTCCGAAGTATCTACACCCATTCTATCAAACAACATTGCCAACTCATTTATCAATGCTATATTAACATCCCTCTGAGTATTCTCAACAACCTTAGCTGCTTCTGCCACCTTAATACTAGGAGCTTTATAAGTTCCTGCGTCAATTACCTTGCCATATAAGCTATCTACAACATCAGCAATCACAGGGGTAGAACCACTAGTAACCTTTATAACATTTTGCAAGCTATACTCCTTTGCTCCAGGACTAATTCGCTCCGGACTATATCCACAATAAAAATCAATATTATATCTAAGCTTTGAACACTCTTCTAGTATAGGAACACAAATCTCCTCGGTCACTCCTGGATACACAGTAGATTCATAAATTACAACATCTCCTTTTTGTAAGTATTTAGCAATAAGTTCAGAGGCAACCTTAAGAAATGATAAGTCAGGAAGGTTATCTTTAGTGACAGGGGTTGGAACAGTTACAATATAAATATTTGCCTCTGCAATATCCTCAGCATTAGCTGAGAACACTAAGCTATCATTCTCAAACAAACTAGTTTCAAGGTTGCTATCAACACCTTTTTGAAGATCAGCAATTCTCAAAGTATTAACATCATAACCGACAACACTATAATGTTTTGAAAAAGCTAAGGCTAATGGTAAACCAACATAACCTAAACCAATTATTGCTATTTTATTTTCTATTGCCATAAAGTAAAAAAGCCCCAAAGGGGCTTTCTAATAATTAAATCAAATCTCTTTGGATTAGTATTCCCAAAGATCGTGCTCAATATTAAAGATTTCAGTTTTAATTCTTTCAGATTCTAATAAGGCATCTAAACCAATCATATATTCACTAATCTTTCTATCCATAACATTAGCTTCTTTTATAATTGTAGATGAGAACATTCTTTTCCAGAAGATATCATCATAAGTTCTTCTCTCAGCATCATTTTTAACTAAATTAAATACTTCAGCATTAATAAGTACTTCTCTTGCTTCAGGGAAATGTATCCAAAATAAAGGGGAGAAAGAACCCGTTAATTGCCCTGAAACTTCATCTCTATCTTCTTTTAATGGAGCAATCCCAATAATTCTTACATCCATTGTTGATTTTTGTTTATCAAAAAACCATTGTTCTTTTAATCTCCATTTTTTTACCTGATTACGATCAAAAGCTTTCTTCACCAACTTATCTTCCATAGCTTCCTCCTCAGTCATTCCTTCAGCAACCTTATCCCAATTTACAACTTTTTCAATTTCTTCCTTAGCTCCACCAATCTTCTTAATTTCATCTTGAGTCATTGGCTCTCTAAACTCATCATCCATAATAGCATTACCATAAGCAGTAATTGACCCCTCTTTAACAGCAGAATAAATTACATCAATCAAACTTTTCCTATCTTCAATAGTATGAGCTACACCATCATTTTCAGGATAATAAAATGGGTGATTTATCTTTTGTCTTAAATCAATTTCTCTCCATACTACACGAGACCACATTACATCAGCCTCCCTAAGGTGAGTATATTTTTGCACCTTTTTATTATGATGTTTTTCTTTCTTATAAACTGAATTCATTTCTTCAATCGACAATACATCTTGTGCACTTGCACCTGTTGTTAGCAGTGTTGCAGTGATAAAAAATAAAATAATCTTTTTCATAATTTTTATTTAATTGTTAGTACTAAAGGATCAAGAGACCTTGTAGCTGTATTTTTAGCATCAACTCTTTTTGCTTTAATACTTGATATTGTTATACTATTTCCAGATTTTGTATTTTTAATAATACCTTCCATTTTATTAGTAAACTTAGGACCTCTAGCGATATCATTCTGTTGTTCACCCTTATACATTCCTGTAAGCTTATACGAAGTAATTACATACCTTACTCCTTTAAAATCAAAGTCTTTTAGTTTTGCAGACAATCCACCTGCAGTAACCATTTTCATTTTATCAATAAACAACTCACCTTTAACATTAGCAGTAAATGCTACTTCAGCTTTTGGTGGCGGAACTTCTTTTACTCTAAACTCCATTTCCCCCATTTTAGTACGCTTCCCTTCAACTTCTGCAAATAAACTTACCATTGCCTTTCCTTTTTTAGATGGACGAGCAGAATACTCTCCTAATGATTTCTTAATAGGAGCTACCTTTCCATTATTAATTACTGCAGAAATTTCACCAGCCGTATAACCAGGAACAGAAATTTTTAATGGATTATCAACTTCTAAATATAAGATATTCATATTAGTTGGAGAAACAACCGCTGTTTTAGCTGCTACAAGATATTCACCTTTAAAAGGGTACATCTTAGTTCCATTATCTGTTTTCATAGCAATAAGTCCTCCCCATTTTTTAACTCCTTCTGAAACAGTTTTTGCAGCAAACATTCCTTTTCCATTTACAATATCAACTGTTTCGTAATCACCAATCATTTCATATTGCCCATTACCAAGCGAATCATACTCCCCAACATAAATCATTGGTGCCTGAGTAGTATCTTTAGCCGATATAAATATTTGTGCTCTAAACGAATCTCCTTTAAGTACAAAATTAGAGTTAGGAATTTGTATTCCTTCAGCAGAAGTAAATTTCAATGACCCTGCATCAATATTTTCTCTTAACATATTAATAACATCAGCTTCAGTATTTCTTACATCCGACTGCATTTTTGAAAGCAATGTTAAAGCTCCTACAGAAGGCATGTCGTTAAAATTATAATTTTCCCATGTTACTCCTCCAACTCCTTTTTTACCTTTTTTATCCTCTACATTACAAATTGCATTAATATTTTCAATTAAGGCTTTGTTTCCAGCAGCAATTGCCACCAACAAGTCACTATAGTCAGTAACATTTTGCTTTAACTCACTTGCTTTCCCGGTAGCTATAAATAAAGTACCTGACATGTCTCTATCATCCTTATTCTCTAAATTCCCGATTGATCTATGCTTTTGTTCATCATTTAAATCTGAGAAAGGAATTTCAAATATATTTTCCTCAATCTCATCTCCATTTTCATCTTCATACTTTCCTAAACAAACTTCTCCATCAACACCTAAAACAAGGTCATACTTCATTTCTTGTATATATTCTACAAGTGCATCAGCCTTTTTCTTTACTTCTAAAGCTTGATCTCTAAAAGGACCTGCTTTTACTGGGTTTAATTCAGCAGCAGCAGTAAATGCAGCATAAGTATCTCCATTTTTAGCATTAAAGTTAGTCGTAGTTCTTTCTATACCTTTATTCACTTCAAAAAAGGAATTCAATACCTCTTTTGATACATTTAATGCAAGAAGCGCTGTAAGCACTAAATACATCATATTAATCATCTTTTGTCTTGGCGACAAATTACCTCCTGCCATATTATTTTATGTTTTTCTTAGTAATTTAAAATGATTATTTATTAGGATTCATTGCATTAAGCATATTTCCATATACTTTATTCAATTGCTCTAAATTATCTCCTAAACTACTTACTTGTTCTTGGAATTTTTTAGAATCATCAACAGAAGATTGTAAGTTTTGTAAGAATATCGTTGTAGCTTCCATTTGTTGGTTAGAAGTTTGAAGTTGTAACTCATATAATGAATTTAGTGCATTCATATTTTTCACACCTTCTTGTATTTGGCTATTGTATTCTGAAATTCCTGCTGCTGCAGAAACTGTTTCATTCAACTGTTTTGCTGATTCTCCAAAAGACCTTAAACCTTCATTTAAGCTTTCTACTAAAGCATTATCAATCTTAGCTTTTGCTAAAGCATCATCTAACTGTTGTGCTGGACGCTTTGCTGAATTAGGATCTTCCATATGAGCTAGCTCAGGATAAACCAATGACCAATCTACTTCTTCATGAGTTTTTTCAAATGCTGAGAAGAAAAATATTACAGCTTCAGTTAATAACCCTATTGTTAAAAATAAACCTGAAAATGGCCAGTGTTGGATTTTAAATAATGCACCAATAATTACAAGAGCAGCTCCCCACCCGTATAGTTTTGGCATCATTGTTTTATACCATTTTGCATCTGTCATATTAGCTAATCCCATTGTCTTTCTTTTATTTAATTATTTATTAATTCTATTTTATTGAAAATCTTTCTTATCTCTTCCTAAGAAGTCAACTGCACATCTAAATCCTATATAACATTTTGCAGTATCTTGATATTCGAATGTACGTGTACTCGTTTGTATAAAGTAAGCAATGTCTTTCCAAGACCCACCTCTAATAGCTTTTCTTTTTAGCACTGCATGATCATCTTCATTTGCATCATAATGATAATCCATATTCATATCATGAGTATAAGATAATGCAGACTCATCATAAGCATTTGAAGTCCATTCTGCAACATTACCTGCCATGTCATACAAACCATATCCATTAGGATTATAAGAAGCTACTCTAATAGACTTAATACCACCATCGGCAGTATAGTTACCTCTTAAAGGCTTAAAGTTAGCCAAAAAACATCCTTTTAAGTTACGTGTATAAGGTCCTCCCCATGGGTATGGAGAAAAGTCTAAACCACCTCTAGATGCATACTCCCACTCTGATTCAGTAGGCAATCTAAACTCCGGCAAAGTTGGCTGCTTAGTTTTTCTTAAGAAATCATTCATCATTTTAGTTCTCCATTTTGCAAAAGCAGTAGCTTGCTTCCAGTTAATCCCAACTACAGGATAATCATCAAAAGCTGAATGCCAAAAATAATTCTTTGTATATGGATCATTAAATGAGTAAGCATAATCATGTATCCAAGCTAAAGTATCTGGAAAAATAGAAACCTCAACCTCAGATAAAAACTCACTTCTATCTCTTTTTCCAGGCGCATCCCCTTCTCTCTTAGCTTTAGCTGAAGCAGCTTGAACATCTAAGACCTGATATTTATAAATGTACTTTCTAGTATCAAATTCTCTTCTTCCATCTAACCTTTCATGCTCTGGCAAATACATTTCTTCTTCTAGGATTTCTCTAACTTCTTGATCATCCCATCTAATTCTTGTATTCCAATTAATCCTTGCTGGATCTAAGAAATTACCGTACTGATCTTCTTCAATAAGATGCCCTTCTATACCAGCTTCTCCTAAAATAGTATGAGCCAAAGAATCTCTTACCCAATTTGTAAATTGACGATATTCGTTATTTGTAATTTCAGTTTCATCCATATAGAACGCACCAACAGAAACAGATTTAGAAGCTGTTACATTGGAAAATGGAACATCTTGATCAGAAGGTCCCATTACAAAGCTACCTTGAGGAATAAACACCATTCCATAAGGATCAGTTGGATTCCAAATTTGTCTTTTTTGAGCTCCTACTAGTTCTCCGTTACCTGAACTACCACAAGCACTTAATAGTGCTACGACTGAACTTAATAATATTATTTTTTTCATATTCATATTTATTTATCACAATTGTGAATTAAATCTATTTTATAAGAATCTTGGAGTTTTATATCTTGATATAGCTTTAGTTCTACTTATTTTAAAGTTATAGCCTATCATAACTTCCAAAGAATTACCTAAAGAATTAACTAAAGTAATATCATACCCAAGTCCAAGTCTTAAATCTTCATTAATATTCATTCCCCCTAAGAGAATTAACCCTTCATCTAACCTATAACTAACGCCTCCCCACATCTTATTATTGTATATTAAATTAGCATTAATATCTAACTGAGAAGTAGAACCGTCAGACTTTAAATAGATTGACGGATTTAAAGACAATACTGTATTTAACTCATGATAATATCCTGCAATTAAAAAATAATGCCTTGCTAATGAATATTGCGCTCCATTACTCCAATCTACAATAGGCTCTGTTAAATGAGCAGATGAGATACCTATATAGGCATCTTGAGTGTTATAATAAATTCCTGCACCAAGATCTAATTTTGAACCTTTAACATCTCCGGTAGGAATAACAGGATCTCCACTAGTTGCTGGTTTTAGAAAACCTCCATCAAGCCCACTCTGATACATTCCCACAGACATACCCATACCTATTTGCCCAAGACCTAATTCAGTTCTGTAAGCGTAAGAAGCTTGTAACCCTAAATTGCTAAAACCTGCAATTTGGTCTTTTACAATATTTAAACCTACACCCCCAAAAAGAGAAGGCAATTCAGCATCAATACTAAAATTTTGTGTAGAAGCAGCAGCTCCATTATCATCGAATCCTAACCATTGAGATCGGTGCAATACAGATGTAGCAATAACACCTCTACTACCTGCAAAACCAGGATTATTAGCCAACTTATTAAACATATTCTGACTAAACTGAGGGTCCTGCTGTGCACTTACAAGAGTCACAGTTAAAACACTTACGATTAAGAGTACTATTTTCTTCATATTTGGGTTGCCCATTGAAAATTTTTGGCGCTAAAATAAACAATTTTTAATTAAGCGTCTAAAATACTACCCACTATCTTATCAATTCAACTGAAATAAAAACCTTAAGCAAAGGCTATCCTACTAAACATCAAAGCATTCAATTAAATAAACTTATTAAAAGTTTTTAACCACCTTTCGGGAACTTCTCCCTTATTTGCCAACTCATAATCACTGTAAGAACAAGCTACAAAATAGTTTTCTACCTTTTTTTCAGACTTAAAAGAAACGGGAACACCCATCCACCATCTACCACTACTTTTGCTTTTATAAAACACAATTTCATTCTTACCATCATCAAAAGCAACAGTATATTTTATGCAATTTTTCAAATTTGGATTTAACTCATTTTTTCTCATTTTATAACCATCAATAAAATACCAAATCATTTGAGCTATTAAATGAGCTGTTTGACTGTTATTATCTAAATTTTGATCATATTCAAATAAACCAACAGCCGAAATTTTATCACTTAATCCTGCGTAATGCATTATTTTACATGCCTGCTCTCCATTTAAACCATTAGGAGTACTATAAGCATTAGCAGCTGCATAAGAATGCTGAATAGCTGAGATATCAAAACTTAAAAAATCTGTATTTCTCATAATTGGTTCCACCTCATGCAGATTAGCTTTTAAATCCCCCAATCGCAACACATCAAAATTCATAGCATTTAACATATCAACCGCTATAGGACTAACAAAGTAAGATTGATAACCTAAATTTGAATAATGAAATAAATGGCTAGGCTTATGACTGATCATTTTTCCTAAATGAGAGAATGATGCTAAATTATCCTCCTCTAATCCAATATCGAAATTCTTATCTACTACTGAAAGAGAAATAAATTTATTTAAAGAAGCATAAGCCTTATAAATAGCATAACTCACATCATGTCCCCCACCAATTACCACAGGTATTATCCCATCATTTAGTAACGCCTTACAAACTTCTTCTATCTGCTGAAAAGAATCCTTCCTAGAAGACATTAAACGCAACACGCCTAAATCAACAACCCTAGGTAATTTAATGTAATTTAACTCATATAACAAGTCCCTAATCTTACATCTTTTCCTTGAAAATTTATTTTTTGACCCTTCATACTCAGGAACATTAAATATTGCTATTTCAGCATATTTAACCTCTGGAGTAGAATTAGACGTATGAGTTTCAATTAACCTTCCTATTTGCGATGAAGACCAATTATTTCTAACTGAATAAACATCAGAATCTAGAGGTTCAAAATAGGAGATTAGTTCTTTCATTATTTCTTTTTCCCTCTTGGCTTTTTAGCAGGTTGATTCTCCATTAAGGTAAGACATTCTTCTCTTGTTAAATCTTTTGGCTCAGTACCTTTAGGGATTTTAACATTTATTTTCTTTCCTTTAGCTGGAGTAACCTGAATAAAAGGACCATACCTACCATTAAGCACCTGAACTAAAGGTTCTCCATCAAAATTTGAAATCAGTCTATCTTTGTCAGCTTGAATTTTTATTTTAATCAACTCAATAGACCTTTCTAAAGATATTGTTAAAGGCTCTTCTTCATCAGTTTTTTTGATTGAAGTAAACTTCCCATCATATCTAAGATAAGGACCAAATCTACCAATTGAGGCTACAACTTCTTTTCCTTCAAACTCTCCAACCAACCTTGGCAATTTAAATAAATCCATTGCTTGATCCAAAGTAATTGTTTGTATTGTCTGTCCTTTAATCAAGGAAGCAAACTTAGGTTTTGGAGCATTTTCATCTTCTTGTTTTTCACCCATTTGAACCATAGGACCAAAAGGACCTATACGAGCAAATACTTTTGTTCCACTCACAGGATCAGTTCCCAACTCTCTTTCTCCAGATGCCTTTCCAACATTTCCTATTACATCAGTAACTTTCTCATGAAACCCTCCATAGAATGAAGCAATCATCTCATTCCATACTTTTTTCCCTTCAGCAATTTCATCAAATTCTGTTTCTACAGAAGCAGTAAAACTATACTCCATTACATCAGAAAAATGCTCTACTAAAAAATCTGTAACAACAATACCTACATCTGTAGGGAACAGCTTTTGTTTTTCAGCCCCTGTAATTGAGGTCTTTTCTAATTTTTCCAAGGTCCCATTCTTAAGTTCTATCACTTGAGAAATACGCTCGACCCCTTCTCTACTTTCTTTTTCAATATACCCTCTTTTTTGAATAGTAGTAATTGTTGCTGCATATGTTGATGGTCTTCCAATTCCTAACTCCTCCATCTTTTTTACCAAACTTGCCTCTGCATATCTAGCTGGAGGACGAGAAAATTGTTCAGAAGCAATTGCTTCTGACAAACCTAAAACCTCTCCAACCTCTAATTTTGGAAGCATTCCTTTTTGCTCTTCCAAATCATCATCTTTACCTTCAAGATATACTTTCATAAAGCCTTCAAAAGTAATCACCTCTCCTCTAGCAACAAATTGCTCTGAAGTATTTGAAAGACCAATTTTAACTACTGTTCTATCAAGCCTTGCATCCGACATTTGTGATGAGATGGTTCTTTTCCAAATTAAATCATAAAGCCTTTGATGAGAACTATCTCCATCAACAGTTTTATTATTCATATAAGAAGGACGAATAGCCTCATGCGCTTCTTGCGCCCCTTTCGACTTTTTTGTATAGACTCTTCTTTGCGCATACTCTTCTCCATATAAGTTTGTAATTTCCAAAGCAGCTGCAGCTAAAGCATCATCCGATAAATTAACACTATCAGTTCTCATATAAGTTATCTTACCTGCCTCATATAATTTCTGAGCTACCATCATAGTTTGGCTAACTGAAAAGCCTAGCTTACGAGAAGCTTCTTGTTGTAAAGTTGAAGTAGTAAATGGAGCTGTTGGTGATTTCTTAGCTGGCTTTTGCTCTAATGATTCCACTGAAAAACTAGCATCTTTACATTTTTCCATAAAAGCATAAGCTTCCTCATTTTCATTAAAACGCTGTGGCAACTCTGCTTTCACCACTTTAGCATCAGTATTAATAAAGAAAGCAACTACCTTATAAGACGATTTAGATGCAAATTCTGAAATTTCTTTTTCTCTCTCTACAATTAAACGAACTGCAACAGACTGTACTCTACCTGCCGACAACCCTTGTTTAACTTTTCTCCATAAAACAGGAGAAAGCTCAAAACCTACTAATCTATCTAGCACTCTTCTTGCTTGTTGAGCGTTTACTAAATTAGTATCTATTACCCTAGGGCTTTCAACGGCTTTAGTAATTGCTTTTTTAGTAATTTCATGAAAAACAATTCTTTTTGTTGTTGACGCATCTAACTTTAAAGCCTCCGTTAAATGCCAAGCAATAGCTTCCCCCTCTCTATCCTCATCCGTTGCAAGCCATACTGTATCTGCTTTTTTAGCAACACTCTTCAAGTGACTCACAACCTTAGTTTTATCTTCTGATATTACATAATTAGGAGCAAACCCATTCTCAATATCAATAGCCATTCCTCCTTTTTTAGGCAAATCTCTAATATGCCCTATACTTGATTCCACTACGAAGTCTTTTCCTAAAAATCCTTGTATTATCTTCTTTTTTGCTGGTGATTCTACAATTACTAAGTTTTTTGCCATAAAAGTATATTTTCAAAATTTGGTGCAAATAAAAGGAAGTTTTTTTAAATAAAACAAATCGTTTTTTCTTGTCAGTTTCAATTATATTATTTATAATATAAGTAAAATTAGGTACTGCCACATTGTCAGTTTTTGTTATTTTTGCAAATATTTAAACAGTAATTATGAGCATTGAGCACCTATTAGGGAAAAAGATTGATGAAAAAAAGCAAGGAGAAGCATTAGATATTCCTAAAAATGAAAAAGCAACTAAAAAAATGTACATTGAGAGCTATGGCTGTCAAATGAACTTTTCAGATAGTGAGATTGTTGCATCTATACTTACTGGAGAAGGATTTGCCACTACTCAAGATATTACTGAGGCCGATTTAGTATTCGTAAACACCTGCTCAATAAGAGAAAAAGCAGAGTTAACCGTTAGAAAAAGACTAGAGTTTTACAACTCAATAAAAAGAGATAAAAACTCTAAAATGCTTGTTGGAGTATTAGGCTGTATGGCTGAACGTTTAAAAGAAAAGTTCTTAGAGGAAGAGAAATTAGTTGACTTAGTTGTTGGCCCTGATTCTTATAGAGATTTACCAAACCTAATTAAACAGGTTGAAGACGGAAGGAAAGCTGTAAATGTATTTTTATCTCGTGAAGAAACTTATGCTGATATTAGCCCTGTAAGACTTGGAGGAAATGGCGTTACTGCATTTGTATCAATTACTAGAGGCTGCGACAATATGTGTACTTTCTGTGTTGTCCCTTATACTAGAGGTAGAGAAAGAAGTCGTAACCCAGAAAGTATAATTGAAGAATGCACTCAATTATTTAAAGATGGCTATAGAGAAATTACATTATTAGGACAAAATGTTGATTCTTATCTTTGGTATGGAGGAGGTGCTAAAAAAGACTTTAAAAAAGCAAGTGAAGAAGCTAGAGGAAATGCTCTTAGCTTTGCCAACTTACTTGATAAAGTAGCTAATGTAAACCCAAAACTACGCATTCGCTTTTCCACCTCAAACCCACAAGATATGGGAGTAGATGTAATTGATGTAATGGCAAAGCATGATAATATTTGTAACTATATTCATCTTCCTGTACAATCAGGAAGCAGTAGAATATTAGAGCTTATGAATAGGGGTTATAATAGAGAAAAATACATTCAGCTAATTAATGATATTAAACAACGAATCCCTGACTGTGCTATTTCTATGGATATGATTACAGGCTTTTGTAGCGAAACAGTGGAAGACCATAAAGAAACGCTATCATTAATGGATTATGTAGAGTATGACTATGGCTATATGTTCAAGTACTCTGAACGCCCAAATACTCCTGCACAAAGAAAAATGGAAGATGATATTCCTGAAAAAGAAAAACAAAGAAGGCTTGCTGAAATTATTAGCAAACAACAAGCTCATTCTTTAAAAAACATGCAAAAGAAAGTAGGACACACCTATGAAGTGCTTATTGAAGGCGTATCAAAAAAATCAAAAGAGCATTTGTATGGAAGAACTACTCATAACTCAGCAGTAATATTAAACAAAGGAAATCATAAATTAGGTGAATATGTTATGGTTAAAATTAATGACTGCACCTCTGCTACACTTAAAGGAACCGTATTATAATAATGAATAGTCAACAAGCAAAACAACGATTTGGAATTATAGGAAACAACCCTAAATTAGAAAGAGCTATTGATGTTGCACTTCAAGTAGCTCCTACTGACATTTCTATACTTGTTGTTGGAGAAAGTGGAACAGGAAAAGAGAATATCCCTAAAATCATTCATCAGAATAGTAAAAGAAAACACAATCCTTACATTGCTGTTAATTGTGGAGCAATACCTGAAGGTACAATTGACAGTGAACTTTTTGGACATGAAAAAGGATCTTTTACTGGAGCTCATGACAGCAGGAAAGGTTACTTTGAAGCTGCAAATACAGGAACTATATTTTTAGATGAGGTTGGTGAGCTACCTATGGCTTCACAAGCACGATTATTAAGAGTATTAGAAAATGGTGAATTTATAAAAGTAGGGTCATCAAAAGCACAAAAAACAGATGTTAGGATTATTGCTGCTACAAACATAAATATGCAAGAAGCTGTAAAAAAAGGCACTTTTCGTGAGGACTTATACTATCGATTAAATACTATTAGCATACAGCTACCTCCTTTAAGAAATAGAGATAATGACATTCATTTGCTATTTCGAAAATTTGCCGCCGATTTTGCTGACCAGTACAGCACTCCACCAATTCGACTTACTGAAGATGCAGTTGAAGTTTTAAAAGCATATAATTGGCCTGGAAACATCCGACAACTTAGGAATTTTGTTGCTCAGCTTTCTGTTATTGAATCGGAACGCATGATTACAGCCAGCACTTTAGAAGAACATTTACCTACAAATACTGGAACTGCCCCCGTACTTTTTGAAGATAAAAATAAAGCTGACTTATCTGAGAGAGAAATACTTTACAAAGTACTTTTTGACATGAAGCGTGATCTTACTGATTTAAAAAAGATTACTTTTGACCTGATGCAAAAAGAAGGAAACACTGAAGTAATGAGTAATGTAAGCCCTTCTGTTTTTAATGAAAATACAGAGCATAATCTCTTTATTACAAATAAAGAAGAAAATGAAAATACCATTGAAGTAGAGGAATCTTTATCCTTATTTGAACAAGAAAAGAAATTGGTTGAAAAATCATTATTAAAGCATAAAGGAAAAAGAAAAGATGCAGCTGCAGAATTAGGAATATCAGAAAGAACACTCTATAGAAAACTAAAAGAATTTGGATTATAATGCAATTAAATAAATTACTAATTACGCTTTCATTAAGCATCGTATTCTTTTCTTCTTGTGGAATCTATTCTTTTACAGGAGCTTCTGTTCCTGTTGGAGCAGAAACTGTATCCGTAGCATATTTTAATAATAAAGCAGCTACAATACAAGCAAGTTTAAGTCAAGTATTTACTGAGCGCTTAAAAGATATGTTTTTAGAACAAACAAATTTAAGCCTTAGTGATAATGAGGGAGATTTAGCATTTAGCGGATATATTAGTAAGTATCAAATAAAACCTATGGCAATTATGGCAAATGAAACCGCTGCCAAAAACAGGTTAACTATTGCTGTAAAAGTAACTTATAACAATAGCTTTGACGCTAGCAAAAACTTTGAGCAAACTTTTAGCAGCTATAAAGATTATGATAGCTCACAAAACTTATCAGAAGTAGAAACTGTATTAATTGAAGAGATAACAAACCAATTAGCAGAAGACATCTTTAATAAAGCAGTAGTAAATTGGTAATGGAAATCCAAAAACTAATATCCAACCCTAATCAAATAAGTAAAACTGAGATTACTTATCTTGACAACTTGCTTTTAGAGCATCCTTATTTCCAAAGTGGACAATTACTACTTGCAAAAGGACTGCTCAATACAGATAGCATACGCTATAACCGACAACTTAAAAAAGCTGCAGCTTATGCTTTAGAAAGAAAACAACTTTTTACACTTATCACCTCCAATAAATCAGAGTCAATTAAAGAAGAAAGTCTAAGTAAAATTGAAGTTAGCACTGATAAAAGCCCCGAAGAAAGCTTAGAGATTGGAAAACCTTTACAATTTGATGAAACTGAAAGCCATTCTTTTTCTGAATGGTTAGCACTATCAAAAGTAAAGAAAATAAAAAGAAAGGAAAAACCTAAAAAAGTAGACTTAGTTGATGACTTTATTAAAAAAGAAACTGGCATTAGCAAGCCTAAAAAAGGAACTTTTTTTAAAGCTATAGATGTTGCAAAAGAAAGTTTAATTGAAAATGATGAGCTTGTAACACCTACTTTAGCTAAGGTTTACCTAGAGCAAGGCCATTATGAAAAGGCTATTTATGCTTATCAAAAATTAATTTTGAAATATCCAGAAAAAAATAGTTTCTTTGCAACCCAAATTGAATTGATTAATAATTTAAATAAAAAATAAAATGTACACGATTTTTGCAATCCTTATCATCATAACATCCATCCTATTAGTTTTAGTTGTTTTAGTTCAGAATCCTAAAGGTGGTGGATTATCTTCATCATTTGGTGGTGGAGGTGGAAACCAAATTATGGGTGCAAAAAAAACTACTGACTTTTTAGAAAAAGCAACTTGGACTTTAGCAATTGCTTTAATTTCTTTAAGTTTATTATCAAACTTTGCAATCCCAAGAAATAATGACACTGAAGCTGTTGAAATTAAAGCTCAGGAACAAATTGATGATGCTGTAATCCCTAACTTACCAGTTAACCCAGCACAAGGAGAGTAATACTTCTTTTATTTTACTGTTTTTGTTTATCTGCCATAATTTCATTTATTTTGGACGCTTATTGCTTTGGCATACTTTATGCATTAGTATAATCTCAGAATAATAAATATATAATAATGACAAAAATAAACATCACCCCTTTAGCTGATAGAGTTATCATACAGCAAAATGCAGCTGAGACCACAACTGCAAGTGGTATAATAATACCAGACACTGCACAAGAAAAACCTCAAAAAGGAAAAGTTATTGCAGTAGGAAAAGGCACCAAAGACAACCCTGTTACTGTAAATGAAGGCGATAACGTACTTTATGGTAAATATGCTGGAACTGAATTAAAATTTGAAGGAGAAGATTATCTTATAATGAGAGAGTCAGATATTTTAGCAATTATAAAATAATATAACATGGCAAAAGACATAACATTTGACATTGAAGCAAGAGATGCCCTAAAAAGAGGCGTAGACAAGTTAGCAAATGCAGTAAAAGTAACACTAGGACCTAAAGGAAGAAATGTAGTAATTGACAAGAAATTTGGAGGACCTCATATTACTAAAGACGGTGTAAGCGTAGCAAAAGAAATTGAATTAGAAGATGCTATTGAAAACATGGGAGCTCAGATGGTAAAAGAAGTTGCTTCTAACACTAATGATTTAGCAGGAGATGGAACTACAACAGCTACAGTATTAGCACAAGCTATTATAACCGCAGGGCTTAAGAACGTAGCAGCTGGGGCTAATCCTATGGATGTAAAAAGAGGAATAGATAAAGCAGTAAAAATTATTATTGACAATATCCAAAAGCAAGCCCAGAAGGTAGGAAACTCCTATGAAAAGATTGAGCAGATAGCTACTATCTCTTCAAATAACGACACTATTATTGGAGCTTTAATTGCTGAAGCAATGAAAAAAGTAAAAACGGAAGGAGTTATTACCGTTGAAGAAGCAAAAGGTACAGAAACTAATGTTGAAGTTGTAGAAGGAATGCAATTTGACAGAGGGTATTTATCACCTTACTTTATTACAGATGCTGATAAAATGGAAGCTAATATGGAAAGTCCATTTATTCTTATTTATGATAAGAAAATCTCAACAATGAAAGATTTGCTACCTGTATTAGAACAAACTGCAAAAGCAGGAAGACCTTTAATGATTATTGCTGAAGATGTTGATGGAGAAGCTTTATCAACTTTAGTTGTAAATAAAATTAGAGGAGCACTAAAAGTTGTTGCTGTAAAAGCACCAGGATTTGGAGATAGAAGAAAAGCAATGCTTGAAGATATCGCTATCCTAACTAATGGTACAGTAGTATCGGAAGAAAGAGGTTTTAAACTAGAGAGCACTACTTTAGAGATGCTAGGTACAGCAGAGAAAATTACTGTAGATAAAGACAACACTACAATTGTAAATGGAGCTGGAAGCAAAGACACTATAAAAGCAAGAGTAAATCAGATAAAAACTCAAATTGAAAGTACAACATCAGACTATGACAAAGAAAAACTACAAGAACGCCTAGCAAAACTTGCTGGCGGTGTTGCAGTACTTTATGTTGGTGCTGCTACAGAAGTAGAAATGAAAGAAAAGAAAGATAGAGTTGATGATGCTTTAGCTGCTACCAGGGCTGCTGTTGAAGAAGGTATAGTTGCTGGAGGAGGAGTTGCTATTATAAGAGCCACTGAGGCTTTAGCTACCTTAAAAGGAGATAATGAGGATGAACAAACAGGAATAAATATTATTACCAGAGCTGTTGAAGAACCATTACGACAAATAGTAGAAAATGCAGGACTAGAAGGAAGTGTAATTGTTGCTAAAATAAAAGATGGAAAAGCAGATTTTGGTTTTAATGCTAAGACTGAAGTATTTGAGAATCTTTATAAAGCTGGAGTAATTGACCCTGCAAAAGTAGTAAGGGTTGCACTTGAAAACGCAGCTTCTGTTGCTGGTATGTTATTGACTACTGAATGTGTAATTTCTGACATAAAAGAAGATACCCCTGAGATGCCTCCAATGGGTGGTGGTATGCCAGGAATGATGTAATTTAGACTAATAGTAGTTAGATATTAGACAAATGAAATCTCTGCCAATACGGTGGGGATTTTTTATTTAAATGGTTTTACAATACCCTTTCCCAACCACTTTAAACCTAGCCAAATAAATTTCAGAAAGTGATATACAATTTGAAACGCAAATAATGCAAATATTACAATTGAAAGAAGAATCATTTCTAAAAAATTCAATCTCTTATCCTCAGAATTTTTAAGTTCCTCAACATCTTCACTATTAATCTCATTTACTTCAACCTTCAAAGTATCTTGCTTTACTTCTAAAGTATCAACAACCGCAAAAGAAGCATAACTTACATTAGTAAATGTAGTTAGTATAACTAAAAAGGATATTATCTTCTTCATAACTTAATATGTATTGATTAATAATAGCACAAAGCTAAATCATAAAAAATAAAATGTTATGCTATGCATAGTAAATAAAGAAGCCCTACCGATACAGTAGGGCTTCTTTATAAAAAACTAACAGTCAAATTACATGTCGTTAATCTACATTATCGTGCAAAAATGAGTTGTTTTGTCTTAGCACTGTAGTATTATTTTCTCCTTCATTTAAAGTATAAGTAGAACGCTCACTTTCTGAAGAGTGTGTTGTTTCTTCTAAATCGATATTATTACGTTTATAAGCAGGAATATCTTCCAAGTTAGTTAATCCAGAAGGAGTGCGTAACTGCTGAGAAATAGCTCTCAACCTATTTTCTCGCTCTCTTGCCTCTACTTTCATACTATCCGTATTAACAAAAGGAGCACTTTCCATAGTATTTAAAGTTTGCTCTTGTTTAGGCTTAACCTCTTCCTCCTCTATATCAGAGTCATCTAACTCAACATCACCTAAATCCAACACTACTGTTTTTTGTACAGGAGCTACTTCCTCATCTAAAATAATTGAAGCAATCATTTCTTCTGAATTCTCTTCAAATTCAGGCTCTACCGCCACATCTATATCAGCATCTAACTCAAAAACTATTTTCTTTTCCTCAGTAAATTGAGGTACAGTTTCAATAACTTGGTTTGTTTCAAAAGATATTGTTTCATTTACAACTGGATTTTCAAACTCATCATCTTCTAAGTCTAAAGTTTGTTGTGGACTCTCAACTATAGGTGTATTTACTATAGCTTCAAATGAAGTTGGAGTTGAAGTAATAGTTTCAGCTCTTTTTATTGGCGTTGGCTCTTCATTAAAATCTTCTAAACTTTTTTCTTCCTCTAAACCTAAAACTGTCGTTCCTTTAGGCTTTCTTTTCTCCTCAAACCCTGTTGCAACAACAGTTACACTAACAGCTGCTCCTAAATCAGAGTCAATACCAATACCTTCAATAATATTCACATTTCTACCAGCTGCTTCTTGTATCTTATTTTTTATCTTAAATAGCTCTGACATTTTAATCTCATCATCACCATCACCTGTTACAATTTTTAACAATACTTGCTGAGCGCCAGTAATATCGTTATCATTTAACAAAGGTGAATCTAAAGCTCCCATCACTGCTTCAATAGCTCTATTTTCTCCTTCAGCTACTGCCTGTCCCATAACTGCAGTTCCACTATTTTCTAATACTTTTCTAGCATCATTTAAATCAATATTAACTAATAAATGCTGTGAAATTACTTCTGCAATACCTTTAGTTGCTGTATTTAAAACCTCATTAGCTTTACCAAAAGCTTGAGTAAAAGTAAGATCTCCATATACCTCAATTAATTTATCATTATTAATAATTAAAAGTGTATCAACATATTTCTTAAGTTCAGACAAACCGTCCTCTGCATATTGTTTACGATATCCTCCTTCTGTAGAGAAAGGGTTAGTAACAACACCAACAGTTAATATTCCTTTTTCACGAGCAATTTCAGCAATAACTGGTGCAGCACCTGTTCCTGTACCACCACCCATACCAGCAGTTAAAAATAACATCTTGGTATTTGCATCTAACAATTCAACAATTCGCTCAGCACTCTCCTCTGCTGCTCTTCTTCCTACTTCAGGATTAGATCCTGCTCCAAGCCCCTCAGTAAGTGTTGCTCCTAATTGAATTTTAATTGGAACTGGGCTTGCCTCAAGAGCTTGTGCATCAGTATTACAAATTACAAAATCTACTCCCTTAATTCCATGCTCAAACATGTAATTAACAGCATTACTACCTCCACCTCCAATTCCCATCACTTTTATTTGTGATGATTGATGTTTTGGCATCTGGAAATCCATTCCTAAGTCAATTGCGCTCATAATTTTCTTTTTTTTGAATTTATTAATTTTTAGTCTATATCTTCAGTAAAAAAGCTAGAGAAAATCTCAAGTAATCCTTTTTTAGTTGATGTTTCTTTTACCTCCTCTACTTCTTCTTGCTCTACCTCTTTATTTTCTACTACTGTTTCAGTAAGCTTAATATTATTTTGCTCGGCATGTTCAAAACCTTTAAGCACCAAGCCTACTCCTGTTGAGTACATTGGACTTACAACTACATCTTTTGAGTCACTACCTAAATGTTCATTAGGATAACCTATCCTAGTTTCTTTTCCAGTAATAAAGGCTACTAACTGCTTTAAATTACGAATTTGAGAACCTCCACCCGTAAGTACTATCCCTGTCATTAATTTGTTCTCATAACCCGAAACTTTAATTTCATGATATACAAAATCAATAATTTCTTTCATTCTGGAACCAATAATTTCTGATAAGTTTTTTACTGCAATTTCTTTTGGGTCTCTACCTCTTAGCCCTGGTATAGAAACCATTACATTTTCCTGATCTTCAGTATACATTGCTGAACCAAACTTTATCTTTAACAGCTCTGCTTGTTTTTCAAGTATAGATAGCCCTGTTTTAATATCCTTAGTTATTACATTACCTCCAAATGGGATTACAGCAGTATGCCTTATAATATTATCTAAAAAGATAGCTACATCAGTTGTTCCTCCTCCTATATCAACTAAAGCTACTCCTTCTCTAAGTTCATCTTCATCTAAAGTTGCCACTGCTGAAGCAAAAGGCTCTAATACTAATTCTTTAGGTGTTAACCCTGCTTTTTCTACACATCTCATAATATTTCTAACCGCTCCTACTTGAGCTGTAATAACATGAAAATTAGCTTCTAATTTTACTCCTGCCATTCCCTTAGGGTCTTGTATTCCATCCTCTCCATCAACAGTATATTCTTGTGGAATAACATGTATCACCTCTTCTCCAGGAATTGTAATCAACTTAAACATATTTGATTTTAATTTATCAATATCTGCTTTGTCAATCTCAACACTAGTATTCTCTCTTACTATCTCACCTCTATGCTGTAAGCTTTTAATATGCTGCCCTGCAATACCAACAAACACCTCATTTATTGCTACACCTGATTTTTGTTTTGCTTGCTCAACTGCTTCTTTTATTGAATCAACTGTTTTATCAATATTTGCTACAATCCCTCTAGCTACACCATGAGATACAGCACGTCCTGTCCCTAAAATTTCTAGCTTACCATATTGATTTTTTCTACCAATCATTACTGATATCTTAGTTGTACCAATATCTAAGCCTACCATGTAGGCTCCTGTATTTAATTGTTGATTGTTATCTTCCATACTATTTATTTTTTTGTACAAACAATTTGATTGTTATACTTTAAACTAATATCGCTATAAGTTTGCCACCCCTTTACAGGCATAGCTTGTTTATAAAATTGATCTAGGTTTTTTAATTTTTCATCAATATCAATAAGTTTCCCAAAGTGTATTCTCTGATCACCTACCCTAGGGATAATTATCAACTCATCATTATTAAAATGTAGTTGTGTAAACTGAGCTCTCCAAAAGCTATTATCATTAATCTTACTTGCCAACTCAAAAACTACTTTATGTTGTTCTGCTCCAATATCACCACTAAAAATAAGTAGCCTTGGTGTGTAATTTGGTGATAAAAGCATTTGCTTACCCTGTTCATCTAAATAATAATCCTCAGTAGTAGTCTTAATACGAACTATAGCTTTTCTTTGAGCAACATCAATTGCCAACTTACCTAACTGATCACTATAAACCTCAGCAGTTTTTACTGCTGGATGATCAAGTAACACCTGTTCCAAATCATTTAAATATGAGTCACTTAACACTACACTATCAATAGCAATGCTATTTTCTTTTAAATATTCCTGCACTATTTGTTCATTTACAAAAGCATCTTCTGATTCCTGTACACTAATTGCATGTAAATTAAAATATTGCTGTGTCTGTTTTTTATTAGTAAAAGCTAAAAGTACCACTAACAATGCACAAAGCGTCATCCATTTTAATATTTGAAATAACTTTTGCATTAGTTTAATATTTGTTTTATTGGTTCAACTAAAGTTCCAATATCACCAGCTCCAAGAGTAATTAACACCTCCAAGTCTTTATCCCTAAGGTTAGATAACAAACCTTCCTTTTTACATAGTTCCTGTTTATTTGCGCTACAAAGATTCAATAACATCTTAGCGTCAACACCTTTAATTGGCAACTCTCTAGCAGGGTAAATATCTAACAATATTAGCTGATCAGCTAAAGATAACGAGCTTGCAAAATCATTTGCAAAATCCTGAGTACGCGAAAATAAATGAGGTTGAAACACCACTGTTATTTCACGCTTAGGAAACAATTGCTTAGCCGCATTAATAGTAGCACTAACTTCTTTTGGATGGTGTGCATAATCATCTATATAAGCTAAATCTGCAGTGTTAATATGCACATCAAACCTTCTATTGATTCCTTTAAAAGATGCCATCGCCTCTACTATCTGCTCTGAAGATAACCCTAAAAATGACGCAACACTAAGTGCTGCTATTGCATTACTCACATTATGCACTCCTGGAAGTACTAATTCTAATGCTAGTTTTTTTCCATTATTAGCTAAGTAGTCAAAATTCATTCTTCCAGCAACAACCTTAATATTATCAGCATAAAAATCTGATTTACCTTTAGCTGAATATTTATATAATTTTCCATCTTCTGGAACAGGAAAGCTAACAGCAATCTCTTGTTCTACTATTAAAACCCCATTTGGTTTTAATTGAGCAGCAAACTCAACAAATGCATCCTTAAGCTGAGTTTCTGTTTCATAAATATCTAAATGATCAGCATCAACAGAAGTAATAATTGCAACATCAGCTTTTAAATGAAGAAATGAGCGATCATACTCATCAGCCTCAACTATTAATATATCTCCCTCTTCAGCCAACAATAAGTTAGTATTGTAATTTCTACTAATACCTCCTAAAAAAGCTGTTGCCTTTTGCTCAGTATGCTGTAGAATATGTGCTAGTATTGCAGTAGTTGTAGTTTTTCCGTGCGTACCCGCAACAGCTATAGTAAAGCAATCTTCACTAATCATTCCTAGTACTTGAGCTCTCTTATACAAACTCAACCCCTTGTTCTTAAAAAACTGTAACAACTTATTATCCGAAGAAATGGCTGGAGTATAAACCACCAATAATTCATCTTCCTTTGCAGTTTTTATTTGTTCAGGAATCTCTAAAACATCATCATTAAAAAAAACTTCAATTCCCTCTTCCGCTAGAGTGACACATAAAGCGGAATTTACCTTATCGTAACCTGCAACATATTTACCTTTAGCTTTAAAATAGCGCGCCAAAGCACTCATGCCGATACCACCAACACCTATAAAGTAAATATATTTATACGAATCTATCTTCATTTTTTTACCAAGCCTAAAGCTATAGTTGCTATCTTATTAGCAGCATTTTTTACTGCTAGTTTTTTAATATTTTCTTTCAATTTATCTTGCAATCCCTTATCTTCAATCAGTTCCATAAGATTATTTACAAGCTTACGATTTGCATCAGCATCTTCAACAAGCAAGGCTGCATTCTTATTAACGAGTGATTGTGCATTTTTATATTGATGATTTTCAGCTGCACTTGGCAAGGGAACCAAGATAATTGGCTTAGCCAAAGTACATAGTTCTGAAATTGCAATTGCACCTGCACGAGATACAATTATATCTGCAGCAGCATAGGCTAAATCCATTTCTTTAATAAAAGTATATGCATTAATATCTGCTGTATTTATAGCTGCTATTTTCTCTTTTGCTTTATTCTCAAAAGAAATACCTGTTTGCCATATCAAGTTCACTTCTTTATCCTTAAAAACATCTAAACTATCAGCAATAGCATTATTAATACTTCTAGCCCCTAAACTTCCTCCCACTACTAAAACTGTTGGCTTTGAAGAATCAATATTAAATGCTTTTCTGCCCTCCTCAACTTTATTCTCAAATTCTAAGATATCTTCCCTAATAGGATTCCCTGTAATAACTAGCTTTTCTTTTGGAAAGAATCGCTCCATGTTATCATAAGCAACACATATCTTCTGAACATATTTAGCAAGTAGCTTATTTGTAATTCCTGGATAAGAATTCTGTTCTTGAATTAAAGAAGGAACTCCTTTTCTGCTTGCAGCAAACAACAAAGGTCCACTTGCATAGCCTCCTGTACCAATAGCTAAATCAGGCTTAAAATCTTTAACAATTTTACTTGCTCTCCATATACTATTAATCACCTTAAAAGGAAATAATAAATTTCTTCTGCTTAAGCTCCTTTGCAAACCACTAATCCAAAGCCCTTCTATCTTATATCCTGCCATGGGAACCTTTTCCATTTCCATTCTATCTGCAGCACCTACAAATAAGAATTCTACAACATCTACTTTTTGCTCTATTGCCTTTGCAATAGCAATAGCTGGAAAAATATGTCCTCCTGTGCCTCCTCCACTAATAATTACTTTAAACTTTTTCATAGGCTCTATCTGTAGCATCTCTACTAACACTTAAAATTATACCTATTGCCATACAACTAAAAACAATAGATGTTCCTCCCATACTAATAAGAGGTAAGGTTTGCCCAGTAACAGGCAACACCTCTACTGAAACTAACATATTTATAAAAGCTTGAAAAACTAATGAGAACATCAGCCCTATAGTTATCAAGCTTCCAAAAACGCTTTCTATCCTTAAAGATATTCTTACTGCTCTAAAAAGTAATATTAAGTACGCTATTACTGATATAGCTCCACCTATTAAACCGTACTCCTCAACTATTATTGCAAAAATAAAATCTGATGACGAATAAGGTAGAATATTTTTTTGTGTACTTTTTCCAGGGCCAACTCCTTTAAGCCCACCATTTTGTATTGCTACTAAGGCTTGAGTCTGTTGGAAATCATTTGACTGCTCATCACCTTCAGTTTCAATAAAAAACCCATCTATTCTACTAACCCAAGTTGCCGACCTAGGCATCACCTTAGTTCCAAAAGGAGTATACTTAGCTGTACCATAAATTACAAACGCACCAACAATGGCAATACCTATGATCCCTGCAAGAAATTTTATTTTTATTCTCCCAACAAACATCAATACCATTCCGTTAATAAATACCAAAGCTGCTGAAGAAAAATTATTAGGCAATATTAGCAAACATACCAAAATCAGCGGCCCCAAAACATACCACACTAAGTCTTTAAAATTATGTAAATACTCCCTATGCTTACTAATTTGTCTTGCCATAAAAACAATTACTGCAAGCTTTGCTATATCAGAAGGCTGAAACTGCAAACTTAAAAATTGCAGCCAACGCGAAGCACCATTAACATTAACTCCAATTATAAAAACTAAGATTAATAGAATAATACTTACCCCATAAGAAAGCAAACCTAATTTTGAGAAATATTTAAACTTAATTTTATGAACTAGATACATTGCCGAGAACCCTAGCAATAATTTTACTATATGTTTAAACAAGAAATTCCACCCAGCAGTACTGTAAACTACTAAAATGGAAATTAAAGCTAAAAAAGAAACAATATACCAAATTGTTCTATCACCTTCAATTTTAATATCTTTAAACAAAGGGTTCATTTATAGCTCTCTTACTTGTTTTTTAAATTGAAACCCTCTTTCTTCATAATTTGCAAACAAATCAAAGCTTGCACAAGCAGGAGATAATAACACTACATTATTTTTATTAGCCAAACTATACGATTGTTTTACAGCTTCCTCCATATCACTTGCTTGTACAATTGTATCTACTTTTCCTCTAAAGGCATTAATAATATTCTCATTGTTTTCTCCTAAGCAGATAATAGCTTTCACTTTCTCAGTTACCATATCTGTAAGCTCACTATAATCATTGCCTTTATCAACCCCACCAACAATCCAAACTACATCTTTGCTCATACTCTCAAGAGCATACCAACAAGCATTTACATTAGTCGCTTTTGAGTCATTAATAAAATCAACACCATGTACTGTAAGTACATATTCTAAGCGATGTTCTACATTTTGAAAATCAATCATTGATTTTCTGATTACAGCATCCTTAACCTCAAACACTCTGGCTGCCATAGCTGCTGCCATAGAGTTAAAAATATTATGCCTTCCTTGCAAAGCTAAATCTTGTATAGTCATTGTCTTATTATTTATATTAATTTTTATTTCTTTATTATTATAGTACCCTCCTTCTATTTTTTCTTCAATTAATGAGATAGGTAGTTTTTTTGCTTTTGTTGCGATTGCATTTACAAGTAAATCATCCGCATTATAAATTAAGTAATCTGTTATTAGTTGATTTTCTGTAATTCTAAACTTAGAAGCTGTATAATTCTCTAATTTATAATCATACCTATCTAAATGATCAGGAGTCACATTAAGTATTATAGCTACATCTGATCGAAAATTTCTAATACCATCAAGCTGGAAACTACTCAACTCCAGAACAATATAATCATAATCACGCTCAGCAATAGAAAGTGCAAAACCAACCCCAACATTTCCAGCAACTAATACATCATAACCTGCATTTTTTAACACATGACCTAACAATAATGTAGTAGTAGTTTTACCATTACTCCCTGTTATTGCAGCAATTTTTGCTTTAGTATATCTAAATGCAAATTCTACCTCTGATATTACAGGAACATTTCTTTTCACTAAAGCTTGAACCAAAGCTACCTTATCAGGTATTCCAGGGCTTTTTATCACCTCATCGGCATTAAAAATTAGCTCAGGCGTGTGCCTACCTTCCTCCCACTCTATCTTATTATTTAAAAGAACTTCTTTATTATCATCAGTAATTATTCCTTTATCAGAAACAAAAACATCAAAACCTTTTTTCTTTGCTAAAACAGCCGCTCCTACTCCACTTATTCCTGCTCCTAAAACGACAATTCTCTTAGTCATTATCTTAGTTTTAAAGTTACAACTGTTATAACTGCCAACATTATTCCTACAATCCAAAATCGAGTTACAATTTTACTTTCATGCATTCCTAATTTTTGATAATGATGATGTAAGGGAGCCATCTTAAAGACTCTTTTTCCAACACCATACTTCTTTTTTGTGTATTTGAAATAACCTACTTGTAACATTACCGAGACATTCTCAATTAAGAATATCCCACAGAGAACTGGAATTAATAACTCTTTACGAATTAGGATAGCTACAACAGCTATAATTCCTCCCAAAGCTAAAGACCCTGTATCTCCCATAAACACCTGTGCTGGATAAGAGTTATACCACATAAACCCTACACAAGCCCCTACAAAAGCAGCCATATAAATCACAAGCTCTCCCGTATTTGGAATATACATGATGTTTAAATACTCTGCTGCAATAATATTACCAGATACATAAGCAAAAAGTGCTAAAGTAGCTCCAATAATTGCTGAGGTTCCTGTTGCAAGACCATCAAGACCATCAGTCATATTTGCTCCATTAGATACTGCTGTAATAATAACCACTACAATCAAAATAAATAATATCCAAGCATAATCCTTTGCTGTATCACCCATCCAAGATGTAAGATCTTGATAATCAAACTCATTATTTTTAAAAAATGGCGTTGTTGTTTTTGATGATTTTTTAGCAATATCAACACTACCGACTACACTAGTTTCATTTGTGATTGCCACATCTTCTTTTACAACAATATCAGAACTAAAAACCATTACTAAACCAACTATTATCCCTATACCTACTTGTCCTAAAATCTTAAACCTCCCTGCTAAACCTTCTTTATCTTTCTTATACACTTTAATATAATCATCAATAAAACCAATAGCCCCCAACCAAAGCGTTGAAACAATCATTATAATAATATAAATGTTGTCTAACTTTGTAAATAATAACGTTGGAATTAATATTGCAGCCAATATGATTAAACCTCCCATAGTTGGCGTTCCTTTTTTACTATCCTCACCTGCTAATCCTAACTCCCTAACCTGCTCACCAATCTGCTTATTTCTAATAATATTGATAATCTTCCCTCCAAAAACTAAAGAAACCAACAAGGAAGTAATCACTGCCATTGCTGCACGAAAGGAAATATACTGAAACAATCCTGCTCCTGGAAAATCATAGGTATTTTGTAGATATTCAAATAGGTAGTATAACATTTATAGTTTATTTATATTTAATACTTCTTTTAGTTCTTCTTTATCGTCAAAAGGAAGTTTCTCTCCTTTTATTTCTTGATACTTTTCATGCCCTTTACCCGCTACAAGCACAATATCATTTTCAGTTGCTAACCTACAAGCTGTTTTTATAGCCTGTTTTCTATCAGTAATTACTAGCACTTTCTTCATTTGTTGCACATCCAAACCAGCAAGCATATCCTCAATTATTGAATCAGGGTTTTCTGACCTTGGATTATCAGATGTTAAAATAACCTGAGTACTTAAGTTACAAGCAACAGCAGCCATAAGTGGTCGCTTTGCCTTATCTCTATCGCCACCACAGCCTACAACCGTAATCAGCTGCTCAGTTTTTGAACGGATATCATTTATTGTTGAAAGTACATTTCGTAGAGCATCATCAGTATGAGCATAATCTACTATAGCAGTAATTTTTTCCTCTGACTGAAAATACTGAAACCTTCCTTCAGCAGCAGTAAGCATACTCATTGCTGCAAGCACTTCATTATCTTCAAAGTCAAAAAGATTAGCAACAGCATAAACAGAAAGCATATTATAAGCATTAAACTCTCCTATTAACCTTACCCAAACATCAATCCTATTAATACTTAGAAGCATTCCCTCAAACTGATTTTCAAGAACCTTACATTTATAATCTGCTACAGACTTTAAAGCATAAGTCTTTTTTATTGCCTTAGTTCCTTCCAACATTTTAGCCCCATTCCTATCATCCTTATTAGTAAGAGCAAAAGCAGTTTTAGGCAATAAGTCAAAAAATGACTTTTTCACATCACGATACTCTGCAAATGTGTTATGATAATCCAAGTGATCTTGCGTAATATTAGTAAATACCCCCCCCGCAAAGTTTAAAGCATGTATTCTTCCCTGAGCAATAGCATGAGAACTCACCTCCATAAAGCAATATTCGCACCCTTGCGCTAGCATTTTACTAAGGAGTAAATTAATTTGTAAAGCATCAGGAGTAGTATGTGTTGAAGGAATTACCTGGTCAACTATTTTATTTTGAATTGTAGAAAGCATACCTACCTTTACCCCTAATTGAGAGAACAATTGAGCAAGTAAACTAACAATAGTAGTTTTTCCATTAGTACCTGTAACACCGACTAACTTTATATTATCAGAAGGATTTCCGTAAAAATTTGAAGCTATTACTGCCAAAGCATCATTACTGTTTTTTACACATATATAGGTAACCTCACTTTCTATATTATCTGGAATAGTTTCAACTACAATTACTTTTGCCCCTTTAACTATAGCCTGATTAATATAAGCATGCCCATCAGAAAGTGTTCCTTTTACAGCAATAAAAAGCGTTCCCTCTCCTACCTTTCTAGAGTCAAAAGCAACATCAACTATCTCAGTATCGTCTAAACCAACTACACTAACAATATTTACTTTATATAATAACTCTTTTAATCTCATTAAGCTAATTTCAATTCTATTAATGTCCCTTTAGTAAAAGAACTTCCCTTTTTTATTGATTGTGACTTTACAGCTCCAAACCCACTACAATTTACTTTTAGCCCATAAGTTTCTAAAAGAAAAATAACATCCTGCAAAACCATTCCTTTTAAATCAGGTACTTTACCTTTTTGTAAATCTTTTTCTATATTTCTTCTTTCTAAACTAAGATCTGCTTTAGTTGTTCTTGCTACAATCCAATCCGCTTCAGCTGAACTATTCTTAATTCCAAATTCATTTAACACCTTAACTGCATCAGTCATTATTCCATTCTTCACCTTTGGGAAATCTATTGTCTCTTCTGAAGCTACAATTGCCTTATGAATACTCATATCAGAAGCATAAACTTTGTCTGCTAACTCTTTAAAAATTGGCGCTGCAACTGAACCCCCATAATGACCATTCTCTTTAGGGTTATTAACTACAACTATGCAAGAATACTTTGGGTTATTTGCTGGAAAGAAGCCTGCAAATGAAGCTTGATACTCCTTATCAACACCTTCTGCTCTATTGTTAAAATTAATAACTGTAGTTCCAGTTTTACCTGCTATAGCATACTCTTTTGAGCGGATATTTTTTGCTGTACCTTCTTCAATAACCCCAGTTAATAACGGCAATACTTTCTCTATTGTAACTTCAGAACAAATTGCAGGATTAATTACTTTAGTACTACGCTCTTCAATAATTTTACCATCACGACTAATTGCTGTAGTAAAAATAGGGTTTACCATTTTTCCACTATTTGCAACTGCATTGTAAAAAGCAAGCATATGTATAGGAGTAAGCTGCATTTCATAACCTATTGACATCCAAGGAAGCGTTACTCCTGACCACCCTCCTTTATTTGGTATTGGTGTTTTTAAATTATTTGGAAAAGGCAACTCTAAATCTAAAGGAGTACTCAATCCCATTTTATAGATTCTATCTGTAAATGCTGTAGGATTACTTTTATAATTATCAAAAATAATACGAGATATCCCTACGTTTGAAGATTTTATAAACGCTTTTTTTATTGTCATTTTATTGTAAAGCCCTGTACGAGAATCTTTCATCACCCTAT
This sequence comes from Flavobacteriales bacterium, assembly GCA_965183885.1. Lineage (GTDB taxonomy): Bacteria > Bacteroidota > Bacteroidia > Flavobacteriales > BACL11 > UWMA-0277. The sequence goes on from OZ238992.1 coordinate 557,211, forward strand.
CATAAAACTTAAAGCGTCCACCATAAGTATTTACAGTATCTGTAGTTTTAAAGTAGCCATCCTCCAAACCTGCAATTATTGAAGCTAACTTAAAAGTAGACCCTGGAGAAACATGCTTTGCCATAGCATAATTAAATGTCTCATTCACACTACCATCTTCATGTTTTTTAAGATTAGCAATTACCTTAACCTCTCCTGTTTCAACTTCCATTAACACTACACAACCCCAATCAGCATTATGATGTAATAAGGTTGTTTCCAATGCCTTTTCCGCCACATCCTGCATGTCAGTATTAATAGTAGTAATTACATTGTTTCCTGGCTGAGGCAAACGATTACGTTCTGCATCTTGCGGCACCCAAACTCCTTTAGCAATTTTTCTTTTTAAGTGCTCTCCATCAACCCCAGATAATGTCTGATTAAATGCACGCTCAATTCCTACAGGATTTACATCCCTGAGCACTCCTACAGTTCGCTGCGCTAATAAACCAAATGGCTTTTCTCTATTTGGCCTTTGCTCAGCAATTAAACCTCCTTTATTTTTACCTAACTTAAAAATTGGCATCTTTTTAAGTTCATTTAGCTCATTATGAGTTACTTTATTCTTTAATAAAATATATTTATTCTTTTTCGCTTTTTTTGATTGCTTTAAAAACATTTCATACTCTTGAGGAGTTTTATCCTCAAATAATTCTGAGAGCATTATTGACAAACCGACAACATTATCATAAAATAAACCCTCCTTCATTACGCTCATATCTAACCTAACGTTATACAAAGGCATAGAAATCGCTAGTAAAGAACCATCATCTGCAATAATATTTCCTCTTGGAGCCTCAACAGGAAAATACCTTGGCTGTGAGCTTGTATTTATTGCTGCACTGAATTGCTGCACTTTAATAATTTTCGCAAGCACCCCTAAAGCAATAAAAACTACAAATAGGTATAAACCTATTATTCTGAAGTTTGTGTTTTTTACTTTCTTAGTCATTATTGCGTTCAATAATAATTGGTGGCGTTTCCGAAGTGATTAAACCTTGATCTAGCACCAACTCCTCGATAACTGACCTCCTATACATACTCATTAAGTCTGACTTTGTAGTTATATACACTAAACGTAAATCAGCTACTTCTTTTTCTAAAGAAATTGATTGTTTTAATAAACGTTCAGCACTAAAAGAAACTCTAATATTAACAAGTATTAAAACAACTATGAACAACAAAAAAGGAATGTACTTTTGATTGCTTTCATTAGCAATAAACTCACCTCTCAAAATTGAAAGAAATGAATTTCTATGTTCTTTTTTTGTTTTCATTATTTCTTTTCTGCAATACGCAACTTAGCACTTCTTGCTCTAGAATTTGTCGTTACCTCCTTATCTGAAGCAACAATAACCTTCCTGTTTACCTCGATTAAATCTTTAATTGGGTTCCCAAAAAAATCTTTATGCAACTTCCCCTCCAGATTACCTTTCTTCATTAAGTTTTTAACCATCCTATCTTCAAGAGAATGATAAGACATTACTACCAACCTCCCCCCTTCATTTAATAAATCCACTGCATCTAAAAGCATCTCCTCCAAAGCAGTCATTTCATCATTCACCTCTATTCTTATTGCCTGAAAAACTCTAGCCAAAAACTGATTTCTTTTTTTCTCAGGAACCAAATCCTTAATAATATCAATTAACTGATTAGTGGTTGTTATTTTATCTAACTCTCTAGAATTTACAATTTCCTGAGCTATCTTTCTTGAGTTCCTAAGCTCTCCATATTTATATAAAACATCGGCTAAATCTCCTTTATCATATTCATTAACAACACTCATAGCTGATAACTGCGACTTAGTATTCATTCTCATATCCAACTCCCCATCAAAACGGATAGAAAACCCTCTTTCAGCAATATCAAACTGATGAGAAGAAACCCCTAAATCAGCTAACAGACCGTCAATTTTAGTTACTCCCTCCATTCTCAGGAAGTTTCTCAAGTATCTAAAATTTGCAGCTATTAATTTAAAACCATCCTGCTTTAAATCATTTCTATGTGCATTTTCATCTTGATCAAAAGCAAATAACTTTCCTCCCTTCAATTGCTTTAATATCAATTTAGAATGCCCACCGCCACCAAAAGTGACATCAACATAAATTCCATCAGGCTTAATATTTAGCCCCTCAATACATTCGTTTAATAATACCGGACTATGATACTCCATCAGAATCTTCAAATGACTGATTACCCATTACCTCTTCAGCTAAATTTCCAAAATCAACTAAAGTTGCTGCAACTGCAGCTTCATAACTATCTTTATCCCAAATCTCAATCATATTTACCGAAGAAGACAATACAATTTCTTTGCTAATTGCCGCAAAGGCAAATAAATCTTTAGGTATTAAAAACCTTCCAGAACTATCTACCTCAACAACTTTTAAGCCTGACATATAGGAACGAATAAAATCATTATTCTTTTTTACAAATCGATTTAACTTATTTACCTGACCAACTACTTTATCCCATTCTGACATAGGATGAATTTCCAAGCATTTGTTAAATACCGATCTTTTAATTACAAAACCATCACCTAATACATTTTTCAACTGCTTTTTTAAAGCAGAAGGAAACATCACACGCCCTTTAGCGTCTGCTTTACATTCGTATGTTCCAATTATATTAATCATTTTTTATTCTACTGAATCTGGCTGCTAATATACGCATAAATCCCACTTTCTCCCACTAACCCCCACTTTGTTGATAACTTTTACCACTTCAATTCATTTTAGCACGCTTTTACCTAGTTGTTGCTATTAACAAATATTTTCGTTTCTTTGCAAACTAAAATCTAAACTTACATGATTAAGGAAGAAGGGAAATTTAAATGGCTTGAAGAAGGGAATGGAGGCCATCCAATTATACTACTACATGGTTTAATGGGAGGGGTTGAAAACTTTGGAGATATGGTTACACACATCTCTAAAGAATATCAAGTATACGGCTTAGATCTAAAATTATTTGAAGGTTCTTTACTTAAGGTTTCAGTAAAAAAATTAAGCGACTATCTTTATGAATTTATGCAGCACTTAGGGTTAAAAAGTGCAGTATTCATAGGAAATTCAATGGGAGGACATATCGGATTAATATTTTCGAAAGAACACCCTGAGATGGTTGATGGACTTGTACTTACAGGAAGCTCTGGACTCTATGAAAATGCAATGGGAGATTCATTTCCAAGAAGAGGAGATTACGACTATATAAGAGTTAAAACTGAAGAAGTATTTTACGACCCAAAAGTAGCCACTAAAGAATTAGTTGATAGAGTATTTGAAATTGCAAATAACCGTGTTTCTGTACTTAAGCTATTAGGATATGCAAAATCAGCAATTAGACATAATATGGCTGAGGACATTCCACATTTTAAAATGCCAGTTTGTTTAATATGGGGAGAACAAGATAAAGTAACTCCACCCCCAGTAGCAGATGAGTTTCATAAATTACTACCAAACTCAGAATTACACTGGATGCCTTTATGTGGGCACGCTGCAATGTGGGAACACCCAAAAGAATTTAGTGAGATTGCACTAAAATGGCTTAAAACCCATATCTAAAGAATTAAAGGATGAAAATAAAAACTGCCGAATTTGTAATTAGCAATACCGATTACAAAATTTGCCCTGCACCTAAAATGGCAGAATATGCGTTTATCGGAAGGTCTAATGTTGGAAAATCATCCTTAATTAATGCTTTAGTAAATAAAAAGAACTTAGCAAAAACATCAGGAAAGCCAGGAAAAACACAATTGATAAATCATTTTCTTATCAACAAAGAATGGTACTTAGTTGACTTACCTGGTTTTGGTTATGCCAAAATTTCAAAGTCGAAAAGAGCCCAGTTTCACGATATGATAAGCGAGTATTTACTTAACAGAACCAACTTAATGTGCTTATTTGTTTTAATTGATAGCAGACATAGTCCTCAAAAAATTGACCAAGAATTTATGCAATGGCTTGCCGAAAACAGCATTCCTTTTGTAATGGTTTTTACTAAAGCTGATAAGCTAGGAAAAGTAGTTGTAGCAAAAAAAATAGAGGCTTATAAAAAAGAAATGCTTAAAGAGTGGGAAGAGCTTCCTCAAACCTTTACTACCTCAGCCGAAACTAAAATAGGAACAGTAGAAATTGCTCAGTTTATTGAGCAATTAAACCCTCAATTTAAAGAAATTACTTAGTTTCTTTAATTTTTGTTTGCTCTGCAAAAAACTCACAATAATCACGAAGTGCTCCTGCCAGCCTATCATGTCCTGTAGCACGCTCTAAAGTAGTAGCCATCCCCATCATTGTTTGATGATACATAATAAACATTTCATTTACAGGCATATCTTTAGTCCATAAATCAATACGTAAAGTTTCTTTAGATTTAGCTGCCCAAGCTGAAACCATTAAAGCTTTAATATTATTTTCACTAGCAGCTCCATCACTTGCATGCATCTCAATATTTACAGGCAGGTTATTTTCATCTAAAGCAACATCAAATTTTAAAGTTTGTTTTTTCATCTTTTTGGTTTGTATTTTGATGCATTTAAAATAGCCCTTGCATCAGTTATAAATATTAACTCATCTAAAGCAATATCATTATTATCCACATATTCTTGCACTATCTTATAACCTGTAAAATAGGCTATACGAGCTGGAGCTTCCTCAGGCATACCTTTTGCAAAAGGAGCATGATCTAAAAAAGTTTGATACAGCTGTTCATTTGAAGAAAATAATAAATCATTATCAACAAAATAAGTCCAAATTTCTGCCTCGTTTTCCTCTACCCAATCCATCTGTTCTTTAGTAAATCGGAATTGATTTTCCATTGCAACATCAGGGAGCATAGCATTAATAAAATACATTAACTTTCCTTTATGTATCATCTGAGACAGAAAATCTCTACCTCCTAAATAGTTTTGAAAATAAGCATTAAACCATACTTCCATTACATTAGAAACTATAAACTCTTTTCGCTTCTGAAAACGCAAATACTCAGGATCGCCTAAAAAACCATAGAATTTACTATTTTTTCCTAAGAAATTTTCTAACCCTATAGCTACATTATCATCATAAGTAACTACTCCATAATTAAACCCTCCAAAAAAGGTTGTAATATCAGGAATTGGATAAGAAGGAAACTCATCTGAGAACCTTCCAAAAGCCTTATTTAAATCCTTTTCAATACTAGTAAAATCCGAAAAATTAATAGCAACACTGTCATAAGCCTCTCTCATGTCTGGATGTGAGGTAAAAGCAAGCAACTCATTATAATACTTTTCATCAGCAAAGCTTGAAAACATTATTTGAGTAGCAAAAACCTCATTAAAGCTTCCAAAAACTAAATCCCACTCACTTGTAAGCTCCTCTACATTCTCAGCATTTATTAGGAATAATGATTGCTCAAAACGGTTAAATTTTAAATCTGCAATACTTGCATCATCAGAGAAACAAGAGGACAATAAGAAAACAGTTAGTAATAATACGATACGATTCATAATGCAAAAATAAGAAGTTTTGCCTTACATTTGCAAAACAGTTATGCAAACAACAGCAATAATAAATCATATTACTAATTGGCTACTTTCATACGCTAAAAAAACAAATGTTAAAGGATTTGTAATAGGAATTTCTGGAGGTATTGACTCAGCAGTAAGCTCTACCTTAGCAGCAAAAACAGGCCTTCCCCTTATTTGTGTGGAAATGCCCATACATCAACAACAATCACAAGTAATTAGAGGGAAAAAGCATATTGATTGGCTGAAAGAGAATTTTGAAAATGTAAGCTCAGTTGAATTAGACCTCAGCTCAACATTTGATAATTTTACAAACCAACTCCCAAAAAATGAAAAACAATACGAACTTGCTTTAGTAAATACTCGTGCTCGTTTAAGGATGACTACGCTCTATTATTTTGCTCAAGCCAACAGCTCTTTAGTAGTAGGAACAGGAAATAAAGTAGAAGACTTTGGAATTGGTTTCTTTACTAAATATGGTGATGGAGGTGTAGATCTTAGCCCTATTGCTGACTTATTAAAAACTGAAGTTTATGCTCTTGGGAAAGAGATGGGGGTTAATAAGGATATCTTAGTTGCCCCACCAACTGATGGGCTTTGGGGGGATGATAAAACAGATGAAGATCAGATTGGTGCTAGCTACCCAGAACTAGAATGGGCAATGAACTTTAAGGGGGATACTACTGCCTTAAACCCAAGAGAAATAGAGGTACTAAAAATCTACACTAGACTTAATAAAGCTAACCAACATAAAATGCAAGCTATACCTGTTTGCGAGATTCCAAAAAACCTTAAGTAATCTATTTTCACTACATTAGCCCCAAACTAACTAAAAAAACGAGTTATGGGGAAATTAGAAAAGCCATTAACATGGATACTTATATTAGGACTATTAGGATATTTATTTATGGGAAATTGTTGTAAATCTAATTCTGAATACAATGAAGAAATTGAACTTGAGAAAATAGAATTACAAATTATTGCAACAGACTCAGATACAAATATTGATAGCGTACTTACTATAGCTATTGAAGAAATTAAGGACGATAGCACAATAAAAGTTATGCTAGAAAGAGGAGACTTTGACACAACAATTACAGAATCAACTACTAATGAAGACAGAAATAAAATTGAGAAAAAAATAATTAAAATTAAAACTACAACAAGAAGCACCGAGGAATATTCAGAATAAAATCTTTATTCTGTGATATATTGTTGAAACCAGATTTCTCGCTCTATTATTGCTGAATCTGAATACACTGATGAAAAGCGATGACCTTCATCTTTATAAATTTTTAAACCATAGGAATGGTTATTTGCCTTTAGTTGAGTAGCTAATTTAATAGAATGCTCAACATTTACTCTCTTATCTGCATCACCATGCAATAAAAGAATAGGTACGTGTTTAGGCAATTCCTCAACCCATTTCACTACAGAACGCCTATATAACTCATCAACTTTATTTGCATCATAATTAGAGATAAGCACCCTTCCTAACCTTTCCATTTCAGGTCTATTATAGAAAACTAACTCCAAATCAGTAATTCCAGCTAGAATAACAGCAGCTTTAATATTTTTATTCTCTCTTTGGTCTTTTAATGTTTGATATACCATCATACCTCCTCTACTCTCTCCATAAAGAAGAATATTTGTAGTATCAATAAAAGGAAACTCCTTTGCTAAGGCAAAAAGATTAATTACATCCCTTACTTCTTTTCCTCCAAATTCATCAACTCCATCACTTTTGCTACTACCTCCATAATTTGAAGCTAAAACAACATAGCCATTTGAAACCATTCCTGCCAAATAAAGAGCTGTTTCATCAGTAGTCTCTCCAATATCTCTATTTCCACCTCTACAATAAATAACTAAAGGTAATGGTTTTTCGATGTATTTTGGCTTAACTAAATAAGCATGAATGTTAAGCCCCTCACTTTTATATTTTATGGAGTAGGATTCAGTACTGTCAAAAAAAGTAGTAGTACCATTAGCCCCTACCTTTTCATAGGAGTACAAATCTTTATAATCTAGCTTATACGAGGAGGACACCTGAGGAGTACCATCAAAAATAGCATCTTTCTTTTCCTTCTCATTACAAGAATTAAGCACAACAAATAAAAAAGTTAATACTACTAATTCTTTCAAAATTATATTTTTAATATTTTGGATTTTCAATATTCAACTCTTCAAATACCCCTAAGAGTTCTTCTTCACTAATTTTTGAGAGTAAAGTATGTACCTTATCTATAAACACCTTTCCATGCCCTGTTTCAAAATATTGTTTCTCTCTTGAGTGTTTAAGATAAGCATCTAAAAAGCCTTTAGAACTATTTGTTTCTATAAAACTATTACCTAAAAACTCATATACAAATAAAAATTATCTTTAAAAAATGAATTGGTTAAATACCTTGAATGCGTAAGCAACAAGGAAAATGTAGAATTAACCCATCCATTCCAAAATAAAGTATCCATATCATTACTCTTACACAATACAACAAACTCTTTTTGCAGCGTTTCATCTGTCTCTTTCACTTCTTTAAAACTTTCAAACTCACCATATTCATACTTATAGCGAGAATATTGGTCTTTAAAAAATATTTGACGAAATTTTAAAATAACTAAAGGCTCTTCTGGGTTATTCACTAAATAATTAGAATCTAATAAAACCATAAAGTAATCTAAAGTATCTTTTGGTAAGTTCACTTTTTGGTACAAACTAAGCAAACTTAAGACATCATCGTTCCCTTGGGCAATTGTTACAGAGAAATCATTTATAAGCTTATTAGTATCAATAGGCTCTAGCTCATATACAAATGATGGCTCTTGTGCTAGACTAAATAATGGAAAAATAAGAAGTAGAACTATTTTTTTCATTCCATAAAGGTATGAAAAATTATTCTTTCAACTTCCCTTTCACAAAAGTCACTATAAGAAGTAATGCTGCAACAAAAACACTTAAACGCCCAATATAATCTCCAAATACGCTATAAAAAGTACTGCTCTTATCAATAGCAACATCGACAGTCAGGCATACCTGTTCATCCCAATTTGTTTGCTGCAATACAGCTCCTCTTTGGTTAATCACTCCAGAAATACCTGTATTTGCTGAACGAATAATAGCCTTACGTTGCTCAATTGCTCTTAATCTAGCATACTCAAAATGCTGTTTATATCCTGCAGTATTTTTCCACCAACCATCATTAGTAATAACAGCAATTAGGTTAGTACTTCCTTTCTTTAAATCCCCATAAATACTTTCATAGCAAATAAGAGGCGTAATTATTTTATCTGCCACTGTAAACTGATGTACTTTATTTTCACTTCCTAATGACCCGCTAATCCCTCCTAAATCTACCATTAAGGCAGCTATCTTATCTAACACTTTAGGGAATGGCATTTTTTCCACACCAGGAACTAATTTCATTTTATGATACACTTCAACGGCTCCAACAGCAGGAATAAAAATAGCAGAGTTATAAGCATCATAAAAAACTTGCTCATTTCTAACTTGGCGTGCCGTAGCAGTTCTCTGCTCTCCATGACCAAACATCTTATAAGTAGAAGCACCCACTAAAATATTCAAATTAGGATATTCTTTTTGCAATTCCCTAAAAACCTTTACACTATAAGTTGCTTCAATTTTATTTTCCCAAATCCCCTCCAACAATGCAGTTTCCGGACCTATTAAGAGTGCCGTTTCTTGGGTTAATTTAGTTTTTGCTAAAGCAATAAATTCTGTAAGCTGCTGCTGAAACCCTACATTAAATTTATCAGTATAAGGATCAACATTAGGCTGTACAATCACTATTTTCAATTGTTCTTCGCTCTCAATATTTGGAATAAGAATATAGGAAAAAACTAAAGGAACAATAAGTAATAATAAAGACCATACTCCTCTATTAATGGTTTTTTCATTTAAGAAATTAAACAAGAGAATATTAATCATTAGCACCCATAGTGACCCTCCAAGCACTCCCGTATATTCATACCATTGCACCACATTAGGGACATTAGCAAAGCCATTACCTAAAGTTAACCAAGGCCATGATAAATCCCAATTTAAATGCAGATACTCCATACTTATCCAAAGCACAATAAAGGCAAGATAGCCCAAACGTTTTTTTGTATTTGCTTTTACTTTATGAAAAACATAAAAAGCTGCTGCCATTAAGATTGCATTAACAATAAATGCGGCTATACCTCCAGCCAGTGTAGCATTACACACCCAATAAGTAGTAATTGCATTAAAGACAAAAAAGGCAATAAAAGCATACCAATATACCTTCAATCCTTTCTTTTTCAAGTTTGACTTACTAATTTCTTGTTCTAACTTTAATAAAGGAATAAAAGCAAAAAATAATACAGGAAAGAATCCTATTTCTGGCCAAGAAAAAGCCAATAACAAACCGCTGAATAGTGCTAAAAATAAATTTCTCATAAGGTTTACAAATATACCCAAGCTATTTAGCTTTTCGGTAAATTTAACAAAACTTATTTTGATTTAGATAAGACAAAATTTTCAAGCATAGCCTAGCTATGGTTTTAAATTTTAACACAATATCAATCAAAAAAATAAAGTTAAAGAATTGAAAAACTATGTAGTTTGGGTATAATATCATATTTTTGCTGATATGAATGCAATAAAAAGAAATATCCCAAATATAATCACACTTGCTAATTTAACCTGCGGTCTATTTTCCATTATTTTTGCTTTTCAAGGAGACTTAAAAATGGCATCGCTTTGTATTTTTTCAGGAGCTTTTTTTGATTTTTTTGATGGCTTAGCTGCTCGCCTACTTAATGTTAGTGGTGAGTTAGGAAAACAACTAGACTCTATGGCCGATATGGTTACTTTTGGAGTAGCGCCTGGCTTTATTCTTTTTCATTTTATGTTCTACCTTAATAATACTGTAATTTTTAAACACTCAATGGAAGGAGGAGTTTGGTTTTACCCAGCATCATTAGCTCTTTTAATCCCTATTTTCTCAGCTTACCGTTTAGCAAATTTTAATATTGACACAAGGCAAACCACTTCCTTTATTGGCTTACCAACACCAGCACTTGCTATTTTTATTGCAGCAATACCTCATATTAATTTTGACACCTTCCCTATGTTTGCTGATTTACAGCTTCTAACTATAATTGCAATAATCATGCCTATTCTTTTAGTAGTAGAAATGCCTCTTTTCTCTCTGAAATTTAGCAAGTCTGAGAGCTTTAATTCTCGCCTAAATATCTTTCGAATAGCACTTATTTTATCTGCACTGATATTATTCTTTGTTTTTCAGTTTGCTGCTATCCCATTTATTGTAATTTTGTACCTGATTTTATCACTATTAAATAATATACTATAATTATGAAGTTCAGAGCCGAAATAGATGTAATGCCACTTAAATCATTATTAGACCCACAAGGAAAAGCTGTATCAGCTAGTATGGGAAATGTTGGTTTATCTGAGATAGTAAATGTGCGTATTGGAAAACACATCACCTTAGAGGTTGAAGCTGCAAGCAAAGAAGTTGCATCATCAAAAGTAGACGAAGCTTGTAAAAAGATGCTTTGTAACCAGATTATGGAATCTTTTGAATTTACTTTAGAGGAAATATAGTTATTTCCTTAGTTCAAAGTTTTTACCCAAATATACTTTTCTAACTTGCTCATCAGCTGCTAATTCTTCAGCTGTACCTTGCTTTAGTATATTCCCTTCAAATAAAAGATAGGCCCTATCAGTTATCTTTAAGGTTTCGTGCACATTATGGTCTGTAATAAGTATTCCTATATTTTTCTCTTTTAGCTTGGCAACTATCTGCTGAATATCTTCAACAGCAATAGGATCAACACCAGCAAAAGGCTCATCTAATAATATAAACTTAGGATTAGTAGCTAAAGCTCTAGCTATTTCTGTACGCCTACGCTCACCTCCTGACAAAAAATCACCCATATTTTTTCTCACATGCTGTAAACTAAACTCATCCAATAAAGACTCACATTTTGCTAATTGTTCTTTTCTACTAAGCTTAGTCATTTCCAATACCGATAAGATATTATCCTCCACTGTCATTTTTCTAAAAACAGAAGCTTCCTGAGCTAAATAACCAACACCCAACTGAGCTCTTTTATACATTGGTAAGTCTGTAATCTCTATATCATCTAAATATACCTTACCTTCATTAGGCTTTACTAAACCAACCATCATATAAAAAGAAGTTGTTTTTCCTGCTCCATTAGGACCTAAAAGCCCAACAATTTCTCCCTGTTTTACTTCAACTGAAACACCTTTTACAACAGCGCGCTTCCCATAATACTTAATAATATTATCTGCTCTTAAAATCATTATTTTTTCTTATTTTGATTTTTAATAACCTTAGCTGATATCTTTATACTCAACTCATACAATATAATTAATGGAAAAGAAACCAAGATTTGAGAAGTAATATCTGGCGGTGTAATTATTGCCGAAAGTATAAGAGTTACTACCATTGCATGCTTACGGTAAATACGCATAAACTCTGGTGTTAACAAGCCTATCTTAGTTAAAAAGTATACCAAAATTGGCAACTCAAAAATAATTCCATTTGCCAAACTTACAGTTGTTACTGTTGATATAAAAGAAGTTAAACTAATCTGATTTGCAACGGTACTACTTACTTGATATGACCCTAAGAAATTTACTGAAAGAGGCGCTATTACATAATAGCCAAACAATACCCCAAGCATAAATAACATAGAACTAAAGAATACTATTCCCCTAGCCATTTTTGTTTCATTAGTATGTAAAGCTGGCCTTATAAATCGCCAAAGCTCCCAAAACACATAAGGGAAAGCAGCAATAAACCCAGCAAATAACGAAGTAGTTATATGAGTAGAAAATTGACCACTCATACTTATATTCATCAAAGTAAAAGGAGAATCCTCCATACATAAAGCATCACCTAAACCTAAAAATTTTGAAATACCACACAAGGCTCTGTATGTTGGAAAGTCAGGTTTTTTAGGTCCTAATAAAATAACATCAAAAACAATTTCTTTAAAAACAAATGCAATAGCAGCAAAAAACATAATAGCTATTGCTGAACGAATTAAATGCCATCTAAAAACTTCTAGATGGTCAAGGAAAGACATTTCATTTTCTGTACTCATCTATACTACTCCTTCTTTAATAATTTCATGCAAATGTACAATACCAACATACTTTGCATTATCTGTAACAATTAACTGATTAATATTATACTGCTCCATTAACTCCAAAGCATTATAAGCTAGTGTATCTATTTCCATAGTTTTAGGATCTTTACTCATAATATCCTGAGCTACTAAAGTATCAAAAACTTTTCCTTCTTCTAACATCCTTCTTAAATCCCCATCAGTAACAATTCCTTTAAGCTCACCCCCACTAACAACTGCAGTTGCTCCTAATCTCTTTTTTGAAATTTCAATAATAACCTCATTAATACTAGCATCAGCTGCTACTAAAGGTTTATTATCAACCGAAACAATATCTGAAAGTTTTAAATAAAGTCTTTTCCCTAAAGTTCCTCCAGGATGAAAACGAGCAAAATCATTATCTGTAAAGTTTCTACAATCTAATAAGGTTACCGCTAAGGCATCTCCCATTACTAACTGTGCTGTTGTTGAAGAGGTAGGTGCTAAATTATTAGGACAAGCTTCTTTATCAACGCTTACATCTAAAGCATAGTCTGATTCTTTTGCTAAAAAAGAATTCATATTTCCTGTAATCCCTACAACAGCGTTCCCCATGTTTTTAATAAAAGGCAACAAGGCTTTAATTTCTGGTGTATTTCCACTCTTAGAAATGCAAATTACCACATCTCCATCCTGTATATTACCTAAATCGCCATGTATAGCATCAGCTGCATGTAGAAATACTGCTGGCTGACCCGTTGAATTAAAGGTTGCAACCATCTTACTTGCTATATTAGCACTTTTACCTATTCCTGCTACTATTAAGCGTCCCTTTGCATTTAAAATCAGTTCAATAACCGATACAAAATTATCATCTATACGGCTTTCTAATTTAGTAATTGCAGCCACCTCTAGTGCTACAGTTTCTTTTGCAATGTTTTTTATTTCAGTTGAAGATTTCATAAAAATAAAGTAGTATATTCGTTCTCAAAACAAAAACAAAAGTATTACTTTTAATTTAAGAATGAACAATTCTAAAGAAACTCTAAACAAAAACCTTAAAAGCATATTCGGATTTAATAGCTTTAGAGGAGACCAAGAAGATATAATCCTTAATCTGCTTGATGGAAATGATAGTATGGTAATTATGCCTACTGGCGGAGGAAAATCAATGTGTTACCAATTACCAGCACTAATGTCGGAAGGCTGTGCAATAGTTGTATCTCCATTAATTGCTCTTATGAAAAATCAAGTAGATGCCATAAGAGGTTTTAGCGAAAATGACAGTATTGCTCATGTTCTTAATTCCTCACTATCAAAAACACAAACCACACAAGTAAAGGAGGACATTACAAATGGAAAAACAAAACTCCTTTATGTAGCTCCTGAATCTTTAGTAAAAGAAGAAAACACTGAATTTTTTAGATCTGTAAATATTTCATTCTATGCAATTGATGAAGCTCATTGTATATCAGAATGGGGACATGACTTTAGACCAGAGTATCGAAAACTAAAACAGATAATTGATAACATTGGAGAAGCTCCTATCATTGCCCTTACTGCTACTGCAACACCAAAGGTAAGACAAGATATCATGAAAAATTTAAAGATTAATAACGGAAAGTTATATCTTGATTCTTTCAACAGGGGAAATCTATTTTATGAAATACGTCCTAAAAAGGATGTTGCAAAACAAATAATACAATACATTAATCAAAGAAAAGGAGAGTCAGGTGTAGTATATTGCTTAAGTAGGAAAAAAGTAGAAGAAATAGCTGAAACATTACAAATTAATGGAATTAAAGCCCTTCCCTACCACGCAGGACTAGAAGCTAAAAAAAGAGTAGCCCATCAGGAAGCATTTTTAATGGATGATTGTGATGTAATAGTTGCTACTATTGCTTTTGGAATGGGAATTGATAAACCAGATATTCGTTTTGTTGTGCACCACGATATTCCAAAAAGTTTAGAAGGTTATTACCAAGAAACTGGACGTGCAGGTAGAGATGGCGGTAAAGGAGAACTAATTACCTTTTACGACTATAAAGATATAGAAAAACTAGAGAAGTTTTTACAAGGAAAACCTGTTGCTGAACAAGAAGTAGGACGCCTACTTATTATGGAAACTATTGCTTTTTCGGAGACTTCAATGTGCAGAAGAAAATACTTATTACATTATTTTGGAGAAGAATTTAATGCCGATAGGTGTGATAAAATGTGTGATAATTGTAAGAATCCTAAAGAAAAAATAGAAGGAAAAGATTATATTTCACTACTTCTAAAAGCTGTAGTAGCTTGTCGAGAACGCTTTAAACCAAAGGAAATGGCTCGAATTATGATGGGGGAAAGCAATGCTCTTATCAAACAATACATGTCGCAAATTGAGGATGTATTTGGGAAAGGATCAGAAAAATCTTTAGGGTTTTGGCACTCTATTATAAGACAAGCTTATGTAAAGCAATTACTAACTAAGGAAATTGAATCGTACGGAGTACTTAAAATAACAGAAGCAGGAAAAGATTTTATTAATAAACCTTATAGTTTTGAAATTACTGAAGATCATGATTACGATAGCATTAATAACCAAAGTAACAATGCTCAAAAAGGGCAAGCAGCAGATAAGATCTTATTCAATATCCTAAAAGATTTAAGAAAAAAGATAGCAAAACAAATTGGCCTACCTCCTGCAATACTCTTTATGGAACCTTCTTTAATTGATATGGCAAACCAATACCCTGTAAATATGGAGGAAATGGCTCAAGTACAAGGAGTTGGACAAGGAAAAGCCAAAAAATATGGTTCTGAATTTATTGCTGTTATAAAGAAATATGTTGAGGAAAATGATATTGAACGCCCACAAGATATAGTAGTAAGAACTGTAGCCAATAAATCATCAAACAAAATATATATCATTCAGTCTTTAGATAAAAAACTAAACTTTGATGATATTGCCAGAGGAAAAGGGTTTACAAATGAAGAGCTACTCTGTGAAATGGAAGAAATCGTAGAAAAAGGAACTCGACTAAATCTATCTCATATTATTGCTGATATGATGGAGGAAGATGAGCTAGAAGAAATACATGATTTTTTTAAAGAAACTGAAAATTTTTCATTTGATGAAGCAAGAGTAGAATTTGAAGAAGATGAATTTAATGATGATGAAATTAGATTATTGAGAATTGATTTCATATCTAAAGTAGCAAACTAAAAGACCTGAGTAACACTCAAAAACAACTAAAAACAACCTTTTGAAAACATTAATCTTATCCAGTTCTTTATCCCAGAACTCACGATCATATTTACTATGTAAAAGTGCTAAAGAAAAACTCATTAGCAAAGGTGCTGACTGTACTCTTTTTGATGCTAGAAATATCCCTCTTAACCCAGTTCATAATAAAATGAGTGACGAAGCTATAACTTTAGCAAAGCACATAAAAGAAGCTGATAATATAATTATTGGAATGGCTGTTTACAACTATAGCATTAACGATTCCTTAAAAGTATTATTAGATACATCTTTTGGAGAAGCAACTGGAAAGTTCTTTGGAATACTTTGTGCCGCAGGAGGCGAAAGAAGCTATTTAGCCACCATGCACCTTACTCAAATATGTATGAATCAATGGCGTATGATACAATTACCAAGAGTAATTTACGCAACAGGGAAAGACTTTAGCGAAAACAGCATATCATCTAGTGATTTAAAAGAAAGACTAAATCTATTCGCAGATGAATTTTATACTATTGGGAATAAATTAATTAGTTAGTAATAGCTAAATAAGCCATAAGCCCCATTCCAATTTCAAGAGCCTGCTCATCTATATTAAATTTTGAAGTATGCAAACCATGAGTAATACCCTCACTACTATTTGCTGTTCCGAGCCTATAAAAACAAGAAGGTACCTTATGAGAGAAGTAAGAAAAATCTTCTGCTGTCATTCGCACAGGTAAAGCAACTACTTCTTCTTCCCCCATATATGCTTTAGCGAGAGTAATTGATTTATTTGTTAGTTCATCGTCATTTATAAGACAAGGGTAGCCTCTTCTTATATCAAAATCAATTTCTAGATTATTTTCTTTTGCAATAGCTTCTGCTATTTTATGCATTTGAACATGAGCTTGAGATCTAAATTCTTCGTCCATTGCTCTTAGCGTACCTTTTAACTGTACTTTATCTGGTATTACATTAGTTGAACCCAAAGCCTCAACAAAACCTATAGCAAATACTGATGGGCGCTTACGCTCAGGAGTAAAATATTCATCAAGAGCAGTTATTAACTTTGCTGCAGCCAAAATAGGATTATTGTATTTATCAGGCAATGCTGCATGTCCACCTCTACCATTAATAGTAATATGTAACTCATCAGTAGATGCCATATACATACCAGATCTAAAACCAACCTTCCCTACTTCCAAATCAGGAAAAACATGTTGCCCTAACATCTTCTCTACCTTAGGGTTTTCCAAAACACCTTCCTTAATCATCTGCTGAGCACCTCCAGGCAACATCTCTTCAGCAGGTTGGAAAATAAATTTTACCGTACCTTCCCAATCTGATTTTAGTGTATTTAATATTTTAAGCACTCCAAGTAATGATGCAGTATGAGCATCATGACCACAAGCATGCATTACCCCCTTATTCTGAGAACAATATTCAACATCATTTTCTTCTGTAATTGGTAAAGCATCAAAATCAGCCCTTAATGCTAAAGTATGTTTTGAAGGGTTTTTTCCTTCTAGAACAACTGCAATACCTGTACCTGCAATACCACTAGTAAAAGGAATTTCCCATTTAGTAAGTATCTCTTGTATATACTCTGATGTTTTAAACTCATTAAATGAGAGTTCAGGATGTTGGTGTATATACCTCCTTATCTCAACTACCTCAGGAAAATATTGCTTTGCTAGGCTCTTAACTTGACTTATCATTTTGAAAAAATCAACTTTATTGCACCTATTAACATTACAATTCCAAATACACGCCTAATGATTTCAGGCCTTACACTTATTGCAAATTTTGAACCAAAATATCCACCAATAATAAAAGTAAAAGCAATTACTAGAGAGTATTCCCATTTAACATATCCTGCTTTAAAATAGTTCATAGCAGCAAGTATTCCTATAGGAGGCAACATAGCTACAATAGAAGTTCCTTGTGCTAAATGCTGAGAAAAACCTAACAACACAACAAGTAATGGAACGATTAGTATACCACCACCAATACCAACCATACCACTAAGCAAGCCAGCTAGCAGACCAATAACTATTAATATAACAAGGGTTGAAAAACTCATAAATACAGCCACAAATATAAAGAACTTATATCTTTGCTGAACAAAGCAAAATAATTTAATATGAACATAAAAACATTTACATTTAATCCTTTTCAAGAAAATACTTATATAATATATGATGATAGCAAGGATTGCATCATTATTGACCCAGGATGCTACACTTATGAAGAACGCACTACACTAAGAAGATTTATAAGCTCAGAAGGCTTAAACCCAGTAAAACTTATCAATACTCACTGCCATATTGATCATATATTAGGAAATAAGTTTGTAAGTGAAACATGGAATTTAGAGCTCTATATGCACAAAGATGATTTACCATTATTAGAGAATGCAGGAAGTATTAGTAAAACTTATGGCTTTGGAGATTATGAAGGATCACCCTATCCTAAACATTTTTTGGAAGAAGGAAAAACAATAACATTTGGAGAAAGTAGTTTAAATATCATTTTTGCACCTGGACATGCACCTGGGCATATTTGTTTACATAATACAGATGAAAAATTTATAATTGCAGGTGATGTGCTTTTTAATGGTAGTATAGGGCGTACTGACCTACCAGGAGGAGATTATGACACCTTAATTAATAGCATAAAAACCAAACTCTTTCCTTTAGATGAAGAAACTATCGTTTATTGTGGGCATGGGCCAAGTACCACTATAGGAAAAGAAAAGGCTACTAATCCTTTTTTAACATAAATTACTAAAACAACCTTTCTAAATATTATAAAGGACTATTATTATTTTACACTAAACATCTTACAATTTCTTCTTTCCCTAAAATAACAAACTTGAATCTAAACCTATGAGCTAACAAACTTTAACTATATAAAATAAACCTTTTTACTATATTTGCTTTGGAAAAGAAACTGCATATCACCTAAAAGAAGAAGTAATGAATCCAAAAATATTTAACCCAAATAAAAATTTAGCAGATTTTGTAAAATGTTATTGGACACTAGAAGGTAAAAAAGAAACAACACCGAAAAGAAATATAATTATTCCAGATGGAACTATAAAACTAATTTTTCACTATGGCGATTTATACTGGCATCATCCAGAAGGAAAAAATAGCTATCTGCAACCTAGATGCTTTTTAATAGGTCAACTTACCCGACCATATGTAGTAGAACCTAATGGAGACACCGGAATATTTGTAGTTCGGTTTCATCCAAATGGTTTTTTACCATTCACCACAATACCTATTAAGGAGATGGAGAATACTCCTATTTATCTAGAACGATTATTTGGGAGAAAGGGGAAAGAACTAGAAACAAGAATATTAAATGCAAGTAATACTTCAAAAAAAATCAAGATTATTGAATCATTCTTACTTGAAAGATTGAATAATAAAAAACTAACAGACAAAGTTGTAAAGTCTACCATTGAAACGATTTCAACAGCTAATGGACAACTTTCTATTAATGAACTTTCTAAACATAATAATCTAAGTCGAAGAATATTGGCACGTAAATTCTCTTCAACAGTTGGCTTAAGCCCCAAAAAACTTTCAAAAATCATACGGCTACAAACAACACTAAAAACCCTACTTAATAAAGAAGTATATAAACTCACTGATTTAGCCTACGAGAATGAATATTTTGACCAAGCACACTTCATAAAGGATTTCAAAGAATTTACAGGAATCACCCCAAAGGAATTTTATGGAGATGATCTTAAAATGTCTTTAATTTTTGATAGTAAAAAGTAGCACTGTCCCATTTTTACAATTTTAAACTTCTAAAGGTTTGCATATTTGCATAGAATGAAAAAAATAAAATGAAAAAAATAAACCCTGTATGCTGGTTTGATATTAATGTAGCAAACCTAACACGAGCAAAAAAATTTTACGAAACAGTTTTTAACATAAAACTTATAGACTTACCGATTGAGTGGGGCAAACAATCAACTTTTCCATTTGAAAACGAAGGAGTTAATGCAACTGGTGCCTTAGTAGAAAAAAATAATTACACCGCAAATGATAACAATACAGTAATTTATTTTTCTTCTGAAGACTGTATTACTGAAGAAAGTAGAGTAGAAAAATCTGGTGGAAAAATAATTAGAAAAAAAATGCCTATTGGAGAATTTGGATTTGTTGCTATTTTACAAGATACTGAAGGTAATACCATTGGCCTTCATTCAAAAAAATAAGAAAATAAAGAGTAGTAGTTTGAGTGTACACAAACTACTGCTCTTATATTAAAGCATACTAGCTTTGCAATAAGTTACTTTATTATATAACTGAGATAAGTAATTAAACAGTTCTCTTTTCATAATCCAAGACTAAAAGGTAGTACATAAAAACACCAAAAGCATAAAGTGCAGCAGTAATGTAAAAAATATAAGCATAAGGCAAGCCCTCAGCTTTAAGGAACCTAAATATTTGTGAACTGAAGTACCAACTCCCACTCCAAATTGCTGCCATAATTGCACTAAGCATTTCTTGGTTTTTCTTTCCTACATAATTCATAGTAAGTTCGGAAGTCATGGGTGCAGCCATATTCATTAAAGGAGTCCTAATCCAGAAGCATAATACTGCTACTGGTAAAGCCCACCAATAAGCAGCAAAGAATTCAGTTGTAGCCAAAGCTATTAAGGCAATAACGGCAGTAGTTTGCGTATAAGTTATTCCCTTTTTAAACCCTAGTTTATTTTTAACCTTAGGAACTAGTAAAGCCAAAAAAGCAACCAATATGCTAGCAACTCCTCCAATAACAGCAAACCCTGAAGAATCTACTTCAAAATTATGAAAGAAAAATAAATTAATAAATGGAATTGTTAAACCTGCACCAATTGCAATAATAAAAGTAGGTACAATTGCCTTTATCAATAAAAACCAATCGTATGATTTCCATTGTAAGCCTTTTTTAACAGGAACAATAACATCAACCTTTAACTTCAATAAATAATGCACTCCTATAAAACCAAGTACAGCTATAAACAATAAGATCTCACCTTCTTGAATATCTGTAAAAAACTGTCCTAAGCCAAAGATAATTATTCCACTAAGGATAGTTCCAAAACTATGAGTTGCATAATTTAATGAAATAGCATGTGATTGCTGTTCTTCCTTAGTATTTCTCATAATATAAGGCAAAGCACTTACCTGAAACAGCGTAAAAACAACACCCCACAATATAAATAGATGAGGTAAAAAAGAATACACTTTATTTTGCACTGCCACAACAAGTAAAATAGCAACCAAAGGCACTCCTAAACTTCCAAACATAAAAAATGGCTTAAGAGGTCTTCCCTTAATATAAAACCCTAAAGGAAAAGCTAAAAGCATTACAGCTAAAAAACGATAAGAAATAAAATGAGCAATCTCAGGATCAGAAAAACCCTGCTTTGACAAATAAATATTTAAAATTAGAAAAAAAGCAGCTCCAATAAGCTGCACAAAAAACTCTGCTTTTATCATTAAAAGAATATGTTCTTCTAATTTTAGATATGCATCAATAACCTTTCTCAAAGCAAAATTATGTTATTAAAACTCCTGTACTACTTCCATTAAAGTACGAAAGGCAACAGCTTTATCACCATAACGATTAATATGTTTTTGTTGTAAATCAGGAGCAAACTTAACTTGATAATGATGTAAATCCTTCATTGTTGGACAGCTATATGCAATTGCATATGTAGCACCAGTGTCCCCCTGCACAATAACTCTATTTATTTGTGCTTTAACAAATACCCCACATGCCATTACTTCAGGAATATGTTCATCTTTCATCCATTGCAACCAATCCTCTAAAATACTGTTCTCTATACTAACAGTTACATTATATATTATCATTCTTCTTCATTTAAGTTATCTCCTCTCAATGCACGAAAACGTTTACGAGCATGAGCTGTAAAAATACTACTACTATGATCTAATACTATTTTTTCATAAAACTGCATTGCTTTTTCACTATCATTCAATTGTAAATCATAAATTCTGGCTTGATGATAAAGCGCATCGTCAGCAAGAATATCATCAGAAAACTCTGAATTAATCTTAGCATACATTTCTAAAGCTAACTCAAATTTATTTTGTTTAAAATAAATCTCTGCTTTACGCATATAAATTTCATCTGATAAAGTGTGTCCTTTAAAAACTGTTAATACAAAATCATATTTTACAATTGCTTCATCATATCTCTGCTGATAACTTAATAAGTCTGCTGCTGAAAAAGCACGCATAGCAAGCTCAGTTGTATCTAAATTTAAATTATCTGTTATAAGCAATGAAAGATCCATAGCATCATTTGCAATCAATTTAGTTGTTGATGCTTTTAATACATCTAACTGTGCTTGAGCCCAATTAAAATCCCCTTGATAATAAGCAATTCTTGCCCTTCTCAATTTTGCCTCATGCCCTATAGGATTTTCTTTAAAATCTTTTTCTACCTGAGAATAGTAAAGTAAAGACTCCCAAATATTCCCTAATAAAAGTTGTATATCGGCATATTCTAACTTACATTCAGCCAAATCTATATTAGAAATCTGAGGGATATTCATAGCCTTACTTAAAAGTAAATCTGCAGCTTTTAAATCATGCAATACAAAAGCTTTAAAATGTGCATAATTAGAAAGAAGAAGCACTGTATTTTTATCAACCCCTAAAGCAGCTATTACCTTTTCATAATCCTTATCCAATATTGAAGTATCTTCTTCTTTACTGCTTAAACTCTTAGTCATTGCAAATAGCTTATTAATATTTGCATTAATAAAAAGATCGTTCCTACTTCCTTTAGCAATTACATATTCATAGCCTTCAACAGCTAAATTATAATCTTTATTATCTAAAAATGTTTCTGCTAAATCATACACTTTAGCTCCATCTCCATCTACACGCTTATCTAGCGCCTTTGCTTGTCTTAGAGCCATATTAAACTGATGATTTTGCATAAACAACCAGATTAACATCTCTGTAAAATCACTCCTACCCTTCTCTTTTCTTACATGAGGTAGCAAAGCCTTTTTAACCAATTGGTAATTGCTCTCATTCTTAATTCCATTATTATCTAAGAAACGTTGAATATTAGATATCACGTTTCTTTTCTGCTTAGGATTAATAGCCAATTCATTTAAATACTCTTCAACCATTAAGTCCGACTTTCCTAACTGAGCATATAACTCTGCTTTTTGCATTGCAAAATTTGACTTTATATTTCGCTGTTCAGCAAGTACATACACACTAAGTGCTTTTTGAAATAATTGATGGCGCCTAAAAGTATTTGCTAAGTTTATTGCTTGTGACCTTTGCCCAGTTATTTGCTCTGTTATTTTTTTAAAGCCTCGTTCTGCTTTTTTAGCCTTACCACCCTTTTGCTGGGCAATAGCCGTCTCTAATTTATAACTTAAACTAGAGGGATATTTTTTAGATGCTATTTTAGCCAATTTTTCAGCTTCTGAAAATTCAGATTCAGCTAATAAAGATAAAAAGTAAGGGTGATAATAAGCAATAGAAAACTGCTTTTCAGTAAGTTCCTTATAAATTGTTACTGCCTTTTCATAATTACCATTTATATAATATTGATATGCCAATTGCTGCTCACTCTGCTGTGAAAAAGCAAAGGAAGTAATAAACATAAATACTATAAGCAATCGCATTTATGAAATTATATCAAATCCTGTATAAGCTTGTAATGCCTTAGGAATTTTAACTCCTTCTGGAGTTTGGTTATTCTCAATTAATGCTGCATAAATTCTTGGCAATGCCAAAGCACTTCCGTTTAAAGTATGACATAATTGATTTTTCCCATTTTCATCTTTATACCTTAACTTAAGCCTATTTGCTTGGTAACTCTCAAAATTAGAAACTGAACTTACTTCTAACCATCTTTCTTGCCCTGCTGAATATACTTCAAAATCAAAAGTAAGTGCTGATGTAAAACTTAAATCTCCTCCACAAAGCTGCAATACTCTATAAGGAAGTTCTAATTCATCTAATATCGATGCTACATGAGCCACCATAGCATCTAATGTTTCATAAGATTTATCAGGATGTTGCACCTGAACAATTTCTACTTTATCGAACTGATGCAATCTATTTAAACCTCTAACTTCCTTACCATATGAACCTGCTTCTCTTCTAAAGCAAGGGGTGTAAGCAGTACATTTAACTGGAAACTCTTTTACAATAACATCTCTAAAGAAATTTGTTACTGGAACCTCAGCAGTTGGTATTAAATATAAATTATCTTCTGTAGCATGATACATTTGCCCCTCTTTATCAGGTAACTGACCAGTACCAAACCCTGATGCTTCATTAACTAAATGAGGTGGTAAATATTCAGTATATCCAGCAGCAGTATTTTTATCTAAAAAATAAGCAATTAAAGCCCTTTGTAATTTTGCACCCTTATTTGTATAAACAGGAAATCCTGCCCCAGTAATTTTATTTCCTAATTCAAAATCAATAAGTTTATAGTCAGTAGTTAATTCCCAGTGTGGTTTTGCCCCCTCCATCAAATTAGGAATTGTTCCTACTTCTTTAAGTGTAACATTATCAGCATCTGATTTTCCAGATGGAACACTATTATGAGGGATATTAGGTATCTGAACTAAAATATCCTGAATCTCTTTTTCTAATTCAGTTTGTTTAGCCTGTAAAGCTTTAGATTGTTCTTTAACTAATCCTGATTTTTGCTTTAGTTCATTAGCTTCTGTAGCATTTCCTGATTTATAAAGCTCTCCAATTTGTTTCGCTAATTGATTTCCTTTAGCCAATAACTCATCTGCTTGTTGCTGAGTAGCTTTACGCTCATCATCTTTTGCAATTACAGTATCAAATAATACTGTAGCATCTAAATTTTTCACCTTTAGTAAAGCAATATAACTGTCCTTATTTTCCCTGATCTTATTAATGTGTAACATCTTCTATTTTTTGTATATCTGGAACAAATGTAAATAAAAAAACTCTTGATTGCTCAAGAGTTTTTCTAAATAAAATATATTGTGCAATCCTTAGTTTACTGATTCTACTGAAACGTAAGATCTATTATTTCTCTTTTTAGTAAATTTCACTTTACCATCTGTTAATGCGAATAAAGTATGATCTTTCCCCATACCTACATTTTCACCTGGGTTATGTACAGTACCTCTTTGTCTAACGATAATGTTACCAGCAATAATTGCTTGTCCACCAAAGATTTTTACACCTAATCGTTTACTTTGTGATTCTCTACCATTCTTACTACTACCCGCTCCTTTTTTATGTGCCATTGTATTAAGTTTTTAAGTTCTACTTATTATTCAGCTTTTTTAGCTGTAGTTTTTTTAGCTGGTGCTTTTTTAGCAGCTGTCTTTTTTGCGGCAGGCTTCTTTGCAGCAGGTTTAGCAGCTTTTTCTTCAGCTGGCTTTTTAGCAGCTGGAGCTTTTGCATCAATTTTTTGGATCTCTAATTTTGTTAAATACTGTCTGTGACCGTTTTTAACTTTGTATCCTTTTCTTCTTTTCTTTTTAAAGACAATTACTTTATCGCCTTTCAGGTGCTCAAGTACTTTTGCAGTTACCTTAGCTCCTTTTATAACTGGGGCGCCAACATTTACTGTACCGTTATCATCTAAAAGAAGTACTTTATCAAAAGAAACTTTTGACCCTTCCTTAGACTCTAATCTGTGTACAAATATCTGCTGATCTTTTTCAACTTTAAATTGTTGCCCTGCTATCTCAACTATTGCGTACATTATTATTATTTTTTAAAAATGGTCTGCAAAATTACACAATCTGATTAAATAGAACAAAAAATACTCATCTTTTTTGAATAACTAAGATTTATACAATTTCAGCAAAGTCAGAACCAATATTTGATACTATATTTGCGGCTCACAAAAATAATTAAAATGAAACAAATAATTACCCTAATACTAACAAGTATTAGCTTCCTAGCACTTGCACAAGAAAGATGCGGAACAGAGGAAATCACTAGATTAACTAAAGAAAAATACCCTGAATATGCAATTGCAAAAGAAAATGTGAATGCTGAAACAGAAAAGTGGATAAAAGCACATCCTAACCATGCAGAAAAAAATACAATTACAATACCTGTAGTTGTACATGTTGTCTGGAATACTACTGCTGAAAATATCTCTGATGCTCAAATACAATCGCAAATTGACATCTTAAATGCAGACTTTAGAAGAACAAATTCTGATGCTAGCAACACTCCAACAGTTTGGACAAATATTGCTGCTGATGTCGAAATTGAATTTTGTTTAGCTAAAACAGACCCTAATGGACTTTCAACTACAGGAATAACTCGTACACAAACAGCAGAAAGCTCTTTTACATTAACAGATGAAAAAGTAAAATCAACTGCTACTGGAGGTATTGATGCTTGGAACAATGATGATTACCTAAACATATGGGTATGCGACTTAGGAAGTGGACTTTTAGGTTACGCAACACCTCCAAGCTCATGGATAGGCGTTACTGATGGAGTAGTAATTGGATACAAGTACTTTGGAAATACTAATAACGCCCCTTATAATAAAGGAAGAACAGCAACACACGAAGTAGGACACTGGCTAAACCTAGAGCATGTTTGGGGGGCTTGGGGGTCTTGTGGAGATGACCAAGTTGCAGATACACCTACTCAAGAACAAGAAAATTATAGCTGTCCTAATTTTCCTTCAAACCCTAACTCTTGCCAAACTACTAATGCAAATGGAGATATGTTTATGAATTATATGGACTATACTGATGATGCCTGCATGAATTTATTTACCACTGGTCAAAAAACTAGAATGATAGCATCTATTAATCAATATCGCTCTAACTTATTAAACCACAACCTATGTGAAGGTGGAGTTTCTTCAACAATAGAGCACCTAAACAACACCAAGAAATTAGTTAAGATTATTGATGTTTTAGGAAAAGAAACAACTAAAAAAAGTAACACCCCTCTTTTTTATATTTACGATGATGGAAGTGTAGAAAAGAAAATAATTATAGAATAATCCTTCTTTAAGAGATATTATAAAAAAGCCTAACTATTTAGTTGGGCTTTTTTTATTCACTAAATACACTCCACTTAAAATTATCATTACTGCAATTAAGTGAGTCAAACTTATATTCTCACCATCAAAAACACCCCACAATATAGCCACAATAGGTATTAAATAAGTAACTGAAGAAGCAAAAATAGCAGATGAATTTGAGATTAATTTATTAAATATTACAACTGCTGAAGATGTACCAACAACTGCTAAAATCGCAACATACATTAAAGATTCAAAACCTGCATTAGTTTTAGCAAGAACTAAAAAATCAGTATTAAAAATATGAATAGCTGACAAAGGGCCAATGATTAAAAAAGCCAATGCGGTAATGGAAATTGCACCTAAATCATGCAAATACTTTTTTATTACATTAACACTAATAGCATAAAATACAGTTGCTAACATTATTAAAAAAACATAATTATTCATCTCCACAGCTCCTTGCATAGTACTAAAAGAAAGCAGAGTTGCTCCACATAAACCAATAAATATTCCCAGAATATTATATCTAGTAGGCTTTGTTTTAAAAAAATAGATTCCTAAAAGCAGTGTAAACAATGGCACCAAAGAGTTTAATATCCCTACTAAAGAGCTGTCTAATTGAGTTTGTGCTTTTGTAAATAAGAATGCAGGAATACCATTGCCAAAAAATGCCATAGCAGCAATAGGAAGATAATGCTTCCTCTTAACTTCTTTTATTGCTTTTAATAAAAATGGACTTAATGAAATAAATGCAATAAATAATCTTAATGCTGCAACTTGAGTATAACTATATACTTCTAATCCTCTTTTCATAAGAATAAATGAGCTTCCCCAAATTATTGCAAGCACTACTAAGATAATATAATTTTTAACTGATTTTTCCATACTATTTAATTGGCGGCAAATATATGTTCTTATTTTTGCCATAATGAATACACAACAAAAAAGAATTGTACGTGCCTGGCTTTATACAGGACTTATCTTAGTTGCCTTAATGGTAATCATTGGAGGAATAACACGACTCACTCATTCAGGACTATCAATGGTTGAATGGAAACTAATTGGAGGCGCAATACCACCACTTAATGAAGTAGAATGGCAGGAGACTTTTAATAAATATCAGCAATTTCCTGAGTATAAAAAGATTAATAGTCAAATGAACCTAAGTGAATTTAAGTCTATATTTTTTTGGGAATATATTCATCGTTTACTAGGAAGATTAATTGGCTTAACATTTATTATTCCTTTTCTAATTTTCTGGAGCAAGAGATGGCTCAATAAAGTACAAAAGAAACAATTAACAATACTACTCCTACTTGGGGCTCTACAAGGCTTCTTAGGATGGTTTATGGTTAAAAGTGGATTGATTGACATTCCATCAGTAAGTCATTATCGCTTAGCAATACACCTAGTAACAGCCTTTATATTAATGTGTTATATCTATTGGATTATCCTTGATTTAGACAAGCCCTTAAGAAAAGAGAATAAGGCCATAAATAAGCTCAGCAAATGGTTTATTGCCTCCCTACTAGTACAAATTATTTATGGAGCTTTTGTTGCTGGACTAAAAGCAGGATACCTTTTACCGATAGATGGAGGTTATATTAAAAGTATATTTGGATACTCATTTAGAAGCACTAATGACTTTAATCTTTTTAACAATGCTTTTGATGTGCAATTCTTTCATCGAATGTTTGCCTGGGTAGTATTTGGAATAGGAATAATTATTTATAAAAAGACGAGAACAACTGACCTAGTAAAGGCAGGAAGCACTGTTTTTTATTTAGTAATAACTCAAATTACCTTAGGCATACTCACACTACTACTAAAAATACAAATACATACAGCTGTCAGCCATCAGTTTATTGCAATTATAGTATTATTAGCAGCTGTACGCCTTACTTATCTTTCCAGCGAAAAGTCTCTATAAGATGCTTTATATCTTGTTTAAGAAAAGTATTTATTGGAACGATTGAATCTGTAATTTCAGAATTAAAATAAAGTGCTGCTCTAAAAAAATGATTTGTACTATCAGTTAAAAAGAACTGAGCAGCAGTTGCTGTTATACCTTCATAATTATAAAAAACACCATATACCTTATTTCTTTCATCAATATAGAATTGCTCACTTATTGCATCAGCCGATAAATTATGTTTATAAGCTAGCTTTGCTGATAGTTTAATATGCTCATCTAAGTTATCCTTAAGAGGAAGATAAGTAACATGAAGCTTTCCTCCCTGCATTGGAAAATCGACATCATAAAAACAAGCCTTCTCTTTTTCTAAAAGTGTACTATAGTTTGGCAATTCAAATGTATAAGGACAATCTGAATTAACACTGCTATATTCTTTTTCTGGAAAGTATAACTTAAAATACGCCCTTGGCTTAGGCGTGTAATCTGAGAAACATCCTGTAAATAATACAAGTAAAAAAATAGAGATTTTAATCCTCATCAATAGTAACTTTTAAGCGCTTTATTCTTCTTAAATCTGCCGACTCTACAACCAATGTATATGGCTTTATTTTACAAACAGTTCCTATCTTTGGAATCCTCCCTTCTACCTCTAATACTAATCCTGCTAATGAATCAGACTCTCCTTTTATATCATCAAAATAATCTATTTCCCCTTTTACTATTTTTAGGAAATCAATCAAAGATATCTTACCTTCAAAGATATAGTTGTTATCATCTAACTTTGAATAGATATTATCATCCACATCAAACTCATCATTAATCTCTCCCACAATTTCTTCTAGCACGTCCTCTAAAGTAACAATACCTGATGTTCCTCCATACTCATCTACTACAATAGCAATATGGTTTTTCTTCTGCTGAAATTCCTTTAGTAAATCATTAATCATTTTTGTTTCAGGAACATAATAAGGAGGGCGACATAATGACTGCCAAGAAAAATCATCGCCTTTATCCAGAAAAGGGATTAAGTCTTTAATATATAGTATCCCCAATACATTATCAAATTGATCCTTATAAACAGGGATTCTGGAAAACCCAGAACTAACAATAAGCTTTAATACTTCAGTAAACTTAGTTGCATTCTCAATAGCCAAAACATCAACCCTCGATCGCATTACTTCCTTCACATCAGTATTACCAAACTCAACTATCGATCGTAGAATTCTTCTTTCTTCCTCTTTACTTTCACGCTCAGTTAAATCCAGTGCTTTTGATATTTCCTCAACCGATACTGCTGTTTGTTTTTGCGCCAATCTTTTATCAATAAAATTAGTAGTTGTAACTAATAAATAACTTAATGGGTAAAAGATCTTTTGCATAAACAATAATGGCTTTAACATACGAAATGAAAATTGCTTAGCATTCTGGTTTGCATAAACCTTAGGAGTAATTTCCCCAAAGAGGACTAAAAGAAAAGTAATAATAACTACTTGAAAAATAAATTCTAAGGGAGACCCCACAGGAAAAGTAATTGCCAAAGTAGTAAGATATGCTGAAAGCACTACAATAGCTACATTAATAAAATTATTTACAATTAATATAGTAGCTAAAAGCTGATTTGGTTTTTTCAAAAGCCTAAATATCTCGTTATACTCTTTGTCTTTCTCAAGTTCCTCTAGCTCACTAGGACTTAATGAAAAATAAGCAACCTCAGCACCAGAAATAAATGCAGAACAAATAATCAGAAATAAAACTATTAATAAACTAATTAGAACCTCTACATTAAATAAATGCAGTTCTACACCTGAAAAAATTGATAAAAACAGCGAGGTGGGGACTTCTTCCAATTTAGAGTATATTTAAATTAAAATGGCAAATCATCTGCCTTATCAGCACTTGTGTCTGGAGCGTCATTTTGAGGCTTTGGAGTTCCTTCTGATGTAGGCTTCCCTCCAAGCATGGTCATATTGTCCGCTAATATTTCAGTATTATACCTAGTATTACCATCCTTATCTTCCCATTTTCTAGTTCTTATTTTTCCTTCTATATATACACTAGAACCTTTCTTAAGATACTTTTCAGCAACCTCTGCCAAACCTCTCCATAATACAATATTATGCCACTCTGTTTGACTTACCCTCTCTCCTTCTTTATTTTTATAACTCTCAGTAGTTGCAAGAGAAAAATTTGCTACAGCAACACCATTATCTAAATACCTTACCTCTGGGTCTTTACCTAAATTACCCAGTAAAATTACTTTATTTACACCAGCCATAATTATTAATTATTTAAAGTTAGAATTTCAACAAATATATAAAAAATCTAAGCGATAACAAGCGTCTCAAAATATTTTTCCATAAGACGAGAAACAGGGTAGCTTAACAATGTATTTTTAGCAACTAACTCATATTCTGGCAAGGTAATTTCAGTTGATTTTAAATTCCAAAACACAACATGTAACTTTTGATGTGACAATTTATGGATATACTCCCCAGATACAGAAACAATCTCTACATCATCAGCATCAATAAGAGTTTCCCATTCGGAAGTATTTATCAATTCCTTTTTACCCATCTGCCTCTTTACCTCAATAAATGGAAACTCATAAAGACCTTTCCAAATACCATTATCTCGTTTTCCTAAATAAACATGCTCCTTTTTATTAATCATAAAAAAATGCAAGAACCTATCCTTTACTATTATTTTTTTTGACTTTACAGGAAATTGATCAATCTTACTGGCATTAAAAGCTTCACAAAAATCCTGCATTGGACAAATAGTACAATTTGGAGATTTTGGTTTACACTGCATTGCCCCAAACTCCATTATTGCCTGATTATATGTAGCTGCCTCATCAGTTATTAATAATTCTTGAGCTAATTTTTGAAATTCCTTCTTACCAAGAGTAGTATCATAAGGAGTGTCAATTCCAAAAACCCTACTTAACACCCTAATTACATTTCCATCAACTACAGCAAAAGGCAAACCAAAAGCAAAAGAAGAAATTGCAGCTGCAGTATAAGTTCCAATACCTTTAAACTTTAATATCTCATTATAATCTTCAGGAAACAAAGCATTATGATTTTCAACAATATCTTTAGCTGTAAAATGCAAATTTCTTGCTCTAGAATAATAACCTAACCCCTGCCACATTTTAAGCACCTTATCTTCACTTGCTTTTGCTAAATCTTCTACCTTAGGGAACTCATTAACAAATGCCAAATAATAAGGCATTCCTTGCTCAACTCTAGTTTGTTGCAAAATAATTTCAGAAAGCCAAATATAATAAGCATTGACAGTATTCCTCCAAGGCAAATCTCTTTTGTTATTTTGGTACCAGCTAAGTAAGTTAATAGAAAAATTCATAAATGATTGAGTAATAAAATAATAGGCAACTTAAAAAAGATAATTCCATAATGCTAAGGATGGATTATTTTAATATATTTGCGGGCTCAAAATTAGTCAAGAAAACAAAACAACAGAAAAAACAAATGACAAAAGCAGAACTTGTTAGTAAAATTTCAGAAAAAACAGGAGTTGAAAAATTAACTACCCTTACAATAGTTGAATCATTTATGAACGAAATTAAAGGGTCTATATCAGATAACGAATCTGTTTTCTTAAGAGGATTTGGAACATTTAAGCCAAAGAAAAGAGCAGAAAAAACTGGTAGAAATATCAAGAAGAATACAACAATTATAATCCCAGCACACCACATTCCGGCTTTTAAACCGGCAAAAGTATTTGTTGAGGAAGTGAAAAATAACGTAAAATAAGCTTAATTTAAGCAAAAAAAATAATTATGTCAGGAGCTAAGAAAAAGAAAAGATTAAAAATTGCTACTCACAAACGTAAGAAGCGTTCAAGAAAGAATAGACATAAAACTAAATAGCATTTAGTTTACGGTCTCTTTATTTAAAAGACGAAAAGCCATGAAATTCGACTTAATTATCGACTCAAGGCCTTCTGAAGTAGTGATTGCGCTTTTGCGTGATGGACTTCTCATTGAACTTCATAAAGAAAAGCACGACAACAATTTTTCAGTTGGCGATATATACCTAGGAAAAGTCCGAAAGACGGTTCCTGGGTTAAATGCGTCATTTGTAAATGTAGGTTATGAGAAAGATGGTTTTTTACACTACCTTGATTTAGGACCTCAATTCAATTCCTTTAAGAAATTCACTAGAAAAGCTATTGACAAGAAGTTAAATACAGCTTCTTTAAAAAACTTTAAGAAAGAATCTAATTTAGAGAAAGAAGGCAAGATAAATGACACTCTAAAGGGAGGTGATCTTTTACTTACGCAAATCTCGAAAGAACCTATTTCTACTAAAGGACCACGACTTACTACTGAAATATCTCTTGCAGGAAGATATATGGTTTTACTTCCTTTCTCTGATAGAGTATCTATCTCTCAAAAAATTGAAAACCAAGAAGAAAAAGCACGACTAAAAAACCTTATCCGAAGTATTAAACCACATGGATTTGGGGTTATTATTAGAACTGTAGCTACAGGAAAGAAAGTTGCAGAACTAGATAAGGACTTAAAGAATCTGTATAAAAAATGGCAAACAATTAGCAAAAAGCTAAAAGATGCAAAGCCTAATACTCGAATCTTAGGAGAACTTAATAGATCCTCAGCAATTTTAAGAGATTTACTAAGTGCGAAGTTTAACAGTATTCATGTTAATAATGCTGAAATGCAAATAGAGCTAAAAGAATACCTTTCTAGAATATCTCCAGAACAAGAAAAGATTGTTAAACTACATAAAAAAGAAACTCCAATATTTCAGGAATTTAATGTTACCAAACAGATAAAAGGTGCATTTGGAAAAAATGTAACTATGAAAAAAGGAACTTATCTTGTAATTGAGCACACTGAAGCATTACACGTAATAGATGTAAATAGTGGTAAAAAAGTAGATTCAAAAAAAGACCAAGAAGCAAATGCCTTAGCTGTAAACCTTGAAGCTGCTGAAGAAGTAGCAAGACAGTTACGACTCAGAGATATGGGGGGCATCATTGTTGTTGACTTTATTGATATGAAGCAAGAGAAGAATAGAAAGCTCTTGACTGAAAAGATGAAAGAAGCAATGAGTAGCGACAAAGCAAAACATCATGTACTTCCTCCTACCCGATTTGGACTAGTTCAAATTACCAGGCAAAGAGTAAGACCAGAGATGAACATTGATACTCAAGAGAATTGCCCAATGTGTTCTGGAAAAGGAAAAATCGACTCTAGTCTATTATTAATTGAACAGATAGAAACAAAACTACACAACCTAACTGCTAGTACAAAAGGAAATATTCATATCTCAACACATCCTTTTGTAGCAAGTCATATCAATAAAAAAGAAGGTTGGTTCTCAGCATCTATTAGCAAACAATGGAGCAGTAAGTTTGGAAGGAAAATCCTAATTACAGGAGATGAAAGACTACACTTACTCCAATACAGCGTAATTAAATAAGGTTTAAATAGCTTATTACACCTCTTAATCTATCTAAACTTCCTTTAGAGATATTAAAACTAGATACTACTACCCTTTAAAAGCAGTATCCGTTTTATGTTATTTTTATTTATCTCGTTTGTAACTTAAAACAACTTTTCCATTAGCTTTCCTAAGAAGAAGTTGATTACCATTCACCTCGTATGTTCTTACTGACTTTAAGAGTTTTACAAGATGTTCTGGCAATATTCGAGAACAATTACTTGGACTTAAATTAACTGTCTTGATTAAAAGAGAACTATAGTCCAGAGCTTTTAAATTACCAGCTATTTCTGTACACCCATTATATCCAGAGAAAGTCCTATTACCATCTATTAAATCAAAACTGATTGATGGATCCTTTGAGAATCTACCATCATAAGCTTTAAGTGTCTCTTTTTTTCTAAACCTTGTTAAAATCCATGAACCATTCAATGGAGCATCAACACTAACAATAGTTTTATATTCAAAATCATTTAAATCATATACATCATAATTTGGGATTTTTGGGTTATTGGCTACATAGTAATGCTTAACAAATCTTTCTAAAGCAGCATTAACATTAGTTCCATGTCCATATCCATATACATGACCTATTTCATGAGACAACTTACCTAAAGGCTTAACTCCACCCGGGAATTTAATTTGACTAGAAATAAATATTTTACTTCCGACTACTTTCATTCCACTAATCCCTTTTTTCCTAGCAAAACTTATTGTTTTTGCATTACTTCTAAGTTTGTTATAAAGCACATTAGGGGTTGGAGTGTTTCCTGATTCGTTTTTACTCATATACACCATAAAATGAGGATGTGAATATATTTTTCTAAACCTTTTAATCACCTTTCTTAAGTGTTCTTGTTCATTAGGACCAAATACTCCTGCAGTTTGACTTATGTGGAACTTCCCAATATTAAGTTTAAAATTATTATGTTGAAATTGGCTTGTTTCAAATAACTGAATAGTATCAACCTCCTTACTTAGGACATTTCCATCTAAATCTTTTAATAATCTTTTTTCAGTTATAATTTTAAACCCAGGTTGTTTACTAGTAATGAAACTAGTTTTAAAATCAGGATTTAATAATTTAATTGCCCCTAGTTTATTTATAGCAGAACCTGCTTTTCGAGCTTGAACTCCTAATTCATCTTGAACTTTTAAACTTGGCTTATATTCCTCCTTTGAACAAGAAAACAAAAAAACAACTGCCAATAATAGCGAAAGGTATCTTTTTTTAATCATAACATTTTTTTTTAATTTCTCATAAAAATAAAGTTTTCTAATTAAAGTTTAAAAAAATCAGGTCTTTTTTAAACCTAAACTTATTCATTCACCTTGTACTTTTAGTTTACTTATAGGCTTGTTAAAGTTGTTCTAAAACTTAAAGGTATATAGAGAAATTAACTATACTGTTCTAACAGAAATATTAGTATATTTTTAAAAACATTACTTATATATCTGGTGTTTTTTCCATTTATACAGAAATTATGATCTAAATCATCTTAAAATTTAAGATAAATTAGTTTTTTTCTACCGAAATAATTCGCTTGTACCAAATAATCAAAGGTATTAATGTAAGCACTATTAGTAACACTCCTACAAAATAAGCATACCTAATATTATCACTAATATTAAAAAATGGCAAGGCAATAATTGCAATCAACAACATTCTGATAATAATATTTAGTGAACTAAAAACAGAATTTGTTCTTCCAATTAAATTATTGGGAACATGGTTAAATATATAAGTAGTACGCAAAATACGAACACCAGCATTTGTTATTCCTAACACAAAGTTCCCTAAAAAGAACACCCAAACTAATTTATAAATAGCCATACCATAAAAAGCAAAAGCAACCAATACCATAAGCATAATAATTGCAGCTACAGTATTTATCTTTCTAAATACTCTTAAAACGAGTACACCTGATAGAATTGCACCCAAAGAATAATATATTTCAGCCGAAGCATAAGTATTCCCATCTAGTTGTAAAAATTGATGCACATAAGAAGGTAATACAACATGAACCTCAACCAAAGTAAATGCAAAAAGCATATAAGATGCAAGTCCAAATACAAAGATTATTGGGTTATCTTTCAGATATACCAAGCCCCCTTTTAGCCTACTAAACAAGTTACCTTTATGCACCTCTTCCTTAGCTATAGGAGTGTATTTCATCATCAAAAAGATAAAAATTACTACAATATAAGTTATTGCATCCATTAGGAATACCTCATATATTTTCCAAGGAGCAATCTCAAATGGAAGTTCTATTGAAAAGCCAGCAATATTTAAAATACTACCTGTAGTTCCTGTAAGCAAAAGTGCTGCAAAAGCTCCTGCCAGTACAGAAGTAGACTGCCCTTGAACCTCAATATAAGAATTTAACTTACCATAATTCTTTTGCTCAGTTATCTCTTGTCCAAATGCATATAAATTAGGGTAATGAACATTATAATTAAATATTGTTACTCCAAAAACTAAAATAACCAGAAACCTAGATAGACTCTCTGTATAAAAACCATAAAGAGCTACACCTCCAATAATAATACCACAAACTACATTTATTACGATAAACATCTTTTTTCTGTCATATTTATCAATTAGAGTACCTGCATACAAGCCCCAAAATAAAGTAGAAAAAGTTATAACTATATAGGCTGTAGCAAAAAAATCAGCCTCTTCCACTACTTTTACAAAATACCAAGGAATAGCAACCATACTTATACCTTGAGCTAGACCAGAAATAATATTAGCCAAAAATAAAAGAGTAATTGCTTGTTTGTTTTTCATGAGCGCAAAAGTACTACTTTTGAAAAATGCAGAGCAAAAGAGTATACGACATTAATATAGCAATTAGCCGATTGCAAAATTATTGTGCTTTACAGGATAGATGCCAATGGGATGTTATTGAAAAAATGAAAGAATGGGGCTTGCAAGAAGCTACACAAAACCATATTCTTGAACTATTAATCAATGAAAAATATGTAGATGAAGAGCGATTCGCAGTTTCTTTTTGTAGAGGAAAATTTAGAATAAAGAAATGGGGGAAACAGAAAATTACTACTGCACTAAAACGCAAACAAATCTCCAATGTTTGTATTAATAAAGGCTTAGCAGAAATTGATAACCAAGAATACCACACACTCCTTGATAAGCTCTACCACCAAAAAAATAATAGCCTAAACGAGAAGAACATATTTATACGCAAAAATAAAATTAGTAATTTTTTAATTCAAAGAGGATTTGAGGCTAATTTGGTATGGGAAAAAGTACAAGAATTAAGAGATAAATAAGTACTTTTGAAAAATGATTAACCAGGAACAAATAAAAGCCCTTAGCATCAGAAAAGATGAACTCTATAAGTTTATTGACATTGCTAAGAAACAAAAAGAAGCAAGTATTCTGGAAAAAGAATCACAACAAAATAATTTTTGGAACAATCCAAAAGAGGCTCAGATCATTTTAAAAAAACTTAGCACCCTAAAAGTATGGCTAAAATCTTACAACTTAGTAGCTAATAATATTGAAGAACTTAGTGTTTTAGTAGAGCTAGAAGCAAGTGAGCAAGAACTGGAAGCACAACTAGAACTTACAATAAACTCAGTGGAAGACTTAGAGTTTAAAAACATGCTTAGTGCTGAAGAAGATAACCTATCAGGGATAATGACAATTAACCCTGGAGCTGGAGGCACTGAAGGACAGGACTGGGCTGAGATGCTTATGCGTATGTATGTAATGTGGGGAGAAAAAAATAAGTACAAAGTAAAAACTCTTGACATACAGAAAGCTGAACCAGCAGGAATTAAATCTGTAACTCTTGAGTTTGAAGGCGATTTTGCTTTTGGACACTTAAAAGGAGAAAATGGAGTACATCGCTTAGTTCGTATCTCTCCATTTGATTCCAATGCTAAGAGACATACTACTTTTGCTTCTGTATTTGTGTATCCACTAGCAGATGATAGTATTGAAATTACTATTGATCCCTCAGAGATAAGTTGGGACACCTTTAGGGCAAGCGGAGCTGGAGGGCAAGGAGTTAACAAAACCGAATCGGCAGTAAGACTAAAGCACGAACCAACAGGAATTACAATTGAGAACTCAGAATCTAGGTCACAGTTAGAAAACAAAGCAAAAGCAATACAGTTACTAAAATCTCAACTTTACGAGCTAGAAATAAGAAAGAAACAAGAGGAAAGAAATAAACTAGAAGGATCTAAGAAAAAAATTGAATGGGGATCACAAATCAGAAGTTATGTACTTCACCCCTATAAAATGGTAAAAGACTTAAGGACCAACTATGAATCCTCTAACCCTGATGCAGTGTTAGATGGAGACTTAAATGCTTTTATTAAGGCTTACCTAATGGAATTTGGAAATAATTAAATAATACAAATGAAAATATATCACAACCCTAGATGCAGTAAAAGTAGACAAACACTTGAACTGCTTAAAAGCAAAACTTCAGACTTTGAGATTATTGAGTATCTTAAAGAACCTCTTGATTTTGACAATATTGAAGTCTTATTATTAAAACTTGGCATGCAACCAAAAGATTTAATAAGAACAGGAGAAACTATTTGGAAAGAAAATTATAAAGGAAAAGAATTATCTGATGACAATATCATAAAAGCTATGGTTGATAACCCAAAGCTTATTGAACGACCAATTGTTGTACATAACAACAGCGCCGTTATTGGAAGACCTCCAGAGAATATTTTAAGCTTATTTGCTTAAAGAGGAATCTGATCGTTCTCTAACTTCCCTTCTTTAAACCAAACAAAAATAAAGTAAGGAATTACTCCTGCTAGGAAGATAACAGCCCAAAAAGCCATTAAGAAAACAAATACAAATATTAAAAAGCC
Organism: Flavobacteriales bacterium; assembly: GCA_965183885.1. Classification (GTDB taxonomy): domain Bacteria; phylum Bacteroidota; class Bacteroidia; order Flavobacteriales; family BACL11; genus UWMA-0277. The sequence goes on from OZ238992.1 coordinate 596,426, forward strand.
TAGAAATTTCATAATCATTAATTTTGCGGCAAAGTAACAATAACAAATAATACTATCAAAACATTTTAAGATGAAATATCGAATAGAAAAAGATACAATGGGAGATGTACAAGTGCCCGAAGAAAAATATTGGGGTGCTCAGACCGAAAGAAGTAGAAATAATTTTAAAATTGGAGCTGCTGCAAGTATGCCATTAGAGGTGATCTATGGTTTTGCTTACCTAAAAAAAGCTGCTGCACATACTAACTGCGAGCTAGGTGTTTTATCAGAAGAAAAAAGAGATTTAATCTCAGCTGTATGTGATGAAATTTTGCAAGGAAAACATAATGATGAATTTCCATTAGTAATTTGGCAAACAGGAAGTGGAACACAAAGTAATATGAATACTAATGAGGTAATTGCTAATCGTGCCCATGTAATTAATGGAGGTTCATTAGAAGATTCTGAAAAAGCAATACACCCTAATGATGATGTAAATAAATCGCAAAGCTCAAATGACACCTACCCTACAGGAATGCATATTGCAGCTTACAAAACAGTAATTGAAAATACTATTCCTGGAATTGAGCAATTAAGAGATACTTTAGAAGCAAAATCTGTTGCTTTCAACAGAGTAGTTAAAATTGGAAGAACGCACCTTATGGACGCTACTCCTCTAACTTTAGGGCAAGAATTTTCAGGTTATGTTTCACAACTTAACCATGGACTAAAAGCTTTAGATAATACTTTAGATCATCTTTCTGAACTAGCGCTAGGAGGTACAGCAGTAGGTACAGGAATCAATACTCCTGCTGGATACTCAGAATTAGTGGCTGAAAAAATTGCTGAATTTACTGAGCTACCGTTTATAAGTGCTGAAAATAAATTTGAAGCTTTAGCAGCACATGATGCTATAGTTGAGAGCCATGGAGCTTTAAAACAATTAGCCGTGTCTCTAAACAAAATTGCTAATGACATTCGCCTTTTAGCATCAGGACCAAGAAGTGGAATTGGAGAGATTATTATTCCATCGAACGAGCCAGGATCATCTATTATGCCTGGAAAAGTAAACCCTACACAATGTGAAGCCATGACTATGGTTTGCGCTCAAGTTATGGGTAATGATGTTGCAATAACAGTGGGAGGAATGCAAGGACATTATGAGCTTAATGTATTTAAACCAGTAATGGCAGCAAACTTCTTACAATCTGCTCGATTAATTGGAGATGCCTGTGTTTCTTTTGATGAAAATTGTGCTGTAGGAATAGAACCAAACTATGAGAACCTTAAGAAAAACCTAGACAACTCTTTAATGCTAGTAACTGCTTTAAATACCAAAATTGGATATGAAAAAGCTGCTAAGATTGCAAAAACTGCACATCAAAATGGCACTACTTTAAAAGAAGAAAGCATTAACCTTGGCTATCTTACTGCTGATGAGTTTGATGCTTGGGTACGCCCAGAAGATATGTGTGGAGGATTATAAATTAAATATGAGTCTTTAGATAATAGATATGAGATTATAAAAAAGCCAGACAATTGTCTGGCTTTTTTAATTTTCTATAATTCAACAATCTTATTCTTTACTTTTTATATCAGCAACAAATTGTTTTATCTTTTGCTCATCTTCTTTCTTACACACTAATAAAGTACCTTCACTTTCTACTACTATATAACCTTCTAAACCTTGCAATACTACTAGTTTATCATTAGGAACATTAACAATATTATCTGAAGAATCATATAATTTTACATTATCTCCTTGAACAGCATTTCTATTATCATCCAAATCTAAATGCATATACAATGACCCCCAAGTACCAAGATCACTCCAACCAAAATCGGCAGGATACACATATACCTTATCTGATTTTTCCATAATCCCATAGTCAATTGAAATATTCTTACACCCTGGGAAAACTCTATTAATATACTCTGTTTCTTCTTCCGTATTATAGTATTGCTTTCCTTCCTCAAACACATCATACATATCGTGCAAATGCTTACGATAAGCCAAGGTTATTGCCTTTGCACTCCAAATAAACATTCCAGAGTTCCATAAGAAATCACCGCTATCAATAAAGTTTAATGCTAATTCTTTATCTGGTTTTTCAGTAAATGTTTTTACTCTTTTTACTCTCTTATGATTTCCTAACTTAGCATCTGTAAACTGAATATATCCATAGCCAGTATCGGGTCTACTTGGAGTGATTCCTAGTGTTAGTAACACCTCATTTTCAGCTGTAATTTTTAAGCAATCCTGCAGTACCCTAACAAACTCCCCCTCTTTAGTAATAATATGATCAGAAGCTGCAACAATCATATTTGCATTAGGGTTCATATTCTGAATTTTAAATGCTGCATAAGCAATACAAGGGGCTGTATTCCTCATTGCAGGCTCACACAATATATTATTTTCTACAATATTAGGCAGCTGCTCCAAACATAAGTTCTTGTAATCAGTATTGGTTACTACTAAAATATTTTCTGGAGGACAGATACGCTCTAATCTTCTAAAGGTTTGCTGAATTAAAGTTTCACCTGTTCCTAAAATATCCAGAAATTGTTTTGGAAAACTTGCTTTACTCATTGGCCAAAAACGGGAGCCAATTCCACCAGCCATTATTACGGCATAATTGTTTTCGTTCATTATCTAATTCTTATTTCAATTTTGGTTTGTAAACATACAATAAAAGTTGCTCTATTTTATAGCTAACATTTAACTTCTGCCAAAGGATGCACTAAATACACCTTATTAGTAGTAACTTCTATGCATTTAAATCGTTTTCTTAGTTGTTCCCCTTTCTTAAATATTTTGCCATTAACCTTAAAAACCGTTCCTATCTCCAGTTCTTCCAACGTCAAATTTTGAGTTTCATTGTACTTTCTTAATACGGAAGCTAAGGCAGTATCTGTTGAGCTAGATGCATTTGGCTTTATAATATGCGTACTCAATACCTTTAATACATCATCAGGAAAAATATTAGGGCTAAGAAAATTTAACATCATACCTTTAAATGTATTTTGCCATTCTTCTCCATGAGGCTTTAATTTTTGCTTATAATTTTGATGTACAAAAGCATGTGCCAACTCATGTGTTAGCGTAATTAGAAATGAATATGGATTTAAATTATTATTAATACTAATAAAGAGTCTTCCATCTACAACCTTAAAATCACCCAACTTTGTTGTTCTAGGTTTTGTAACCTTAATACTTACACCCAACTCCTTAATCCAAGAATTAATTTTTGAAATACTTTGTTCTGGAAGATAGGACTGCAAAGCATGCATAAAAGCCTAACTTAAGATTTGATATGCTATAAAACTAGACAAGTAAGCAAGCGCACCCATATAGAGGAATTGAATTATTGGCCATTTCAGACTTTTTGTTTCTCTATACACTATAGCTAAGGTACTCATACACTGCATAGCAAAAGCATAAAATAACATTAAAGAAATCCCAACTGCTGGCGTAAAAAAGGCTTCTCCTGTATCTACATTCTTTACATTCGACAATCGTTCTTTTATAGAATTTATACCTTCATCCCCTACACTATAAATTGTTGACATTGTACCTACAAAAACCTCACGAGCTGCAAAAGATGTTATTAATGATATACCTATTTTCCAATCAAAACCAAGAGGCTTAATAACAGGCTCTATAGTCTTACCAATAATCCCAGCATAAGAAGCTTCTAGTTTATCTGCAGCAATATGCATACTTTCCTGTTCTGTGCCCGCCCACTTTTCTTCAATTTGTTCAAATCTATTTCCTGGAGCAAAAGAGGAAAGCACCCAAAGCACAATAGAAATTGCAATAATAATTTTACCTGCATCAAATAAAAATATTTTCACCTTATTAACAATAGTATAGAGTACTGTTTTCCAATCAGGAATTTTATACGAAGGCATCTCCATAATATAATAAGAACGCTCTTTTGATTTTATAATCAACTTCATAATAAATGCAATTCCAATTGCAGAAACAAACCCTATCAGATAAAAGGCCATCATTACCAAACCTTGCAAGTTAAAACCAAAATACTCATCTGCTGGAATAATCATTGAAATAATGAGAGTATAAACTGGAAGACGGGCAGAACAAGACATTAATGGCGTAACCATAATAGTAATGAGTCGTTCCTTCCATGAAGATATTGTTCGGGCAGACATAATAGCTGGAACAGCACAAGCAGCACCACTTAATAAAGGAATTATTGATCTCCCGTTAAGCCCCACTCCTCTCAATAACTTATCTGTTATAAAACTTACCCTAGCCATATAACCTGTATCTTCCAAAAAAGCAATAAATGCAAATAAGAATGCAATCTGAGGAACAAAAATCACAATCCCTCCTAAACCAGCTAAAACTCCATTTACTATCAAGTCATTAAACATTCCTTGTGGTAATGCATTTGACACAAATATGGATAGGTTTACAAATAAATTATCGATTAGTTCCATTGGATAAGCTGACCACGAAAATACAGCTTGAAATAATAAAAATAGAATTGCTAAAAAAACAACATAACCTAATACAGGATGAATTAAAATATCATCAATCTTTTTTGTAACTAAATATTTCCCTGTTGGCTTTCCTTTTTTTACTACTTGATGAATAACCTTATCTATTGCCTTATAACGTTTTACTGTTTCTGTAGCTTGTGCTCTTTCTGGAATAATATCATATTCCTTACACAATTGATTTAAGGCACATCTATTTAAAACTTCTCCACTAAGCTTTTGTTTACATAAAGCCAAGAAAGAAGCATAATCATTTTTTCTGCCTCTTATAGCATTTGCTTTTGGAATAATTCCTTTAAATAGCTTATTTACATCCAAAAATGGTTTCTTAGGCTTAACAGCAATTGTATTAACAATCACTTCTTTTAAAGCCTCTATCCCTTTTCTTTTTCGAGCATTTATAGCAACAACAGGTATTCCTAATTCCTCTGATAATAAATCTACATTTACAACCAATCCTTTTTTTGTAGCAACATCAACCATATTTAAGGCTAAAACTACATTCATGTTCAGGTCAATAATCTGTGTGAGCAAAAATATAGAACGCCTTAGGTTTGTTGCATCTGCAATTACAACTGTAACATCAGGATAATCAACATCATCATTATTACATAAAACTTGTTGAGCAACCTTTTCGTCCATTGACTTTGGAAACAAAGAATATGTTCCTGGCAAATCAATTATTTGCCCATCTAAATCATCTGTTAATGCAGCATTACCACTAACCTTTTCTACAGTAATCCCAGGATAGTTCCCCACCTTCTGTTTTAATCCTGTTAAGGCATTAAACAAGGTAGTTTTTCCAGAATTTGGATTTCCCGCTAAAGCAATTTTAAGCTGCTCCCTACTCATCTTTAAGTATTTTAATTTCTATTTTTTGAGCATCTTCCTTTCTGATACTTAATACATAAGAAGAAACTAAAATTGCAATTGGACCAGAAAAAGGAGCTCTACGAACTACCTCAATTTGCTCTCCTGGGGTACACCCCATTTCGAGTAACTTCTGTTCCAGATCACCATCAGCTATGGCTCCCATCTCTCCTTTAGTTCCTATTGCTAAATCAGCTAATTTTTGCATTTGGCAAATGTAATTATTTAGAACCAATCTAAAGAAAAATTGAATATTAATTTAAAATGTATGCAAAAGAAAGGATCCTAAAAAGATTTTCTTCTTTAGTAAGGGTTATCTTACTGCTGAAAAATTAGGGCAAGTATTACAGCCATTTTTTTTACTTACTCCACAAGAAGCAAATAAGAATAATGACAGAATCAATAAAAGGTAGTATTTTTGTGTTTTCATATTTCAGTGCAAATTTAAATAATTTACTTACTTTTCAGCAGAATGCTAAAATTACTTCAACACCTAGGACAATACTTCATTATGATGAAGAATGTCATCAGCCTACCAGAGAAATGGACTGTTTTTTTTAAACAACTATCTCTAGAATTAGAAAAAATTGGACTTAACTCTACAGGAATTGTTGTAATAATTTCCTTTTTTGTAGGTGGAGTAGTGAGTATACAAACTGCTTATAATATGTCAAACCCCTTACTTCCTTCTTATCTTGTTGGTTTAGCAAGTAGAGATTCTTTAATTCTAGAGTTCTCCCCAACAATGATTTCCTTAATTTTAGCTGGGAAAGTAGGATCTAGTGTCGCTTCTGAACTAGGAAGTATGCGTGTTACTGAACAAATTGATGCACTTGAAATTATGGGTTTAAACTCTGCTTCATTTCTTATTCTTCCTAAGATAATTGCTGCTATGGCATTCTTTCCTTTCTTAATTATATTAAGTATGAGTATAGGTATGATTGGTGCCTGGGTTGGCGCAATGGCTGCCGATGTAATAACTGCTGATTTTTTTGCTGGATTAAAATATGAGTTTAATTCCTTCTATGTTACCTATGCAATTATCAAGACTATAATATTTGCTTTTATCATTTCATCGGTATCAGCTTATTTTGGATACTATACTAAGGGCGGTGCTATTGCTGTTGGAAAGTCAAGTACAAAGGCAGTAGTATACAGCAGTATTCTAATACTGATTTTCAATTTTCTTTTAACTGACATTCTTTTATCATGATAAGCATTAAAAATATTGAAAAACATTTCGGAGACAATCATGTCTTAAAAGATGTGAGTTATAATTTTGAACAAGGAAAAACTAACCTAATAATTGGTGAGAGTGGCTCAGGAAAAACTACTTTATTAAAAATCTTAATTGGACTTTATGCTATTGACGGTGGCACTGTTCTATTTGATGGAGTAGATTTTAGTAAGATGCAAGACAAACAGCAAAGAGTATTAAGACAAGAAATAGGAATGCTTTTCCAAGGTGGTGCATTATATGATTATATGACAGTTGAAGAAAATATCATGTTTCCTCTTAATATGTTCACCGAAAAAACTGAAGCAGAGAAATTAGAAAGAGTGAATTTCTGTTTAGAGCGTGTAAACCTAAAAGGAAAAAACAACTTATATCCTGCTGAGCTTAGTGGTGGTATGACAAAAAGGGTAGCTATTGCCAGAGCAATAGTAATGCAACCTAAGTACCTCTTATGTGACGAACCTAACTCAGGGCTCGATCCTAAAACATCAATTATTATTGATCAGCTGATACAAGAAATAACAAAAGAATACAACATTACTACTATTGTAAATACACACGATATGAACTCTGTAATGGAAATTGGGGAGAATATCGCTTTTATTAATCAAGGAAAAATATGGTGGTCAGGAAGTAAGGAGGACCTTATAGAATCAGAGAACAATGAGCTAAATGATTTTGTATTTGCATCATCCCTCTTTAAAAGATTAAAGCAATAATATGAAGAGTGTAAGAGCAAAAAAACACTTAGGGCAACACTTCTTAAACGATGAAAGTATTGCAAAAGATATTACTGAATTACTGAGTGATAAAACTACTCATGTAGTTGAGATAGGTCCTGGAATGGGAGTGCTTACTCAATTTTTAGTACAAAATGAATATAATACTGAAGTTGTAGAGATTGATACTGAAAGCGTTTTTTATCTTAGATTAAATTACCCTCAATTAGCAGATAAAATAACTGAAGGTGATTTTTTACAACTTCATTTAAAAGAAAAGTTCCCTTATAACTTTGCACTCATTGGTAATTTCCCTTACAATATCTCCTCACAAATATTATTTAAAGCTTTTGAAAACCGTGATCAGATACCAGAAGTTGTAGGAATGTTCCAGAAAGAAGTAGCAGAAAGAGTTGCTTGTGAAAAAGGAAAAAAAAGAGGAATATTAAGTGTTTTTTTGCAAGCATTTTATAATGTAGAATATTGCTTTACAGTACATGAAGATGTTTTTACACCTCCACCAAAAGTAAAATCAGGAGTAATAAAATTAGTTAGAAATAATCGTGAAGCTTTAGCATGTGATGAGAAAGTATTTAAGCGTGTAGTAAAAGCTGGTTTTAACCAAAGACGTAAGACTTTAAAAAATGCTCTTAAAGTTTTTAACTTAGAAGGAGAAAGTGAACTACAAGAATTACTTACTCTTAGAGCAGAACAATTATCTGTTGACGACTTTATAAAAATAGCTCTTCATGTCAGATAAAATCACACTAAATAGCGCTTTTATTAATCAAGTTAATGAGTTTATACACTCAAAGGATACTATTAAAATTCAGGAGCTTCTTGTGGAGTTGCACCCTGCAGATATCGCAGAACTTATTGAAGACATTTCCCTTGAGAATGCACACTCCCTCTATCCCTTAATTGATGAAGAAAAAGCGGCCTTAGTACTTGTTGAACTTGAAGACGACACAAGAGAGGCTTTATTATCAGGACTAACAGCTAAAGAAATTGCCGAGGAAGTAATTGACAAATTAGAATCGGATGATGCAGCTGATGTTATTGGAGAACTCTCGGAAGATAAAAAAGAAGAAGTACTCTCACATATTGAAGATATTGAACATGCTAGTGACATTACGGATCTTCTTTCCTACCCTGAAGATAGTGCTGGTGGATTAATGGCAAAAGAGTTAATAAAAGTAAATGAAAACTGGAACACTTTACAATGCTTAAAAGAAATGCGAAAACAAGCAGAGCAAGTAAAAAAGGTTCATACTATTTATGTTGTTGATAATAACAACAAACTGCTAGGAACAATGTCTTTAAGAAAATTACTATTAATTGAAACAAATACTCCAATAAAAAATATTATAAAAACAGATATTGTTGCTATAAAAGCTACTGAAGATAATGAAGCTGTAGCTAACCTTATGAACAAATATGATTTGTTTGTAGTTCCTGTAGTTGATGATCTAAACCGATTAATTGGTCGTATTACTATTGATGATGTACTTGATGTAGTAAAAGAAGAAGCTGAAAAAGATTATCAAATGGCATCTGGTATTTCTGAAGATATTGAGAGTAGTGATAGTGTTTGGGAATTAACAAGAGCTCGATTACCCTGGCTCTTAATTGGAATGTTTGGAGGACTTATGGGTGCTAAAGTAATTGGTATATTCGACTTAGAAACAAACTTTGAACTAGCATTTTTCATTCCACTAATTGCAGCAATGGGTGGTAATGTTGGCGTACAATCAGCGGCAATTGTAGTACAAGGCTTAGCTAACGAATCCTTAAAAATGGAAAATATTTTTCAGAAGCTACTTAAGGAATTAGGGGTTGGACTAACAAATGGTATCATCTGCTCAATTATTATTTTAGGAGCTGCATTTAGTTTAGGATATAGTATTGAACTAAGCCTAACAGTAAGCATCTCTTTATTAGCAGTAATTGTATTTGCGGCACTATTCGGAACCTTTATCCCACTAACATTAGAACGCTATAAAATTGACCCCGCACTAGCAACAGGGCCCTTTATCACTACAGTAAATGACATCTTAGGATTATTTATTTATTTCATGATAGGGCAAGCTATTTTATAATATGAAAATCCTATTCATTGACACTGTACATCCTTTACTTAAAGAAGAATTAGAAAAAAAAGGCTATGTCTGCGATACTGCTTATAAGCAAAGCAAAATGGAGATTGAAGAAATCATAAGTAATTATCAAGGAGTCGTTATTCGAAGTAGATTTAAAATTGACACTACATTTATTGATGCTGCAACACAACTTCAATTTATTGCAAGAGCAGGATCTGGACTTGAAAATATTGATATAGAATATGCTAAAACCAAAAATATAAAATGCTTTAATGCTGCTGAAGGAAATCGACAAGCAGTTGCCGAACATGCCTTAGGGATGCTACTTTCCCTATTCAATAATTTAAACCAAAGTGACCAAGAAATAAGAAATGGAACTTGGAATAGAGAAAAGAATAGAGGAGTAGAACTCTCTGGAAAAACAGTAGGAATTATTGGATATGGAAATAACGGCTCAGCTTTTGCAAAAATACTAGAGGGTTTTAATATTAATATTTTAACTTATGACAAATATCTAGTCGATTACAAGTATAAAAGCTCAATGGCAGAAATTTACCAAAAAACAGATATTATAAGCTTACACATTCCATTAACAGAAGAAACTACTTATTTAGTAAATGATAATTTCATAAATAGCTTTAAAAAAGATTTTTATCTAATAAACACTGCCAGAGGAAAATGCGCAAGTACAAAAAGCATTGTAAAAGGCTTAGAAAGTAACAAAATAAAAGGAGTCTGCTTAGATGTTTTAGAATATGAAAAAACTTCATTCGAAAATTTAAGTAAGGAAGGACTAACAGCAGAAATGCAATATTTAATTGATAGTAAAAAGACTATACTCAGCCCTCACATTGCAGGATGGACAGTAGAAAGTAATATTAAAATCGCAGAAGTATTATTAAGCCAGATTAGAAACATCTCATAATTAGAAAAGCTTCACCCTGTCATAATGCCTCAAATATTTTAGTTTTATCGACTATCATTAAACAAAATCATTTCCACAACAAATCATCGAAACTTCAAAGCTTACAACTATAACTCTGTAAATCAAAAACATATCTTTTTTTTAACATTTTAAATGCATCCGTATTTATACGTAGGTGCTAGATAAATAAAACTCTTATTTTGCGCGAAATTATATGGGGATAGCCGAAAACCATTTTAGAGTAGGTAAAACTAAAAAAGAAAGAATGAAAAAAATAATTACAATAATTGTAGTAAGCCTTATCACATTAGTAAGCGCATCTGCTCAACATGCACTTAGTACAAACTTAACTTTATACAACAAGGTTAAAGTAAAATACGAAGCTGCACTAAACGATAATATTTCTTTAGGATCTTATATACAATACAATTACGGAGAACTTAATCAAGGGTATAAAGTATCGCCAATATTTAGATTCTACCCTGGCCGATCATATGCTCCTGAAGGGTTTTATTTACAAGCAAAAGTCTTATACGGATCTACTAAATCAATTTACCCTGACTGGGATTATGATGAAAATCTTGAACCAATTGATTATATCGATGAATACGCTTATGCAGGTGGTGGTATTGGATTAGGATATCAAACTTTAGCTGGTAGAAACGATAATTTTGTTATTGATATAGCTTTAGGATTTAGAATAGCAAGCCGCCTAGACAAACAAGACTATGGAAATATGACTTTTGACGAACAAGTACTCTTAGAAGTAGAACAAGTTAAAAATGCACTTATAGGTCCTTCTAGCTTTTTTGACCTTGCAATTGGGTTTGGGTATAAATTTGGATATTAACCAAAAAATAACTTACTCATGAAAAATACATTTCTACTTCTAATTACAACTTTATTAATTTCTTCTTGCTCAATAGAAAGAAGCGGAATGAGAACTGGAGGCGGCTTACTATCTCTTCCAAGCAAAAGCAGACAACATATTAATCAAGAAGATATGGAACTCTTAAGAAATAGAAATATAGTCTTCTTTTTTAAAGAAAATGACACTGAAAGCAGAGCAGATATTGAGAAAGCAATTAAGGAGATATGGACCTTTACTCCTATAGAATTTGCTTATTATAGTGAGCGTTCTAATTACCCTCCTGACCTGTATGCTTATTTTACAATTGAGGGAACTCTAGTGATTGGAAATAATTCTTTTAACTCATACTACTACCTTACTTTAACGGTAAAAAACCCATCTGAAAATTATAAAAGGGATAAGGCAATCTATTTTGGGAAACAATATATAATGACACAATCAATTATTCCTAAAAGAGGTGAAGAAGCTCATAGCCTTATTGAGGCAATATATACTTATAATGAAATTCCTAACTGGAATGCCACTATCTTACAAGCCTATTTATTAGATATCCAAGGAGACTTAGAAGAGAATAAAAGAGAACTAGAATATGACAAAGTCTTTAATGAGGAACATTTAGATGCTTTAAAAGAAGACACCCTTTTTATACCTGAGTATGCATTGGAAAGGAGACTCCTTACAACAGGGAAAAAACATGATCCTAAAGAATTATTAAAAACCTACCCTTATTCCTATAAAATAATATCCACAGAAGATCTAAACAAACGAATCTTTGCTAATAAAGAAACCTATATATTTGACTATGTAGTAGCCTCACAGAAAAAATTTATCCGAATATACAATACTAAAGCAGGTAAAATTTATCAAAATTACAGTCCGCTATTTGCTTTTGGTTTAAATTCAAATGACTTTAGGCATATTTACCGATAACAAACAACAAACCTACTTTTACAAAAGAAGTAAGAGAATCTCTAGCATATAAGAAACCCCGACTGTTTGGTCGGGGTTTCTTATATATCTATATTTATAGAACTATAAATTAAGCTACTATAGGAGCAACTACTTTTTTATGATCATCTATAAGGCTTGCAACTTCTAATTTAAGTTCTTGCAAATATTTCATGTTAGTATTAAGCTCAGTAAGTGTATTTTCCTTTACTGTACTAAAAGTAGTAGTTAATTGCTCAAATAAATCTTGATAATATGAAATTCCTTCATCCATATTTGCTGTAAAATTATTAAGGTACTTAGCTGATTTCCTTCCCCAATCTGCTTTGTGCTCCTCAATCTTTTCAGTCAAATACTTAACATACATTCCTAACTCATTCACAAACATATTTGGTCTGTCAGACCTAACTACTCCTGAAATACCATTATATACATGCTGTGTCATGTCTGATAAAGAAAGTAATTGATCAAAATAAGCCATGTTAGGACCTGGACAAATAGAAACACCTTTACTCTCGCGAGTATCAACTCCGTAATTAATTACCGCAGGAGCAGCTAACCCCATACACAAACATGCCTTATCAGTTATAGCAGCAGAGATTCCATTTTCTTCAATCTTATTCTTTTGGAATAAACGAGATGCAGTACAAACTCCTTCCGTTCCATATTCATTACTTAAAGCTAAATACTTTCTTGGACAAGGACTACCTGGTTTCCCATCAGCAACTTTTTGCTCTTTCTCTACATCTTTTGATGCATTCCTTAAGTTATTAAACGGAACTCCTAAAGGAGATACATTACTTAAGTATAAGTCTTTTTCTTTTGCTTCTTGTAATTGTTGTATTGTTGCAGCATCAACTGTTGTTGCTTCAGGAACTAATAAGAATGGTGTACCCCAACCTACTGAATCTAAATTATAATGATTAATTAAAAAATCATGCTCTTCTGCTGTAGCCACACCACCTTGAGCCGTTACTTTCATTGCTAAAGCTGCATTTGGAAGTGTTCTACCAGCTGCCTCAAGTGCACTTTTACAAACGGCATAAGTATCATCAATTAATTCTTGTCTTTTATCTCTAAATTCTGCTAAGATTGGCCCCATTAAATAACCATCAGTAGCAAAAGCATGCCCTCCACAATTTAAACCTGACTCAATACGATATTCTGAAACCCATAACCCTTTTTTAGCTAAGAATTTACCTTGTATCATTGCTGATCTATAATCCGAAACTTTTAAAACTATTTTCTTTTTTATATATCCATTTTCATCTGGAAAAAAGTCATTGAACTGAGCAATATAACCATATAACCTAGGGTTCATCCCTGCCGAGAAAATTACTGAAGATTCCAAGTCAGAATTTGCATATCCTCTTAAGGCAGCATGAGCATCGTTGTATTCTGATGGCAACTCTTCCTTCTTAAAATAATTTGTTTTATCAACTTTAGTCATGATGTTAACATCAATACTTCCCATTGATAAGTTATCCTTTAACCAAGCTGTTAAATCCTCAAAACTAAATGAATTTGCAATAAATGCATCAAACTCTTTTTTAACATCACTACTATCAGGAAGCATGTCAAAATATTTTTTTACCTCTGAAAACTTATCTTGTGTAGCTGCTGTAAATTCTTCAAATTTTGAAGACACAAGTTCATTAACCATATTTAAATAAGAAGTAATTCTATCTGCTCTATAATCTTTAGTATTATTCTTTATCTCGTTATACACTAAGTCAGCCTTCTCGCTATATACTTTTCTTAAACGCTCTAAAAGTACATCATCAGCTAATGCAATTACTGAACTAATTCCGTAATGTGCTACCTTTAAAGGTGTATCTGCTGTAAAAGCAGTTCCCATTACTGGGATATGAAAAGTATGTGATTTTGCCATATAATATACGTTTTTAAAAAGTAGGCAAAGATACGCAAAAAAGACTATACAATCAACATCAAAACATTTAAGCAATAATTTGCAGCGTATTCCTAGACTTTTGCTCCAGAATAATTTGTTTCTCTCTTAAGAAATCATTTATAGCTTCCTGAGTATAATGCCTGATAGTAAAAAGGCTTAAGTTATCATTATAAAACACATCAAAATGCTGTTGTAAATCTTTAATTAATTGAGGAATTTTATGCTTATCATTGTTTACACATATTGAAAAAGAAACAGCTGAATTTTGCATTAAATTAACTTCAACATTATTTTCTGATAAGATTGAGAAAATCTGGCTCATATGTTTTTCTACAATAAAATCTAAACTTTTATCCGCTATAGAGATAAGAATTTGATTTTCTTTAATAATAAAAGATGGAAGAAATGGACTTGTCTTTAAACCTTCCTTCACAATTGTTCCTTCATTGTCTAACTCAATAAAAGACCGAACTCTTAAAGGGATATTCTTCTTTTTTAAAGGCTGAATTGTTTTAGGATGTATCACTTTAGCTCCATAGAAAGCTAATTCTATAGCCTCATCAAATGATAGCTCATTAAGCAATGTTGCTTCAGGAAAATGCTTAGGATCAGCATTCATTAGCCCTGGGACATCTTTCCAAATTACCACCTCATCAGCTTCAATCCCAAAAGCTAATATTGCAGCAGAAAAATCAGACCCTTCCCTACCTAAAGTAGTTGTGAAATTTTCCGATGTACACCCAATAAATCCTTGAGTAATATTATGTCTTGATTTTTTTACCTTACTTAATGCATCAACACTTATATCCCAATCAATTTTTGCATTACGATACCTATTATCTGTTCGTATTAGATCCCTTGCATCTAACCACAAGTTTTCAAAACCAACCTGCGACAAATAAGCACTCATTATCTGGGTAGAAAGAAATTCTCCAATAGATACTATCTGATCATAATCATAAGCATATTCTTGATTTGGCTCTTCTTCAAGCACCCACTCAATTTCAACAAATAAATTATTTACAACATCATAAATAGGATGATTTACTTCAAATAAGTCTTTAAGAATAGCTGCATGAAATACTTTCACTCGCTCAAGAGCAGCAGTTGCCTCATCACTTTTCAGCACATAGGCATCAACAACTTCCTCAAGCATATTAGTTACTTTTCCCATTGCAGAAAATACAATAAACAAATCAGCCTTAGCATACCCCTGTAAGATATTAGCTATATTCTTTATATTTTCTACATCTTTAATAGATGCACCCCCAAACTTAAAAACCTTTGTCATTTACACTAAACTATTTAAGCAACAAAGTAAAGATTATTTTCTCAACTTATCTTTTTAAATTTCCGATATTTGCAAGCATTTAAAAAGTAACAATATATGAAAATAGCATTCCTAACTTCAGGAGGTATCGCTCCTTGTTTATCCGCTTCAATCGGAAGGTTAACTGATAATTACCTCAATCAATATCCTGATGCTGAAATTATCGGGTACCTAAACGGGTACAAAGGCTTACTTCTTGGAAACTCAATTTCTTTTCCTTCAAGTTTAAAATCAAAAATCAATAACTTTTATAACTTTGGAGGAAGCCCTATTGGGAACAGTAGAGTAAAGCTTACTAATGTTGAAGATTGTGTAAAGAAAGGATATGTAAAAGAAGGTGAAAATCCTTTAGAGGTTGCAGCCAATCAATTAGTAAAAGATGGCATAAGCATATTACATACTATTGGAGGAGATGACACCAATACTACTGCAGCTGATTTATCTAATTACTTAAAAGAAAATAACTACAACCTAACTGTTGTTGGGCTACCAAAAACAGTAGACAATGATGTATATCCTATTAGCCAAACACTAGGGGCTTGGACTGCTGCTGAACAAGGTGCTATATTTTTTGAGAATGTAGCTAATGAAAATACAACTTCTGATAGGCAACTTATTATTCATGAAGTAATGGGAAGACACTGTGGATGGCTTACAGCTGCTACAGCTTTAGCATATCGTAAGCGTTTAAATGCTAGCAACTTCATTCCTGAAATAGGACTTACAAAAGAAAAATGGGAAGTACACTCTGTACTTTTACCTGAAGAAGAAATTGATTTTGACAAAGAATGTGAACGTCTAAACAAAGTAATGGACAAGCATGACTGTGTAAATGTGTTTTTAAGTGAAGGTGCAGGAATGGATGTAATTGTTTCTGAGACAGAAAAAGCAGGAGAAACAGTATTGCGTGATGCCTTTGGACATGTTCGCTTAGATGATTTAAACCCAGGACAATGGTTTGCAAAACAACTTGGAAATCGTTTAAATGCAAATAAAATATTGGTACAAAAAAGTGGATATTTTGGTCGTTCCTCAAAAGCCAATCAGGCTGATTTAGATTTAATATTTGAAGTAGCTGACCATGCTACACAAAATGCTGTAAACGGAATAAGTGGTGTCGTTGGTTGGGATGAAGATAACAATAACACGCTAAGCTGTATTGATTTTAATAGAATAAAAGGAGGAAAACCTTTTGACACTACACTAGATTGGTACAAACAAATGATGAACGAAATCAAAGCTATTTAATTGGGAGCACAAGCTCCATTATTGACTTATTTTGGCGAGCCAAAACAAACTGATGCTATACAATTAGCATTAGAAAAAGAACACGCAAAAATACAACTAAAGGGACTTATTGGCTCATCATTTGCAATTACAGCAAGTGCGGTAGTCCGTGAAAGCAATAAACCTCATCTCTTTATTTTTAGAGATAAAGAAGCAGCTTCTTATTTTGTAAATGATATAGAATCTTTACTTAGAAATGAAGTTTTCTTTTTCCCTGCCTCCTACAGAAGGGCCTACCAGCTAGAAGAAACTGATAATGCAAATATTTTATTAAGAGCTGAAGTACTTAATAAACTTAACAATAAGCGTAACCCAATTATTGTCACTTATTCTGAAGCTTTATCAGAGAAAGTAGTTAGTAGAAAAGAGCTAAAGAAACATACAATTACACTAAAAGTTGAAGATGAGATTGCCATTGACGATTTAGAAGAAATGCTGCAACACCTCAACTTTAAAGAAGTTGATTTTGTAATTGAAGCAGGACAATATTCTATAAGAGGTGGGATTTTAGATGTCTACTCTTTTGCTGATGAACACCCTTTTAGGATTGAATTTTTTGATACTGAGATTGAGAGCATTCGAACTTTTGACATCAATACACAACTATCAATAGCCTCAGAAAACAAGATTACTATAATCCCAAATACTGAAGCAAAAAAAAGTGTTGAATCACAGGTGAGTCTACTAGAATATCTTCCAAAGAACTCAATCATATGGGCTAAAGATATTAAGTACACTAAAGGAATTTTAGAAGATTATTTTGATAGAGCTACCGAACAATACAATAAAATTTCGGAGAGTGCGGTACAACACCTTAGTCCTGAGTATTTATTTACTAATGCCTTTTATTTTGACAAAGAACTTAAAGCATTTTCAGTAATTGAAAACAACAATCAATCTTATTTTGATACGGAGCAAAGCGTTACAGTAAATACAAGTTCACTTACAAAAATCAACAAGCAGTTTGATTTACTTAAAGAGGATTTACTTAAGAATAAAAAAGCTGGACTAGAGAATATTATTCTTTGTTCCTCAGATGAGCAAGAAGAACGATTCAATGCTATATTTGAACATTCGGAAGAGGAACTTAACTACAAATGCATACTATTTTCATTGCATGAAGGTTATATTGACTACACCAACAAACAAGCAATATATACCGATCATCAAATTTTTGATCGATACCATAAATTTAAGTCCAAAACAAAGTTTACTGATAAGCAATCCATAACTATTAAACAACTTACCTCATTAGATATTGGGGATTTTGTAACCCATATTGACCATGGTGTTGGTAGGTTTGAAGGTTTACATAAAATTGAAAATAACGGAAAGTATCAAGAAGTAATAAAACTAACTTATAAAGAAGGTGACATCCTTTACATCAGCATCCACTCCCTGCATAAAATCTCAAAATTTTCAGGAAAAGAAGGTATAGAACCTAAAATTAATCAACTAGGGTCCCCTGTTTGGAAAAAAACAAAACAGAAAGCAAAAGCAAAAGTTAAACAAATTGCTTTTAACCTTATACAGTTATATGCAAAAAGGAAACTACAAAAAGGGTTTCAATATACTCCAGATACTTATCTACAACATGAGCTAGAGGCATCATTTATGTATGAAGATACTCCTGATCAAAGCAAGGCAACCATTGACATAAAAACAGATATGGAAAAGGAGATGCCAATGGACAGGCTCATATGTGGTGATGTAGGATTTGGAAAAACTGAAATTGCAATAAGAGCTGCTTTTAAAGCAGTAGCTGACAGTAAACAAGTGGCTGTATTAGTACCGACAACCATCTTAGCGCTACAGCATTATAAAACTTTTAAGAAAAGACTAAAACACCTCCCTTGTACCGTTGATTATATCAACAGATTTAAAACTGCAAAGGAACAAAGAGAAACACTTGAAAGAGTAGCCAGAGGAGAGGTAGATATCTTAATTGGAACCCACAGAATAGTAGGTAAAGATGTAAATTTCCTAGATTTAGGACTCTTAATTATTGATGAAGAGCAGAAATTTGGTGTAAATATAAAAGATAAACTAAAGCTCTTTAAAGAAAATATTGACACCCTTACTTTAAGTGCAACTCCTATCCCAAGAACACTACAATTCTCACTTTTAGGAGCAAGAGATTTATCGGTAATTAATACTCCACCACCCAACAGACAATCAGTAGAAACAACTATAATTGGAATGAACCAAGAAACCATTAGAGATGCCATTAGTTACGAAATGGCTCGAAATGGACAAGTGTTTTTTGTACACAACAGAATTGAAAACATTAAAGAAGTTGCCGGTTTATTACAAAGGCTTTGCCCTGATGCAAAAATAAGAACTGGACATGGGCAAATGGACGGCAAGAAATTGGAAGAACTCATGATTGATTTCATGGAAGGAGATTTTGATGTTTTAGTTTCTACTACAATAATTGAAAATGGAGTTGATGTTTCCAATGCAAATACAATTATTATTAATAATGCTCAAAACTTTGGATTAAGTGACCTGCATCAAATGAGAGGAAGAGTTGGTAGAAGTAATAAAAAAGCATTTTGCTATTTAATAAGCCCTCCCCTACACACAGTATCAGAAGAAAGTAGAAAAAGACTAACAGCTCTTGAACAGTTCTCAACTCTGGGAAGTGGTTTTAAAATTGCTATGCGTGATTTAGATATTAGAGGTGCAGGTGATTTATTAGGAGCCGACCAATCAGGATTTATAAATGACATAGGATTTGAAACCTATCAAAAAATATTAAATGAAGCTGTTGAGGAATTAAAACAAGAGCAATTCCAAGATTTATTTACTGAAGAAAAAGAAAAATTCTATGTAAAAGATTGTCAATTAGATACTGACCTAGAAATTCTAATTCCTGACACTTATGTTAGTAATATAAGCGAACGACTAAACCTATACAAAGAGCTCAATAACTTTACAAAAGAAGAAGAAATTACTGCATTTATTGAACGATTAAATGATAGATTTGGAACTGCACCTAAAGCAATTTATAATGTTTGTAATGCACTTAGGCTAAGATGGATTGCAAAAGAAATTGGCTTTGAACGCATTATTCTTAAAAATGATAGAATGAGAGCTTACTTCCCTTCTAAAGCTGATTCTCCTTATTACAGTTCTGATGCTTTTAAATTGGCTCTGGATTATCTAAAACATAACTTTGGAACTTGCGAAATGATAGAAAACAAAGGGAAACTATCTATGCGCATTAAAAACATCAACTCTATTGAAGGGGCGTTAAATATTTGTAAGGGCATTATAAAATCTTAAAACTTAACAATCATGAATAAAAGTAACAAAGTATTTATTGCAACAAGCTTGGATGGTTATATAGCAGATAAAGATGGAGGTTTAGACTGGCTTACTTCTGTTCCTTTTCCAAAAAATTCAGATATGGGCTATAGTGAGTTTGCCTCCAAAATAGACGCTCTAGTTATGGGAAGAACAACTTTTGAAACCGTTTGTGGTTTTGATGTTGATTGGCCTTACAAACAACCTGTATATGTTTTAAGCAATACTCTTAATGAGATCCCTGAAGATTTTAAAGATAAAGCTCAACTGATAAAAGGAACATTACCAGAAGTAATAGCAGAAATCCATCAAAATGGACATTATCATCTCTATATTGATGGAGGAAAAACGATTCAAAGTTTTTTAAATGAAGATTTGATTGACACTATAGTTATAAGCGTTATCCCTAAGCTACTAGGAGATGGCATCCCATTGTTTTCTAAATTACCTAATAACTTAGAGTTTGAATGTTTAGACTCAAAAGTCTACTCAAATAAAGTAGTTCAAAATACTTTTTCACGAAAAAGAACATAAGTAATACAATAGCCAAACAAGTAAGGTTTTTTGCATTAACACTAACAATAAAAACAACTTATCAACAATCGTTTTTTTTACTAGTAATTCACTTTCAAATACTCTAGGATTTGAGTAAAATTGCATTTAGTATTAAAAAATAAAAATGTCAGAGAAGAGAATCATCAAAAACGCACTAATTTCCGTATTCCATAAAGACGGATTAGCACCTATTGTAAAAAAATTAAACGACCTAGGAGTAAATATCTACTCTACAGGAGGAACACAAAGCTTTATTGAAGGAGAAGGAATTCCTGTAAACAGAGTTGAAGACTTAACTACTTACCCTTCAATTTTAGGAGGTAGAGTAAAAACTTTACACCCAAATGTATTTGGTGGTATCTTATCAAGAAGAGAATTAGCAAGCGATAAAGAACAACTAGAGCAATATAATATTCCTGAGTTTGACTTAGTAATTGTTGATCTTTACCCTTTTGAAAAAACAGTTGCCTCTGGAGCTGCTGAACAAGATATTATTGAGAAGATTGATATAGGAGGAATTTCATTAATCCGTGCTGCTGCTAAGAACTTTAAAGACGTTCTTATTGTTTCAGAAATGAGCCAATATGCTGAAACATTAGAAATGTTAAATGCAAATGGAGCAAGTACTACTATGGCTGAAAGAAAAAAATTCGCAGGAACAGCATTTAATGTTTCTTCACATTATGATACTGCTATATTCAATTACTTTAATACAGATAACACTCCTGCATTTAAAGAAAGTATCCGAGAAGGAAAGACTTTACGCTATGGAGAAAACCCTCATCAAGAAGGAACATTTTATGGGAACTTAGATGAGATGTTTGAGAAACTAAACGGAAAAGAATTATCATATAACAACTTATTAGATGTTGATGCTGCTGTAAATTTAATTTCTGAATTTGACGAAACAACTTTTGCAGTACTAAAACACAATAATGCTTGTGGTTTAGCAAGTAGAGAAAATCTTATTGATGCTTGGAACGATGCCTTAGCTGGAGACCCTACCTCAGCATTTGGAGGTGTACTTATCACTAACAGAGAAGTAGATTTCGCAACTGCACAAGAGATAGATAAATTATTCTACGAAGTACTTATCGCCCCATCATTTGCTGCTGATGCCCTTGAACTTTTAAAAGGAAAGAAGAATAGAGTATTACTAAAACAAAACAATATTACTTTGCCAAGTGCGCAATTCCGCACAGTGCTAAATGGAGTATTACATCAAGACAAAGATTTAAAATCTGATGCTATAGCTGATATGAAAACAGCTACTAGCCTAGCCCCTACTAACAAACAATTATCTGACCTTGTATTTGCATCAAAAATATGCAAACACACAAAATCAAATACTATTGTTTTTGCAAAAGGAAAACAATTATTTGCTAGTGGAGTTGGACAAACATCAAGAGTAGATGCATTAAAACAAGCAGTTGATAAAGCTAAACATTTTGGTTTTGACTTAAACGGGTCAGTAATGGCTTCTGATGCTTTTTTCCCTTTCCCAGATTGTGTTGAGCTAGCTGATAATGCTGGAATAAAAGCAGTAATACAACCAGGAGGATCAATAAAAGATCAATTATCAATTGACTATTGCGATGCCAACAACATCGCAATGGTGCTAACAGGAACAAGACACTTTAAACACTAAAAACAAACAACTATGGGATTTTTTGACTTCATGCAAGAGGCAATTGCTATTGACTTAGGAACTGCAAACACACTAATTATTCATAATGATAAAGTAGTAGTTGATGAACCCTCAATTGTTGCCAAAAATATTAGAACTGGAGAAGTTGTTGCTATTGGAAAAAGAGCACAACAGATGCATGGCAAAACCCATAAAGAAATTGAAACACTTCGTCCTCTTAAAGATGGAGTAATTGCTGATTTTCAATCTTCTGAACAAATGATTAGAGGATTTATTAATATGATCCCTAGGAAAAGATCTATTTTTTCTCCTGCCTTAAAGATGGTAGTTTGTATTCCATCAGGAGTAACTGAAGTTGAGAAAAGAGCCGTAATTGATTCCGCAGAGCATGCTGGAGCAAAAGATGTATGGTTAATACACGAACCTATGGCGGCAGCAATTGGTATAGGTATAGACGTACTAGAACCAAAGGGGAATATGGTAATTGATATAGGCGGTGGTACTACCGAAATTGCTGTAATTTCATTAGGAGGTATTGTTTGTGATAAATCAATTAGAGTTGCTGGAGATGAATTTACTGACAACATTAAAAACTACATGAAAACAAGGCACAATATTGCTGTTGGTGATATTATGGCTGAACAAATTAAAATTAATGTAGGATCTGCTTTAACTGAACTTGAGGAGCCACCAGCTAATTACGCAGTACATGGTAGAGATTTAATGAGCGGTATTCCTAAAGAAGTAGTTGTAACTTATAAAGAAATTGCTGGAGCACTAAATAATTCTATCGAACAGATTGAAGAAGCTGTAATGAGCGCCTTATTTAATACTCCTCCAGCATTATCAGCTGATATTTATAATGAAGGACTCTACTTAACAGGCGGAGGGTCTATGCTTAGAGGACTCGATAAGAGAATTTCTAGAAAAACTAAACTTCCTGTTTATGTTGCTGAAGATCCTTTAAGAGCAGTAGCTAGAGGAACAGGAATTGCACTTAAAAACACTGAAAGTTATACCTTCTTAATTCAATAGTAGATAAGAACAAATGCATAACCTATTACGGTTTATCAGAATAAATCAGTTTCTATTATTATTTATAATTATAGAAGGTTTTTCTGTTTTCTTACTATTATCAAATAACAGCTATCAAGCTAACAAGGCTATACAGTCAAGCACTCAATACACTGGATTTGTTCATAATTACACTTCTTCATTTTCTGACTATGTAGCATTAAAAGAAACCAATCAGTTTTTAATTAATGAGAATGCAAAACTCTACACACTATTAAAAAATGAGGATTCCTATACTGATAGTTCATTGATTAGGAATAAGCATTACAACTATCATGCTGCAAAGGTTATTAATAACTCAATAAATAAAAGAAATAATTTTATTACCATAAATAAAGGAAGAAAGCATGGCATTACAATAGGTATGGGGGTAGTTACACAAAATGGTGTAATTGGGATTATACAATCAGTAAGTAACAACTACTCTGTTGCAATTTCATTACTACATAGAGAATCTGCTATTGGAATTAAATTAGCAAAAAACCACCATGCTGGTATTTTAAAATGGAAAGGATTTAATTATCAGGTAGCAAGTATTAATGACTTCCCAAACCATATCCATATTGCAAAAGGTGATACAATAACAACTAATAGCCATAGTGTTATTTTTCCAGAAGGAATACCAATAGGAACTATTGAAGAGGTTACAACTAATAAAGATGATGGATTTTACAATGTTAATCTAAAGTTGTTTGAAGATTTTAACCAATTAAGATATGTTTATATCATTCACTCAAACAATGCCAAAGAACAACAGGAACTAGAAAATAACACAAGCGATGAATAAGATATTAATCCAATACCTAAGCCTATTGCCTTTTTATGTGTTATTGCAAGTAATTGTACTTAATGAGGTCTTATTCTACTCCTACATCAACCCGTTTATTTACATAATCCTTATCATTAGCTTACCCTTAAAAACACCTAAATGGTATTTGTTACTTTATGCTTTTGCTCTTGGGTTTTTTATTGATCTTTTTTCAGGAGGTTTAGGCTTTCATTCTACTGCCACTGTACTTATTGCATTTGTAAAACCTTTTATAAGTAAAATTACTATCCCACATAACATTCTGAATGACAGTGATAAGATAACACAAAAGAAAATTGGGAATAAAGCATATATTACTTTTTCGCTTTTCCTTATCATTATTCACAGTACTTGTTTGTTTATATGCGAACACTTGAATTTTAACTTTGACATTTTTACTAAAATAATCGCAAGCTCTTTAGTAACACTTATACTCTTATTAATTACGCAACTCTTTTATTCTGAAAAATAATGAAACAGTCAAAGGATAGACATAGAGTAGTTGCCATAATTTTCTCCTTAATTGCTATTATATTCATCACAAAACTATTTTACATCCAAGTAGTGAATGACAACTATAAGTTTTCATCCAACAACAATGTATTGCGTTACGATGTACAGCAAGCAGTAAGAGGTCTAATCTACGATAGAGATAGTAACTTGATTGTAGCTAATGTTCCTGCTTATCAATTAATGATTGTCCCAAGAGAACTAAAAGGAAAAGAAATTGATACTTCAGCATTCTGTAAACTTACAGCACTAAGTAAAGATGAATTTATTTCTAGATACCAAAAAGCAGCTGAATATTCAGGCTACAAAGAAAGTGTTTTTATTAAACACATTAGCTTAGAGCACTCTAGCACCTTATCAGAAAATCTTTTTCAATTTCCAGGATTTTATTTGCAGAAGCTTACCATGAGAAACTATCCTACGAATGTAGCTACACATTTAGCAGGTTACTTGGGAGAAGTTAACAGCAAAACCACTAAAGATGACAAATATTATACCAAAGGAGATTTAGCTGGAGTAAGCGGTATAGAAGCTGCTTATGAAAAAGAATTAAGAGGTAAAAAAGGAATGGCTATTAAACTAGTTGATGTCCACAATAGAGATCAAGGAAAGTTTCAGGAAGGGAAATTTGACACTTTACCTGTTTCTGGAAATACATTAATAGCTACAATTGACATTAAACTTCAAGAATATGGAGAACAGTTAATGCAAAATAAAATTGGTGCTATTGTTGCTATTGAACCCAGTAGCGGAGAAATACTTTCCTTAGTATCAGCACCAACTTACAACCCTAACCTTCTTATTGGAAGAGAAAGATCAAAAAATTACGCTATACTTTCAGAAGATGAGAACAAGCCTCTATTCAATAGGGCTTTACAAGGGAATTACCCTCCAGGGTCTACTTTTAAACTTCTTAATGGACTTATTGCATTACAAGAAGGAAGTATCAGGACAAGTACTAGCTTTAAATGTAATGATGGTTACGATTATGGTAATGACAAAAAGTTAGGCTGCCACCCTCACAAATCACCTGTAAACCTAATTAAAGGAATTGAAATTTCCTGTAATGCCTATTTCTGTAATACCTTTGAAAGATATTTTAATACTTTCCCCTCTACAATAAATGCCTATAATAACTGGCACCATCATGTTTCTAGTTTTGGCATTGGAGCTTATATGAATAATGACTTTACAAGTGGGAGCCCTGGAAAGCTTCCTAAAGCTTCATATTTTAACACCCTGTACAGAGGAAGTTGGAATGCAAACACAATTATTAGTATGGCAATTGGACAAGGAGAACTATTACTTACTCCTATACAAATGGCAAATATGACTGCAATCATTGCTAATAGAGGCTATTATTACACACCTCATATTATTAAAGAAATAATAGGAGGAACTCCTATTGATAGTAATTTTACTTCTAAAAAGTACTGCACAATAGAATCAAAATATTTTAACCCTATTATTGAGGGGATGCAATCTGTTATTGAAGGAAAAGAAGGAACAGCTACAAACACAAAAATATCCGATTATGAAATATGCGGAAAGACAGGTACTGCTGAAAACCCCCATGGTGAGGATCATTCAATTTTTATAGCCTTTGCTCCTAAAGACAATCCTAAAATTGCAATTGCAGTATATGTTGAAAATGGAGGTTGGGGATCAACCTGGGCAGCCCCAATAGCATCACTAATGATTGAAAAATACCTAAAAAGAGAAATCTCAAATAAAGCTCAAGAGTCTTTTATCTTAGAGGGAAATTTAATTAATAACTGATGAGAGCCGCAAAAAATATATTTGCAAATATTGATAAAGCAAGCATTTTGCTATATGCCTTATTGGTAATCTTCGGCTGGATAAATATTTATGCCTCACAGTACAATGAAGATACTGCTATGGCACTTGACTTTAGCAGTAGATATGGGAAACAACTCCTCTTTATTCTTATCTCTTCTTTTGTTGCTTTTCTTATCCTTATAATTGATTGGAAATTCTTTTATTCCTTATCCTACCTCTTTTACATTATAATTATTGCACTACTATTAGGAGTGTTACTTATTGGAGGTATTACTGGAGGGGCTACCTCTTGGTATGAAATTGGGAACTTTAAATTTCAACCCTCTGAGTTTGCAAAGTTTACAACTGCCTTAGCTTTAGCAAAATACTATAACAATCTTCATTCCAAGAAAAAATCATTTAACGATAAGTTAAAAACTTACGCTATAATTATACTACCATTTTTATTAATTATATTACAAAATGACTTGGGTACTGCCCTTGTTTATGCTGCTTTTATACTTGTATTATACCGTGAAGGGTTATCAGGAAATTTCTTAATTTTTGGTTTAATAATAGGAGTGCTTTTTGTACTTACATTACTTATTGAAAAAACAATACTAGTAGGGATACTTGGCTCAATAGCTGTAATATTTTTTTTACTTACCAAAAGAAAAAAGAAAGAGCTTGCTCTTATTGCAAGCATACTCGCTATAGCAACTTCTTTTATTTTTAGTGTTGACTATATTTTTAATGATGTACTTGCTCCACATCAAAGAAAAAGGATAAACATCCTTCTAGGAAAGGAATTTGACCCTCATGGTGCAGGATATAACTTAATCCAGTCAAAAATTGCCATAGGGTCAGGAGGGTTTGAAGGGAAAGGATTTTTAAACGGAACACAAACTCGTTTTGATTTTGTTCCTGAACAAAGTACTGACTTTATATTTTGCACTATAGGAGAAGAATGGGGATTTATAGGAAGCCTACTATTTATTAGTCTATTTATGGGGTTACTATTTCGAATTCTTTTTTTAGCAGAAAAACAACGCTCTAACTTTAGTAGAATATATGGCTATAGTGTAGCTACTATATTATTTATGCACTTTCTTATAAATATAGGAATGACGATTGGCCTTGTTCCCGTAATAGGTATCCCACTGCCTTTTATAAGCTATGGAGGGTCTTCACTATTAGGGTTTACTATACTCCTATTTATATTCCTTAATCTGGACTCCTATCGTTTACAAATATTAAGATAAAAAAATGCCTATCTAAAAAAGACAGGCATTTTATATTTAAATAGTTTTTAAGCTTAATAAAGGTCTGCTCTATTGTCTACAACATCAGCATCAGTATTTAAAGCTTTATATGCTGCACCATTTGCATAAGAGGCTCCTCCTTTTTGCAATTGTGTTTTCTGGTCAGTAAAATCACCTTTCGCTCTTGCCTCATCCTTAGCAGTAACCTCTACTATATACACAGCAGTATTACCAGCAATAGGCTTAGAAATAATATTAAGATCAGTTCCAAAAATGCTTCCAACTAACTTAGGCTCATACCCAATACCTTGTAGACTTAGGTTTGACAAATTAGCTCTTTGTGCACTAACTACAGTAGTTGAATTATTTGCTGCAATAGAAGCTAAATCAGTTCCTGTAATTTTTTCACTAATGTAAGCTGCTTTTTTCTCATTACTTACTACATTAGTTATCTCCTCTTTAATATCCTCAAGAGGTGTATCTCCTTCTAAATTAGCTTTAGTTAAGTAAGCTACAACATAAGAGTTGTCAAACTGAAATACTTCTGACACTGTACCTGCCTCTGCTTTATTCATCCACCTTACCATTTCTCTAGAATTTGGCAAACCAGCTATACTTTGTTTATCAGCAGTAACT
Source organism: Flavobacteriales bacterium (assembly GCA_965183885.1). GTDB lineage: Bacteria > Bacteroidota > Bacteroidia > Flavobacteriales > BACL11 > UWMA-0277. Next base: position 624,708 of record OZ238992.1, read on the forward strand.
TTACTATCATTTCTTTTCACTAAGTTTTCTGATGCAATTAAAGTATCAAAAGCTATACCTTCATTTAATATCTTACCAGCAAATTGTGCTGCTTGAGAATAATACATATTATAAGTATCTGTACTAGGCTCAACATTTCTATCAATAAAAGCAACTTTTACTTTCCTTACAGCTTTACTTGCTTTAGTAACTTCAATTAAATGCACACCAAACTGAGAAGTAACGACACTTAAATCACCTACTTTAGAAGAGAAACAAGCTTCATTAAAATCATCAACCATAGCTCCTTCTTGGAACCATCCTAAATCACCTCCTTTAATAGAAGAACCTTTATCTTCTGAGTTTCCTTGAGCCAATAGTCCAAAGTCAGCACCTTTTTCAATCTGTGCTTTTAAGGCAGCAATTCTATTATTTACTGAGTCAATACTCATTGTTTGAGAAGGCTTTATTAAAATATGTCTTGCTTCAACAGAATCAGGTCTGTTTTGTGCAACAGCAAGTTTCGCTATACGATATACTCCTTGGCTTGATTGATAAGGTCCAACTACAGTTCCTTCTTCAGCATTAAATAACTCAGTCCAATTAGGATCTTGTAATTTACCTTCAGTAGCAAAAGTAAATCTAGCAGCAGTATTATCAGAATTTCTTCTTGCCATTAACTCATAATCTTCATAAGTAGCAAAATCAGCTTTTAAAGATTCAATAGCAGCCTTAGTACTAGCATCATCTTCAGCTGAAGGTGTTACAGCAAATACTACAAAATCAACATCTTTACTTGCATCTTGTTGATAATCTGAAATGTGAGCGTTGTAATATGCACTAACTTCACTTTCGGTAGGAGTAACTAAACTATCAACAACCGAAGCAAAAGGAATAGAAACATAATTAAAGGTTGCATTTTGAGCATTTTCATTAAAGTTTAACTTTGCTTGATCAGCAGTAGCATACATTGCTTTACCTACCAAAGCATTATATTTACTTGTTTTAATTGATTCAATTAAATATTTTTGAAATCCAATCCATCTTACACGAGCTTCACCAGTTTCATCCTTATCAATTTGCTTTAAGTAAGCCAATACTTTTGTTCTATCGAACTGTCCTGTTTCAGGATTTTGAAATGCTGGAACTTTAGAAATTTCAGGATGTACATTAGCTCCTTGTAATAACTCAAAGAATTCATCATCAGAAACATCTATTCCTAGTTTTCCATATTCATTATTCATTACTAGCTCTCTAACATACTGATCCCATATTTGGGCTCTTATCTGTGCAGTAACTTCTTGCGTAAGCGTACCTTGCTGATTTTGAGACTTGTAATTATCTATTCCTTCTTCAACTTTTTGCTCATAAGCCTGACGCATTACTTCTTCTCCTAATACTTCACCTACATAAATACCACCATTAGATGATGAGTTTGTTGATTTTAAGAAATCTCCAAGGATAAATGCTAACATTGCTATACCAATTACTGCTAATAATAATCCTGATCTATTTCTAATTTTTCCTAGTGTTGCCATTCGTGTTTTGTTAATTATAAAGTTTGCGAATATACAATTGTTATTTAACAAATAAAAATAGTACCTAAGACTATTTTTTATCTAGTAACCACCTCTAATTGTACTTCTTGTATAGTAGTTTCATTTACATTTATGATAGTAAATCGGAATTCCTCTAACACTATCACATCATCTAATTTTGGTATCTCTTCCAAATGATGCAATAATAAACCTGCTATAGTTTCATACTCATCAGACTCTGGTAAATTCAAATTATATTTCTTATTTACCATTTCTACATCCAAACGAGCAAATAATTGATATTTATAATCGGAAAGCTGTTTATCTGTTACTTCTTCTAAATCATGTTCATCAACAATTTCCCCTACAATTTCTTCTGTTACATCTTCAATAGTAATCATCCCTGCCGTCCCTCCAAACTCATCAACTACTAAGGCTACTCCTTTATTTCCTTCAATAAACTGGCTTAGCATTTCCATTGCCAACATGCTTTCAGGAACAAAAGGCATAGGCAATAAAACAGAACGAACATTCTTAGGATTCTTAAACAAGTCAGAAGAATGCACATAACCTATTACTTTATCAATATTTCCTTTATAAATCAGAATTTTTGACAGTTTAGTTTTAATAAATTTTTCTTTAATTTTATCAATTGGAGACATTACGTCCATAGCCACAATTGCAGTTCTTGGAACCATACATTCACGCAATTTCATATCACTTAAATCTAAAGCATTCTGCAACATTTCTACTTCTACCCTGCTATCTTCTACTCCTTCTGCAGACTTTACATTATTCAAGTACTCATCTAAGTCTGTTTTCCCAAATACCTGCTGTCCCTCTTCAATATTCTGTTTAAGAATATACTTTAATATTATTTTAGATACATAAAGCATAAATAACGCAATAGGACGAAACAATATAAAAAACAAACCAATAGGAATTGATAAGAAATTTAAGATCTGATTTGGATAAATTCTAAAAATTGCTTTTGGCAAAAATTCTGCTGTAACTAGAACAATAAGAGTTGTAATAAGGGTCTGAGCCAATAATAAGACAACAGCATTACCAATATAAATACCAAGCTTTGGAGTAAGCAATTGCGTCATAGCTATACCATACATTACCAATGCAGTATTATTACCGACCAACATTGTGGTAATAAAATCTGATTCGTTTTTTGAAAAATAAGCAATTAGATTTGCAGGGAATTTACCCGTATTCTTATCCAGCTCCAACTTTAGTTTATTTGCTGATATAAAAGCAATTTCTACCCCAGAAAAGAAAGCAGAAAATAAAAGTGTAATAATTGCAAAAGATAAAAGCATATTGGTAAAAATACTAAAACTTAATCGTTTTCAGATTCAAAATTAAAAGTTCCATGAATTTTAGTTATTGAGTATGCTGTAAAATCAGGATTAGACAAGAACCCCTCACCATGTATCACTTCTTTTCCTGTGGTTATTTTTACTTTCTTATCAGTATATATCTTATTTGCTTTTTCATCCCAAACAAGCTCTTCTGTTTCTAACTTTTTAGCATCACTACTAATTAACATTACATTGTCGTAGGCTGTCATTAACTTTTCCTGCTCATTAATTGTAGCATTTTCAGCTATTAATGTTGTTTGTACCTGGGAGGAATCATCATAAAAAAGGACCTTTATTTTATCTGAGAATACTAGCTTAGGTTCTTTATTTTGAAATCGTTTTATTTTAGCTGCAACAATTCTAACTTTAATTTTTCCATTTTCAGTATGCAAAAGCTCTGCTTCTTTTAACTGCTCAATCACTTGCTCTTCATCAGTAATAAATTCTTGTACCTCCTTAGGGTCATTGGCACAAGCAATTAACAACAATAATGGCAGAAAGATGAATAAGCGCATTAACCTAGTCTCTTGTACGGATAACAGTGCTCTTATTTATCCAACAAGCAACAGTATGAGTTTTCCCTGCTTCAAGCCCATTAAAAAAAGCTGTTTCCTTAGTTGGAAAATATTTTGAATATGTATTTATACTTTTATGTGCTCTTTCTTTTGTTTCTTCATCTGAAACAGCCCTTTTAAAAGCATCAACTGCTACCCAGTACACTGTAGATTTATCAAAATCACTACCACAAGAGGCTGCTCCAGAAATATAAATATTTCCTAAATTCATATAAGCTTCTCCCCATCCTTCTCTAAGTTCCAAAGCACTATACACTGCACTTCTTGCTGAAGCAAATGATTTTGCATTTCTATAAGCATCAGCCAAACCTAAATAATAAATAGCTTTTTGGTTTCCATCTTCCTCCATCTCAACAGCTTTTTTTGCATATGTAATTGCTGCCGAAACATTTCCTTTTACTATATTCATTTTAGCCATTTTATCTGCTGATGAAGCAGTTGGCTCAAGCTCATATAGCCTTGCTGAAGCATCAAAGAATAATTGATGATCAGTACACTTCTTAATATCTAATACTTTTGTCACCCTATTTAAGAACATTACATCATCAGTAGCTGGATCAAATTTTGCAGAGAAAATTTCAACAAGATCATCACAGTTAGCATAAGGAGTAAATAGATTCTCTATCTTTTCAGAATATTGAACAAAATACTTAGTAAGCTTAGATTGATTTACAATATTATAATCTATAATTCCTGAAATAAGAGCATAAGCCTCTAAAACATCTTGCTTTGTTTTTTTCCCTGATTTCTCTAAGTTCACAACTGCTTTCATATAACCGTAAACAGCTCTAAAATCTGATTTATTACCATCTAACTCAATTGCCTTTGCTATAATATTAAAAGCTTCTTCACTCCTGCTTTTATCTGCAATTACCAACTCATACCCTTTAAGACCTAGCACATACCCCTCCTTCCCAAAATACTGAATCCTTTGATCAAAAATCATCATTAAAGTATCAATATAAGCAGCCTTGTTTAACTTGTCAACCTTCATTTGCGCCTTAATAATCTTTGGACCATTCTTATAAATATTTCCACTTGATGCGGGGCAGTTAGTAAAAACCCATCTCCATGGATTTAAAGCATCTGCATAATTCTTTTGTTTATAATACTCTCTATATAAGGATAAGTTTTCAATACAAGCTACACTATCATTACCAAATTTTGATTGTGCATTAACATTTACAACCATTAAAGTCACCACTACAAGTACTACTATTTTTTTTATCATTTTATTAATTATATTTTCGTTTTACAAACCAAAGCCCATCATAGGTTACACTTAAACCTACCCTTATAAATTCTTCTTTTATTAAACTATTATCTGTTGTACCTCTTTGCCCTAATGTAAAGGACACGTCATATTTTGTTCTAGATTTTTTAACAGGTATTCCAAAACCAAAACTCAAATTCATTTCTTCTAACTGAGTATTGTTTAACTTTAAAGGAGTTGTTGCGTAAGCTACTCCTAAGCGATACTGCATTCTTTTATAATACTTTGTTACTGAATTATACTCTGGAGTGTATTGCATTCCCCCAGATAATCTTACGCTATTACTTAAACCATCTGATTCCCCAAGTAAAGTATAGTCTGACCAGTTTTGCATACTATAATCTGCAATTAACAACCACTTTTCCCCATCTTTGTAAGTAATACCACCACTAATATATTGCGGAAGAGTTGCATAACCCCATTCTGTTGAGTCCTTATAAGTATCTTTTAACACATCTACTGCTGAAAATGTTTGTACTAAATCAACTCGTTTAGCCCTAATCTCAGAATCATTATTTAATACTAACCCAAATGAAATTGATTTATTCTCTTTTAATTTCTTTTTATATAATAAACCTAACTCATAATAATACCCCTTTAAACTAACTCTACTATTAGACTTACTATTGTAAAATGTTTCATCATCATACTCCAATAACTTTCTTCTATTTAAACCCCCAAACAAATAAGATGCATTTACACCAACTGAAAATGCCTCACTAACCTTATAAGCTCCTCCAAAATAAATCTTACTTATACCTCCATCTCCGCTATAAGTCATTGAAGCTTCGTTAATTTCATCTCTTGCATTTAGTTCATATCCTATTGTACTATAAGGAAGCAGTCCTACACTGGCCCCAAATTTCTTACTTATAGGAAAGGCCATTGTTAAATGGCTAAAAGATGTATTATTTGTTATTTGACTAGCAGTAGTGTTTTGCATATTAGTAGTTTTATGAAGACCACCTGTAGAAAATAAAAATGAATTAGCCTTAAAACCTGTATAAGATGCTGGATTAGACGGATTTATACTAGATGAACTACTAAAAGCAGTAGCTCCTCCACCAAAAGCACTTAATTCTGGCAATAAATTAGTTTGTAAATCCCCAAGTCCAAAACGAGAATACGGCGAACTTGTACTAAGTTGTGCAAAAGCACTATTTACTAATACAACTAATACAACTACTAAACTTTTTGTTTTATTCATTATAATCTAAAATTTCATTTAATCCTTCCAATACTAAAAAAGGGTTTGCAAATATGCTATTTTTTAATGCCTTTTCAAAGAAAAAACAGTCCCCACCTGTAACGACATTTATAGTGTCTTTATTTTGCTTCTTATACAAATTAATTACACCCCTTACTTCAGCAAGTATTCCTTGCTGTACTCCACTAATAATTGATGACTGAGTATCATCACCTATTAACTCACTCTTATCTGAAATTTTACAATGAGGAAGTTTATTTGTAAACTCACTTAAAGCTTTATACCTCATTGCAATGCCTGGGGATATTCTTCCTCCAACATAACATTTATCTGCTGTAATAAAATCAACTGTCAGGCAAGTTCCTGCATCAAACACTACAATATCCTTTCCTTTATAAGAAGTAGTAGCACCAACTACTGCTGCCAATCTATCTTTACCTAATGTATTTTTAGTTTTGTAATTATTTTTAATAGGTAAAGGCGTATTTTCGTCTAACAAAAGAGCATCAAAAACTTCCAAAACCTCAAGAACACCCTCATTTAGCGCTACAACTGACGAAATAATTGCCCTTGAAATTTTTCTTCCTTTTATAAATTTATTGATGTTTTTTAAAGTACAGTTAGAAAATTGACCAACACTAACTAGCTCTTTATCTTTAAATAACGCAATTTTAACAGCTGTATTTCCTATATCAATTATTAGTTTCAAAGAATGTAAATTTTCTTCAAAAATATAAAATTACAATCTCTTATGATGATTTGCCAAAAATATTTCTCTAAATAAAAAAAACAATTAAATTTGCAGCCCCAATAAGTTGGTGCTATAGCTCAGTTGGTAGAGCAATGGACTGAAAATCCATGTGTCCCTAGTTCGAATCTTGGTAGCACCACAACTTAAAAAAACCCTAATACAATTGTATTAGGGTTTTTTATTGACATAAAAGAAAAGCCTACTTTTAAAGTAGGCTTTTCATATCATATTAAATACTTATTACTTTAAAATAACTTTCTCAGTAATAGTTCCTTTATTATTTGTTAATTCAATAGTGTAAACACCAGTAGCAAATAAAGATAGATCTATAGTACTTGATAATTCACTTACTTTAGAAGTATAAACTGGCTGTCCTAGAACATTACTTACAACGACAGTATAATCAGCTACATCAACCTCAAGAGTAAATACTCCATTAGAAGGGTTAGGGTAAATATTAACATTTGAACTTTCAATAGCTGAAGTAGTACTAACTGTTGAGTTAAAGTTCATTCTTAACATTGGAATATCACTAATAGAATACCAAGTATTAGCTCCATTTCCATAAATATCATCTTTATCAAGCATACGGTCAACTGAAGCAACTCCTGAACCAGAAACTCCAACACCAGCAGTATCAGAAGCAGAAGCATATCCACCAATAGCAATAGAGAAAGTAGTACCTGAAGTTAAGAACTCCGATGAGGAAAAAGGAATATTAACCCAATTATCGATATCTGAAGCTGTTAAGAAATAATCATCTGATTGTGCTAACCAAATTGGAGAATTAGTTCCATCAATCTCATAAAGAACAACAAACACTGGTGTTCCTACTACAGAATAATCTGTAATAAAAGCATCAACTGAATATAAGTCAGCATCTGCATAAATATCATAATCAGCTGCAATCTCAAGAGCACCATTTGATCTTGCAAACCTCCAGCCTCCTGTCTGGTTGTTAAAATCTTTTCCATACACATAATCAGTTACAATAGTCATCTTAGTTGTAGTATCTGTATTTGCAGAATCACCAACAGCCCACATATCAATAGTATACAATCCACTATTTGAAGGTGTGAAAGCAGTATTTGTAACAAAAGTATCTTGTTCGTTATAAGCTAAAGTAATTGCATTTGAAGAACCTGAATACACTGATGATCCAGTAGCATCCTCAACCACATCAGCATACATAGTAATATTCTGTGAAGCAAGACCTTCATTAGCAACAACAGCTTCAAAAGCATAAGGATTTGCAGTTGCCTGAGCCATAGGGTTAAAGGTATAATCTTGTCCTAAACCTCCAGCAGTCTGGTATCCTACCCACCATCCACCGTTCCATTATTAACAATTACTGATTCAAAAGCATAAGGATTATGCTACTGCCTGAGTCCATAGGATTAAACGTATAGTATTTGTCCTAAACCTCCAGCAGCTTGGTATCCTACCCACCATCCACCGAAAACTTCGTCTTGGATTGAAACATCATTATCTGGAGTTTCTGATATCTGAATATCATCTACAGCCCAGTACCATCCCCAGTAATCATTATCATGGTAGTAGAATTGTACCAATACTTGAGATTGACCTCCTGCAACAGCAGAAATATCATAAGTAGTTTGGTGAGGATTATCTGAATTTTGATTAGGAGTAGAATAAGCATTTTCATCAGTAATTTCAAACTCAGTCCAAGTAGCACCATTATCTCCAGAAACTCTCACCCCTCTTGTATCATGCCACCATCTGAAATTATGCTCAAATGATAATCTTACATTTGGATACAAAGATAAATCAATTGGAGTTGCATTTGTACCTCAATACATAGTAATGTTTTGCGTTCCTGTTCCATTATTAACAATTACTGATTCAAAAGCATAAGGATTAGCTACTGCCTGAGTCATAGGATTAAACGTATAGTTTTGTCCTAAACCTCCAGCAGCTTGGTATCCTACCCACCATCCACCGAAAACTTCGTCTTGGATTGAAACATCATTATCTGGAGTTTCTGATATCTGAATATCATCTACAGCCCAGTACCATCCCCAGTAATCATTATCATGGTAGTAGAATTGTACCAATACTTGAGATTGACCTCCTGCAACAGCAGAAATATCATAAGTAGTTTGGTGAGGATTATCTGAATTTTGATTAGGAGTAGAATAAGCATTTTCATCAGTAATTTCAAACTCAGTCCAAGTAGCACCATTATCTCCAGAAACTCTCACCCCTCTTGTATCATGCCACCATCTGAAATTATGCTCAAATGATAATCTTACATTTGGATACAAAGATAAATCAATTGGAGTTGCATTTGTAAACTCACAAATAACAGGAGTACCATCTCCATCTTGATTATTAGGAACAGCATCAGAAGATATAAACATGAACCCATTAGAAGCTGTAGCTGAAGCCATAGGAGCTAATACACTTACAGGAATTGCAGCAGGATCAGTCTCAATAGCCCAATCAAGAGCAGGAAGACTTGAGTTAGTAAATACCCATGTTGAAGCTGAAGAACAATCATCTGACCAAAGTGGTGCAGCTGCAGCTGCACTTGCAACTGAAGGAGTAGCTAGCGGAGCAACGCTTGAAGCATGCTTTACAACCGTTTCGTTTGGCATCTCTGCCATTCTTGACTGTTGAGCAAAAGTTGCAGCCGCAACTGTTAATGCACAAGCAGAAAGTAAAAGTTTTTTCATTTTTCTATTTTTAAATTATTAATTAAGCTACAAATATAATACTAATTATCTAATTTAAAACCAATTGAGAAAAAACTTATTCCCCTACATATAATCTGATATAGGAGCGCAAGAACAAATCAAATTTCTATCTCCAAAAGCATCATTCACTCTTCTTACTGAAGGCCAAAACTTTTTACTCTTTACCCACTGTAATGGAAATACTGCTTTCTCTCTTGAGTATACAAAGTCCCAAGAATCATTCACTGCTAAATTCATAGTATGAGGCGCATTTTTTAAAACACTATCTTCAGAAGCAACTACTCCATCAACCACCTCATCAATCTCTAACTTTATACTTATCATTGCCTCACAGAAACGATCTAACTCTTCCTTACTCTCACTCTCAGTAGGCTCTATCATAAGAGTACCTGCTACTGGAAACGAAACAGTTGGAGCATGAAAACCATAATCCATCAATCGTTTTGCTATATCAACTACCTCAATACCATATTTTTTATACATTCTAAAGTCAACAATCATTTCATGAGCTACCCTATTATTATCTCCAGTATATAAAATATCAAAATGATTAGACAATTGCTCTTTAATATAATTTGCATTTAAAATTGCTAACTCTGTTGATTTTCTCAATCCATCAGTCCCCAACATTTTTATGTAAGCATAAGAAATAGACAACACCAAAGCACTACCCCAAGGGGCAGATGAAATTGACATTCCTTGATCTCCCCCCATTTTAACTAAAGGATTATTTGGTAAAAATGGTTTTAAATGCTCTACCACACCAATAGGACCCATTCCAGGACCTCCACCGCCATGAGGAATTGCAAACGTTTTATGTAAATTTAAATGGCAAACATCAGCACCAATAAGAGCAGGATTAGTAATCCCTACTTGTGCATTCATATTTGCCCCATCCATATATACTTGTCCTCCATTATCATGAATGATTTTTGTAATCTCCATAATTTGCTCCTCATAAACACCATGTGTTGAAGGATAAGTAACCATTAATGCTGATAAATTATCTTTATGCTCCTCTGCTTTTTCTCTTAAAGCCGCTACATCAATATTTCCATTTTCATCACAAGGAGTCACAACAACTTTCATACCCGCCATTACAGCTGAAGCTGGGTTTGTACCATGTGCTGAAGAAGGAATTAAACAAATATCTCTATGCTCATCTCCTCTACTTTCATGGTAAGCTCTTATTACCATTAACCCTGCAAACTCTCCTTGAGCTCCAGAGTTTGGCTGCAAGCTCATAGCGTCAAAACCTGTAATTTCACATAACATTTCTTCTAATTCATGAAACATAATATGATAACCTCTTGCCTGATGTGCTGGTGCAAATGGATGTAAATTTCCAAATTCTGACCAACTTAAAGGGAATAATTCCGACGCGGCATTTAACTTCATGGTGCATGACCCTAAAGGAATCATAGAATGTGTTAAAGACAAATCTTTATTTTCTAAACTTTTAATATAACGCATCATCTCTGTTTCAGAATGATAGCTATTAAAAACCTCATGTTCCATAAAAGCAGAACTACGATATAATACTTCAGGAATACGAGCAGTAGCTTCAGTATAATCTCCACTTAACACCTCATTAATAAGATCCGAAGAATCAGAATGATTACAACTCTTTGCAAATACCTCTAAAATATCATTAATATTATTCAAGTCATCTTTTTCATCTATGCTAATAGACAAAATTTCATCACTAATATAATTGAAGTTAATTTTTGCATCCTCAGCATAAGTTTTAATGTTTTCCATAGAAACATTACCAACACCTATTTTTAAAGTATCAAAATATACTGGGTTTAACTGATGATACCCTAATTGAGTTAAACCTTCAGCCAAAGTAGCTGTTAAAGAATGAATGTTTTTACTCATCCCCTTTAAACCTGAAGCACCATGATACACACCATACATACCTGCCATTACCGCTAATAGTACCTGAGCAGTACAAATATTAGAAGTTGCTTTTTCTCTTTTAATATGTTGCTCTCTAGTTTGCAACGCCATCCTTAATGCACGATTTCCATCAGCATCCTGACTTACTCCTATAATTCTACCTGGAATACTTCTTTTATAAGAATCAAAAGTTGCAAAGTATGCTGCATGCGGCCCTCCATAACCCATAGGAATACCAAAACGTTGTGTTGTACCTACAACCACATCAGCACCCCACTCCCCCGGAGGAGTTAACATACTTAAACTCAATAAATCTGCTGCGACAACAACACCAATTTCTAAAGCCTTAGCCTTAGTAGTAAACTCAGTATAATTAATTACTGCCCCATATTTTTCAGGATACTGTACAATTGCACCAAAAAAGCTTTCATCAAGAGTCACCTCTTCATGATTAGCAATTACTAACTCTATCCCTAAAGGAACTGCTCTAGTTTTTAAAATCTCTATCGTTTGATCGTAACATAATTCTGAAACAAAAAATCGCATAACATTTGCTTTCTTTTGTTTTCTAGACCTGCTATTCATTAACATAATCATTGCCTCAGCAGCAGCAGTCCCTTCATCAAGTAATGATGCATTTGCAATTTCCATACCAGTTAAATCTGTAACCATAGTTTGAAAATTTAATAATGCCTCTAATCTTCCTTGGGCAATTTCGGCCTGATAAGGAGTATATGCAGTATACCAACCTGGGTTTTCTAATATATTCCTTTGGATAACCCCTGGCAATATTGTATTAAAGTACCCCATCCCTATATAAGAACGGTAATTCTTATTTTTCTGAGCAATACCTTTCATATGTTCTACAAACCTACTTTCCGACAATGCCTCTGGAAGATTCATTGCACTGCTTAAATGAATTTTAGCAGGTATTGTTTGATTTATTAATTCCTTAACTGAAGCTACATTAATAGACTGCAACATTGCTGCGACATCATTAGCTCTTGGACCAATATGCCTATCTGAAAACTTATATATGCTCATTTCTTAGATTTTAGACGGCGAAAATAAGCATTGCATTTTATTTCCATTCAATTATATTTAAAAAATGGCTAACTTTAAGATTCCTTTTTCAACAACAACTAACCCAATAATAATAGCCAACAATCACTAGATAAGATACTAGGTAATAGCGAACAAAAAACATGCCTCAATACTAAAAAATTAACATCAAAATTAGTCTTTTATTAAGGACTAAGTGGATAAATATCAGATTTATAGTCCATTTGATTTATATAAGAGTACTTTTGCAAAAAATTAAATAGCATGACATTTTCTGAAACAGGACTTAATAAAAATATTCAAAAAGCAGTAAGTGACTTAGGTTTTGAACAACCAACACCTATTCAACAAGAAGCAATTCCTTACCTTCTTGAAAACGAAACTGACCTTATTGCCTTAGCGCAAACAGGTACTGGTAAAACAGCTGCATTTGGCCTTCCTGTGCTTCATAAAATTGATGTTGACAGAAACATTCCTCAAGCAATTATTCTTTGCCCTACTAGAGAGCTTTGTCTACAAATTGCCAAGGATATGAATCAGTATTCTAAATACATTAAAGGACTGAAAATTACAGCTGTATATGGAGGGGCAAGCATACAACCTCAAATAAAAGCATTAAATTCAGGTACTCAAATTATAGTTGGTACTCCTGGTAGAGTTATTGATTTAATAAAAAGAAGAAGCCTAAAGCTTAACAATATTGAGTTTGTTGTATTAGATGAGGCAGATGAAATGTTAAATATGGGGTTTAAAGATGATTTAGACACTATACTAGCAGAAACTCCAGAAGAAAAACAAACACTTTTATTCTCAGCTACTATGCCTAAAGAAGTAATGAGAATTAGCAAAAACTACATGTTTAGCCCAAAAACAATTGAGGTTGCTAGTAGAAATGAAGGAAGTAAAAATGTAGAACACCACTACTACATGGTTAATGCTAGAGACAGATACAAAGCATTAAGAAGAATTTGTGATGTAAACCCTGATATTTACGGAATTGTATTCTGCCGTACAAGAAGAGAAACTGCAGAAGTAGCAGATAAATTAATGCAGGATGGTTATAATGCTGATGCTATTCACGGAGAATTATCTCAAGCGCAAAGAGACCATGTTATGTCTCGTTTCAGAAAGAAAAAACTACAAATGTTAGTAGCTACTGATGTTGCAGCAAGAGGAATTGACATTAATGAGCTAACACATGTTATCAACTACAACTTACCTGATGACAATGAAGTGTATGTACACAGATCTGGTAGAACTGGTAGAGCAGGAAACAAAGGAATCTCAATTATTATTGCACATAGTAGAGAAGGAAGAAAATTGAAGTCAATTGAAAAAATGATTAAGCGTGATTTGAAGCTTATGAAAGTTCCTAATGGTGATGAGATTTGCCAAATTCAATTAATGAAATTAGTTGACAAAGTAGTTGCAACTGAAATAAATCATCAAATTGACAACTACTTACCTTCAATTGAAGAAAAGCTAGCTCACTTAGATAAAAATGAACTTATCAAGCATTTTGTTTCTACTGAATTTAATCGTTTTTTATCTTTCTATAAGAATGCTCCTGATTTAAACATCACAAGTAATTCTAAAAATGATAGAAATGACAGAAGAGAAAGAGGGGATAGAAAAGAAAGAAGAGGAGAGAAAAGCAGTGGACACGCAGAAAAAGGATACACAAGATTCTTTATCAACTTAGGAAAAGAAAAAGATATGCAAGCGCATAATTTAATAGGCTTGATAAATGAATACACTCGTAACAGAAATATTCCTGTTGGAAAAATTGATATTATGAGAAAATTCTCATTCTTTGAAGTATCAACTGACTTTGAAACTGATGTATTAAGCGGAATGTCTGATGCCGTTTGGAATGGAAATAGAGTAAATGTAGAAGTATCACAAGCTCCAGGAACAAAATCATCAAGAGGTGGTGGAAATAGAGGTGGCGGAAGATCTTATGGAGGTGACAGAAAAAGAAGTGGTGGTAATAGTGGAAGATCATCAGATAGAAGAAGGTCGGACAGCAGAAATTCATCTGAAGGATCATTTCCAAAAAGAGAAAGAAGAAATTCTGGAGGAGATTCAGGGTCTAGCTCTTTTAAAGGAAAATTTAATGCTGCTGCAAAAAGAAAAAGAAGAGGTTAAGCTTTTTTCTTACCTGCTACAAAATCTTTTAAGTAAAAAGGCTCAAAATAAGCCACATCTTCAAATTCCATATTTTGGAATTTGATATCAGCTAGCACTCCTAAATTTATTGCAGAAGGATAAATATCTTCTATAAAATAAGCATTAGTATTATTAATGATAGCCTTACATTTTATAGCTCCATCTCCAAAGAATAAAACCTTTTCATCTAAATAAGAGCTATAAGTATCCTCATCAACAACATCTGCATTTACTGCTCTAATTTCTTTATTATCGCTATCAAATATAGCAGCGAAAACTTCCATTCTTCTAGCATCAATCATAGGACAAAATAATGCATATTCTTCTTTCTGAGCTATACCAAAAGCCATAGCTTGTAAAGTTGAAATACTTATCAATGGAATATCTAAAGCATAACACAACCCCTTTGCTGTTGAAGTACCAATACGTAAACCTGTATAAGAACCCGGACCTTTACTTAAAGCAATAGCATCAAGATTTTTCAATGCTACTTCTCCCTCTTTTAATACTGCATTAACAAAAAGTGTTAGCTGTTCTGCATGCATATACCCATCCGAATTTTGCTCTTTAACAGCAACTAAATTGCCATTATTAAAAAGTGCAACAGAGCAGTTTTTTGTTGAGGTTTCTAGTGCAAGAATTAATGCCATTAATAATCGTAATAATGATTAAACAAATCACTAACAATACCAATATTAAAAAATTGATTATTCAAACTTCCCTCATCATTTTCCAAAGTCCTAAGACTAATTCCAGCATTAATTTTAAGGTTTGTTAGTGGGTTAATAATATAAGCTAAATTTACACAGGAATTACTTACCACTGTCAAATTTCCCTGATACATTTCAGAAAAATCAGAAGGTCTCCCAGTACTTGTTGGAATTGCAGGGCTTTTTACAGCTTCCGTTGGAAGATAAACATCATTTCCATAAGAAGTTAAATCCCCAGCTATAGCGCCTCCATAAGTTGCAAAAATTACTTTAGCGCTTAACACCCACCCTTTTCTCCTATACTTACTCATAAAGAGTAACTCTGAAAAGTTTGCTCCTAAAGGATGAGCAAGAGGCTGATTATAATGTGCATAATTTTGAACAGGATCTGCACTTGCATAAGTATAAGGTCTTACCCAATTATACTCTGCTTGAAAAGTCAAGTTATCTACTTCTAAAACATCAAATACTTTAGCTCCCAACTGATAACCAAACCTATTCCTCCACCAATCAGACTGAAAATTATTTCTACTAAAATCATCTACAACTAACTGTCCATAAACATAACTATTATAAGGTAATTTATATTTAACATTGAGCCCACACAATAAGTTTTCTTTAGCATTATCATCAAAATTAGTATTTAATAATAATGCAACAGGATTAAGATAATTCCCATTAAAATTTTTAGCCTCTTTAGTATTTTCTAGAATTACTGCCTGATATAATGAAAAACTAAGTCGATGATTAGCATTAATACTTAAATAGTGGGCTGACATATACTTCTTAAGATATCCTGTTTTATCATAACCTGGCACATCATCAACCAAGTAACTATTAATATCCTGAAACTCAGAATAGAGATTAGTATATTGCCATTTATTAATGGAAGTCTGCACCTTTAAATAAGGGTAATTAAATGCATTGTCAGATAATAATAAAGAACGATATCCATCTCCAATAAAATGCTTTCCATGCCCAAACTCTACATCAATATTTTTAGCTGCCTTTATAGCCAGATAACCTGATGACATTGCATAATCAAAACCATCATCTTTAAAGCTTCTTGCATAACCTTGACCTGGAACTACTTTCTCAGCTATTATATAATCATTAACATAACCTGGAAATACAGCCTGATTTTCTACAAAAGAACTGTAAAAAGATAACTTTTCCCCAAGATTACCTTCAACAACATATCCTCTTGTATTAACATAAGTATCCTTATTAGCAACAAACTCTTTTCCTACAGATAAATTAACAATTGGAGAAGCAACTACTCTATAATCATCTCCTTTAAAAATAAAAAAGTGTTCAGTAAATAATTTTCTTTTAAACCAATTTTCTTTTTCAGAGTGCTCTAAAAACATACTAACACCATTATTAAGGTCTGATTTTTTTAGAGGTTTAAAAGAGGTATGAATATTACCTGAAAAGTACACTTGTTTTTCAAACTGCTCAAAATAGCTCTTACCCAGTGAGAATCGAGCTTGTTGCGCATAAGAGTTTGTTATAAATAACAAGCTAAGTACTAATAGTAAACTAAATTTATTATTCTTTGTTAAAAACAAGCAAATCATCTTATAGCACTGACAATAACTCTTCACACCACACTGCAAGAGTATATTCGTTATCTACTTTTACAGTAGTTAAATTCATTGCTTCTCCAGCCTGGATATCAGAATCAGAATCTCCTACTAAAACAGAATGTTCCGTCTCTATCTCTGGATAATCTTCCATAGCTTCAACTATCATTCCAGGCTTTGGCTTCCTGCAACTGCAATCTAATGAAGCTAAGTGCGGACAATAATATACCTTATTAATCTTTCCTCCCTCAATACTAATCTTATTAAGCATAAACTCATGCAAAATATCTAGGTCTTTATCCGTCATAATACCCTTACCAATACCTTGTTGGTTTGTTACAATAAGGATTCTATCAAATACTGAAGTTAATTTAGCAATTGCAGCAATTGCTCCAGGCATAAAAATACATTCCTGTTGACTTTGAACATACCTCCCCTCAAGCTTAACATTAATTACGCCATCTCTATCTAAAAATAAAGTATTGAGGTTAGTCATCTTAAAAAAGTTCTTGTTCAATAAGTTCACACATAGTGTGTCCTATTAAAATATGAGCTTCTTGTATTCTTGGAGTATCCTTAGAAGGGACTTGAATCATCACATCACAAATAGTTTTCATTTCTCCTCCTCCACTACCAGTAAAGCCAACTGTAAGCATTCCTAATTCTTTTGCTTTCTTCAGAGCCTTCACTACATTCTCTGAATTACCTGATGTTGAAAGCCCGACTAATACATCTCCCTCTCTCCCTGCAGCCTCTACCATACGAGCATATGTTTCTTTAAAACCATAATCATTAGCAACAGCAGTCATATAAGAAGAATTTACATGTAAAGCCTCTGCATATAGTGGAGGTCTGTCCAAATAGAACCTACCACTAAGCTCAGCAGCTATATGCTGAGCATCAGAAGCACTTCCTCCATTTCCACAAAACAATACTTTTTTATCATTCTTAAAAGCAGTAATAAATTGCAAAGTAGCTGATTCAATTAACTGTTGAAGCGCTTCATCTTTCAATAAATTATTATAATTATCGGATGCCTTTTGCAGACAATTCTTAATCTTGCTTTTCATGCTTTGATTTTTTGCTAAAATACAATTTTATAACGAATCCTTTTAGGACACTAAGAACCAAGGGTTCAGTAAATTTTCTTTATTATATACTACCTCTTCTTTACTATTATATTGAGTAACTGAAAATCCTGCATATTTTGCAATTGCATGGCCTGCAGCAGTGTCCCATTCCATTGTTGGAGCATACCTTGGGTAAGCATCTGCTTTTCCTTCTGCCACCATACATAACTTTAATGATGATCCTACTGCCATTACCTCAACAGCTCCGTGTTTCTTTTTCATCTGTTCAAAAAAAGCTTCAGTTTCCGCTGACATATGAGAACGAGACCCTACAATTGTATACCCCTCTCTATTATAATTAATTGGCAATTTATCTGAATTTGAAATAAGCTGCTCTAAGTTATCAATCACTGTATCTCTTGATACTTTGTAAGAGCCCAAACTATCCATAGCGAAATACAATTCCTCTTTTACTGGGACATAAATGACTCCCATCACAGGACTTCCTTCTTTAACTAAAGCAATATTTACAGTAAATTCTCCATTTCTTTTTACAAACTCCTTAGTTCCATCCAAAGGATCAACAATCCAAGAATATTCCCAGTTCTTTCTAATATCGTAAGAAATTTTAGCTCCCTCTTCACTCAAAAAAGGAATAGCCGTAGACTTTAAATCTTGTTCAATTACTATGTTGCAATTTTTATCTGCCAAAGTCAAAGGGGAATCATCTTCTTTATTCTCCACCGAAAAATCTGTAGCATATACCTCCATTATAGCGTGCCCTCCTTTAATTGCAGCATTTATCGCTTGTACTAATAATTCCTTAAAGTTCATTGCTCTGATTATAAATTAATAATGCTTTAGACGTTCCTATTCTTGTCGCTCCTGCTTTAATAAGATCAAAGCAATCTTTAATATTACTTATTCCTCCTGATGCTTTTATCTGCAAATTTCCTGAAACAGATTTTATTGTTTTAATATCTTTAACCGTAGCACCATAGCCCCCATAATAACCAGTAGATGTTTTAATATATACTTGCTTTACCTTTTCAGGAAAATTAGCTTGTACAATTTTTGTTATTCTTTTTGAAATATCTCTAATCTCATCTCTTGAAAGCGCTCCTGTCTCAATAATCCACTTTACCACCTTTTTATACTTTAATCCTAAACCTGTACATTCCAATATGTCAGCATCAAACTTATCAAAACTTGCTCTCTTAAAAGCATTATAATCTGCTACAAAATCCAAATCATAAGCTCCATTATTAATAGCCAAATCTGCCTCATTTATTTTATTAATAGTAGATGCTGTTCCAAAAGGAAAATCAACTACAGTACCTACTTTTACTTTTGCCTTAGCAATATCTATCATTTCTTTTGCTAACACTACAAACTCAGGCCTTATCATAATGCAAGCAAAATTATTTGCAATTGCTTCATTTATCTTATCTACTACAATTGCTTTTGTTTCCTCCTCACTTAACTCAGCTTCTTTAGCTGTTTTTAAATAAGTAGAATCAAAGTAACTTGCTAAATTTATATCTTGATTTTTCATAACTTTTAAAAAGCCAAAACTAAAAAATTATCAGATAAAACACCCTTTTAGAAATTGATAAATTTTATTAGCTTTGCGAGCTAGCTTATGAAAAAAGAAAATAGTAACATTTTTCCAATATTTGATGATATCCTTCAGCAAGAGGATAAAGAAAAATTATTGAATCAACGCGCCAAAGTAATTTGGATGACAGGCCTTTCAGGCTCAGGAAAAACTACTGTAGCCAAAGGAGTTGAACGCTACCTACATTCAAAAGGAATTTTAAGCAAATTACTCGATGGAGATAACATCAGGGTAGGCATCAGTAACAACCTAAGCTTTACAGCTGAGGATAGAGCTGAAAACATTAGAAGAATCGCTGAAACATCAAAGCTTTTTATCAATTGTGGTGTTGTCACTATCAATTGTTTTGTAAGCCCAAGTAATGCTATAAGACAAATTGCAAAAGATATTATTGGTACTGAAAATTTTATAGAAGTTTACATAAACGCTTCAGTTGCAAAGTGTGAAGAAAGAGATGTAAAAGGACTTTATAAAAAAGCAAGAGCAGGAGAAATAAAAAATTTTACAGGAATTGATGCTCCATTTGAAGCACCAAACAACCCAAATCTAGAAATAAATACTTCTAAACTTTCAATTGACCAATCGGTCCAAAAAGTTTTAGATTATATTTTACCAAAAATAGAATTCAACTAAAAATGCAATCATATAATTTAACCCATCTAAGAGAATTAGAATCCGAAGCAATTTTTATCCTAAGAGAAGTAGCGGCACAGTTTGAAAAACCTGTTATGTTATTTTCAGGAGGAAAAGATTCTATCATTATGTTTCACCTGGCTCGAAAAGCATTTCACCCAGGAAAAATCCCTTTCCCTTTAATGCATGTTGATACAGGACATAATTTCCCTGAGACAATAGCCTTTAGAGATAAGCTAATGGAAGAAACTGGAGAGACTCTTATTGTAAAATATGTACAAGAATCGATTGACAAAGGTACTGCCATAGAAGAAACCGGAGTAAATGCCTCAAGAAACGGACTGCAAACCATTACACTGTTAGAAGGGTTAGAAGAAGGAAGATATGATTGTGCAATGGGTGGTGCAAGAAGAGATGAAGAAAAAGCAAGAGCTAAAGAAAGATTTTTTTCACACAGAGATGAATTTGGGCAATGGGATCCAAAGAATCAAAGACCAGAACTTTGGAACCTATTTAACGGACGAAAAAATATAGGAGAACACTTTAGAGTTTTTCCAATAAGTAATTGGACAGAAATGGACGTTTGGCAATATATTTTACAAGAGAAAATAGAACTCCCATCCTTATATTTTTCACATAAAAGAGAAGTTGTAAGTAGAGACGGAGTTTTACTAGGAAAATGTGACTACATAACTCTAAAAGACTCTGAGGCTTGGGTTGAGAAAACTATACGATGCCGTACTATTGGTGATATGACTTGCACAGGAGTTGCAGAATCGGAGGCTGATACTTTAGAAAAAATTATTGAAGAAGTTGCATCAACAAGAGTAACTGAAAGAGGAGGAAGAGCTGATGATAAAAGATCAGAAGCAGCTATGGAAGACAGAAAAAAAGAAGGTTACTTTTAAAAATAAAGAAGATGAATAAAACAACAGGTTATTTAGATATGGAGTTATTGCGTTTTACCACTGCTGGTAGCGTTGATGACGGAAAAAGCACTTTAATTGGAAGACTTCTTTATGATAGTAAAGCAATTTTTGAAGACCAAATGGAAGTACTTGAGGAAACAAGTAAACAAAGAGGAGAAGAAGGGATCAACCTTGCCTTATTAACCGACGGATTACGATCAGAAAGAGAACAAGGTATTACTATTGATGTAGCTTACCGCTACTTCGCTACACCTAAACGAAAATTTATTATTGCAGATACTCCAGGACATATTCAATACACCAGAAATATGGTTACCGGAGCATCAACAGCTAACCTTGCTTTACTACTAGTAGATGCAAGACACGGTGTAATTGAACAAACAAAAAGACATGCATTTATAGCATCCTTACTACAAATACCACATATTGCTGTTTGCATTAATAAAATGGACTTAGTCGATTACTCACAAGAAGCCTTTGAGAAAATAAAAGCTGATTTTCAAATGTTTGCTTCTAAACTAGAAATAAAAGACATTCACTTTATTCCTATTAGTGCATTAAATGGTGACAATGTAGTGGACAGGTCAACAAATATGGATTGGTATGAAGGTTCAACTCTAATGCATCTTTTAGAAAACATCCATATTGGATCAGATCAAAACCATGTAGATTGCAGATTCCCTGTACAATATGTGGTACGCCCACAAACAGCTGAGTATCCTGATTACCGAGGTTATGCAGGAAGAGTTGAAGGTGGAGTATTTAAAGCTGGAGATGATGTAACTATACTTCCTTCAGGGTTTACATCAACTATAAAGTCTATTGATACTTTTGATGGACCAGTAAGCGAAGCTTTTGCTCCTATGTCAGTTTGTATGACCTTAACAGATGATATAGATATCAGCAGAGGCGACATGTTAGTTAGAGCAAATAACAAACCAAATGCCAGTCAAGATATTGATTTAATGATTTGCTGGATGAATGAGAAAAAGATGATTCCTGGAGGAAAATATACTATCCGCCACACAAGCCAGACTGCCAGATGTATTGTAAAAGATGTAAAATATAAAATGGATATTAACACCTTACACCGTATAGAAGACGATAAAGAAATAGGCTTAAATGATATTGGACGAATTACAATACGAACTACAAAGCCACTATTCTTTGACAGCTACAGAAGAAATAGAAATACTGGAAGTGTTATTATCATTAATGAAGCAACTAACGAAACTGTTGGTGCAGGAATGATACTTTAAAGTTTTAAACTAATAAACGTAAAAAGCCCAAACAATTGTTTGGGCTTTTTTACATTTCTAATTCTTAATTATTCTTAATTAAGTGTAAAATTAATTGGTATTGTATACATTACTCTTACAGCTTTACCCCTCTGCTTTCCAGGCTTACAATATTTAGGCATTGATTTTAATAATCTAGTTGCCTCAGCATCTAAGTTTTTATCAACCCCTCTTACAATTTTTACATTTGTCACTCCTCCAGATTTATCTACAATAAAATTAACATAAACTTTACCAGTAATGTTATATTCTTTTGCAATAGCAGGATACTTTACATTATCATTAATATACTTAAAGATAGCTGCATCACCTGTTTTTCCTTTATAGCAAAACTCAGGCATATTCTCTACTACCATAAAGAACTCCTCATCATCCTCTTCAACTATTTCAATAATCTCATCCTCATCTGACTCAGTATCTTCAATCTCAATTTCTTCTTCAATAACCACATCATCTTCAACAATTTCAATTACCTCTGGTGGAGGTGGAGGTGGAGGCGGTGGTTTTACTTCTTGTTTAGTAATAGGGATAATTTCTTCCTCTAAATCATCAAGACTTAATTGCCCTAAATTATAAGCTATTTTTTCATAACTTTTATATTCAAAAGCTCCAAGCACTACAAGTAAGGTAATTACTAAACCTATTTGAAAGAAAAGTCCTTTCTTTCTTTCTAGATTAGCCTCTGGATTTTTTTTTGGTTCCATAATATTCTATTTTTATGCTACAAGATTTTGATATGCAACTGCATCAAGCAAATCATTTAACTCATTAACATCGGTTATTTTAATTTTTATAATCCAACCATCTCCATAAGGATCATTATTAATCAACTCTGGCTCATCTTCTAACTTCTCATTAAACGCTAAAACCTCACCGTTTATTGGCATAAACAAATCTGAAACTGTTTTAACAGCCTCAACAGAACCAAAAACTTCTTCCGTTTCTAGCTCCTCCCCTTCAGTATCTACATCAACAAATACAATATCACCTAACTCACCTTGTGCAAATTCAGTAATACCAATATAAGCATTATCACCTTCAATTCTTAACCATTCGTGGTCTTTGCTATATTTTAATTCTTTTGGAAAATCCATCTATTTATTTTTTTTCAAAAATACATTTTTTTGTTAGCTAACAAAATTATCCAGCCAAGGTAAATCTTAAACTAAATCCTGCATTAGTAATTGCACTTTTAAAGGTTGTTGAGATAAAAGGATCTGTAACCACTCTGTCATAAAAAGCCTTGATATTCAATCTTTTATTAACCACATAGTCTGCTGAAAATTTAATACTCATAACACTTTGCCCCATAGTTATTTGCTCTTCATCCTCAATTACTTTACGAATTACTGTTTTATTAGTTCGTATATTAAAGTCTAATTTCAGATCTAAATCACTCGAAACCTTCTTTCCTCTACCTCCTGACCTAAGTTTAAATTCTACATCTTTTATGCGGTACCCGGTACCTATAACATACTCTTGAGTATTAGTTTCTGTTAACTGATTATTAGCTAAAGACAAGGCTAACATTCTGCTTTTTTTAATTTCAACCTTAGCAATTAAACTATTCTTTAAGGTCATATCAATCTTAAATAAAGGACTAAATTGCTCATTTATTGTTACCTGTGAAATCTCCTTTTGCACATGATAACTCATATTATTAAGATTAACCTCATCACCTGAACCATAATCTAGATTTGTAGTATAAGAGCCTACGCTATAAGTTGACCTATAAGCATGCCCTAAACTAAAACTCTTAAATCGTTTCTTAATATACTTAATCTTAATAAGACCATCATAAGTAATACGCCAGTTTGGCAATGGTATAGCAGGAAAAGCTGTTAAAGAAGAATTTAAAGGATTCTTACCTCCATAAGCTGCTAAAAATGCCGGTATCATAACCTCTTGTGATGTAGCCCCATAACCTCCTGTTAGCACAGTGTCACCGCCTTGAATTGTATACTCTGTAGGGTAACCTGTTACAGGGTCAATACTTCCTGTAAAATTAGGATTATTTGCAGCTAATTGCCTTGCAATATCAGCCCTATACCCTCTAAACTTACGAAATGTTGCTGATGAATAATCATCATTATCTGTTATAAAAGCAGTACTCCAAGAGATAAAGGAAACACTATACATTCCTGTTTCTGTTTTACTAAATCTATCAAAATCATCTTTATAATCATCCCATCTAAAATACTCATTTTCATTAACTGAAGTAACTTTATTAGCAGTTAACTCAATACGAAATTGTTTTATAGGCTCAACTGTACTTCTTAAAGTAAGGTTTGTTTTGTTATTTCTTTTATATAATGTATTCAAGGTTGTATCTTTAGTAATCCAACCACTATTTCCTGCAATAGTTGTAATATCTCTTTGGCTACCAAAAACAAAAGGAAGCCCTGGTGACATTTGACTCCAATCTTGCCCTAAAAGATGAGGCTCATTCATATACCCTGGTAAAAAGATCCCTTGATTTTCAGAATAGTTAATAGAAATATTCTTAATTCCTAAAAGCGCCTTTGTTAAATGCTTAAATATTTCATATTGATTGCCATCATCTTTCTTTTTATCCTCTACCTCATCCTCTGACTTAGTTTTAACTTTAGACTTAGCTCTCCTACTTGGTCTTCTTCCTTGATTTAACTTCTTAAAATACGGTACCTTATTATAAAGAGTATTCATGTTTATCTGCCCATTATATTGCTTTACATTTGAATTTTGAATTGTATGCCCTAAATGACTTAAGGCAAGAGGTGCAGCTTTCCAATTATAATTTGCATCATAACTAGTTGTTAAGGTCATAAAATTAAATAGCGGAAATTTATTTAAAGGAACTTGATAATTAAGACCAAATGCCTGACGATATGAAGTAGGGCGTCCAAGGTCCCATACATTTTTCCATATTGTATCCATTTTTGCTTTATACCCTGGATCATTACGATTTAAACTTCCTGCCGGCTCATCAATACTCGATTCTGTATTTACTGTAAAATCAAGCTTTAATGTTCTCGTTAAATCATACTTAAGATCATACATCCTGTTCCAATTAAACATTTTACTATAAGTAGGTTCAATTGGTGCTGAGAAGAATGAAGAATTACTTAATCTCCTAAGCTTAGTTTCATTATAATTCCTATTCATGTCAGTTCTGAAAGAGAATGACTTAGGCATAGTATTAAAATTAAAGTCTCTAATTAAACGAAAATAAGCTGACTTTGGAAGTTTTAACTTTGCAAAAGGCTTTATATTTTTAGGCTGAGTATTAAAATTATAAGTTAAAGCTCCTCTATAATTTACAGTACGGTTCTTCTCTGTATTTATATTCCTTATAAATGTTTCATTTTTAGAATATGACAATGTAAAGTTTTCAATATCATACACTTTAGCTTTTTTTGGCTTTTGACCTTTCTTAACAGTTTTAACCTTTCTAACACTTGTAAAATTAATACTGTTACGCTTCACATAATCTTGTACAATATCCTGTAAAGAATCTTTCTCTGAGGCACTATCTAAAGCCTTTAAAGAAGTTGCGAGCAATATATCAGGGTCTAAAGGATTATATTGAGGATTTTGAATTGCCTCAGATACTGCCATATACATAGGAATTTTAACTCCATAATCCTCAGGCATAAACTTCCCTAAATCAAACGAAGAAGAAATATCATATTGATATGCATTATGTTTTTGGCGTTCATTTACCTTTTTCTCAATACTTCCAAAACCAACAGTACTCATATTTCCTGAGAGTGTTACATTACCAAAGTCTGCTAAACGCGCTGTAAGCCTACTATTTGCTGCCCAACCTCCATACTCATCAAAATCAGTAAGCCTTAATTCATTAACCCATATTTGTCCACACTTCTCAAGCCCATCATCATCACTTTCCAAACTTTTTTTCTTAGGGTTTCTGACTCCTATCATTATTGTTTTCACCTGAGAAAGGTTAGGGTTTCCTACTACAACTATTTTACCTCCTGACCCATATTTTATGTAAGGAATAGTAACATCAGAGCCATTAAAATTACGCTCCTGCTTTGCTAATTGGAAAATTTCAAATGCAATATCAATCTCATTTGATGTTGGCCAAATATCATTTGCTGATGAAGTAAAATGTGAAGTAGGCTCTAAAGCTATCTCGTACTCATAATAATTTGAAGTAAAGTCTGTTCCTAAGCGAATGAAACATGATAAATCTCCTTTCTTCAAATTATCTTCCTCTCCTTCAGCATGTACAAACATCTTAATTCGTTTATAAGCTCTTACATCAAGATCAGAAGTTTTATATGCTGCACGAGAATCTCCATCTTTTAAGTTACATACTTTTAACACTAAAGATTGTTCATTTTGTTTTCTTAAAGTAGTAGTTGTATTATCAACCTCTTGCTCAATACCAGGAGGTAGCACATAATTTACAGGCGATCTATTTCCATTCTCCTCAATATTTACTGCAGACACATCAAATATTGTTTGTTCATCATCATCTATTGGAAGATACTCTCCTGGTTCTGACAAATCAAATCCATACCTTCTCCATTCTCCTCTAACCAGCTCTAAAGTAGCAAAACGACAAACAATTGGCTGCTGGAAATTAGTAAATGTCATACGCATAAAACGAATAGATTTAAAGTCTCTAATCCCTCCTATCACATCATCTGGTTGATATACAGGTACTCTAAACTGATACCATTTTATAGTTCTAGTAGCTCCATTCTCTGTTTTTACTGTTGTTTCCAGAACATCCGAAATGTGACTATCTCCCACATTCATTGTTGGGAATAAAGGTACTTTATATTGGAAATAACTCTCTGTTTCACTTAAAGTATGATCTTTATTTATATCCTCAGTATTTGGCTGTGAAGCTGCTGCTGTAGGGTAACTTTCAGGAGAATTTTCAGTAGTTACCGAATTCCCTTCTGTATTATTAAAGTCCTTATATCTATCTAGTATTATCGTTGACTGGTTATCAAAATCAGTACCTCTAAAATAATGGAAATCATCTGAAGAAGGGTCTTTAAATGCATCTTTATAGGCTGTAGAAGTAGCTCCATAAGCTGCTTCAAGTTGCTGTAAATATAATGAATCAAAAAATAATTTTTCATCAGCATTTCTTAACCCATCTAAACCAACATCTTGATAAGTACGAGTAGCAGGATCATTATCAAAGGCCTCAACAATAGAGAAATTAGTTGGCACCCTACCCCATGCTGTAGTATCAACATCTTCTACAAAAGATGAAGTTGGTAATCCATTCTCAAAACTCTTATACCCATCTCTTAATATATCTTCTGAAACATTTCCAAGGTGAATATACATATCCCCTCCTAAGTGAGCACTTCCTAGTCCATCTTCCTCATTAAAAGGATCCATCATCCAAAACTCTATAAACTCTATATTAGATGCTTCAAAATCATTCGTTTCTAATTTTCGCATCATACCTGCCCAATTAGATGTAGGGTTTAACAATTCTCCAGTAGCATCTACTCCATTTACAGTATAATTATTTGGACCTCTTTCTTTTGGATAATATGCTAAATCAAGCATTGATAAATTAGTAATCTGACTTCCTAAGTTTGGATCTTTATTTGGAAACACCTCAGTTTCTAACACTTCCCTAGAGTAATGGTATGATTGTTGCTGTATTTTATTTCCATTAGCTAAAGAAATCGTTTTATTTACATTTGGAGGTGTAATAGAAGAGTTTCTAAAAAATAAAGGATCAATAGTATACCATGCTAATTTTGCCCTTCTAGCTCCAAACTTTAAACTCTCATTAAAACCTGAAAATTCAGTTGTTGGGTATTGAAAGATCATATCCTGATCTGCACCTAAAGGTAAGGAAGCCATTCTCCAAGAAGCCATATTCTTTATATCTATAGAACTACGACTCGATTCAAAATCATCAATATAAGAAATCCCCTTATCCCCAACAGCACTATGATGCCCTGGAACAAGATATGCAAACTCAGCACTAGCTATTAAAGTTGATTTTGTTTTTGTCTCTAAGAAAGGGAGCCAATCAACTGCTTTCGTTAGCCATGGAGCATCTGTTTGATAATTACCATCTAACCCCCATATGGTATTAGAGATTGGTTCTTCACCTGCATTAATCTTAGTAGTATAAGGACGCTCAGTTAAGTTTAACATTGTTGCCCCAATTAAAAAATCTTTATTTATTTCATAATCAGCATGTACACCAACCAATGTTTTATTCTGTACACCAAACATTGAGTTATTTTCTAATGATATTTTTATTGGTATTCCAGAATTTAAGATTCCTTCATTTGTAATTGTTACACGACCCAACATATAGTCGACTATATAATCTTGGTTTTCTACTAATTTTTGAGAACCTGCTGTAACGGTAACTGAACCCTCAGGAACATTCATTGCATTTAATCTAATCTCTGCTCCTGAAGAAGATTGATAAGTTCCTTTTAATCGGAATTTATTCAACTCAGGATACTGCTTAGCAACAGTAATAGTAGAATCATATAATACTTGATACACATACTTATTTGCTAAAGTAGGATCAGAAAATTTACTTTGTAAGTAAGAACCGAAAGGTTCACGAACTGGAAATATTATTCTTCCGTTAGAAGAACGAGCTGTAACCCCTTCAATAAAATCAAAAATACCATCAGACTGCACATCCATTTGTTGGTTCAGTTGATCTAAATTAAGTGCCTTAATTAAAGGTATTCCTTGTAAAGCCCCTTCAGTAATATAATTTGTAAGTGCTCCTGACTCTTCTGTATTTTCATATACAACATCTAGCACAAAACCTTCCCTACTCATTTGATAAGCACCCAAAGCATAAATATTCTTCATCATTAAATGCCAATTAGGTAAAGAAGGGGTGAAATTAGTTCCTTTTAACAGCTTCACAATTAAAGCATCAGGAGCATTAGAACCAGTAGTAGTCAATTCCCCAACTTGATAGGTTTTATTTCCTACAGTATATTGAAAAGCAACTGCTAGTACTTCATCATTATTTAAGGCTTGGTTTAATGAGATATATCCTAACTGACTATTTAATGTATATTCTGCCTCAGAAAGCTTTTTTGCTCGTTCTAACTTTTCATAATCCTGTCCATTTAAAAAGTTAAGTGCTATTCCAGGAAGTAAGGTAGCATTAACATTATTAATATTTCTAACACCTGAAAAGGTAGTTGTTAGAGACTGAAACATATCATTTGCCTCATCATTATCAGGAAAATTACCTCCGTTTGTATGCGTAAATTGTGTATTATGTATATTATTATTTGTCTCCCCTAAATCTAGGAATGAAACAATATTTCTGGTATTATCAGTAACTCCTGTTTTATTAGTAACCCATACTT
Source organism: Flavobacteriales bacterium (assembly GCA_965183885.1). Lineage (GTDB taxonomy): Bacteria > Bacteroidota > Bacteroidia > Flavobacteriales > BACL11 > UWMA-0277. Next base: position 654,438 of record OZ238992.1, read on the forward strand.
CAATTTTTGTAATATTTACTGGTGAATTTACAAACGGTAAATTCTCAAGAGCCACATCATAATTATCCTTAAAATAATGAGATAAGAAGAAGTGTTTATTTGCTTCATATTGGTCAGCATAAACATCAAACTCGGAGGTTTGAGCCCCTCCACTTACTTCTACCTCTGAGGTAGTACTCTTTTGTTGTGATAATATTGCTGTAATTGTTGTACGACCAAACTGCAACTGTGTTTTAAAACCAAAGAGTGATTGACTACCTGTAATAAGTGTTCCATTTAAAGGTAAACTTACATTCCCAATCTCCAGTTTTTTAATAATCTCATCCTCTTTTCCTGTATACTCTAGCTTCATTTGATTTTCAAAATCAAAAGTACTTTCAGTATTAAAGTTTGTAGTAAGTTTTAGTTTATCTCCAATCTTACCTATCACATTCATTTGTATTTTTTCTTGAAAATCAAATGACGTTGTTTTTCTTTGATCCTCAGGTATTGCAAAATTATCAAGCCTATTTATTTTTAACCCAAAAATAAGCTCTGCTGACCCTTGAGGACGTATATCTACTGCATTTCCTCCAAATATCCTATCAAAAGCTTGCCCAGGAATAAATAGTTTTGGCAAACCTAATAGCGAAGTTTTATTTTTAGGGTTTATTGTTGTTTTGGACTCCCAATAATCAGCAATAGATTTATTCATCTGATATTCCTGATACTCTTTAAAACCAAGTACTTTTGGAGGCCCAAAATCCAAACCTCCAACTTTATCTTGTAGCAAATACTGATTTGTATTACTATCATAAGTAGCTTTAGAGCTAATATTTGGAGGTGTATTCATAAACATCCCTCCAGATTGATTTCCAGAAAAAGGATATGTTAAGCTTGTGTCAGAAACTGACTGCCCCCATAAATTAACACTAGTTAATAGTGCAATAATTAATGATATGTTATAGATTTTATAGCCTTTCAATTTCAATACAGCAATTACATCTGACTCAATGCAGTTTTTACTAATTCCTCAACAGTAGCTATTTCAGGCTTTGCTTTTAACACTTTTTCAAGTTTACTTTCTGCTCCTTTTTTTGCAAATCCTAAAGCTAGTAATGCAGATAACGCTTCTTCTTTAATTGTATTGTCTACAGCATCAAACAATAAATCAGAGGTAGGCATACCTTTTGCAACCTTATCTTTTAAATCAATAATAATTCGCTGAGCAGTTTTAGCTCCTATACCCTTTACACTTTGTACTGCTTTTACATCAGCACTAGTAATATAATGTATAATTTCTTGAGGTGAATAGGTTGATAATATTACTTGAGCGGTACTAGGCCCTACTCCAGAAACTGAAATTAAATTCCTGAACAAATGACGTTCACTTTCTTCAAAAAAACCAAATAAAGTATGCGAATCTTCCTTTACTGAAAGATGAGTAAATAGCTTACACAATTCACCATCCAATGCTGAAAAAGTCTGTAATGATATCTTAATATGATACCCAATACCATTGCAGTCAACTACAACATAAGTAGGTGTTTTTTCAACTAACTTACCATGTATATGTGCTATCATCTTTTTATTTGAGCATCAACAACCGATAAGGTTATCATATTAATAATTTCACGAACTGTACATCCTAATTGTAAAATATGAACAGGCTTTTTCATCCCAACTAATACAGGTCCTATAGAGTCAACCTCAGCAACCTCTTGTATTAATTTATATGCAACATTTCCTGCTTCTAAATTAGGAAATATTAATGTATTTGCTTTTTCATTAGCTAAACTAGAGAAAGGAAATATTTGTTGGGTTTTTTCTGAATTTAATGCAAAATCTGCTTGAATCTCCCCATCAACAATCATATTAGGGTTTCGCTCTTGCAATAATACTGCAGCCTTTGACATTTTCTCTGACTCCTTTGTTCTGGTAGAACCAAAATTAGAATAAGACAATAAAGCTAATCTTGGAGTAATTTTAAACTGCTTTACAGTTTTAGCTATCATTTCACTAATCTCTACTAAATCTTCTGCAGTAGGGTTTAGGTTAATTGTAGTGTCAGCTAAGAATAACGTTCCTTTCTTAGTATTCATTATGTACATTCCCGCTACATTCTTTACATCATCTTGCTTTCCAATTACCTCTAAAGCAGGTTTAATTGTACTTCTGTAATTTCTACTTATCCCTGATATTAATGCATCAGCCTCTCCAGTCTCTACCATCATAGAACCAAAGTAATTTCGTTCACGCATTAACTTCCTAGCTTCAAACTGGGTTAAACCTTTTCGTTTTCTTTTCTCCCATAATAAATCTCCAAACTCATGCCTCTTTTTTTCTTGAGCAGGATCCTTAGGATCAATAATTATTAAATCCTCAAACTCTATTGAAAATTCTTCAATTAAATCCAATATCTTCTGCTTTCTTCCTAGTAAAATTGGGATAGCAATACCATCATCCTTTACTTGTTGAGCAGCTTTTAATATTTTATAATGTTCTGCTTCAGCAAAAACTACCTTCTTAGGATTACGTTTTGCTCTAGCTGTTAATGTTCTTACTAGTTTATTATCTAGCCCTAATCGCTTCTGTAAATTAGAACGATATACATTCCAATCAGGAATTTCTTCCTGAGCAACTCCTGTTCTAATTGCAGACATAGCAACTGCTGGTGCAACTGCTGTAATTAATCTAGGATCTAATGGCTTTGGAATAATATATTCAGGGCCAAAAGCTAAAGTATTATCGTCATAAGCAAGGTTAATTTCATCAAGCACTGTCTCTTTAGCTAAGTTTGCAATTGCCTTTACAGCAGCCAACTTCATATTCTCATTAATCTCAGTAGCTCTTACATCCATAGCTCCCCTAAAAATATAAGGAAAACCAAGTACATTATTTACTTGATTAGGATGATCAGATCTTCCTGTTGCCATAATAATATCATCACGAGAATTCATTGCTTCCTTATAAGGAATTTCAGGATCAGGGTTTGCTAAAGCAAATACAATTGGTCGTTTAGCCATAGACTGCACCATTTCTGTAGTAACAATATTTCCTTTTGATAAGCCTAAGAAGACATCTGCATTTTTCATAGCCTCTTCTAAAGTTGCAACTCTTCTAGTTGTAGCAAACAATGCTTTTTCTTCAGTAAGATTTTCTCTACTTTGTTTAATAACACCTTTACTATCTAGCATTACAATATTTTCCCTCTTAGCTCCTAAAGCCAGATATAATTTAGAACAAGACATTGCTGCAGCCCCAGCACCATTCACTACTATTTTAACCTTTGTAATATCCTTTTTTGCAATTTCTAAAGCATTTAATAATGCTGCTGATGAAATAATTGCTGTACCATGTTGATCATCATGCATTACAGGAATATCTAACTCTTCTTTTAGTCTTCTTTCAATTTCGAAACATTCAGGAGCCTTAATATCTTCTAGATTAATCCCCCCAAAAGTAGGAGCAATTGCTTTCACTGTAGCAACAAATTCATCAACCTTAGCAGCATCTACTTCAATATCAAAAACATCAATATCTGCGAAAATCTTAAACAATAAACCCTTACCCTCCATTACAGGCTTTGACGCTTCAGGACCAATATCTCCAAGCCCTAAAACTGCTGTACCATTTGAAATTACTGCTACTAAATTCCCTTTAGCAGTATACTTATACACATCATCTTTACGCTTAGCAATTTGCTTACATGGCTCTGCTACTCCTGGAGAATAGGCTAACGAGAGTTCTCTTTGCGAACTATGTTTCTTAGTAGGGACAACCTCAATTTTCCCAGGTCTACCTTCTGCATGGTATGCTAAAGCTTCCTTCTTACTTACTTTTTTTGCCATAAAATCTTTAATACTATAAGTAGGCAAATTTAAGGATTTGATTGTATATAGCACTATAAAAAAGAAAACCCTGCATTATTAATGCAGGGTTTTTATAATTAAAGAATTAATCTTTTTACTTTATAATTAGTTTTTTGATAGAAATAAGCTCATCATTCACTGTTAAATTTCCAAAGTAAACACCTTTACTCATATCTCCAACATATACCTTTTTTCTTCCATCTTCAGATAACTGAACTTCTTTAACCACATTCCCTAAGATATCTATAATCTTAAGAGTTGCATCTCCAACTACATTATAATCAAAATTAATATATTCTTGAGCTGGATTTGGAAAAAACTCACTAAATTCATTAACAATATCATCAACTCCAGTAACATTAAAATTATAAGTAATCACCTTACAAGTCTCATCAGAAGGATTGTTTTGGTCATAAAAACAATACTCAACTTTTGCTTGACCCGCTATACCTCCTGTACTAAAATACCCTGAAAAAGCATCAACATCACTATTATCATATGAAATAGTTTGCCCTGGAGCAAATACAACTGAAGCACTCGGAAGAATAGAAGTAGAAGAATAACAAGTTCCCCCAAAACAATATGTTGAACCCGCCCAAGTTGGCATACCTAATGGCAAAGTTAAATTTGTTTTTTGACACACAATAGTAATTGAACTAGATGAAGTGTTTTTCACATCCAAATGATGTGTTATTTGTGAATTTGGATCACTAGCAAATACAGTATCTCCAGTCACTACCAAACTTTGTGCAAGTACGAAGCTAATCTGCGTTAAAAATAAAGCTGCTAAAAGTAAATTTCTTTTCATAATAAAATCTTTCGGCAAATATATTGATTTATTTTCAATTTAAACAATAATCTGAACACGTAAGAGAAAAATAATCACCAAAACAACTAATCATTAAAAAAAACATATATTTGTCGAATTAATTTAATCAATAACCTAAAAAAAAACACATGAAAAAGATTTTACAAATTGCAATTGTTGCTCTATTTGCAGTTAGCACAGCAAAAGCACAACTACCTGACGGGTCAGTAGCTCCTGACTTTACTCTAGTAGACATTAACGGAGTAAGCCATAACCTATATACTTATTTAGATAGTGGATACACTGTATTTATTGATTTTTCTGCTGTATGGTGTGGACCATGTTGGTCATACCACACATCTGGAGCATTAGAAGACCTTTATATGCAACACGGACCTGCAGGAATGCCAAATGTTGACCCTACTACCACTGATGACGTTATGGTATTTTTTATTGAAGGTGATGCCGCTGATTCTGCTGCTTTAGGAGGAACTGGTGGAAACACTCAAGGAAACTGGATTCAAGGAACTCCTTACCCTTTAATATTAACTGATGCAACTCAAGCTACAGGACAACAAGTAACTACTGATTATTCTATCGCTTACTGGCCAACGCTTTATAAAGTTTGTCCAGATAGATTAACATCATTAGCAGGACAACCTTCTAACCCTTACTCTTTAGTTAGCGCATGTCCTCCTGCAGCATCAAACAATAATGATGCTAGAACTTTTGACTATGCTGGTGAAACAGTAACTTGCGAAGGAGATTTAACTCCACAGATTACAATCCAGAATTATGGTCTTACAAATTTAACATCTTTAACAATTGAAGTAAAACTTAACGGAACTACTCAATCTACTACACCATGGACAGGAAACTTAGGAACTTATGGAACAGAAGACGTTACTCTGCCTGCCTTAACTGGACTAGCAAATAATGATGCTGTTACTATTGATGTATCTCAGCCTAATAATGCTACTGATGCTGACCCATCAAACAATCCAACAGTAGCATTTAATGTTGCTTTAGCAACTCAAAATACACATACTAATGTTACAGTAACAATTGAGACTGATGCTTATGGATCTGAAACTACATGGGAAATTACAAACTCAAGTGGAGCTTCAGTATTATCAGGAGGACCTTACAATGATCTTACTGCAGCAGGAACAACTCCTCAAACACCAGTTTCTGGAACGTTAAATCCTAATGAGTGTCATACATTCACAATATACGATAGTTATGGTGATGGTATCGATGCTGGATATGGTGCTGGATCATTCTTAGTTGCTGATGATAATGGTACTACATTAGCTTCAGGAGGTCAGTTTGCTGAAAGCACAGCTGCTGCATTTAAAACAGGAGCTGCTACTGTAGGAATAAACGACATTACTTCAAACCTAACAGTTTACCCTTCTCCAGTTAAAGACGTATTAACTATTAATGGTGACTATAACTCAGCAAATATTTATGACTTATTTGGAAAGTTAGTTTTAGCAACTGACAACCAAAAAACAATTGATGTTTCTGAATTAAGTAACGGTATTTATATGCTTAATATTATTACTGAAAATGGCACTACAATTAAGAAAATTACAATAGCTAAGTAATACTATATTACCTAGTATTAAAAACCCTGGCTTTTAGCCAGGGTTTTTTTATGTCTATTAAATAGATATTAGTAAATTAGCCACATAATTAAAAACTAAAATATACAAATGAGATTACTACTATTAAGCAGCCTTGCTCTTTTATTATCCGTATCAACTGGATTTTCACAAAATAGAGCTCTACCAAGTGTTAATTTAAAAACTTTAGACGGAAAGAGTGTTAACATCCAAGAATTAGAAAATGATGGAAAACCAATCGTGATTAGCTTTTGGGCTACTTGGTGTAAGCCTTGTAAAAAAGAATTAAATACTATAGCCGAGATATATGAAGATTGGCAAGAAGAAACAGGAGTAAAATTAGTTGCTATCTCAATTGATGACACAAGGTCAATGTCAAAAGTAGCTCCTTATGTAAACTCATCTGACTGGGATTATGAAATATTACTTGATCCAAACAAAGATTTATCTCGTGTACTAGGTGTTTCCACTATCCCTCATACTTTTTTATTAAATGGAAAAAAAGAAATCGTTTGGCAACACAAAGGTTATGTTGATGGTGACGAAGAGGAATTACTTGAACAAATTAAAAAATTAGCAAAATAATAATGAAAAATGCAATTATAGCCATCACATTTTCTTGTGCTTTCTTAGGAGGTTTTGCGCAAAATAACTCAGGAGAAATACATGGTGACTTTGATCTTAACTTGCAAAGTTATCAAGAAGATGCCTTAATTGGCGCAAAAGCTGCTGACGAAACTATTTTAAATAATAGTTACCTAAATATTAACTATACTAAAGGAAATTTTTCTACAGGAATCAGATATGAAAGCTACTTAAATGCTCTTGCTGACTATGACCCTGACTTTAAAGGAAATGGGATCCCTTACAGATTTGCTACCTTTACAATTGACGGACTAGAAATTACTGCAGGAAATTATTATGAACAATTAGGAAGTGGACTTATCTTTAGAAGCTATGAAGAAAAAGGGCTTGGAATTGACAATGCTATGGATGGTGTTCGCTTAAAGTACAATCCTACCAATGGTGTTTATTTAAAAACCTTTATTGGTAAAAGCAGAACCTACTTTACTTATGCAGACGGAATATTTAGAGGCTTAGATGCTGAGATAAATCTTAATGAAACACTAAACTTAACTTCAAAAATACGCCTTATCTTAGGAGGAAGTTTTGTAAGTAGATATCAAGAAAGAACAAACCTTAAATTTAAACTACCACAAAACGTAAGTGCTTACGCAGGTCGATTAAATGTTATTAGAGGTGGATGGAACTATTATGGTGAATACGCTTATAAAATTAATGATCCAGGAAATTCACTACAAGAAAGCCAAATGAATTACGCAAGCGGGAATGCTTTTACTAATAGCATTACGTTTTCAAAGAGAGGCTTAGGGATTTCTGCAGAAATGCACAGATCTGACAATATGATATTTTTATCTGACAGAGATAAAACGGGAAAAGCCTATATCATGAATTACATACCAACTTTAAGTAAGCCTCACGCTTATACTCTTTTAGCTCTTTATCCTTGTGCTACACAAGCAATGGGTGAATTTGGAATGCAATTTGATGTGTTCTATAAAATCAAAAAAGGAACATTACTAGGAGGTAAATACGGAACCAAACTAAATTTTAATCTTTCACGAATTAATGCCTTAAACGGAGGCAACTCATTCCTTAATGATGACAAAAGCCAAACACATACTCCAATGCTTATTAGTGTAACTGGTGAGGATCTTTATTTCTTTGACTTTAACCTTGAGATAAATAAAAAAGTGAATAAGAAGTTAAGTTTTAACGCTGTATTTGCTAATCAAACTTATAATAAAGATTTTCTTGAAGGCCATACATTAGGAGATTATGGATCTATAAACTCTACTATTGGAGTAGCGGATATTAGTTATAAAATAAAAAAGGGGCATACTATTCGTGTAGAAGCTCAAGGTTTATTCTCAAAACAACTAGAAGACTATACTGATCATGGGGGGATTTATAAAAATGGATTACAAGAACCAGCAGAAGGAGACTGGGCTATGGCTTTAATTGAATATACCATATCTCCACATTGGTTTTTTGCAGTACAAGACATGTATAATTATGGGAATGAGAATGCAAACAAACAATTGCATTATGTGAACATTAATTGTGGTTTCATTAAAGGTTCAAACCGATTTTCAATTGGTTATGGGAAAAAGAGAGAAGGAATCTTTTGTGTAGGAGGAGTTTGTAAACTAGTACCTTCATCAAATGGATTTAGTTTAAATATATCATCAAGTTTTTAATTATGAAAAAATACATATCACTACTTAGTTTAATTTTTATTATTGCATCATGTGATGTAGTTGAAGGGCCATATGATATAACTGAAGATTGTGCAGGTATTATTGGAGGAGATAATATTTGTGGATGCACTGACAGTTTAGCACTTAACTTTAATATAACTGCTACTTTTGAAGATAATAGCTGTATTTATGATTCAATAATTTATGGGTGTACAGACAGTTTAGCTATCAACTTTGATAGTACTGCAAATATTGATGACGGCAGTTGTATTTACGAGAATTCTACCTATACTAAAAAAGTTCTTATAGAAGACTTTACAGGACACACTTGCCCTAATTGCCCTGGAGCCGCAAGAGAGTTAGAAGCAATACATGATGTATATGGAGATCAGATTATTGGAATAGCCCTACATGTTTCAACTGGTTTTGCACGACCACATACAGGGTCTGGAAAATTTGAATACGACTTTAGAACTGAATGGGGAACTCAATGGGATAATTTTTTCAATATTTCTAGCATAGGGCTTCCAGCTGGGATGATTAATAGAATTGGTTTTGATGACAACACCCATTATAAAGGAAAAGATGAATGGGCTGCTACAGTTGCTTTAGAGCTGGAAAAAGAGCCTGATTTTGGGATTACTATTAATAGCAATAATAATACTATTGAGGTTAATACAAAAGTTCTAAACACTATTGAAGGAAGCTATAACCTTGTAGTATGTTTAACAGAAAGCAATATTATTAATTGGCAAAAAGATGGAACAGTTGAAGTTGAAAATTATATACACAATCATGTATTAAGAACAGTACTTACTGATGAATCTCTTTCAAATTCAACTGCTCTTAATAAGGACGAAGTTATAAACAAAAGCTTTAATTACTCCCTTGCCGACTTAGAGAATTACAATATTAATTATAGTGCAAATACTGCAGAAGCAGGAAACGGAAATGCAGGAGGGTGGAACGCATCCAATATGTCAATTATTGCGTATATATACGATATTACTTCACAAGAAATTATACAAGTAGAAGAAATCCATTTATAAACTAAATAAACAAATTATGAAAAAAATTCTTTTCCCTATCATTGCTCTATGTATTAGCTTTAATACAAATGCACAAACAATTAGTTTAACAGATGCTAATGATGCAAATGCTTTTTTACAAGCCTATTTGTCTCCCTTAGGAGAAAGCTTAGGTGCTGGATTAAATAATGGATGGTACAATACTGCAAAGCCTCATAAGTTAGGAGGCTTTGATGTAACTTTAACTATAAATTCTGTATTAGTTCCTGAAGCTAGTCAAAGTTTTAACCCAAATGATTTAGAGAATTTTAGTTCTACTAGTGATAATGTAGCTACAGTTTTAGGGAAGGGAGATGCTTCTACTATAACATATAGTGGTTTACCTATTCCTGCTACTTTTACTATGCCAGAACAAAAAAGTAGCTTAGGAACATTACCTGTTCCTATGTTAGGTGCTGGTATTGGTCTTATTAAAAAAACCGAGATAGATATTCGTTTTATCCCTACATACAAGTATAATGCAGGGTTTATAGGGGAAGGTTCTATTGGTTTATGGGGTATAGGATTAAAACATGATATTTTACAATGGATTCCTTTTATTGGAGATGCAATCCCAATTAGCCTATCATTACAAGCAGGACATACAAATTTGAACACGCAATTTGAGATTGAAAGCAATGGCTTAGGACAAGATGTTGAGCTTGATGTAAAAGCAACAACTATTAATTTAATTGCTTCAAGAAAGATACTTATGTTAACAGGTTATGCAGGTATAGGATATAATTCATCTACAACATCTTTTAATGGAAATACTAGCTTTCAATTAGGGGCTGGAGGCCAAACTATTGGCTTTGATGTTCCTCTTGATATGCAGTTTGAATCACAAAATGAATTTAGAGCTAATGTTGGGATCCGATTTAACATTACAGTAATTGCACTACAAGCCAATTATACTTTTTCAAAATACCCTACTGCAACAGTGGGTCTTGGAGTTAGCTTAAGATAAGTATGAAAAAGAATCTTACGCTATTAGTTTTAATATGTGGAATTCTTACATCTCAAATCAAAGCTCAAAATTTTGGCGGCGGTATTATTTTAGGAGTTAGTTCCTCACAGGTTTCTGGAGATCATTTAGGAGGATTTAATAAAGCAGGATTATTAGCAGGTGGCTATGTAAATATTAAGCTTAACAGCTCACTAAAACTACAAATGGAAATGACTTTTATTCAAAAAGGGAGCAACAACCCTAAGATGAATGAAAATAACATTTCTGATATTAGCAGTAATTACTTTAGTGCTCCCCTATTACTAAAATACCATCAGAGTGAAAGTATTCAGATTGAAGCAGGGGTAGAAACTGCTTTACTTATTTCAGCTCACGACAATGATTTATATGGGAAAATTCCTATTCAGCAAAGTCGTTCTTTTAACTCAATTGACCTTGGAGCATTTGTAGGTTTTAATTATAAATTAACGGATTACATAAATCTAAACACCCGAATAGGGAACTCCATTATTCCAATTCGTGAGCATGCATCAGGAACTACTTTTAAACTCAATAAAGGGCAATATAATTCAGTATTAAGCTTTGCTTTACACTACACCCTATAATGAAAAAGCAATATAAAATAATTGTAGCAGTAACAGGAGCTAGTGGAGCTATTTATGCTAAAGTCCTTTTTGATAAGTTGCTTGAATTAAAAGATCAAATAGAAGCGGTTGGTGTATTAATGAGCGATAATGCAAAATATGTTTGGGAAACTGAATTAGGAAACACTGATTATTCAGAGTATCCTTTTACTTTTTATAATAAAATGGATTTTACTGCGCCATTTGCTTCAGGGTCTGCTAACTATAACACTATGATTATCTGTCCATCATCAATGGGAACAATGGCAAGAATTGCTACTGGAATAAGTAATGATTTAACTACCAGAGCTGCTGATGTAATTTTGAAAGAAAGAAGAAAGCTTATTGTTGTAGCAAGAGAAACTCCTTTAAGCTTAATTCATATTAATACTATGAAAACAATAACTGAGGCTGGAGGCATTATTTGCCCTGCAAGCCCCTCTTTTTACAGCAAGCCACAAAGCTTTGAAGCACTGGCAGCTACTGTAATTGATAGAGTGTTAGACTTAGGAGGCTTAGAAAATAATAGCTACAGATGGGGAGACAAACAATAAATCTCTAAGATTTGTGTTATTCTAATATAAAACAATAAACCATATGTTAGAATTCAGTAAGAAGGTCCTTAAAAAAGTTAGCTTTGATAAAAATCTATTTAAGAAAGAGTTGCAAAAAAGTGCAGGATGGATTGGAAAAAATGAAGTTATAACCTTAAAAGTTTGGGCACTTACTAGCTTCTCTCAATATCGTAATATTATACTCGAAGTCTTTGATCAAGTTTCTTAGAATAAATTTCCTTGGTCAGCAGATTTTATTCTTCCTAAATGTTTAAAAGCTAAATCTGTTGCTTGTCTTCCTCTTGGAGTACGCATTAAATAACCTTCCATAATTAAGAAGGGCTCATACACTTCTTCAATAGTACCTGCCTGCTCACCTACTGCAGTAGCAATAGTAGTAAGTCCTACAGGACCACCTTTAAATTTATCAATAATAGTAGTAAGTATTCTATTATCCATTTCATCCAAACCATGCTCATCAACATTAAGAGCTGTTAAAGAAAATTGAGTGATTTTCTTATCAATATTTCCATCACCTTTAATTTGTGCAAAATCTCTAACTCTTCTAAGTAAAGCATTTGCTATCCTTGGCGTACCTCTACTCCTACCTGCAATCTCAATTGCAGCATCTTTAGCTATACCTACATCTAATATTGATGAAGACCTGTTTACAATTTTAGAGAGCAAATCTAACTTATAATACTCTAAACGAGAGTTTATACCAAAACGAGCACGCAAAGGTGCTGTAAGTAATCCTGACCTAGTTGTAGCGCCTATTAATGTAAAAGGATTAATCTTTATTTGTACTGTTCTTGCATTTGGACCTGACTCTATCATAATATCAATTTGATAGTCTTCCATTGCAGAATATAGATACTCCTCAACTATAGGATTTAACCTATGTATTTCATCAATAAAAAGGACATCTCTTTCATCTAGATTAGTAAGTAAACCTGCTAAATCTCCAGGCTTATCTAATACAGGTCCTGATGTGGTTTTAATCCCTACACCTAACTCATTAGCAATAATATTTGCTAGCGTAGTTTTACCAAGCCCTGGAGGTCCATGCAGTAATACATGATCTAAGGCTTCCTCTCTCTGTTTTGCAGCAGCTATAAAAACCTCTAAATTATCTACAATTTTATCTTGCCCTTCAAAATCAGAAAATAGTTTAGGACGTAGCACTTGTTCAAGAGCTAACTCATCATCAGAATAAGATTCGATATTTGGATTTAATTCATCATTCATTATAACAGCAAATGTATACAATAATTCATAAAAAAGGGTCAGCATATGCTGACCCTTTAGATTATCTATATGATTTTAAAATCCTAAGTATGTAAATGCTTACTCTCATCTAAGAAAGGATGATTTTTAACTTCTAATGGTGCTTTAGTTAATGCATTAAGAACAATATAAATCATTAATCCTGCAAAACCTAATCCCATTCCAATTTCAACAAACCCTATATGCCCATGAGTATTTAAAGTTCCTGGAGCAACTAATAAGTAAGAGTTAATCCAGTGTCCAATTAATATAATAATACTTACAAAAATTAATCTTCCATTATTACGTTTAGCATCTCTACTAATTAGTAAAATAATTGGAGGAATAAAACTTAAAATCATTGAGAACCAGAATAAAAAATTATAATTCTCTACTTCTAATCTTGCAGTAAAGTAAGTTACTTCCTCAGGAATATTAGCATACCAAATTAACATAAACTGTGAGAACCAAATATAAGTCCAAACTAAAGAGAATGCAAAAATCCATTTCCCTAAATCATGAATATGATTTTCATTTACATTTTCTAAGTACCCCATACGCTTTAAGTAAAGCGTAAATAGTAAGATAGTAGTTGAACCAATAGTAGCCCAGTCAGAGAAAATATACCAACCAAAGATAGTACTGAACCAGTGTGTATCAATTGACATAATCCAATCCCATGAAGCAGTAGCTGAAGTTATAGCAAAGAATACCATAAACCAAGCTGAAGTACGAATACCTTTCTTATAAAAAGTAAGACCACCCTCTGCATCTTCAAGCATAGATTGTTGTCTTAATTTCTTAGCAAAGTAGTTCCATCCTAATAAGTAAATGATAGTTCTAATGATAAAGAATGTTGCATTTAAGTATGCTTCTTTACCAGCAATAATTTTATCAAAATGCTCACTAGCAGGATCCATAACACCATCAGCTAACCAGTGATAAATATGATTCCAATGCATAATACTAGCAACCATAATTACTAACATAATAACACTTGTTATTGGCAAAAATGACATGATTGCCTCAGGAACTCTTTTTAATGTTATAGACCAACCTGCTTCAGCAACATATTGTAGTGCTACAAAGAAAACTGCAAATACAGCTATCCCTATAAAGAAATAATTATTAAATAGTAAACTAGGCCAAGCTCTATGAGGATCTGTTGCAAAACCAACAATTAATGCAATAAGACCAATAGCCATAAGTGCCATTGAGAAATTTTTCGCTTTTTTATCTATTGTAAACATGCTATATATATTTTATTTTTTACCGTAATGTTGTAGTTCCTCTTGTACATAAAGTACAATTTTCCATCTCTCATCTTCATTAATTTGAGAAGCATGAGGACCCATAGCGTTTAAACCATAAGTAATTGCATGAAAAATATGACCTGCTTTTAAATCACACATTGGCACGTCACATCTTCTTTTTAATTTTTCATCATTATAATGAGGTACAGCTGAATATAAAGCATGTGTAATTGTACCGTCACCAGCACCTGTTGCACCATGACAATGTTCACAGAACATTCCATATAAAGCTTTCCCTTCAGCAAGGTTTTTCTCATTATTCTCAACAGGATTTACTGCTTCATCCCCTGCTAATAAATACCCTTCTAAAGAAGCATCATAATTAAAAGTAGACAAGTGTCCTCTAGCAATTGTTCCTTCAATAGGAGTTCTTGCATTAATACCAGTTACAGCATTCTCTCCATAAGTTTCTAATGAAGCTGAACGATACATATTTGGCATATACTCGTAACCAGGACTAGAGTCTCCTCCAGTACACGCAGCAAGAAAAAATACTGCTGCTACAAATCCGATTTTTATAAATACTTTATTCATGATTAAGCGTCTTTTTCGTTAATTTCTGTTGCTCCTGTTTTTGTAAGTAACTCTTTTATAGCTGTTACATCTCCTGCAACCTCAAGCTCCATTAAGAATTTATCATCTGTAGTTCTTGGATCAGGACTATCAGATTTACCTCCAGGATATAAACCATTTCTTATTAAATAAGTAATAGACATTAAATGCGCTGCAAAAAGAACAGTACATTCAAAAAGAACAGGTACAAATGCAGGTAAGTTATGATAGAAAGTCCAATTTGGTTTACCACCAATGTTTTGAGCCCAATCTACAATCATTATGTTGTAAATCATTAATGAACCAAGAGTTAAACCTATACAACCATAAATAAAAGCTGTAATGGCCATTCTTGTTTCTTTTAGTCCTAATGCTTTATCCAAACCATGAATTGGGAATGGAGAGTACACTTCTTTTATCTCAATATTATTTGAGCGTATTTCTTTTACTGAGGCTAATAAAACTTCCTCATCATCAAAGATTCCGTATATTGTATTTTTACTCATTATTTCTTGTTTTTATATTCAGATCCTGAAGATTTAACAATTGATTTTAATTCTGCCTGTGCAATTACAGGGAAAGTTCTTGCGTATAGTAGGAATAATACAAAGAAGAATCCTATTGTCCCTAAATAAATCCCTAAGTCAATAAAGCTAGGTGAGAACATAGTCCATGATGATGGCAAGAAATCTCTATGTAATGACGTTACAATAATTACAAAACGTTCAAACCACATTCCTATATTTACAAATATTGACAATACAAATGTTGCAATAAATGATGTTCTGATACTCTTAAACCAGTATAACTGAGGGGTAAGTACATTACATGACATCATAATTGCATAAGCCCACCAGTAAGGTCCTGTAGCTCTATTTAAGAAAGCATATTGTTCAAACTCAACTCCAGAATACCATGACATAAATAGCTCAGTAATATAAGCTGTCCCTACCAATGAGCCTGTAAGAAGAATAATAATATTCATATATTCAATATGTTTAACTGTAATATAAGCTTCCATGTTTACTACTTTTCTCATAATAATAAGTAAAGTTTCAACCATTGCAAAACCTGAGAACAATGCCCCTAATACAAAGTATGGAGGAAAAATTGTTGTGTGCCACCCTGGAATAACCGAAGTTGCAAAATCCATAGATACAATAGAGTGTACCGAGAATACTAAAGGAGTTGCTAAACCTGCAAGTACTAAAGATACTTCTTCAAATCTTTGCCAATGCTTAGCTTTTCCACTCCATCCAAATGATAGGAAAGAATACAACTGCTTTTTCATTGGGCTAACAGTAGCACTCATTCTATCTCTTATCATTGCAAAATCAGGAATTAATCCAATATACCAGAATACTACCGATACAGAAAAATAAGTTGAAATTGCAAATACATCCCAAAGTAAAGGTGAGTTAAAGTTTACCCAAAGTGAACCAAACTGATTAGGAATTGGAAATACATAGTAAGCTAACCAAGGACGACCCATGTGAATTAATGGAAATAAAGCAGCCTGTGCTACTCCAAAAATTGTCATTGCCTCAGCTGAACGGTTAATTGACATTCTCCATTTTTGACGGAATAATAACAATACCGCTGAAATTAACGTACCAGCATGACCAATACCAATCCACCATACAAAGTTAGTAATATCCCAAGCCCAGTTAACGGTTTTGTTTAATCCCCATGATCCAATACCAACACCAATAGTGTAAGCCATAGATAATACTCCCCAAAGGAATAAAACAAATGATAATGAAAATAATATCCACCAATATTTATTGGCTTTCCCTTCAACAGGTCTTGAAATTTCTACTGAAATATCATGATAGGATTTTTTTCCTAAAATTAACGGATCTCTGATTTCTGATTCTTTATGCATGATAATTTATTTATGCTTTGTTTCTAATTTTTGTTTGATAGAACACTGAAGGATCAACATTTAAGTGTTCTAGTAATTGATATGCTCTTTCGTCTTTTTTCAAGGCTTGAACTTGGTGTGTTTCATCATTTACATCACCAAATACAATTGCATTTGTAGGACATACTGATGAACAAGCAGTTTGAGCATCTTCATCTCTAACTCTTCTACCTGCTTTTTTAGCATCTAATTTAGTATCCTGTATTTTCTGTAAACACATACTACATTTTTCAATAACTCCTCTTGATCGAACAACAACATCAGGATTCAATACCATCTTACCATAATCATCATTCATATTGAAATCAAACTTATCGTTTTCAGAGTACTGGAACCAGTTGAACCTTCTTACTTTATAAGGGCAGTTATTTGCACAGTATCTTGTACCTACACATCTGTTGTATGCCATATGGTTTTGCCCTTCAGCACCATGAGATGTTGCAGCTACAGGACATACAGTTTCACAAGGAGCATGGTTACAATGTTGACACATTACTGGCTGATAAACTACCTCAGGATTTCCTGAAGGTTCTTCCATCTCAGCATACATATCAATTGCAGATATTTTTTCTGCTTCTGACAATTCATGAGTCATATCACTAGAGAAATAACGGTCAATTCTTAACCAGTGCATATCTCTACTTTTTCTAACCTCTGCTTTACCTACAACAGGAACATTGTTTTCTGCATGACAAGAAACAACACAAGCAGCACAACCAATACAAGAAGTTAAATCGATTGACATATTCCAGAAGTGCCCTGTAGTATGATCAAATTCATCCCAAAGTGTTACCTCTGATGCTTTTTTATGTCCATCATGTGTAGCATAAGTTACTTGCTCATTTCCTGAACGAGGGTTCTTTATAAAATCTTCTAAAGTAGTTTCTTTTACAATTTCTCTACCCATCATAGTATGGTGTAACTGTACAGCTGCAAATTCGTATTCACCACCTACAACTGTAATATCTGCATCACCATTCCCTAAAGAGAAAGCATTAAATCCTACTTTATCACCAGCTTTACCAGCTGCTGTTCTACCATAACCAACAGCCATAGCTACAGTACCAACTGCCTGTCCTGGCTGTATCATTACCGGCACATTATTCATAGTAACACCATTAACAGTAATATTTACCATATTACCATTTAAGGCTCCATCAGACACATTCCAGTTCGTAATTCCTAACTCACGTGCTGTAGCAGCTGACATTGTTAAATAGTTATCCCAAGATGCTCTTGATAATGGATCAGGTAATTCTTGTAACCAAGGGTTATTAGCTTGTGTACCATCCCCCATTGAGATTTTCTCGTACGTTTCAAACTCAATAGCATCAGATTTAGCTAAATCAAAAGAAGGAACAACAGCATTAAATGCTGAAGTTTTTACTGTTTTTGTAGCTACATTAAAGTATCCATCGTGTACTGATTTATTCCAATCAATATTAGTATAGAAATCTTGTAAGAAAGTATGGTAGTCAGATGATTCTCCTGTCCAAACCATTAAACTTTCTTGAAATTGTCTTCCATCAAACAATGGAGAAATTGTTGGCTGCATTAACGAATAAACACCATTTGATGGCATTGCATCACCCCAGCTTTCTAAGTAATGATTATCTGGACAAGCATAAGTCATTTTTGAAGCTGACTCATCATTGTATAATGAAGTAGCAACCGTTAATCCAACTTTAGATAATCCTGTATTATATGCATCAGCGTTAACTAAAGTATAAGAAGGATTTACATTATAAGTTATTAATGCATCAATATTACCAGCATTCATATCAGCAATAAGTGCATTTACATCAGCATCATTTCCTTGCTTTAAATAAGAAGGATTAGATAATGACATTGTATTTTCGTAGTTCCCTAATTTATTATTAATTGCATTTACTAAAGTCTGAACTTGCGGCTCATTACTGTTACAAACTACTATAGAGCTGCCTGAATTATTAGATAAATCAGCAGCCATTTTTGCTATTCTACTATCAGCAGTACCTCCGTTTAATGCACTAAATAAATTAGACAATAAACCTGCTTGTTCTGATGGCTTAATTTGAATTCTCTCATCAGCATTAGAACCTGTTAAAGATAAAGTAGTTTCTACTTGGTAGTGCTTAGCCATTTTACCTGTCTTAGGGTTTCTGGCTGTAGCATATTGAGTTGCATAATCTGTAGTTCCCCAGTTTCCTAAGAAATCAGCACCAAAAGATACAATTACATTTGCTTTATCAAAGTTATAAGTAGGCAATGCTCTTACTCCAAATGAAGCTTCATTTGCAGCTAACATTCCATTATAAGAAACAGCATCCATCTGCACATGCTTTACATTTCCATATTTAGATGAAAAGTTAGCAATTAATTTTTGCGTTGATGGGCTAATAATAGTTGAAGATAAAATTGCAATATTTCCTCCTTTTGCTGCAATCTTATTTAACTCAGCAGTAATTTCAGCATCGGCAGTACTCCAATCTGTAGCTACACCACCTTTCATTGGATTTCTTAATCTTGAAGAATCGTATAAAGAAAGTACTGAAGCTTGAATTCTTGCATTAGTTGCTGTTTTATTCCCTTCAATCTTAATAGGACGACCTTCTCTTGTTTTAACTAAAATAGAAGCATAGTCGTGTCCATCATACATTGTAGTTGCATAAAAGTTAGCAACACCAGGAGTTATCTCTTCTGGTTTTATTACATAAGGAATTGCTTTGTTAACAGGAGTCTCACAAGCTGCTAAAGTTGCAGCAGCAGTACTAAATCCTAAAAACTTTAAGAAATCTCTTCTTGATGTAGAAGTAGCTGATAATTCTTTATCACCTAAAAACTCATCAACAGGAATTTCCTGAACAAATTCATTTTGTCTTAGCTTGTTTACTAATGGATCGTTATTTAGCTCAGCTAAACCTTTCCAATATTTTTTTGCTTTTGTCATTTTATATAGAATTAAAATCTAAATACTTTTTTTTAATAATGGCACTTACCACACTCTAAACCACCAATTTTATCAACTGTGATTTTTTCACCAGCATATTGTTCCTTCATTTTTTCATGCATGCTAGTATAGTAGTCGTTTCCTTCCATTTTCACTTCTGTTTCTCTATGACACTCAACACACCATCCCATAGTAAGGTCATTTTCTTGTTTTACAACATCCATCTCTTCAATTGCACCATGACATTCTTGGCATTCTAATTGTCCTACAGTAACGTGCTGTGAGTGGTTGAAGTAAGATAAATCAGGTAAGTTATGAACCTTAACCCATTTAATAGGTTTTTGTTCGTACCCTTCAATATAAGTTCTTGTTTTTACATCAAAACCTATAGCATCATAAATTTTAGCAATCTCAGTAGTACCTGTAGTGGTTCCTTCTGAAATAAAAGCATGACAATTCATACAAACATCAGCTGAAGGAATACCTGCAGTTTTACTGTTTCTAGCACCAGAGTGGCAATAGTTACAATCAATTGCATTATCACCAGCATGTATCTTATGAGAATAAGCAATAGGTTGCTCAGGCTGATAATTAGTAGTTACACCTACACCCATCATAGCATCAAAAGCGAACTTCATTACTACAATAAAGATAATTAATCCAAGAAAGAATTTATTTATTGGCTGTGCTAAAAATGCTTTGCATTGTGCATTTAAAGTTTGAGGAATAGTTTCAGTTTCTTGCCCTAAACTTTCTTTTAAGCTATTTTTTACTGATGTTAGCATAAATACTAACACTACCAAAATTAGTGCGATATACATAAGCTTAGTTGAAGATTTCATTCCTGAATCTTCAGCAACAGCATCTTCAGCTACTACAACTTCTTCTTTTACAGGAGGGTTTGCCATATATGCTAATAAAGCAGCCATATCTTCATCACTCATGTAGAAATCAGTCATTGGCACTTTATTGTACTCTTCAAAAATTGCAATTGCATCAGCATCTCCAGAAGCAATAAGTTCAGAGGAACTATTAATCCATTGCTTTAACCACTCAGCATCACGCTTTTCAGATATCCCTTCTAAATCAGGTCCAACTAAACGCCCACCACCTATGGTATGACATGCAGTACAGTTTTGTTTATAGATTTGTTCTCCATCAGGCTGTGCAAAAACACTAACACTAAGTGAGAAAAATACCGCTAAGAATAATATGCGGCTTTTTAAGTTATTGATTGGAATCATATTCATTTAAATATTCATTTTTCGGCTGCAAATTTATGTTTTTAAAAGCATAGAAATATGAGGAAAGTCATTATTTAGCATAATTTATAATTATTCTAAATAGTCGCCTTCCCTAAAGTAGCAAGCAATGCAAAAAATCAAGCCTCTAATCCACTGATTATAGGGCTAAAAAATGACTAGCATTAAAAAGCGACAAGAATCTTAAACGATACAAGAAAATTAAATCTGAAAAGAAAATAACAAATTAACGAACACTAAAAATATGATTATAAAGAAGAAATTTCTACGACCTCTTTTACCTCAGGAACAGCACGTTTTACCACAACCTCAACACCATTTTTTAAAGTCATCATACTTATATTACAATCACTACAAGCTCCTATTAATTTTACTTTTACGACCATCTCATCGGTAAGCTCTATAAAATTAATATCACCTCCATCTGCCTCAAGATAAGGTCTGATTTCAGCTAATGCCGCTTCAATTTTATCAAGTATTGCTTTATCTGTTATTATTCCCATAATTATTTTGTTGAACAGCCAGCACTATCAGTAGTTTCAACAGCTGTTGTTGGCGGTAAATTTACATTTCTTTTTTCAATTGCAGCGACTACATTCTTTGCCATGCTCAAAAACTCTAAAGCAATAGGTGTAGCGCCTTGTAGTACTGCTGGCCTTCCTGCATCGGCAGCTTCTCTTACCGATTGCACTATAGGAATCTCAGCTATTAAATCAATTTCCATTTGCTCAGCTAAGCCTTTTGCTCCTTCCTTTCCAAAAATATAATACTTATTTTCAGGCAACTCTTCAGGAGTAAAATAAGCCATATTCTCTACCATACCCAAAACAGGAACATCAATACTGTCCATACGGAACATATTCACTCCTTTTTTTGCATCTGCTAAAGCAATATTTTGAGGTGTACTTACCACTACAGCACCCGTTAAAGGAATTGATTGCACTAATGACAAATGAATATCACCTGTACCTGGAGGCAAATCAACCACTAAGTAATCAAGCTCTCCCCAGTGTGTATCCCAAAGTAATTGGTTTAATGCTTTTGACGCCATAGGACCACGCCAAACTACAGCCTGTTGTGCTTGTGCAAAAAATCCTATTGAAAGCAACTTTACGCCATAGCTCTCCAAGGGTTTTATTTTTGACTTTCCATCAACATTTACAGTTGTTGGTGTTGCTCCTTCCAAACCAAACATAATGTGCATTGAAGGCCCATAAATATCTGCATCAATAACACCAACTTTATAGCCTAAATCAGATAAACCTACAGCTAAGTTTGCTGTTACAGTTGATTTCCCTACACCTCCTTTACCCGAAGATACTGCAATAATATTTTTAACCCCAGGAATAGGATTTCCTTTAATTTGAGTTTCTTTCTCTGGAGCTGGAGCATTAACAGTCAAATTTACTTTAACTGCTGCTTTTTCATAAGCATAATCATGAATTGCTTTCATGCAATCCACCTCAACCCTTTTCTTATACTGCAAAGTAGGATTCTTAATCTCTATATCTAAAATAACTTCTGTTCCAAAAAGCTGTATATTTTTAACAGCACCACTTTCCATGATGTCTTGTTTTTCATTAGGTAAACTAACGTGCTGTAAAGCAGAGATAATAACTTCCTTAGTCAATTTCATATTGAGAATTTAAGAGTGCAAAGATATGCTTTTTACTTATTAAGACTGAATTAAATTAACTCTTTTGAAGGCTCCCACAAATACCTTTCTAAGTCAATAATTTGATTGTTTTCAATAACAATCCCTTCATTCTCTAAAAGCTGTTGCATTAAAGTTATTCCGTCAAAATGTATTTTCCCTGTTAATAAGCCTTTTTGATTTACTACCCTATGTGCAGGAACATCATTAGGACATTTATTAAGTGCCCAACCTACCATGCGTGCCGACTTTGCACTTCCCAAATACTTACCTATTGCACCATAAGTACTTACTCTTCCTTCAGGGATTTGACGTACAACAACATATACTTTATCAAAAAAATTAGCTTCCATTAATAATTCAGCCTAAACCTTAAGTAAGTAATCGGCAAACCTTTATTTAAATAAATTTTTTCGTAGTGGGTTTTAATTTCCATATGCTCACGCTCTACAGGAGAAGCATACAAATCATGGGTACTATCTTCCAAAAGATGATTTTCTCCAGTAATAATTCCTAAAGTAAATCCATGTAAAAATTGGCTGTCTGTTTTCAAATGTATCTTCCCATCCTTTCTTAAGATATTATTATAGCGTTTCAAAAACTCAGGATGTGTCAAACGCTTTGTACCTCTTCTTTTTTTAAGTTGAGGATCAGGAAAAGTAATCCAAATCTCATCTACTTCATGCGCTGCAAAACATTTTTCTATCCAATCTATACGGATGCGTAAGAAACCTATATTCTTCATTCCTTTGTTCAAAGAATCTGTAGCTCCTTGCCAAATTCTAGCGCCCTTTATATCTACTCCAATAAAATTTTTATCTGGGAATTTTTCAGCCAATCCAACACTATACTCTCCCATTCCACAACCCAACTCCAATACCAAAGGATTATCATTTTTGAAAAAATCTTTTTTCCAATTTCCTTTCATAGCATAACCCTTATCTAAGAGTTCCAATTTAGGCTGCTCAACATGAGGATACTCATCCATCTGAGCAAACTTCTTTAATTTATTTTTTGCCAAAATAATTTGTTTTGCTGCAAAAATACTTTGTTTTAAGTATTTTCGGCCTGTGAAATCAAAAAAACGAATTTTAGTTGCTCCACTAGATTGGGGAATAGGGCATGCCACTAGGTGTATTCCATTAATCAAAGCATTAATGCAACATAATTTTGAAGTAGTACTTGCTGTTGATGGTAGGCCCATGCATTTATTAATGGATGAATTTCCAAAATTAGAAGTAATACGACTTGCAGGCTATAATATAAAATATCCAAGCTATATTCCCATGAGCTTAAGTATGATTTTACAAAGCCCAAAAATACTAGCTAAAATAAAAAAAGAACACCTGCAACTAGAAAGTATTATAAAGGACTATAACATTGACGGCGTAATTTCTGACAACCGATTTGGCTTGCACACCAAACAAGTGCCTTGTGTTTTCATTACCCATCAGTTACAGATACAAAGCCCTTATTTTACTGATAGCATTCAAAAATTCAATTATAAATACATTAATAAATTTGATGCTTGCTGGGTTATGGATAATGAATTGAAACCATTAGCACCAGCACTTTCAAGCCCTAAATCCCTACCAAATAACACACATTACATAGGAGCACAATCTCGTTTTGAGAAAATGGATTTAGAACAGAAATATGATTTATTAGCATTAGTTTCAGGCCCTGAACCACAACGAACAATGTTAGAAAAAGGATTAACAAACGCTTTAAAAGATAGACCAGAGAAATCTTTAATCGTTCTGGGGAAACCTGAGCTCAATAATAGCAAACAACTAAAAAACTTAAGCATTAAATCTCACCTTAATGCTAAGGAATTAAATACTGCTATTGAGCAATCGGCTTTAGTTATTTGTCGCCCAGGATATTCTACTATTATGGACTTAGCTAAGTTAGAAAAAAACGCAATATTTATTCCTACACCAGGACAAACAGAGCAAGAATACTTAGCAAATAATTTTTCAGAACACAATATTTGCTTTACACAAACACAAGCTGATTTCAATTTTGAAGTTGCTTTAAAAGAAAGTAAAAACTACAAAGGGTTTAGTAAAGAGATAAACTCCAATACAAACTGGGAAAGTCTATTTTGCCTTTTTGAGGGTAAATGAGAAAGTTGACCCTACACCTACTGTACTTCTAATATTAAGCGTTTGTTGATGCGATTCAATGATATGTTTCACAATTGAAAGCCCTAGACCTGTACCTCCTTTTTCACGAGACCTACTACCATCTACTCTATAAAATCGTTCGCATAATCTTGCTAAATGCACCTCATCTATTCCAATACCATTGTCAGAAATTTCTATCAGAACTTCTGCCCCCATATCAAAGAAACGCACTTTTGTTAGTCCGTTTTCATTTCCATACTTAATAGAATTAACTAATAAATTAATGACAACCTGATTAATCTTTTGTTCATCAGCCTCAACTATAATAGGTTTATATTCCTTATTAAAAACAATCCTAATTCCATTTTGTTTTGCCTTATCTTCTAAGGCATCCATTACCACTGAGCAAGAAGCTACGATATCAAAATTTTCATTCTTTAATACTGTATCTGCCCCTTCCATTTCAGATATATTCTCCAAGTCTTCAACAATAGAAATCATGCGTTCTACACTTTTTTGGGTTCGCAATAAATACTTTCTATTTATCTCCTCATCTTCCAAAGCGCCTTCTAATAAAGTAAGTACATAACCTTGAATATTAAAAATTGGAGTTTTCAATTCATGAGATACATTTCCTAAAAATTCTCTCCTAAACTGCTCTGTATCTTTCAAGTGCTCTACTTCTAGCTGTCGTTCTTTAATCCACAACTTCACATCTTGCTCGGCATCCTCAATATTAAATTGCTGATTGTTTTCTATTTTCTGATTTTGAATGGTACGATACAACAAATCGAGCCTATCCTTAATATATCTATTAAACGTGAAATAAGAAACTGCAACTACAATTACAAACAGAATAAAAAGGGTATAAAAACCTGGTAATGTACCCATAAAATAAGACAAACCTGTTATTATTAGCATTACTAATAAACCAACAATCAAACTTATTTTAAAAGAAGTACTTATCTTCATTATTCTTGTAACCTATAGCCCACCCCTTTAATTGTGGTTATTAATTCATTCCCTAATTTTTCTCTTAACTTTCTTATATGCACATCTATAGTTCTATCTCCAATAAAAACATCTGCTCCCCAAACCTGTTCCATTATTACTTCCCTTGTAAATACTTTTCCTGGTTCTGAAAAAAGAAGTTGTAGAAGTTCAAATTCTTTTCGGGCAAACTTTAACTCTTCTCCAGCCTTTATTACTTTATACTTTTCTAAATCAATAACAACATCTTTAAACTGTATTACATCAAGAGGCTTATCCTCTAGCCTTCTTAATAAGGCTTTTACTTTACTTACTAGTATTTTAGGTTTTACGGGTTTACTAATATAATCGTCAGCACCAGCTTCTAATCCTGCAATTTGCGAATAATCCTCCGAGCGAGCAGTTAAGAAAGTAATTATTGTTTTATCTAGCTCAGCAATTTCTCTAATCTTTTCACAAGCAGTAATACCATCCATATTAGGCATCATTACATCCATTATTATTAAATGAGGTTTGTATTGTTGTGCTAGTTCTACTGCTTGTAATCCATCAGCAGCTGTAGTAACATCATAGCCTTCTTTTTTAAGGTTATAACCTACAATTTCTAAAATATCCTGCTCATCATCAACCAATAAAATACGATAATTCATTTAAAATGTTTTTGCAAATTTAAACTTATTTTGTATCTTCTGACCACCTTAACAAATTCTTAACACTGGCTTAACATTACAGCTAATGTGTTCTCTTATTTTTGCCAAAAATTAATAAAACAAAGAAAAAATGGAATTTGGAATTTATGAACTATTAAAATTGATTGGAGCTCTTGGTTTCTTCATCTACGGAATGAAGGTAATGAGTGACGGTATTCAAAAAGCTGGAGGTGCTAAAATGCGTCAAATCCTTGGGGGGATGACATCAAACAGATACTTTGGTGTGATGACTGGTTTTTTAATCACAGCAATTGTTCAATCATCCTCAGCAACTACTGTAATGACAGTAAGTTTTGTAAATGCTGGGCTACTTACTTTAGTAGAGTCGGCTGGTGTAATGATGGGAGCTAATATCGGAACAACTATTACAGCTTGGGTTATTTCAATTTTAGGATTTAAAGTAAAAATGTCAGCTATTGCCTTACCAATTATTGCTTTTGGAATGCCAATGATGTTTGCCAGAAAAACTAAAACAAAAAACTGGGGGGAATTTTTAGTAGGGTTCGCACTTCTATTTATTGGTTTATCTGAACTTAAAAATGCAGTTCCTGATGTAAAAAACAACCCTGAGGTATTAAGCTTTTTAGCAGGTTTTGCTGACATCTCATTCCTTTCTAGATTAATGTTTGTTGGAGTAGGTACTTTACTTACTATTGTTGTACAATCATCATCAGCAGCAATGGCACTTACTTTAGTATTGTGTAATACAGGTGTTATTCCATTTGAAGTAGCAGCAGCTATGGTTTTAGGAGAGAATATAGGGACAACAATTACTGCCGAATTAGCTTCAATGGTAGGTAATGTACACGCAAAGCGTTCTGCAAGAATTCACTCAATGTTTAATATTATTGGTGTTACTTGGATGTTAATTTTAATGCCTTATGCTTTAGATATCGTAGAATATATATCTATGAATTATTTCGGCTCTATCTCACCATATACTGCTGTTGACGGATGGGGAGACAGTATGTCGCCAGTACCAATTGCATTATCTATTTTCCATACAGGATTTAACTTCCTTAATGTACTTATACTTATATGGTTTGTCCCTGCAATTGTTCGTTTTGCTGAAAAATCAGTTAAATCACAAGGAGATATGGATGAAGAGTTCCACTTAGAGCATATTGGAACAGGACTAATGCAAACTGCTGAGCTTTCAGTATTAGAAGCAAATAAAGAAGTTGTGAAGTTTGGAAAAATCACAGCTAGATTATTTGATATGATTCCTGCATTAATGAAGGAAACTGATGATAAGAAATTTGGAAAACAAATGGCTCGTATCCGTAAATATGAAGATATTACTGATAGAATGGAAGTAGAAATTGCTGACTACTTAGCTAAAGCTTCACAAGGAGAAATGAGTGATTTAGCTTCAACTAAAGTAAGAAGTATGATTTCAATGATTAATGATATGGAGCGTATTGGAGATATTTGCTACCAACTTTCTATCACTATTGAAAGAAAGAATGAGCAAAAAGCCTACTTTACTCCAGAGCTTAGAACAAGCTTAGAAGAAATGGTTAAAGAAGTACAAAAAGCTTTAGACATTATGAACAAGAACTTAGATTCAGATTATTCTCAAGTATCAATGACAGATGCTAATGAAGCTGAACTTGTTATTAATAAAATGAGAGATAAGTTAAGAAAAGAGTACTTACAGAAAATTGAAAAAGGAGAGTTCAAAATCCAAACTGGTATGATTTACAATAACCTAATCCATTCTTTAGAAAAGGTTGGAGATCATATCCACAATATTACTGAAGCAATTACAGGAAACTAAACTTTTAAAATAAGCTTAAGTGTAACAAATGTTACCTTTGGCTTATTTTAAAGCTATTTTATTTGCATTATAAATTAAACAACAAAACAAAATGAAAAAAACAATTTTAGTAGCAATCGCATTTTTAAGCCTAAGCTTTGTAAATGCACAAGAAGGAAAACCATCAGTAAAAGTATTCTCAAACTTCAATTATGATTTATCAGCTGAAGAAGGAGAAACGGCTTTTAAAGAGTTTGAAATTAAAAGGGCTTACCTTGGTTATGGATATAAGTTTGATGATAAATTTTCTGCAAAAGTTACTTTTGATGTAGGAAACAATGATGGTGGAAGTGCTTATACTGCTTTCTTAAAAATTGCATCTTTAACTTGGAAAACAACAGACAACTTAATAGTTAACTTTGGACAAATAGGGACAAAGAACTTCAAGTTCATGGAAAAAGCTTGGGGAAGAAGATATGTTGCTAAAGCAGTACAAGACAAATATAAGTGGGCTAGCTCTGCTGACGTAGGAGTTAGCGCTGACTATAGAATAATGGACAACTTAACTGTGGATGCTCAAGTATTAAACGGTGAAGGGTATAAAAAAAGCCAATCTGCTGAGGGGAAATTCAGAGGAGGGTTTGGTATTACTTATACTTTAGGTGACAGAGTTGCATTAAGAGTACACCATGATGTAATGCCAAGAACTACTTATGGAGATAATGATGCCTCACAAGAAATTACTGCTTTTGCTCTTGCCTACAAAGGAAAGAACTTTAATTTAGGTGCTGAGAAAAACATTATGCAAAATGCTGGTAATACAGTTGATTTAGAGAAGTCATTATTTGCTGTTTACGGTACTTATAACATAAATGACAAATACGCTGTATTTGGAAGGTATGATGATGTAGCTTCAACTGATGATTGGAATATTGCTAAAGATGGTGCATTTACATTGTTTGGTATAGAAAGAAAAATGACCAAAGGAGTTACTATGGCTATAAACATGCAAAGCTGGACTGGAGCTGCTGAAGGTTCAGAAGCTGAAGGAACATTATTCTTAAATCTTGAGTACAAGTTCTAGAAATTAACAACCCCCTACTAATAAAAGGCAATACTATAATGGTATTGCCTTTTTTTATTGGCTTAGTTTTGCATTATGCAAGAGCCCTTAGTAAAACAAATATTTAATATTCAAAACCAAGAAGATTTTGAAAGACTAACATTTGAGGTTTTCCACTACCAAATGGAACATAATCCTATCTATGGCGCTTATGCTTCTTTAATCCTGAAAGGAAGAATTCCTAAAACTATAAATGAAATTCCATTTTTACCAATTGATTTTTTTAAAACTGAGCAAATTATTT
The DNA here is from genome assembly GCA_965183885.1 of Flavobacteriales bacterium. Taxonomy (GTDB): domain Bacteria; phylum Bacteroidota; class Bacteroidia; order Flavobacteriales; family BACL11; genus UWMA-0277. The sequence goes on from OZ238992.1 coordinate 684,073, forward strand.
GCCAAGGACAAGGTATAGCTGATATCTTTTTAAGTAGTGGTACAACAGGAAATCAAAGTAAACACTTAGTAGCAAATCTTGACCTCTATAAACAATCATATTTAAGCAGTTTTAAGCAGTTTTATGGCAACATAGAGGAATATTGCATATTAGCACTACTTCCTTCTTATTTAGAGCGTGAAGGCTCATCACTCATCTATATGATTGATGATTTAATAAGCCAAAGCAAACACCCTAAAAGTGGATTCTACTTAGACAATCTAAGTGAGTTAGCAGCCACCCTTAAAGAGCTAGAAAGTAAAGGTCAAAAAACAATACTCTTTGGAGTAACCTATGCCTTAATTGATTTAGCAATGCAACATCCACAGCACCTCCAACACAGTATTATCATGGAAACAGGAGGAATGAAAGGGAAAAGAAAGGAGCTCTTAAAAGAAGAAGTACATAATATACTTCAAGCAGCATTCAATACTAAAAGCATTCACTCAGAATACGGAATGACAGAGCTATTAAGTCAGGGCTATTCTAAAGGAGAAAATATCTTTAATGCACCACCTTGGATGAAAGTACTCATAAGAGATGTAAATGATCCTTTATCCATTATTGAAAGTAATAAAACAGGAGGCATTAATATTATTGACTTAGCAAATATCTATTCCTGCCCATTTATTGCTACACAAGACCTAGGAAAAACATTTGGAAACAATAGCTTTTCAGTACTTGGGCGTTTTACTAATGCTGATACAAGAGGTTGTAATTTACTTATTCAATGAAAATAAGAAAAGCACAAATTAACGATTTAGAGAACATCATGAAGATGTACAAATCTTGTGTGGATGGAATGCTAAAAAACGGAATAGATCAATGGGACACTACTTATCCTAATACAACAATAATTACCCAAGACCTAAATGCTAAAAGCTATTATGTTCTTGAGCAAGACAATGAAATTATTGGAGGAATAAATATAGACCAAGAACAAGACCCTACTTATTTAACTATTAATTGGAAAGATAAGAGCAATCAATTTTTAGTAGTTCATAGGCTTGGGGTAAAACAAGAATATTGGAGTAAAGGAATAGGAAAAGCATTAATGCTTTTTACAGAAGAACTTGTAAAACAGAAAAAGCTAAACGCAATCCGACTTGATACTTATAGTGGAAACCCAAAAGCAATGCAGTTTTATATAAGTTTAGGGTATAAGAAATTAGGTGCTATCAATCTTAAACCTAAAAAAGACAAGTACTATTGCTTTGAGAAAAGCATAAACTAATTATCTTAAAATAGAAGTAAACAGATTTATTTAGCCACGCTCTACAACAATAACCTTGGCACCTTTAAAATGTACCTTAATTTTTTCGCCACACCCACCAGCACTAACCTTATGTGTTATTTTTCTTATTTCCATTTTATCCCCATAAAAATTTATCATAGGAATAAAACTACCTTCGCAATATGGACAAACTATTTGCTCCATTAACATCATTACTTTCATATTCTCAATTATAATTTTTTGTATATTCCAAAGCTACTAAAAATAATTTAGATTAATTTAGAAACAATTCTATTTAACTAAGAAGCATAAAAAAAAGTCCTAGCAATTTGCTAGGACTTTTTTAAATTTAAGGTTTACTATTATTATTTAGTAATAATAATTTCAACTCTTCTGTTAAGTTGTTTGTTGTTCTCATTATCATTTGGCACAAAAGGAGCTGACTCACCTTTGTAGTCCATAGTCAATCTGAAAGCTTCTATACCAGAATTAGTAATATACTTAATTACTGACTCAGCTCTTCTTTTTGATAATTTATTGTTATGTTCATCACTTGCATCAGAGTCAGAATAACCAACTACAAGAGCAGTCCATGATGGATATTTCTTCATATAAGAAACTAAATCATCTAAAGCAGGGTAAGCAGTAATATCAATAGCATCGCTATCTGCTTCAAAGAATAAACGACTTCTTAAGTTATCTGTAATTGTACTTGCTGCAGTAAAGTCAGTATTTTCTAAAGCAATTCTCTGAGCCTCTAAATCAGCAATACGTTGCTCCATTTCGTCTAATATAGAATTTACTTTATCACACTCGTCTTTACATGCTTTGTTTGCATCTGTTAAAGTAGACTTCATTTCTTCAAACTTAACCTCTGAATCATCAGCAGGAATACTACCAATAATATAACTAACCCCTACAGAAGTATGTAAAAACACATCGCTTCCTGCTCTAGAATGCCAATCATCAGCATCAAAACCATTATCAAATACACGCTCATAAGAAGCATCAAAATTAACTGCCCAATGGTTATTAATAGCATACTCAGCACCTAAAGCCATATTAGATTTTATTGCATCTGACTCTAAAATATTATCAGTTGCATCATCTAGAGCTAGGAATAATTCAGAACTATAAGTAATAACTCCAAAACCTAAACGACCATAAGTTACAAGCTTATCATTAAGTTTAAAAAGGTTTAATCTTGAAGATAGGTTGTACTGTGAGTAATCTCCTTCATAATAAAGCTGATCGTTTTTACCGTAGATACTCCCTTTACCCCAGTTTGCCCCTATAGAGAATGAAGGTGTTACAGCGTAGTTTAAAGATGCTAAGAATGAAAAACGAGCATCACTCATATCACTACTCATATCAGGTGAATTCTGATCAACATCATATTTAGGAGAGTTGATATCGTAAACAGTACCGTAGTTAAAGCCTACAGATAGTTTTCCTGATTCAACTAAACCTGGATTGAAGGTTTGCGATACTGCCAATAAAGGCAGCACGCTCAAAAGGGTTATAATAATCTTTTTCATATTAATTTATTATTAGTGTTATTATTGTTTAATTAATGATTGGTTCCATACGTTACCATCAGTGTAGCGTACAATTACTCTGTATATACCTTCGCTATAAGTAGTCATATCTATTGCAGTTTTGTTAACGTTTAACTCTTTAACATCATAAGTATATACCATTCTACCTCTGTAGTCGTATACTTCAACTGCATAATCTACACCTAATTCTGCTGGTGTTTGTAAGAACACTACATCTCTTGATGGATTAGGATAAAGATTGAACTCTGCTAATAAAGCTTCATCAATAGCAGTTGGCCCAACACCTCCAATTGATATACCTTCAGAAACACTAGTACATCCACTTACATTACTTACAACTACTGTATACCAACCTGCTTGAGTAAAGTTATAAGTTGATGAAGTTGCTCCAGCTATTGCCTGACCTGAATTATACCACTGGTATGAAGTATAAGTTGCATTTGTTACTTCTAAAGTAGTAGCAAATGTTTGCGTAATTATTGGAGTAAGTGGTGACGCATTAATTGTTAGGTTTAATGTCGCTGTACTATCACATCCATTAGCATTAGTAGTATTGTAAGTATATACTCCACTTAATGTATATGGAATTCCATTCCAAGTATAAGTATCACACGCTGTAACAGTTGTAGTTGAAGAAGTTGCTGTATTAATTGTTAATACTAAACTATCAACGATAGGACAACCTGCTGGTGTAACACTTGTATTAACATAAGTACCACTTGTAGTATACGTCATTCCATTCCAAGTATAAGAATCACAAGCTGTAACTACTACACTTGATGATAAAGAATGATTAACTGTTAAGTGAAGTGTAGCTGTACTATCACAACCTGCTGCATTTGTAGTGTTGTAAGTATACGTACCACTAGTTGTATAAGTATTACCATTCCAAATGTACTCATCACAAACTGTAGCTGTACTTACAGATGAAGAAGTATTAGAAATAGTTAAGTTCAATGTAGCTGTACTATCACAACCTGCTGCATTAGTAGTAGTGTATATGTAAGTACCACTAGTTGCATAAGTATTACCATTCCAAGTATAAGTATCACAAGCAACTACATCCTCAGTTGATGAAGAAGTATTGTTAATAGTTAATACTAAGCTATCAATATCAGAACAACCAACTGCATTTACTGTATTGTGAGTATAGATACCACTTACTACATAAGTAACTCCATTCCAAGTATAGTCATCACAAGCTGTAACTGATACACTTGATGTTACAGAGTAATTAATAGTTAAGTTAAGTGTAGCCGTACTATCACAACCTGCTGCATTAGTAGTATTATAAGTATAAGTACCACCTGTAGTATAAGTTACTCCATTCCATACATAACTATTACAAGCTGATACAGTATTAGTAGAACTAGTACTATTATCTATTGTTAAGTTAAGTGTAGCTGTACTATCACAACCTGCTGTATTAGTAGTAGTGTAAATGTAAGTACCACTAGTTGCATAAGTATTACCATTCCAAGTATAAGTATCACAAGCTGTAACATTGTCTGTTGATGAAGTACTAGTGTTAATTGTTAATACTAAACTATCAACGATAGGACAACCTGCTGGTGTAACACTTACATTAGTATAAGTTCCACTTGTAGTATAAGTCATTCCATTCCAAGTATAATCGTCACAAGCTGTAACTGATGTGCTTGAAGAAACTGAATTATTAATACTTAAGTTTAATGTAGCTGTACTATCACAACCTACTGCATTAAGTGTAGTGTAAGTATATACTCCACTTGTAGTATAAGTCATTCCATTCCAGGTATAATCGTCACAAGCTGTAACTGATGTACTTGAAGTTGAAGGCGTATTAATTGTTAAGTTAAGTGTAGCTGTACTATCACAACCTACTGCATTAAGTGTAGCGTAAGTATATACTCCACTTAAAGTATAAGTAACACTATTCCAAGTATAAGAAGGTGTACAAACCACAACTGTTTGTGAACTTAATGAACTATTAAGTATTGTTAAATCTAAGAATACAATACTATCACATCCTGATGCTGACACTAAAGTATCGCTTGCAGTAGCACTTGATCTGTAAATTACACTATCAATCCAAATATACTCATCACAAGCAACTATTGTTTGTGTTGAAGTAATTGCTACTGGCTCAGATACTGTAACAGCTGCTGTTGTAAATGAACATCCATTAGCATCTGTTACTGTTGCAGTATAAGTTCCTGCAAGTAAACCTGTAGCTGTAGCTCCAGTTTGTCCATCACTCCATAAGTAACTAGGTGAGCCAGTACCTCCTGTTGCTGTTACTGTTGCTGTACCATCAGCTGCTCCGTTACAAATAGCATCTGTAGCTGTAGCTGTAGCTGTAACCATTGTTGCTGGCTCAGTAATTGTAGCTGAAGATGAAACTGAACATCCATTAGCATCAGTTACTGTACAAGTATAAGTTCCTGCTGACAATCCTGTTACTGTACTTGCTGTTGCTCCAGAAATTGGAGTTCCACCATTGTACCATTGGTAAGAAGCGTAAGGTGTAATACCTCCTAAAGCTGATACTGTTGCAATACCATCTGAACCTCCTGCACAACTTACATCAACAGTATTAACTGTAGTAAGGTATAAAGGTGCTGGGTCAATTAAGATAGCTGTTGCTGTTCCAGTACATCCATTATCATCAGTAATAGTACAAGTATAGTTACCTGCTCCTAATATTGCTCCTGTTGCTGCATTAGTGTTTACTGTAATTCCAGTATTTGCATCATTAACCCATAAGTAAGAAACATAATTTCCTGAACCTCCTGTTGCTGTTACTGTTGCTGATGCATCAGTAGTACCATTACAACTAAGAGGAGTAGTTGCTACTGTAGCTAAAATCACTGATGGCTCAGTTATTGAATCAGATACTGTAGTAGTACATCCATTTGCGTCAGTTACTATACAAGTATATGTTCCTGCTACTAAACCTGTAGCTGTAGCTGTAGTTTGAGCAGCAGCATCATCCCATAGGTATGTGAAACCAACACCACCATTTGCTGTCATTGTACCATCATTAGCTCCATTACAAGTAACATCAGTAGTTGAAACCGTTAAGGCTACAGCAGTATTAATTGTTAAGTTTAATGTTGCTACACTATCACAACCATTAGCATTAGTTGAAGCAAAGGTATATACTCCACTAGCAGTATAAGTTGTTCCGTTCCAAGTATAATCATCACAAGCTGTAATATTAGTTGTTGAAGTAGAAGAACTATTAATTGTTAGGTTTAATGTTGCTACACTATCACAACCATTAGCATTAGTACTTGCATAAGTATAAATACCACTGCTAATATAAGTAGTTCCATTCCAAGTATAAGTATCACAAGCCGAAACTGTACTTGATGAAGCAGAAGCGCTATTAATTGTTAATACTAAGCTATCAGTATTTGTACAACCACCTGCATTAGTAGTTACATGAGTATAAGTACCACTTGTAGTATAAGTAGTTCCGTTCCATGAATAACTATCACAAGCTGAAGCTGACATGCTAGATGAAGTACTGTTGTTAATTGTTAAATTAAGTGTTGCAGTACTATCACAACCTGCAGCGTTAGTAGTTGTATAGGTATGTGCTCCACTTGTAGTATAAGTAAGACCATTCCATAAGTAACTATCACAAGCTGTAACATTAGTTGTTGAAGTAGAAGCACTATTAATTGTTAAGTTTAATGTTGCTGTACTATCACATCCTACAGCGTTAGTTGTAGTATAAGTATAAATACCACTAGCTGTATAAGTAGTTCCATTCCATAAATAACTTCCACAAGCAGTAGCAATATTAGATGAAGTTGAAGAACTATTAATTGTTAAGTTTAATGTTGCTACACTATCACAACCATTAGCTGCTGTAGTTGCAAAAGTATAAGTTCCAGTTGTAACGTACCATAATCCATTCCAGCTATAGCTATCACAAGCAGTTACTGTTGACGATGAAGTTATAGCAGTTGGTTCAGCTACTGTTACTGCAGTTGAACTTGCTGTACATCCATTTGCATCAGTTACTGTACAAGTATAGTTACCTGCTGATAAACCAGAAATTGCAGCTGTTGTTTGAACAGGAGTAGTATCCCATGAATAAGTATAAGCTGCTGTTCCTCCAGACACTGTTGCTGTTGCTGTTCCATCAGAAACACCATTACAAGTCATATCAGTTGCTACTGCCGAAGCAGTTAAAGCTGTTGGCTCAGTTATAGTAAAGCTTGTTGTTCCTGTTACGGTACAACTATTACTTTCTGTTACTGTTACTGTATAAGTACCAGCAACTAAGTTAGCAATATCTTCAGTTGTTTCACCATTACTCCAAGAGTAAGTATATGATCCACTTCCTCCAGTTACTCCAAAGTCAATTGAACCAGTAGTACCACCATTACATGAAACATTAGTAATTGTTCCACTAGCAACTACTACTGCTGGTTCAGTTACTGTAAAGCTAGTAACACCAGCTACAGCACATCCATTGCTTTCAATTACTGTTACTGTATAAGTTCCTGGAGACAAACCACTAATATCTTCAGTTATTGCTCCTTGAGAGAATCCATCAGTCCATGAGTAAGTGTAAGATCCACTTCCTCCAACTACAGTTAAGTCAATTCCTCCATTATAAGGAGCTCCATTACATGAAACATTAGTAATTACACCACTTGAAACTACTAATGCTGGCTCAACTACAGTTGCTGATGCCGTTGTTACACATCCATTAGCATCACTAACAGTACAAATATATGTTCCTGCTGATAAGCCTGTTGCTACTGCTGTAGTTTGTCCATCACTCCATAGGTAAGAATATGTAGTAACTCCTCCAGCACCAGTTACAGTTGCTGTTCCATCAGATACTCCATTACATGTCATATCAGTAGAAGTTGCTGAAGCAGATAAAGCTGTTGGTTCTGTAACTGTGAAACTTGTTGTTCCTGTTACTGTACAACCATTACTCTCCGTTACTGTTACTGTATATGTTCCTGCTGCTAAAGTTGAAATATCTTCTGTTGTTGCTGTATAAGATGCTCCATCACTCCAAGCATAAGTATAAGGAGATGTTCCTCCTGTTACTGTTAAATCAATACTACCAGTTGAATTACCATTACAATCTACATCTGTAATTATTCCTGATACTGAAGCAACTGCTGGTTCAACCACAGTAGCTGATGCTGTTGTAGTACATCCATTAGCATCTGTTACTGTTACATTATATGTTCCTGCTGCTAAACCTGTTGCTGTTGCAGTAGTTTGTGCAGAAGCATCATCCCATAAGTAAGTATAAGCTGTTGTTCCTCCTGCTACTGTAACTGTTGCAGTACCATCAGATACTCCATTACAAGACATATCCGTTGCAACTGCTGTAGCAGATAAAGTAATTGGCTCTGCAACTATGAAACTTGTTGTTCCTGTTACTGTACAACCATTACTCTCTGTTACTGTTACTGTATATGTTCCTGCTGCTAAAGTTGAAATATCTTCTGTTGTTGCTGTATAAGATGCTCCATCACTCCAAGCATAAGTATAAGAAGATGAACCTCCTGTTACTGTAATATCAATACTACCAGTTGAATTACCATTACAATCTACATCTGTAATTACTCCGGCAGCTAAAACAACTGCTGGCTCAGTTACTACTGTTGATGCTGTTGTAGTACATCCATTAGCGTCTGTTACTGTTACATTATATGTTCCTGCTGCTAAACCTGTTGCTGTTGCTGTAGTTTGTGCAGAAGCATCATCCCATAAGTAAGTATAAGCTGTTGTTCCTCCTGCTGGAGTTACAGTTGCTGTACCATCAGTACCAGCATTACAACTTGCTGCTGTCATTGCTGCTGTAGCTGTTAAAGTAGTTGGCTCTGCAACTGTGAAACTTGTTGTTCCTGTTACTGTACAACCATTACTCTCTGTTACTGTTACTGTATATGTTCCTGCTGCTAAAGTTGAAATATCTTCTGTTGTTGCTGTATAAGATGCTCCATCACTCCAAGCATAAATATAAGAAGATGAACCTCCTGTTACTGTTAAATCAATACTACCAGTTGAATTACCATTACAATCTACATCTGTAATTATTCCGGCAGCTAAAACAACTGCTGGCTCAGTAATTGTTATTGATTCCGTTGTAGTACATCCATTAGCGTCTGTTACTGTACAAGTATATGTTCCTACTGATAAACTTGTAGCTATTGCTGTAGTTTGTCCATCACTCCATGAGTAAGAATAAGCTGTTGTTCCTCCTGCTGCTGTAATTGTTGCTTGAGCATCTGAACCTCCATTACAAGTTACATTATTATCAGTAGCTATTGTAGCAGACAAAGTAGTTGGCTCTGTAACTGTGAAACTTGTTGTTCCTGTTACTGTACAACCATTACTCTCTGTTATTGTTACTGTATATGTTCCTGCTGCTAAAGTTGAAATATCTTCTGTTGTTGCTGTATAAGATGCTCCATCACTCCAAGCATAAGTGTAAGAAGATGAACCTCCTGTTACTGTTAAATCAATACTACCAGTTGAATTACCATTACAATCTACATCTGTAATTACTCCGGCAGCTAAAACAACTGCTGGCTCAGACACTGTTAATACATTACTAACTCTAGTACACCCACTTGCATCAGTTACTGTACATGTCCAAGCACCAGCATTTAACCCTGTTACTGTTGCCGTTGTACTTGTTGCAACATTACCTAAAGCATCTTGCCAAGCGTAAGTATATGGAGTAGTTCCTCCACCAGCTACAACTGTTGCTGTACCGTCTGTACCTCCATTACAAGATACATCAGTACTTGCAGTACCTGTTGCTGTTAATAATGCTGGAGTTGCTAAAGTAATTGAATTACTTGCTGTACAACTACTTGCATCAGTTACTGTTACTGTATAAGTACCAGGTGCTAATGAAGTAGCAGTTGCTGTTGTTTGTGAAGCTCCATCATCCCAAGCATAAGTATAAGATCCTGTTCCTCCTGTTACGGTAGCAGTTGCTGACCCATTATTTAACATGAAGCATCCTTCGTTAGCTGTAAGAGCAATAGCAATAGTTGCTGTTGGCTCAGTAATTGTTACAACCTCTGTTACTGTACATCCATTTGCATCAGTTACTGTACCAGTATATGTTCCTGCAGCTAATGATGTAGGGTCTTCTGAAGTAGAAACTACTGAAGTACCATCATTCCAAGAATAAGTATAAGGAGAAGTTCCTCCTGTTACTGTAATATCAATACTACCAGTAGTAGCTCCATTACATAATACATCTACTGATGTTGATGAACTTGCTAAAGCTGAAGCTGGCTCAGTAATTGTTACAACTTCTGTTGTTGTACATCCATTTGCATCAGTTACTGTACCAGTATATGTTCCTGCAGCTAATGATGTAGGGTCTTCTGAAGTAGAAACTACTGAAGTACCATCACTCCAAGAATAAACATAAGGAGAAGTTCCTCCTGTTACTATAATATCAATGCTACCAGTACTAGCTCCATTACAAGCTACATCTACTGATGTTGATGAACTTGCTAATACTGAAGCTGGCTCAACAATTGTTACAACTTCTGTTGTTGTACATCCATTTGCATCAGTTACTGTACAAGTATAAGTACCTGTAGCTAATGTTGAAATATCTTCTGTTGTTGCTGTATAAGATGCTCCATCACTCCAAGCATAAGTATAAGGAGAAGTTCCTCCTGTTACTGTAATATCAATACTACCAGTTGAATTACCATTACAATCTACATCTACTGATGTTGATGTTGATGCTAATACTGCTGGCTCTGAAATTACAAAGCTTGTTGTTCCAGTTACTGTACATCCATTACTTTCAGTTACAGTTACTGTATAAGTACCTGCTGGTAAATTTGAAATATCTTCTGTTGTTGCTGTATAAGCAGCTCCATCACTCCAAGCATAAGTATAAGACCCTGAACCTCCAGTTATCGAGAAGTTAATAAGTCCTGTTGAACTACCATTACAATCTACATCTGCATAAGCTCCTCCTGATGAAATAATTGCTGGTTCTATAATTGTTACAACTTCTGTTGTTGTACATCCATTTGCATCAGTTACTGTACCAGTATATGTTCCTGCAGCTAATGATGTAGGGTCTTCTGAAGTAGAAACTACTGAAGTACCATCATTCCAAGAATAAGTATAAGGAGAAGTTCCTCCTGTTACTGTAATATCAATACTACCAGTACTAGCTCCATTACAATCTGCATCTACTGATGTTGATGAACTTGCTAAAGCTGAAGCTGGTTCTGCAATTGTTACAACCTCTGTTGCTGTACATCCATTTGCATCAGTTACTGTACAAGTATAAGTACCTGCAGCTAAAGTTGAAATATCTTCTGAAGTTGCTGTATAAGCAGCTCCATCACTCCAAGCATAAGTATAAGGAGAAGTTCCTCCTGTTACTGTAATATCAATACTACCAGTTGAGTTACCATTACAATCTACATCTACTGATGTTGATGTTGATGCTAATGCTGCTGGCTCTGCAACTGTGAAACTTGTTGTTCCAGTTACTGTACATCCATTACTTTCAGTTACAGTTACTGTATAAGTACCTGCAGCTAATGTTGAAATATCTTCTGTTGTTGCTGTATAAGCAGCTCCATCACTCCAAGCATAAGTATAAGATCCTGAACCTCCAGTTACTGTTAAATCAATACTACCTGTTGAATTACCATTACAATCTGCATCTGTAATTACTCCTGCAGCTAAAACAACAGCTGGTTCAGCAATTGTTACAACCTCTGTTGCTGTACAAGAATTTGCATCAGTTACTGTACAAGTATAAGTACCTGCAGCTAATGTTGAAATATCTTCTGAAGTTGCTGTATAAGCAGCTCCGTCACTCCAAGCATAAGTATAAGGAGAAGTTCCTCCTGTTACTGTAATGTCAATACTACCAGTACTAGCTCCATTACAATCTGCATCTACTGATGTTGATGAACTTGCTAAAGCTGAAGCTGGCTCAGTAATTGTTACAACTTCTGTTGCTGTACATCCATTTGCATCAGTTACTGTACAAGTATAAGTACCTGCAGCTAATGAAGAAGGGTCTTCTGAGGTAGAAACTACTGAAGTACCATCACTCCAAGAGTAAGCATAAGGAGAAGTTCCTCCTGTTACTGTAATATCAATACTACCAGTACTTGCTCCATTACAAGCTACATCTACTGATGTTGATGAACTTGCTAAAGCTGCTGGCTCTGCAACTGTGAAACTTGTTGTTCCAGTTACTGTACATCCATTACTTTCAGTTACAGTTACTGTATAAGTACCTGCAGCTAATGTTGAAATATCTTCTGTTGTTGCTGTATAAGCAGCTCCATCACTCCAAGCATAAGTATAAGATCCTGAACCTCCAGTTACTGTTAAATCAATACTACCTGTTGAATTACCATTACAATCTGCATCTGTAATTACTCCTGCAGCTAAAACAACAGCTGGTTCAGCAATTGTTACAACCTCTGTTGTTGTACAAGAATTTGCATCTGTTACTGTACAAGTATATGTTCCTGCTGCTAATGTTGAAATATCTTCTGAAGTAGAAACTACTGAAGAACCATCACTCCAAGAATAAGTATAAGGAGAAGTTCCTCCTGCTACTGTAATATCAATACTACCAGTACTTGCTCCATTACAAGCTACATCTACTGATGTTGATGATGCTGACAATGCTGCTGAAGGCTCAGTAATTGTTACAACTTCTGTTTCTGTACAAGAATTTGCATCTGTTACTGTACAAGTATAAGTACCTGCAGCTAATGAAGAAGGGTCTTCTGAAGTAGAAACTACTGAAGTACCATCACTCCAAGAGTAAGCATAAGGAGTTGTCCCTCCTGTTGCTGTAATATCAATGCTACCAGTACTTGCTCCATTACAAGCTACATCTACTGATGTTGATGAAGTTACTAAAGCAGTTGGCTCTGCAACTGTTGCTGATGAAGTTCCTGTACATCCTGCTCCATCAGTAACTGTTACTGTATATGTTCCTGCTCCTAAACCTGAAATTGAAGCAGTAGTTGAACTTGTTGGAAGTGTTACAAAACGACTTAGTAATACTGCTGAACACCCTCCATCATTAGATTGAGTTGAATTAACTGTTTGTAAAGCAATATTAATCATATATGTATATGACTGCCCTAAATTCCCCTGAACTTCTGTTGAAGTTCTATAAGGATAACCTCCTGTAGAAGGAAGGTCATTAATTAAATTAGTTAAAATTGGTAACATCTCATCCTTACTTGGGATAAACCAATCAGAATAAGTACCATCAGTATACTGATCAGCAAAACCAATAGCTGAACTAGTAGAAGTATGACCTGCTGCAACAAGATTTGCTGTATTTATTGCTCCTTGCCCAATTGCATCAGAAGTTGAAGCAGTTTGAGACTGGAAAGTAAAGGCTACCCCAGAACATCCTCCACTAGGATTTGCTGCTGCTGAAGTTTGAACTATATAAGCCTCTCTACCTGTAACATAGCCTGCATCACCTGGTTGTAAAATATAACCAATTAATCCTCCACCATAGGCATCACCTACAGCAAGACCATCATCCCAAGAGTATGTATAAGAACCATCACCTCCTGTTGCAGTAGCACTAGCTGTACCATCAGTTAATCCATTACAAGAAATATCTGCTGCTGTAGCAGTTGGCGTTACAGCAGTAGGTTCAGTAATTGTTAAAGTACCACTTTCTTGAGTACATCCATTAGCGTCTGTTACTGTACACGTCCAAGTACCTGCTGATAAATCAGTTGGGTTTGAAAGTGTAGAAGTAGCTACATTACCTAAAGCATCTTCCCAAGCGTAAGTATATGAACCAGCACCTCCACCTGCAATAACTAATGCAGTACCATCAGCACCTCCATTACACGTTACATCAGTTGAAGTAATTGCTGTAGCTGTTAAGAAATTTGCTGCACTTAAAGTTGCAACTGTAGTAGTTGTACATCCATTATCATCAGTTACTGTACACGTATAAGTACCTGCAGCTAAATTTGAAATTGTTGCTGTAGTACCTACTACTGTAGATCCATCGCTCCAAGAATAAGTATAAGGAGAAGTACCTCCTGCTGACGTAGCTGTTGCTGTACCATTATTTTGTCCGAAACAACCATCGTTGCTTGTATTAGTAGCTGTTAAAGCTGTTGGCTCAGTCACAGTAATTTGTGCTGTAGTAACAGTACAGTTATTTGCATCTGTTACTGTACAAGTATATGTTCCTGCTACTAAACCTGTTGCTGTAGCTGTAGTTTGTGCTGAAGCATCACTCCAAAGGTAAGTATAAGGTGCTGTACCTCCAGAACCTGCTGCAGTTGCTGCTGCATCACTTCCTCCATTACAACTTGCATGATTATCAACTACTGCTGCACCACCTATAGTTGTTGGCTCAGTAATTGTAAAACTTACATTCCCATCATCTTGACATGAGTTACCATCAACTACACTTACAGTATAAGTTCCTGCTGATAAATTAGATGCTGTTGCTCCTTGACCTACGGCATCAGCTCCTGTCCAAGTATAAGTATAAGTACCATCACCACCAGAAACTGTTACTGGCGCTATACCTGTACTGTTTCCATTACAATCCACATTAGTTTGAGTACCTGCTGTGATGCTTACTACTGCTGGCTCAGTTATTGTTGAGTTTGCTGAAGTTACTGTAACTGGACAAGTTGCATCTGTTACTTCACAATTAATAGTAGTACTTGCTGGTAAAGCTGATGAAGTAGCTGAAGTTTCTCCTGTAATAGCAGTAGCATCATCATACCATTGGTAGGTATAAGAACCAGAACCACCAACAGGAGTTACTGTTGCTGAACCATTACCTCCATTACATGTTGCATTAACTATAGAACCTAAAGTTGCAGAAGTAAGTGGTGAAGAATTGATACTTCCACTAGCAGCAACATTTTGTGAAGTTGCTCCTGTAGAAGATAAAGTAATATTTCCTGATACTGTAGTACTAGCAGCAGTCATACGCACATATATAGTAGTAGTAGTAACTGTACCTCCAGTGTGCGCTAAAGTTAAAGTTGAAGCATAAGTTGTACCATCAGTAGAATATTCTAAACCTGTTAAGGCTGCAACAGTAATATCTGCTGTTAAGTTTGTACCTGCTGCAGTAAATGTTTGTGCTGCTGAAGTCACACCAGCACTACATTTTATAAATGCATTTAAAGTACCTGTAGTAGTAATTGTTTGACAAGTAGCAGCTGCAACAGTTACACTAGAAGAAGTTGTTGCACAACCATCATTATCAGTAACTGTAACTGTATATGAACCTGGAGCTAAACTTGTTGCTACTGCTGTATTTTGTGTCGCACCATCATCCCATAAATAAGTAAAAGGACTAGTTCCTGTAGGAGTTGCTGTTGCTGTACCATCATTTCCACTACAAGTTGTTTCTGCAGTAGAAGCTAATGAAATAGAAGGACCTGCTGAAGTAGCTCCACTATATGAAACACTTCCTGAAGTTGCCCCTGTTGAAGATACAGAAAAAGAACCTGAAGCACTACCAGAAGTACCAGACCCCATATAATAACGTACATATACTGTTGTTGCACTAACAGTACCCGAAGTAGGTGCTATAGAAACTGAACTTGAGAAATTAATATCATCTAAAGAGTACTCTACATAAGTACCTCCACTAACTACTAAGTTTGCTGTTAAGTTAGTACCCGAAACTGTTATTTGTTGTGAAGCTGAAGGTACATTTAAACAATTTGAAAATGCTGACAAATTCTCTACAACAGTTAAAGCAGGGACAATTGGCATATTATTTTGAGCAAAAGAAAAGCCTGAAGTACCATTTCTTGAAGAAATATAATCTACTTTATTATCACCATCTATATCAAAGCCCATTGAAGCTCCTCTTGTCAAACCATATCCTGAGGTAATAACAACTTTACTTACAAAAGAAGAGGAAGAAAGAGGAAGTGCATTATTTATATAAACCCATGATTTATCCCAAGATACACCTGAAACAACATCCAACTTACCATTTCCATTAAAATCGGCAACCGAAAGTACACCATCACCATCATTACTAACCGCTAAGTCATAATGCGTTAAATCTGTAGAAGCAAATGAACCTGAAGAATACGTGTTTTCAAAAATATCTTGTCCTGAACAATAAATATCATTATCTCCATCTAGATCAAAATCAGCAACAATTACATCCTCTCCAATAGTAGAAGTAATTGTTATAGCACTAGCAAAACTAACTGAATTAATTGACGACGAATTAATATACACCTCAAGTGTATTTGTTCTACCAACTACAAAATCAGTTTTACCATCGTTATCTAAATCACCTACATCTAATCTGCTAAAAGAGGTAGATAGTGGTATTAAGTTTGCTGAACCAAAAGATGCTGTCCCTCCAGAAGTTGTATTTAAGAAAACAGCAACATTTGTCCAATTATTTGCGACTATATCAAGTAATCCATCACCATCAATATCAGCCATTTTTGCGGTATTACCATTAACATTACTCATATCAATTTTTGTAGCAAAACTAACATTACCAATACCCGTTGAGTTATTTATTAATACACTAATAACAGAAGCTGATTGGGTAACAATATCCAATTTCCCATCAGCATTCATATCTGCACAATATATTGACTTAACACCACCACTAACAACAAAGTCAGTACCAGCATCAAAACTATTCCCATCAACAGTACCTACGGCTGCAGTTGTATTTAAATGAACCTTAACAGCCCCAGTTCCAGAAACAGCAAGATCCGTTTTCCCATCACCATCAAAATCAGCTGCAGCAATTGTCATTTCTGAATTTGCAGAATTTTGTAAAGATGCAATAGTATTTACTGTTCCAAAATTACCTGCAGTTATTGACTGTACAGCTATATCACTATTTATTACATGATAAGACACTCTTGATTGCGCAATCTTACCTCCTGTAATTACAGAAATCGGCTCATGTGTAGACCCCGAAGGTACTGTAACTGTTAAAGAAGTAGTTGTAGCTGCAGTAACTGTAGCTTTTGCTGCTCCAAAATACACAACATTGTTTGAAGCCGTAGCATCAAAACCTGTACCTGTAATAGTAATAGCATCTCCTACTTCACCTGAAGTTGGGCTAAAGCTACTGATAGTTTGCGCACTTAACTGGCCAAAGGTGGCAACAATTAACATGCTGAATACAATTAGTAATTTTTTCATAATCTTTGTTTATTAAATATTTCCCACAAAGAAAAGAAAAAAATAATACAAATCAAAAATACTCACAAAATTACTAACCCATACAAAACACCTATAAACATCTTGTTTTTAACACTATAGCTGTTTTTTTCTAAATAAAAAAATAGTTGTACAAACAAATAACCCAAAATTATTGCCTCTTTTCACAATAAAAAAGCTTGCATTTTGTTAATAACATTCTGAAATTACAAGAACAAACCATGGCAAGTGTTTTTGATTTTGTTAAAAACTTGCAAAAAACAGTAAAAAACAAACAAAAACTCGTTGTTTTTTGCGCAAAACAACAGAAAACCATTTGTTTTTTAAAAGAATTGTTTTCAACAAAATTAAATGCAATTAGGACTTAACTGCCAAACAAACTGAAAACGAAACACTTAGTCCAACAAACAGAAACCCATCACTTCGTTATAAAAAGCCTCAGGTTTTTGAGCATGCAACCAATGCCCAGCACCCTCCAAAGTTGCAATACTAACATCAGTAAAAACACCATTAATAAGCGCCACATCATCACTGTTTATATAGTTAGAATCCCCTCCCCTTAAAAAATGAGTAGGAATATTTAAACTTCCTTTTATAAAGTCAGCCTCTTGGATATTTTTTATTTTCTCTAAAAGCACCTCAATATTAAAACGCCAAGCAAATTTTTTATTTTCATCTCTAAATAAATTCTTCATTAAAAACAAACGCAAACTTGGCTCCTTAAAATAAGCCGAAAGCCCTAAATCTACTTCCGACCTACTACTATAAGCACTAAGATCCAAAGCAATTAATTTTTCTAATAAATTCTGATGAAAAGTAGTATCGTATATTCTTGGAGCAATATCAGCAACAATAAGCTTACTTATTATATTAGGATAAGTAAAAGCAAATTTCATTGCCACCTTTCCTCCCAAAGAGTGCCCCAAAATAATTGGCTTTACTAAATTATGATCTTCAATATACTCTAAAACATCAGCACACATCACCTCATAATTAAAAGCATCATCATGCGGAGAACGCCCATGATTCCTTAAATCAATTAAATGTACATTAGTATATTTTGCAAATTGTTTTCCTAAAGTATTCCAGTTATCACTCATCCCAAATAAACCATGAATAACAATAAGTGGCTGCCCACTTCCATATATTTTTGAATGTAATTTCATTATAATAAGTCTTTATACTTTTGGATAGTAGTCTCCAAGCCCAGATACAAGGCATCCGAAATTAAAGCATGACCAATAGACACCTCATCCAAATTTGGAATATTAGCCGAAAAATATTCTAGATTATCCAAATTTAAGTCATGCCCAGCGTTAATCCCTAAACCCAACTCAACTGCCTTAGCAGCAGCCCTAATATAAGGAGCTATTGCCTCTTCCTTATTATTTACAAAACCATCTGCATAATTTTCGGTATACAACTCTATACGATCAGCACCACATAAGCTTGCCCCCTTTACCATTTCAACATCAGGGTCAACAAAAATTGAAGTCCTAATCCCCAATGCTTTAAAGTCAGCTATTATTGCTTTCAGATATTCTTGATGTTTAACAGTATCCCAACCCGCACAAGAAGTCAACACATCAGGCCCATCAGGAACTAAAGTTACTTGCTCTGGCTTCACCTCCATCACCAACTGTATAAAATCATCCGAAGGGTAACCTTCAATATTATATTCCGTGCTAATCACTGGTTTTATTGCAAACACATCCTTTTTAGTAATATGCCTTTCATCTGGCCTTGGATGTATTGTAATTCCATCAGCACCAAATTTCTGACATTTTACTGCAGCAGTAAGCACAGAAGGCAACTCTCCACCCCTAGCATTACGGATAGTCGCAATTTTATTAATATTTACACTCAATTTTGTCATAAGCAGATACTTTAACGTTTATTAATACAAGTGCACAAAGATATAGATAATAAACAACAACTAGGTAGTAAGATATAAGACAGCTATACTTTTAAAACAGAGATAATAAAAAGAATAGAAAACTAAGCACAAGCACTTAATACTGAAATTTGGAACTGCAACAACAACTAGCAATTAAAAACCGGCAACTAAAAACTAACAACTAATAAGTAATGTTTATGTTTGTCCTATGCAAGCAAGCGAATTAATATCATCATCCTTAATACCACTACACCCAAATGATAGCGGAACAAAAGCTTTGTCATTAATGGATGAACTAAGGGTGAATCACCTTGCAGTAGTACACGACACTAATTATTTAGGGATACTCTCCGAAAAAGAGATCCTAAACTGGAACAACACAGAAGAACTTATTAAGGAACACCTTTCTGAATTGTCAGGCCCAAGCATATTAGAAACACAGCATTTTTTTGATATTATACAAATTGCAGAAGCTAATAACCTAAGTGTTATCCCTATTTTAAATGACAAGAAACAATACCTAGGCGCTATTACCAATAGAAAACTACTTTACCAAATTGCAAAAAGTACAGGTATACAAAGTAAAGGAGGATTACTTGTATTAAAAATGAAACAAACTGATTATAGTATGAGTGAAATTTCCAGAATTATTGAATCGAACAACACTAAAATACTAAGCTCCCACATTAACCCAGTTAGCAACCTAGAAATTGAACTTACTTTAAAACTTAATAAAGTCAATATCACTGCTATTGTAAAAGATTTTGAACGATTTGGATATACTATTTCAGCAACCTTTAACCAAAATGACAATAACAACGATTACTTTGACAGGTACGAGTCTTTAATGCGATTTTTAAACCCCTAATAATGAAAAAAACTCTATTATTTTTATTTTTCTGCTCGCTACTAAGCTCAATATCAGCCCAAGAGCTTCTTAAAATTAGCTCTATCACTATTAAAGGAAACAGTAAAACCAAAGAAAGCATTATTCATCGCGAGCTTTCATTTGCAGCAGGATCAAAAATCTCACCTGAAGACCTAGCACTTCAAATAAATACAAGTAAAGCAAACCTTACCAACCTAAAACTTTTTAATTTTATTGACATAACAAGCAAAAACAATAATAACACTGTCGACATAACAATAAATCTAGTTGAAAGATGGTACATCTGGCCCTATCCTATTTTTGAAATATCCGATCGTAATTTTAACAGTTGGTGGAAAGAATTTCAAGCGTCAAATTATAGTGATTTTTCTCATCTTAATTATGGGGTGTTTTTTAATTGGGAAAACTTTAGAGGACGAAATGAACTTCTAAAAATTAAAATAAGACGAGGATTTAAAGAACATTACCTATTTTCTTACAAAATGCCCTATCTTAATAAATCCAAAACTCTTGGAATAAGTACAGACCTACAACTCTTTAGAAGAAAAAGCACATTTTACAACACTATTAATAATAAGCTAGAATACTATAAAAATGACAATAACTATACAAGCAAAGATTACGCCGCAATAACACAACTTAGTTATAGGAAAGGACTGCACCAAACTCACACCCTAAAGTTTAGCTATTTTAATTCTATTATAGACAAAAATATTACAACCCTTAACCCTAACTATTTAGGGAACAATAAGGATAAAGCTTATTATTTTAGACTAGGTTACCAAACTATCTATGAAAAAAGAGACAATAGCACCTACCCTCTTCAGGGACACTTTTTAAGTTTTTCAATAAATAAATACTTTAAAGGCTCAACTAGTACAGATCATTTATCAGCTTCATTCAAAGCTGAAAAACACTTTAATTTAAGACCAAAACTTTACTTAGGAAGCAGCTTTAAAGCAAAAACAAGTACAGAAGGAAAGCAACCTTACCATACTCAAAAAGCATTAGGCTTTGATGATTATATAAGAGGATATGAATATTATGTAGTAGATGGGCAGCAGTATTGGCTTAGCAAATCAGCCTTAAAATACGCTATAATTGAAAAAACAAATTTCAATATTCCCTACCTTAAAATGAAGCAATTCAACAAATCATATTACTCTTTATATATTTCAATTTTTTCTGATTTGGGCTATGTTAAAAACAATGAATTACAGCCTTCCAATACATTAAACAATTCCTTGCTTTGGAGCAAAGGTATTGGGCTTGATTATGTAACTTATTACGATAAATTATTAAGAATTGAATATTCTATTAACCATTTAGGAGAAAAAGGAGTATTTTTACACTTTTCAAATCCGTTTTAAATTATGCAAATAGCCTTATTTGGAAGCCCATTTTCAGAGCATTTTACCAAGTACATACAACACTTAGTAAAAAAACTAGAAGCTGAACATATTCAAATTTTTGTAGAAGAAGAGTTTAATGTTTTTTTACAAAATAACATTCGGTTCAACAAAAAAGTACGCACTTTTAACAGCTATGAAACCCTAAAAGGAAAAGTTGATTTCCTATTTAGTATTGGAGGCGACGGAACACTACTAAAAGCTGTAACTTATGTACGTGAGTCAGAAATTCCAATTATGGGAATTAACACAGGAAGATTAGGATTTATATCTAGTATATCAGCGGCTCAAATTGATGACGCTGTAAATGATATTATGAAAGGAAACTACACTATTAATGAACGAACATTATTAGAACTTCACACTAACAAAGGCCTTTTTAAAGAAAAGAATTTTGCATTAAATGAGGTAGCAGTTTCCAAAAAAGATACTTCATCAATGATTAGAATAGATGCTTTTGTTGATGATGAATTTTTAAACACCTATTGGGCTGACGGACTAGTCGTTTCCACCCCTACAGGATCAACAGGGTATTCACTAAGCTGTGGAGGGCCTATAATTATGCCAGGAACAAACAACATAATTATTACTCCAAATGCTCCTCACAATTTAAATGTACGCCCTATCGTTATTGACGACAATAGTGTTATAAAACTTAAAGTTGAAGACAGGGACCAATTAGCCTTAGTATCATTGGATTCTCGATCAAGAGCTTTTGATTCGGAAACGGAACTAATTATTAAAAAAGCAAGCTTTAAAATTAAACTAGTACAACCACAAAATAATAGCTTCACCACTACCATAAGACACAAATTAATGTGGGGATTGGATAAAAGAGGCTAATAATCACATCATAACACTACAAATAAGTATATTTGCAAATTATTGATATATCATGATTATGAAAAGCTATATTTTACCCGTACAAAAAGTTAAAACTCTACTGCTATTAATTAGCTTTATTACCCTAGGGTTTAGTGCAAATGCACAATACAAAACAAATACTGAAATTGGCGTATTAGGTGGTACCTCGTATTATTTAGGAGATTTAAACACAACCCACTTTAGCCAAAGTAGTGCCGTTGCAGGACTTGTATTTAGAAAGAATATTGACAGAAGAATTACTTATAAAGCTGAGTTATTATACCTCAATGTAAAAGCTGATGATTTAAACAATACAGGAGATACTATTGCTGAAGACAGACAGCTACACTTCAAATCAGCAATATATGAACTTTCAGGACAAATAGAATTTAATTTTTTACCTTACGAAACTGGAAACTCTTTATACCCTTGGACTCCTTTTATTTACGGCGGATTTTCAATGTTTGCTTTTAATCCAAAAGCTGAAAACAAAGAAGGGCAATGGGTTGACCTACAACCTTTAGGAACAGAAGGACAAGGAACAACTTCATTCCCTAATAGAGATAAATATGCTTTAACCCAATTTGCAATAGCTATGGGTGGTGGATTTAAAATTGCTGTAGGAGAAAGTTTCAATATCATACTTGAATATGGAACTCGTAAAACCTTTACAGATTACCTTGATGATGTAAGTACTACCTACCCTGGTGCATCAGTACTACAGGCTGAATACGGAAATAATGCCGCTAACCAAATGTCAGACCCAACAGGAACACATCAACTTGGAGGAGATCAAAGAGGTAATCCTGATAAAAAAGACTGGTATTCTTATGCAGGAATTACACTTTCCTTTAAGTTAAGAAACGACACAAAAGGTTGCAATTACTAAACAAAGTACCCGCAACAAGACTGAATGGAAAGCATAGATAAAAATAAATTACCTAAACACATAGCTATTACCATGGATGGTAATGGGAGATGGGCAAAAACAAAGGGAAAACTTAGAGTTTTTGGACATCAAAACGGTGTAAAAGCAGTACGAGATACCGTAGAAGCTGCTGCTGAAATTGGGATTGAATATTTAACATTATATGCATTTTCAACTGAAAACTGGAACCGACCAGCAACAGAAGTAAATGCCTTAATGACACTGTTAGTTTCTGCAATAAATAAAGAAACTAAAACTTTAATGGATAATAATATCCGTTTAAGTACCATTGGAGATATAGAGCAACTCCCTAAAAAAGCACAAAAAGAATTAGCTGAAGCTATTGAAAAAACTAAAGACAATACAAGAATGACCCTAGTACTTGCTCTAAGCTACAGCAGTAGATGGGAAATACTAAATGCCGTAAAAAACATAGTAAAAGATAAAATTGATATAGATACAATTAATGAAGCAACATTTCAGCAATATCTTACTACAAAAAGCGTTCCTGACCCTGAATTATTAATAAGAACAAGTGGTGAACACCGTATAAGTAATTTTTTACTTTGGCAAATTGCTTATACCGAACTGTATTTTACCGATACACTTTGGCCCGACTTTAGGAAAAGTGATTTGGAAAAAGCAATATTAGATTATCAGCAAAGAGAAAGACGATTTGGAAAAACAACTGAACAAATACATGCCTAAAATTTTGAATAAAATAGCAACACTTATCATCTGCTTACTTGCCTTTAGCAGTAATGCACAAACAATTGAAGAAATTGATTATTCCAATCCTAAAAGCTATGAAATTGGAGGCATAACCGTTAGTGGTGCTGATCATTTAAATGACAATACCTTAATTGCAATATCTGGGCTAGTAGTTGGAGAGAAAATCCAAATTCCTAGTGACAATATTAGCTTTGCTATTACTAAACTCTGGAAACAAGGACTATTTGCTGATGTCAATATCAGTATTGAAAAAATTACTGGAGATATTGTTTACTTAAATATTAATTTAAAAGAACACAGCAGGTTATCTAAGTTTAAATTTAAAGGGAAAGTCAGTAAGTCTGACATCACTTCTTTAAAAGAAGAATTAGGTTTAATGAGAGGTAAAATACTAACTAATAACTTAATTAATAATAGCGTTAACACTATTAAAACCTATTTTATTAATAAAGGATTCCTAAACATTACAGTAGGGCATTCTACAACTGTTGATTCTGCAACTGCCAACTCCAAAAATCTTATCTTTAACATTAACAAAGGTGAAAAAGTTAAGATAAAAGAGATTATTGTTAAAGGAAGAACTAAAGTCCTAAATCCTAAAAAAACATTCTTCAATAGGAAAGATACTGTTTATGCTTTAAGCAAT
Organism: Flavobacteriales bacterium; assembly: GCA_965183885.1. Lineage (GTDB taxonomy): Bacteria > Bacteroidota > Bacteroidia > Flavobacteriales > BACL11 > UWMA-0277. The sequence goes on from OZ238992.1 coordinate 708,472, forward strand.
CGTAAGCTTAAAAAAAGTATGAAAGAAACAAAGGTTAAAAACTTCTGGCGCATCTTTAAGGTATCTAAGTTTATTTCCTCAAATTACAAAGATGACAAGGAGAATATAATTGCTAAATATAATGAAATTGGTTACAGAGATGCTCGTATCATTGCTGATACAACTTATCTTAATAATGATAACACCTTAACCATAGAACTAACGATTGATGAAGGAGAAACATATACATTTGGAAGCATCAATTTTGCTGGAAACACCGTTTACAATAACGATGAACTTAATAAACAGCTTGGGATAAAAGAAGGAAGTGTATTCGATCAATCTATACTTGATGCACGTTTATTTGGGAGTCCTGACGGGAATGATATTAGCTCTCTTTATCTTGATAATGGTTATTTATTTTTTAACGCAACTCCTGTTGAGATAGCTGCCGACAATAGAGAAATTGATTTAGAAATTAGAGTATACGAAGGAAAGCAAGCAAGGATAAACAAGGTAGGGATTACTGGAAATACAAAAACAAATGACCATGTTATTATGCGAGAAATTCGTACTAGACCTGGTGACTTATTTAAGCGATCAGACATTATGCGATCACAAAGGGAGCTTGCTCAAATGCCATTTTTTGATGCAGAAAGGTTTGACGTAAAAGTAGAACCAGATCCTGTAAGAAATGAAGTAGATATCACTTATGTACTATCTGAAAAATCATCTGACCAAATCCAATTACAAGGAGGCTGGGGTGCCGGAAGAATTGTTGGGTCATTAGGATTAACTTTTGACAATTTTTCAACTAAGAATTTCTTTAAAAGAGATAAATGGTCTCCACTACCATCTGGAGATGGGCAACGTTTATCCTTATCAGCATCTTCTAACGGAATTTATTATCAAAACTACAACCTATCCTTTACTGAACCTTGGTTAGGAGGTAAAAAACCACAATCATTAACAGTTTCTTTATACAGATCTATCTCATCAAACGGACAAAGTGGCGATAATAGAGAAGCAATAGAAATTACAGGACTAACACTAGGATTAGGAAAACGATTAAAATATCCTGATGATTTCTTTACAATCTATAATGCAATTAATTTTCAGCAATATAAACTTATTAATTCGCAATCATTCTTCTCATTTAAAAATGGGTATTCTAACAATATTAACTTTAATACTGTTATCAGCAGAAACTCAGTTGATCAATTAACATTCCCAAGAAGAGGAGCAAATATATCTTTAGGGTTAAAAATTACTCCTCCCTACTCATTATTTGACGGAATAGCAGACTACAGCACAGTAAGTGATCAAGAAAAATATGAGTTCATTGAGTACTACAAATGGAACTTTAAATCATCATGGTATTCTGCATTTACTGACAAACTTATACTTGCTACAAGAATAGAAATGGGACTTTTAGGAGCTTATAACAATAACCTAGGAATAGCACCTTTTGAAAGATTTTATCTTGGAGGAGACGGGCTAAGCGGAATGGGAATGGTATTTGACGGTAGAGAGCTAATTGCATTAAGAGGGTATAGTAACAATTCAGTATCTTCACAAACTGGATCTACAATTTACAGTAAATACACTTCTGAATTAAGATATGCTTTAAGCTTAAACCCTAGCTCTACCATGTATGCTTTAGCATTTGTAGAAGGAGGAAATGCATGGGATAATTTTGACAATTTTAACCCATTTGGAGTAAAACGTTCAGCAGGATTTGGAGTTAGAATCATGCTTCCTATGATAGGAATGATGGGCTTAGATTATGGTTGGGGGCTAGATGACATCCCTGGAAATCCTAATGCAAATGGCGGACAATTTCATTTCTCTATAGGTCAACAATTTTAATTATATTTGTAAACTGAAAAAACAATCATATTATGAGAATCTTATTTTTATTAATAGCATTTAGTGTTACAACACTTACTACACAAGCTCAAAAATTTGCTTATGTTGATACTGATTATATTTTAAATAAGATCCCTGAATTTAAGCAAGCACAAGACAAGTTAGATGCACTTGCAACTGATTGGCAAAAAGAAATTGAAAACAAATATGCTGATGTAGATCAGATGTACAGAGCATATCAACAAGAACAAGTGCTTTTAACTGATGAAATGAAAGCAAAAAGAGAAGAAGCAATTATTAGTAAAGAAAAGGATGCTAAAGATTTACAACAAAAATACTTTGGAACTGAAGGAGACCTTTATATAAAAAGACAAGAACTAATAAAGCCAATACAGGATAAAGTATATACCGCTATTCAACAATTAGCAGCAGATAATAAATATGCAATTGTATTTGATAGCTCAAGTGATTTAATCATGCTTTATAAAAATAACAACTTAGACAAAAGCGATAAAGTACTAAGCATATTAGGGTACTAATCTGAAATAATTTAATAATTAATAACAACAATCAACAACAATCAACATGAAAAAAATTACCTTTTTAGCACTTTTAAGTGTATTCTCTTTAAGCTCAATTGCACAAAATAAATTTGGCTATATTAATTCAAATGAATTGTTAGAACTAATGCCAGAAAGAAAAGCTGCTGAAACTGAAGTTCAAGAATTTGCAAAAAGCCTAGAATCTCAATTAGGATCAATGACTGCTGAATACCAGCAAAATGTACAAGAATACCAAAAAAATGAAGCAACTTATACTGATTTAGTAAAACAAGATAAGATATCTGAAATCACTGGGTTAGAGCAAAGAATTCAAGCATTTCAAAAGAATGCTCAAGAATCATTACAAGCTAAAGAGCAAGAACTACTAGAGCCAATATTAGCAAAAGCAAGAAAAGCTATTGAAGATGTTGCTACAGAAGGAAACTATACTTACATATTTGATAAAAGTATAGGATCTATACTTTATGCTAAGGAAAGTGAAAATGTACTTTCTGCTGTAAAAAAGAAATTAGGATTATAAGCTAAACAAAAGAAATACTCCTTTTAAAAAGCACCCTTTGTGGTGCTTTTTTTATATTTTTACTCTATGCAAAACAGCCCTATTGGTATATTTGATTCAGGTATTGGAGGACTTACTATAGCTCACGCCTTAAAAAAAAGGTTACCTCATGAAAGCATTATATATTTTGGGGATACAGAACATCTCCCTTATGGTGAGAAATCAAATGAAGCTATTAATAATTTTAGCAAAAAAATTACAGAGTTTCTCTTAGAAAAAAAATGCAAGACAATTATTATTGCCTGTAATAGTGCATCTTCGGTTGCCTATAAAACGGTTAATAAATTTGCAAATAAGATTCCTGTATTTAATGTTATTGACCCTATAGTTGCTAGTGTAGTAGAGCAATGTTCAACAACTAATATTGGCGTTATTGGAACAAAAGCTACTATACAATCTGACATCTACAAACAAAAGATTAACGCTTTATGTAGCACAGCAAAGGTATCTTCATTAGCTACACCCCTACTTGCCCCTATGATTGAAGAAGGCTTTATTAATGAAGAGATAAGCCATACTATTATTGCAAATTACTTATCTAATATACAGCTAAAAGATATTAATCACTTAATATTAGCCTGTACTCACTACCCTCTAATACAGCAAGAAATAAACGATTACTATAAAGGAAAAGTAAATGTTATTGACTCTGCAAGTATTGTTGCCGAACACATTGCAAAGCAACTAAAAGATAGCAATCTAATTAATAATACTGACAGTGCTGAAGATCACTTTTATGTTTCTAACTATACAAAATCTTTTGAAGAGAGTGCCAAGTTCTTTTTCCATGATGCCATTAAACTTGAAGAAATAAATCTTTGGGCTTAATCCTGAAACCAAGAAGCATACATCACATAATTATCAGATATTCCTTCAATTAACCTTGCTGTTTGCTCCTCGTTTAATGTTTTTACTTTTTTAGCTGGTACTCCTGCATAAATAGCTCCCGACTCTACATGTGTACCCTCTAATACTACTGCTCCTGCTGCAATAATAGCATTTGATTCTACAACTACTGCATCCATTACTATTGCACCCATTCCTATAAGCACATTATCTTTAATAGTACAACCGTGTACTAAAGCATTATGCCCTACTGACACATTATTCCCTAAGATTGTAGCATGCTTTTTATAAGTACAATGTATTACTGCACCATCCTGAATATTTACCTTATTCCCAAATTTAATATAATTAACATCGCCTCTTACTACAGCATTAAACCATACACTGCAATTATCTCCCATACTAACTTCTCCTACTACAGTTGCGTTCTCAGCCAGATATATTCCAGTTCCAAAAATTGGGATTTTACCTTTTACACTTTTTATTAATGCCATACTATTGTTTGTTTGTACTTTTGCACAAAAGTAAACATTATGAATTATAGTATATATGCCGAGAGCACCCCAAATCCTGAGGTGATGAAATTTGTAGCTAACAGGATGTTAGCCGATAAAAGCGTTGAGATTAATAACCCTGAAGAAGCAAAAGAGATATCAATAGCTGCCGCACTTTTCAATTTTCCATTTATTAAAAGTCTATACATTAGTGCCAATTTTATTTCAATATCAAAAACAGCAACTATTGAATGGGAAGATATTGCTATGCAACTGCGTGTTTTTATTGCTGAGCATTTAAATAATGAAGGCATTAAAAATTACACTGAACATATTGATAATACTCCAGAAAAAAAGGAAGAAACTACTGTTGAGGCTGAAGCCCCAACAAACAGAACTTTTAATGAGAAAGAGCAAGAGATTGAAGCATTGCTAAACGAATACATTAAGCCCGCTGTGGAATCCGATGGTGGAGCAATAACTTTACACTCTTATGTGGGTAATATTGTAAGTGTAAACCTAAAAGGAGCTTGTAGTGGATGTCCTTCATCAACAAGTACACTTAAGGGAGGGATTGAGTCTTTATTAAAACAAAAAGTTGACCCAGATATAGAGGTTGTTGCACATGAAGCATAGAAAAAGGGGAAGCAAATGCTTCCCCTTTTTATTTATACATTAATACGCTATTTAAGCATGTAACATATCTTTCTTAGTCAATAACTCTGCTTCTGTCTCTTCATTATCTTCATCAGGAACACAACAATCAACAGGGCAAACAGCTGCACATTGTGGCTCATCATGGAAACCAATACATTCTGTACATTTATCCGTTGCTATATAAAAGTATTCATCCGACTCTGCTTCACGCTCAGTATCGTCTGCAACATTAGTTCCATCTGACATTTTCCATCCTTCTTCTGGAGGATAAATTGCATTATTAGGACATTCTGGCTCACAAGCCTCACAATTGATACAATCGTCTGTAATTTTAATTGCCATATTTAAATTTTATTTAATTAATTTTAAAGTTGCAAAAATATAGTTTTTTCATCAAGCAATAACATATTATCTTAATTTAAACACCCTACTTAAAAAAGTAGCCCCTACTTAGCAGTACTAAAAAACACAAAACCCCAACTTATAACTAATTAATTTAAGGTTTTTAGGTGTAACACCAACAGCTTTTTTATCTTTGGAATCTTAAAAAACCACTGACTATGAAACTATTACTACCCTTATTCATACTACTGCTGTCTTTTACAGCAAAAGCACAAACTCAAGTTGCCATATATACAAATCATGGTACTATTACCCTTGAGTTATATGATACTATAGTACCAAACACGGTTGCTAATTTTATTAATCTTGTTAACCAAAAGTTTTATGATAGTGTTACTTTCCATAGGGTTATTGATAATTTTATGATACAAGGTGGAGACGGAACTCCTGCCCCACCAGCTATTACTGATGAGTTTGATGCTTCCTTAAGCAATACTCAAGGAACAATTTCAATGGCAAACTCAGGACCAAATACAGGTACTTGTCAGTTTTTTATCAATCTGGTAAATAATACCTATTTAGATTTTAACAAACCTCCTTACTCCTCAAAACATCCAGTTTTTGGAACTACCATAAATGGCTTTAATATTGTTCAGGATATAGGTAACGTAGCAACAGATGGTAATGATGCCCCTATAACACCTGTGGTTATGGATAGCGTAAGAGTTATTAGCCAAATAACTGCTACAAATAATCTTAATCCAATAAAAGACCAACAAAAACTACTTAAGATTGTTGACATTCTAGGGAAAGAAACAAAAGCAATTCCAAATACTATCCTATTTTACATTTATGAAAATGGAGTTGTTGAAAAACGCTTTTTTATAAACTAATAAAAGGTGAAAATCCATAAGGATGTTTAAGTAAGCATTTGTACTTTTGTAGCTTTAAATTTCTTTTAAAAATAATAATGACGAAAGCTACTAAAATTGTTGATCTGGAGAAAGTTGTAATTAAATTTGCTGGTGACTCAGGAGATGGAATGCAATTAACTGGAACTCAATTTACAGATACTTCTGCACTTTTAGGAAATGATTTAGCTACTTTCCCTGATTACCCAGCAGAAATTAGAGCTCCACAAGGAACTGTTGCTGGGGTTTCTGGTTTTCAAATTCATATTGGTCGTATTGACATTAATACCCCTGGAGATATTGCTGATGTATTAGTTGCAATGAATCCTGCGGCACTAAAAGCCAATAAAAATTGGATTAAGAAAGGCGGTACTATCATTGTAAATATTGACAGCTTTACCAAAAGAGATTTAGAAAAAGCAGGATACAGTACTTCGCCTTTAGAAGATCATTCCTTTGATGGATTTAATATTATTCAGGCACCAATTACTAAGCTAACCCGAGAAGCCCTTAAAGATTCTGGCTTAGATGGAAAAAGTATTGGACGATCAAAAAACATGTTTGCTTTAGGAATTGTTTATTGGATGTTTAACAGACCAATGGAACAAACTGAAGCCTTCTTAAAAAAGAAATTTGCTAAAAAACCTGATGTAGTAGCAGCAAATATTAAGGTGATGCATACAGGATATAACTTTGCAGATACCATTGAGGCATTACCTTCTTCTTATACTGTTTTGGCAGCTAACTTAGCTCCTGGAAAATACAGAAATGTAATGGGAAATCAAGCCATTGCTTGGGGGTTTTTAGCTGCTGCTGAAAATGCAAATAAAGAATTATTTTTAGGATCATACCCTATCACTCCAGCATCTGACATCTTACACGAACTTGCCAAGCATAAAAACTTAGGCGTAAAAACCTTTCAGGCAGAAGATGAAATTGCTGGTATTTGTTCTGCTATTGGTGCTAGTTTTACTGGAGATTTAGCAATTACAACAACATCAGGACCTGGTTTAGCACTTAAAGGAGAAGCTTTAGGTTTAGCTATTATGGCTGAACTTCCTTTAGTGGTTGTAAATGTACAACGAGGAGGGCCATCAACAGGACTACCTACAAAAACAGAACAGTCTGACTTAATGCAGGCACTTTATGGAAGAAATGGAGAGAGCCCTTGTGTTGTATTGGCAAGCTCAACTCCTGCTAATTGCTTCGATTGGGCTTATATTGCCTCTAAAATAACTTTAGAACACAATACTCCTGTAGTATTGCTCTCAGATGGATATTTAGGAAATGGTGCTGAGCCATGGCGTATAAAATCTACTGCTGATATGCCTAAGATAATACCCAATGTAGCTGTTGAGAGGGAAACCTATCAACCTTACCAAAGAGATGAGGATACTTTAGCAAGGAAAATAGCCTTACCAGGGACTAAAGGACTAGAACATAGGCTAGGAGGCTTAGAGAAAGAAGATATTACAGGAAACGTTTCTTATGACCCTGAGAACCACGAAAAGATGTGCAAGTTAAGAGCTGAGAAAATTGACAGAATTGCAAACTACATTCCTAATCAGGAGATTTATGGAAAAGAAAATGCTGATGTATTAGTAATTGGTTGGGGAGGAACTTATGGTTCTTTATTCTCTGCTGTTGATCATTTACTAAACCAAGGTGAGAGCATAGCATTAGCTCAATTCAACTATATTAATCCTTTGCCTAAGAATACTGCCGAACTGCTAAAAAGCTACAAAACCATTGTAGTATGCGAGCTTAATGGCGGACAATTTGCAAACTATTTAAGAATGAATTTTGAGGGAATAAAGTTTGAACAATATAATAAAATTCAAGGATTCCCTTTCACTACTGCTGAGTTAGAAAGCAAGTTTAAATCATTATTAGAAAAATAATATGGGACACTTAACAAATAAAGATTTTGCAAGCGACCAGGAGGTAAAATGGTGTCCTGGATGTGGAGATTATGCTATTTTGAGAGCCTTACAAAAAGCACTTCCTAACCTAGAAAGAAACAAAGAAGATTTTGTTTTTATCTCTGGAATTGGCTGCTCATCTCGTTTTCCATATTATATGAATACTTATGGCTTTCATACCATCCATGGTAGAGCACCTGCTTTTGCAACTGGAGTAAAACTAGCAAATCCTAAACTAAGTGTATGGCAAATTACTGGTGATGGTGATGCTTTAGCAATTGGAGGAAATCATTTTATACACGCCCTAAGAAGAAATATTGACATCAATATTTTACTCTTTAATAATGAAATTTACGGACTAACAAAAGGACAGTTCTCCCCTACATCTAAGAAAGGAATTAAGACAAAATCGAACCCACACGGAACAACCGATGAGCCTTTTTCTCCTTCTGATTTGGCAATTGGCGCACAAGGATCCTTCTTTGCAAGGGTGGTAGACACTAACCCAAAGCTGATGCAAAAAATATTTGTAGCAGCAGAAGAACATAATGGAACTTCTTTAATTGAAATTTTACAGAATTGTGTAATTTTTAATGATAAGACCTTTGCTTCTATCACTGCTAAGGAAGTAAAACAAGATGCTCAAATAGTTTTAGAGCATGGAAAACCTATGGTTTTTGGAGCTGAGAATAATAAGGGTTTACAAGTTAATGGCTTTAAATTGGAAGTAGTTACTATAGGAGAAAATGGAATTACAGAAGATGATATTTTGGTACACAATGCCGAAGAAGCAGACCCTACCCTACACAGTATGCTTGCTCGTATGCGACCACCAGAATTCCCTGCTGCCTTAGGTGTAATTAGAAGCGTAAAAAGACCTAGCTACGACAAAGGTGTACTACAACAACTAGAACTTGAGCAAAAGAATGCTAAGTTTAAGTCTGTAGATGAGCTCCTAACTACTGGAGATACTTGGGAAATAAGAAACTAAGCACTACATAATAATATAAAACAAAGCCCTACTAAATTAGTGGGGCTTCTTCTTTTTTCATTTTTTTCTATAAGTTTGCTTTATGAAAAAATTACTAGTCTTATTACTTTGTCTACCCTTTACAGGTTGGGCACATGGAGTTTCCCAAGCTACTGCTAAAGCTATGGCCAATGCCTCATTAAGCGATTATATCTATTTTGGAACAGAACATATGCTTACAGGTTACGACCATATCTTATTCCTAATTGGTATCCTATTTTTTCTTAATAACTATTTGGATATTTTTAAATTTATTACTGCCTTTACTATTGCCCATTGTATCACCCTTATTTTTGCTACTTCCTATGGTATTACAGCCAATGCTTACCTTATTGATGCCGTAATTGCTTTTAGTGTTATCTATAAGGGATTTGAAAACTTAGGTGGCTTTAAAAAGTACTTAGGCATTAAAGCTCCTAACCTAATTTTAATAGTTTTTAGCTTTGGGCTAATACATGGTTTTGGGCTATCAACAAAGCTGCAAGAAGTAGCTGTAGCCTCAAGTATAGAATTATCTTTAGGACAAATTCTCTCTTTTAATATAGGAGTAGAACTTGGGCAAATAGTAGTATTAATACTTGTATTCCTGCTGCTTTCATTAATTAAAGGCAAACCATTTGACGCAATAGCTAAATTTGCTAATTGGGCATTAGTTATTGCAGGAATGCTATTGTTTATTTATCAAATTAATGGCTACATAAATGATGACCCCCATCACCATCAAGAACAAATTACAGCAGAAGAGCCAGAACATAAGCATACAAGCCCTCAGCAGGAGCAACGCAGCCATTCTCATGATGGCGGAGAGGAACACACTCATTAATAGTAATAAAGCCTTAAAAACGCAGAAAACAAAGAAGCCCTAGCAAATACTAAGGCTTCTTTTTATTTTAAAATAAGGTATCGTTTATAATCCTAAGAAACCTTTTACATCTCCTCCCATTAAATGTTCTGTTGGGTTTTCTAAACATTCTTTTACTCTCACTAAGAATCCTACTGACTCTCTACCATCAATAATTCTATGATCATAAGAAAGAGCTACATACATAATAGGTCTTATCTTTACCTCACCATTAACTGCCATTGGACGCTCTACAATATTATGCATTCCTAAAATTGCAGATTGTGGAGGATTAATAATAGGTGTTGAAAGCATAGAACCAAATACACCACCATTAGTAATTGTAAAAGTTCCACCTAACATTTCGTTAACCGTAATTTTTCCATCTCTAGCTTTTATTGCCAAGCGCTTAATCTCTGATTCCACCTCTTGGAAATTCATTAGCTCTGCATTCCTAACCACAGGAACCATTAATCCCTTAGGAGCACTTACTGCAATACCTATATCCGAATAATTATGATGGATTACTTCATTACCATCAATCATAGCATTTACATCTTTAAACTCGGCAAGAGCAGTAGTAACCGCCTTAGTAAAGAATGACATAAAACCTAAGCCTACACCATACTTTTCCTTAAAAGCTTCTTTATACTGCTTTCTAATTTCAAAAATTGCAGTCATATCTACCTCATTAAAAGTAGTAAGCATAGCAGTTTCGTTCTTTACAGTAACCAATCTACTCGCAATTTTTCTTCTTAATGAAGACATCTTTTTACGAGAAGTACCTCTTGGCCCATCAGTTGAAGAACCATTAATTGCACCTAAAACATCTACCTTAGTAATTTTTCCTGCTTCACCTGTTCCCTTCAATTCTTTAGCTGAGATATCGTGCTCACTAATCATAGCAGATGCCAATGGTGTTGCTTTTGCACCTCCTAAATCTGCACTTGCTTTTGCAGCAGCCTTTGGAGCTTCAGTAGTTTCTTCTTTAGCAGGTTTTGCTTTTGCTACTCCTTTTGCTGAAGTATCAATAATACAAACTACATCACCAACAGCTACTGTTTCACCATCACCTACAATAATCTTAATAGTTCCACTTTCTTCAGCTGGTAATTCTAAAGTTGCTTTATCAGAATCTATTTCTGCAATAGATTGATCTTTCTCTACATAATCGCCATCTTCAACTAGCCATTCTGCAATTTCTACTTCTGATATTGACTCTCCCGGACTTGGGACCTTCATTTCTAATAACATGTCTTATTTTTTAAAAACTTTATCAATTAATTCGTTTTGTTCTACTGCTGAAGTTTTACTTGAACCTGTAGCAGTTGCTGCTGATGCCTCTCTTGCGATAACATCAATTCCAAATGTTCTTAGCTCAGACAGAATAAATGTCCAAGCACCCATATTTTCTGGTTCTTCTTGTACCCAAACTACCTCTTTAGCATTGTATTTTTCAATCAATCCTTTTATTCCTTTTTTATCTAATGGGAACAATTGTTCTACTCTTACTAAAGCTACATTTTCTGCACCCTCTTTTTCTCTTCTATCCAATAATTCATAGTAGATTTTTCCGCTACAAAGCACTAACCTTTCTACTGATTTTGGATTAATCGTGTCATCAATAACCCCTTCAAACTTCCCATCTGCCAAATCTGAAATAGACGACACACACTTAGGGTGTCTTAATAAACTCTTAGGTGTAAACACTACTAAAGGCTTTCTGAAATCCCTTTTTAGCTGTCTTCTCATCATATGATAGAAATTAGCAGGAGTAGTACAGTTTACAATTTGCATATTATACTTCGCACAAAGCTGTAAGTATCTTTCTAATCGTGCTGAAGAATGCTCTGCACCTTGCCCTTCATATCCATGAGGCAATAACATTACTAGTCCACTCATCACCTTCCATTTATCCTCTGCACAAGAAATAAATTGATCTAACATAATTTGAGCTCCATTAGAGAAATCTCCAAATTGTGCTTCCCAAATTGTAAGTGAATTTGGTAAAGTCATAGAATATCCATAATCAAAACCAAGCACTCCATATTCTGAGAGCAAAGAGTTATAAGCTTCAAATTTAGCCGTTTCACTAATATTATTTAAAGGACAAACTTCTTCCTCTGATTGTTCTACTTTAAGTACAGCATGCCTGTGCGAAAAAGTTCCTCTTTCTACATCCTGTCCACTTAATCTGATATCATGTCCCTCATCTAATAAAGATGCATAAGCCAACAACTCACCCATTGCCCAATCTAAAGAATCAGATACTTCTACCATCTTTTTTCTATCAGCCAAAAGCTTTCTAGTTTTCTTAAATAGCTTATCTGCCTCAGGAACATCATATAAATACTTTGCTAATTCCTTTAGCCTACCCTTAACTACATTAGTTTTACTCGACCCTTCAAAATTACCCTCAAAATTTCTTTTTATATCACTCCATTCTTCTTTTAAGAAAGGTGTAATTTTTGCTTTTTTAATTTCTTTTGCCTCATCAAACCTATCTTGTAATAGGTCCTGAAATTCTTTTTCCAATTCTTTAGCAATACTCGCCTCTACAACTCCCTCACTCATTAATTTCTCCTTATAAATCTCTCTTGGGTTAGGGTGTTTTGATATTGCTTCGTATAATTTTGGCTGTGTAAATCTTGGCTCATCTCCTTCATTGTGTCCATACTTTCTATAACACAATAAATCAATAAATACATCCTTATGATATTTTTGCCTGTACTCTACTGCCAATTGTAAAGCATGGACAACAGCTTCTACATCATCACCATTTACGTGCATTACTGGCGATAGTGTTACCTTAGCGATATCTGTACAATAAGTACTTGATCTTGCATCTAAATAATTAGTTGTAAATCCAACCTGATTATTTACTGCAATATGAATTGTTCCTCCTGTTTTATATCCATCTAGCTGAGCCATCTGAATAACCTCATATACCACTCCTTGTCCTGCAAGTGCTGCATCACCATGCAATAATATTGGTAATGTTTTCTTTAAATCACCTCCATATTTACTATCTAACTTTGCTCTAGTAATTCCTTCAACAACAGGATCAACAGCCTCTAAGTGAGATGGATTAGGAGTTAAATTTAGTTTGATGTTATTTCCATTACTACATTTCTGAACTGAAGTAAACCCTAAGTGATACTTTACATCTCCTGCAATATTATCATCTTCATATAGCTTCCCTTCAAATTCTGAAAATATTTCTTTATACGTCTTGTTGAAGATATTTGCTAATACATTTAACCTTCCTCTATGTGCCATACCCATAACAAACTCTTCTACTCCTAGCTCTGAACTGTGTTCTACTAAAGCATCTAAGGCTGGAATTAAAGATTCTGCTCCTTCCAGTGAGAATCTCTTTTGTCCTACAAACTTTTTATGTAAAAAGTTCTCAAATGCTACAGCCTGATTTAATTTATGTAAAATATGTTTCTTTTGAGTAACTTCAAATTTTGGAGTATTTGAATTTTTATGTAATCTATTCTTAATCCATTCAATTTCTTTAGGATCACGAATATACATGTACTCCACTCCAATTGATTGGCAATATACTTTTTTAAGATGTGCTATAATATCTGAAAGTTTTGCAGCACCAATCCCTACCTGCTCTCCAGCCTGAAACTCAATATCTAAATCTGATTCTTCTAAACCAAAATTTTTATAATCTAAAGTTGGAGTATACTTTCTTCGCTCTCTTACTGGATTTGTTTTAGTAAATAAGTGACCACTCTTACGATAAGCATTTATCAAGTCTATCACCTTAAATTCTTTTTGAAAAGCTTGAGGAATATCATCCTCAGAATATACTTCTTTTGCAAAGTCGAAACCTTGAAAGAAACTACTCCATTCTTCACTTATGCTCTGTGGGTCTTGCTGAAACTTGTCGTACATCTGCTCCACTAAACCCGTATGTAATGCTCCTAAAAAGGAAAACTTATCCATTCTATAATTGGTAAAATTTAGATGCAAAATTATCTAATTTTATAAACCTAGCAGTAGAAAATAAAGATTTTATCCAATAATCTCAAATTCTTAAACTGAATAGCGCCTTTAGCAGCACAATAAAAAGAGAATGATTGAAAAAACATCAAATTACTAACTGCTGTATTTTTTTCGCAATACTACCTTATACAGCTCTCTTTTCACAATTAATTCTGCCAACATCTCATTAAAAGTAAGCTCCGTAACCTGCATTGTTTCTTTTACCTTCTCTTCTGACAAATCAATACGATACAATAAATTTAAAATTCGTGTTGGATCTTTCTCATTTAAAGCATTAACAAGATAGCTAGTAAACTCAAAAAGTTGGGTGTAATTTTTTACAGGCTTAATAATGTCAAAATTTATGCCTACCATCAAAAAATCTTTCTCAAGCTGAACTACAGTTTCTTCAAGATATTCATTGGCTTTAAGCTGTGCATCTAAAGCTACTAAATCCATTAGCTAACTCTAGCTAATAACAATTCTGAGAAATGCATTAAGTGCTCTTTATTCTTTACTGACACTGCATCAAGGTGTTTCATAGCTATACTATGATACTCTTTCATTAAATCCGTAGTGTGCTTAGGAATTTCTAAAGCAGAAAAAATTGACTTAACAGCCGCTACTTTTTCTTCAGCATTAGCAGTATTCTCTGAGAAATAGTTCTTCAATTCTTGGTGTTGTTCTGGGCTCGAAACCTCTAAAGCTTTCAGATATAAATATGTTTTTTTATTTGCTAAAACATCTCCTCCCACTTGCTTTCCAAATGTATCTGGGTTCCCAAAAGCATCTAATAAATCATCTTTCAACTGAAAAGCAATTCCCATATTTCTACCAAACTCATACAAATGATTTGCATCTGTTACACTTGCACCTGCTGTAATAGCTCCTATCTGCAAAGCTGCAGCTAATAATACTGATGTTTTATACTCAATCATTTTTAAATAATCTGCAATACTTACAGCATCCTGAGTTTCAAAATCCATATCCCACTGCTGCCCTTCGCATACCTCAATTGCAGCCTTACTAAATACAGATAAGACCTCTTTAACAACAGCCTGATCCGCAGTAGTCATTAATTGATAGGCTTGCACTAACATCGTATCTCCTGAAAGAATTGCCACATTATTATTCCATTTTTCATGAACTGTTTGTTGCCCCCTCCTAAGTGGAGCATCATCCATAATATCATCATGTAATAAAGTGAAATTATGAAAAACCTCTATGGCTAAAGCAGGTTTAACAGCAGCACTTATATCGCTATTAAATAACTGGTGTGCCATTAGAACCAAGACAGGACGCATACGCTTAGCTCCTAAACCCAAAATATAATCAATAGGCTGGTATAACTGGCTTGGCGTTTCAGGATAATTAATCCCCTCTAACTCTTGCTCAATTAGTAAGCGTAGTTCATCTAATGTTTGCATTATTTATCAGCTAATTTAACTAGATAATCGCCGTAACCACTCTTACGCAATGGCTCTGCAATTTTTAATAACTGAGCTTTATCAATAAAGCCCATCTTATAAGCTGCTTCTTCTATACATCCTATTTTTCTTCCTTGTCGTTCTTCAATTACCTGCACATATTGGTTGGCTTGCATTAGCGACTGAAAAGTACCTGTATCTAACCAAGCTACTCCTCTCCCTAACAAACGGACATCAAGCGTTCCTCTTTTTAAGTATTCCTTATTTACATCTGTAATTTCATATTCACCTCTAGCTGAGGGCTTAATATTTTTTGCGATTTCAACAACTGAATTGTCATAATAATATAATCCTGGAACAGCATAATTAGATTTTGGATTCTCAGGTTTTTCCTCAATAGAAAGCACCTTAAAGTTCTCATCATATTCTACAACACCATAGCGTTCAGGATCATTAACATGGTAACCAAAAACAATTCCTCCATCTACATTTCTACATGATGTTAAAGTATCAACTTTCATTTGAAAGATATTATCTCCCAAGATTAGACATACCTTATCATCCCCTATAAACTCTTCTCCAATTACAAAGGCTTGAGCTAAACCATTAGGATTTTCTTGTACTTTATATTCAAACTTACAACCTAAGCTGCTACCATCACCCAATAGTTTTTTAAATAAAGGTAAATCATGAGGGGTAGAAATAATTAGAATCTCTCTTATTCCAGAGTACAATAACGTTGATAAAGGATAATAAATCATGGGTTTATCGTAAATAGGCATCATCTGCTTACTTACTGCTAACGTTAAAGGATGTAGTCTTGTTCCTGACCCTCCTGCTAATATTATTCCTTTCATAATTACTATTTATTTCGTTTTACTTTTAGCTCATCCAACTCAATATCTTCTTCTTCATCAAAAATATCAAGCAAAGGCTCATTAAAAGACTCTGTTGTAATTGCTCTTTCTAAAGAAAGTAAAAGTGCTGGCAATAACAATAGATTGGCTAGCATCGCTAATAATAGCGTAATTGAAACCAACAAACCAAGAGCTATAGTTCCTCCAAAATCAGAGGCTATAAAGATAAAAAATCCAAAGAAAAGAACAACTGATGTATAGAACATACTTACACCTGTCTCTTTTAGTGCTGCAATAACTGATTTTTTAATGTACCAATTATTAGCAAGTAACTCTTGTCTGTACTTTGCTAAAAAGTGAATAGTATCATCAACAGAAATACCAAATGCTATACTAAACACTAGTATTGTAGAAGGCTTTAATGCAATGCCAAAATAACCCATAATTGCCCCAGTAAGTAATAAAGGAATAAGATTTGGGATAAGTGAAACAACCACCATTCTGAATGAATTAAACATCCAAGCCATAAATATTGAAATCAGTACAATTACCAATAAAAGACTAAGCATTAGATTTTTAATAAGAAATTTTGTCCCATTTAAGAATACTATACTACTTCCTGTTACTGTAACAGTATACTTATCAGGATTAAAAATAGTATTAATTTTAGGAATTAAATCCATAAATATACTATCCATTCTTGAAGTACTAATATCTGCCATTCGCAAACTAATTCGAGCTTCCTGCTTAAGGCTATCCATAAGTAAAACATCAGTATTTAGCCCCTCCGCACTATTTGTTAAATAAGATAGTAATAGCCTTTGTTCCTGAGCATTTGGCAAAGCATAATAAGCTGAATCTCCATTATAGAATGCTTGCTTACTATACTTAACTCCATTAATATATGAACTAGGTTTAGAAAACTCTTTATATGTAGAAAGTAAATTTTCTAGTTTCTCAATCTTAGCTAAATTATATGATTTTAACAAACCATTTTTCTTTTTTGTATCTACTATTACCTCTAAAGGCATTACCCCTCCAAAATTTGATTCAAAAAATTTCAGATCTTTATACAAACTCTCCTCTTTTGGCAAATCATCGGTAAGATTCCCTGTTGTTTTTACCAGATTAACTCCATAAAATCCTATTATAGCAAGAATAACTGTAACTATATAAATTGCTCTTCTTCTGTGCTGTACTAAATATGTTAAGAACGCAACTATTTGCTTAACCCACTGCTTATCTAAATGTTTTGTATGCCGTTTCTTTGGGGGGCTAGCAAAACTGAAAAATATTGGAATAATAATAATTGAAAGCAGAAAAATAAATAAAATATTGATTGAAGCAATAACTCCAAACTCTTGTAATGTTTGACTTTTAGTAAGTATAAAAGCTGCAAAACCTGAAGCAGTTGTAATATTAGTTAGAAGCGTAATATTCCCAATTTTAAGCACCATTCTTTTTAATGCTTTTGCTTTGTTTTTATGGTTCTTAAATTCATTATGGAATTTATTAATCAGAAATATACAATTAGGAATTCCAATAACAATTATTACTGGAGGTACTAAAGCCATTAATATTGATATTTCATAATCAAATAAGGCCATGGTACCAAATGCCCAAATTACACCTACAATTACTACTACCATTGATACAATGGTTGCCTTAAATGATCGGAAAAACAAAAACAATATAAATGATGTGATAAGTAAAGTAAGTACAATAAATACTGATATTTCCTCTTTTACTTTTATAGAGTCTACTGTTCTGATATAAGGTAATCCTGAGTAATGTACTTTAACCCCATATTTATCAGCATAAGCGTCTGTAATCTCTTTAATAGAAAAGATAAGGTCTTTTCTTCCTGGGGTCTGCATTATAGCATTTTCCAGTTTTATCATTACTGCTGTTACATTTCCACTACTATTACTAAGGATTCCCTGGTAAAAAGGCTGTGCCAAAAATACATTGTAAGCTGAATCTAAAGCTTTCTGCGTAACTATCTCTGAAGTATACCACGGCTTAGTTTCAAAAGTCTTTTTTTCCTTATTTTTAATCAGTATAGGGAAATCTGTTAATCCAACTAAAGCTTCAACTCCTTCTATTTCCTTAATCTCTTTTGAAATATTATCCCAGTCTTTTAAATGCGCTACAGTACATAAACTATCATCTTCTATTGCAATTGCAAGAATACTATGTTGTCCATATTTTCTATTGAAATTGTCATAATCAATATATACTTGATGATCCTCAGGCAATATCTTTGCCATGGTATAAGACAAGCGTACACCAGTAGCTGCATGAAACATATAAGTTGTTAAGGCAACTAATAAAACGATAAAAAGGACTCTATATCTTAAGATAATTCTGGAAAGTAAATTCCACATATTTTATATAATAATTTTGCTAAAAACTTTAATTTTAAAAGTTAGTAAATTGCTGTGTGTGTGTGTAAAAAAAGGAGCTATAAAAGCTCCTTTAAAATTTGCATTACCAAATACTAAACTGTCATTATATCTGCTTCTTTTGAAACAAATATCTTATCAATATTTGCTGTAAATGTATTAGTTAGCGACTGTACACTTTCTTCAGCTCCTCTTACTAAATCCTCTGATAAGCCATCCTTTCCTAACTTTTTCATTTCGTCATTAGCCTTTTGTCTAATATTTCTAACACTCACTTTAGCATTCTCTATTTCAGCCTTTACTTGTCTAACTAAATCCTTTCTTCTTTCTTCTGTTAAAGGCGGAACATTAATGATAACTCTCTCTCCATTATTTGAAGGATTAAATCCAAGGTTTGCGTCAGAAATTGCTTTCTCTATCTCAGTAATTAAACCCTTATCAAATGGTTGTATTGATAATGTTTGAGCATCAGGAGTGGAAATATTAGCTGCTTGTGCTAATGGGGTCATTACCCCATAATAATCTACTTTTACCATTCTTAACATCTGAGGGCTTGCTTTTCCTGCTCTAATTTTACCCAATACTTGCTCTAAATGCTGTATTGCTTCTTGCATTTGTTCTTTTGCAACATCTAAATGAAAATCTATCTCTTCTGACATAATATATTAATTGTATTAAAATTTAACGAGTGTACCTACATTAGCACCTTTACATACTTTTTCTAAGTTACCTTCAATATTCATATTAAACACCTTAATTGGTAAGTTGTTTTCTTGGCAAAGTGTAAAGGCAGTTAAGTCCATTACACTCAATTTTTTCTGAAATACTTCATCAAAAGAAATTGTTTCGTACCTAGTAGCACTTGCATCTTTTTCAGGATCAGCAGTATAAATTCCATCTACTCTTGTTCCTTTTAAAATAACATCCGCCTCAACCTCAATAGCACGCAATGTAGCTGCAGTATCTGTTGTAAAATATGGATTTCCTGTTCCTCCTCCAAAAATCACTACTCTTCCTTTTTGCAAATGACGCATTGCTTTTCTTCTAATATAAGGTTCAGCAACCTGCTCCATTCTAATAGCTGTAAGTAATCTTGTTTCTACATCAATAGACTCTAAAGCTGATTGTAAAGCCATACCATTAATAATAGTTGCAAGCATCCCCATATGATCACCTTGCACTCTATCAAACCCTGCTCCTTCCGATTGTATTCCTCTATAGATATTTCCTCCTCCAATTACAATTGCTACTTCAATTCCTTGTTTAATAATTGCATCTATTTCACTAGCGTAACTGCTTAATACTTTTGAATCAATTCCATATTCTCCATCTCCCATTAAAGCTTCTCCGCTTAATTTTAAAAGTATTCTTTTATATTCCATAGTTGTTAAAAAAGTTGCTCAAAGATAGGGAATTCCACTAAAGCAAAGGAAACTGTAGTTCGGATTTTTATAAACAAAAAAAACCACCCTAAAAGGATGGTTTTTATACTATTTTAAAGCGCTTAGATTAACCTAAAGCTACTCTTTTAAAGCTACTTACAGCAACATCACCATAAGTATTAATATAATCTGCTACATTCTTACTTTCATCTTTAATGAAGTTTTGATCTAATAAACATTGTTCTTGATCAAGAGTTGTATTATCAGAAACAAAACGCTCCATTTTTCCAGGAATAATTCTGTCCCAAATTTGCTCTGGCTTACCTTCAGCTTTCAATTCTGCCTTAGCAGCTTCTTCAGCAGTAGCCATTACTTCTTCAGATAATTGCGACATAGAAATATACTGAGGAATGTTTTTAAGTGTTTTACCTAATCTACCTAACTCAATATTTTCTTTCTCAATTACAGCAATTCTAGCCTCAGTTTCTGAAGCAACAAATGCTGCATCAAAATCTTTATATGATAAAGTAGTTGCACCCATTGATGCAGCTTGCATAGCTAAATCTTTAGTTAATTCTTCTGCTTTATCAATTGAAGAAGTTAAACCAACGATAGCAGCAATTTTACCACCATGAATATAAGACCCTACATAAGGAGCTTCTACTCTTTCAAATGCTGAGATATCTAATTTTTCACCAATAACTCCAGTTTGCTCAATTAACTTATCAGCTACTGACATTCCGTTAAAATCAGCTGCTAAAAAAGTTTCTTTACTTTCATGACCTAAAGCAATATCAGCAAACTCGCTTGCTAATTCTTTAAATGAATCATTTTTTGCAACAAAATCAGTTTCACAAGCTAATACAATTGCAACACCAACAGTATTATCACTGTTAATTTTTGCAGTTGCAATACCTTCAGTTGCGTCTCTATCAGCACGCTTTGCAGCTACTTTTTGTCCTTTTTTTCTTAGTACAGTAATTGCTGCTTCAAAATCGCCATTAGCCTCAACTAATGCTTTTTTACAATCCATCATTCCTGCACCTGTTTGCTTTCTTAATTTGGCTACATCAGCCGCTTTAATTGCTCCCATTTTATACTTTCTTTTCTAAAAAATTAATACTTATTTTTCTTCAGCTATTTTCTTAGCTTTATCTTGTTTTTCTACTGCTTTTTTATCTTGATCAGCAGCTCTTTCTTCTAATCCTTCAGTAATTGCTTTACTTACAATAGATAAGATACACTCAATAGATTTTGAAGCATCATCATTAGAAGGAATAGGGAAACTTACTTGGCTAGGGTTAGTATTAGTATCATTCATTGCAAATGAACGAATAGCTAATTTATTAGCCTCAGCTAAAGCAATATGCTCTTTATTAGTATCAACGATAAAGATTGCCTCTGGCATTCTTGTCATTTTTACAATAGAACCTAAGTTTAAGTCTAGTTTTGCTCTTTGTCTATCAATTTGTAAACGCTCTCTTTTTGATAAAGAATCGAATGTACCATTCTCTTTCATTTTATCAATAGTTTGCATTTTTTTGATTGACTTACGGATAGTAGCAAAGTTAGTTAATAAACCACCAGGCCATCTTTCAGTAATATAAGGCATGTTTAAAGCTTGAGCTGTTTCAGCAACTAAACCTTTAGCCTGTTTTTTAGTAGCAACAAATAAAATCTTTTTACCTGATTTTGCAATTTGTTTTAAAGCTGCAGCAGCATCTTCTGCCATTGCTACAGTTTTATTTAAATCAATAATGTGTATCCCATTTTTCTCCATAAATACATAAGGAGCCATTGCTGGGTTGTACTTCTTTTTTAGGTGACCAAAATGTACACCTGCTTGTAATAATTCTTGGAAGTTTGTTCTTGCCATGTTTACTTTCTTTTTGTTGTTAAGCAACTGCCTGGTAGAAGTAATATACTTGTCCTTGCAGTTTAGATGCTAAACATTTATTAATAAATTGATTGGTTGTTCTATCTTTTAACCCACTGGAATTTCTTCCTTGCTTTCTTTTGCCCTGGTTTTTTACGCTCAACTACTCTTGCATCTCTAGTAAGCATTCCTTCAGCTTTTAAAGCAGGTCTATTTTCAGCATCCATTTCGCAAATAGCTCTTGAGATTGCTAAACGAATTGCTTCTGCCTGACCAGTAGTACCACCACCATTAACATTTACTTTTACATCAAACTTTCCAGCAAGATCAGCGATATTAAATGGTTGTTCTAACTTAAACTGCATTGTGTCAACTGGAAAATACTCTTTGTAATCTTTATCGTTTACAGTAATATTTCCTTTTCCTTCTGTAATATAGATTCTAGCAACTGATGCTTTTCTTCTACCAATAGTGTGAATTGTTTCCATAGTTTATTTCAAGTCGTTTAAGTTAAGTGCTTTAGGCTTTTGAGCTTCTTGCTCGTGCTCTGCACCTGCATAAATGTAACAATTCTTTAAAATTGCCGCACCTAATTTATTTTTAGGAAGCATCCCTCTAACTGCATGCTTAACAACAGATGTTTCATCTTTTGATAACATTTCAGCAGGAGAAATTCTTTTTTGACCACCTGGGTAACCAGTATGACTAAAGATTCTTCTATCTTCCATTTTATTTCCTGTCATTACAACTTTAGCTGCGTTAATGATAACTACGTAATCACCACAATCAGCATGAGGAGTAAAATTTGTCTTGTATTTTCCTCTTAAAACTTTGGCAATTTTTGATGCCATTCTTCCTAGAGTTTGACCATCAGCATCAACAACAAACCATTCTTTGTTTGCCGTTTCTTTGTTTGCTGATAAAGTCTTGTAACTTAATGTATCCACTATATATATGTTTTTTAGTCCTTTATAAAAGGGCTGCAAAATTACACTTTTTTTTAATGCTGCAAAATATTATTAACTATTATTGTTTATAACATTTAACTCTTTTCCAATCTTAGTAAAGGCAGCCACTGCTTTATCCAAGTTTTCGCGGCTATGTGCAGCCGATATTTGAACCCTTATTCTTGCTTGTTCTTTAGGAACCACAGGGTAAAAGAAACCAATTACATAAATTCCTTCTGCTAATAATTTATCTGCCATTTCTTGCGAAAGTTTGGCATCATACAACATTACAGGAACAATTGCATGCACTCCTTTTTTAATATCAAAACCTGCTTCGGTCATTTTTGCTCTAAAATATTGTGTATTTTCTTCCAACTTATCACGTAACACTGTAGTGTCACTTAATAAATCAATTACCTTAGTAGCAGCTCCAACAATTGATGGTGCTAAAGAATTAGAGAACAAATAAGGACGAGAACGCTGACGTAACATGTCAATAATTTCTTTTTTACCTGAAGTAAAACCACCCATAGCTCCTCCTAAAGCTTTTCCTAAAGTAGAAGTAATAATATCAACCCTTCCCATAACATCGCAATGTTCATGTGTCCCTCTTCCTGTTTTTCCTACAAAACCTGTTGAGTGAGAATCATCTACCATTACTAATGCATCGTATTTTTCTGCTAAGTCACAGATTTTATCCAATTGTGCTAAATAACCATCCATAGAAAACACTCCATCAGTAACAATAATACGGTTTCTTTGATCTTGAGCTTTTATTAATTGAACTTCCAAATCTTCCATATCATTATTTGCATAACGGTAACGTGCAGCCTTACACAAACGCACTCCATCAATAATTGAAGCATGATTTAAGGCATCTGAAATAATAGCATCTTCTTTCCCAAATAAAGGCTCAAACACTCCTCCATTTGCATCAAAAGCTGCTGCATATAGTATAGTATCTTCCATTCCTAAAAAATTAGAAATTTTTGACTCTAAGTTTTTATGAATATCTTGAGTACCACAAATAAAACGCACTGATGACATTCCATAACCATGCGTATCCAAAGCATCTTTTGCTGCTTGAATCACCTCAGGATGAGAAGACAGTCCTAAATAATTATTTGCACAAAAGTTCAACACCTCTTCCCCAGTACTTACTCTAATACTTGCTCCCTGGGGATTGGTAATTATTCTTTCTTTTTTAAATAAACCAGCATCTTCAATAGTTGCTAATTCATCTTGTAACTGTTTTTGGAATTTTCCTAACATAATTTTATTTTTTGGGAGAGCAAAAGTACACAAATAAAAAAAGGAGGCAAAAGCCTCCTTTTTAAATATTATAGCATTGTAAATTAAACCAATCCTTGTGCTAGCATTGCATCTGCAACTTTAATAAATCCAGCAACATTTGCTCCTTTTACATAATCAACATACTCTCCATCTCTACCGTGAGTAACACAAGCAGTATGGATGCTGTTAATAATTGATTTTAATTTCTCATCAACTTCTTCTCTTGTCCAGTTGTAACGCATAGAGTTTTGGCTCATTTCTAAACCAGAAACTGCTACCCCGCCAGCATTAGCTGCTTTACCAGGAGCAAATAAGATTCTTGCTTTTTGGAATACTGCAACAGCCTCAGGAGTACAAGGCATATTAGCTCCTTCACATACTACCTCACAACCACTAGATACTAAATCTTGTGCTGCTAACTCATCAACTTCATTTTGCGTTGCACAAGGTAAAGCTACATCAACTTTTATTCCCCAAGGCTTTCCTTCGTGGAACTCACAGTTGTATTTATCAGCATACTCAGAAATTCTTCCTCTTCTTACATTTTTAAGATCCATTAAAAATGCTAACTTCTCTGTAGTAAACCCTTCTGGGTCATAAATAAATCCTGAAGAATCAGATGCTGTAACAACTGTACCACCAAATTCAATTACTTTTTCAATTGCATATTGAGCAACATTACCTGATCCTGAAACTGCAACTCTTTTGTTGTTAAAGTTTTTACCAGCTGTTTCTAACATCTCTTTTGCAAAATATACACAACCATAACCTGTTGCTTCTGGACGAATTAATGAACCTCCAAACTCTGGAGACTTACCAGTAAGTACACCCGTAAATTCATTTCTTAATCTTTTATATTGTCCAAACATGAAACCAATTTCTCTACCACCAACACCTATATCTCCAGCAGGAACATCAGTGTTTGGTCCAATATGACGAGAAAGCTCAGTCATAAACGATTGACAGAATCTCATAATTTCACCATCAGATTTACCTTTAGGATCAAAATTAGAACCTCCTTTACCACCACCCATAGGAAGTGTAGTTAATGAGTTTTTAAATACTTGCTCAAAAGCTAAGAACTTAAGAATAGAAAGGTTTACTGAAGGATGGAAACGCAAACCACCTTTATAAGGTCCAATAGCAGAATTCATTTCAATTCTGTATCCTCTGTTTACTTGAATAGCTCCATTATCATCACACCATGGAACACGGAACATAATTACTCTTTCCGGCTCAATCATTCTTTCTAAAATTTTCTTTCCTTGAAACCTAGGTGTTGTTTCAATAATAGGGATTACTGTTTCAGCAACCTCTTCTACCGCTTGTAGAAATTCTGTTTCCCCTGGGTTTAATTCCTCTACCCAGTTCATGAAATCATGGATTTTTTGTTCCATTTTATTTAATTTTTTTGTTATTTTTTTAATTAAAATTTCGGCAAATGTATAGTATTTTTCCAAATAGAAATATGCTTTACATACTCTTCTTATAAATTTTTCCTGGCAATGAAGTAATTAAACCTTTAAATTCTGCTTTTAGAAGTTCATTTGCTACCTTTGAAAATCCCCAACTCAACTTATTAACTAAAGCATCAATATGCATTTCATTTTTTGATAATGCATCTATTATTTTTTGCTCATCATCATTAAGCTCAATAAAAATACTTTGCTGCACACTTTTTATTTTTACATCCCAATTTAAACCTTTAATAACATCCTTAGCAGACTCTAATAAAATTGCACGCTGTGTTTTTATCAAATAATTACATCCTTTTGCAGCACTATTATCAGGGCTTCCAGGAACTGCAAATACTTCACGATTGTAGGAGTTGGCAATATCAGCAGTAATTAATGAACCTCCTTTTGCAGCGCTTTCAACAACTATAGTTGCATCAGATAGTCCTGCAACAATTCTATTTCTTTTTGGAAAATTCTGCCTATCAGAATTTATCCCCTTAATAAACTCCGTTAGTAAGCTCCCATTATTAGAAATCGTTTTAGCAAGAGTACTATGAGCAGCAGGGTAAACTCTATCCAAATCATGAGCAAATACAGCTATAGTTTTTAAACCAAACTTTAAAGCTGCTTTATGTGCTGCAACATCAATTCCATAAGCCAATCCACTTACAATTACTGGATTATACACTGCTAATTCTTTAACTAACTGTTCTGTAAATTGTTTGCCAAATGCAGTAGCT
Source organism: Flavobacteriales bacterium (assembly GCA_965183885.1). GTDB lineage: Bacteria > Bacteroidota > Bacteroidia > Flavobacteriales > BACL11 > UWMA-0277. The sequence goes on from OZ238992.1 coordinate 734,868, forward strand.
TTCCTAGTCCCCACTATACTAATAAACTTATCATGCTCAAAGTTAATTGTTCCTTTATAATATAAATTTAATGGAGCGTCCTCACATTGCTTTAACCTATAAGGATATTGTTTATCTGTATAAAATAAATGATTTACTTTTTCTTTCTTGACATAAGAAAGTTGTTCCTCTGCTCTTTCTAAAGCATCAGTATTTAATATTGCATTTACTAATACCTTCCCTACGCCATTTATTTTCTCTAATTGTGATTGCTTTGCAAAAAAAACTGATTTAGCACTACCAAAATGTGCCAATAGTTTTTTACCTACAACATCACCAACACCTTCAATTAACGAAAGTCCTATTTGATATTGTTTTTCATCTTCTTGTGCTTCCATACAAAACTATATATTTGTCATATTAAAAATCACCCTGTAAATATATGAGAAAAATTTTTATCCTTTTTATACTTACCCTTTATAATTTGACTGTTTATGGACAAACTATAAGCGGTACTATAACGGACAGCAATACTAAAGAGGTATTAATTGGAGTAAATATTATTCTTGAAAATGGCAAAGGAATATCAAGTGATATTTTTGGAAAATACACCTTAAATACTGAAGAGGGCATTCAAAAAATCAGCTTTAAATATATTGGATACAAAGAGGTTGTAAAAGAGTTTACATTAAATAAAGAAGAGCAAAAAACAATTAATGTTTCTTTGGAAAGCTCAGCTGAACAGTTAAGCACTGTAGTTGTATCAGCAGGAAGGTTTGAACAGCAATTAGAAGAAATTACAGTATCCATGGAGGTAATAAAACCTACACTTATTGAAAACAAAAACACTACTAATATTGAAACTGTAATAGATCAGATTCCTAGTGTTAATATTATTGATGGGCAAGCAAATATAAGAGGAGGTAGTGGATGGAGCTATGGTGCTGGGACAAGAGTTTTAGTAATGGTTGATGATATGCCTTTAGTTTCTGGAGATGCAGGACAAGTACAATGGAAACTAATTGCTACCGAAAATATTAATCAAATAGAAGTAATAAAAGGAGCGTCATCAGCACTTTACGGGTCATCAGCATTAAATGGCGTTATTAATATCCGCACTGCTTTCCCTAGTCAGAAAAAAATTAATAACAATCCTTTACCAGGGTACACTAAAGTAAATATGCATTTTGGATTAATTGACTTTCCTAAAAGAGCTGCTCTAAACTGGAATGGTGATAAAAGAAGAGCTTTTAAAGGTCTTGAATTTTCACAGGCAATGAAGGTAAACAATACAGATATATCCTTTGGAGGAAATGTTTTTAAAGATGATGGCTACCGATATGGAGAATCAACAGACAGAAAACGATTTAACTTTAATACAAACCATAAAAGCAAGAAAATAATAGGATTAGCATATGGTTTAAATGGAAATTTTATACTCCAAGAATCAGGATCTGCTTTATTGTGGAATGGATTTGATGAAGCCTATATCCCTTTAGACTCTGCTATAAGCACTACTAAAAGCACTACATATAATATTGACCCCTTTATTAATTACACTAAAGGAAACAACCAACATTCATTACGAATCCGCTACCTAAGTGTAACAAATGACAACAGTAGTAATGGTAAAGATATTGGACAAGATAATGCCTCAAATACAATTTACACCAACTATCAATATCAAAAAAATATAAAAGAATATCAGCTACGAATAACAAGTGGTATTACTAATGAAATAGTACAGGTGAACTCTGATTTGTTTAATGGGAAAAGCCAAAGAACTAATAATGCCCTTTATACACAAATTGATAAAAAATGGAATCGACTAAATATTTCTTTAGGGGGGAGATATGAATATTTTTCAATAAATACTGATAGCAAGCATTTTATTGATGGCGATTCAATAAATGAGTTTTCAGCACAAAAACCAGTTTTTAGAGCAGGGCTTAATTACCAGTTAGCAGAAGCAACTTTCTTAAGAGGATCATGGGGACAAGGATTCCGTTTCCCTGCTATGTCGGAACTCTTTATTTCTACCAACCAATCAGGACTAGAAATTTACCCTAATCCTGAATTAAAACCTGAAAGTGGGTGGAGTAGTGAAATAGGAATAAAGCAGGGAATAAAAATTGGGAATTGGCTTTCATATCTTGACCTAGCTGCATTTTTAATGCAATATGACAATATGATGGAATTTAGCTTTGGGCAATGGGGAGGACCTGAAAACACACTCTCAGGCTTAGGGTTTAAATCAGTAAACGTTGGATCTACACAAATTAGCGGAGTTGAATTGAGCATAAACGGGCAAGGAAAATTAAATAAGAATACAAATGTTAATATATTAGCTGGTTACACCTACATGAATCCTATTTCACTAGATAAAGATTATATATATGCACGATATTACAAAGACACGAATGGAGATGGAATAGATGATGGTGACGGCAGACCAATAACTTATTTAGAAAGTGGAGTAGACTCAACAGTATTGAAATACCGACACAAACATATTATAAAATTTGATGCTGAATTAATATATAAAAAATATACTCTAGGAGGAAGTTTTAGATACAATGACTTTATGCGAAATATTGATTATATTTTTACAACACCAGTAGTAGAGCAACTTGGGATTACAGGAATAAATGAATCAAGAGCAGATGAAAAAGGGGATTATATTATAGACATGAGAGCTGCTTATCAGATAATAAAAACAGCAAAACTAAGCTTTATTGTAAATAATCTACTGAATAGAGAGTACATGAGTCGACCAGCAAATATGATGCCACCAAGAACTTTTACAGTACAATTAAATTTTAAAATCTAATGAAAATAATAGGAGTAATCCCATCACGATATGCTTCAAGTAGGTTTCCAGGAAAACCACTTGCTGATATATTAGGTACAAGCATGATACAAAGAGTATATGAACAGGCTAAAAAATGTAAAAGCCTTGATGCTGTAATTGTTGCTACTGATGATGACAGGATTTACAATCATGTAAAAAGCTTTGGTGGCGAAGTAATAATGACTTCTAGCGATCATCCATCAGGAACTGATCGCTGTAATGAAGTAGTACAGAAAATTAATGATGACTACAATATTGTAGTAAATATACAAGGCGATGAACCTTATATAAATCCTGAGCAGATTGAACAAGTAGTACAATTATTTACTGATGAAAAAGTAAGTATAGGAACATTGGCAAAAGAAATAGAAGATTTAGAACTATTAAGCGATGAAAATAGCCCAAAAGCAATTTTTAACAACCAAGGTATTGCAAGTAATTTTTGTAGGCTAATTGAACAAAAAGAGGGTAATAAGCACTATTACAAACACATAGGGATTTATGCTTTCAGAACTCAAACATTAGCTGAAATATGCAAATTATCTCCTTCAAAAAATGAAATAAAAGAGCGCCTAGAACAACTCAGATGGCTGGACAATAAGTATTTAATTAAGGTAGGAATTACAACTCACGAGGGCATATCAGTAGATAGCCCAAAGGATATTGATAAAATTAAAGCCCAACTAAGATAATTTACTTAATTTTGTTCCTATGAACAAGACCGTATCACACTACATTTCTGAACTCTTATTTTTACATGATTGTGTAATACTACCTTCCTTTGGAGGTTTTGTTGGAAATAGACAATCAGCAAAATTAAACCAATTAACAGGGATACTTTCACCACCATCAAAGCAAATTTTATTCAATAAAAACCTAAGTACAAATGACGGATTATTGATAAACCATATTGCCAATATGGAAGGGCTTAGCCAAGAAATTGCAAAGCAAAATGTTGAGGCATTTGCTCAAGAGTGCACTACAAAACTAACGACTACTAAAGTAGTTAGAATTGAGAAAATAGGATTATTTACTCTAGGTAAAGAAAACAATATCTTATTTACACAAGACACTACAACAAACTATAGTTTAGATGCTTTTGGTATGAGCGCAAGCCACACCAAAACAATAGAACGCCAAACGGTATTAGAAGAAAAAATTATTGCTAGTGTACAGCACATAAATACACAAAGCCGTAATCCAAGAACATTTTTAAGAGCTGCTGCTGTAATTATTCCTTTAGTAGCTTTATCGTACCTAAGTATTAGCCAACAAGAAAGCATTAATAATGCTTATACTCAAATGGCTAGTCTTAACCCGTTTACTACTTTAACTACTGAAACAAATACTGTTGAAGTTGAAACAACTCCTGAGCTAATAATTGAAGCAGAGGTAATTAGTCCTGCTCCTATAGTTGCTGAGGAAGAAGTAAAAATTGAAATCAAAGCTATTGCCACACAAAAGACCTACTACATTATTGCTGGTGCTTTTGCAGAGCAAAAAAATGCTGATAAAATGGTAAAGAAACTTCGTAACTGGGACTACAATCCTACAGTAATTAAAGGAGGGAAATTAAGCCGTGTAAGTTACAGTGACTTTACTAATAAAGAAGAAGCAATCTTAGCTTTAAAAGAAATACAGCGAGAAAATAAATCCGCTTGGTTACTTATCCAATAAATCATCATGAACACAAAAACGCCTAAAGAATCTAAAGCAATACTTACTGAAATTGTTTTGCCTAATGATACTAATAATTTAGACAATTTAATGGGAGGAAGGCTGCTACACTGGATGGATATTGCTGCTGCCATAACTGCACACAGGCATTGCAATAGAACATCAGTAACAGCAAGTGTAAATAATGTAAGTTTTGATCATCCTATTCCGCAAGGGAGTATTGTAACTTTAGAAGCTACAATATCAAGAGCTTTTTCATCATCAATGGAAATTTTTATAGATGTATGGACTGAAGACACTTTATCAGGAGCTAAAACAAAATGTAATGAAGCTATCTATACCTTTGTTGCTGTTGATAATATGGGTAAACCTGCTAAAGTTCCTGGAGTAACTCCAGAAACAGAACTAGAAACAAAACGCTTTGAAGGTGCTTTAAGAAGAAGGCAATTGTCATTAATCTTAGCTGGAAAGATGAAAGCTGAAGATGCTAGTGAACTAAAAGCATTATTCACTCAAGAATAAACCTTCCTCAATTTCTTGCATGCATTTAAAATGTCCTTTTGGGCATTTATCATAACCTATTTTGGAACAAGGCCTACAATTTAAGCCCTTTACTTCTATCATTTTAGATTGCTCATTGGCCTTATAAGGTGTCATCCCAAATTCTGGAACAGTATTTCCCCAAACAGCGTAAATTTTCTTTTTGAAAGCCGCTGCAATATGCATCATTCCTGTATCGTGTGTAATTACATATTCTGCTTCTTTTACAATATATGCTGATTGACTAATACTAAACTTACCACAAGCATTAAAAGTATTGCTTGTTGCTGCAAGTATCTGCTCTCCCCTATCATTATCCTCAGGACCACCCACAATAACTACCTTATCTTTTAGCTTATCTATAATTGAGATGATTTTACTTGTAGGTAATATCTTAGTTGCATGCTGGCCACCAATTACAAAAACTACATAGCCTTGCTTTTTAAAAGCTTCAAATTCTGGCGTTAGCACCTCATCATCTTTTGTAAGAAAGAAATCGAGGCCTTGATTATCATTTTCAGCACCTAAATGAGCAATAGTACTTAAGTACCTATCAACAATATGAACTCTAGGAAGGCTGTCTATTTTAAAAGTTGTGAGAAAGAATTTCTCCATATTGAGTTTATTAAAACTCTTAGCAGGAACATTTAATTTAAACTTTAATATCTTGGTGCGCAAATTATTATGCAAATCAATTACATAATCAAAGTCTTGTGCTTTTAAATCTTCCAGCACCTCATCAAGACCATCCTTTATTAAATGAAGCTTATCCACATAAGGATTGTGTACTAACAAAGATTTATAAGATGATTTAGTAAGGTAATGTACCTCAGTATTAAGCTGTTTTTTAAGTACTCTTACTACTGGTGTAGTTAATACGATATCTCCAATTGAAGAAAATCTGACAACTAATATTTTAAGTGTTTCTTGCACCGGGTAAAACTAAGAAATTTATCCTAGTTTTGCGCTCATGCAATTTATTGATACACATAGCCATTTATACAGCAGTCAGTTTGATGAAGATAGAACACAAATTGTACAAGATGCTATTGATAGTGGTGTAACAACCATACTCTTACCTAATATAGCTAGTAGCTACACCAAAGGAATGCTTGATTTGTGTAAGCAGTTTCCTAAAAACTGCTACCCTATGATGGGATTACACCCTTGTGATGTAAAGGAGGAAAATTTGGCTGATGAGTTGCAACATGTTGAGCAAGAGCTGGAAAAAGGAGGCTATATTGCCGTAGGAGAAATTGGTTTGGATTTGTATTGGGACAAAACCTCTTTAGCAATTCAGAAAAAAGCATTTATACATCAAATTGAATTGGCAAAAAAATACCAGATTCCTATTGCAATACACGTAAGAGGTTCTTTTAATGAAGCTATTGAAATTATTGAGGCGTACAATGATAAAAACCTCAGGGGAGTATTTCACTGCTTTACTGGAGGTAAGGCTGAAGCTGAAAGAGTAATTAAACTAGGAGGGTTTTATATGGGTATAGGTGGCGTGCTAACTTTTAAAAATAGTGGATTAGATGCCACTATTAAAACTGTAGCTTTGCAGCACCTTATTTTAGAAACTGATGCTCCTTACCTTGCACCTGCTCCATTTAGAGGAAAAAGAAATGAAAGCAAACACATTGTAACAATAGCTGAAAAACTAGCTAAAGTGCATCAAAGTAGTATAACAGAAGTTGCGAAGGTAACTACTGAAAATGCACAAAAACTATTCCAATTATGAAACAGAAAATACTATTAATTTATACTGGAGGAACTATTGGAATGGTAAAAGACAAAGTAAAAAACACTTTAGTCCCTTTTAATTTTGACGGTTTACTTAGTGCGATTCCTGAGCTTAAAAGTGATGAAGTAGATTTAGATACAGTAAGCATAAAAAATCCTATTGATTCGAGCAATATGAACCCTGATGTTTGGGTAGAAATTGCTAAAATTATTGAAAAAAATTATACAGACTATAGTGGTTTTGTAATACTACACGGCTCCGATACTATGGCATATACAGCATCGGCACTGAGCTTTATGCTAGAGCATATCAATAAGGCAGTTATCCTAACAGGATCGCAAATACCTATAGGCGTAAGGCGTACTGATGCAAAAGAAAACCTTATTACTTCTGTTGAGATTGCAGCAAGTGGCAAGGTAAATGAAGTTTGTATTTATTTTGAAGACCAACTTTATAAAGGCAACCGAACTGTAAAAATAAATACCGAACATTTTGAAGCTTTTGAATCGCCAAACTATCCAATATTGGCAGAAGCAGGAGTAAAAATAAAGTACAAAAGAACCCTAAAGAAAAAGGATAGTAATGATTTAATCATTCATAAACCTTTAGCTGAGGATGTTGCCATTTTAAAATTTTTCCCTGGAATAACTATTACTACTATTAAAGCAATACTTAATAGTGCTAAGGGAATTATAATTGAAAGCTTTGGAGCAGGAAATGCCCCAACGAGCACTGAGCTAAAGCAAGTACTTAGTACTGCAAATAAAGCAGGAAAAATACTAGTTAATATTAGCCAATGCTTATACGGCACAGCTATTGATGGGCAGTATGAAACAAGTGAGCCTTTTGGCAAGGCTGGGGTATTATCGGGGAAAGATATGACTACAGAAGCAGCTATTACCAAGCTTATGTTCTTGATGGGACAAGGTTTAAGTACTGCTGAAATAAAAACACAAATGCAAAAGAACCTAAGAGGAGAAATTACCGAGTAATTTTTTAGATTTGCGCCAGTTTGGTGAGGTGGCCGAGTGGCTTAAGGCGCACGCTTGGAAAGCGTGTAAACGGGAAACTGTTTCGGGGGTTCGAATCCCTTCCTCACCGCAAAAGAAAAGTCCTAGCATTTATGCTGGGATTTTTTATTTGGATTTGACGCAAATTTATTTGTCAGAAAATTCAAATGAAAAATTACAAAACGAATAATTGAGTTAGGGCTTTACTTTTGTAAAATACCCAAACGGGATCATGCAATAATCCCTTCCTCACCGCATAAAATAGAAACTACTCTTTTGGGTAGTTTTTATTTTATATGATAATGAGACTTGATAAGAACCCTTGTTCAAAATAATATTCTTGAGATTGGAACAATCAAAAATCCCTTCCTCACCGCAAATATAAACCCAATAAAAATTGGGTTTTATCTTTTATAAAAGCTCTACATCTTCAAATAAAAGTCCTTACAGAGTTGGGTGTATGCATCAGTATAATTATGCCTGGATTTTTCTATGGTTAGCTCCTCAGTTTTTAGTTCAGCTTTAGTAAATGAAAACGCTAACATCACTCTTTTTACAGGAGCCGTTGCATTCCCCTTTACATTACAAACCCTACTACAATATAAATGCTGTGCAGTAGCAATATTACAAAACTGCTTTTCCGAATCTTTAGGTATTATTACTGCAAACACTCCTTTTGCTGAAAGCAAATTTGCTGCATGCTGTATTAAGTCTTTAAATGATAGCGTATTGGTACGCCTAGCAATAGCCCTTCTTTCCTGAGAGTTATCTTCAGGGAAAAACGGAGGATTACTTACTATTAAATCAAACTGGTTTTTAGGAGTAAAATCTTGCAAAGAGGTATGGTTGATTTTAATTCTTTCCTTCCAATCAGAATTTATGCTATTTTTTTGAGCTTCTTGGCTAGCAGCCTTGTCAATTTCAATTCCAACAATACTACTTTCTGGGTTTCTTTGGGCAAGCATTAATGTTATTAATCCTGTTCCACAACCTATATCCAAAATAGTATTTGATTCCTTACATGGTACCCAAGCTCCTAATAATACGCCATCAGTACCTACCTTCATTGCTGATTGCTCTTGTATTATAGTAAACTTCTTAAATTTGAAAACAGACATCCTTGTTGTTTATTAAGCTATTTGTTTTTGCTTATCAGAAATTATAAATGAATCTCAATTGAGCACCCAATCAAAATCCCATTCTGTGTTATATTTTCCCAACTATTATATGTGCTATTATAATAAATAATAGCAGGATTTATTGAAACACTTTCACCCTCATTAAGGTATAATTGATGTCCAATACCTAGCGAAGAAGTATTAATATCACTGTTTATTGAATATCCTACTTGAGCATAAGTGTTATTAAGATAACCTCTTAAAAACGGACCTATTACTGATGATGTTAATGCTTGGTCCCCAGAAGAAAAAGAATTGAACGCTAATGAGACACCTAAAATAACATCTTTTGTAAGAAAGCCTCCAACAGATGCTAGTAATGCAATACTAGTTGAAGAATGAAAATTCTCATTCTCCTGACCGCTCTCATACATAAAAGTTGATGCTCCACTAAGTAATATTTTTTTAGCCTTAGGTTTACTAGTACTTTTAATTGAAAATACTTCCTTGTCTCCATTAGAATATTTAATCAAAAATATATCCTCTTTTAGTTTAGTATAAATAGGGCCATCTTGATTACTATAAACCTTATACTTAATAGCTTCTTCATTAACTTCAAGTACCTTAGCACTAATCTCTTCCCCATCTTTTAACAGGATAATATCATGTAAAAGGCCCTGCCCAAGTCCAATCATTGGCAAACAAAACAATATAAGTAATAGTTTTTTCATAATTTTTATTTTTTTCAAACTTAACAAAAAATACTTAGTAAAACAATGATAATTGTGTGGTGCAATAAGAAAACCACCCTATTTGGGTGGCTTCTAATTCAATCAATTTATTAAAAAAACTACTCTTCTAATAGCTCAAACAAATCATCTAAGTTTGGTGAGAGTATCATTTCAATTCTTCTATTAGCACTTCTTCCTGCTTTAGTTTTGTTAGTTGCTATTGGCACAAATTCACCTCTACCTGCTGCTGTAAGCTGCAATGGATTAAGCGCAGGGTTCTTAGTTAGTACCTTTACCACATTTGTAGCTCTTAACACACTTAAATCCCAGTTGTCTTTTACTGAACTTCTTCCACTTAAAGGAATACTATCAGTATGTCCTTCTACAAGTATATCTAAGCTTTCTTGGCTCGCTAAAGCTGTAGCTAATTTATTTAATGCAGCAACTCCCCCAGTATTTACAACATACTTACCTGAAGCAAATAACAAATCTTCTTCCAAAGAAATATATACTTTTCCATTACGCTGCTCAATAGTTAAGCCCTCTCCTTCAAGTCCAATTAAGGCTTTAGAGATACTCTGCTTTAAAGCTGTAACCATAGAGTCTTTTTTATTGATAATCATTTCCAATTCCGTAACCCTAACTGATCTGGCATCTAACTCCTCTTGTGCTAATTTTAATTCCTCCTCCTTTGCATCTAAAGAGTTTGAAAGCTTATTTAACTCATCTTCTTTTGAAAAAAGCTCAGCTTGTGCTTGTTCTAACTGTTCTAATAATTTCTTAGTTTCCTTTGCTTTATCAGCCATATACCTACTATTTTTAGAAATCAATAGGTCATAAGCTGTATTTAATTCATCATGCTTGTTTTGCAAAATTTCTAATGCCTTACCATTTTGTACTGAATCATTCCTTAGCACTGAAATTTGTGCTTCTAAATCTGCAATAGTTCCTTCCTTCTCTTCCAACTCTCCACTTAAGGCTAAAACCTTTTTTTCTTGTAGGCTAAGGGCACTTTTTGTTAACTCTTGTTCTGTTAATAGTGCATTATGTATTTTAGGAGTAACACAAGAACTAAGTACTAGTAATACTGCACTAAAATAGAGGATTGATTTTTGCATAATTATAATTATTTTATTCTTCTCAAAATTACAAAGGAAGTAAAGGGAAACCCAAAATAAAAACAATACTTTTCAACAGCAAAATATTAAAATTAATAATTCCTTAATATCCTCTTAACCTAAAGTAACTGCTACAGCTTTTATTTTTGTATAAAAATTAAAAGAAAATAAAATGTACTGGAAAGAAAGACTAGACAAAATGATTGCAAAGGGCAATTATAAAAAAGACAACAGTTGGCAAGCATTAAAAGGTGAAACTGCTTTTATATTACTGCATAACAAGAATAAAAAAAAACGGAGTTATCACCGCTGTAAATGACACCTATTTACTAATTAATGAATTCAAAAACAAAGACAATATCCCAACTAAATTATACCGAAATGAGATACAACTAATTGATCCTTTTCTGAATTAAAAATGGAATAATAAATCACCTTACAAAGGAGACTTCTACTTATATAGAAAACTAATATTCAATACCAAAATAAGGGTCAGAAGGTGGCGGTGGAGGTGGTGGAGTATGTTGTTCTTTATTAGCCCAAAAACCTTTAATCCAAAAATAACCACCAGTTGGAGTTAATTCCCAGAACCCAGGTACCCAATGATAACCTCTTCTTTTTCTAACCCACCTTCCATCTCTCCAAATATAATTATTATAATAAGTATTCCACTCCCAATACCCCTCTAACCAAACATAATTATTTCTTGTGTAATTTGGACGGTGAGTTACAACTCTAGGTCGAGCTGGACGGTGAGTTACAACCCTATTCCTATTTGTTCTTACTTGTGTACCATGCCTATTAACATGTTTTTTCTTCACCTTTACTGTTTTAGTAGTTCTATAATTATCTTTTGTCTTTACTACTACCTGCGCATCAGCATTAATTGGAAGAAATATTGCAAGTCCGAAAATTAAAATTGAACTAAAAATTATTTTTTTCATGGCTATTATTTTTAAGATGTTTACTTTTATGACTTAAAAGAATTAATAAAGTTTAAAGATATGAAAAAAATAATAAATTATTTCCTGCAAGGTTTACTTTATATTGTTCCTCTAGCAGGAACCCTTTATGTAGTCTACTGGACCTTTATTAAAATTGATGGAATTCTCCCTTTTCAGTTTCCAGGATTAGGCTTAATTGTCATTATTTTACTTATCACCTTAATTGGTTTTATAGGCTCTGCAATTATTGCTAGCCCTATTAATGCTTTTTTTCAAAGACTTTTACGAAAGACTCCTTTACTAAAAACAATTTATTCGTCAATGAAAGATTTAATGCACACTTTTGTTGGAAAAAAGAAAGGGTTTAACCAACCAGTGCTTATTAAGTTATATGAAAACTCAACAATTGAACGTATTGGTTTTATTACAAATGAGGATTTAAATACACTAAACATAAATGATGGAAAAGTATTGGTTTACTTACCACATTCTTATGCCATATCAGGGCAGCTTTTTATTGTTGAACGTTCCTACATTACTCCTATTAACGCTTCTTCATCTGAAATAATGAAATTAATTGTTTCAGGAGGAGTAACTGAAATTGATAATTAAATTTAACTTTACAGCTTTAAAACAAACACTTATGAAAAAAATAATTTTTACATTACTTACGGTATTTCTTTACAGCAGTACTTTTGCCCAAAACCCTGGAGATACTATTGTTGTTCAAACTTTTGACTATAGTATGACTTATGGAGATGGACCTTGGTCAAGCCATGGAAATAGAGATACAGTTGCTCATTTTCCTAATGATCCTAATTTAACATTCGAAAAAATTATCCTTTCTTATAATATGAGATGTAAGGACAATGTAGTTAATAATGATGGTAGTGCAAATCATATTGGTTGTGGAGCTTGGGATTATTCTTGCAATACCTATATTCATGACTCTACTAGGGTTGATTCTTTACTTTCTTCACAACCTAGCCATAGTATTTCTGGCTTTAATGGAAATGCTTATGATTATACCACATCACCAGTATACAACTACTATCAATTTCAACAACAACTTACAACACTAAATACTGTAATAAATGAAGACACTACAGTAGTTGGGAGTGGAAATGACTCACTTAATTTTGTTATTGCAACAGATCAAAAAGCACACAAATCACAATTTTTATATAAAGCTGATGAATTATTAAGCTTAGGTTTAATCAATGATTCTATTGACGCCCTTTCATTAAATGTACTTAATAGCAACCAAACTGCTAACTTTTTAAGTATAAAACTAAAACTTACTAATGATAGTGTCTTATCAAATACTAACCCACACACTACAGGTTTTACAGAGGTTTATAACGCCAATACTACATTGACAAACGGACTTAATCGTTTTCAATTTACTACACCTTTTAACTGGGATTCAGCTTCAAATATAATTGTTGAATTTTCATTAACTAACTCAACTACAGGAATAACTACAATGATTGCTGGTGAGCAGCAAAGTAATACAATGGGTATTTTCTCTAATGATGCTAAACATGCAATCCTAAGTTCTGCTGAAAATGCTAATATCCCAGCTAATGCATTAAACAATATTTCTAATGAAATTACTATTTCATTTTGGGTTAATGGTAATGCAAATGTATTGCCACAAAACACTTCTATAATTGAAGCCTTTGATTCTCTAGGAAATAGAACTTTCAATATTCACTTTCCTTGGAATAATGGCAATATATACTGGGATTGTGGAAATGATTATACTTCTTCTTACGACAGAATAGATAAAGCAGCATCACCTAGTGAATATACTAATAGTTGGAGTCACTGGACTTTTACAAAGAATAGTACTACTGGAAATATGAAAATTTACAGAAATGGAGTATTATGGCATAGTGGAACTGGGAAGACAAGAGCTATGAGTGTTGATTTATTAATGCTTGGGAGCGCAGGAAATGGGACTTCTAATTTCTGGGACGGTGCTATCAAAGAACTTAGAGTATTTAATACTGAACTTCCAATAAATACTATTAATGATTGGATATATAAAAGAGTTAATAACACCCACCCTAACTATACTAATTTAGTAGCTCATTATCCTTTAAATGAAGGAATAGGAAGTACTATTAATGATAATACTCCAAACCAACAAATAGCAACATTTAATGGAAACCTTGGATGGAATTATACAAGAGGAAATAATATCAGCCAATTTTTTACTGAAACAACTTACCGCCCTAATATTAACTTCTACCAAGGAGACTATAGTTTAACACTAACCACTAGTACTGTATCAGATTCTTTAATAGCAAGCCCTAATACTATTAATGCTTATGCTATTTCTCCTAACTATGGCACATTATTAAATGATGATATTATTACTACTAGTACAAATACTTACTGGGAAGCAGTTAGTCATACTTATAACGGAAATGGGGTATTAATCTCATCTACACCTACTACTATTGATGGCACTATAAGTATTACATCTCTTCCATACTATAAACGATTCCCTATGGCTTTCCAAATTATGTCATTTGTTACTCCTTATGGAGCAGGGCTTGATTTAGGTGTTGATGGTAAAACTTGGTATTTTGATTTAACTGATTTTGCTCCAATATTTAAAGGGAATAAAAGAATAACTATGGATGCTGGTGGACAATGGCAAGAAGATATGGATATTAAATTCCTATTTATTGTTGGTACACCTCCAAGAGATGTACTTGAAATGCAACAAATATGGAAAGTTCAATCTAAAGGTTATTCTGATATTATTGCTGATAATTCTTTTGAAGACAGAAATGTAACTCTTAATGCTAACGCAAGTGCTTATAAAGTAAGAACGGTTATTTCAGGACACGGACAAGAAGGAGAGTTTATCCCTCAAAATCATAGTATAAATATTGATGGAGGTACACCTGAGGATACTTGGCAAGTATGGACAGAATGTTCTGAAAACCCTATTTACCCACAAGGAGGAACTTGGATTTATGATAGAGCAGGATGGTGTCCAGGACAAGCCACTGATATTCAAGAAACAGATATTACTCCTTTTACTACTCCAGGACAAACACATAATATTGATTATACAGTACTAAGTGGAAGTGGGACTTCAAATTATTGGGTATCATCACAATTAGTAAGTTATGGAGCTCCTAATTTTAGCCTTGATGCTGCTGTTGTTGATATATTATCTCCAACAAATAAAATAAACTATAAACGTACAAACCCTATTTGTTCAAGACCAGAGATTATTATTCAAAATACTGGAAGTACTGCGCTTACTTCTTTAACTATTGAATACTGGATTAATAATGCAGCTACAAAAGAAACTTATACTTGGAACGGAAACCTTAATTTTCTTGAAAAAGAAACAATACAATTACCTGATCCTGCATCATTATGGAATGCTATGAGTATAACAAATAACACTTTCCACGTTGAAATTTCAGCTCCTAATAACGGTAGTGACTCTTATATTCATAATAACTATATTAGTTCTACTTTTGAGCCTGCACCTACCTACCCAAATACATTTGCATTATGGGTTCAGACAAATTCAGGAGTTACAAATACCTTTACACAAGTATCTGAAACTTCTTGGGAATTTTTTAATAATCAAGGAGCTTCAATATTAGCTAGCGGAAACTTAATTTCTAACTCACAATATCGTGACACTTTAACTTTTAATGATGGATGTTATACTTTTAAAGTGACTGATACTGATGATGATGGAATTGATTTTTGGGCTAACAATGATGGTGGTGGTATGATTAGATTTAGAGAGATTGGTGCTTCATGGATAAAAACATTTGAAGGTGACTTTGGAAGGTCTATCTACCACCAATTTAGAGCAGAAACTGTAAGTAGTACTTTTAACCAAGATCAAATCAATTGGAATATTCATCCTAACCCAACAAAAAATGAAATTACAATAAATGGGTTAATTACTGAAGATACTAAAATTACTCTTGTCAATAACCTAGGAAAAACAGTTCAGGTGTTAGAGATTAATAAAACAGGCTTGCAAACTCAAATAATGAATTTAAGTAACTTAAGCAATGGTGTTTATTTTATCAAAATATCAAATGCTAAAGAATCAATTACTAAAAAGATTGTGAAAATTTAAGAATGCAATATTGCAATAGTTTAACCCAGTTTTCTCGTTTTAAAACAAGAGTAGTAAAAGTTGGATCCCTAGCAATTGGAGGCAACAACCCTATTCGCATACAATCAATGACTACAACAGATACTATGGATACCATAGCAACTGTTGAAGAGTCAATACGAATGATAGAGGCAGGTTGTGAATTGATACGTATTACTGCTCCAAGTAAAAAAGAAGCTCATAATCTTCAGAACATAAAGGATGAACTCCTAAAAAGAGGGTACAACACTCCCCTTGTGGCTGATATACACTACACTCCTAATGCTGCTGAAATTGCAGCAACTATAGTAGAGAAAGTGCGCATAAATCCTGGAAATTATGCCGATAAAAAGAAGTTTGAGGAGATTGAATATACTGATGCTACCTATAATGAAGAACTACTAAGAATAAAAGAGAAATTTACTCCTCTTGTATTACTATGCAAACAACATGGTACTGCTATGCGAATTGGGACAAATCATGGCTCCTTATCAGATAGAATTTTAAGTAGATACGGTGACACTCCAAAAGGAATGGTAGAATCAGCAATGGAGTTTCTTCGTATTTGTAGAGATGAAGATTTTCATGAGATTATACTTTCAATGAAAGCATCAAACACTAGAGTGATGGTACAAGCCTATCGCTTATTAGTTGCTGAGATGATAAGAGAAGGTATGAATTACCCACTTCACCTAGGAGTTACAGAAGCTGGTGAAGGAGAAGATGGAAGAATAAAATCAGCTGTAGGAATTGGGACACTATTAGCAGATGGGTTAGGAGATACTATAAGAGTATCATTAACTGAAGCACCAGAATTTGAGATTCCTGTAGCAAAACAATTACTTACTCATTTTGATGGGCTTCAAGAACATGAAAGTATTAATGCTATAAATCAAAACCCCCTCCACTCTTTTGATTATGTAAAAAGACCAACTGAACAAGTAGTAAATATTGGAGGAAAAAGTGTTCCAGTAGTTATGGCTGATTTCTGTTTAAAAAAGAAAATTACTCCAGCATCCTTATTTGCTTTAGGTTATAATTATTCAGTTCCTTTAGATAAATGGCATATCTCAGATATGGCGGCAGACTATGTATTTGTTGGCAATCATGATATTGATTTTGAAGTCCCAGGAACATTAGGCGTAATTTACAACTATAAAAAGTGGCTCACACATAAAAAGGGCTATCCTTTTTTAAGTATAAATGATTACCTAGATTCTAATGATATATCAGAAAAATTAAATTTTATTTATTGCTGTATTAGTGAAGTTACTCAGGAACTAATAATACAACTGAAACAAGACACTACTGCTGTTTTATTAATTGACAGCTACAATACCAATGCTACAGCTGAACAAAGAAGAATATTTATAGAGCTAATGAATGCTGATTGTAAGACTCCAGTAGTTATTGGAAGAGCTTACGGAGATTTGTCCGAAGAACAATTACAATTATCAGCAGCAGCAGATTTTGGGGCTTTACTGTTAGATGGTTTAGGGGATGGTATTTTTATTGCAGCCGAAAATTGTGGACCTGATAAAAATATTAATACTCTTGCTTTTGGAATATTACAAGCTAGCCGTACTCGAATTTCTAAAACTGAATATATCTCTTGTCCATCCTGTGGAAGAACTCTCTTTGACCTTCAAGAAACTACTGCAAAAATCCGTAAAGAAACTGACCACCTTAAAGGAATTAAGATTGGAATAATGGGCTGCATTGTAAACGGACCTGGAGAAATGGCAGATGCCGATTATGGTTATGTAGGTACAGGAAAAGGAAAAATTACTTTATATAAAGAACAAACAGTAGTAGCTAAAAATATTCCTGAACAAGAAGCTGTACACGAGCTTATTACACTTATTAAAAAACATGGAGACTGGGTAGAAAAGAAATAATTAAAAGATTAAAACCAATCCTTTAACACTATAAAACCAATATCTCCTAACTATTATCAATTCTAAATTTCATTAAAATTGATTAAAATATTTTAACTGTCACTCTAGAAAATATACATTTTAGTACTTTGCTTTACATAGTACTATATTTTTTTATACATTTGCCGAGCAATACTTTCTTAATTAATTAAGTCCCTTGCTAAAATAAAGCCAACTCATAAACGTTGAATTTCAATGATAGAAATTAAAAACTTACATAAGTCATACCAGATGGGAAAAAACTCCCTCCATGTATTAAAAGGAATTAATTTTAATGTGAAGGAAGGAGAATTAGTTGCCATCATGGGTTCTTCAGGGTCAGGAAAATCAACCCTACTTAATATTATTGGAATGCTCGATATTGCTGAAGGAGGTTCTTACACCCTAGACAAAGTAGCTATTAAAAACCTAGATGAAACCAAAGCAGCAAAGTACCGAAATAAGTTTCTTGGGTTTATTTTTCAATCCTTTAATTTAATTAATTATAAAACTGCTTTAGAGAACGTAGCTTTACCCCTGTACTATCAAGGAAAGAAAAGAACAGAACGGCAAGAAGAGGCGCTTAACTATTTAGCTAATGTAGGCTTAAAGGATTGGGCAACTCACCTTCCTAGCGAATTATCAGGAGGGCAAAAACAAAGAGTAGCTATTGCGCGTGCTTTAGTAAGCCAGCCAAAAGTATTATTAGCTGATGAACCAACAGGAGCCTTAGACTCTAAAACTTCTAACGAAGTAATGGCACTAATACAAGAAATTAATAATCAAGGAAAAACAATTTTAGTAGTAACCCATGAGGAAGAAATCGCAAATATGTGCAAGCGAGTAGTCCGTCTAAAAGATGGGGTTATTGTAGAAGATAAATTAGTAAATCAAATTAAAGCACTCTAAATGTTTAATAAGGATAGTTGGATAGAGATTTTTGATACTATAGCTAAAAACAAGCTACGTACTTTTTTGTCGGGCTTCACTGTAGCTTTAGGTATCTTTATCTTTGTTATTCTTTTTGGTTTTGGAAATGGCTTAAGCAATACTTTTCAAAAATTCTTTAATGATGATAATGTTAATAGCATGTTTATTTATCCTGGCGTTACAAGCGAGCCCTACAAAGGATATGAATCTGGAAGAAGAATCAAATTTGATAATGCTGACCTAAAAGCAATTGCTGATGAATTTGAGGAATACATACAAAGTATGAGTCCCCGAATTTATGACAATGCTTTAGTTAAATATAAAGACATTGCTAATAACTATTACATGAGAGCTGTAAGTCCCTCACATCAGTATAATGAAATGACAATTATAATGAACGGGAGGTTTATAAATGATAATGACATTAAGAATAAACAACGCTATGCTGTTATTGGTCGCTTAGTTGCTCAAGATCTTTTTAAAACAACAAACCCTATTGGGGAGTACTTAGATATAGGAGGACGTAGTTGGAGGATAATTGGAACCTTTCAAGATGATGGAGGGGATAGAGAAGAACGTATGATTTATCTCCCTTATACTACACATCAAAAAATTCATAAAGGTAATGATGAAATTGATGAGATTGTTTTAAGCTATAACCCTGAAATTGGTTATGATGGTGCTCAAAAATTAGAAGGGGATCTTAAGAAGCTAATTAAAAGCCGAAAAGATATTGATCCTAGGGATAGCGGGGGTATTTATATAAGTAATGTAGCTGATAATTTACAAGAAAGGCAACAATTTGCTAGTGTACTCCAGCTTATTATTACCTTTATTGGTATTGGAACTTTAATTGCTGGGATTATAGGAATCAGTAACATTATGGTCTTTGTTGTTAAAGAGCGTACTAAAGAGTTAGGAATACGAAAAGCTATTGGAGCAAGCCCTAGAAGTATCATTGCAATGATATTACAAGAAGCTATTTTTATTACTACTTTCTCAGGATATTTTGGACTAATTATTGGTATTGTATGTCTAAACTTAGTTGGAGACACCTTAGAAAAAGACTACTTTATTACTAATCCTTATATTGATATGGGGACCGCTATTGGTGCCACTATTATACTTATTGTTTTTGGAGCTTTAGCA
Organism: Flavobacteriales bacterium; assembly: GCA_965183885.1. Taxonomy (GTDB): domain Bacteria; phylum Bacteroidota; class Bacteroidia; order Flavobacteriales; family BACL11; genus UWMA-0277. The sequence goes on from OZ238992.1 coordinate 754,728, forward strand.
GGATATATCCCTGCAAGAAGAGCTGCAAAAATAAAACCAATTATTGCCTTAAGAGACGCTTAAAATGAAAACACTATTTGATAAAGATACTTGGCAAGAAATTTTTAGTTCTATTGAGCAAAATAAGATACGTACTATTATTACTGTAATTGGAGTACTTTGGGGTATTTTCTTATATATTGTTCTTTCAGGTGCCGCTAAGGGAATTGACAATGGATTTGAGCGCCAATTCGAAAGAATATCATCCAATAGCTTATTCATTTGGGGAGAATACACTTCCGTTCCTTACAAAGGATTTAAAACAGATAAGAGAGTTCGCTTAAGATTAAGTAATGTAGAGGCACTAAAAAACAGAGTTCCTGAAATTCAACACATTGCACCAAGAATCTCAAGAGGAGTATTTGGAGGAGATAAAGCCAGAATAGTAAATGGACAAAAGAAAGGGAGCTATAATATCTATGGTGATTATCCCGTATACACAAAAATTGCAACAAAAACTATTTATGATAAAGGACGATTCATAAATGAATTAGATATTAAGCATAAACGAAAAGTATGTGTAATTGGAGAACGTACTCAAGAAGAACTATTTGAAAAAGGAGAAAGTCCTATTGGGAAATTTATAAGTATCAATAATATTTACTTTAAAGTAATTGGAGTACATAAGTTTGTTCCTGGAGGTGGTTTTGATAACGATGGAGATATTTACATCCCTTTTACTACTTTTCAAAAAATATACAATACTGGAGAATATCTTGGCTTTTTACTTGTAGCTGCTTATGCCAATGCTGATATTGTTAAAGTTGAAGAAAATATCCGAACAATACTTAAAGAATTACATCATATTAGCCCAGAAGATAAACGTGCAATTGGCGGATTTAACTTAGGTGAAATTTTCAAACAAATTACCAAATTTGCTTCAGGAATGACTTTCTTATCTATGATAATAGGACTAGCAACTATACTTGGAGGGATTATTGGGATAGGAAATATACTGCTTATATCAGTAAAAGAACGTACTAAAGAAATTGGAATAAGACGGGCTATTGGAGCAACCCCTAAAGAGATTAGAATACAAATTATCTTAGAATCTGTATTCTTAACAATTATCTCAGGAATTATAGGAATTATATTAGGTGCTTTGGTCCTATCAGGAATAAACATAGCAACAAAAGACATGACTGATTATCCTTTTACCAATCCTACTGTGCCTATCCCTTATATATTAGGAGCATTGTTATTAATGGTTATATTAGGAACTTTAATTGGTCTTATACCTGCACATAGAGCCATAAGTATTAAACCTATTGATGCACTAAGAGAAGAATAATAAAACTAATAAACATTACAAATAACTCAACACTATAGATTATGAAACTTAAAAAGAAAATTGGTATCGGAATTATATTTCTTGGAATTATATTTGCAACTGCCTTCTTTATTAAATCCAACAGCAAATCGTTAATAGAATACGAAACTACTACCCTTATTAAAGCTACTATTGAAAATAAGATAGTAGCAACAGGAAAAGTAATACCAAAAGATGAGGTTGAAATAAAACCACAGATTGCAGGTATTATTGAAAAGATACTAGTTAAAGAAGGAGAGCAAGTAAAGGCTGGTGATTTACTTGCCATTATTAAGGTTGTTCCTAACGAACAAAGCCTTAATAATGCTCAGGGTCGTGTAAAAAATGCTGAGTTTATCTTAACAAATTCAAAAACAGAATATGAAAGAAATAAAACGCTATTCTCTAAAGGAATTATCTCCGAGCAAGAGTTCAACAGCATTGAACTTAAATATAACCAGTCAGTACAAGAACTAGAAAACTCAAAGAGTGATTTGCAAATTATTAAGCTAGGGTCAGCAGGAGGATCAAGTATTGCAAATACTAATATTAGAGCTACTGTTACAGGAACTGTTTTGGAAATTCCAGTAAAAAAAGGAGACCAAGTAATACAAGCAAATACCTTTAATGCAGGAACAACTATTGCTACAATTGCTGATTTAAACATTATGATATTTGAAGGGAAAGTTGATGAAGCTGAAGTAAGTAAACTAGTACAAGATATGCCACTTACCATCACCCTAGCAGCTATTGAAAAAAAAGAATATGATGCAAAATTAAGATTTATTGCTCCTAAAGGAACTGAAGAAGGAGGCGCAGTACAATTTAAAATTGAAGGTGAAGTTTATTTAGATGACGAGTATTTTGTAAGAGCAGGATACAGTGCAAATGCAGCTATTGTTACCGACCGAAGAGATAGCGTTATAGCTATTAGTGAAGCACTCTTACAATATGACCGAAAAACTAAAGAGCCTTATGTTGAGATTGAAGTTGGAGATCAAGAGTTTGAAAAAAGAGAAGTTGAACTAGGGTTGTCAGATGGAATTAATGCTGAAATAATCTCAGGAATTACAGAAAAAGATAAAATAAAAGTTTGGAATAAAACAGAACCAGAAAAGAAAGGAGGAGTAAGTGTTGAAGTGCGCTAATCCAATAACTTAAGCTACTCCAAAAAACAAACTATATAACAAATTATATATTATGAAGGTATTTAAAATTACAGCACTACTGCTAGTACTAAGTATAAGCACACAGGCTCAAGAAGTATGGACCCTTGAAAAATGTGTAAAACATGCTATTGACAATAATATTTCAATAAAACAATCTGAAGCAGACTTAAAAAACACAAAATTAAATAAGAATACTGCTATAGGAAACTTCCTTCCAAGCATCAATTTAGGAGGGTCCCATTCATGGAATGTAGGATTAAATCAAAATATTACTACAGGAATATTAGAGAATATGACTACTCGTTCAGCTTCTTTAAATGCAAATGTAAATATGGATTTATTTAATGGGCTACAGAATATTCAACAATTATACCGCTCCAACCTATCCATACTTGCAAGCCAATATCAATTGGCTGATATGAAAGAAAACATATCATTATTAGTTGCTAACTCTTATTTGCAAATCTTATTCAACAAAGAAAGTTTAGGAGTACAAGAGTCGCAATTAGAAATTACTCAACAGGAATTAACCACAGCAAAAGAACGCCTTAATTCAGGAATTATACCTCAAGGAGATGTTTTAGAAATTGAGGCAAATTTAGCAACTACTGAACAAGCTGTTGTAGTTGCAAAAAACAGCTATCTATTATCTAAAATAGCTTTAGCACAATTATTACTAATTCCTGATTTCCACAATTTTGAAATTGCTCAGGAAGACAATGTTAGTCCAAATATCGAGATACTAAACACAAGCATACAAACTATTTACAATACTGCTTTAGCCAATCGTAATGATGTAAAATACGCCCAAACTAATTTAAAAATTGCTGCAAAAGATCTTGCTATTTCCAAATCAGCTTTAATGCCAAAATTAAGCGGTTTCTATTCCTATAGCTCAAGAGTACTTTTTGATAATCCTGCTAGCCTCTCAAGTCAATTAGATGCAAATGCTGGACAAAATTTTGGATTGCAACTAAGCATCCCAATCTTTAATGGGATGGCTACTAATAGTAATATTAAAAGAAGTAAAATTAACATCTTAAAATCAGACTACGCTTTACAACAAGTAAAGTTAGATTTAGAGAATACCATTAATCAAGCCTATACAGATGCTAACGGTTCTTTAAAAGCATACGAAGCTGCTGAAAAGACTTTATCCGCCAGGAAATTAGCTCATGAATATGCTAAGGAGCGTTTTGATAATGGAGCTATGAATACTTTAAATTTCTTACAAGCTAAGCAACGCTATGAAAGCGCACAGTCTGAAGCAATAAAAGCAAAATACAACTACATCTTTAAACTAAAAGTGTTAGAGTTCTATTTCAATAGCCCAACATTATAAAGGTCTAGTCTACTTTAATACAGGCTGCTACTTCTTTTGCTTTTTTTACTAGCTCAGCTGTGCTTTCTGCTCCGTGCGCTAAAGCAACTGCCATTCTTCTAAAAGGACGTGTAGTTGGTTTTCCAAATATTTTAAAATCTGTATTAGGAAATTGTGTCGCTTTATCCAACCCTGTAAAAACAGGAAAATTATTACTTTCTTTATTAGCTAACACTACTGCTGAGGAACCGTTTCTAATTAAAGGAATATCTAAAACAGGGATTCCTAATATTGCTCTAGTGTGTAATTCAAATTCTGTAAAGTCTTGTGTTCCTGCTAAGGTTACCATTCCAGTATCATGTGGTCGTGGAGAAAGTTCAGAAAAATAAACTCCATCTTTACCAATAAAAAATTCTACACCCCAAATTCCACTACCCCCTAAAGCCTTAGTTACTTTATCAGCCATTTCTTGTGCAGTTTTTAAATGCATATCTTCCATTGCCATAGGCTGCCAGCTTTCTTGATAATCGCCTCGCTCCTGCCTATGTCCTATTGGTGGACAAAAAAGAGTATTCCCATTATTCTGAGTTAAAGTAAGCAATGTAATTTCATAATCAAAATCAATAAATGCTTCTACTATTACCTCCATCAAATCTCCTCTTGACCCTTCTAAAGCATAGTTCCAAGCTTTTTCAATATCTGCTTCAGTTTTAATAACTGATTGCCCTTTTCCTGAGCTTGACATTAAAGGCTTAACCACACAAGGCACTCCTGTAAAAGCAACCCCCTCTTTAAGCTCTTGATAAGAAGTAGCATATTTATATTTCGCTGTTTTTACACCTAAATCTATAGCTGCTAAATCACGAATTGCTTTTCTGTTCATTGTAAAGTTTGCAGCCTTAGCTGAAGGAATTACAGTATAACCTTGCTTTTCATAATCATAAAATCGTTCTGTTCGGATACTTTCTACTTCCGGAACAATAAAGTCAGGTTTATGTTTAGCAACTATCCTATCTAAGGCATCACCATCTAACATATTAATAACCTCAAATTCGTGCGCCACCTGCATAGCAGGAGCACCCTTATAACTATCTACTGCAATTACATACTGTCCTAACCTTTGCATAGCAATTACCACTTCTTTTCCTAGCTCTCCTGAGCCCAACAATAGTATCTTATTTCTCATTTTACAAAAGTAAGAAGATTTGTTACCTTAAACAGGTAAGATGTTATTTTTATCCAATTAGAAACTATAATTATATTTAGTATCTTTGACCTTAAAGATTTTAATTATGATAAAAATTATAAAAACCCTCGTTCTAGTTCTACTAACTTTAAGCTCTTTAAATACTTTTTCTCAAAAACCTAAGTGGGAAAAAGCATCATTCCAAGTTTTAGGAAACTGTGAAATGTGTCAGAAGAAAATTGAAACAGCAGCTAAAGCTAATGAAGGCGTAAAAACAGCAAGATGGAATATTGTAAGCCAAAAAATGAAAGTGAAATTTAACCCAGAAGTTATTTCAATTGATACAATTCAAAAATCAATTGCTAATGTTGGTTATGATACTGAAAAATACAGGGCTGATGATGAAGTTTATAATAACCTTCATCATTGCTGCCATTATGAAAGAGAAAAATAAAACCTTATTACTATGAGAAAAATACTACTACTTATTACTGCAATAACTGCTCTTAGCAGCTTTACTTTTGCACAAACTACGGCAACCCCTTTTACTACTAATGATTGTAATGGAATATCACATAATTTGTTTGATGAGTTAGATAATGGAGATGTAATTGTTATTTGCTGGGTTATGCCATGTGCTCCATGTGCAACTTATGCAGGATATACTGCAGATGCAGTGCAATCTTTTGCTACAAGCCATCCAAATAGAGTAAAATATTATTTAGCTGATGATTACGCAAACTCATCTTGCTCTTATTTATCAGGGTGGGCAACAAACTATAGTATTGCAACTGATGCTATCTTTTCTGATGCTGCTTTAGATATGACTGACTATGGAACTCCAGGAATGCCAAAAACTGTTGTTTTAGGAAAAAACAATCATAAAATATATTACAATAAAAACGATAATAAAATTACAGAGGCAGGGGTCACAGCAGCAATTGCCTTAGCACTTTCTGAGACTGTAGGTATTAACGAATCTTTAACAGCTAATTTTGCTTTAAAAGCTTTCCCTAACCCTGTTAATGAAACCCTTAATTTAAGTTTCAATACAAATACTACTTCTCAATTTGATATTATTGATGTTTTAGGGAAAATAATACTAAGCCATAATACTAGCAACAATACAAATACAAGCATAGATGTAAGTAAGTTAGAAAAAGGAAACTATATCCTTAGAATGACGAACCAATCTGGAATATCTAATTTGAAAATTACAAAATAATTCTATGCGCTTACTACTATTAAGTATTATCTCTCTATCTTTTCAGGGAGTTATTTATGCTCAAGGCTGTTGTTCAGGAGGAGGAAGTAATCCTATTGCAGGGGGAGCTGCTACTGGCGTATTACAACAGTATCAAATGGAAGTATCACTAAATTATCAATCCAATAGTTCTACTAAGTTTTTTGAAGGCACAGAAGAAATTCAACAAGAAGGAATATATGATCAACTTAATAGTGAATATTTATTTTTAAGAACAGATTATGGGGTTAATAAAAAGCTAACCCTATCCTTAGCGACAGGTTATCATCTAAATAAAGCATTAAGACTCAAAGGAGAGGACTCTACCTCCAGTTCAACAGGATTTGGAGATTTAATAATTTTTCCTAGATATGACATATACAATAAAAATAATGGAAATATCCGATCTGAAGTTACTTTAGGACTAGGATTAAAGTTCCCTATTGGTTCACATACTGACACAGTAGCCTCTAACTCAATCCTTCCTGAATATTTACCTCCAACTATTCAATTATCAACAGGGAGCGCTGACATTATGCTATATGCTTTCTTTTTTAGGGAATATAAGAAACAAAAGTTTCGTGTTTTTGCAAACTCATTATACATAAAGAAGGGATATAATTCATTAAATGATAAATTTGGAGACTATGCTAGTTTATCATTATTTGCAAGCAAAACAGTATACAGGAAATGGGGCTTAGTTGCTCAGATAAAAGGAGAACGCGTAGGAAAATTAGATGCAAGACAATCAAAATTAGACAGATTTGAAAATCCTAATGGTGATTGGCTAGTTGAATTTGAAGCAGAAAGCTGGAAAGAAAAGAAGAACTCAACAGGAGGCGATAAAATATTCTTCATCCCACAGATTAGTTACTCTCAAGATAATTTTACATTTTTTGTTACAAGTGAAATCCCTTTATATCAGAATCTAAATGGAGTTCAATTTGGCTCTGAGCAACAATTTACTATTGGAGTTAATTACCGTTTTTTCACAAAAGAATGTGGGCCTGAACTAGAGGAATAAAGTAAGTCTTAAAGATCTTTCATAAACATCTTAGAGATATATTTCCCTAAAATATCAAATTCAATATTTACTGTTGTTCCTACCTTAAAAGTATGAAAGTTAGTATGTTCATAGGTAAAAGGAATAATAGCTACAGAAAAAGAATAATCTTTAGAATTAACAACTGTTAAGCTCACCCCATTTACACAAACAGAACCTTTTTCTACTGTCATATTATCTGAAGGCTTATACTCAAAAGTATAAATATGAGATCCTTTTTCTTCTTTAATAGCAATACATTTTGCAATTTGATCAACATGACCTTGTACCATATGCCCATCAACTCTAGCTCCTAAAGCCATACAACGCTCTAAGTTTACCTTGCTCCCAACTTCTAACAAACCTAAGTTTGTTTTATCTAGAGTTTCTTTTATTGCTGTTACTGTATACACATCATTATTAATTGCTACAACAGTAAGGCAGACTCCATTATGCGCAACAGATTGATCAATTTTTAATTCTTGAGTAATTGCTGACTTACATGAAATATGTAAATTACTTCCTTCCTCTTTTAAAGCAACTATTTCTGCTAATTCTTCTATTATTCCTGTAAACATTTTAATAATCTATTTCTTGTTCTACCATCTCTGGCATTACTCTATTTTCATACAGCTGCGTTCTTAGCTGTGGTGTAAACCCTGCTGCTTTAATACAATCTTGTATGCTATTTGCTGTAAACCTATGTGGAGCTCCAGCTGCCGAAACTACATTTTCTTCAATCATAATTGAGCCCATATCATTTGCCCCACCATGTAAGGTAAGTTGAGCTGTATCAGCTCCAACTGTAAGCCAAGAGGTTTGAATATTTTGAATATTTGGCAGCATAATTCTACTAATAGCAACCATACGCATATACTCATCAGCAGAAGTTTCATTATTAATTCCTTTTACTCTTTGCAATAAAGTACCATCATCCATAAATGGCCATGCAATAAAGGCTAAGAATCCATTTTCATTTTCTGGCTTTTGCTCCTGAACTTCTCTAATTCTTACTAAATGATCAAAACGTTCTTCAATTGTTTCAATATGTCCAAACATCATAGTCGCCGATGTTGTTAATCCTACTTGATGTGCAACCTTCATTACATCTAACCATTCTTGCCCTGTACATTTTCCTTTAGAAATTAAACGCCTTACCCTATCACTTAAAATCTCTGCTCCTGCTCCTGGCATACTATCCATCCCAGATTCTTTTAATGCAGTTAAAGCTTCCAAATGGGTATGCCCTCCAACTTTACAAATATGCGCTACTTCTGGTGGGCCTAAAGCATGTAACTTAATAGTAGGAAACATCTTTTTTAATTCTCTAAACAAATTTGTATAGTACTCCAACCCTAATTCTGGATGATGACCTCCTTGTAAAAGCAACTGGTCCCCTCCATACTTAAGCGTTTCTTCCATCTTAACCTTATAAGTTTCCAAATTGGTTACATAAACCTCTTCGTGTTTTGGATGCCTAAAGAAATTACAAAACTTGCAATTAGCTGTACAAGCATTAGTTGTATTTACATTTCTATCAATTTGCCAAGTAACAACATTACCTGGAACTTGCATTTGTCTTAATTCATTTGCTGCCCACATTAACTCAGCAGTAGGGGTATTTTCAAATAAAAATTGTCCCTCTTCTGCACTCAGAAATTCTTTTTTTAATGCTCTTTCAATCAGCTGCTTACTCTCCATAAAATTTTTAGTTTTGTGAGTTCAAAATTACACAATTATATGACTACTCTAATTAAAAAGAAAACAACAATTTCTGAAAAAGATAATTTAGTATTATTAATAGCAACTAATAGTGATCTATCAAGCTTTAACCTAAATGATGCTGAACACTCTTTTATTAAAGAAGAACTTAGTAATGACAAGGAGCTAATAAGTATCAATCAATATAATAGACTGCTCTTTATTGTATGCCCTAAAGACGAAAAAGACAGCAATAAACACCTTGAATCTTGCAGAATGCTAGGAGACTCTTTACAAGGAAAGTTAAAAGACAAAGAAAAAATTAGTCTTATTGATGTAAAAGGAAACCAAACAGAAGCTTTAGCAATTACTGAAGGAATGGCTCTTGCTAATTACACCTTTACAAAGCATAAAACAGACGGGAAACCAAATAAATTAACAACTATTAATCTATGCAAAAATTCTGATGAAAAAGAAATTGCTGAATTACAAAACATAGTTGATGCAGTGTACTTAACAAGAGATTTAGTCAATGAGCCTTTCTCACATCTTACTGCAAAAGATTTAGCTGATGCCGCTGTAAAGGCTGGTAAGCAATCTGGTTTTAAAACTACTGTTTTCAATAAAAAGAAGATAGAATCTTTAAAAATGGGAGGGCTTTTAGCAGTAAACCAAGGAAGTATTGATGAACCTACCTTTACTATTATGGAGTGGAAACCAGAAAATGCAAAAAATAAACAACCTATTATTTTAGTAGGTAAAGGAATTGTATACGATACTGGAGGCTTAAGTTTAAAACCAACTGCTAACTCTATGGATTTAATGAAGATTGATATGGGTGGTGCAGGTACTGTAATTGGTGCTATGCAAGCAATTGCATCAAATAAGTTACCTTATCATGTTATTGCTCTTAACCCTGCAACTGATAACCGACCTTCAGGAAACGCTTATGCTCCTGGAGATGTAATTACTATGCATGACGGAACAACTGTTGAGGTATTAAATACTGATGCTGAAGGACGTTTAGTACTTGCTGATGCATTAAGTTTTGCAAAAAAATATAACCCTGAATTAGTTATTGATTTAGCTACCTTAACTGGAGCAGCTGTTGCTGCAATTGGGCATCATGGTTTTATAAGTATGCACGATGGTGCAGCAAAAGAACATGCAGATCTAAAAGCAATTGGAGATGAAGTTCATGAAAGATTAGCTGAATTCCCTTTTTGGTCAGATTATGATGAATTAATAAAATCTGATATTGCAGATATTAAAAACTTAGGAGGACCTTATGGAGGCGCTATTACAGCTGGTAAGTTTTTAGCACATTTTGCCGATTATCCATTTATTCATATTGACTTACCAGGGGTTTATTCAAAAGGGAAATATGGATATAGAGGAAAAGGTGCTACAGGAATGGGAGTGCGTTTACTTTACCAGTTCATTAAAAATAAAAGCTAATGGCTAATAAAAAAATAAAAGTAGGAATCTCTATTGGAGATTTAAATGGTATTGGAATGGAAGTTATCATCAAAACATTTAAAGACAATAGAATGATGGATTTTTGCACTCCAATTATTTTTGGAGCTAGTAAAACAGCTAGCATACATCGAAAAGCATTAAATGCTCAAGACTTTAATTTTAACACCATTAACACTATTAAGGATGCACATCCTAAGAAAGCAAACCTAATTAATGTTTGGAAAGAAGATGTTGAAATAAAGTTTGGAAGCTCAACAGCTACATCAGGAGCTTATGCTTTTGAATCTATTAAAGCAACATGTAAAGCTCTAAAAGATGGAGAAATTGATGTTATGGTTACTGCTCCAATAAATAAATCCTCAATACAAGAAAAAGTTAAGGATTTTGTAGGACATACTGAGTTTTTGGCTGGTAATTTTGGAGGCGATTCCTTAATGATTATGGTAAGTGATGTTATGAAAATTGCTTTTGTAACAGGACATATCCCTTTGTCAGAAGTGAAATCGGCAATTACAACTGATAAAATTATTGCCAAAACAAAACAACTTAATCAGTCTTTAATTACTGACTTCGGAATTAGAAAACCTAAAATTGCAGTTATAGGGCTTAATCCTCATGCTGGAGAAGATGGTATGCTAGGAAAAGAAGAGGAAGAAACTATCTCACCTGCATTAAAGCAACTTAAAGATGAAGACGTCTTAGCCTTTGGACCTTACCCTGCCGATAGTTTTTTCACTCCTAAAAACCTAAATTCATTTGATGGAATATTATCTATGTATCATGATCAAGGACTAACTCCATTTAAGACACTTTCATTCTCTGAAGGTGTTAACTATACAGCTGGACTTAATATTGTAAGAACATCACCAGTTCATGGCACAGCTTATGAGATTGCTGGTAAAGGAGAAGCTGATGAACAATCTTTTCGTGAAGCAGTATACTTAGCTTGCGATATCTTTGCAAAAAGAACAGATTTTAAAGCCCTAAATGAGAATCCTTTAACTTTTAAAACAAGAAAATAAACTTAATACTCTGAATACGAATAAATTTGTATCTTTGCAGCCCTTTAAAATTCAGGTGAATGGATAATTATGTGATAAAATTAGGAGGAATTCCCAATGGAGAGCACACCTATTCATTTGAGATAAAGGACCAGTTCTTTGAGGTATTTACACAGTCGGAAGTGCAACATGCAAATATTATTGCAACAGCTTTACTAGATAAAGAAAACAATAAATTAGCATTAACACTTACCTTAAGTGGTGTTATAAACAATCTTCTTTGCGATATATGTGCTGAAGATTTATCTATAAATATTGAAACAAAAACAAAAATTATCATCAAAGAAACTGATGAAAATTTAGAGTCTACTGACGAAATAATTTATGTTAAAACGAGTGAAAATACGTTTTCTCTTCAACATTTAATTTTTGAAATAATCAATTTAACACTGCCTAACAAACGACAACATCCGATTAATGAAGATGGAAGTAGTAACTGCAATAAAGAAATGGTAGATTTGATAGAAAAATATACTGTAAAAGAAGAAAAGTCATCTGACCCTAGGTGGGATGCATTAAAAGATTTAAAATTAAAATAGTAAAAGAAAGAAAATGGCACATCCTAAAAGAAAAATTTCTAAGACTAGAAGAGATAAAAGAAGAACTCATTATAAAGCTTCTGCTACTACTATGTACAGCTGCCCAAACTGTAGTACTCCTGTACAATATCACAGAGTTTGTGAAGAGTGTGGAACTTACAGAGGGAAGCAAGCGATAGAAAAACAAGTATCTCTATAGTTCTTCAGTAGATTTTTGTAGTTTTAGCCCTTTAAAACTGCAAACTATTTATGAGAATTGGAATAGATATTATGGGAGGAGACTATGCTCCCAAAAAAACCGTTCATGGAGCTATTCTGGCTCTTAATGAACTTCCTACCGATACCGAGGTGGTCTTATTTGGAAGAAAGAACGAAATTCTTTCTGAATTAGAGCACCATAATATTGCCGCAGATACTTTTGAAATTGTAGACTGTGATGATGTAATCGAAATGGGAGAACACCCAACAAAAGCATTTAAATCAAAACCCAACTCTAGCATTGCTAAAGGGTTTGAATATTTAGCTAAAGGAAAAATAGAAGGTTTTTCTTCAGCTGGAAATACAGGTGCAATGTTTGTAGGCGGATACTACTCTGTAAAAGCAATAACTGGAATCTTACGCCCAGCAATTTCCACATTAGTTCCTAGAGAAGATGGAGGTGTTACCGTACTTTTAGATGTGGGTGCTAATGCCGATTGCAAACCTGATGTTTTATATCAATTTGGAATCCTAGGGTCCTTATTTTCAGAACATGTTTGTGGAATAAAAGATCCAAAAGTAAGCTTGCTAAACCTTGGCGAAGAAAAAACTAAAGGAAATATGCTTACTCAAGCTACCTTTAGTATGATGGAAAATAATACTGACTATAATTTTACTGGAAACATTGAAGGAAGAGCAATTTTTGACTCTGAAACTGATGTAATTGTTTGCGATGGATTTACAGGAAATATTGTGTTAAAAGAAGCTGAAGGAATCTATTCTATAATGGAAAAAAGAGGCCTGCTCGATGATTATTTTAAACGATTTAATTATGAAAATTACGGGGGAACACCAATCTTAGGCTTAAACAAGACAGTAATTATTGGACATGGAATCTCAAATGAAATTGCTATAAAAAATATGATTCTGCTTACTAAAGATGTTGTAGAAGCTGATTTAACAAGTAAAATAAAAAACAACCTAAACTAATGGGAAAAATAAACGCTGCAATAACAGGAATTCAAGGCTATGTACCTGACTATATACTTACTAATAAGGAATTAGAAACTTTAGTAGACACTAATGATGAGTGGATTACCTCTCGTACAGGAATTAAAGAAAGACGAATTCTTAAAGGAAAAGGAAAGGGGACCTCTGAGCTTGGGACACAAGCAATAAAAGGCTTATTAGCAAAAACAGATACTAACGCTGAAGATATTGATTTAATTATTTGTGCTACAGCAACACCTGATATGGTTTTTCCATCAACAGCATGTATAATAGCCGATAAAGTAGGTGCAAAAAATGCTTTTGCCTACGATCTTATGGCAGCTTGTTCAGGGTTCTTATTTGCATTATCAACTGCCTCAAAATTTATTGAAACAGGAGCCTATAAAAAGGTAATTGTAGTTGGTGCTGACAAAATGTCTTCAATTGTTGATTATACTGATAGAGCTACTTGTATTATTTTTGGTGATGGAGCAGGTGCTGTATTATTAGAACCAACAGAAGATGGATTAGGGATACAAGACTCTATACTAAAAAGTGATGGTGCTGGAAGAGAGTTCTTACATATGAAAGCAGGAGGATCTGAAAAACCAGCTTCACATGAAACTGTAGATGCTAGAGAACATTTTGTTTTTCAAGATGGACAACCTGTATTTAAGGCCGCAGTAAAAAGTATGGCTGATGTGTCAGAACAAATAATGAAGCGTAATAATTTAACAGCTGATGATGTTGCTTGGCTAGTACCTCACCAAGCAAATAAGCGTATTATTGATGCTACTGCAAGAAGAATGGGTGTAGGTGATGAAAAAGTGATGCTTAACATCCAAAAATATGGAAATACTACTAATGGAACTATTCCTTTATGCTTATGGGAATGGGAAAATCAACTAAATAAAGGAGACAATATTGTACTTGCTGCATTTGGTGGTGGATTTACATGGGGCTCAATTTATCTAAAATGGGCCTACGATTCAAAGAAATAATTACATTTGTACTATAAAATAAAACTTAAAAAATGGATTTAAAAGATATACAAGAATTAATAAAATTTGTTGCAAAATCAGGAGCAACAGAAGTAGATTTAGAGATTGATAACGTTAAAATATCTATCAAGTCTCCAGGAAAGAAAAGAAAAGGAGATATTGATGAGGTTACTACAATAATACAACAAGCACCTGCACAAATGATGGCTGCACCTGTTGCTGCTCCAGTAGCTGCCGCACCTGTTGTTGCTGCTCCGGCTGCTGATGAAAACGCAAACTACATTACTGTTAAGGCTTCAATGATTGGTACTTTTTACCGTTCATCTTCTCCTGAAACTCCACCATTTATCAATGTTGGCGATACTATTAAAGAAGGACAAACAATTTGTATTATCGAAGCAATGAAATTATTTAACGAAATTGAATCAGAAGTATCTGGTAAAGTTGTTAAAGTATTAGTTGATGATGCTTCTCCAATTGAATTTGATCAGCCACTATTTTTGGTTGACCCATCATAATTACTCCTTAAAATAATTTATTATGTTTAAGAAAATCCTAATAGCAAATAGGGGGGAAATCGCATTGCGTATTATCCGTACCTGTAAAGAAATGGGTGTAAAAACTGTAGCAGTATATTCTAAAGCTGATGCAGATAGCTTACACGTTCGTTTTGCTGATGAAGCTGTTTGTATTGGCCCTGCAGCAAGTTCTGAATCTTACTTAAAGATTCCAAATATTATTGCTGCTGCTGAAATTACTAATGCTGATGCTATCCACCCAGGTTATGGGTTCTTAGCTGAAAACTCAAATTTCTCTAAAATCTGTGATGAAAATGGCATTAAATTTATTGGTGCCTCTCCTGAAATGATTGATGGAATGGGAGATAAAGCAAATGCAAAAGAAACAATGAAAAAAGCAGGAGTACCAACTATCCCTGGATCAGTAGGTATAATCCCTAATTTTGAGGCTTGTCAAAAACTTGCTCTTGAAATTGGATACCCTATAATGCTTAAAGCTACTGCTGGTGGTGGAGGTAAAGGTATGCGTTTAGTTTGGGAAGCAGAAAATCTTGAAGAAGCATGGAATAGTGCTAGACAAGAATCAAAAGCTGCATTTGGAAATGACGGTATGTATATGGAGAAGTTTATTGAAGACCCAAGACATATTGAAATACAAATTATTGGTGATCACAGAGGAAAAGCAGCTCATTTATCAGAAAGAGATTGTTCTATACAAAGAAGACATCAAAAATTAACAGAAGAAACTCCATCTCCTTTCATGACAGAGAAGTTAAGAGAAGATATGGGAGAGGCTGCAATTAAAGCTGCCGAAGCTGTAAAATATGAAGGAGTTGGTACTGTAGAATTCTTAGTTGATAAGCATAGAGATTTCTATTTTATGGAAATGAATACGCGTATACAAGTTGAGCACCCAATTACTGAAGAAGTTGTTGATTATGACTTAATAAGGGAGCAAATAAAAGTTGCTGCAGGAATTGAAATTTCAGGAAAGAACTACCATCCTCAACTACACGCTATTGAGTGTAGAATTAATGCTGAGGATCCTGAAAATGATTTTAGACCTTGTCCTGGTAAAATCACTAATTTTCATGCTCCAGGAGGACACGGAATAAGAATTGATACTCATGTTTATGCAAACTATATGATTCCTCCATTCTACGACTCTATGATTGCTAAAGTAATTACAGTTGCGCAAACTAGAGAAGAAGCAATAGCAAAAATGGAAAGAGCTTTAGATGAGTTTATTATCGAAGGAATAAAAACAACTATTCCTTTCCATCAAAAACTAATGAAAGATAAAAAATTCCGCGAAGGTGATTATACTACCAAGTTTATGGAAACATTTACTATGTAACATAAAAAAAGCCCACTAAATAGTGGGCTTTTTTTATGTATAGTATTTAAATTATTCTACAACAAGTTTACGAACACTTATTCCCTTATCAGTTATTATTTTAACAAAGTAGACTCCTTTATCCGTTATGGTAAATATTGAAGCTTTTACTTCATCTAATAATTTCCCTTCAATATTATAGATATTTACTTGAGCTATAGCTGCTTCACTTTTAATATTTACACTTCCAGATGTTGGATTAGGATACATCTCAAGCTCAACAGCAGACATTTCATTAGTTGCAGTTAGCAACTCATTAAAACGCTCTGTAAACTCCTGCAGATAAATATTTGCAATAGTTGCATCATGTATTATAATAGTATTTTCATCAGAATTATTTTCAGCATTATTACTCCAGTTATGTGAGCCTGTAAGAACAGTTGGATCAGACCCTATATTATTAGCATCAGCAATAGCATATTTATGATGTAACTGATGACTTACTCCTTGATGTGATTTTACATTCACTCCTCCAGCTAATAAATTAGCAAACTCACTTCCAGAAATACTTTCCTGTTCAATTATTCCTCTTACATTTACTCCAAACTCATTATCTTTAGCAATTACAGCAAGCCCTAAATCATCTCTTGTAAAGCCTAACAAACCAAACTCTAAGGTATAATCAACATTGTCAATAAGCTGTAAAATATGACTTGTTGTTTGATCAGATGGAGAAAAATACACCTCAACATCCTTTCCTCCTACCTTAAATCTATGTGGTGTATTATCTTGCTTATTATCCCCAAAAACTCCTGACCACATTTCATTAAACTCTAATGTATAAGCTTTTGCAACTGTTTCATCTTGGATAAAAATAAGGTTATTATAATCATTAAATAAATTACTAGGATTAGTCCAATTTGTTGACCCTCCTAATATCCAAGAATTATTTGTAGAATTAGCGTCAATAATAATAAACTTATTATGCATTATACCTGCTAAACTCGGATCACGGAATACTACTGGAATATTAGAATTTAAGCTACCTAACATACTATTTGTCACATCATCATCAGCAATATAGCGTACCTGAACTCCTCTATTGTAAGCATCATTAATAGCAGTAGCAATAGTAGCATCCGAAGCATTATATACACAAATATCTAAAGTATTTTGTGCCAAATCCATATATGCTTTTATAGTATCATTAAAGGCTGTTGTAATATTTTGAGCAGCTACACCTGTAGCAACACTAACATCAACTGAATGATTAAAATATGGACGAATTGCCCCAGAAGAATTAGATGCTGTTGCATATACTCCAACATTAGAAAATGCAGTATCCACACCATTAACTGAAAAACATTGCACATAATATATTGTAGCTGCTTGCAAAGAACCTAAACTTAATGAATGACTCATAAAAGGCCCTGTTATAGGCGCTGAAACTTGCCCCATTGCAGGAGTAGTACCATAGAACAGCTGAGAACTTGCACTATCAGATGTTGTCCAAGAAAGGTCAAAGCTACTAGTAGTAATATTAGTTTGGGTTACTCCAGAAGTAAAGATTAAATTCCCTGACTGGATAATATCAGCTGAGTCCCTAGGTAAAATTTGATATCCATCATTTGCTGGTGTACTAAAAGTATATTGAGATGAGATTCCTACTAAAGTAATTGAACCAATAGGAATAAACGTATTCTCTAATGGACTACCAGCCTTAATATATACCTTACCTGTTTCTCCATTTGCTGTAAAATCATGCGTTCCTGAAGTAAATAAGGACCCTCCAGAATTAAAGACTACATTATTAATCTGTACTAATTCTGACTCTGTTGCCTCTCCTACTTGCAAAGGTGTAACTACTAAAGGCGTAACAGAATTTGCTGTTGAGTTTGTAGTACTTGTACTCACAGGGTTCATTTCCAATAAGCCATTATAATCTACTAAAACTCCTGTCACTGTAAGTTCATCCCCTCTTACTACATTAGTAAGCATTGCAGGATCATATAATGCTAAACCCCCAGTTGCATCTTCAATATAGCGTATTGCTCCTAACTCTGCTCCATTAGTTACTATTCCTGTAATACTTACTGTTGCCCCTACCCCTTGAGCTCTTGCTGTTGCAATATCAGTCTGTGAAAACCCTAATATACTAACTAGGGTTGCTAAAATTACTGTTGTTATTTTTTTCATTTTTATTTATTTTTAAAATCTAAACTTTGCTGATAAATTATACCTTCTTCCTAAGCCAAAAAATACTCCGGCTGACTTAGCATCAAAACTCTGATAGTTGGTACTATAAGTATCATTATTTTGTGCATCTGATATATACACCTCATCTAAAATATTAAGGAGACTAAACCTAATATCTAACAAATGATTATTTGCTAACTTAAAACTGTAGCCACAGTGTAAATCAAATAATTGATAGCTTGGCAACTTCCAGGATTCAGTTCTTGCTGTAGATCCACTTAAAGATATTGGATCAAACTCTGCATAATTATTTCCAAAATAAGTACCTCTTAACTTAATATAACCATTAGAAATAGGCTGATATCTTAGACTCATACCAAGCTGTGTTTGAGCTGCATCAGCAACATGTACTCCTGTGGCATCAAATTCAATAACTTTTTGCTCATTTGTTTCTGGGTCTAATAATGGCTCATTATTCTCATCTGTAAACCGAACTACTTCAGAGGAGTTCCACCTCCAATCACCAATAGAAATTAACCCTTCAACAGTTAATTGTTGTGTTGTTTTATAAGCAAAATCTACCTCAACCCCTTTATGTAAAGCATTCATACCATTAATATTAGCCCTATATGAAATCTCATCAATCTCTACCCTAACGCCTCCACTTTTAGGCTTGTTCTCCCAAATTGTATAATATAAATTTGTATTTACTGAAAATAATGAAGACCTAAATGAATACCCTCCTTCTATTGCCTTAATATTTTCATTCTTTATCTCCTTAAATAAAGAGTTATCATAATAGAATACATTTTCAAACCTAGGCGCTCTTGTTATGTATCCAATATTAAAAAATACATTATTATACTCATCTAAATTCTTATTTGCTCCTGACTTAATTGTATATCCTTTAATCCATTTCCAATTACTTTCTTGCAACTCAGGGAGCTTAAAGTAATCTATTCTTTTATATGCTGTATTTGCTCCTGATAGATTAACAAAAGCACTTAAAGAAGGTGTTTTATATTCATATTGTGCAAATATTCCTGCCCACTTTACTAAACTCTCATTATGCCAACCTACTTTATCCCCAACTACTTTCTTAATAGTTGTATCATTTATATTATCATTAATAATAATATAATTTCCTCCTAATAAATCATAAACCTCTTTATAGTGATCTCCTCTATATTTTCTTAGGTCTAAACCTGTAGTTATTTTTGATTTTTTATTTAACTCATAATTTAAAGTGGAGATCCATCCATACCAAAAATGATTATTAACCTTACTTGCTAACATAGTACTTGATATTGGTTCTGGCTGTATCCAACCAACAGAATGATTTGCATCATAAATACTTTGAAAGTCAACATAACCATCAACAGTGAGGTCCTCATTTCTTAAATATTCCCCCCTACTACTTTCTTGACCACTTAAACTTGTTGACCCCCCATTACCAACAGATAAATAAGCTACATTTGACATTGACAACTTATCGCTTATAGTCCAAACATCTCTTAATGAAAATTGTGGTTTATGATAATAATTTACTCTCTCATTTAAATTTCCTCTATTATGTATAGTGTCCCCATTTTCATCCAGCTCCCAACGATCAATAAGCCCAAAATGCTTATTATGTTTAACTCCTAAGTTATTAACCAAATTAGTTGTATCTCCATTAGCTGAAATAGCATAACCATATTCCGAAGTAGAAATACCTAATTCATTGGCAAAATCAGTATCATAGAATGCAATATTACTCTTATAAGATCTTTGCCCATGTTCCTGAGGAGCACCCATTACAGATAAGCTAAGAATATGTTTTCCTATTGATTTTTGTAATTTACCGTAATAGAAATACCCTTTTGTAAAAGTATGATCAATATATCCATTACCCCACTTATATGACCCTGCTAATGTATAACCCCAATTACCTTTTAACCTTCCTGAGTTAATTGAAAAAGAGGACCTTAAGTACCCCCCACTTCCAACTTCTTGTTTTAACTGCATTCCTTTCTTAGAACCAATACCTGCTGTAAGGTAATTAATTGTCCCCCCTACTGATGGTATTGCTATTTTTGAAGCTCCTAACCCTCTCTGCACTTGAGTACTTGATAATATAGCATCTAAGCCAAACCAATTGGACCAATATACATTCCCATTCTCCATGTCATTTACAGGAATTCCATCAATCATTACAGCAACATTTTTTTGTTTAAAGCCTCTAATCGTAATCCTAGCATCTCCATCTCCTCCTCCACTTTGTGTTGCATAAACTCCAGGAGTAGTATTTAATATCATAGGTAAATCTTGAGAAGCTAATTCCTCACTGATTTTTTTCATTGAAATAGTAGAAAAAGCAACTGGAGTCTCCCTATCACGAGCAATATCTGCTACTACTAATACTTCGTTTAATAATTTTGTCTTAAGTTTAAAATCTATAGTTTGAGTTTTATTATCAATACTAACAACTTTACTTATTGTTTTATAGCCTACATAAGAAACCTGAATATTACGTTCTCCCTTATGAATTTTAATTTTATAATTTCCTTCGATATCAGTAACAGTCCCCTTCCCTTTACCATAAATTAAAGTAGCGCCTATCAATGCTTCTCCGGTATTTGCATCAGTAACACTCCCACTTAAAGTTGTTTGACTAAACAAGTTAAGGCTTAGTAATATTCCAAGTAATAAAAATGCTATGTTTTTCATAATATTTGCATCAAAAAAAATGCTGATGTTACCATCAGCATTTCAATGTTTATATTTCAATTACTCTATAATTAATTTATTCTCTGCTGTTAAGCCATTAACAAACCTAATATTAACAATATAAGTTCCTTTTGCTAAACTAGCTGTAGGAATATGATTTGATCTTAAAGTCAATACTTTTTCTCCTAACATATTAATAACCTCTAAAGTATTAACCTCTACAGTTGTATTAATTGCTACTGAGTTTCCTATTAATACTGGATTTGGATACATAACATAAGATGGAGTGTATTCCTCAACGCTATTAACAGTAATACAATCACAAGTATGCATTCCCATACCAGAGTAAGTTGCATCAGGTAAAGAATCGTATTCTAAAGTTGGGTTAAAAGAAATAGGGTTTGTTGTTACACCTTGCATTACACTAGCCTTTCTAACTAACGTTTGTCTTTTTGTCCACCATGTCCCTCCATTTCCATCTGTAAAAGGCGGTGTTGCAGTTGCATCATCAGTCCAAGCACTTCCAGGGTCTTCTCCTACTTTACCAAAGATATCTACTGGAATATTATTTTTCTCTAAAGTCATAGCATCATCTCCATTAAAATAGAACGGAGTAGGATATATTCCACTACCATGAATACCACAAGCTGAATAAAATGCTGGATCAACAGGCAATGACCAATAAGAAGATACCCAAACAGAATCAACTTGTCCATTTCCAATAGCAATAGCTTCTCCAGAATTTATAGAACCACTCAATTGCCAAACATCAGCATTAGCTGGGTTATTATCTCCATTTCCATATCTTTTTATTGAATAGTCTGCTAAGTCAATTGTTGCATTTGTTGGGTTATAAATTTCAATTGCATTATTATTTCCTGGACCTTCAATATATTCTGAGATAAATAATTCAGAACAATCTTGTGCGCTTACATTTATTGAAAACAACACGCTTAATACTAGTAAAATCTTTTTCATATTTATTTATTTTATTGAGCTGCTAATGTACAAATTAGCTTCAATAAAACATATTTAAAGTTGTAAATTGTTTCTTATCTTTGGACGATTAAGAAAATAATATGAGTAGAAAAATAAACTCTTTTGAGGAATATAAAATAGAATACACCAAAAGCATTAAAAACCCTGAACAGTTTTGGGAGGAAAAAGCTAAAGATTTTTACTGGAGAAAACCGTGGGACAATGTGCTTTCTTGGGATTTTAATATCCCCTCAGTAAAATGGTTTGAAGGAGGAAAATTAAATATTACTGAGAATTGTTTGGACAGACACTTAGCAACTAAAGAAAATCAAACAGCAATAAAATGGATTGCAAATAATCCAAATGAACAAAGCAGGTGTTTATCCTACAAAGAATTGCATACTGAAGTATGTAAATTTTCCAATGTGTTAAAAAATAATGGTGCTAAAAAAGGAGATAAAATTTGCCTGTATATGCCTATGGTTCCTGAATTAGCAATAGCTGTTTTAGCTTGTGCCAGAATTGGAGCTATTCATTCAGTAGTTTTTGCAGGGTTCTCTGCAAAATCATTAGCTGACAGAATAAATGATGCTTCATGTACACTATTACTTACTGCTGATGGTGGATTTAGAGGAACAAAAATTACTCCCTTAAAAGATATTGCTAATGAAGCTATGAAATCTACCCCATCAATAGAAAAATGTATCGTCCTTGAACGAACAAAAAGCGATATTACTATGCAAAAAGGAAGAGACCTTTGGTGGCATGAAGAACTAAAAGAGGCAGGTACTGATTGTACAGCAATAATTATGGATGCTGAAGACCCACTATTCATATTATATACTTCTGGGTCAACAGGAAAACCAAAAGGAATACAACATACAACGGCTGGATACATGGTATATACTGAATATAGTTTTCGTAATGTTTTTCAATATAACGAAGGTGATATTTATTGGTGCACAGCAGATATTGGATGGATAACAGGGCATTCTTATATCATATACGGCCCCTTATTGGCAGGAGCTACAACACTTATGTTTGAGGGCATACCGACATACCCTGACGCTGGAAGATTCTGGAAAATTGTTGAAGAAAATAAAGTAAATATATTTTATACTGCCCCAACAGCAATTAGAGCATTAGAAGCTAAAGGAATGGACTTTGTAAACCCTTACAATTTATCCTCATTAAAAGTTTTAGGAACTGTAGGAGAGCCTATAAATGAAGATGCTTGGCACTGGTACGACAATAAAATTGGTAAAAAAAATGCTCCTATAGTTGATACCTGGTGGCAAACTGAAACAGGTGGCATTATGATTTCTAACTTAGCAGGAGTTACCCCTTCAAAACCAACCTTTGCAACACTTCCATTACCAGGAATACAGGCCTGTTTACTTGATGAAAAAGGAAATGAAATAAAAGAAAAAAATACCGAAGGAAGACTCTGCATTAAGTTTCCTTGGCCTTCAATGGCACGAACTATATATGGAGATCACAAACGATTTAAAGACACCTACTTCTCTACATTTAAAGACAAATATTTTACTGGAGATGGTGCTTTAAGAGATGAGAATGGAATGTATCGAATTACTGGAAGAGTAGATGATGTAATCATTGTTTCTGGACACAATTTAGGAACTGCAGAAATTGAAAGTGCAATAGATGAACATAGTAATGTATGTGAAACAGCAATTGTTGGTTATCCTCACCCAATAAAAGGAAATGGGGTTTATGCCTATGTAATATGCCATAATAGCCCTGAAGACGAACAAGCCTTAAAAACTGAAATTAATAAACTAGTAACAAAACAAGTAGGTGCAATTGCTAAAGCTGATAAAATTCAATTTGTAACAGGGCTTCCAAAGACACGATCAGGGAAGATAATGAGGAGAATATTAAGAAAAATAGCAGAAGGAGAAACAGATAACTTAGGAGACACTTCAACCCTTTTAGACCCAACAATAATTGAAGACATCAAATCTAAGGCACAATAAATCATTTCTAAATTTGTTTCTGTATTTTTACACCTTATAAAACTCAAAAATGTCAGATAGCTTAATTATAATACCAACCTATAACGAAAAGGAAAATATTGAAAAGATAATACAGAAAGTCTTTTCTTTAGAGAAATCATTCCATATTCTTATTGTTGATGATGGCTCCCCTGATGGGACTGCCGCTATTGTAAAAAGCTTACAAAAAGAGTATACTAATCAACTTCACATAGAAGAACGCACTGGAAAACTAGGACTAGGAACAGCATATATCCATGGTTTTAAATGGGCTTTAACTAAAGAGTATCAATTTATCTTTGAAATGGATGCCGATTTTTCGCATGACCCTAATGATTTGATAAGGCTCTACAATACAAATGCTTTAGAAGGTGGAGATGTAGCAATTGGTTCTCGTTATATAAAAGGAGTGAATATTGTGAACTGGCCAATGTCTCGTTTACTAATGTCTTTCTTTGCCTCTAAGTATGTAAAGTTTATTACAGGAATGCCTGTACAAGATGCTACTGCTGGTTTTAAATGCTACAAAAGAGAAGTCCTAGAAACTATTAAATTTAACAAAATTCAATTTGTAGGTTATGCCTTCCAAATTGAAATGAAGTTTAAAGCTTGGAAATATGGTTTTAATATTGTTGAAGTTCCTGTAATATTTACCGACCGTACCGAAGGAGAATCAAAAATGAGTGGAGGTATTTTCTTTGAAGCAGTAATAGGGGTAATACAAATGAAAATAAAAAGTTTTTTTAGAAACTGGAAAAGATAAAAAATGCTAATACTTATTAAAAATGCACAACTTGTAAATGAAGGAAAAGTTTACAAATCAGATGTATTAATTGAAGATAGAAAGATTGTACAAATTGCGGAAGAAATTAATACTGATGCAGATCAGATAATTGATGCAAAAGGCTTACATCTACTACCAGGTGTAATTGATGACCAAGTTCATTTTAGAGAGCCTGGACTTACTCATAAAGCAAATATATATACTGAAAGTAAAGCAGCAGTAGCTGGAGGTATCACCTCATTTATGGAGATGCCAAATACCAACCCACAAGCACTTACTCAAGAATTACTAGAAGAGAAATTTACTATAGCTGAGAATGACTCCTTAGCAAATTACACCTTCTTCATGGGAGCTTCAAATAATAACTTAGAAGAAGTTTTAAAAACAGATCCTAAGAAAGTTGGTGCTATTAAGATATTTATGGGTTCATCAACAGGAGATATGCTTGTTGACAATAAGAATGTATTAGAAGAGATCTTTTCAAAATCACCGATGCTTATTGCTGTACATTGTGAGGATGAAGCTACTATTCAGCAGAATATTAAAAATGCTAAAGAACAATATGGTGAGGATGTTCCAATTAGCCAGCACCCTGAAATTAGAAGTACAGAAGCTTGTTACAAATCCTCTTCTATGGCGGTAGCCTTAGCAAAAAAACACAATACACGTCTGCATGTTTTTCACCTCTCAACTGAAAAAGAGATAAGCCTTTTTGATAACAGTTTACCCTTATCAGAAAAAAGAATTACTGCTGAAGTTTGTATCCACCACCTTTGGTTTGACGAAAGCAAATATTCTGAGAAAGGAACACTTATAAAATGGAACCCTGCTGTAAAGAAAGCAAGCGACAAAGAAGCTTTATTTCAAGCTTTATTAGATGATAAGCTTGATGTAATTGCTACTGACCATGCTCCACATACTTTAGAAGAAAAAGCAAATACTTATTTTAAAGCTCCATCAGGAGGACCATTAGTACAACATGCCTTACCTGCAATGCTTGAGTTTGTAAAGCAAGGAAAAATTACTTTAGAGAAAGTAATAGAGAAAATGTGTCATAATCCTGCAATCTGTTTCCAAATAGAGAAAAGAGGATTTATTAGAGAAGGTTATTATGCTGATTTAGTTTTAGTTGATTTAAATAAGCCTTGGGAAGTAACAAAAGATAATATTTTATATAAATGTGGCTGGTCTCCATTTGAAGAAACTGTTTTCAGCTCCCAAATAACACATACTTTAGTTAATGGGCATATTGCATATGAGCAAGGTTGCTTTGACGAAAGCATAGGTGGAATGCGACTTACATTTAACAGATAATAAAAAAGGCATCCATTTGGATGCCTTTTTTATTATTTTTAGAGTATTACTCCTTATTAGTGAGAATGAGAACCATCTTCATGAGAATGTTCTACCTCCTCAGTAGCAGCTTCTTCAGTAATAACTTCTTCCTCTGCAACAGTAGAATCTTCAGCTACTGCTTCTTCCTCTACAGGAGCTATACAACAAGAATGGTCAGGTAAACACTCACCTCCAGTTTTACATCCTTGGTTTTCTACAACTTCAGTATCTGCACCACAACATTCTTTTGCACAGTCTTCAGAACAAGCTCCACCACAAGCAGCAAATACAGTAAGTATACCAGCTACTAGTAAATACATTAATTTTTTCATTTTAAATATTTGTTTGATTAATAATTAAGCAAATATACATTTTTTGCTTGCTTAAGGGCTATCTTTGTAATATGAAAATTATTCGTTCACTATTACTTCTTCTAATTATTGGATGCACCCTGCAAGAAGAACCTAAAGTTCCAAAAGAAATATTATCCAAAGTTCAATTTGAGGACCTCTTAAAAGAAGTCCATTTAGCTGAGGCTGTTTTTGATTTAGAAAAAAGAAAAGGAATAGAAATAGCAAAAGAAAAATTAGCCCTAGAATATCATAATATTTTTGAACGTCACCATACTGATAGCCTCCTATTTGAGAAAACTCTTCATTACTACTCAACATCAAATGAACTAGAACAAATTTATAGTACTATTATAAAAGAACTTACTCAAGAGAAAGACTCTTTATTTAAGCATTAGTCTTTTTTCAAAACCCATTTCACTAAGGAGCTATTCTCTTATTTCTTTTTTCATTGCCTAAGATCTAAAATACTATCTTTGCAGCCCAAAATTAAAAGAAAAAAACATGTCAGAAGTAAGAGTACGATTTGCCCCTAGCCCTACAGGCCCTTTACACATTGGAGGAGTAAGAACAGCACTTTACAATTACCTTTTTGCAAAAAATCAAGGAGGAAAAATGATTTTACGTATTGAAGATACAGATCAAACTCGTTTTGTTCCTGGAGCTGAAAAATATATTGTAGATTCATTAAAATGGTGCGGTATCGAATTTGATGAAAGTGGTATTGAAGGAGGTAATTTTGGACCTTATAAGCAATCAGAGCGTAAACACTTATACTTACCTTATGCTGAGCAATTAGTAAAAGATGGCTATGCTTATTATGCTTTTGACACTTCAGAAGAACTTACTGCTATGCGTGAGCGCATGAAAGCCGCAGGAGTTCCTTCTCCTCAATACAATTCAGTTACCCGTACTACTATGCAGAATTCTTTAGCTTTATCAGAAGATGAAGTTCAAAAAAGAATGGATGCTGGAGAACCTTACGTAATTCGAATTAAAATGCCAAGGAATGAAGAGGTAAAACTAAATGATATTATTAGAGGTTGGGTAACAGTAAACACCAATAACATGGATGATAAAGTTATCTTTAAATCAGATGGCATGCCAACTTACCACCTAGCTAATGTTGTTGATGATTATTTAATGAAGATATCACATGTAATTAGAGGAGAAGAATGGTTACCATCAGCTCCTTTACATGTACTATTATACAAATACCTAGGGTGGGAAGATGTGATGCCAGAATTTGCACATTTACCACTAATTCTTAAGCCAGATGGGAATGGAAAATTAAGCAAAAGAGATGGAGACCGATTAGGTTTCCCTGTATTCCCAACAGAATGGAAAAACCCAGAAACAGGAGATATTAGTTCAGGTTACCGTGAAAGCGGATATATTGCTGAAGCCTTTATCAATATGCTTTCTTTCTTAGGATGGAACCCTGGAACTACACAAGAGCTCTTCTCTATGGAAGGTTTAATTGAAGCCTTTACCCTAAAAAGAGTAGGAAAAGCAGGAGCAAAATTTGATTTTGATAAAACAAGATGGTTCAATCAACAATATTTGAGAAGTACCTCATCGGAACAACTAGCAGAGAAGCTACAGCTAATATTAAAAGAAAATGGTGTAGAAGCAGAAGATGTTTTTGTGACTACAGTTTGCGAACAACTTAAAGAAAGAGCAACCTTTATAAAAGATATGTGGGAAGAAGGAAAATATTATTTCACTGCCCCTACATCCTACGATGAGAAAACAATCCGTAAAAAATGGAAAGAAGACACTCCAGAATATGTATCAGAACTAAAAGATAGACTAGCAGAATTATCTAATTTCACTTCTGAAAATATTGAAGTAGCATTTAAAGCATATCTAACAGAAAATGAACTTGGAATGGGAAAATTACTTCCAGCATTTAGAGTGTCATTAACAGGATTAGGAATGGGACCATCTCTTTTTGATATTGCAGCTCTTCTAGGAAAAGAAGAAACAATTGCAAGAATGGAAACTGCACTTAATACAATTAAATAATGGGATTAATTACTGTAGAAGGAATTAGAATTTTTGCACACCACGGACATCTTCCTGAAGAAGCTATTTTAGGGGGACATTTTATCGTAAATGTTTGGGTAACTGCAGATACAGAGGAAGTAGAACAAACAGATGATTTAAACCACACAGTTGATTATGTAAAAGTCATAGCTATTGTAAAGGAACAAATGGCAATAAGAGCAAATATGATAGAAGTGCCAGCAAAAAAAATTGTAGCTGCAATTTTACCATTGCATAAAGTACAAAAAGTAAAAGTAGAGGTAGAAAAAGTACTACCTCCAATTGATGCTACTTTTGATAAAATTTCTGTAACTGTAAAAGGGAAAAACTAAAATAACAAGTATGTATATTGTAATTTATGAATTTCTAGTTAAGGAAAACAAAGAACAAGAATTTATTGATTCTTGGGAATCCTTAACAAAATTAATTCTCCAGCATGAAGGAAGTTTAGGTTCTAGATTACACAAACAAAAAGAGCATCACTATATAGCGTACGCACAATGGCCTTCAAAAGAAATATTTGATAATGCAGGGGCAAACCTTCCAGATACTGCTATATCAATTAGGAAAATAATGGGGAGTGCTTGTCAGGAGATAAAAACACTACATAAGCTAGAAGTTATAGCTGACTTATTATCTTAAGTACTTAGCAATATTTACTTTCTCAGTTATTATACTGTGTAAAT
Source organism: Flavobacteriales bacterium (assembly GCA_965183885.1). GTDB lineage: Bacteria > Bacteroidota > Bacteroidia > Flavobacteriales > BACL11 > UWMA-0277. The sequence goes on from OZ238992.1 coordinate 783,962, forward strand.
CTGCCACTGCTACTCTTTCTTGAGTCATAGTATCTCTATCTCTTAAAGTAACTGTATTATCCTCTAAAGTTTGATGATCAACAGTAATACAATAAGGTGTTCCAACAGCATCTTGCCTTCTGTACCTTCTACCAATTGAATCTTTTTCTTCATAAATACAATTGTAATCAAACTGTAAAGTTTTTAGAATTTCCCTTGCTTTTTCAGGCATACCATCTTTTTTAGTAAGTGGTAATACAGCTGCCTTAATAGGAGCTAATAATGCAGGTATCTTAAGTACTGTTCTGCTTTCTCCATTCTCTAATTCTTCTTCTTTATAAGAATGACTTAATACTGTAAGGAACATACGATCTAAACCTATAGACGTCTCTACTACATAAGGCACATAGCTTTCGTTAATCTCAGGGTCAAAATATTGTAATTTCTTTCCTGAATGTTCTTGATGTGCTTTTAAATCAAAATCTGTACGGGAATGTATCCCTTCTAGTTCTTTAAACCCAAATGGGAATTTAAACTCAATATCGGCAGCAGCATTAGCATAATGTGCTAGGTTTTCATGATCATGGAAACGGTAATTCTCATCTCCCATTCCTAATGAATTATGCCATTTCATACGAAATTCCTTCCAGTACTCATACCATTTCATTTCTTCACCTGGACGAACAAAAAATTGCATTTCCATTTGCTCAAACTCACGCATACGGAAAATGAACTGTCGTGCTACAATCTCATTACGAAAAGCCTTACCTATTTGTGCAATTCCAAAAGGAATTTTCATACGAGCAGTTTTTTGCACATTAAGGAAATTTACAAAAATCCCTTGTGCCGTTTCTGGTCGTAAGTATAAATCAGAAGCAGCATCAGCTGTTGCTCCCATTTGTGTTTTAAACATTAGGTTAAACTGGCGTACATCAGTCCAATTTCCTGTTCCTGAAACAGGACACTTTATCCCTAATTCTTCAATTAATGCTTTTACTGCAGCTAAGTCACCAGCTGTAAGTGCAGTATTCATCTTTTCATTTATAGCATCAATCTGTTTTTGTCTATCTAATATTCTTCCATTGGTAGCAAGAAATTCTGCTTTATCAAAAGCATCTCCAAAACGCTTTTCAGCTTTCTTTACATCTTTTTCAATTTTAGCTTCGATCTTAGCAATATGATCTTCAATCAATACATCAGCCCTGTATCTTTTTTTAGAATCTTTATTATCAACTAAAGGATCATTAAAAGCATCTACATGCCCTGAAGCTTTCCAAGTAGTAGGATGCATAAAAATTGAAGAATCTAGTCCTACAATGTTCTCATGCATATTCACCATTGACTTCCACCAATAGTTTTTAATATTGTTTTTTAACTCTACTCCATTTGGTCCATAATCGTATGCTGCTGCTAAACCATCATAAATTTCGCTTGATTGAAAAACATAACCATACTCTTTTGCATGGGACACTACTTTTTTAAAGATATCTTCATAATTTGCCATGGCACAAAAATAGCAATTCTCACATTTTATTATGTAGTTTTACGGCATGATTAAAGTTAACTATAAAACATTAAAATAAAATTATGAAATACATAGCAATGCTACTAGCAGTAGTTTCAATTACATCCTGCCAAACAAGTAATAAAGAAACAAATAAATTTAAAGTAGCGTATAAAGGGGCTTTAAAAAATATGATGCACAAAGGAGATTTATCTGCAAAGGCTGATCTAAAAGACTTTGAAGATTCTGAGCATTTTTATGCTCTTGGTGCAATTGAGGACCTTAAAGGTGAGGTTCAGATATTTAACAGTAAACCATTCAATACAATAGTTACTGATAGCACCCTAAGCTTTGACAACTCATTTGATAAAAAAGCAGCACTCTTTGTATATGCATCAGTTAGTAAATGGACATCAATAAATATTCCCGATAGCGTTATAACTTATGTGCAACTAGAAAGCTTTATAGAAAATGCAGCTAAAAAGCAGCAAATAAATACTGATGAACCTTTTATTTTTTTGATGGAAGGAACAGCTAAATCTTTTGACTGGCATGTAATAAACTGGAAAGATGGAGACACAGAGCATTCACATGAAAAGCACATAAATTCAGGACTTAATGGAACAATTGAAAATAGAACAGTTGAAATGTTAGGTTTTTATTCCAATGCACACCATGCAATTTTTACGCATCATACAACTAATATGCATATACATGTAAAAACAGCAGACAACAAAATAGCTGGACATGTTGATGACTTAATAGTAGGAAAAGGTATGACCTTAAAACTACCAGACACAAAATAGCACCCCACCATGATTCAAGTTGATAATAAAATAATCTCTTTAGATGTTTTTGAAAAGCATTTTGTATGCGATTTAAATGCCTGCAAAGGAGCTTGCTGTATAGAAGGGGATGCAGGAGCTCCACTCTTAGAAAATGAAGTAACTATTCTGGAAGACATTTACGAAAAAGTAAAACCTTATATGCTTACAAAAGGGATTGATGTGGTAGATGAAGTAGGAGTAGCTGTACTTGACAGTGAAGGAGAAATAACAACGCCTTTAGTAAATAACAGAGAATGTGCTTTTGTAATTGAAGAGCAAGGCATTACAAAATGTGCTATTGAAAAAGCTTTTTATGATGGAAAAGTAGACTTTAAAAAACCTATCTCTTGCCATTTATTTCCTGTACGTATACAAGAGTATCGCGATTTTGATGCTGTAAATTATGAAGAAATTAAAATCTGTGAACCAGCTTGTGCATGTGGCAGTAAACTAGAAGTTCCTGTTTACGCCTTTTTAAAAGAACCTTTAATCCGTAAGTATGGAGAGGCTTGGTACAAGGAGTTATTAGAAGCTGCTAAGTTGTTAAAGAAGTAAGCCAAAAAAACGGACTATAAAAGTCCGTTTCTAAATTTCTATTTCTTTAAATACTTCTTATCTATATAAAAAGTACCAAAAGGAAGCAAGGAAGCAATCAAGACTATAACAAAGTCTTTTCCACTCCACTGCTCATCATCTTTTATTAAGTAAGCAAAAACGATATAGGCTACAAATAATAACCCGTGCGGCATTCCTAATAACTTTACATAAGTAGGATCTCCCAAACTATATTTAATAGGCATAGCAACAAAAAGAAGGAGTATATAAGATACCCCTTCTAAAAATGCAATTATTCTAAATGTATTTTTCATTATTTATGTTCTATTTAAAAGCGTTTTCACCAGTAATATCTAATCCTGTAATTAGTAGGTGAATATCATGTGTTCCTTCATAAGTAATTACAGACTCTAAATTCATCATATGTCTCATGATGGAATACTCTCCAGTAATTCCCATAGCTCCTAATATTTGTCTTGCCTCACGAGCAATCTTAAGTGCCATATCTACATTATTACGCTTACACATAGAAATTTGTGCTGAAGTTGCTCTTCCTTCATTTCTTAGCACACCTAAACGCCAAGTTAACAATTGAGCCTTAGTGATTTCTGTAATCATCTCAGCTAATTTCTTTTGTTGTAGCTGGTATCCTGCAATTGGCTTTCCAAACTGGATTCTTTCTTTTGCATATCTAAGAGCAGTATCGTAGCAGTCCATTGCAGTACCAATTGTTCCCCAAGCAATACCATATCTTGCAGAATCTAAACATCCTAGCGGAGCACCTAAACCATCTTTGTTTGGTAAAATATTATCCTTAGGAATTTTTACATTATCAAATACTAGCTCTCCAGTTGCAGAAGCTCTTAAACTCCATTTGTTATGAGTTTCAGGAGTTGTGAATCCTTCCATTCCTCTTTCAACAAGCACTCCTTTAATTCTTCCTTCTTCATTTTTTGCCCATACTACAGCTACATCAGCAAAAGGAGCATTCGAAATCCACATTTTAGCACCGTTTAAAAGATAATGATCTCCCATATCTTTTATATTAGTTACCATTCCTCCTGGGTTTGATCCATGATCAGGCTCAGTAAGCCCAAAACAACCAATAAATTCACCTGTAGCTAATTTTGGTAAAAATTTCATTTTTTGTTCTTCACTACCATATTTCCAGATAGGATACATAACTAATGAAGACTGAACAGATGAAGTAGAACGAATTCCACTATCTCCTCTTTCCAATTCTTGCATTATTAGTCCATAAGAAATTTGGTCAAGCCCTGCTCCTCCATATTCAGCAGGAATGTATGGTCCAAAACCACCAATTTCACCTAATCCTTTTACAATTTGTTTTGGAAATTCAGCTTTTTGACAAGCCTCTTCAATAATTGGAGAAACTTCTCTTTTCACCCATTCTCTTGCAGCATCTCTAATTAATTTATGTTCTTCCGTTAGGAGTTCATCCATTAGAAAGTAATCAGGAGCTTGGTATAAATCTTGTGACATAATCTTGTTAATTTTTTGGCAAAAGTATGTATTTTATAACTAAAAAATGAATTCTGAAAACTTATCTTTGCATTAGCAAAAATCAATTTATGACTGCATTAGCAAAAATAGATTTCAATCAAGATATAATTTTTATTCTACTAAGTATCTCATTTTTACTTATTGGAATACTAAAAGCATCTTATTGGAAGCATGCAAAATTGCTATTTATGGGGATTTTTGCACAACGCTATGCTAATCAATATTTACGTGAGGAAAATGCATTTACCGAAAGAGTAAATGCCATTACCTTTTTATTAATGTCATTAGTGTTTTCTATAATTATTTTAAAAATATTTCTTCCTTACTCCTTAATTGATGTTGGCTTTACTATTGCTAAAGTAATGCTCTTTTTCTTATTTAAGAAATATATTATACTCGGTTTAGGTTCTATTTTTATGCTTAAAAGCATTTCAAAATTAGGAGTATTTTTTTCTTTTCTTTTTGATAGAGCAGCAGGAATAATTCTTTTCCCTCTTTCTGTTTTTCTATATTTTTTTGCTTTTGATAGTAATAGCATTTTACTAATCCTAATCCTTGGCATATTTATTGCTTTATTAATCTTAAAGATTTTTTGGACTTGGAAGATTGGAACAAATGCATTTGGCTTATCCAATTTCTATATATTTTTATATCTTTGCACGCTCGAAATTTTCCCTATCCTATTACTAGGAAAAGGAGTTTTTTACTAACACAAAGGCTAAGAAATGACAGAAAAAAAGAATAAAGTAAAGTCAATTTTAATTTCACAACCTAAACCAGAAGGAAAATCTCCCTATGCTGATGTTGAAAAAAAGCATAAGCTAAAAATTGATTACCGTCCTTTTATGCACGTTGAAGAAATCTCTGCCCAAGAATTTAGAGAACAAAGAATTTCTATTCTAAATCATGATGCAGTTATTTTTACGTCAAAAAATGCAATGGATCATTACTTTGGAATGATGGAGAAATTAAGATTAAGAATTCCTGACTTCACTAAATACTTTTGTGTTTCAGAAGCTATTGCACATTACTTACAAAACTTTATTACTTACCGTAAGCGTAAAGTATTTACTGGAGAACAAACTTTAGCCAGCCTAATTCCTGTAATGCAAAAGCACCCAGATTCTAAGTTCTTATTCCCTTGTTCAGATGTGTTAAAAAAGAAAATGAATAAATCATTAGAAGAAAGTAACCTTGATTATACTAAAGCTCAAATGTATAAAGTTGCTTGTTCAGATTTATCAGACTTATCAGATGTAAAATATGATATTTTAGTGTTTTTTAGCCCAACAGGAATTAAGTCATTATTAGAAAACTTCCCTGATTTTAAACAAGGAGATACTCGATTAGCAGTATTTGGACCAACAACTATTAAGTCAGTAGAAGATAACGGGCTAAGAGTTGATATCGCAGCTCCAAATAAGAAAGCTCCTTCAATGTCAATGGCTCTAGATCAATATATTAAAGAGGCAAACAAAAGAAGAAGATAAAACAACATACAGAAATACTATAACAAAGGAGCTTAAAAGCTCCTTTTTTTATATTTTTATCGAATGCAAACTTTCCAAAAAAAAGAGCGACTGTGCAATAAAGATAGTATTAGCGATCTGTTTACAAAAGGAGACTCTTTTATAGAACAACCCTTTAGGATAGTATGGAGTAAAAAAGAAATTAATACTGATTACCCAGCACAAACTTTAATAGTTGTTCCTAAGCGAAATATTAAACTTGCTACCAATAGAAACATTATCAAAAGGAGAATTAAAGAAGCCTTTCGCTTAAATAAATCTGCTCTTTACTCAACCTTATCTACAAAAGACAAACAGATTAATATTGCTATTATTTATCAAAAACAAGAAATCATTTCTTATAAGCTAATAGAAGAAAAAATAAAATTAACTTTAAACCGTTTAAGCGAAAACTTATGAGTAATGTCTTCTCTTTCCTTTTTAAAGCAATAATATTTATCTATCAAAAGGTAATTTCTCCCTTATTGCCTCCAAGATGTAGGTATACTCCAACATGTTCGCAATATGGCATGGAAGCGATAACAAAATATGGACCTTGGAAAGGAGGGAAACTAACAATTAAAAGAATCTTAAGCTGTCATCCATGGGGAGGACATGGACATGACCCAGTACCTTAAATAAATTAACTATGAAAAAAATCAAATTATTAACTTTAGCTTCAATTTTAGCAATAACCTCTCTTATATCTGTTGGTTTTACTGATAATTATTTTGAGGTTGCTAAGAATCTTGACATATTCACTACCCTTTATAAAGAGCTTAATACTTTTTATGTGGATGAAACTGACCCAGGAGAACTAATGAAAGAAGGGATTGATGCTATGCTAAAATCCTTAGACCCATACACTACCTATATTCCAGAATCAGAGATTGAAGATTTCCGCTTTATGACTACAGGACAATATGGAGGTATAGGTGCAATTATAAGTAAAAGAGAAGAATATGTTCTTATAAGCGAACCTTATCAAGATTCTCCAGCTCAAAGAGCAGGACTTATGGCAGGAGATAAAATACTAGAAATAAATGGAACAACTGCAAAAGGAAAAACTACTGAGCAGGTAAGTAAAGTTTTAAAAGGAGAACCAAATACTTCTGTAACATTACTTATTGAACGTAAATCATTAAAAAAACCTTTTAAAGTTAGCTTTAATAGAGAAAAAATATCTGTAAAAAGTGTCCCTTATGCAGGCTATATTGAAGATGGTATAGGCTACCTTAAGCTTAGAAGCTTTACTAGAGATTGTAGTAAAGACGTAAAAGAAGCTATTCAAGAACTAAAAGAAGAAGGAGAATTAAAAGGTTTAGTTCTTGACTTAAGAAGCAACCCAGGAGGACTACTTGATGAGTCTGTTAACTTGGTAAACCTATTTGTTGAAAAAGGAAAAGAAGTTGTAAGTACAAAAGGAAAAATTAAGTCATGGGAAAAATCATACTTTACAAATCATAATCCTTTTGACACAGAACTACCTTTAGCTGTATTAATAAACTCTTCATCTGCTTCAGCATCTGAGATTGTTTCTGGAGCTATGCAAGATTTAGATAGAGGGGTTGTAATTGGACAAAGAAGTTATGGGAAAGGTTTAGTGCAACAGACTCGTAAACTATCCTATAATTCTCAATTAAAACTTACCGTTGCTAAATATTATATTCCTAGCGGAAGATGTATACAGGCACTAGACTATGCAAATAGAAATGAGGATGGAAGTGTAGGGAAGGTTCCTGACTCATTAATGACATCTTTTACAACAAAAAATGGTAGAGAGGTATTTGACGGTGGAGGAATAAACCCTGATATTATTACAACTACGGACAAAGTAAGTAATATTGTGATTTCACTGTTTAGAGAGCGTTTATTCTTTGACTATGCAACTGATTTCAGATTTGAACATGACACAATTTCAAACGACTTTGTATTTACAGATGAAAGCTATAAACATTTTACTGCCTACCTTTCTGACAAAGAATATACTTATAAAACAAAAACAGAGAAAGCTTTAGAGAAACTAAAGAAAAATGCTGACGATGAACATTATTTTGAATCTTTAGAAGAAGAATACAATGCCTTATCAGCAAAGTTAGCGACAAATAAAGAAGATGATTTATTTAAACATAAGGAACAAATAAAAGAAATTATTACTGGTGAAATTAGAAGTCGATATTTTTATCAAGAAGGAAGAATAGAAGCTTCTTTACTATTTGACACTGAAATTGCTGAAGCAATTGACATATTACAAAACAAAGAAAAATATAATACTCTATTAGGAAATGAATAATGCACTAAATAAAGCACAACAACTTCTTTTTATTCTACTAGGAATTAGCATTCCAACATCCATTGCAGCTACAAACATTATCATTGCTTGTTTAGCTCTTTGCTGGATACTTGAGGGGCAATTTACACGAAAGATAAAGTACATAAGGGAATCGAAATGGATACTAGCAATCTTAGGTTTAATGCTACTTTATGGTTTAGGAATGCTTTGGGGGGATAATCATTTAAACGCAAACTGGCAGTTTCAACGTTTAGCACTATTATTAGTTTTCCCTGTTTTAGCAACAATCAACTTAAGCCAAAAAACAATAAAAAATGCAGTAATGGCATTTTTAGCAACAAATTTTGTTTCAGCAATATTAGCTATTGCCATTAATAATAATATAATCCAGGACTTAGACAACTATCTTCCATTTATTGAATCTACATGGAGAATATCAGCTTTTATCAGCTATAACTACCACAACGTATTATTAGCTTTTGCTACTGCAATTTCACTTTATATTCTTGCAGAGAAGAAAACAAAATACCCTTACCTATTTATCTTATTTATAATAGGATATACATTAAGTATATTTACGGAGATAGGAAGAGCTGGAGTAGTTATATTTAATTTTATTTTCTTTGCCTATATCATGTTCTATTTCAGAAAGAAATGGATAAAATTAGCTGGCTTATTTTTACTATTATTTGCTTTTCAATACTTAATGTATAATACCTCTGAGGCTTATAAAAGCAGGCTAGATAGAGGCTCTAAAATTGTTACTAATAATGGCATTAAAGAAGGAAAGGAAGATATTAGGTATGTTTTTATTAGAGAATCATTTAACAAGATAAAAGAAAAACCAATTTTAGGATATGGAACAGGTAGCTTCGGAACTATATTTGAACGTGATATAAAAACTGTCCATAAATTTTATACCCATACTACCCCGCACAATAATTACTTATATGTTTGGTTTGAGCTAGGTATACTTGGCTTGCTACTTTTATTAGCAATATTCTACTATCAACTTAGAGAGTTATTCGCTAAAAAAGACGGAGCCCATAGAATATTAGCACCTCTCTCCTTTATGTTTTTAATGGCAGTAGATTCTTATTTCTTTATATTTATACTTACTATATTTTATATATTTATCTATACTATTTATAGCAGGTATCAGGAAGAATAGACTCTTTTTATCCTCCTATTTAAGGTTGCAAATATTTCATAAGGTATCGTTTCTATCTTTTGTGCCAAAGCACAAATAGTATATTCTTTCCCAAATAATATCACCTCATCACCTAACTGAGCTGTAGTATTACTTAAATCGATAGTACAAGAATCCATACTAATTCTACCAATAATAGGACAAGGTTTACCCTCTATAAAAACTATTCCTTTATGCATGCCAAATCTTCTATTTAGGCCATCTGCATAACCAAAAGGGATAACACCTACCCTTGTATCTTGCTTAAGAGTATAGCTTGCATCATAACCTATTGTCTGTCCTTTTTTAACTGTCCTTATTTGAGAAATTACACTCTTTAATGTGCCTATCTGCTTTAATCCAGGATGATTACTTCCTCCATAAAGTCCAATCCCTAAACGAACCATTTCATACGACTTATCATTAAAACGTAATACACCATTAGAGTTAAGGATATGCCTTAAAGGCTTTAACCCCGTTTGAGTATTAAAATCTGTACAAATAACATCAAATTTTAGAAACTGTTGCTGCGTTAAAATATCTTTATCAGGGTTATCACTAGCAGCTAAATGTGAACAAATACTTTTTACTTTAAGTGTAGGATATTGTTTTAATACCTTTGAAACTTCTACTACCTCTTTTGCCTCAAAGCCAAAACGATTCATCCCTGTATTAAACTTAATATGAATGTTGATATCAGTAGCTAAAGCACCGAATAAATGAAGAAGTTCAAAATTATAAACTACTACATCTAATTTATGCTGTAAAATTTTGGCAGTACTTTTTCTTCCTGGATTTGCAACAATAATAGGAATTTTAATTCCGTTTTCTCTTAAATGAGATCCTTCTTCAAAATCAGCAACCCAAAGCGCTGCAACTCCTAACTCTTCTAATTTTTTACCAAGCATTATATCCCCATGTCCATAAGCATAAGCTTTTACAACAGCAATTACTTTTGTTGAGGCTTTTAGCTTACTTTTAAGATAATCAAGATTATCTGACAAAGCTTTAAAATCTATCTCTAAAACTGTTTCGTGTACAGTATTCATGTTATTTCATTTTGGCTGTAAAACAATTTCTACATAAAGGTTTATACTCTTCTTTTTCTCCCAATTTTACCAATTCAGTATCAGCCGTCTTTCTATAGGAATAACTTGCATCTACTCCACAATCTGCACAAATAGCCTGCACTTTTGTTACCTTTTGAGCAATAGCTAAGAGTTGTGGCATAGGTCCAAAAGGCTTTCCTAAATAGTCCATATCTAAACCTGCCAAAATTACCCTTACTCCTTTGTTTGCTAATGTATTTGCTACTTCTATTAAATCTTCATTAAAAAATTGCACCTCATCAATTGCAACTACTTGCACATCATTCTCTAAATATAATATCTGAGTTGCTGAATCTACTGTTACAGACTTAATATAGTTTGCATCATGAGAAACTACTTTCTCTACATCATACCTTTTATCAAGCTTAGGTTTATAAACCGCCACCTTTAATTTAGCAAATTTTGCTCTTCTTAACCTTCTTAATAGCTCCTCTGTTTTTCCTGAAAACATTGAGCCACAAATCACCTCAATACGCCCTTTATCTTTACTAAGATTTATTTGTGATTCTGAAAACATCTATCGTTATTTGCTTTACATTAAGTTTGCTAACAAAAATATAAAAAGCAATTCCATTTTTTATGAATTTTAAAAGTTTGTTTCTTCTTTCATTTTTAGGACTCTGCTCGCTAAAAACCTTTGCTAAAACAGACAGCACTAAGCTTAATAGAGGTAGAGTCATTATTGTTAGTAGTAGTTTAGTAACTGCCTTAGGAGGGTCCTATTATTATATTAAAAATTCGTGGTGGAGCGAGAAGCAAAGTAGCTTCCATTTTGATAATGGTGCTGACCTTACCTATGCTCTAAATGTAGATAAAGCAGGACATGTTATGGGGGGGCTAATAGCTTCTGATGTTTTTTCAACATCAATGCGTTGGGCAGGAATGAATAAAAAACAAGCCCTTTGGTATGGCGCTGCCTTTGGTTCTGGATTACAACTAGCTATTGAAATGAAAGATGCTTACGCCCCTTATTGGGGCTTTAGCAAATGGGACTTAGCTTTAGGAACAGTAGGATCTTTTTGGCCCGTAGCACAACATTATTCTCCATTTATAGACGCTATAGATATTAAATTCTCTTACTATAAACATTCTGATATTTATTGGGAGTTAGACAGACAAAGAGGAAAAGAAACAAATAAATATGCGTGGCAAGATGACTATCCAAACCAAACCTATTGGTTAAGCTTTGATGTAAATTACTTTATTGATACAGGATATTGGCCATCTTGGCTAAATATTGCTTTAGGCTATGGGATAGATGACACCCAGTACCTTGATGCATTTGACAAGAAAACAGGAGGAAAAAATGAATTCTATATTGCCTTAGATTATGATGTCCCAAAAATGTTAAAAAAATGGAATAGCCCTACTGCCAAGAAAGTAAAACACTGGCTTAATTATTTTCATTTCCCAGCACCTACAATAAGAATTGCTCCAAAGGTCAAATTTTACCCAGTATTTCTATAGTTTTGTAAAGTGTCAAAATTATACACTATACCAACCCCAATAGGAAACTTAGAGGATATTACTTTAAGAGCATTACGCTTATTAAAGGAAGTTGATATGGTATTAGCTGAAGATACGCGTACAAGCAGGAAGCTATTCTCCCATTATGATATTGAGACTCCTTTAGCTCCTTTTCATATGCATAATGAACATAAGGTTTTAGGAAAATGGATAGAAAGATTAAAAGCTGGAGAGAATATAGCTTTAATATCTGATGCTGGAACTCCTGCAATTTCTGATCCTGGCTTTTTATTAGTTAGAGAATGTATAAAAGAAGGTATTGAGGTAGACTGTTTACCTGGAGCAACTGCTTTTGTTCCTGCTTTAGTAAACTCAGGGCTACCTTCTGAGAAATTTGTATTTGAAGGGTTTTTACCTGTAAAAAAAGGACGACAAACAAGACTAAAATTAATAGCTGAAGAAGAAAGAACAATGATTTTTTATGAATCGCCACATAGAATTGTAAAAACATTAGGGCAGTTTATTGAATACCTTGGAGAAAAAAGACTTGTTTCTGTATCAAGAGAAATATCAAAAATGTTTGAAGAAACGAAAAGAGGAACATTACTTGAAGTAATGCAATATTTTGAAGAAAAAAAACCAAAAGGTGAGTTTGTAATTGTTGTAAACGGTAAATAATGGAAATTAAGAAATTTATACATAAAAAACCTTACTTAATTACTGGGCCTTGTAGTGCTGAGTCAGAAACACAGGTATTACAAATTGCTAAATCACTTGATGGAGTAGCTGATGTATTTAGAGCAGGAGTATGGAAGCCAAGAACAAAGCCAAACTCATTTGAAGGAATAGGGTCGGATGCTCTTCCTTGGCTTAAAACTGTTCAGCAAGAAACAAGCTTAAAAATTGCCACAGAAGTTGCTACAGCTAAACATGTTGAGCTATGCCTTAATGCCAATATAGATATGCTTTGGATTGGGGCCAGAACAACAGTAAACCCCTTTTATGTACAAGAAATTGCTGAAGCTTTAAAAGGAGTAGATATTCCTGTTTTTGTAAAGAACCCTATTCACCCAGAATTTGGATTATGGCTAGGTGCTTTTGAGCGCTTAAATAAAGTAGGAGTAAAACAACTCGCTGCTATTCACCGAGGGTTTTATAGTTATGAGAAAATTGCTTTCCGAAATGACCCTAAATGGGAATTGCCAATTAAATTAAGAGAAGAAGTTAGAGACTTACCCATTATCTGTGACCCAAGTCATATCGCTGGAAAAGCAAGTTTAGTAGAGGACATATCACAAACAGCTATGGACGTTAATATGGATGGATTAATGATAGAGGTACACAATAACCCTGCAATAGCTTTAAGTGATGCTAAGCAACAAATAACACCTGACCATCTACAACAATTAATGAATAGTTTAGTGCTCCGAAATTCTCAATTAAGAGATGTAGCTTTTGAGGAACAATTAAATAGTTTTAGAAATAAAATTGATGTTCTTGATCAGAATATTATTGACCTACTCAACGATAGAAAAGAGATTATAAAACAGATTGCTACATTTAAGAATGACAACCAACTTACTATATTTCAAATTGAAAGATGGTTTGAAATGCTTCAAAAAAGAAAAGAAAGCGCAGCTTCATTAGCATTAAACAAGCAAATGGTTGCTGAAATTTTTGAGCTCATACACAAATACTCTATCCTTACTCAAACTGAGTTAATGCGAAAGTAAATGAAAAAAAATTGGAATTTTCTTAAAGCAGATAACACTCTAGTTAATGAACTAGCAACAGCGCTTAATGTAAGTACTATTGTAGCTCATTTATTAGTACTTAGAGGTATTACAACTTACGAGGAAGCAAAACTATTTTTTAGACCAAAACTAAGTCACCTCCACTCCCCTTTTTTAATGAAGGATATGGAAAAAGCAGTACAAAGAATTGAAACTGCCCTTGCTAATGGTGAGCAAATATTAGTATATGGCGATTATGATGTTGATGGAACTACTTCTGTTGCTATGCTTTATTCTTTTTTAATGAAACAAAGCAATAACATTTCTTATTATATCCCTGATAGATATGATGAGGGCTACGGAATTTCATTAAAAAGTATTGATTATGCAAAAGATAATAATTACAGCTTAATCATTGCCTTAGATTGTGGTATTAGGGCTGTCAATCAAATTGATTATGCCAATACAAAAGGAATTGATTTTATCATCTGTGATCACCATAACCCTGCCGAAACAATACCAAATGCCATTGCAATATTAAACCCTAAACAAAGCGACTGTTCCTATCCTTATAAAGAACTTTCAGGATGTGGAGTTGGCTTTAAGCTAATTCAAGCTTTCTCTGAGAAAAATAATATCCCATTTTCAGAAATTGAAGAATACCTAGATTTACTTACTGTAAGTATAGGCGCTGATATTGTTCCTATGACAGGTGAAAATAGGGTGCTTTCTTTTTATGGTTTAAAACGCATTAATCAACAACCTAGGATAGGCCTAAAAGTATTGATGGAGATTGCAAATAAAACTAAGGAATTAAATATTACAGATGTAGTATTTGGTATTGCTCCAAGAATTAATGCTGCTGGAAGAATTGAACATGCAAAAAAAGCTGTAGAAGTATTAATTGAAAAGGATTATGATAAAGCAAAAGCCTTTGCTGATAAAATTGAAGAGAACAATATTAGACGTAAGGAATTAGATAGAGACATCACTATAGAAGCTTTAAAGATGATTGATACTACTAAAAAGTCAACAGTAGTGTATAGTGAAGATTGGCATAAAGGTGTTGTAGGTATTGTTGCATCTCGCCTTATTGAAACCCATTATAAACCTACTATAGTATTAGCGGAGAAGGATGGGCTATTAACAGGATCAGCCCGATCAGTACACGATTTTGATGTATATACTGCTATTAATAAATGTGCCTACTTATGTGAGAAATTTGGAGGACATAAATATGCCGCTGGATTAAGCATTAAGAAAGAAAATCTGGCTCAATTTATTGAGGAATTTGAACAGGCTGTTAGCAGTACAATTACAGAAGACCAACTCACTCCTAAGGTTAATATTGATAAAATAATTGCTATTGATGCTGTTGATGATAAACTATACAGAATAATAAAACAGTTTTCTCCCTTCGGTCCTAAAAACCTCTCTCCAATATTTGCAAGTAAAAATATTATTGATAATGGTTATGGGAAACAAGTTGGAGCCGACAAATCCCACCTTAGGATTAATGCAAAGCGCAGCCAAGATGCAATTGCAGGTATTGGCTTTGGAATGGGGCATTACTTTCCTGAAATTAAAGAAGAGCAAGCTTTTGATATCTGCTACTCAATAGATGAGAATGAATGGAATGGGCGCAAAAGCCTCCAATTAAGGCTAAGAGATATTAAAACAAATAGAGCTAACTCATAGCTACTCTTTTTACCTTAATATTACTCTAAAACAACTATTTATTTAATTTATAGAACCCGCATTTATTTTAGGTTTAATATTTTTTACTTTATGATACGAATCTATAGAAAAACCCCCAGAAAACCCTGCCCCAAACGCAATACTTGCAATTCCTTTTATCCTCTTCTTTTCTTCACATACAACTCTAATTATTAAAGCTCAAAAAATAATTATAAATAACAAAAAGTATATTTTAATCTTGATCAATTTTACTAAAATATTACTTATTTTAGTCCTATGATTTTGGCCAACTTAAGAGATAAAAAAATTGTAATAGATATTATTTCTGAAACATTTAAAACTAATCCTAGTGTGAATATTACAATAGGAAGCAGAAAAAATAGAAAGAAGAAAATTACCTACCTAGCATCCTACGCATTCATTAAAGGGTTTAATAGAAAAGGTACATTTTTATCAAATAATAAAAAAGGGGTTGCAATTTGTTATCGTTCAAATTATAAATCTGTAAGCCTAAAAGAATTTTTTTATGAATTACGTTTTGCTATTTCAATTCCACTAAAAAACCTTTTCCAAACCTTAAAGCGCGAAACACATATAAAAAAACATCGCTATAAAGGGAAACACCTTTATTTTTGGTTTTTTGGTGTTAAAAAAGGAGGAGATAAAGCAGGTTTTGAGTTGAAGAACAACCTATACCAAATCTCAAAAAAAGAACAGCTTCCAATTATCTTGGAAACATCAGTAAAAAGAAACAAAGATGTCTATAAAAGATATGGTTTTAGTGTATATTATGAATGGTTAAATTATGACAAAGAGAATACACTTTGGTTTATGATTCGTAAGCCTCAATAAAACCTAATTATCTAATATTCTTCTCAAAATTTTCTGTTGGTTTTTTACCAAGTCTCATTAAAAAAATAAAATGTGAAATATAACTTTTTGCAATACTTTCTTGATAATTATAAGGAAGGCCATACTCAAGAATTGTTTCTTTTATTATTGGAGTTAAGGCCTCATAATGAACATGACAAACTTTCGGAAAAAGATGATGTACAATATGATGATTAAAAGCTCCAAAAGCATAAGTTATAAATTTATTATCTGTTGCAAAATCGTTAGTAACTATCACTTGATGGTGTGCCCATGAACTTTTTATACTTCCACTTTCATCTGCTTCTGGGAAGGTAGAATCTTCAGAAAGATGTGATGGAACGAGAGCAATTGTTAAACAGATACTAGCACTAACATGCATAATAAAGAACCCAATTATTGCCTGAATTATTGAAAGATTACTAAATATAGGTAATAAAAGAAAAAAAGCACTTAAATAAATTAATTTTGATACAATAAACTTAAAAATGGTACCTTTTGTTTTTTTAGCCGATAAATACTCAGAAGCTCTAGAGGAAAAAATATCAGTATAATCTCTTATTAATGTCCAATTAAGTGAATAAAACAAATATAAAAATGGAATATAGATAAATTGAAATTGATGATATCTAGCCCATTTATTATTAGAGTAAATTCTAACAATTTTTGATTGCGTAGTATCTGGGTCCTTATCTCTAATATTAGGATAAATATGGTGCCCTTGTACATGTCTTTTTTCCCAAGCATAACTACTTGCTCCTAGTAATTCAAAAGAGTATTTAAAAAGATTATTTATCTTCTTGTTTGAAGACACTGCATTATGTACTGCATCATGGCCCAAATTTATTCCAATAACGATCATAAGTATACCCATCATAATATAACTCATCATTAAAAACCAAATATTCGTAAATATAAATAATGAAATATATGTCAATAAATAAAGTGACACCAAAATTATTGCCTTACGATAAATTTTACTACCTCCATACCTTGTCAACCCGTTGGACTCAAAGTATAAAGCTACTTTTCTTTTAAGGGTACTGTAAAAATCATCAGTATCATTTAAAAACTTAAGTGCATTATTTTTCATCTTTAGAGGTAAATTTATTCTTTTTATATTTTGCAATTGTTTTACTATATAGATTTAAAGCCAGTTTTTTCGCAACCAAATTAAATGCCATTACCGTATGTTCAATATCTTCAACAGTATGATTTGAAGTTGGGATTAACCTCAATATTATTTCTCCCTTTGGTACAACAGGATACAATACCATTGAGCAAAATACATTAAAATTTTCCCTTAAGTCCTCTACTATTGCCATTGCCTCATAAGGAGTTCCATTAAGATGTATAGGAGTAATGCAGGTGTTAGTTAAACCTAAATTAAATCCACTTTCTATAAGTTTTTTTTGTAAAATTTCTGTAATTTCCCTAAGAGATGCTCGCTTCTCATCTATACTGATTACTTTAGATAATCGTTTTTCTAAACCCAATACAAGCACTAAAGGGAGAGAACGTGAGTAAATTTGAGAACGAGCATTATATTTAAGAAAATTAATTACCTCTTTAGAACCAGATAGAAAAGCACCTGTAGAACTAAAAGCTTTTGTAAAGGTTGCAAAGTAAATATCTACTTTATCATTAATATTTTGTTCAAAATGTGTTCCTCTTCCTGATTTACCTAAAACACCAAACCCATGTGCATCATCTAAAAGAAAAGTAAATGAATATGTATCTTTAAATTTAGCTATTTCTACTATTTTACCTTGATCACCCCGCATACTAAAAACCCCTTCTGAAATCACCAATATTGAACCATTAGAAACCTCACAATGCTTTTTAGCTCGAACTAAGCATTTTTCTAATGAGTCCATATCATTATGCTTAAAAGACATCCTAAAGCCTTTATGCAGCCTAACTCCATCTATAGTGCATGCATGACATTCAGAATCATATATAACTACATCTGAACGACGTAATAAAGTATCAATTATAGAAAACATTCCCTGATAACCCATATTTAATAATAATGCAGCCTCCTTCATACTATAATCAGCTAACTTTTCTTCAAGACGTCTATGAACTTTTGAATCTCCAGTTAACAACCTAGATCCCATAGGATATGTTTGCCCATAAACACTCACATTATTGGAATCAAACTCTAATAACTCAGTATCATTTGCAATACCCAAATAATCATTAAAACTCCAACATATTACTTCCTTACCATTAAATAAACAATTATTAGATATTATGCCCTCCAAATGTGGATAAACCCAATAACCTTCCATAATATCTGCCCATTGACCTAAAGGAGATTCATTGTTTCTTAGTTTCATTCCGTATAATTTATTTTTTAACTCATTCTTTTAATCCACATAAATAGCTTTGGTTCCTTCTTTTCCATTCATTTGCACCTTTAATACTTTAATCGCAGGAGGACCACTATCATCCACATCTACTTTATCTCCTTGGTGTAAGTACTGATCTGCCTGCACTCCAAACATATCAAAAAGCTCAGAGGAAGAAATGGTATTCAACTCAGGATTATCAGGATCAATAACAATATACTCGTCATCAACTTCGGTTCTAAAAATAAGTAAATCATGAACTCCTCCTGCATTGGGATTTAATGTTGGGTAAGAACAAATTACATTTTTTACTGTTGTACCACATTCATTAGTTATTTTTACGCGTAATTTTATAAAATAGTCAGGATTTAAACCTGTGTTATTTGCTAAACTAACAGTAGCTGATAAATTTCCTGGGTCAACAGTAAAGTTTGCAGCTACAGAAGATATTACTTCCCATTCAATATCAGTAGTAGTATTTACATCTTGCTCTGTAAAATTATAAAGTTGTGAATTAATTGTTAGTGTATAATTTGGGCTACCCATAACATTTGTTCCTGTTTGTGTTTTTATTAGTTCAAACAAAGGTTTATCCATAAGATATTTTATTTCCTCTGTTCCATCAGGAAAAATTGCTTTTACCCATCTATTGGTCGTATGCGAAGTATTATTATTAACCAAAGAAGGATAATAGCTTGAAGCAATTTTTTGTATAGTTAGTGTACCAGGAGCTGTTGAAATAATACTAACACCACTTGAAACTTCCCAACTAGCTAAGCAGTCTTCCGTTACATAGGTAGCAAAATCATTTACACAAACTACTTTAGGCCCTTGAATAGTCGTACTCAAACTAGTACAACCCTGCCTATACGCATAAATAGGATCTTCATCCAGTTCTGCTATAAGCCAAGTAACCATATTTTCACTTACCTCTACATGCATTTGATTGTCAGGTGGTGCATAATAATTAGCAAAAGGGGTATAGCCCTCACAGACTAAATCCTGACAACTTAAATCTTCTGCCCACAAAAGCTCAGGACCTGTATAAGCAAGGGAGCTTTTAGTAGGAATAAAACAAAAATTTTGGTCAGGAGTCGTTTCTTCATGCATTCCTACAATTCCACCAGAAGTAGCAAGAATATACCAAGGATCACTTCCTGCACTAATTTGCTCATTCCATCCTTTTTCTAACAGAGGTAAAATCTCAAAAGCACCTCCTGGGGAAGTATCCAAACTCCCCTTAGAGAAGGCTTTAGCATAATATCTTGTGTAGCTTTGAAATGGTTTTTTTGTCCTAAAAACCAAAGTATTATTTACATCATTTCTTCTTATTCTTAACCTAGCCTTACCTGATAATGGAATAATCCCTAAGAAACCAGTCCAAATCCAAATAGTTTCATTCAAATCCACGATATTCCCTCCTGGACTACCAACAGAATTCCCATCTATAGCTCCATTAATCGTAGCTACATTTCTACACTCTGTTGGAAAGCCTAAATTAGCTAAGCTTGTCTTAAAATTAGCTCTCAAGGAATGTTCTGCTGGGTAGCCCCAATTATTATGGGGATTAATATGATTCAATAGCATTTGTTTTGCAGCAGGAGTTATTAATGGATAAAATGCATCTTGATCGCCAGTATATTTCAATAATTTCTGAACCCCTATAGCAATATTAGCTCCTTTCTGTGGAGAATCAAAGGATACCCATAAACGGACATTATGGTCTTCATTGTTCTGCTCCATTTGGGTTAAAGCTATTCTTGAAATAAGCCCACCCATACTGGGGCCTATTACTACCAATTCCTCAGTACTTCCATTTTCAACTAATTTAGCATTAGTCTCTCTAATCAATTCTTTTAACACTTGGGCATTTCTACCAATATAATCTGCTCCACCATCTACGATTTCACTATATAATAAGGTTGTAAAGCCCGTTGCCCATGGATGAGGATTAGGAATTAATCTACTTCTCCATGATTCATAAATTGGAAAATTCAACACCACAACATCATAGCCCTCATCTTGTAGCTTTTTAATTAGTGAAATATCATCATCTTCCTGAGAATCATAATATTCTGTCAGCTTATAGAAACTTTTCACACTAGGGTCATTAGGTCTTTTGGTTGTCAATATCCCTCTAATATCATCAGGGTCAAAACCATCGGTAATGATAATGGGTTTGGTAATTTTACTATGATCTTTCCCTAGAAATACCATATATTCTCCTTCACCTAAGGTAGCTACTCCATCCTCTATATAAGTATCTGTAGCTGTAATGGGGATAAGGTCTGGGTCATCAGCTGTCATTTTTGCACTACTTAATGCGGTAACATAAATACCTGCATAAGTAGTAAGGCTATCTCCACCAGTAAATACAATATCAAAAGCGATAGTCTTTTTTCCGCTTTCGCTAAAGCTAAGCGTTCCTACTGGAGTTGCTAAAGCACTATCTTTCACAAATTCCACAGTTTGCCCTTCACAAGTCATATTTAGGCTTTGTATTGTTTGGCTTGCATTCAATAACATTAAAGGACTTATTGATATCCTGATTTGATTGCCATTAATCTGCCCGCTGTTTAGTGGTGCTATTACTACTTTATGCAAATCGATATAAGGATTTTTAATGCTATCTTTTTCCAAATAACCATTAGCATCCAAGTGCAAAGCCCCTGTATCACTTGCTAAAATGGCAGAATCCAGATAAATTGGGTTCAGTGCCGTATAATTCATATTGATAATCCCCAAAGCAATGGTATCTTTAAATTCATAATTTAAAGCGATAGTACGCACCTGTTCATAAGTTAGGTGATTATTCGCTATAGTAGTTGCTCGGTGCAATTCACTCCACACCTGCATAAAATGATGATGACTGGAGGTATTGTTACTGTCCGTATTAAAGCTATTCAAATGGGTTAGGGAAGCTACCCTGTCGTACAAAATTCCATTTTTGTAGTAAGTACTATCAGTTGCTATTAACTTGGATAAGAAAGCATCCATTTTTTCTTGGTAAGTATCAAATTGCAAAGAGTCCAGGGGCTCTTGTGCCTGCAAGCCGCTGCTCATTAAAAAAATACTCACTACCATACAACTTAAAGCGATTTGCTTTAAGGCTCCTAATTTGTTTTTGTTTAAACTTCTCATAATTTTTATTTTTTTAGCAACCAGTTATTTCCTAGTATATCATCAAAAGCAATAAGCCCATTAAATTCATCATAATACAGTATATTTACTTTTTTATAATAGTCTTCATCTTCATTATAAACACTATCATTTATACCCGATGCTATAGTAAATACATCCCTATAAATTTCGCTTCCTATTGTCATTTCAGTTTTATCACTGTCATAATCTATCTCTTCATAACCTCCATTATATAAAGGGAGAGAGATTTTAGCCTTAAAAGCAGATGAATACTTTGTATATTTATCAGCCTTTGCTTCTTCTAAATCTAAAGGAAATCTCTTGAAATAATATCGCATACTACTTAAATCAGAATCAATAAAATATGCCCAAATAATTATATAGTCATAATTAAAAAAACTTGTTGAAGTAGGGTATCCGTATATAGAGTAAAACCTTTTTAAATCTTCATCTACACTCCAAACAACTAATTTTATTTCTTCAGCTTGCTGGTTTTCATAAATAATGGTATCGTTTAGTTTTAACTCTAAAATTCTAGTATAATCCTCTGCTGTAAAATTATAATAAGCTACAGGTCCTTCTACTTCCTTTTTGCAAGAGGCTGCCATTAATGAAATAAACAAACCTACAACTAGGCTTGTTTTTAGGGTTTTGCTAAGAATTTTTTTCATAATAATTTGTTTTTAATTATATAATGCTGCACAAAGCTAAACAACAAAAAATAAAATACTATGCTTAGCATAGCATCTCCATTTTACTAGATATAAAATATGTATTCTTTATTTTTTTGTGCAATACATTATTTTTGTTAATTACTAATTTTGTGCGTTTTTTATTGTATAAAAAATGTTCAACAACGAGATGCTTCAATTCCATTCAGCATGACAACATTTTTTATCTTATGTCTAATCTCTAAAAGCGTAGCGGTCTCATGTCTTTCTTTATTCTTTTAACCTCCAGTTATTTCCTAATATATCATCAAAACCTATAAGCCCATTAAACTCATCACAATACATTTACTTTTTTATAATAACCTTCGTCTTCATCATACACACTATCATTTATGCCTGATGCTATAGTAAACACATTCCTATAAACTTCACTACCTATTGTTATTTCAGTTTTAGCACTATCGTAATTTACTTATACATAATTCTCCCCATTATATAAATCCAAAGAAATAGAAGCATTAAAAGCAGATGGATATTTCGTATATTTATCATCCTTTGCTTTTTCCAAATCTAAAGGAAATCTCCTGAAATTATAATCTAGATAAAGATAATTAGACTCAATAATACTAATAGTGTTAGTTATATAATCATAATTAAAAAAACTTGCTGAAGTAGGATACCCATATATAGAGTAAAATGCTTTTAAGTTCTCATCTATACTCCAAATAACTAATTTTATTTCTTCAGCGTTCTGGTTTTCATAAACAATAGTATCATTTAGTTTTAAATCTAAAATTCTAGTATAATCCTCTGCTGTAAAATTATAATAGGCTACAGAGCCAGGCTCTTCCTTTTTACAAGAAGCTGCCATTAAAGAAATAAATAAGCCTACAAGCAAGGTTGTTTTTAGTGTTTTATTAAATAGTGTGTTCATAATATTTGGTTTTAATGGGTTAATGCTCTTCAAAGTTAAACAACAAAAAATAAAATACTATGCTTAGCATAGCGTCTCTGTTTTACTAGGAATAAAATATTATTCTTGTATTTTACATTGCGAATATATATTTAATCTTTTTATTAGAAATACAGCTAACTCATAGCTTCACCTCATTATTCCAAGTATACAGAATTTGATATTTATCAATATTTATACTGATGAAAATCATCTAAATAACTGATTATTCTCATTATTTATTTTTTAATAGAAAACTACCTTTGGAATATAATTTAGAGTTAGGTTCATGTAACAAATGTTACCAACCATGTTCTAAAATGTTCGGATTATTGTACTATTAAAAATAACAAATTATGGCAAAGGTATTAGTTTTAGGTGCTGGAGTATCAGGGCATACAGCCGCACCCTACTTACGAAAAGGATTAGGAAAAGAACATGAAGTAATTGTTGTAGCTCCAAATCAGGATTATAATTATATCCCATCAAATATATGGGTTGGAACTGGAAGAATGCAACACGAAAGAGTTCACTTTCCTTTAGCTCCTATATATAAAAAAGCAGGAATTACTTTCAAGCAAGCAAAAGCCACCTCATTTCACCCTGAAGGAGATAATGAACTCTCATCAGGCTATGTAATGATTGAATACACAACAGGAGATAAGGTTGGAACTACTGAGAAAATAGCCTATGACTATTTAATTAATGCTACAGGACCAAAACTTAATTTTGAAGGTACAGAAGGGCTATTACCTGGAACTAATAAGGTGGTTTCTGTATGTTCATGGTCACATGCCGATCATGCTTGGAAAGAGCTAGAAAAGATTATTAATCGACTAAAGAAAGGAGAAAAATTAAAGCTACTTATTGGAACAGGGCACCCAATGGCGACCTGCCAAGGAGCTGCATTCGAATACATACTAAATGTAGAAAGTGAACTAGTAAGACATAAAGTTAGAGAAAATGCAACAGTCTATTTTATAACTAATGAGCCTGAAGCTGGAGAATTTGGAATGGGAGGAATGCAATTTAAAGTTCCTATGAAAGGAATTATGTCAGGTGAAAATTTAGCAGATATGCTCTTTAAAGACAGAGGTATTATTCCAATACCACAAGCTGGAGTATATAAAGTAGAAGATGGAAAAGTACTTTATGAAAACTTAAAAGGAGAAAAACAAAGTCAGGAGTTTGATTTTGCGATGTTAATTCCACAATTTACAGGACAAGGATTTAAGGCTTTTGATAAAGATAATAATGAGGTTACTGAAAAGCTATTTGCTCCAAATGGGTTTATGAAAGTTGATGCTAACTACACTCAAAAACCATATGAGGAGTGGAAAATTCAGGATTGGCCAGATACTTACCAAAACCAAGAATACAAAAATATCTTTGCCCCTGGAATTGCTTTTGCTCCTCCACATACAATGTCAAAACCAGCAAAATCAGAAAATGGCACTGCAATTTTTCCTTCTCCACCAAGAACTGGAATGCCTTCAGGAATATCTGCAAAAGTAGTTACTGACAATATCATTCATCAAATAAAAACAGGAACTGATGAGCTGCCTCATAAGGCATCAATGGGGAACTTTGGATCAATATGTGTAGCTTCATCAGCATACGGCATGAAAAATGGTAGCGCTATTACTATGACTATCTTCCCTGTAGTAAATGACTTTGAAAAATACCCTTCAGGTAGAGATCAAGATAAAACAAAAGGAGAAATGGGCTTAGCAGGACACTGGATAAAATACATGCTTCATGTATTATTTAAATATAAAGCAAAAATGAAACCATTCTGGTGGCTAATACCAGAATAAATTATTAATTAAAAACTAGAAATTATGTTTGGAACAGAAAGAGAATTAGTTACAAAACTAAAAAAAGAAAACAGGCACTTTAAAAAGATATTTGATGCTCATAATGAATTAGATAATGAAATTATAAATAACGAAGAGCATTGGTCTGAAGATCATTTAAAAGAAGCAAAACAGAAAAAATTATTATTGAAAGTTGAGCTTCAAAAAATGCTAGAAGAGAACCATTAAGACACTTAATTTAATATTTATCAAGTATGACTAAATTAGAGAAATTTATGATGAATTGTGTGATAATACAGTTTATCATGTTCCTTGGAATAGCTATAAAATCTATGGTGATTTTAGGGATGGGACACGGAGGTACAAAATAGAGGACCTTATTTTAAATACTAAAAAAGAAGAGTGTGGGTTAATAAATATTAGCCCACATTTCTTCCTAACAATCTTGCTATTTGAGTTTTTATCTGGGTAAGCTGGCTTAGTAATTTTATTCCTTCAGCATCAAGAGTTCCTTGAGATATTTGTTGTTGCAAATCAGATATCTGATTTTCAACATGTCCTTTTTTTAATGAGAGAATTGCTTTTTCAGTAGTCTTACGCATCTTCTCATTTTCTCTACTAGTATATATCTTATGCCTATCTACCCAATTATTACTAATGCTATGCTTATTACTAATTAAGTCAATCGCTTTTGCACTAATATTATTATCATTATGATTAATAAAATGGTGTAAATCAATAATTCCCTTTTCATGAATTACAGCAATAAGTTCAGCATACATCTTTGCTAAAATAGGTGTAGAAAATTCGATGCCATCAACCTCCAAATCATTTATTATCATCGCTGCAACACTATCTTCCTCCTCTTCATAAATAAAGGTCTCATTTCCATAGTTTATAAGAATTCGCAACACCTCTTCCTCTAGTTTAAGGAGTTTATCAGCCGTAGTTAATTTAACATTTTTAACTGCTGTAGGCTTTGCTACTTTAATAGCCTGTTTTGGCTCAAAACTACTTACACTTGCTCTAGCCTTCGCCACCTCACTTAAAAGTAATTCTTCTGCTATATCAAGTTTCTTGTTGTATGTTTTACAGTACTGTGAGCGGTTTAAACTATCAGGAATACAAGATATAGATTGAATAATATCTCTTTTTATAGCCGTAATTTTTGTGGGATCAGTAATTGTATTAAGTTGAGATGCTTTTATTTTATAATCAATAAAATCAAGCGCTTCTTCTTCTAAGAATTTATTAAACTCTTCTGTAGATAATTTCTTCGAGAAAGAATCTGGGTCTTCTCCCTCAGGGAAAGCTACAATTTTTACATTCATCCCTTCCTTTAAAATCATATCAATCGATTTATAGGTAGCTTTTATCCCTGCCTTATCCCCATCAAAAAGCAACACTACACTCTTTGCTAAACGATTAATAAGTTTTATTTGCTCTAAAGTAAGTGCTGTACCAGAAGCTGAAACAACATTTTCTATACCACTCTGATGCATAGAAATTACATCTGTATAACCCTCAACTATATAGCATTTTTCTTCTTTTCCAATAGCATTTTTTGCAAAGTTAAGTCCGTATAAAACCTTACTTTTATGATAAATTGCTGTTTCAGGAGAATTTAAATATTTAGCCTTTGCTGCGGCATTAAAAGCTCTACCTCCAAAACCTAAAACTCTTCCTGAATAAGATTGTATAGGAAACATACTTCGTTCCTTAAAACGATCAACCAGCTTTCCATTACTTTCCAAAGATAAGCCCGAAGCTATAAGCACTTCTTTTCCGTAAGCTTTTTTAATTGCCGCCTTACTAAAAGCATCTTTTGCCTTAGGGTTATACCCTAAACCAAACTTCTTTATCGTTTCTTCGGTAAAACCTCTTTCCTTAAAATAACTTAAACCAACTGATTTTCCTTCAGTAGTATTCCAAAGTGTATCTTGAAAATATTCACTTGCAAACTGAGAAGCAATAAAAAGACTATCCTTTTCATTAGCACGCTCAAGCTGTTCGGAGGTCATTTCTTCTTCCTCTACCTCAATATTATATTTTTTGGCAATAAACCTAAGGGCTTCAGGGTAATTAAAATGCTCAATTTCCATAATAAAATTGATGCTATTTCCTCCTTTACCACAACCAAAACATTTATAAATTCCTTTAGTAGGTGACACTGTAAATGAAGGTGTTTTCTCATTATGAAAAGGGCAATTCCCTAAGTAATTTACCCCTCTTTTCTTAAGTGCAACAAAATCCCCAACGACCTCTTCAATTCGGGCTGTTTCAAATATTTGGTCAATGGTTTCCTTCGGGATCATTTCTTACGATTTACGACATAATCCAACAATAACACTAATGACTTTTTAGCTTCATTATCTTCAAAATTAGCCAATAAATCTAAAGCTTCATTATGATAACTATGCATTACTTCAGCAGCATAATCTAAACCTCCTTTTTCTTTTACGATTGTAATAACCTCAGCTACCTTTTTATCATCTTTATGATGATTTTTTATGATATTGATAAGCTGATTCTTTAATCTCTTATCTACATTATTTAGTGTGTAGATAAGTGGAAGCGTCATTTTCTGTTCTCTAATATCAATTCCTGTTGGTTTCCCAATTAAAGGACTTTGGGTATAATCAAAAAGATCATCTTTAATCTGAAAAGCAATTCCAGCTTTTTCACCAAAAAGCCTCATCTTTTCTACAACTTCTTTGCTTTGTCCAACAGAGTTAGCACCACTCGCACAACAGGCTGCAATTAAAGTTGCTGTTTTTTGGCGTATAATATCAAAATAGACTTTTTCTGTAATATCTAGCTTTCGTGCTTTCTCTATTTGTAAAAGTTCCCCTTCACTCATATCCTGTACGGCAGTACTCATAATTTTTAACAGCTCAAATTCTTCATGCTTTACTGCTAATAATAAACCTCTACTTAATAAAAAATCTCCTACTAAAACAGCAATTTTATTTTTCCAAAGCGCATTTACAGAGAAAAAACCTCTTCTAAAATTTGCTTCATCAATTACATCATCATGTACTAAAGTTGCGGTGTGTAGTAGTTCAATCATTGCAGCAGCACGATACGTGTTTTCCTCAAATTTACCGAACAATTTAGCAGACAAGAAAACAAACATAGGACGCATCTGTTTCCCTTTACGCTTAATAATGTAATGCATGATTCTATCTAGTAAAGAAACATTACTTTTTAATGAATTCTTGAACTTCTGTTCAAATAAACTCATTTCCTGCTTAATTGGGGATTTTATGTTTTTTAATACTGACAATATACTTTAAACTAGAGGTGCGAATATACAAAGTTTTACCCTGTGGAGGCTTAAAAATAACGTAATTAAACGCTATTTAGCACTCAATTTATTTGCAAGTTGCCCACAGGCGGCATCAATATCTTTTCCTTTACTTCTTCTTAGGTTTACAATAATATTACGCTCTTCAAGGTATTGTATAAAGCGTTCTGTTACTTTATTGCTTGACTTTTCATAAGGTAAGCCCTCAACACTATTATACTCTATCAAGTTAATTTTACACGGACTAGCTTTAGCAAATTGTGCCAATTTCTGAGCATCCTCCATGCTATCATTTAAATCTTTAAATAAGATATATTCATAAGTAACCCTACTTCCTGTTTTATCATAAAAGTAACGCACCGAATCCCTAAGTTCTGTTAAATTTATTTTCTGATTTATAGGCATTAAAATATCTCGTTTACTATCACTAGCAGTATGCAATGAAATAGCTAAATTAAATCGCACCTCATCATCAGCTAGTTTTCTCATCATCTTAGAGATTCCTGCTGTAGAAACCGTAATACGCTTTGGAGAGATACCCATTCCTTTTTCAGTTGTAATATAATCAATACTTCTTAAAAGAGCATTATAGTTTAAAAGTGGCTCTCCCATACCCATAAATACAATATTAGATAGTGGTTTCCCAAAATTTGAAATTGCCTCTTCATTAAGAATAAAAACTTGATCATAAATTTCGGCAGCTGTTAAATTACGCTCTAATTTTAATGTTCCTGTAGCACAGAACTCACAAGCTAAGCTACAACCTACTTGAGATGACACACAAGCAGTTAATCGTTTTTTAGAAGGAATAAGAACACCTTCTACCAATAGCTTATCATGAAGTTGCATGCTGTACTTTATTGTTCCGTCGACACTACGCTCCCCTTTATGAATTTTAACTGGAACAATTGTAAAATGCTCTTTAAACAATTCCCTCATGTCTTTTGACAAAGAAGTCATTTCATCAAACGAAGTAGCTCTTTTTTTCCATAACCATTCGCTAACTTGTTTTGCTCTAAATTTAGGTAGTTTATGCGTTGCACAGAACTTTTGTAAGTCTTCTGCACTTATATTTCTGATGTCTTTTTTTTCTTTCATTTCGTTTGCAAAGATATATTACTTTTGTGCTATGCGATTTTTAACTGCCGATTATTTATTTCCTTTACATACAGCACCAATAAAAAAGGGAGTGTTAGTAATTTCTGATAAAGGAGAAATTATTGCAATACACAAAAATAGAGCTGATGTCCCTGAAGATAAATTAGAGGTTTTTGAAGGGATATTATGTCCAGGGTTTATAAATGTACATTGTCATTTAGAGCTATCACATCTTTTAGGAAATGCCAAAAAAGGGAAAGGTTTTTTGGAATTTGCAGCAACTATACGACAAAGAGATACTTTTACAAAGCAACAAATAGAAAAGGCTATTGAATCAGCAGAGCAGCAAATGATTAATAATGGAATTGTTGCCGTAGGTGACATCTGTAATACCTCTGATACAATCAAACAAAAAAGAAAAGGAAATCTTCAATATTATAATTTTATTGAGGTCTTTGGTGTTCATGAAGACAAGGTGGAAACTACTTTTAAGCATGCAAAAGAGCTAAAGAATAAATTTAGAACTTCCAGACAGAAAGCAACTATTGTTCCCCACGCTCCCTATTCTGTCCCTCCCTTCTTAACAAAGAAAATTTATGACTCCTATGACAGCCAAGACCTGTCAGTTAGTATTCATATGCAAGAAACAAAAGAAGAGAATCAGCTTTTTGAAAATAAAGATGGTGCTTTCTTTCATTGGTTAAATACTATGAATGCTGATACAAGTATTTGGGAATCTAGAGAAAAAGCTATTGATATTCTGAAAGAGCTAGGAGATAAAAAGATGATACTCGTACATAACACTTTTACTAAACAGAATGATCTAACAACTGCTTATTACTGTACTTGTCCTAAAGCAAATTTATATATTGAAAACACTTTACCCGACTATTCTATTTTTGATGCAAATAAATTATGTGTCGGTACAGATAGTTTAGCCTCTAATGATTCACTTTCTATACTCGAAGAGCTTTTGATTGTACAAGAAAATTCTAATTTTGATTTGAACACCCTGCTTAAAATAGCTTGTAAAAATGGTGCTGAAGCCTTAGGCTTCTCAAGCTTAGGAAGATTTGAAAAAGGTAAAACCCCTGGGGTAAATTTGATTCAGAATATTGATGAAATGAAACTTACTAAGAATAGTTCTGTTAAACCTACTTCTCTTCTTTAGAAACTTGAAACTCAGTAATGAATATTAATTCAATCATAAAATTTCAGCAATTTTCAAATCTTCCTTAGTAGTAATTTTTAGGTTTTTTTCCTCCCCTAAGAGTGTAATAACTTTTCCTCCATTTGCTTCAAATACAGAAGCATCATCAGTAAAAGTATCTGAAAATTTTTGAGTATATGCTTTTTTAATATCAGCACTTAAAAAACATTGTGGCGTTTGTACCTTAAACATATTACTTCTATCAATATGGATAGAATTTTCTCCCTCTACTTTACGGATGGAATCTTTTATAGGAACAATAGGAATAACTCCTAGCCCACCTTTAGCATTAGCAATTAATGCATCAATAAGGTTCTTTGAAACTAAAGGGCGAACTCCATCGTGTATTGCAATAACACTATTATTATCAATTGCCTCTAATCCATTTTTTACAGAATGAAAGCGTGTTTCTCCTCCTGCAACTAAAGTATATTTTTGAGTAAAATCATAAGTATTACATAATGCTTCCCAATACTCAAATTGTAACCTAGGTAAAACTAAAAAAATCTCCTCGAAATGAGAAAATTGTTTTAAAGTGTGTATTAATACTGGCGTTCCTTTTAATAGTAAAAACTGTTTTGGAATATCAGAATCCATACGCATTCCTTTTCCTCCAGCAACTATTAAAGCAACTTTATTCATACTATAAAATTAGCATTGCATCTCCATAAGTATGGAAATTATACTTTTTCTTTACTGCCTCTTTGTAGGCTTTCTTTAACAAATCCAACCCTGAAAATGCTGCTACTTGCATCATTAAAGATGATTTTGGCAAATGAAAATTAGTAAGCATACAGTTAGATACACTGTAATTGTAAGGTGGGAAAATAAATATATTAGTCCATCCTTTGTAAGGAATTACTTCGTGTTTTGTTGATACTGAACTTTCCAAAGTACGCATTACAGTAGTACCAACTGCACAAATCCTTTTTCCAGCTTTTTTTCCTCTATTAATTTTATCAGCTGCTTCTTCAGGTATAATAATTTCTTCTGATTCCATTTTATGCTTAGATAAATCCTCTACCATAATTTCATTAAAGGTACCCAAACCAACATGCAAAGTAGTTTCAGCAAACTCAACACCTTTAATTTCCATCTGTTTCATCAGAATTTTACTAAAGTGCATTCCTGCTGTAGGTGCCGAAACAGCTCCTTCATGCTTTGCATATATTGTTTGGAAACGCTCTGCATCTTCCTCTGTAGGTGCTCTATCAATATGTTTTGGCAAAGGTGTTTCTCCTAAAGCTGTTAATGTTTCTTTAAACTCTTCGTGTGTTCCATCAAATAAGAATCTTAATGTTCTTCCTCTTGAGGTTGTATTATCAATTACCTCAGCAATTAATTCATCATTTTCACCAAAGAATAATTTGTTCCCAATTCTTATTTTTCTTGCAGGATCAACTAATACATCCCACAATCTATTTTCTTGATTTAACTCTCTTAATAAGAACACCTCAATTTGAGCTCCTGTTTTTTCTTTATTAGCATATAAACGAGCTGGGAAAACTTTAGTGTTATTTGTTGCAATTACATCTCCCTCATCAAAATAATCTCCTAAGTCAGATACTTTTTTATGTTCTATCTCTCCAGTTTCTCTGTGCAATACCATCAATTTTGCATCCTCACGATTTTCAGCTGGCTTGTTTGCTATTCTTGCTTCTGGCAAGTCAAACTTAAACATAGATAATTTATATTTCATATTTTTGGTTTTAAGCAACTAGTAAAACTAGTAAGCTTGGTTCTTAATTATAAAGGAAAAAAACAATCCTTTAACTTGGCAAGATACAATTTTGCACCTCTAATTTAAAGCCGGCAAATATAATGCATTGAAAAGCCGAAGTCAAGTAAAACTACTTATTTAGTTGTTTTTCAAATGAAGAGATACTAAAAGCATTGCTTAATTGATAATCCCCAATTGCTGTACGACAAAGTTTTGACAGGTGCCCTCCGCTATTTAGAGCTGCTCCAAAATCATGAGCAATAGACCTGATATAAGTTCCTTTACTACATTTAATTTCAAAATCAACTACTGGCATATCAATAGCAGTAAGGTCAAAAGAATGTACACTTACTTTTCTTGTTTTTATTTCTACAGTCTCTCCTCTTCTTGCTTTTTCATATAAGCGTTCTCCCCCACTTTTTAAAGCAGAAAAAATAGGAGGCCTCTGATCAATCTCCCCTAAAAATTGCTTTGTTGCTTCTCTTAATAAGCCCTCTGTAATATGTGTTGTTTCAAAAATCTTATCAATTTCTGTTTCCAAATCATATGAAGGCGTTGTACTTCCTAAAGTAATTGCTCCTGTATAAATCTTTGCTTGCCCTTGTATTTCCGAAATTCGTTTAGTAAACTTTCCTGTACATACGATAAGCAAACCACTTGCTAAAGGGTCTAAGGTTCCAGCATGTCCTACTTTAATTTTCTTTAGGCTATATTTTGTTCTAATAAGATTTTTAACCTTTTTAACCACATCAAAAGAAGACCAGCCTAAAGGCTTATCAAATAATAGTATTTGTCCTGCTAAAAATTCATCAGCAGTTGATGGAAAATTTTCCATATTTTAGAATAATGAACTTATTATTACTAGCCCACCTACTGCAAAACAGTAATATGCAAAGTATGTTAATTTACTCTGCTTTACTAATTTTATCATCCATTTACATGCTAACATTCCTGTTAAAAATGCAAAAACAAAGCCTACTAAAAGCGGCAAAAAATTAGTTTCAGCAGCATTTATTTCACCTGATAATATATCTTTTGCCATCTTTCCAAATATTAAAGGCACTACCATTAAAAAAGAAAATCGAGCTGATTTTTCTTTATCAATTCCTAAAAGTACAGAAGTTGAAATTGTAGCTCCTGATCTTGATATACCTGGCAATATAGCTATAGCTTGCGAAATCCCAATTAATATAGCATCTTTAATACCTACATTCTTTTCAGATGCTTTTGCTTTATCAGCTAAAAACAATAATACTCCAGTAAGTAATAACATCCCTCCTACTAAAGTTAAAGCCCCTCCAAAAAGCTGCTCAATTTCATCATTAAAGAAAACCCCTACTAAAGCTGCAGGAATCATAGAGATTACAATTTTTAATGAAAACTGAAAAGATTCATTATTTTTAAATTGAAATAAACCAGAAAAAATTTCTATTAGGTCTTTTCTGAAAATTATAATAGTAGATAGCGCTGTAGCAAAATGAAGTACAACAGTCATTAATAAGCTTTCCTCTCCTACCTTCTCCTCTCCTAAAATTGCTTTTGCAATTTCAAGATGCCCACTACTACTTACAGGCAAAAACTCCGTTAATCCTTGAATAATTCCAAGGATAATCGCATTAATAATCTCCATACTTACTAAGCTGTTTTTTCTTTATACATAACTGCAAAAATTTCAATAACAAACCCTGTTGCTAATAAAATTGGAGCAAGAGTTAACCTTTGAAAGTCAAATATTTCATCGGAGAATTTTGTTGGATCCTCTGACCCTCCTCCTATCATTAATATTAGCCCACTAGCCATAAATGCTAATCCAACTAATAATAAAATATAATTCTTTTTTGTAAATGCAAAATCCATAGTTTTTGTTCTTTTAATTGTAAAGTTCGCTTTCAGTTTGTCTAGTATATTTTCGTACTGCAAAAAAAGTAGAAATCCAACTGATTAATATTCCTGAGATAAAAATAAAAATAAAAATTATTCCAATTATTTTTAAATCATCAATATTAAGCATATTAGCTGTTTCTCCTTGTATTAATTGTATTGATCCTATCAGCATAAAAATAGCAAAAATAGAGCTATAAACTCCTTGCTGTAAACCCTGTAACAAAAAAGGTTTTTGGATAAAACCATTAGTAGCTCCTACCAAACGCATAGTCCTAATTAAAAATCGTTTTGCATAAACAGATAAACGAATGGTATTATTAATTAATGCAAAAGCAATAATAAATAGCAAGATACAAAAAGCAAGTAGAAATACTGATAGCCTTTTTACATTACTATTCAATTTTTTAACCAAATTTTGCTGATAAAACACTTCGTACACATTAGCATTTTGACTTAACTCAGTATTTATAACTTCTAAACTATCCGTATTTGCATAAGCCGCATTTAGCTTTATATCAATAGAAGCCAGTAATGGGCTATAACCTAAAAACGATACAAAATCCTCTCCTAAATCCTTTTGCAAATCATAAGTAGCTTGTTTTTTAGAAACAAAAACTGTGCTTTTTGCGAAATCTGCAGCATCTAGTTCCTTTTGAAATTTCATTAAATCAATATCGCTTATCCCTTCTTTTAGCATTATCGTAAATCCTATATTTTCTTTCACATAATTAGATAAACGACCTGCATTAATAAGCGTTAAACCTAACAAGCCTATTACAAACAACACTAAAGATAAACTTATAACTACAGAAGCTGATGAAGAGATAATTCTTCTATTTAATGATTTATTTTTTCCTGTTTTCATATCGCTCGCTAAAATATAAAAATACAATTTACTAATTGATGTTATTCATTAACTTTGCAAACTGAATAATATTATAGGGATGGAATACAATTTTAACGCAATAGAACAAAAGTGGCAAAAGTTTTGGCACGAGAATAATACTAACCAAGTTACTGAGGACAATACTAAAGAAAAATACTATGTGTTAGATATGTTCCCTTACCCTTCAGGTGCTGGGCTACATGTAGGGCATCCTCTAGGTTATATTGCTTCTGATATCTTTGCAAGATATAAGAAATTAAAAGGTTTTAATGTATTACACCCTATGGGATACGATTCTTTTGGATTGCCAACAGAACAATATGCTATCACTACAGGGATACATCCTGCAATTGCTACAAAAGACAATACAGATAGATACAGAAAACAATTAGATCAAATTGGTTTTTCTTACGATTGGAGTAGAGAAGTACAGACTTCTGACCCAAAATATTATAAATGGACACAATGGATTTTTAAGCAAATGTTTAATAGTGCTTATTGTTCTTCATTAGATAAAGCTATAGCAATTGATAGTGTTAAAACTACTTTTTCAGAAAAAGGAAATACAAATTCATTATTAGTTTGTAATGATGACACTCCTAAATTTACTGCTGAGCAGTGGAATAATTATTCCGAAGTAGAGCAAGAAGAATTACTCTTAAATTATCGTTTGGCATTTTTATCAGATACTTGGGTAAATTGGTGCGAAGGTTTAGGAACAGTACTTGCAAATGATGAGGTAAAAGATGGGCTATCGGAAAGAGGAGGATTTCCTGTTGAACAAAAACTTATGAAGCAATGGTCACTTAGGATTACTGCTTATGCAGATCGTTTAATTTCAGGATTAGATACTTTAGACTGGTCAGAGTCAATTAAAGAAATTCAGAAAAATTGGATAGGAAAATCAAAAGGAGCTTCGGTACATTTTGCACTAGAAAATTTTGATGATAAAATTGAGGTATTTACAACCAGACCCGATACAATTTTTGGAGTAAATTTTATGGTTTTAGCTCCAGAACACGAGCTTGTTAGCAAAATAACAACTGCTACTCAAAAGCAAGAAGTAGAAGAGTATATAAATGCCGCAAAACTAAAATCAGAAAGAGACCGACAAGCTGAAAGAGCAGTAAGCGGTGTATTTACTGGTGCTTATGCAATACATCCTTTTACTGGGGATAAAGTACAAGTTTGGGTAGGAGATTATGTGTTAGCATCTTATGGAACTGGAGCTGTTATGGCTGTGCCTTGTGGCGACCAGAGAGATTGGGATTTTGCCACTCACTTCAACTTAGAAATTATCAATATATTTGATAATGTTGATGTAAGTGAAGCAGCTAATGAAGATAAAAATGTAAAAATTGCTAATTCTGATTTCTTAAATGGATTAGCAGCTAAAGAAGCTATTTATACTGCAATACAAAAAATTGAAGAAGGAGGTTTTGGGAAAGGAAAAATAAACTACCGATTAAGAGATGCTATATTTAGCAGGCAGCGTTATTGGGGAGAACCATTTCCTATATATTACAAAGGCAATACCCCATATTTATTGGAAGATGGACAAGATGTTACACTTCCTCCTGTAGATAAATACTTACCAACCTCAACTGGAGAACCACCATTAGCAAGAGCTAAAAAAGAAGACTGGAATGTTTTTGAAGGTGATAAAATGGAAACTAATATTATGCCAGGGTGGGCAGGTAGCTCATGGTATTTCCTAAGGTATATGGACCCTAAAAATGATGCTGAATTTGTAAGTAAAGAAAAAGCTGATTACTGGGGACAAGTAGACTTATATATTGGCGGTGCAGAACATGCTGTTGGACACCTACTTTATTCTCGTTTCTGGACTAAATTCTTATACGATAGAGGATTTATTTCTTTTGAAGAACCCTTCAAAAAAATGATTAACCAAGGAATGATTTTAGGAAGATCAAGCTTTGTTTATCGTATACAAGACACTAATACTTTTGTAAGTTTCGAAAAAAGAAAAGAGCACAAAACTACACGCTTACATGTTGATATAAACCTTGTAGATAATGATGTGTTAGATGTTGAAGCCTTTAAAAATTGGAGAGCAGAATATACTGATGCTGAATTTATTTTAAACGATGAAGGAAAATACTTATGCGGGCATGAAGTAGAGAAGATGTCAAAATCAAAATACAATGTGCAAACTCCTGACAAGTTAGTAGAAATATTTGGCGCTGATACTTTAAGGCTTTACGAAATGTTTTTAGGACCACTAGAACAATTTAAACCCTGGGATGTAAAAGGGATTAATGGTGTGCATAATTTCCTTAGGAAGTTCTGGAGATTGACTCATGATGCTGAAAATA
Organism: Flavobacteriales bacterium; assembly: GCA_965183885.1. GTDB lineage: Bacteria > Bacteroidota > Bacteroidia > Flavobacteriales > BACL11 > UWMA-0277. The sequence goes on from OZ238992.1 coordinate 821,594, forward strand.
ACTTTACTATTTCGGAAGGCGCTCCAACTAAAGCAAATTACAAAACCTTACACAAAACAATTAAAAAAATTGAAGAAGATATTGAACGACATTCGTTTAATACCGTAGTAAGTACACTTATGATTTGTGTAAATGAATTGACTGAGCAAAAATGTAACAACAAAGATATTATCTCTGAACTTACTGTGCTACTATCTGCTTATGCGCCACATATTGCTGAAGAAATTTGGGAAAAATCAGGAAATAACACATCTGTTACTGCAGCTTCATTCCCAACATTTAACGCTGCTTATTTAGTAGAAGATGAAATAAATTACCCGGTTTCTTTTAATGGGAAAATGAGATTTAAAATTAAGCTAGCAGCTGATATGAACAAGGCTGATGTAGAAAGTGAAGTAATGAAGCATGAAAAGACTATACATTACTTAGAAGGAAAAATACCTAAAAAAGTAATTGTGGTGCCTAAACGAATTGTAAATATCGTTTTTTAAAGAGTTACTTTTTACCGTTTTAATAGAGGTTATTTAACCTCACCTATTAACTCCTTTAACTTTTCAATATCTAACTCTCCAGTATGTTTATTAACTAGTATTCCGCTTGAGTTGTAGAAATATGTTGTTGGAAGAGCATTAATTCCATATTCAGATAACTTATTATCACTTCTCAGATAATTAAAGTCATACGAATTTGAAGCTGAGAATTTATTAATTCTTTCTATTGACTCATCCGAAACCATTATAAAGTTCACATTACTTCCAAGTTGTTGTTTTACTTCATTAAAGTAAGGAAATTCTTCTAGGCAAGGCGCACACCAAGTTGCCCAATAATTTATAATAAGGGGCTTCCCTTCATAATCAGCTAATTCAATTTTATTTCCATTCAAACCCTGTACTTCTATCTGGTCTAACGAAATATCTGGCTGTACTAAAAACTTATTATATGCTAATATTATTAAGAAAATAAAAGCGATAGCTCTTATTATAAACCCTCTCCAAAAAAATCCTTTTTTCATAGTATCTAATTTAGTTATCAATTCTAATAACAATCAACCCAAAACAAGAAGCTTTAATAGTTGATAGCATAAACATTTTAAATTTTGCGATACACCTCATCAAAGGGAACTCTGAACCGTGGCCCATAAATTCCTTTAGCATCCTTTATTCCACAAGAAATAACCATTGTAATTTCAGCACCAGCAGGAAGCTTTAAAGCTCGCTTCGCTCTTAGTGTATCGCAACCCTCCATTGCACAAGTATCATAACCAATAGCTGCCATACTTAACATAAAGTTCTCGGCAGCCAGCCCTGCACTTTTATGAGCTACAATACGCATATCACTTAATCGAGTTTGCCTGTATACAGGTCTAAATAATCCAATAATCTGGAAAATAATGTATTTGATGTATCCTAATAGACCTAAAAAATCTGTATAAATTGTTGGGATCAATTTCTTGTAATAATCTGTAGCCATTTTTTTGCGCTTCAAATCACGTTCATCAAGGTCTTCTTTATCATCGTATGCTTTATTCAGGAATTCTACATTAGCCTTTGCTCGTTTTTTCCATAAATCTTTACGAGCTACAACAACAACTAACTGTTGTGCTGTTCTTGCCGCACTTTGATTCAAACAAGCCTCAGTCATCTTGCTTAAAATATCTTTATTCGTAATATGATGAAATTCCCAAAGCTGAAGATTACTACTTGTTGGGGCTAAAGAGGCATTAACTAAGCACTGTTTTACTTTTTCTGTATCAATAGGCTCATCTGTATATACCCTAACCGACCTTCTGTATGCAATAGCTTCTGAAACTGTTTTTTCCATATTTTTTTGTGAAAATTAAAATCTATCTCTGGTTCAATATCAGAGGTATTTATCAATACACAAATATATAGAATTAAAAATTGACTGCTATTACTTATCAGTTTCAACAATATAGAAGAATGCTTGTTTGGAATTATCCGTAAAAAGCATTCTATAACCCTCGTCAATAATTAAACTTCCCCCATTTTCAATTATCTTCAATTTTGTAGCATATAAATCTTGTACGCTAAAACTGGAAATCCAATATTCATACTTTCCCTTCAGCTCATTTGGTATCTCAAGAATATTAGTAATATGTTCATTATTATGATTAAATACTGCTACTGTACCGTTTCCTTTATCTTCAAATTTCCAATTAAAAATACCTTTATAAAAAGGTATAACCTTATTTATTTCAGACACGTGCAATTCGTTCCAGACAAGTAAATTAGGAGTGTTCCTAGCTCTAGAGGTTGACAGCCCTTCACCTTCATAAACAGTAAATCCTGCTCCCTGAGGGTCACGAATAAGTGCTACTTTTCCATACAATGGAACTTCATCAGTCATCTCAATAATACCACCCAGCTCACGAGCATTTTCAACTGTTTTATCTACATTGTTTACTTGTATGTACGTCATCCAAAAATGAGGCATACGCATTGCTTTAAATTTATCTGGTGTTTCGTACAAACCAATTACTGGAAAATTATTAATAAAGACTGTATAATAATCACCCTGATTGCAAAACTTCCATCCAAAAACATTTTCGTAAAAAGGAATTGTTTCCTGAGGTGTATAAGTTGATAGGTCGGAGTAAATAGGGTTATTTGCTTTCATTGTTAAATTTATTGATGCAAACCTATAACTAAATGGATAGACTCCCTTTGACCTAAATCAAAAACATCATCTTACTTCTTATTTGGCTTAAACTTTAAGTACTAAAACCCCATTAATTAACAATATTGTATCCAATTATTTGTTTTCTGAACTGTGTAGGAGTTACTTTAGTATATTTTTTAAAAAAATTGATAAAATTAGAAGTGTCATTAAAACCTAATTGCAGTGCAATTACCTCCATCGTATTATCAGACATTGAAATCAAAGATTTAGCTTCTGCTATTAAATACCTTGTAATAATACCTTTAGCAGTTTTTCCAGTTGCTTTTTTTACACACTCAGAAAGATAAATAGAACTAATATTTAGTTTTGAGGCATAATAATTTAACTTCTGTTTCTTGTGTTTAGTCTCTTTTATCAAGTTTTCAAACCTATAAGTAATTTGTTCAACTCTTGTACTCAAGTTAAGTCCTGAAGAGTCTGTAACTATAACCCTATTGACTTCAAAAAGAAGAATAGTTAGGTATGACTTAATTATCTCAATATTTTTCTCACTAAGAATTTGAAATTCAGCATATATTTTTTCTAAGAGCGTAATTAATAAATTAATATGCACATCCGAAATGTTATATGTAGGAGATAAATGCATATTAAAATAAGGAAAACGCTGAATGATATTATATTCAGATGAATGAAAATTTAAAAATTCAGGAGTAAACAACAGCATATAACCATCCTTAGCTTTCTTGGACTCATGAATATTAAGATGAACTGATTGACCAGGAGATAGAAAAAAAAGTTGATTATTTTCCATCTTATAATGTTTTCCTCCTACACTAACATCTAATGAAGAGCCAACAGCAAAAGAAAATTCAAAATAATTACCAGAGCGCAGAGCTATATTTTTTGGCATAACCTCATGATGCTCATCAATCTTTATAATATGAAAATTATCTAGCATCTGAAACGCTGATAATTGCAGCGTTTCTAAATAAGACCTAATATCACTTAACAAATGTGTTTTATTATTATCCATAAGTTTTTATAAAAGAATGAAACAAAAATACCATATTATTTACATGTATTTCCAAATATATTGCATTTAATTAATGTTTTTAGGGTGTTATTTTTGCATCATTATTAATTTAAAAACTAAAACATGAAACATATAATTATAATAGTACTATTAGTACCTACACTATTAATGGCTAAAGAAGAAAAATATACTAAATCAAACGAACCATCTCCAATCCCTGTTGAGATTCAAGCAGGAGATAAGTCAAGCTCTTACCAACTAATATTAAGCAGGAAAATTGTTAAGGGTGAAAAATTAAATTATTTCAATCTGGTTAGCTATAAGCACAATTATGATGACAATCTTCCAAAGAATTATTTAATCCAGTCCATTGTGAGTTACAATATTATGAAAAACCTTAGCGTTGGGTTTGGAGCAAATCTTAAATCTTTTAGTGGCGTTAAACCTTTAATTTCTGCATTCTATGAAAATGCTTCTAAAAATCACTTTTTACTTATTCAACCGAGCTACGAATTAGATAAAGATGGATTATTTGAGTTATTTACCACCTTCACATGGTCACCAAGAAATGAGAAAAAAGTACAACCTTATTTTAATATTCAAGCATTAATATCGTTTAATGAAAATCATGCTCATAGTTATCATAATTGGAGACTAGGAGCTCAGTATAAAATATTTCGTTTTGGACCAGCAATAAACATACAATATTTAGGGAAAAATGCCATCAGCAACACAAATATAGGTGGATTCATTAATGTATTAATTTAAAAAACATGAAACCAAATAAAACAGCATTACCTGTTCTTTTTATTCTAGTTATTTTAGGAGCATTAGGTATAGATTTATTCTTGCCTTCATTCCCTAATATGATGGAATATTTTAAAATAAATAAAAATCAAATACAACTTACAATATCAATTTACATCTTATTCTACGGTCTTGGACAGCTATTAATTGGAGGCTACTCAGATAAGAAAGGAAGGCGAGCTTCTGCACTAATAGGTTTAAGCCTATATTTTTTAGGAAGTATAATTGGAGCCTCTTCAGATGAGTTTAACCTATTATTAATCGGACGAGCTTTACAGGGATTAGGAGGTGCTAGTACAACAGTATCTGCTATGGCATGGGTACGTGAAAACTTTAGCCAAAAAGAATCGGTAAAATGGTTAAGTTACATGGTCGGTGCAATTGGAATTATCCCTGCTTTTGCTCCTTTTCTTGGAAGTACCTTAGCAGATAGTTTTGGCTGGCAGTCAACCTTTATTTTTAAAGCAACACTAGGTTTTATCTTGTTTTGGGGAGTTTACTATCTAGTACCCAAAGGAACCTCTGTTCAAGCCACAGCAGGAGAATGTGGATTTAAGGGAATTATTTCGGACAAGCTATTTCGCAGATACAACCTTACTGCAATGGTTGGGATGGGAGCTATTTTAACTTATACTGCAAATGCCCCAATTGTAGCAATGGAATATGGAAATTTAAACGAATATCAATTTTCTATTTTATTTGGATCTCTTGGTTTAGGTCAATTGATTATCGCACTAATATCTCCAAAAATAGCATTCAAAATAGGACAAGAAAATACAGTAATAATTGGTATAGTACTAGCATTTTTAAGTGCATTTTCCTTTTTCTATATAGAAAAAGAAGCTATTATCTTATACTTTTTATTTAGTGGGCTTGGCTTATTAGGTGTTAGCTTAATGTTTGGACCTACTTTAGCACTAACCTTAACTAACTTTAGTAAATGTGCAGGAAAGGCAACTTCTTTTGATGGATTTTTAAAAATGACTGGAGCAGCTTTAATAACAGCTTTAATGAATAGTATAAGTTCAAATGCTGTTTTCTCCACTGGATTAGCATTTTTGCTTTTCATTATTCCTTTAGGTTTTATATTATTTTCTTTAAAAAAAGTAAGTAGTAAAATATATACTTTCTGAGTATCAACCATTGTTTACCGTAATAACTTCCTTGTTCTAAAACAAAACTACCTTCAACATATCTAAATTATCCTTATTTTGGAATTAAGCATAGCGCATAAATATACTGCATTAAATAGATTTAAAAAACCAATCTATTTTTAAGCACCTCTTAGTAATTAGATATTTTTATCTTTGGTTAATGAAATCCCTAAAACAGTTTTTAGTTTACAGTAATGTACTTGTTGCTTTTTGTGTGCTTGCACTAGCACTCAGTTCTGAGGTTTTATTGGGTTCTTCAAATTATAGCATTAATCAGTTTGTATTCTTTGCCACACTGTTTACCTATAACTTTCAACGCATTGTTCAGGTTAAAAAAGGGAAACAACATATTCGTAAAAATTGGCTAGAAAAATACAAATACATCATTAATGGAATTACTCTTATTAGTGGGTTAATAAGTGCTTATCACTTTTTCTCATTTCAACTGAGCACTCAAATTGTTATTGTATTTTCTGGAATAATATCACTACTCTATCCTTTTGGGCTTAGAAACATTCCTTTTAGCAAAATATTCATCATTAGCTTAGTATGGGTGCTAAGTACTCAACTGTTACTTATCTTAGAAAACGATATTGCTTTTTCTCAGAATATTATTTTGCATTTACTTGCACGATTTTTATTTGTTTTCGCCATAACTATTCCTTTTGATATCCGAGATTTGAAATATGATGCTGAAGATTTAAAGACAATTCCTATAATATTTGGTGTTTCAAAAGCAAAATCAATTGCTATTTTTAGCTTAATTATTGCTATGATTATTGCTGTTTTTCAGCTACTACAGCATGGCCTAAATTCGGCAAATTTACTAGCATTAATTTTAGCCTATTTTTTAGCTGTTATTCTCATAAAAAAATCAATCGTTAATAGCAGTGAAATGTATTTTTCTTTCTGGATAGAATCTCTTAGTATTTTCTACTATCTCTTTTTAGTAAGTTCTGTTTTGATGTTTTAAATCATATGCTTACTTTTACTGCTTTAAAAATTTTAATATGTCAGAAAAGATATCATCAGTTCATTATATTGATTATTTAGAACTTGATAAAGTGCTTAATGCACAACACCCCCTAAGCGGAGAAGGAAAAGATGCTGCACACGAAGAAATGTTATTTATTATAATTCATCAAACTTATGAGTTATGGTTTAAGCAGATATTACATGAAGTAGAATCAGCAATGGATTTATTCCGTAATGATAAAATTAACGAATCGAGTGTTGGGACTATCGTTAGTCGTATGGAAAGAGTAAATACAATTATGACTACTCTTGTAAATCAACTGGATATCTTAGAAACAATGACATCATTAAACTTTCTTGACTTCCGTCATCACTTATCTCCAGCATCAGGATTTCAATCTCACCAATTCCGTAAACTAGAAGTAATGCTTGGTTTAAAAATAAAGAAAAGGCATGAGTTTGGAGGTTGCCCTTACCATGCACAATTTGAAGGAAAGAAAAAAGAAGAAGTATTAGGATTAGAGGCTCAAGAGTCATTATTTGATTTAGTTGAAAAGTGGCTAGAGCGTATTCCATTCTTAAACTTAGATGGATTTAATTTTATTGAGCAGTACGAAGAGGCTGTAAATAAGATGATGAATAAAGAAATTGCTGGAATTAAAGCTGCAACTTTAACTGAGGATGATAGAGCTTTAAGAATAAGAATGATTGAAGAAAACAGAACTTACTTTGAAAGAGTTTTGAGTGAAGACATTCACAACCAAGCAATAGAAAAAGGTGAAACAAACCTATCGTATAAAGCAACAATGTCAGCTTTATTGATAAACCTATACAGAGAACAACCCATTTTACATTTACCCTATAAATTTTTAAAGAACCTAGTTGAGCTTGATCATAAACTTGCTACTTGGAGGTTCCGTCATGTACAAATGGTTGAAAAGATGTTAGGACAGAAAATTGGAACTGGAGGATCATCAGGACAAGGTTACCTAAAAGAGACTGTTGATAAGCACAAGATATTTACCGATATGGCAAACATCTCAACATTAATGATTTCAAGATCATACCTACCAGAACTACCACAAAATATTAAAGAAAAATTAAGCTTTAACTACTCAAAATAAATGAACATATCATTAAAAAATAAAAACGCAATTGTATGCGGTAGTACGCAAGGAATTGGAGAATATTCTGCACTTGAACTTTCAAAATTAGGAGCTAATATTACACTAGTTGCTCGTAATGAGGAAAAATTAAAATCTGTTTTAGCCACATTAGATTCAAGCCAAGGGCAGGAGCATAATTATTTATGTATTGACTTTAGCAACTCAACAGAGCTAGAGCAACAATTAACTACTCTTAAAGGAGATTTTCATATCCTAATAAATAATACTGGAGGTCCTGCTGGAGGTCCTATTACTGCTGCAAGCCCTCAAGCATTTGAGGATGCTTTTAGAATGCATCTCATCAATAATCAACTTTTAGTAAAGCGTGTAGTTGAAGGAATGAAAAATGCAAAATTTGGTAGAATAATCAATATCATTTCAACTTCTGTAAAAGCACCTATACCTGGTTTAGGAGTTTCCAACACTATAAGGGCTGCTGTTGCTTCTTGGGCAAAAACACTTTCTTTAGAATTAGGAGCTTATGGCATTACAGTTAACAATGTATTACCTGGCTTTACCAATACCAACAGATTAAAAACTTTAATTACTAAAAAAGCTGAAACGCAAGGAAAAACAGAAGAAGAAATTGCAAATACTATGAAAGGAGCTGTGCCTGCAAATAGATTTGGTGAGGCCTATGAAGTAGCGAATGCAGTGGCATTTTTATGCAGTCCAGCAGCAGCTTATATTAACGGAATTAACCTCCCAGTTGATGGAGGTAGAACAGCAAGTTTATAGAACTTAGTTTGTGATTAGTGGTTTGTAGAATTCAACAAACGAACCTCCACAAACAACAAACAAAACGTAAATGGAAAAGATTTTAAACTACATAAACGGTGAATTGGTAGCGCCAACAAACGGAAACTATTTAGATAATTACAACCCATCAAATGGGGAAATATATTCATTAATTCCTGACAGTGAAAAAAGCGATATTGATAATGCAGTTGCTGCAGCCAAAGAAGCTTTTAAAACATGGAGTAAAACCACCAAGCAAGAGCGTTCAGATATGCTTATGAAGCTTGCTGATACTATTGAAAAATATACCGATGAGCTAGTAGCTGCTGAGAGTAAAGATAATGGAAAGCCTGAAAGTGTTGCTGCTGCTGTTGATATTCCAAGAGCACCTGCAAACTTTAGATTTTTTGCTACTGCTGTGCTTCATTTTAATTCTGAAGTAAATGAGATGGATGGTATGGCCTTAAATTATACTTTACGCCAGCCAGTAGGGGTTGCAGCTTGTATCTCTCCTTGGAATTTACCTTTATATCTGTTAACTTGGAAAATTGCTCCTGCATTAGCAGCAGGAAATACGGTGGTTGCAAAACCATCAGAAGTAACTCCTATGACGGCTTATATTTTAAGTAAAATATGTATTGAAGCCGGACTACCTAAAGGAGTTTTAAATATTGTACATGGTTTAGGATTAAAAACTGGAGACCCACTTACTACACATCCTGACACTCCTATTGTTTCTTTTACAGGAGGTACAGTTACAGGACAGCATATCGCAACAGTTACTGCTCCTATGTTTAAAAAACTATCTTTAGAGTTAGGAGGTAAAAACCCAAATATTGTTTTTGCTGATGCTAATTTTGATAAAGCCGTAAGTGTTGCTGCAAAAGCTGCATTCTCAAATCAAGGACAAATTTGTCTTTGTGGCTCTCGTTTGTTTGTACAGCAAGAAATTTATGAAGATTTTAAAGCTGCTTTAGTAAAAAGAGTTGCAAAATTAAAAGTTGGTGATCCTAAAGATAAATCATCTAATTTAGGAGCTGTAGTTTCTGAACCTCACATGAATAAAATACTATCTAAAATTGAGGAAGCAAAACAATTAGGAGGTAAGGTTATTTGTGGTGGCGAAAGAGTTATTTTGGATGGAGAACTTAGTAAAGGCTATTACATTCAGCCAACAATAATTGAAGGTTTATCCTACGATTGCTCTATTAATCAAGAAGAGATATTTGGTCCTGTAGTTACCATTATGCCTTTTGATACTGAGGAGGAAGTAGTAGCAATGGCAAACTCTACACGCTATGGTTTATCAGCTTCTATCTTTACTGAAAATATTAGTAGAGGACACAGAGTAGCTGCTAATATTGATTCAGGTATTGTTTGGATTAACACTTGGCTGCTTAGAGATTTAAGAATTCCTTTTGGAGGAATGAAGCACTCAGGAGTTGGTCGTGAAGGTGGCTTTAAATCGCTACAATTTTTTACTGAACCTAAAAATGTTTGTATTAAAATATAGCTTATGAAATATGAAGTAACAATAGAAATTAATCAGCCTAGAGCAAGAGTTATTGAGCTTTTTGACAATACTGAAAACCTTAAAAAATGGCAATGCGAATTGCAATCTTTTGAGCATGTATCTGGAACTCCAGGAGAAGTAGGTGCTGTTTCTCATTTAGTTTTTCAAATGGGAAAAAGAAGAATGGAAATGGATGAAACCATTACAGTAAGAAACCTACCTGATGAGTTTTCGGGAACCTATGAAGCTCCAGGAATGTGGAATTTAGTAGAGAATTTTTTCATTGTAAAAGATGAAAATACTACTATCTACAAATCAATACAAACTTTTAAAGGAGAAACTTTTATGATGAGAGCCATGTTATATTTAATGCCAGGAGCATTTAAAAAACAATCCTTAAAATACATGAACAACTTTAAAGAATTTGCTGAAAAACAAAACTAATGAACGGAAAAAAATTTAATTCAGATAGAGCGCCACAAGCAGTAGGTTTATATCCTCATGCTAGGCAAGTTGGAAACCTTTTATTTTTATCAGGAGTAGGACCAAGAGCAGCAGGACAAACTGATATTCCTGGAGTAAGCTTAAATGAAGATGGAAGCATAAAAAGCTACTCTATTGAGGAGCAATGCCATTCGGTATTTAATAATATCAAATACATCTTGGAAGATGCTGGGTCATCTTGGGATAATATTGTTGATGTACAAGTATTTCTTACCAATATGAAAGATGACTTTAAAACCTACAATAAAATTTATGCAGCGTATTTTGCTGAAAATCAACCCTGCAGAACAACAATAGAAATCAATTGCCTACCAACACCAATAGCAATTGAATTAAAAGTAATAGCAACCATTTAAAATAACGATTATGAGTATAAGAAGACCCTTTAATTTCCAGAAATGGATAGATGATAACCAAGAATTATTAAAACCACCAGTAGGTAATAAATGTGTTTATACTGAATCGGAAGATTTTATTGTAATGGTTGTTGGAGGTCCTAATGCCAGAAAAGATTATCACTATAACGAAACTGAAGAATTCTTTTATCAGATAAAAGGAGATATTAATGTAAGAATACAGGAAGATGGTAAAGCAGTTGATGTGCCAATTAAAGAAGGTGAGATATTCTTATTACCTGCAAAGGTTCCGCACTCTCCAATGCGCTCTGAAGGTTCTGTAGGATTAGTGATTGAATGCAAAAGAAGTGCTACTGAAAGAGATGGACTGATGTGGTTCTGCGATAATTGCAATGAGCCTTTACACCAAACTTATTTTAACTTAACTAATGTTGAGAAGGATTTCCAACCAAGGTTTAAAGAATATTATACTTCTGAAGATTTAAGAACCTGTAAGAAGTGTGGTACAAAAATGGATACTGACGAGCGTTTTATTGAAGATTAATTAAATGGAAAGATTATTTACAATAGATATTCATACCCATATCTTACCGGAGAATATCCCAAATTTTAGAGAACAGTTTGGCTATGGAGGTTTCATTAGCTTGGACCACCATAAACCCTGTTGTGCTAAAATGATGATGGATGATAAATTCTTTAGAGAAGTAGAGGATAATTGCTGGTCGGATGAAGCTAGAATTAAAGAGTGTGATGAACAAGGAGTAGATGTACAAGTATTATCTACTGTTCCTGTAATGTTTTCTTATTGGGCAAAAGATGAAGATACCCTTAGCGTTGCTGAGTTTTTAAATGACCATATAGCTGATATTGTAAAGCGACATCCTAAACGATTTATTGGATTAGGGACTGTACCTATGCAAAACCCTAAAATGGCAATACAAGAGCTTAAAAGATGTAAAGAAATTGGACTAAGAGGAATACAAATTGGTTCTCATATTAACGATTGGAACTTAGATAGAGAAGAGTTATTTCCTATCTTCAAAGCTTGTGAAGAATTGGAGATGAGCATTTTTGTACACCCTTGGGATATGATGGGTAAAGAAAAGATGGAAAAATATTGGTTACCATGGCTTGTAGGTATGCCTGCCGAAACTTCACTAGCAATTTGCTCTATGATTTTTGGTGGCGTATTTGAGCGCTTACCCAACTTAAAGGTTGCATTTGCTCATGGTGGAGGGTCTTTTCCTGCTACTATTGGTCGTATTGAACATGGCTTTAATGTAAGACCTGATTTATGTGCTATTGACAACCCAGTAAACCCTAGAGATTATCTAGGGAATTTCTACTTAGACAGTTTAGTTCACGAACCAAAAATGCTTGATGTAATTGTAGATATGATGGGTGAAGATAAAGTATGTCTAGGTACAGATTATCCATTTCCTTTAGGAGAATTAGAGCCTGGAAAACTTATTAATGGCATGGATTATACTGATGCTAAAAAATCAAAATTGCTTGCCGAAAATGCTTTAAACTGGTTAGGGCTTAAAAAAGAAGATTTTATATAAATGAAAGGACGTTTTGAAATAGGAAGACATCAATTTGAAGTTGATTTTAATAAAGGAAATGACATCTCAATTCCTTTAAATTTTAACGGCGACCAACCAAATACCTATGGTGTTGATAAAGCAGTTTCTAAACCCTACCAAGATGGTACTTTTATTGGTGATACGCGTAAAGGAGGCCCTTGTAATTTTGAAACCTATAGCTTTACGCCCCATTGTAATGGAACCCATACCGAATGTATAGGACATATTACTGATGAGCGCATTGCAGTGCTTTCAGCTTTAAAGGATACATTCTTTGCTGCTACCCTAATTACTATAACTCCAAAAACTACAACTGAAGCTTATAAACCAGAATTAAACACTGAAGACCTTGTAATAACAAAACAGGATTTAATGAAAAAACTAAGCCAAGTAGAGCCTGCTCTTCTTAAAGGTTTAATTATTCGTACAAATCCAAATTCTGATGCTAAACTAAGTAGGGATTACATGAAGGATACTCCTTCTTTCTTTAGTATAGATGCTATGGAATATATTGTAAGCTTAGGTGTACAACACCTACTTGTAGACACCCCATCTGTTGACCGTCTTTTTGATGATGGAGTACTATCGGCCCACAATATATTTTGGGAAACAAAAGGAAAAGAATTTAATCCAAAAACGGAAAATAAAACCATCACAGAAATGATTTTTGTAGCTGATGCTATAACTGATGGTGCTTATATGTTAAACCTGCAAATACCTGCATTCGTAAGCGATGCAGCACCAAGCAGACCAATACTTTTTAAACTGAATGAACTATAATAATACAGCAGATTTTGCAAAACAATTAGATGCAAATGATGCATTAAAAAACTATCGTGATGAATTTCATATTCCATTGCAAAAAAATGGAGAAGAGCATATTTATTTATGCGGAAACTCATTAGGATTACAGCCAAAACGAACAAAAAAATTCTTAAATCAGGAGCTTGAAGATTGGGCTACATTTGGTGTTGAAGGGCATTTCCATGCTCAAAACCCTTGGATGCCTTATCATGAATTTTTAACTGAGAGTTATGCTAAAATTGTAGGTGCAAAACCATCGGAAGTTGTAGCGATGAATACGCTAACAGTAAACCTACATTTAATGATGGTTTCCTTTTATCAACCTACAGCTAAAAGACATAAAATTATTATTGAAGGGGATGCATTTCCATCTGATATTTATGCAGTAGAATCGCAAATAAAACACCACGGTTTAACTCCTGAAAACTCCCTAATAAAACTAGTTCCAAGAGAAGGAGAAGCTGCAATAAGAACAGAAGATATTGCATCAATAATAGAACAAGAAGGAGAAGAAATTGCACTAATTATGTTGGGTGGTGTAAACTACTATACTGGACAAGTTTTTGATTTTGAAAACATCACAAAACTAGCCCATGAAAAAGGTATAAATGTTGGTTTTGATTTAGCTCATGCAGCAGGAAATGTTAAATTAGAATTGCATAAATGGAATGTTGATTTTGCAGTTTGGTGTTCTTATAAATACATCAACTCAGGACCAGGATCAGTAGCTGCTGCTTTTGTACATGAAAAGCATCATGCAAGCAACTTACCTCGTTTTGCAGGATGGTGGGGACACGAAAAGGAAAGCAGGTTTAAAATGCCTGATGAGTTTAGTCCAATACAATCAGCAGAGGGCTGGCAATTGAGTAATCCTCCAATTTTATCCTTAGCAGCTATCCGTGCCTCTCTTTCAATTTTTGATGAGGTAGGAATAGATAAACTTGTTTCCAAATCAAAACAACTAACAGATTATTTATTATACCTATTAGGCACTATTGAAACAGATAGGATAGCAATAATTACACCAAGTGAAAGAGGGTGTCAAGTTTCTATCAGAGTAAAAAATGGCAACAAAGAATTATTTGATATCATTACTGAAAAAGGAGTAATTGCTGATTGGCGCGAACCCGATGTTATTCGTATTGCACCAGTACCTTTATACAATAGCTTTACTGATGTACATAATTTCTATTCTATTTTAAAAGAGATACTATAATGAAAAAAGATATAACAATAGTTGGTGCAGGTTTAGTAGGTTCACTTTGCTCGCTTTATATGACAAACAGAGGGCATAATGTCAGAATTTTTGAGAAAAGAAAAGATTTAAGATCAGAGATTATATCTGCAGGAAAATCTATTAATCTAGCACTTTCGAAAAGAGGTTGGACAGCTCTTAAAAAGGTTGGCGTAGAAGAAGAGGTAATGAAAATTTCAATACCAATGTATAAAAGAATTATGCATGATGTAAAAGGAAATCTTTCGGAGCAAGCATACGGTAACCCAGGGCAAGCAATCTATTCTGTTTCTCGTGCAGAATTAAACGCACTTATGATGGAGCTTGCAGAGAAAAAAGGAGCAAAACTAGAATTTAATCAGTTATGTGAAGATGTTGATTTTTCTAATTCAACTACAACTTTTAAAAATACAGTTACTAATGAAGTAAAAACAATTGACTCAGATATTGTTATTGGAGCTGATGGAGCTATTTCGGAAGTTAGAAATAAAATGATTGAGAAATTAAAGCACAGCTTTAATTTAAATAAAATAGAGCATTCATATAAAGAACTTTTAATTCCTGCAGGGGAAAATGGAACACATCTAATTGATAAAAATGCATTACACATTTGGCCAAGAGGAGAGTTTATGCTTATTGCTTTGGCTAATTTAGATGGAAGTTTTACTTGTACCTTATTTGCTCCAACAGCTGGAGAAAATTCGTTTGAAGGATTAAATTCAAAAGAAGAGGTAGAAACTTATTTTGGAGATATTTTTCCAGACTTTATTACTCTTGTTCCTAATTTATACCAACAATGGAATGAAAACCCAACTTCTTCTTTAGGGATTGTAAGAACCTACCCTTGGCACATTGAAGATAAAGCTATTTTAGTTGGAGACGCTGCACACGCTACCGTTCCTTTTTACGGACAAGGAATGAATGCAGGGTTTGAAGATTGTAGAATATTAGATGAGTTATTGGATAAGCATGGTGATGATTTAGAGTCTTGTTTTAAGGAGTATTCTGAAGTTAGAAAACCAAATGGAGATGGAGTACAGGATTTATCCATGCAGAATTTTATTGTGATGCGTGATAGTACTGCTAACCCTCAGTTCTTACTACAAAAACAAATAGAGAAAAAGTTTGCAAATTTATATCCTGACAAATGGATTCCACTTTATTCTATGGTTAGTTTTACAAATATATCTTATGCTGATGCTTGGGATATAGGAATGAAACAAGAAAAAATGATGGAAGAAATCATGACTATCCCAAATATTGAGAATATATGGGAAAGTGATAAAATTATGAAAAAAATGCTTGATTTAGTTTAAAAACCAATGTTTCTGAACAAAAACAACTAAAAAACGCTGCAAAATGAAAAGAAATATATTAATTGTATTGTTTATTGCTATTTATGTTGTTATCAAATTCTGTGATCAAAATCAAGAACCAAAAACAATTATCTTATCCAAAGCATCCGAAAAATATATAACATGGATAGAGGATGAAAACACAATTATACTAGACGCCTACACTTTAAAAAATACAGATAGTATTTTAGCTTTAGCAGATGGTATTATTTTAACTGGAGGAGAAGACATCAATCCATTAGAGTACAATGACACAACAAACCTGAAAGTTTGTGGAGAGATTAATTACAAAAGAGACACCCTTGAAAGAAAGTTATTTGACTTTGCATTTGAACATAAAATTCCATTGATTGGTGTATGCAGAGGAATGCAGATGATGAATGTAGCCAGCGGAGGAACTTTGTATGGTGACATTCCAACAGAAATAGGCAAAACAGTAATACATCGAGATAATGGAGAAGTAAATCATAAGATTGTTGTAGTCGATACTTGCTCTTTAATTTTTCCACATGAAATAGATACTATTATGGTTAATTCTTGGCACCACCAAGGATTAAAAATTATGCCAAATAGTTTAAGAATTATCGCTCGGGCTTTTGATGGGTTGCCAGAAGCTGTTGTTATAAATAAAAAGATTCATCCTTTTATGATTGCAGTTCAATTTCACCCAGAAAGACTAGAAAAAAACAATGTTATTGCTCAAACTATGAAGACTAGTTTTTATCATGAAATAAATAAATAATTTTAATCATTTTAAACAGAGTTAATTAGACGCAATCTCATACATTTGCGGACTTAAATTCCAGAGATGCTTCAAGATATTATAATTACTTTTCTAATCAGTATTTCCCCTTTCGGAGAAGCAAGGGCAGGAATACCTTATGGAGAGATTAATAACTTGCCTATATCAGTAGCTTTTATAGTTGGATTAACTGCTAATTTACTAGTCTTTCCGCTATTCTATAAAGTAATAACACTATCTAATAAGTTCTTGTGGAGGTTTGATTCTTACAAAAAAAGTGCCATCTACTTATCTCTAAGAGCAAGAAAAAAGACAAAAAAAGTAGTAGGGAAATATGGCGTTTGGGGTTTAATGGTTTTTGTTATGATTCCACTTCCTATTACAGGAGCATACATTGGAACTATTGCAGCTTATGTTTTAGCAATTAGCTATCAGAAATCACTTTTTGCTATTAGTAGTGGTATTACTATCTCTTCAATATTAGTAGCTTCATTCATGTATTTTATTTAAGCTTTACAAGCACTTTTTTATAAAACTTAAGCCTAACAACTTAAAAGGAAAAACTATCTTTGCCTTTGATATGAAAGGAAAGAAAACAGCACTTATTATTTTAGATGGTTGGGGACATGGTGACAAAACTAAATCCGATGCCATACATAATGCCAATACACCCTTTGTTGATTCGCTTTACAGCAACTACCCTAATTGCGAACTAAAGACTTATGGAGAGTTTGTAGGTTTACCCGATGGACAAATGGGGAACTCGGAAGTAGGACACCTCAATATTGGTGCTGGACGCATAGTATACCAAGATTTAGCAAAAATTAATAAAGCTTGTACAGATAATACTATTGCTGAGATGGAAAACCTTAAAGCTTCATTCTCTTATGCAAGAGCCAATAATAAAACATTACACTTAATAGGTTTACTCTCTGATGGAGGAATACATTCTCATCAAAAGCATTTATATAAACTATGTGAGCTAGCTAGAGAAGCTGGAATAAAAGAAGTAGCCGTACACGCTTTTACTGATGGTAGAGATTGTGATCCAAAAAGTGGAAAAGGATTTATTCAAGAGTTAGAACATAATCTAAACGGAGCTAAACTTGCTACAGTTTGCGGACGCTACTACGCAATGGATAGAGATAAGCGTTGGGAAAGAGTTAAATTAGCCTATGATGCATTAGTAAACTCAAAAGGAGAAACAACTACAAATATAAGTTCAAGCATACAAGCTTCTTATGATGATAACATCACAGATGAGTTTATAAAACCAATTATCAATACAGATGAAAACGGAAATCCTATTGCAAGTATTAAAGATGGTGATGCTGTAATCTGTTTTAATTTTAGAACAGATAGGTGCCGTGAGATTACAACTGTACTTACACAAGAAAATATGCATGAGTATGCTATGCACTCCCTAGATTTGCATTATACTACCATGACAAATTATGACACTACCTTTAAAAAGGTAAATGTTATTTTTGATAAAGATAATCTGAAAAACACCCTGGGAGAAGTTATTGAAAAAAATAACCTTTCTCAAATTCGAATCGCAGAAACTGAGAAGTATCCTCATGTTACTTTCTTTTTCTCTGGAGGTAGAGAAGAAGAATTTATTGGAGAAAAACGCCTAATGATAAGCTCTCCAAAAGTTGCTACCTATGATTTACAACCTGAAATGAGTGCTCCTGAGGTTACGACAACTATTGTTACAGAATTAGAAAAAGGAGCAACTGATTTTATATGTCTAAACTTTGCAAACCCAGATATGGTAGGCCATACAGGAGATTACAAAGCCATATTAAAAGCTGTAGAAACAGTAGATAGTTGTACTAAAGAAGTTGTTGAAGCAGGACTAAAAAATGACTATGCTTTTATTATTATTGCTGACCATGGAAATGCAGATTTTGCAATAAACGCTAATGGAAGCCCTAATACTGCACACAGTACTAACCCTGTTCCTTGCTTTGCACTTAACACAGGATTTGAAAATATAGAACACGGTAAATTAGGAGATATTGCTCCTACTATCTTACAAATAATGGGACTAGAAACCCCAACAGAAATGACTGGAAATATTTTAATAAAATAAGAACATGACACACATAAACAATTACATAAACGACAATAAGGATAGATTCATTAATGAATTAATTGACCTTTTAAAAATACCATCAATCTCAGCTGACCCTGCTTATAGTGCAGATGTATTGAATTGTGCAGATGCGGTAGCAAAAGCTATGGAAGCTGCAGGAGCCGACAATATAGAAGTTTGCAAAACTGCAGGCTACCCTATTGTTTATGGAGAGAAAATTATTGATGCTAACTTACCTACAGTTTTAGTATATGGACACTATGATGTACAACCAGCAGACCCATTAGAACTATGGACTAGCGGGCCGTTTGAACCTGTAATCAAAAAGACGGACATCCACCCTGAAGGTGCAATTTTTGCAAGAGGTGCTTGTGATGATAAAGGGCAATTTTACATGCATGTAAAAGCTTTTGAATTAATGATGAAAACAGACTCTTTACCTTGTAATGTAAAGTTTATGATTGAAGGAGAAGAGGAAGTAGGATCTAACAACCTAGGCGTTTTTGTTAAGGAAAATAAAGAGCGATTAAAGTGTGATACTATCCTAATTTCAGATACAGGGATTATTGCAAATGATACACCATCAATTACAACTGGACTTAAAGGTTTAAGCTACGTTGAGGTAGAAGTAACAGGCCCTAATAGAGATTTACACTCAGGATTATACGGTGGTGCAGTAGCAAACCCTATCAATATACTATGTGAGATGATTGCAAAAATGAAAGATGAAAACAATCATATTGCAATACCAGGATTTTATGATAATGTAGTTGAATTATCAGCAGAAGAAAGAGCAGATATTGCCAGAGCACCATTCTCTTTGGACAACTATAAATCAGCATTAGATTTATCCGATGTACATGGTGAAGAAGGATATACAACTATGGAACGTACAGGAATCCGTCCAACCTTAGATGTAAATGGAATTTGGGGTGGTTATACTGGTGAAGGAGCAAAAACAGTAATTGCCTCAAAAGCATATGCAAAAATATCAATGCGTTTAGTTCCTAACCAAACTGATGAAGAAATTACAACTTTATTTTCTAATTATTTTGAAAGTGTAGCTCCTAAAAGTGTAAGTGTAAAAGTAACACCTCATCATGGAGGAGAGCCTTATGTATCACCAACAGATATTCCTGCTTATGTAGCAGCAAGTAAAGCTATGGAAACTACTTACGGTAAAAAACCTGTGCCTGTAAAAAGCGGAGGATCTATTCCTATTGTAGCCCTTTTTGAAGCTGAATTAGGTGTTAAATCTATCTTGCTAGGCTTTGGGTTAGATTCAGATGCTATCCACTCTCCTAACGAGCATTACGGTATATTTAACTATCTTAAAGGTATTGAAACAATACCTCACTTCTTTGCTAATTACGCTAAAGCACATTAAACCTTAGCATACTAAGGCTGTCAAAAGGAAGTAGATTAGTTGTAGAGATAGTTATTTTTATCTATTTTTACGCAACACAATATATTTATGAGGAATATACTTCTTTTATTTATCGTTTTAATTGCTACCTCCTGCACAAAAACTGAGGATGTACTAGTGAGTGGAAACACACCTCCAATTGATAGTACTATTGAAAATACGACTATTGAAAATTATATCAACAAACTATATATTTCAACAATAGGGAGAGAGCCTACAACAATAGAATTTGATGCTAATTTTACAGCACTAAGAGATGCAAACCTAAGCCAGCAAAGTAGAGAACAAGTAATTGCTGAGGTCTTAGGTAAAGAAGGTTATTATAATAACTTATTTAAACTGGAAAGTGCCAATATCCTTAATGGAGTAGATACCACTATGGTAAATGAACGTGTGTTTATCTATCAATCTGTATTAGTAACAGCCAGTGGTATTGACAGCATTTATATCCTTAATGAACTAGAAAGAATATTAGAATTCCAACATATTCTATCCATCCTCAGTTCTGGGAGTGTCACTAGTAAAGAGCTGTACAAACACATGGTAAACAATGATTTTTTTGATGAAATAAATATGGGAACAGAAAATTTTGTTGTAGCAATGTTTCAACATTTTTTATTAAGATACCCTACTAATTTTGAACTAGAAAATGCTAAAACTATGGTGGATGACGGGAATGCTACTGTATTTTTTGAAGCAGGAAGAGGGAAAGAGGATTTTCTTGATATTTTCTTTTCTTCTAATGAGTATCATACTGGACAAACAAGTATTCTATTTAACCGCTACCTATTCCGGCCCCCTACTTCTGAAGAGAGTATAAATTATAGTTTAGACTATATAAACACTAACGACTATAAAGCTTTACAAACGAGAATACTAGCGACTAATGAATTTATAGGACTATGAAAAAAATATTTTTTTTATGTAGTATTTTAATCCTTTTCTCTTGTAAAAAAGAAAAGAAAGTAACCTATCATGTAAATGATGTAACACTCAGCCAAAACTCTAGCAATAAAGATCGTATTAAAAGTACTACTGAATTCATCTCTATCGCATACTCTGATATTTTTAAAACTGTAATTACTACTGATAAACTCTCAGATTTAAGCACAATGTATATTGCCTTTGGTGATAAAAAACTGATTGAAGAAATGGTAATTAAGAATTTTTTAAATGAACCAACTATTCAAATTCCACATATTGATAGAACCTCAGAAACAACTATCCAAACATTTGTAAATAGTACCTATACAAAACTATACAATCGCACCCCTAATGAATACGAACTTTGGTATGTAACTGATATGATTCAGAAAGATGAAAATATAAGCTCTGAGATTATTTATTTTGCTCTAATGACAGCTAACGAATATAGATACTACTAATGGAGAGAAGAAAATTTATACGAAATTTAGGTTTAGGTGCAGCATCCACTATAGGAGTTCCATATTTATTGCCAAGTGGTAGGTTATTTGCAGCAACAGGAGCAAGAAAAGCAAATCATGTTGTTTTTTGCCTATTTGCAGGAGGGGTAAGAAACTTAGAATCAGTGCACAAAATAGATGGAAACTTAATGCCCTATACTTTAAAAGGAAATGAAAATATCTCTTCTGACATCATAAGTGGAATTAATTTTGCTCCTCAAAATACTGGAATAACCTTACAAGAACAGGGAACGCTATACAAGGAGTTCAGAATGAAATATGGTCCGACAGGGCATTATGGAGCTCATGCTACTGCAATAACAGGAGTTTATACAGGAGAAAACCTAAATATAAACACCAACCCTCAATATCCTACTATTTTTGAGCTATATCGTAAGCACAACTCTCCAGGAATGAGTGCTAAAAATGCTTGGTGGGTATCTAATGCTTTAGGACCTTATGCTCACCTCAACTACTCTTCTTATCAGGGTTATGGTGCTGAGTATGGTGCAAATTACATTCAGCCAGGATCAATTATTTCTGGTGAAGGATTTGACACCTTAGGAAATTCAAGAATATACAATGCTACTGAAGCAGAAAAAATAAATAACCTAAGAGGGTTTTGTGATGCACATTTTACTGCTCAATACAATGGAGCTGCCAATAGCATTATCAATACTGAAATAGAAAAAAACGAGATAGAAAGTTTCATTAATCAATGTTTTATTGATGCTGCAAATGGTCAGTTTAATGACCCATGGGGCATAGGCGGTTCTTTGTATAACAATGATATGAGAACTGTTCAGTTTACCGAGAAAATTATTCAAGAATTTCATCCAGAACTACTAGTTGTTAATATGCAAGATGTAGATATAGGGCATGATAATTTTACTCAGTATGCTAATAATTTACAGAAAGCTGATTATGCTTTAGCTCATTTATGGAACACAATACAAACTACACCAGGAATGGCAAATGACACTGTGCTTATTGCTGTGCCTGAGCATGGTAGAAATTCAGAAGGAAATGGTTTATATGATGCTTATGGAAGGCAAGCTTTAGATCATACTAATAATGATATGAGTAGAGAAATCTTTGCTTTAATTTTAGGACCAAATGGCGTAGTAGTTCAAGACCAAGTATTTTCGAGTGAGAAAGGAGAAAGCATTGATATTGTTCCTACAATAGCTAATATTCTAGGGTTTGACAATGATATTCCTCCAGGAATATTAAATGGTAGTGTATTAACTGAAAGCTTTTACTAAAATGAAAAGAAATCTATTTATTGCTTTAATACTGCTATCATTTGTGCTGATAAATTGCACTGAAGATAGTTTACCCCTTAACCCATATGATGGAGTAAATTATGGCGATACTACTTTAGTGATTGACACTGTTTCAGCTACTTCATTTGTAAGATTACATAGAGATGTTCTAGAACCTTCTTGTAATATAATGGGCTGCCACGATGGTACTTTTGAGCCTGATTTTAGAACGGTAGAAAGCTCTTATAATACTTTAGTATATCATTCTATCATCAAAAATAATTTAGCAGAAGAATTTACTTATAGAGTAGTGCCTAATGACACTACTTTATCACTTTTGCATGAACGATTAACAAATTGTTGTTTTGTAAATCAAGATGATAGAATGCCACAAGACAATATAGGAAATTCACTTCCAGAAAGCGACTTGCAAGCAGTAACAAATTGGATTTTAGATGGAGCAAAAGATATTACAGGAGCGATACCAACTGAACCAAATAATTTGCCAAATATTGAATATTTCTCAGTAAGAAATGCTACATACGATAGCACTTATTCTAACAATAGAATTGGAGGGGAATTTTATGACCCTTTTTTAATGCCAAACAATGAGCAAGTAAATTTTATATTTTTTGTTGAAGATGACCAAACACTCCCTGAAAATTTACTAATAAACAACTTGCAAGTTTCAGAATTTAAAGATGATTTTAGCGCCGCTATAAATATACCTGCTACATTATATGTTGCCGCCTACGAAATATGGGTTGCTCCTTTTAATACTGCTGCACTACAAAGTGGAAAAACTTATTTTATGCGCTATACTGTTAATGATGGAGAGCATACTAACAATACAACTTATCCAAATAATCAGACCTCATTTATATTTAAAAGCATCTGGTCATTTACTGTTCAATAAATGAAAAATATAGCATACATATTACTTGCAGCTTTTCTCCTCTCTTGTGAAAAAGAAGATGTAATTTCAGACAACCCTTCTATTAAATTCTTATCTATCACCCCTACTACAGCACAAGAATATACAGATGATATTAATATTAAAATTTTCTACACTGATGCTAATGGAGATTTAGGAGAAAACAGCCCTGATGCATTTAATCTATTTGTAAAAGACAATAGAAATGATATTGAATATAAATTCCGTATTCCTGAGCTTACTCCAAGTGGAAGCGATATTGCAATAGAGGGTAATTTTAACATCATAATAAATGGCACTGGAATTACTAACGAAACATCTAGCCAAAAAGTAGATTATGCTATATATGTAAAAGATAGAGCAGGAAATAAAAGCAATACTATTACTACTTCCAAAATTACAATCCAACAGTAAGGTATTAACTCTGTGAAAAAAAAACAGCAATATACTAATGCTTTAGTTAATGAAACAAGTCCTTATTTATTACAGCATGCCCATAATCCTGTTAATTGGTATCCTTGGAATGAGCACACGCTTGCAAAAGCAAAAAAAGAAGGAAAATTATTATTAATTAGTATTGGTTATTCAGCCTGCCATTGGTGCCATGTAATGGAACACGAAAGTTTTGAGGATGAAATGGTCGCTGAAATTATGAATGAACATTTCATTTGTATTAAAGTAGACAGAGAAGAACGTCCTGATATAGATCAGATTTATATGACCGCTATACAACTGATGAATAACCAAGGAGGATGGCCATTAAATTGTGTTGCCTTACCAGATGGGAAACCATTTTGGGGCGGAACATATTTCAGAAAAGAAGATTGGAAAAAACAAATTTTAGGCTTAGCAAATATCTATAAAACAGAACCAAACCAGGTAATAGAATTTGCTGATAGGCTATCTTTAGGAATTCAACAAGCAGAAAGTATTGGTTTAAATACAGCAGCAGTTAATTTTACTTGGGAAGATTTAGATACTATGCTTAGCCCTTGGACTAAATACTTTGACACTGTTGAAGGAGGAAACTCTGGAGCTCCAAAATTTCCTATGCCAAATGCTTATCATTTTTTATTGAAATACGGACACCTAGCAGAAGATACTAAGGTGCTAAAGCATGTGGAGCTTACTTTGGATAAAATGGCTTACGGAGGAATATACGACCAAATAGGAGGAGGTTTTTCTAGGTATTCCGTAGATACGTTTTGGAAAGCACCCCATTTTGAAAAAATGCTATATGATAACGGACAACTTGTAAGCTTATATGCTGATGCCTATCTGAAATTTAAAAAACCGCTTTATAAAGAGATTGTACTTGAAACATTAGATTTTGTAACAAGAGAGTTAATGGCAGGAAACGGAGCGTTTTATGCTGCTTTAGATGCTGATAGTGAAGGTGAAGAAGGAAAATTTTATGTCTGGAATGAAATAGTATTAAAATCATGTATCGGTGAGGACTTTGATATTTTTAAAGACTATTACAATGTAAATAGCAAAGGATTATGGGAGCATGAAAACTATATCTTACTTCGAAAAGAACCTAAAGCGCTAATTGCTAAGCAATATAATATTTCAGTTACACTACTAGAAAGTAAAATTAAGGAATGGAAAAAAATACTAATGCAGGAGCGAGACAAACGCATCCGACCAGGGTTAGACGATAAATCTCTTACTTCTTGGAATGGCTTAATGCTAAAAGGCTACATAGATACTTATATGGCTTTTGGTCAAGAACAGCACCTAGATATTGCACTTAAGAATGCTAATTTTATAGCTAATACTCAAATGGAAAAAGATGGGAAGCTATGGCATTCCTATAAAAATGGGCGTGCCACCATCAATGCTTATTTGGAAGATTATGCTTTAGTCAGCGCAGCATTTATTCGCTTGTATGAAGCTACTTTTGATGAAGCTTGGCTAAGTAAGGCAGAACAATTACTAGCTTATACACTAGAAAATTTTTATGATAAAAAAAGTGGAATGTTTTACTTTACTTCAAGATTAGATCCTGAGTTAGTTGCTCGAAAAATGGAGATTAATGACAATGTAATTCCTGCATCTAACTCAGTAATAGCAAATGTATTATACGATTTAGGAACACTCCTAAACAATAGCGACTATAAAGAGAAAGCTATTACTATAGCGAATAATATAAAGCCAGAAATAGATCAGTATGCCTCAAATTATGCCAACTATGCAAGCCTAATGCTTAAAGAAATTGTTCCCTATTATGAAGTAGCAATAGTAGGAAAAGAGGCCCATAAAAAAGCTTTAGCGTTTAACAGTACTTATCACCCCAACAAACTACTTTTAGGAAGTACTAAGGATAGTAATTTGGAGCTTTTACAAAAAAAGTATATAAAAGACAACACTATTATTTATGTTTGTGAGAACAAAGCTTGTCAATTACCAACGCCAGAAGTTACTAAGGCACTTAAACTTATAAAATGATGAATTATTTATTTGAAGAAAAACAGAAATTTACACAATGGTGGCTTTGGGCTATCCTACTCATCTTCCCCATTCTATCCATCTACCCTTTTGATGATAATGGTATAAATTACGATTATGTTCTTATAGGGTTAGCGCTTCCATTAGGGTTCTATTTTCTTGAGTTAAGAATATTTGTAAGTGAAGAAGGATTACACTACCGATTTTTCCCTTTTCATTTTAAAGAATATGTAATAAAACATGAAGATATTGAAAGCTTTAAAGCAATGGAGTACTCTCCTTTAAAAGAATATGGGGGTTGGGGTATTCGTTATGGTTTTAAAGGAAAAGCATACAATACAAGCGGGAATAAAGGTGTTAAAGTATTCTTAAAAGATGGGAAGAATATTATGTTTGGAAGCCTAAAATACAAAGAACTGGAAAAGGCTCTAAGAAAGATTAAGAAACAATAATCAAGAAGTAATTCTTCTTTCCTTTTTGGGCTAAGATGTATTTTCTGTTTACCAAATCATTAGTTGAGCTTGTGTAGCCCTCTCCTACTTTTTCCTTATTTATACTTACAGCATTTGACTTTAGCATACGCCTTGCCTCTCCTTTACTTGCAAAAATTTGTGTTTTTTCGGCTAGCAAATCAACAATACCTCCTGCTAAGTCTTCAGCTTTAATTTCAAATTGAGGTACTCCTTCAAATACTGACAAAAAGGTTGCTTCATCCAAAGTTTTTAGATCATCAGCAGTTGATTTTCCAAATAAAATAGATGATGCTTTTATAGCCATTGCTAAGTCTTCAGCAGAGTGTACTCTTGTAGTTACCTCTTCTGCTATTGCTTTTTGTAAAAGCCTTAAATGCGGCTCTTCATCATGCTTTGCAATTAAGCTTTCAATCTCTTGCTGTGTTTTTAGTGTAAAAATCTTAATGTAATTCTTGGCATCTTCATCAGATGAGTTTAACCAAAACTGGTAAAACTTATAAGGAGAAGTCTTCGCTTTATCTAACCATACATTACCTGTTTCAGTTTTTCCAAACTTACCACCATCAGCTTTTTTAATAAGAGGAGTAGTTACCGCAAATGCTTTACCTCCTCCTTTTCTTCTTACCAATTCAGTTCCTGTAACAATATTCCCCCATTGGTCCGAGCCACCTAATTGTACTTTACAGTTCTTATTTTTCCATAACCAGTAAAAGTCATATCCTTGTACTAATTGGTAACTAAACTCTGTAAAACTCATTCCTGTTTCTAACCTAGATTTTACGGAATCTTTAGCCATCATATAATTTACTGAAATATGCTTCCCAACATCTCTAATAAAGTCCAAGAAATTAAACTCCTTAAACCAATCGTAGTTATTTACTATCTCTGCTGAATTTGCTCCACAATCAAAATCTAAGAACTGTTCCAATTGTTTTTTTACACATGCTAAATTATGATTTAAAGCCTCTTCATCTAGCAAATTACGCTCTTTGCTTTTCCCTGAAGGGTCACCAACCATACCAGTAGCCCCACCTACTAAAGCAAAAGGCTTATGCCCAGATTTTTGTAAGTGTACTAAAATCATTATCTGAACTAAACTTCCAATATGTAAAGAATCAGCAGTAGGATCAAAGCCAATATAGGCTGCCGTCATCTCTTTTTCAAATTGTTCCTCAGTCCCTGGCATGATATCGTGTATCATCCCTCTCCATTTTAATTCTTCTACAAAGTTCATCTTAAATAATTTTTTCCAAAAATAGAGAAATAATCTATTTTCTAAGAACTAATAACTACAAACTAGCAACTAAATGTATCTTTGCCTTATGATATTTGTTACAGGAGGAACAGGCCTTGTAGGCTCCCATGTTTTATTAAAATTAGCTCAGGAAGGTAAGAAGTTTAAGGCTCTAAAGAGAGCTTCATCATCGCTTAGTGTTTGTAAAGATGTGTTTTCTTATTATGATGCCAGACCTCTATTTGAAGCAATTCATTGGGTTGATGGCGACATTAATGATATCCCTGCTTTAACCGAAGGAATGCAAGGTTGCGAAAATGTACTCCATTGTGCAGCTATAGTTTCTTTTCATCCTGGAGATGCCAACTTATTAAAAAAAGTAAATATTGAAGGAACTGAAAATATAGTAAATGTTGCATTAGCATTAGGAATAAAAAAGTTAGGATATGTAAGTTCTATTGCCACTTTAGGACGTAACTCAACAGAAGGAATAGTAGATGAAGAATGCCATTTTAAACCTACAAAAATGGACAGCAACTATGCTTTAAGTAAATACTTTGCCGAACAAGAAGTATGGCGCGGTAGCCAAGAAGGTTTGGAGGTTGTAATTATTAACCCTTCTGTAATTTTAGGACCTGGAGATTGGACTAAAGGAAGCTCACAAATATTTCAGAAAATTTATGATGGTTTAAAATTTTATACGCCAGGCGGAACAGGTTATGTTGATGTAGTTGATGTAGCAAATTCCTTAGTTACCCTTCTTTTTTCCGACATAAAAAATGAACGCTTTATAGTTAATGGTGCTAACCTAAAATTTCGTGATGCATTTAACAGCATTGCTGATGGCTTTGACAAACCACATGCTACAATAAAAGTAACGCCATTATTAAAAGAAATTGCTTGGAGGCTAGAAGCTTTACGCTCATTTATAACAGGTAAAAAACCTTTAATTACTAAAGAGACTGCTCAAAGTGCTATGAATACTAGTACATATACCACTAAAAAAATTGAATCCCTTTTAGGTTATAAGTTTATACCAATACCACAAACAATAACAAGATATTGTAACTGGTTCTTGACAAAAAGGTAACCCTCCTTTTTACTTAAAGTAACTTATTAGATTCAGGGTCAGCTACTATCAATAAAGTTGTACTTTTGCATTTATGCAAAATTCTAGCACATCTCAACTTTATGACAAACTAAACCAGTTTATCAAAAAGTACTATGCTAACCAGTTAATTAAGGGTGGTATATATAGTTTTGCAGTACTTTTTATCTTCTTTATTATCTTTTCTGTTTTTGAGTATTTTTCCAGGCTAAATGTAGGTGGGCGTACCTTTATGTTTTGGCTATACCTTAGTATCAATGCTATTATTGCTGCTAAATATCTTATTACTCCCCTACTAAAGCTACTGCAAATAAGAAAAGGAATTAGCTATAAACAAGCTGCTAATATTATTGGAACACATTTTAGTTCTGTTGATGATAAACTCCTCAACATTCTAGAGCTAGAAGAAATGAGTGAAAAGCAAAACACCTTAATTAATGCAAGTATTAATCAAAAAATAGATGCACTAGGAACTATTAAGTTTAGTAATGCTATTAACTTTAATGAAAATAAAAAGCACATAAAATGGGTCCTAATCCCTATTGCTATAATCTTACTTTTTATCCTAACAGGGAAACAATACATATTAACTGAAAGTTCAGCAAGGATAATGCAACACAATACCTTTTTTGAGCCTAAAGCCCCTTTTAACTACCATGTTAATACTGAACTAGAAGTTATACAATTTAACGATTACACCCTTAATATCAGCCTTAGTGGAAATGAAATACCTACTGAAGTATTTATTGAGA
Source organism: Flavobacteriales bacterium (assembly GCA_965183885.1). Lineage (GTDB taxonomy): Bacteria > Bacteroidota > Bacteroidia > Flavobacteriales > BACL11 > UWMA-0277. The sequence continues at coordinate 851,369 of OZ238992.1, forward strand.
TTAATAACAATTCATTTCGTCTAAAAAAGATAAATGATCTTGCTTTTGAATATGAATTTAAGGCTGTTAATAATAACATTTCATTTAATCTAAAAGCAGGAGGCTATAAAAGCGAACCTTACCTTTTAAAGGCCCTACCGCAACCAAAAGTAGTAAATTTTAACTGCACCATTAACTACCCTAATTACACTAAAATAAAAGATGAGACTCTTAATAATAGTGGAGACTTAATTGTTCCTCAAGGGTCAAAAGTAAATTGGGTTATTAGTTTAAAAAACACACAAATAGCTACACTAAAATTTAATGATGAAAGTTATAGTGAGCCTACTAAAGAGAATATCTCATTCAGCAAACAATTCTTTAAAAATACACCTTATCACATTATTATTCAAAATGAATACGCACTAAGTGACACCCTCTCTTTTTTCATTAAAGTTATTCCTGATAATTTTCCTACTATTATCTTAAATCAAGAATATGACACTAGCAATACTCAATTCCTTTTTAATGGAGAAATAGAAGATGATTATGCTTTAAAACGACTTACTTTTAACTATCAAAATAACAACCAAGATAATAATGAGTTAATTAGTGAAGAAATTAAAATAAAGGAATACACTAAAGAATTTTTCTTCTACACTATAGACTTTAGTACTGTAAACACACAACCAGGTGATGCTATTGATTATTATTTTGAGGTATGGGACAATGATGCTATAAATGGATCAAAAAGCACAAAAAGCAAGGTTTTTACTTATAAAGAAGCTACAAAAGAAGAATTAATTGATAAAAAAGACGCAGAAAATGACAAAACAAAAAGCGGAATAAATAAATCAATTAGCCTTGCTAATGCATTAAAGAAAGATATTGAAGAACTCAATAAATCAATTCTTGAAAAAGAAAAAATTGGCTGGGAAGAAAAAGAAAAAGCAAAAGAAATTCTAAAAAAACAGAAAGAATTACAGCAGCAAATTAAAGCCACCCAAAAAAGAAATAGTGACAACCTAAAAAACCAAGAAAAATTAAATTCCTCAATATTGGAAAAACAAAAGCAATTAGAGGATTTAATGAATAAGGTATTGGATGAGGAAACCAAAAAACTCCTAAAAGAAATGGAGAAAATGATGGACAAGGTTGATAAAGAAAAATTAAAAGAGCTTTTAGACAAACTAGATGATGAGAACTCTGACCTAGAAAAAGAATTAGACCGTGAGTTAGAACTATTTAAACAATTAGAATTTGAACAAAAAACTGATGAAATTCTTGAGAAGATAGCTGAACTAAAAAAAGAACAAGAAGCCCTAAAAGACGCTACTAAAGAAGGTGAAAAAACAAAAGAAGAACTTAGTAAGCAACAAGAAAAATTACAAGAAAAAGCAAAGGACCTGCAAAAAGATTTAAATGATCTGAAACAAAAAAATAAAGAATTAGAACAAAAAAATAAAATGCCTGATACTAAATCAGGTGAAGAAAACTTAAAACAGAAAATGCAGGAAAGTAAAGATGCATTAGAAAAAGGAAAACAAAAGAAAGCAGCAAAAGCACAGGAAGAAGCCATTGAAGAACTGGAAAACATAGAGCAAGAACTACAAAAAATGCAAGAAGAAAGTAGTGAAAGTCAACCAGAAGAAGATATGGAAGCATTAAGACAAATATTAGAAAACTTAGTACAACTATCCTTTGACCAAGAATCCTTATTGCAACAAACTAGGAGAACACCAAAAAATAGTTCTGAATTTGTAAAAATTGTACAACAGCAAAATAAATTAGCTGACGATAGTAAGATTATTGAAGACTCTTTATTTGCCTTAAGTAAGAGAGTCGTACAACTTCAATCAACTATCAATAAAGAGATTGCTAGTATAAACAGTAATATGCATAAAGCTACTGAAGAGCTTGAGCAAAGAGAAATTGGAAAAGCAAATGAGCGACAACAATTTGTAATGACAGCTACTAATAATTTAGCCTTACTCCTTTCAGAGATACTAGAACAAATGCAAAAAGATTTAGCAAATCAGACCCCAGGAAAGAAGCAATGTAACAAACCAAAAAATTGTAAAAAGCCATCAATGTCTCAATTAAAAAAAGCTCAGAAGAAGCTTAACAAGGAGATGAAAAAAGGAAAGAAGAAAGGAAAAAAGGGAGAAAATAAAAAAAAGAAAGGAGAGGAAAAAGGTGACGCTAAAGGACTAATGCAACTTGCAAAGCAACAAGAAAGCATTAGAAGACAGCTTATGGAATTAAAAAATGAGATGGGTGAAAATGGCAACAAAGGAAAACTTGATAAACTCCTAGATGATATGGAGAAGAATGAAACTGACATTATTAATAATAGAATTACTCAAGAAACTATAAACAGACAAGAAGATATCTTAAGTAAACTCCTAGAAGCTGAACAGGCACAAAGAGAACAAGATGAGGATAATAAGCGAAAATCAACGGAGTGGTTATATAAAACAGATGATAATAATAAACAGTTTATAGAATATCAAAAGCAAAAAATGCAGCAAGAAGAGCTACTAAAAACTACACCTATACAGCTAAAACCATACTATAAAAAGAAAGTAAATACCTACTTCAACAGTATAATTAAAGAGGAAAAATGATTGATTATCAATATATAAATAACGCTGAATTAACAAATACAGCAACAATAAGTAACTGGCTTATAAATGTAATTAAAGAAGAACATAAAGCTGAGGGGGAGCTTGTATTTGTTTTCTGTAATGATGACTACTTACTTGAGAAGAATATTCAATTTTTAAATCACAACACCTTAACGGACGTTATTACTTTTGATTATTGTGAAAATAACATAATAAATGGAGACATTCTTATAAGTACAGAGCGTGTACAAGAGAATGCTAAAACCTTTAATGTAGATTATTTAACCGAATTATATAGAGTGATGGTACACGGTTTACTACATTTGCTTGGCTATAAAGACAAAACAGAAAATGACGCAGAAATAATGCGTAAAAAAGAAGATTATTATTTAAACAAACTAACATAGTAGATTAACAATCAGATAGTTAAAAAGATTGTTCCTTGTGAAACATTATGAAATTAGACGAAAAATATGATGTAATAGTAGTTGGAGGAGGGCATGCTGGCTGTGAAGCTGCTCATGCTGCTGCTACACTAGGGTCAAAAGTATTGCTTGTAACCCAAAATTTAGAAACTCTAGCTCGTATGTCCTGTAACCCTGCGATGGGTGGTATTGCAAAAGGGCAAATTATTAGAGAAATTGATGCCTTAGGAGGGATGTCAGGGCTTATTACAGATGCTTCCTCTATACAGTTTAGGATGCTAAATAAAAGCAAAGGGCCTGCCATGTGGAGTCCAAGAGCTCAATGTGATAGAAAAGTATTTGAAAAAGAATGGCGTAAAACCCTAGAGCAGAATGAGAATATTGATTTTTGGCAAGATACTGTTGAGAGCCTTGTGATAGAAGACAAAACTGTACAAGGAGTAATTACCAAAATGGGAGTTGAAATAAGCGGTAAAAGCGTAGTACTCTGTAATGGAACATTCTTAAACGGGCTGATACATCTTGGCAAGAAGAACTATAAAGGAGGACGCTCAGGTGAACCAGCAGCAGAAGGCATAACAAAGCAACTTATTAACCTTGGCTTTACCCATGGGAGAATGAAGACAGGAACTCCTCCACGACTTGATGGAAGAACAATTGATTACTCAGTCACTGAGGAGCAAGCAGGAGATATAGACACTGTTAGCTTCTCTTACATGAGTAAAAACAAGTTAAAAGAGCAACACTCTTGCTTTATTACTTACACTTCCCCTGAAGTACATGCCATACTAAAAGAAGGGTTTGAAGACTCCCCTATGTTCTCTGGAAGAATAAAAGGATTAGGACCAAGATACTGCCCATCAATAGAGGATAAAATTGAACGCTTCTCAAGCAAGGAGAGGCATCAGTTATTTATTGAACCAGAAGGAAGTGATACAGTAGAAATCTATTTAAATGGATTCTCAACTTCTCTACCTGAAGCCGTACAATTAAAAGCATTAAGAAAAATTAAGGGCTTAGAAAAAGTAAAAATGTTTAGAGCAGGGTATGCAATTGAATATGACTATTTCCCTCCTACACAGTTAAAACATACCTTAGAAACCAAATTAATAAACAACCTCTTTTTTAGTGGGCAAATAAATGGGACAACTGGCTATGAAGAAGCTGCAGCACAAGGGTTAATGGCTGGAATAAATGCACACCAAAACATAAATAATAAAGACCCTTTTATGCTTGGAAGATCTGATGCTTATACAGGCGTATTAATTGATGACCTGATAACAAAAGGAACAGAAGAACCTTACAGAATGTTTACATCAAGAGCTGAATACAGGCTTTTATTAAGACAAGACAATGCTGATATTCGCCTAACAGAAAAAGGATACAACTTAGGATTAGCATCTAAAGAAAGACTAGAGCAACTACAGCAAAAACAAAAAGAAACAAATGCTTTAATTAAGTTTATGGGAAAACAAAGTCTTGAACCTTTAGTAATAAATCCTATTTTAGAAGCAAAAGGAAGCTCACAATTAAAACAGAAAGTAAAGATTAAATCAGTGCTTTCCAGACCACATATTACAACCGAAGACCTAAGAGCTTGCACAGAACTAGAAAGCTACCTTTCAACAAATAAGCTCAGCACAGAAGCTATTGAGCAAGCTGAAATAGAAATTAAATATGGAGGATATTTAAACAAAGAGAAAGAGTCTGCCGAAAAACTAAGCAAGCTAGAAAGCATTATAATACCTGAGGATTTTGAGTACAATAAACTACACTCTATTTCATCAGAAGGAAAAGAAAAACTAAATACAATACAACCAAGAACAATAGGACAAGCCTCCAGAATTAGCGGCGTTTCTCCATCAGATATAAATGTTCTTTTAATTTACATGGGAAGATGATATTACTAGATAAATGCCCTGCATGCAAAGGGAATAAAATCAACAAAAAATTAGACTGCATAGACCACTCAACAAGCAAAGAAACATTTACAATTGTTTCATGTGAAACATGTGACTTTACCTTTACAAACCCAAGACCTAAAGATGAAAACTTAGGAGAGTACTACAAGTCTGATATGTATATTTCTCACACAAACAATAAAAAAGGATTGTTTAATTGGCTATACCAAACTATAAGAAATTACGCAATAGGAAGCAAACTAAACCTGCTAAAATCTGTCTCAAGAAAAGGAAAACACTTGGACATAGGATGCGGAACAGGAGAGTTTTTAAATGCCTGTAAAAATGCTGGATACAACACAAAAGGGATTGAACCATCAGAATTAGCAAGAACTCAAGCAATAAAAAACTATAGTCTTGATGTTAGTGAGAATACAGACCTTAGCCAATTTGAGAACAATCTTTTTGACAGCATAAGCATGTGGCATGTACTTGAACATATCCCAAATCTAAACGAAACCCTAAAGCATTTAAGCAGAATATTAAAAGTAAATGGAAAAATAATAATCGCTGTTCCTAACCACAAAAGCTGGGATGCAAAACACTACAAGGGCTATTGGGCGGCTTGGGACGTTCCTATACATATATGGCACTTCTCACTACCTACAATTACAAACCTATTAAATAAACACAACCTAAAATTAGAAAGAACTAAACCTATGGTTTTTGATTCTTTTTACGTTTCTCTTTTAAGTGAAGAATTTAAAACTGGAAAAAAAGATTTTATAAAAGGATTTCTAATTGGCTTTATTTCTAATGTCTCAGGAATTTTTACAAAAAATGGACACTCTAGCACAATCTATATCTTTAAAAACAAAAAATAAGGATTTTAAGGCCTTTTAAGCGCATTTAAACACTCTTTAAAGACTTAAGTTAAAAAATCAGAGATACTTGACTACACAAGACATATTGCAAGTATTTGATAATCAAAGTATTAGTAATTATTTGGGTGAAAGTGACCTAGGAGGGATTCGAACCCCCAACCGTCAGAGCCGAAATCTGATATTCTATCCAGTTGAACTACTAGGCCAAGTTTTTGGCAAAAATAAGATATAAATTAAAAGTTACAATTTTTTTAAGAATAAGTAGTTCTCTAAATTCTAATTATATAGTATTATTGTTACCATTATGCGAAAATTATTTTTACTCTTCTTCCCTATATTTATTCAAGCTCAAGATGTTCAGATTGGGCAATGGAAAAATTACCTTTCATACAACTCCGCAACCTATATTGAAACAACAAACAATAAAATATACTGTGTTACTGATGGAGGGCTTTTTTATATTGACAGAAACAATTATACTCTTAATAGGCTATCCAAAATAAACGGACTTTCAGATATCGGAGTTAAAATGATTGCTTATGACAACGAAAGCAATACACTAATCATTACCTATAGCAATACAAATATTGACTTAATTAAAGACAATAAAATAATTAATATCTCGGACATAAAGAGAAAAGCAATTACAGGAACCAAAAAGATAAATAATATTCACTTAAATGAAGGACTAGCTTATTTATCTTGCAGTTTTGGCTTAGTTGTTTTAGACCTAAATAAAGTTGAAATTAGAGATACTTATAAGATTGGAAACAATGGAGATTTTGTAGCCATAAACCAATGTGCTTTTAATGACAGTTCTATTTTTGCAGCTACTTCAGCAGGACTTTATTATGCCGACAAAAACTCTAATAGTCTTTTTGACTTTAATAGCTGGCAAGAAATGGGCTATGACTCTCTTAATATTACGAATGTTATTAATAGTAATACCCACTTAATTTACTCTTATAACAACGGCTTCTTTACAAAAGATCAAGCAGATAATATAGACAGCCATACTCATGAAAACATTATCGATATCAACTACACAAATAGCCTATCTGTTATTACATCAGACACTATATATATATACTCATCTAACCTTTTAAGCTATCAAGAGATATATGATGAAAATATTAAAAATGCTTACTATGCTGTTGTTGACGACAAAAATCAGCTTTGGGTAGCAGATTATAATTCAGGGCTCTTAAAATATATTAATCACAAATATCAAGATGCATTTATCCCTGAAGGACCTGCTTCAAATAGCATTTATAGCCTTGAGCATGCTTCTAATAAATTATATCTATGCCATGGTGGTCAGGTTAACTTTGGAGCACTATGGAACAAGGATGGAGCTTCAATATTAAGCACTGATTATGATTGGAAAAATTATGATTATTATGAGCTTGGAAATGCCAGAGACATCTTAAATGTTGCTTCATACAAAGGAGATGAGTATTTTGCTTCTTTTTACAATGGCGTATCACATATGAGTAACGATGAGTTCCTAGTACGCTACAGCAATCATAATACAAATGGAGCGCTTGACACTATTTCCTACTGGGCAATCGATAAAAGAATGTCCATCTCAGACTTAACATTTGATAATAACGGTAACCTATGGGGACTTACCTCAAGTGTAATACACCCTTTATTTGTTAAAACAAGAGAAGGAGAATGGCTATCCTTTACTATGAACCAAGATCCAAAAAGTTTATTTTTTAGTGAACTTATTATTGACAAGAATAATCAGAAATGGGGTATTATGGGAAGAAATAGAGGTTTATTCGTTTATAATGACAATAATACTATCTTAAACCCTGCAGATGACCAATACAAGACACTAAGCACTGCTCTAGGAAATGGAAACCTCCCCTCTTTAGAAATATATTCTATTGCTGAAGATTTAGATGGAGAAATATGGGTTGGGACAGATAAAGGAATTACAGTATTCTACAATCCTTCATCAGTATTTTCAGGATTTAATTTTGATGCACAACAGATTCTTATTCAAGAAGGGGATTATGGCCAATACCTTTTTAGTGAAGAGCGTGTTAAATGCATTACAATTGATGGAGCAAATAGAAAATGGGTAGGAACAGAAAAGTCAGGAGTATTTTTATTATCAGAAGATGGAAAAGAAGAGATTCTACATTTTACAACTGATAATAGCCCTCTATTTTCAAATAATATAATTGATATAACTATAAATCCATTAAACGGAGAAGTATTTATTGGTACTGAAGAAGGATTGCTATCCTACCGTTCTGATGCAACCAAAGGATTAAAAACCCAAGCAGAAACTCAAGTATTCCCAAACCCTGTTAGAGAAAACTACAATGGCCCTATAGCAATAAATGGACTTGTAAATGATGCAAATATAAAAATAACTGATATTGATGGAAACCTAGTATTTGAAACCTTTGCTAATGGAGGGCAAGCAATTTGGGATGGAAAGAATAGAAATGGCGAAAGAGCTTCTAGCGGAGTCTATTTAGTATTTAGTGTTGATGCTGACGGAATAGAAAAAGCAGTAAGTAAAATTCTTTTTATTCACTAATGAGATACAAAAGCAGGGCAATAGCACTTAGCTATATTAAGCATGGTGAAACCTCAATAATTTCAAAATTACTTACAGAAGAGAAAGGACTACAAAGCTTTATTATAAAAGGAGTAAGGTCAAAAAAATCTAAAAAGAAACTTGGCTTTTTTCAACCCTTACAATTCTCAGAGATAAATGCAACTCACCTCCCTAAAAAAGGATTACAATATCTCAATGAAATTTCTCCTGTTCAAGCAGAAGATCTCTCAAACACAAACATTAAAAAAAGTCTTTTATTCTTATTTATAGCTGAGGTAATCTCAAAAATAGCACAGGAAGATGAAGTTGATAAACAATTATTTAGTTTTATTTGGAACCTAAAGATTGAATTGAGTAATACTGAACTAATAGACCCTAATTTCCCCTTAATCTTTCTTTTAAAACTATCTGATTTTTTAGGTTTTATGCCTTCACAAGAAAATATTGATGCTAATTACTTTAATCTTGAATCAGGAAAATTTACAAATAAAATTAACCATAATAGCCTCCTCTTTATCAATCAAGAGGACACAAGCCACTTTAAAAGCTTGCTAAACAATGTTGAAATATCAATACCCTACCCCAATAGAAATAAATTACTCTTACACCTTATAAAATATTATAAATTGCAACACCACGAACTTAAAAATATGACCTCTCACATAATTATTGAATCTTTAAGATCATGAGATATTTTATTATTCTTTTCACCCTTATTAGTATCGTTTCAAATGGGCAAGAAGTAACACTAATAAGCACTTTAACAAATACACCTATTGATGGAGTAAGCATCTTTGGAAAATCAAATAAGATAGGTATCATAAGTAATAAAAAAGGAATTGTAAACCTGAATAAATATAAGGCTACCGATACTTTAATAATACAACATATAGCATACAATACCTTAATACTTACAAAAAAAGAGGTTATTAATAAAACTATTTATTTAGATCTTAAAAGCCATACGCTTAATAACATTACGATAAGAGAAAACAAAGAACTCCTATTTGATGAAGAACAAATATTAACTAGCGCCAATACATTAAAAATAATGGAAACCCAGGCTGCTCAAACATCGGAAGTCCTTACTCAAACAATGGGGCTAAGCATCCAAAATAGTCAAAATGGAGGAGGTAGCCCAAATCTAAGAGGAATGGAAGCAAATAGATTGCTTTTGGTTATAGATGGAATTCCTATTAATAATACCATCTCAAGAGGCGGACACCTACAAAATAGCGCCACTATTAATCCTTTGTATTTGGAAAGCATTAAAGCTTCATTTGGTCCTGCATCAGTGGCTTATGGAAGCGGGGCAATGGGAGGTGCATTACTATTCAACACCAGATCACCAAAAGATACTAACAGTAATCAATTTATCCAGCAGTTTGAAAGCTCATCTAAAGCTGTTTTTACAAGCCTAATTAGTAATTATAAGATTAAGAATGGCTCTTTTCTTAGTGGTTTCTCTATTAAATCATTTGGTAACTTAAAGATGGGTAATAATAGGATGCATGGGCATAATGATTGGGGTAATGAGCCTACAATAGTTGAAAACAACATTCAACTGGAAACAGGTTATCAACAGGCGGACTTCTTTCATAAGTCACTTTTTAAACTCAGCAACAATAGTTTTTTACTACTTAATACGCAATACGCAACTTCATCTAACATTAACCGATTTGACAAACTAAATGACATAAAAAACGGAGAAAGAAAATACAAAGAGTGGTATTACGGACCACAGAATAAATTTCTTCAAAGTATTCGTCTAAAAAACTATACTTCTCATTTCTTTAGTGATGAATCAGTCCTAACTCTTGCCTATCAAAACATTAAAGAATCTCGCCATAAACAAAAAGCAAATGAAGAGCTATTAAATAACAGATCAGAACTCCTAAATATAGCCGATCTTAAACTAGATTTTCTTAAATCATTATATGCTACAAAATTAAATTATGGTATTGATTTAAGGCTTCAAAACTTAGAGTCAACAGCTAACCTAAGCAATACCACTACGCTTTATCATAACACTACCCGATACCCTAACGATGGTACTAAAACCTTAAATTTTGCAGTTTATTATCAAGCTTATTTCCCTTTTAAAAAACATTTTAAAATTAAAGTAGGAAGTAGATATAATAGAAATCAGTTAGCAGCAAACTTTGAAGACAACTCAACAATACAGCTACCATATTCTACAATTTCAACTTCCAATCAATCTCTTTCTAACTCCTTGCAAGTACTATATACAAGAAACAAAATTTCTTTTAATGCAATTATTTCAAACGGATTTAGAAATCCAAATACTGATGATATTGGAAAAATATTTTCAAAAGATGATGCCTCTGTAATACTTCCGAATGAATTATTAAAACCTGAAAGGTCTACTAACTTTGAAGCTGGAACTAAAATAAATTTTACAAATGGAAGCCAAATTCAATTCCAAATATTCCAAACTCATTTGTTAGATGCTATAGAAAAAGCTGAAGCTACACTTAATGGAAAGGATTCTATTATGTATGATGGAAAACTTATGAGAGTAATGATGAATACCAATATTAAGGAAGCCACATTAAACGGATTTAATATCTCCTACTTTATTAAGTTTAATCAAAAAATTTCCAACACTACACTTCTTAATTCTGTAATAGGAGAAACTAATAACAACACCCCTTTAGCACACATTCCTCCTACAAGCATTAATACTAGCTTAAATTATAAGGTAAGGAAGCATCATAAAATATCTCTTAGTATAAACTATAATGCAGCTAAAAAGACTAAAGATTATGACTTAAATGATGTTGATAATCTTGATGAAGCTACAAACGAAGGAAATCCATCTTGGTACACTATAAATGTAAAATATAGTGGCAAAATTGACAAGAACATTTACCTAATATTTGGCATTCAAAATATTTTAGACACCCACTATAAAACATTTGGCTCTGGCATTAGTGCTAGTGGTCGAAATATTACATTATCTTTACACACAAATTTTTAATCATGAATAAATCAATAATTACACTCTTACTTTTAGGCCTTACATTAACAACTTCAGCTCAAATTTGGGAAGACCAATTAAGAGAAACAAACCCTAATCCAAGTATAAAAGAAAAAAATGATGCTTTTGAAAAATACCGTTCAGAGCATGCTTATACAAAAGGAAACGGGTTTAAACCTTATGCAAGGGAAATGGATTTTAGTAATGAAAGAAGTACAGAAGACAGTCCTTTTCAACCAAATGCTTTATTTATAGAATGGAAAAAAGAACAAGAAAAGTATGAAAATACAAAAACTACTTCTGCATCTAACTGGATAGCTAAAGGGCCTATTAATACTCCTATTATTCTTTCAAATGGTAAAAAAAGAGGGAATGGTAGAGTAAATTGCATTGCCTTTGACCCTATTGATGCTAATATTATTTGGATTGGATCACCTTCAGGAGGATTATGGAAATCTATTGATGGAGGAAGTAACTGGACTACAGCTACTGATAACCTTCCTGTTATTGGGGTTTCATCAATTGCTATTGATCCAACAAACTCACAAAATATGCTTATTGTTACTGGTGATGCCAATGCTGACGATACCTATAGTATTGGTATTCTTAAATCAACTGATGGAGGAGTAAATTGGAATACTACAAGTCTAAGCTATACTGTAAATCAGGAAAAAACAATAAATAAGGTAATTATTAATCCAAACTATCCTGATAGTGCATATGCTGCTACCAACTCTAATATTATGATTAGTACAGATGGTGGAGCAAACTGGAGTACTACTGGTAGCATTGGAAGATGGAGAGATATTGAGTTTAAACCAGGTACCCCGTCTACAGTTTATGCTGCCAAGCAAACAAGTGGAGGGTCTAATGTTTACAGAACAACTGATGGTGGAGCAAACTGGTCACTTATAAACAATGGAGTAGCTACAGGAGGAAAATACAGACCTTTAATTGCTGTAACGCCTGCAAATCCTGATGTAATATATGCTCTTTATTCTTCATCAAACTATGGTTTCCACGGGCTTTATAAGTCTTCAAACTCTGGCGATACTTGGGCACTACAATCAAATACTCCTAATATACTTGGTAGAGAAACTAGTGGGAATGGTGTAGGCGGACAATCATGGTACGATCTAAGCCTTGGGCTTTCTACAAATGATGAAAACCATATTTATGTTGGTGGAATTAATATTTGGGAATCAACTAATGGAGGTCAAAATTGGAACATCAATGCGAGTAGTGGTAATGGAACTAATTATACTTATATGCATGTTGATCAGCATGCTTTTGAATTTAATCCATTAAACCATATTGCTTACGCAGGAAACGACGGAGGATTCTATAAATACATGGATAATCTAAATAAATGGGTAGATATCAGTGATGGGTTAGAAATTTCACAATTCTACCGATTAGGAGTCTCACAATCAAATCCTAATAGAGTAGTGGCAGGCGCACAAGATAATGGAACTGAAATGCTAACAAATAGTACTTGGGATGCAATAATGGGTGGAGATGGAATGGAGTGCATGATTGATCATTATGATGAAGATGTAATATTTGCAGAATATCAATATGGAGGAATGAGAAGGTCCTTTAACGGAGGGGCAAACTGGGACTACATTAAACCTGTAAGCTATGATGGTGCCTGGGTAACTCCTTTTAAGATGCACGCTACTAATAATTACCTTATTGTTGCAGGTTATGATGAGGTGTACAGGTCCTTAAACGGAGGAGATACTTGGGATTCAATCTCATATAATGTAAGTAATGGTCAATCATTAAGAACTATAGCCTTAGCCCCCTCAGATGAAGACTATATTTATGCAGCAACTTATTCTAAACTAAAAGTAACAAAAGATGGAGGTGCTACATGGACTAATATTAAATCTGGGTTACCTAACATAAATATTACAGATGTAACTGTTTCATCAATTAATCCTGATAGGGTTTGGGTAACATTATCAGGGTATACTGCTGCTCACAAGGTATATGAATCAATTGATGGCGGAAGTAACTGGACTAATATTACAGGAAACAACCTTCCAAACTTACCTGTAAACTGTATTATATATCAAGATGAAGCAAATGAAGATTTATATATTGGAACAGATATTGGGGTCTACCATAAAGATAAAAATATGACAAGCTGGATGCCTTACATGAATGGCTTACCAAATGTAATTGTAAAAGAACTTGAAATACAGTACGGTGAAGGAACTCTAAGTGCTGCTACTTACGGAAGAGGAGTTTGGGAAACTACCATTAACATGATACCAGCAGCTACAAATACGTCATTAATAAAGCACTTTAATATTTATCCTAACCCAGCAAAAGATAGAATAACGATAAATACTAATCATTCAGTAAACAATAACTTAGGACTTACAGTATATAGTATTACTGGACAAACAGTAATTAGCGCTCAAATAAGTAGTTCAAATAGCAATATTGACATATCAAACCTATCTAAAGGTTGTTATATTGTTGAGTTAGATTCAGAAAATGGGTTTACAGCTAGAGAAAAACTAATTATAGAATAGCCTCTAGTCTTTTTACATAATTTCTTTTTCTGGTTTGGGGTGCAAAAACTAAACCAGCAGCTACAACTACTTTATTTTCAATAAAATAGGTTTTTATAAGGAAAGGACCTCCCATAAATCCATTTTTTAATTTCCACAAGCCCCTATAAGTATCATTACTATAATAAGGAGGATAATCTGTCTCAATTTGTACAAACTGATTATCTTTCCCTCCAAGTAAGTATTTATTAAATACACTATCTGTTTGTTGTAATACCTCTTGTTGTAATGATGTTGACTTTGGAATAAATGAGAAAATTAATAGTTGCTTTATATCCTCTTGTTTCTGTGGATTAAAAGTTGCCCAAAAAAGTGTCGTAGTATCTTTAATTGTAGTGTATTCTGAGGGAATTACTACATCAATATCAAAGTTTTTATTAATGCTTTGTTCAGCTATTTTTTTTGAAGCAAGAGATAAGCTCTTTTTAATATTATTTAGCTCTTTCTTTTCAAAGATAGATTTTAAGCGTAAAAACTCCTGCCTTAACTTTTCTTTATGCTCCCAATTTAACTGAACAACCAATTGCCCAGAAGCCCATTTATCCTGCTGACTACCCTGTGTTGATCCTTCAGAAATTAAAACAATGTTTTTATGTGTTTTTAATATTGATTTAAACTCAGAGTTATTTACCTGCACCACTCTAAAACTTGCCTCATTGGCGTTTAAACCCTCAATAGGAGCTCCAAAGGTTTCACTTGCTGTTTCCTTAACCCCAACCTCCCACAACACATCATTTACAATGAATAGAATTTCTGAATCAGCACCTGTTGATCCTGGTAGTGTTTGCTCCCCTTCTGTGCAAGAGGCTAAAATCAATAAGCTTAAAAAAAATAGATTTTTCATTATGTAGTAGGTAAAATAATTTTTGTTCCAGGTTTTAGGTTGTCACTCTCTAAATTATTTAATGATTTTATCTTCCAAACACTTAAACCATTACTCTTTGCAATTCCCCAAAGTGTGTCTCCCTTTTGTACTATATATTCGTTCTTTTGTAACTTGACCTTTTTTGTAGCTGCTCTTTTATCCTTACTAACATAAATAACTAGCTTATCTCCAATAGCCAATTTTGCTGATTTTAACTTATTCCATTCTTTTATTTCAAAAACAGCAACATTATGTTGAGTTGCAATTCTTCCTAAATAATCACCTTTATTAACTCTATAAATAATACGCTCCTCATCAATCAGAATGTCCTTACTTGCTACAGCATCAATAAAATTATAATTGGTCTCTTCATTAATTAAAAAATCATGAACTGATGATTTAGGCAATACCAATACTGCTCCTTCTGGATAAACCTCTTTCTTGTAAGAGGGATTAAGGTAATTAATAGTCTCTTTATTTACACATAGTAACTCATTCAATGTTCTTAACTCTATTTGTCTTTTAAGAATAATTGTATCTACATCAGCAAAACTAATTTCAGGAAGATTAGCTTCAATACCGTGTTCAGTAGCATAATTCATAGCATAATTTACAGCAATAAAAGTAGGAACATAATTCCTAGTCTCTCTTCTAAGGTGAGGATATAGCTCCCAAAAATCATTAGTCCCAACTGCTACAATCTTTCTTTGCAAATAACCTGGACCACCATTATATGCTGCCAATACCAAATTCCAATCCCCAAAAGTATCATATAGCTTTGTAAAATATTCACAAGCTGCTTTTGTAGCTTTTAATGGATCTTGCCTATCATCATTATATGAGGTAACTTTTAATCCATAATCCTTACCTGTCATATACATAAACTGCCACAAACCACTAGCCCCCGATCTTGACCTTGCCTTAGGATTTAAAGCTGATTCAACAATTGCAAGATACTTAAACTCTAAAGGTAAATCATATTGATCTAAGTGTCGCTCAAACATCGGAAAGTAATAAGGAGCCAACCCTTGCATTCTTGAAATAAGAGCCTTATTTCTTCCTAAATAACTATCAATAAATGCTTGAACTTTATCATTATGAGCTAAATCCATAGGTGATTGCTTATCTAACTGCTGCAATCTCCACACAAAAATATTGTCTTTTTCTATTTTATCTACCTCCTTCTCTACTATTAGATCAGTATCTAACTGTTCGGAAACAAGAGCAATACTATCAGCAGTATAATCTTCGTTATCTGAGGTAATAACACTTAAACTATCTGTATTTGCAAAAGCAAGTAAAGGCGTTAAAAAACTTATAAAAATTAATTTTATCATAACAACAAATTTGAGGATAATATAAAGCAATATACCTAGTTCAACAATACAATTATTAACGCAACAATGTTTATATAATTGTAAAAGGAAACATTTTTGCGCATTTTTCGTTTCCAGTAATTAATTACCTGTATCTTTGCCGCCACAATTATGGAAAAACAAGAACGAATAATACAAGGAGCTTTAAATCTTTTTATGCGAATGGGTGTAAAAGGAGTAAACATGGATTATATCGCTACTCATCTTGGTATTTCTAAGAAGACTCTTTATCAGCATGTAAATAATAAAGGGGATTTAGTAGAACAAAGTTTTGCATCACAACAGTGCAATGTTAAAAATATGATTGAGGGAATTTGTCAAAAATATGAGAATGCTATTGATGAATTATTTGAAATAGATGCTGGGGTATGCAAAATAATGAAAAACAGACACCCTGCTCTTATAAACAGTCTTAAAACCCATTATCCAAAAGTATGGACACTACTGGATGATTTAAAGAAGAAACATATACTTAAGGTGCTAAAACGAAATTTAGCAACTGGTATAAAACAAGGAATGTATCGTAAAGAAATTAATATTGATATCATTTCAAAACTAATTATAACAAGAATTGACACCCTTATTGATGACAATGTTTTCCCTTTAACAGAATATGATTTTTCAACAATCCTTAGAGAAAATCGTATTTATCATATTAGAGGAATTGCTTCAGAAAAAGGAATAAACTACCTAGAACAAAAATTAAAAAATGAATAAACTACTCTTAATCGTATTTGTATTTATTGGGGCGGCAGCTAGTGCTCAACACCAATACTCTCTTAGTGAGGCTCAAGAATATGGTCTTAAAAACAATACAGCAGTAAAAAATGCCCTACTTGATGTTAAGTATGCAAAAAAGCAAATAAAAGAAACTCGTGCAATAGGGCTTCCTCATTTAAATGCTGAATTACAATGGCAAAAATTTATTAATATTCCAACCTCAATAGTTCCTGCTAACGCTTTTAACCCAAGTGCCCCTGCAGATGAAATTATGGAAATGAAAATGGGAATGGAACAAAATGTAAGTGCTGCAATTACAGCTTCACAACTTATATTTGATGGAAGTTATATTATTGGCCTTAAAGCTGCTTCAACTTTTAAAAAGATGGCTGAGCACAAGATGAACTTAACCAACCAACAAATAATAGATAGCATCGCTATTGCCTACTACAATGTGCTTATCATTAATGAGAATAAAGAGTTCTTAAAGCGTACAGTAGAAGTACACCAACAAATATTAGAAGAACTAGAAGCTACACACGAACAAGGGTTTATTGAAGATATAGAAGTAGATAGAATGGCAATTATTGTTTCTACTATGCAAATACAATCCGAAGAAGTAAATAGGTTTGCAAGTATTAGCAATATGGTATTAAAGATACTCCTAAACATTCCGTTTAACGAAGAATTAATACTTACTGATAGTTTAGATAATTTACTAGCACAAGAAACAAGTTTACAACTTAAAGAAGCTACAATAGAAAACAGGTTTGAATACAAAATGAGCGAAACACAAACTAAACTTATGAAATTAGATGTGATTCGTTATAAAACAGCATGGATACCAAGTATTGCTGCTTTTGGAACTTATAGCGAAAATGCTATGCGAAATGAATTTAACTTTACAAATGATGGAAGCTGGTACCCTACAAAAATGATAGGTGTAAAAGCAACAATGCCAATATTTAATGGCTTATCAGGAAGCGCCTTAACTCAAAAAGCAAAGATAAGACACCTACAATCTTTAAATGATTTAGAGCATACTAAACAAGCTCTTACTCTAGATTATAAATCTTCTGAAAGCGCCTATTTAACAGCTCTAAGCACCAAAAAACATCAAGAGAATAATCTAAGACTTTATAAAAAAATATACCTAAAAACATTAGCTAAGTATAAAGAAGGGTTAGTAGGAAGCTCAGAAGTAGCAACAGGAGGAGCTGAATACTTACAAGCACAAACTGATTATTCAAAAGCAATACAACAATTGCTTATTATAAAAATGAAATATAACCGAACTTTAGGATTAAATTAAAATGAACTCAAAATCATTCATCAATACCATTAAACCAACTACTATGAATAAAATATTAACAACACTATCATTAGCTATTTTGCTTTTCTCTTGTAGTGAGCAAGAGCCAACATTAGCTGATAAAAAAGACAGCCTTAAAGTACTTAAAGAACAATTAAGCGAAACAAAAACACAAATAAGTATCCTAGAGAAAGAAATTGCAACTTTAGATACTACAATAGTGAATGGGACTGTTGTAAAAACAACAGCAGTAACTGCCAGTACTTTTAAGCATTATATTGAACAATTAGGGACTGTAAGCTCTAAGCAAAACGTAACTGTAAGTCCTACTTTAGGAGGTATCGTTCAAAAAATAATTGTTGATGAAGGAGAATGGGTAAACAAAGGAGAAACTATTATAGAGCTTGACGCAGAGATAATCTTAAAACAAGTTGAAGAATTAGAAGCTGCATTTACATTAGCAGAAACTACTTACAAAAGACAAACAAAACTTTGGGAACAAGAAATTGGATCAGAAATGCAATTTCTTCAAGT
This sequence comes from Flavobacteriales bacterium, assembly GCA_965183885.1. Lineage (GTDB taxonomy): Bacteria > Bacteroidota > Bacteroidia > Flavobacteriales > BACL11 > UWMA-0277. The sequence goes on from OZ238992.1 coordinate 870,159, forward strand.
AAAAAACCAATTTGAATCACTACAAAAAAAATTAGAATCAGCTAAAGCACAGCTAGGGAATATGGAAATATCTGCTCCTATAAGTGGAAATGTTGATGTCATAAACTTAAACGTTGGTGAATTTGCAGCACCAGGAATGCCTATTCTACAAATTGTTAATGCAAAGGAGGTACAAATACAAGCTGATGTTCCTGATAAATATGCAAATATCTTACATAAAGGTGACTATGTTGCTATTAACTTTAACGCAATAGGAATAGCCAAAGAAGCTAAAATTACTTTTGTTAGTCAGGTAATTAACCCTCAAAACAGAACTTTTAAAATTAAGATAGACCTTAATAATAAAAATGGAGAAATTAAACCAAATGCAATTGCTTCTTTACAGATACAAGATGAAAATATAAATGATGCAATAGTTATTCCTACAGAAGTTATTAAAAAAGATATGAGAGGAGATTTCATTTTTATTGCTAAGGATAAGCATGCTAAAAAAGTTTACATCACTTTAGGAAAATCATACAAAGATAAAACTCATGTAACTTCAGGGTTAAACATTAATGATTTACTGATTACAACAGGATACACAAAAGTAGGTAATGAAAGCCCTATTAAAATAATACAATAAGAAATATGAGTAATAATATCAGAAATTTTAAGCTTACTAACCTATCGCTTAGAAACAAAACAACCATATTTATCTTAACGATACTATTGGCTTACTTTGGAATGTTTACTTATAAAAACATGCCAAAGGCACTGTTCCCAGATATAGTGATGCCAACTATAATGGTACAAACAATATACCCAGGAAATTCACCTGCAGATATTGAGAACTTAATTACCCGTCCTATAGAAAAAGAAATTAAATCTATAAAAGGAATTAAGAACCTAAAGTCAACTTCTATACAAGATAACTCATCTATTATTGTTGAGTTTAATACTGATGTAGAGGTAAAAAGTGCACTACAAGATGTAAAAGATGCAGTAGATAAATCAAAAGGAAACCTACCTTCTGATCTAGATATTGATCCTATTGTAATGGATATTGATTTTTCTGAATTCCCAATTCTAAACATTAATTTATCTGGAGACTTTAGCCTTGATGAACTTAAGAAACATGCAGAATATTTACAAGATGAGATTGAGGCTATAAATGAAATTTCAAAAGTAGACATTACAGGATTACTTGATAGAGAAATCACTATTAAAGCTGACCTTCATAGTATGGAAGGTAAAGAAATTAGCTTTACAGATATTGAAAATGCAATAGGTTTTGAAAATGTTTCTATTGCTGGAGGGAACCTTCTTATCGGTAATATGAAGCGTATGGTAAGAACTGATGCTGAGTTTAAAAATGTTAATGAAATTGGCAATATTATTGTAAAGCATGAAAAAGGAAATATTGTTTACTTAAAAGATATTGCCGAGGTAGTTAATGGTTATGAAGAAAGAGAATCTTATGCTAGACTAGATGAAGAGCCTGTAGTTTCTTTAAATATTGTAAAAAAAGGAGGTGAAAATCTATTAGAAGCCACCGATAAAATATTTGCATTATTAGAGCAAGCAAAAGCATCAAAGATATTACCTGAGAACCTATCTATTTCTATTACTAATGATCAATCCGAACAAACTAGAAAGCAATTAAGTAACCTTGAAAACAGTATTATATTTGGTGTGATATTAGTTATCCTAGTATTGTTATTTTTCTTAGGATTAAGAAATTCATTATTTGTTGGTTTAGCAATACCAATGTCGATGTTTATTAGTTTTGTAATATTAGGAGGAATGGGTACAACTATGAACATGGTAGTACTTTTTGCACTTATCCTAGCCTTAGGGATGCTGGTAGATAACGCTATTGTTGTAATTGAAAATATTCATCGATTATTTCATGAAGAAGGCTTAAGTAAACTAGAGGCTGCAAAACAAGGCGTAGGTGAAATTGCAATTCCAATTATCTCATCAACAGCAACAACATTAGCAGCCTTTTTCCCATTACTTTTCTGGAAAGATATGATGGGAGAATTTATGGGTTATATTCCTATGACTTTAATTATTGTACTAGGATCATCATTATTTATTGCTCTTGTAATAAACCCTGTTTTTGCTGCATCATTTATGAAAAAAGATGAGCGAGAAGAGGTGAATAAAAAGAAATTAAAGAAAACTGTACTTTACTTATTGGCAGCTGGTTTAGTACTGCATTTAATTTCTTATAAATTACTAGGATCATTAGCATTTGTTTTTGCTTTCCTACATACAATAAATACCCTTTATCTTACTCCAATTTCATATTGGTTCCAAGATGTTTATTTAGTGCGTCTAGAACAAAGGTATGAAAGACTACTAAACTGGGCACTGCGTGGAAGAAACCCTATAAAACTATTATTTGGTACAGGAGGATTACTTATTTTTAGTATTGTATTTTTTGCAATGATGTCTCCAAATGTTGAGTTCTTCCCTGTGAACGAACCCAAGTATATTAATGTTTTTGTTGAAATGCCAAATGGTACTGATGTTGCTGTTACTGACTCAGTAGCACAAACCGTAGAACAAAAAGTAATTGCTACTTTAGAGCCTTATAAACATGCTGTTTCTTCAGTACTTACTAATGTAGGGGCAGGAACCTCTGATCCTAATGACATGAGTGGTGGTGGTAGTGGGATTACCCCTAACAAAGCAAGAATTACCATTAACTTTGAAGAATTTGAGAATAGAAGTGGTGTAAGTACAGGTGATGTAATGAAGCTAGTAACTGCTGACCTAAAAGGAATTGCTGGGGTAGATATCTCTGTAGATAAAAATAGAGAAGGACCTCCAATGGGTAAACCAATTAATATTGAGGTTATTGGAGAGGACTTAAATACATTATTAACTCTTGGAGATGCTATCCAAAATCAAATTAATAATGAAAACATTGCTGGAATAGAAGGATTAAAGGCCGATTTAGAAATGAATAAGCCTGAGCTATTGATAAATATCAATAGAGATATGGCAAGGCGATTAGGGGTTTCTACTGCTCAAGTTGCAAGTACTATCAGAACTTCATTATTTGGTAAAGAAATCTCTAAGTTTAAAGATGGAGAAGATGAGCATCCAATTATTTTAAGGCTAGATGACAAGTACAGATATAGTGTGCCGTCATTAATGAGTCAAAAAATTACTTTCCGTTCACAATCAAGTGGGCAGATAAAACAAATTCCTATCTCATCTGTAGCAGACTACACCTATAACAGTACTTATGGGTCTGTAAAAAGAAAAGATTTAAAAAGACAACTTACTATCTATTCTAATGTTTTAGAGGGGTATAATGAGTCTGCAATAAATGCCCAGATTAAAGTATTACTTTCTGACTTTCCTTTACCTGAAAACTATGATTTAAAGTTTACAGGTAAGCAAGAAGAGCAAGCTGAGACACAAGAGTTTTTGTCTAATGCTTTATTAATTGCTATTGCATTAATCTCTCTTATCTTAGTATCACAATTTAACTCTGCTATTAAGCCATTCATTATTATTATTACAGTAGTGTTTAGTACTATTGGAGTTTTCTTAGGGCTTGCTATATTTAATATGGACTTTGTAATTATTATGACAGGTATTGGTATTGTATCTCTTGCTGGTATCGTTGTAAACAATGCAATTGTACTTATTGATTATGTTGATTTAATAAAAGAACGAAAAAGAGAAATTCTTAAACTTGAAGCTGATGCTATTTTAGAAAACGAAGTTGCTATTGACTGTATAAAAGAGGGAGGTAAAAAGCGTTTACGACCAGTATTACTTACAGCAATAACTACTGTTTTAGGATTATTACCTTTAGCTACAGGTATGAATATTAATTTCTATACTCTTTTAACAGAATTTGATCCTCAAATTTATTTTGGAGGTGATAATGCTACATTCTGGGGGCCTATGGCTTGGACAGTAATCTTCGGACTTACTTTTGCTACTTTCTTAACACTAGTATTAGTTCCTGTAATGTATCTTTTAGCAGATAAATTAAAAAAGAAAATAATGAAGTAAACTTCATAAGGGATATTCTATATCTTTGTGCTGAATTCAGAATGACTAAGATTAGCAAAAAATATCCCCAAGGACCGCTATTAAGTACTATTAATAGCCCTGAAGACTTACGTAAGCTTCATAAAAATCAGCTGCCAGAAATGAGTGCTGAACTCCGACAATATATTGTTGATATTGTATCGGAAAAAGGAGGACATTTTGGAGCAAGCCTAGGTGTAGTTGAACTTACTGTTGCCTTACATTATGTATTTAACACCCCAGAAGATCAGTTAGTTTGGGATGTAGGTCATCAAGCTTACGGGCATAAAATACTTACTGGAAGAAAGGATCAATTTCCAACAAATAGGCTTTATAAAGGCTTAAGTGGGTTTCCTAAAAGAAGTGAAAGTGTTTATGATACTTTTGGAGTAGGGCATTCCTCTACCTCAATTTCTGCGGCACTTGGTATGGCCATGGCTTCCAAAAGTAAAGGAGAAAAAAACAAACAACATATTGCTGTTATTGGTGATGGGTCCATGACAGCAGGTATGGCTTTTGAAGCTTTAAACCATGCTGGAGCTGAAAACTCAAACTTATTGGTTATTCTTAATGATAACTGTATGTCAATTGACCCTGCAGTTGGTGCATTAAAAGAATATTTAACTGATATTTCTACTTCTAAAACTTATAATAAGGCAAAGAATAAAATTTGGAAAATACTTGGAAAGATTAGTAAATTCGGACCAAATGCTCAGGCTGTAGCAACCAAAGTTGAAGGAGCAATTAAATCAACATTACTTGGTGAAAGTAATTATTTTGAATCTTTAAACTTTAGATATTTTGGTCCTATTGATGGGCATGACACCAAACACTTAGTAAATGTTCTTAAAGATTTAAAAGATATTCCTGGTCCTAAAATTTTACACTGCCTTACCGTTAAAGGAAAAGGATATTCTCCAGCAGAAAAAGGAGATACAACAAAATGGCATGCTCCAGGGTTATTTAATAAAGATACAGGAGAAATTATTGTTGGAAAACCTAAGCAAACCCCTCCAAAATATCAAGATGTATTTGGAGAAACTATAATTGAACTTGCTAAAGAAAACGAACAAATTGTTGGTGTAACTCCAGCAATGCTTACAGGCTCTTCATTAAATAAAATGATGGCTGAAATGCCAGACAGAACCTTTGATGTCGGAATAGCAGAACAACATGCTGTTACTTTTTCAGCAGGGATGGCAACACAGGGTAAAATTCCATTTTGCAACATTTATTCATCCTTTATGCAAAGAGCTTACGATCAAGTAATTCATGATGTAGCTCTACAAAACTTAAATGTTATATTCTGTTTAGATAGAGGAGGAGTAGTAGGTGCTGACGGGGCAACTCATCATGGAGCATTTGATATTGCTTTTTTCAGATGCATACCAAATATGGTAATTGCAGCCCCAATGAATGAGCAAGAACTCAGAAACCTAATGTATACGGCACAATTACCTAACCAAGGGCCATTCTCAATTAGATATCCTAGAGGAAAAGGTGTAATGCTTGATTGGAAGACCCCTTTTGAAACAATTAAATTAGGAGAAGGAAGAGTTATTAAAGAGGGTGAAGAAATTGCTATTCTTTCATTTGGCCACCCTGGAAATTTTGTAGTAGATGCTCAAAAACAATTCGAAAAAGAAGGCTTAAATATTGCACATTACGATTTAAGATTTGCAAAACCTCTTGACGAAAAACTACTTCATACTATTTTTAATAAATTTAATAATATTATTACAATTGAAGACGGATGCTTACAGGGAGGGTTTGGAAGTGCCATACTAGAGTTTATGGCAAATAACAATTACCAAGCTAAAGTAAAAAGATTAGGTATTCCTGATCAATTCATACACCATGGAACTCAAGAGGAATTGCATAGAGATTGTTTTTATGATACAAATGCAATTATTGAAAGTGTACATCAAATCTTAGAAGAGAATACTATTTCTCAAGTAGGTTAAAAAATAAAGCAAAAATAAATACGCATGAAAATAAAAGAGATTCTTCAAGTTGAAGGCAATAACCAAAAAATTAGTATTAAAGGATGGGTAAGAACCAGAAGAGGGAGCAAGCATGTTTCCTTTATTGCATTAAATGATGGGTCTACAATAAATAATATTCAAATTGTTGCAGAGGCTACAGATTTTGATGAGGAATTAATAAAACAAGTTACTACAGGATCTTGTATTGCTGTAAAAGGAAAATTAGTTGCCTCAAAAGGAAGTGGACAAGCAGTTGAATTACTTGCTTCAAAAATAGAAATATTAGGTGGTGCAGATGCTGAGGAATACCCACTACAACCTAAAAAACACAGTCTGGAGTTTTTAAGAGAAAAAGCCCATTTAAGATTTAGAACTAATACTTTTTCAGCTGTTTTCAGATTACGACATGCATTAACTTTTGCAGTACATGACTTCTTTAACAATAAAGGATTTTATAATATTCATACGCCAATTATTACGAGTATTGACGCTGAAGGAGCAGGTGAAATGTTTCAACTTACAAATTTAGATTTAGAGAAATTACCTAAAACTGAAGATAGAAAAGTTGATTATAGTAATGACTTCTTTGGTAAAAAAACAAGCCTTGCTGTTACAGGGCAGTTAGAAGCTGAATTAGCTGCCTTAGCACTTAGTCAAGTATATACTTTTGGACCTACATTTAGGGCTGAAAACTCAAATACATCAAGACACTTATCTGAATTTTGGATGATAGAACCAGAGATTGCTTTTGCTGATTTAACGCAAAATATGGATTTAGCTGAAGAGTTTCTAAAATACTGTATTCAATATTGTATTACAAATTGTGCTGATGATTTAACGTTTTTAAATAATAGATTATCAGAAGAAGAAAAGAATCTTAAAAAAGAAGAGCGATCAGAAATGGGCTTATTGGAGAAGTTACAATTTGTAATTGAAAATGATTTTGTAAGATTAACTTACCGTGAAGCAATTGATATTTTAAGAAACTCAAAACCAAATAAAAAGAAGAAATTCCAATTCCCAATTAATAGCTTTGGAGATGAATTACATTCGGAACACGAACGTTACTTAGTTGAGAAAAAATTTAAGAAACCAGTAATTATCACTGATTACCCTAAAGATATAAAAGCCTTTTACATGCGCTTGAATGATGACAATGAAACGGTAAGAGCAATGGATGTTTTATTCCCTTTAATCGGAGAAATTATTGGAGGTTCTCAAAGAGAGGAAAGAATCGATGTACTTGAAACTCGTATGGAGGAAATGGGCATAGATAAAAAAGAACTTTGGTGGTATCTTGAAACTAGGAAATTTGGAACTTGCGTTCATAGTGGGTTTGGTTTAGGGTTTGAGCGTTTAATTATGTTTGTTACTGGAATGAAAAACATTAGAGATGTAATTCCTTTCCCTAGAACACCTCAAAATGCTGAATTTTAATAGATGAGTAAACAAAAGCTACAACAAAAGCAATATCAAAACCTAAGCCCACAACAAATACAGTTTTTAGGGCTTTTGCAAATACCTATTGTAGCTTTAGAAAAAAGAATTGAGGAAGAATTAGAAGACAATCCCGCTCTGGAAGAGGAGGAGGAGCCTTTAAGTTTAGCAGAAAAAAATAACAACTACACTCCTAAGAACACAGATTTTCAATATCAAATTGAAGATAAAGCAGAAAGCTTAAGCGACCATCTACATCAGCAATTAGTCACTTTTGACCTAGAAGAAGAAACACAATTTTTAGTTCGCTATCTCATTAATAGTCTTGATGATAATGGCTTCTTAGATAGAGATCTTCATGCTATATCGAGCGATTTACTAATTAATAGCAACCTAGATATTAGTGAGCTAAAGCTTAGTGAAGCATTAACTGTACTGCAACAGCTTGAACCTTACGGGGTAGGAGCAAAAAACTTACAAGAAGGGTTACTTATTCAACTTCAAATTTTATATCCTAAAAAAACAATTGAGCAAGAATTAATAAGCAATTATTATAAGCCCTTTAGCAATAAAAATTTTGAGCATCTAACCAAACATCTTGAAATTAGTTTAGACGAGCTTAAAGCTGCTTATAAGCTGATTGAGTCACTAAACCCGATACCTGCTGCTGGTTTCTCTAAAGAATCTAGTATTACTGACTATATTTACCCTGACTTTACGATATCAATACATGAAGGAGAGGCAGAGCTTCAATTGAACAAAAGTAATGTAAAGCCCATAAGCGTAAGCAAGTATTATCAAAATATGCTTAAAGAAACTAAAGACGCTTCAACCCAACAATTTTTGAGCGAAAAAGTAGCTAAAGCAAAATGGTTTAAAGAAGCTATTGAAAAAAGAAATAACACCCTTAAAAACGTTATGTCTGTAATACTTGATATACAAAAACCCTACTTTTTAACTGGTGAAGATAAAGATCTAAAACCAATGAAGCTAGGAGATATTGCTCAGGTAGTAAATATGGATATATCAACTATATCAAGAGTTAGTAATGCAAAATATGTAGCCACTCATTTCGGCACTTTTAAACTTAAGGAACTATTTTCTGAAGCTTATAAAAAAGAAAATGGAGAACTAATTTCAACTAAAGAGATAAAAAGTAAACTCATTAAAATTATAGAAACTGAAGATAAAATTAGTCCTTTTAATGATGAGCAGTTGGCCGAACTATTAGGAAAAGAAAAATATCATATAGCTAGAAGAACTGTTGCTAAATATAGAGAAGACTTAGGCATACAAAGTTCAAAATTAAGAAGGTCATTATAATGAGTATCTCAAAATTCATATCCATTATTCTTCACCCAATATTTATGCCTCTTATTGCTTTCTACTTAAGCCTAAGTTTCATGCCTAATATTGGAGTACCTACTAATGAGTTGCTAACTATTACCTACCTCATTATAATAATAAGTACTATTATACTACCTTTAGTTAGCATTGCTATTCTTATACGTAATGGAAGTTTATCATCATTAGAAATGAGCAACCATAAGGAAAGATCATTACCTTTAATATACGCCTTAACCTGGATGATTTTAGGGTATTATCTTTTAAGCAGAATATTAATATATATACCGTTATTAAGAGCTGAAATACTTGCTGCTATAATTATTATTGCTGCTGCTGCTATCATCTCCAAATTCTGGAAAGTTAGCTTACACATGCTGGGTATAGGAGGTTTAGTTGGAGTCTTTATAGCACTACAATTATTAATTGGTGGATTAATCAATATAATCCTTATTTCTATTCTAGTTTCTGGAATATTAGGATCTGCACGCTTGCATCAAAAAGCCCATAATCATGCACAGATATATGTAGGATTTTTACTAGGAATAAGTATTGCTTTATTTACAATACTATTCTTTTAGCTTTACATCTATAATCTCTATTTTTCTTTCTTGCATTGCCTCTAAGCTATATACGGATTTTCTTTTGTCAACCGAATCATCACTTACATCAGCCGAAGCCTTACTCTCTCCTAAAGAATGCTCTACGATAATAAGTTTACCATTATTTAAATAAGAAGAAAGCGCTGCATTTCTATAACGCTTTATATAATTTACAAAACTCATTATCCTTCTTTTAGATAAGTTAATATTATACTCTTTTTTATAAAGAGGGCTTGCATAACCCTTTACTTCAAGTTGAATTTGTTTTCCATTCTCTAAATCTTTAAGTACAAGCTCTAATATTCTATTAAGTTTATTAAAATTACCTTTTAAGCTGTCTTCAAAAAAGAGAATTAAATTAGAATCAATTTTAGCATACTCCTCTTCTTTCTGGAAGTACGAAATATAAGCCTGCTTATATGTCTTTTCTGTAGTAACACTCATGGTACAGCAATCAGGCTCATCATTATTAAAATATAATTTTAAAGGAAAGTAAGAACTTACCTTTAATATTTCTGCACTAGTATCTGGTTCTAAGGCTTCATATTTAAAAGAAAAAATATCATTACAACAAAATTCATTTGAATTATATAGCGCCCCTTTTCTGTTAGACGAGAAATACCCACTTGATGAAGTATAAAAGTTCAAATACATTTCATCTTGTTCAGAATTAAAATCAGAAGCATTAACAGGAATTTCCCATAAATTTAGTTTTCCCTCTGATTTATAAATATCAAAACCACCAAGTCCACCATCTCTATTAGATGAAAAATAAAGCATTTTATCATCTTCATTAAAAAACGGTGTGATTTCATCAAAGCTAGTATTTATCTTACTTCCAGCATTAATAGGAACACCAAAATTACCTTTCTCATCAATAATACTAAGCCAAATATCCATACCTCCAAAACCTCCGGGCCTATTTGAAACAAAGTATAATACCTTTTGCTTAAGGTGCTTTACAATATGAGGCTGAGTATTAGAGGAATTTTTAAGGTTAACAGACTTGTTTGCAAAGAAAACCTGCCTTGTGTTTTTAATATTAACATATGCTATTTTACATACATCATTCTGTTCACAGGCACTAAAGTATGCAAAACCTTCTCCAGTAAGAAACTGAATATTTGCTGTAGCATATGAATTTCCTAAACTATAATAAGTTCCATTTCTCCACTTTCCATCTTTCCACTGAGTACGATAAACTAATGACTGATAAGTACTGTTCTCTACTGTTGAAGAAGAGTAATATGCAGTGTTATTATTAATCTGAATAAAGTTAAAATCTGCCCCATAAGAATTAACTCCTTTAGGAAGATGCTCAATAGTAATGCTTTGCGAGAAAGCAAATACAGGGATAAAAAACAATATTAGTAATCTATAATACATTATAAATATTTAGGACAAATGGTTGATTTAATAACTTTCTTCTTACTTTCTATACTCCACCTATAAACAACTACAAACTCAAACCCTCCCTTACCACCAGAGGCATTTGCTAAGCTTGATGTATTTATATCATAAGAAACAATAGCTGTAAAATCATTTAATGCTGCTCCAAAACTATAAATAAAAGCATCATTCATCCGCATAGCAACTCCTGATTTTAACATCCCTTTTTTACTACTATCAAATATATAATTTACATCGCAAGCTAATAATATTTCCCTATCCTTATCCTGATTAGAAGCTAAGAATTTAGGATGAATCTGCCATTGCTTATTAATATCATATATTCCTCCAAAATGTAAATTTATCTTTTGATGCAAGCGAATTTTATCATCTTGAGTAATTGATTGTTTGGCTTTATTCAAATGATAAACAGCTACCCCAGTCTCAAAATCCAACCTTTCATTATATTTATAATAATTTGCTACACCAACTGCTATATCAAAAAACATAAAATTAACATTTATAAGGTTTTCAGGGTCATTAAATATTAAATTATCAAACTCTACTGCTCTTTGAAACACTCCTAATTGCAACCCTAATGTAAAGTTATTAACCCCTTTAGTTGGTACTTTTTTTGCATAAGCAAGGTTAACCCCTGTAGTTCTGAAACGAGAATCTCCTGCAATATCATTTAAAAACTGAGCTCCAATATTATGTGTTGGTAAAATTGATTTACGCTCTATTGCAAGTGAGAATGTATTAAAAGGAACACTTACACTTTGCCATTGAGATTTACGCTGCAAAGTTGCTTTATAGGTGCTATTTTGTGAACCTACTAAAGCTGGATTTAACAAAAATGAAGTAGCAGAAAATTGAGAGAAATGCACATCTTGTGCAGAAACCATTATGGAGAACAACATTCCTAATATGACTCCTAATTTTCTCATTGAATTAAGGTTATATTTCCTTTCTTAAACAGAGATCTATTATCTACACAACCTAGCTCTAAATAAAAATCAAATACTTGAGGATTCAATTTTACCCCTCTAAATACACCATCCCAGTGCTCATATTTATTTGTTGTTTCAAATACCTTTTGTCCTAAACGATTAAAAATCTCTAACCTAAACTCACTAATAATACCTGTCTTATCTTCTATAAAGTAGGTGTCATTTATAAAATCTTGATTAGGACTAAATGCTGTTGGAACCTTTATATTGCTAAAATTACAAAATACATCAAGTACTTTAATACAAATGCTATCACTAATTAAACAATCATAAGTATTAAACACCTCAACATAATAACACTGATCATTAGTAGGAGTAAGTGCAACTCTATCAGCAACTGTATTTAAATCTACCCAATTAAAACTATTTGGTGTTTTAATATTAAGATGGGTTGTTTCTCCTCTAAAGATAGTATCTCTATCTAGCCATAGAGAATCAATGACTGGGTTGTCATATCTATTCACAAATACTGAATCCTTCATTATACAACCATCTGCATTTATCCCTATAACACTATACCACATTGATGAATCTATATAATCAATAATAGATGAGGAGTCGTTAATATAAAAAAGTGGAGTAGGACTCCAGTCATAAGAGATAAGAGGGACTGTTGGAATTAAATTATCAACAGCAAGATATAAACTATCCCCAATACATAAACCTTGATTTCCTGTTATCTCAAAGTTAATATTCTCCATTTTGACCTCAACACTATCAACCTCCTCGCAAAATCCATCTGTAACCTTAACATAAAAAACTGCTATATGTCCAACTGAAATAGAAGGAGATAAAGATATAGTATCACTAAAATTACTATTTGATGACCAAACTACTGAAGTTACATCTGAAGAGAATTGTGCAGTAAGTAAAACTGGAGTATTACAATAAGAAGTATCTTCCCCTGCATCTAATAAAAACTCTTTAATTATCACTTCCTGAAGCAAGGTATCAGTACAGCTTCCATTAGATATTAGTAATTGATAGTTTGTATTAGTAGGAGAACTACAAAAAGGATTGGGTGCATTAATATTATTTAAATTTGTTGAAGGAGACCACAAATAAGTAATTGTTGGATCATTTATCGGAAGTAGCCCAATTTGAATTTGATCATCTTCACATTTTGAAATACTTGTAAGTGTATCCTTTTTATTTGCTAAAATATAGACTTGCCTTATTATTGTATCTGAAACATTACACGCTCCAGGGGAACTTGCAATTAGAGTAACAGTATAACTCCCTGCCTGATTATAATTATGAATTGGGTCTTCCAAGTTTGAGGTTGTAGCATCTCCAAAATCCCACTGATAGGTAACAGGCAAATTAGAATTACTTAAATTCTGAAAACTAACAGACGTATCACAACTTACCCAAGCTGCACTAAAGTCCGCTATAACCATTGGAAAATCAAAGTTGAACTTGAATACACCATTATTACAATTACTACTATTATTACTATCTGAAACTGCTCCTAAGGGCTCAATAGGGAAATCTGAATTACCACCACAACCAGCACAAACAGATTGATAAATTACTCCTTTTTTATCAAACCTACTTGTACCTCCATCAACATGCTCTGCACTTTGAGAGCCTCCAAAATAAGTTGCGTAGATTAAACTTCCTAAACTTTCATCAAGTACCATTAGATAGAAATCATTACCATCTGTAGTGCTCTGGAAAGCATTAGATGTAACTGGTAAATTTAATGTAGATAAAGGTCCTCCTGCTGTTCCAGATCCCCAACCAGAAAGGTATATCTTATTACAAACATCAACTAAAAAAGCAGTAGGAGAGATATCAGGAGTCCCATTCCCTGTTCCTACTACCGTTGCTCTTGATATAGTATCTAGTTCTTTAGAAAATACTGCAATAAATTGCCCTGCACCAGAATCAAAATAAGTTGCATTATTAACCAAAGTTTGACTAGGAGCCTTAGTCTGCCCAAATAAATACACCTCTTCTGTACCTCCCACTTCAACAAAATAAGACTGATCATACTGATCAGAACCATAATAAGAAGAACTTAATATCTGACTTCCATCAGCTGCAATTAAGGTAATAAAAGCATCTGCCTTTAAACTATCTTGATAAATAGTTTGATAAGCATTAAATGTAGTAGGAAAATCAACTGAGTTAGTACCTCCAGTTACATATACATTATCATTATCATCCAAAGCTAAAGAATAGATTGCATCATCATTAGTTCCTCCTAAATAAGAACTCCAAACAATAGAGCTAAGCTGATTATCCATTTTAACTATACAACCCTCTTGTGAACCATTAGTTGCCCCCTGAAAGCCATTAACTATTGGAAAATCTGTTGACTGCGTACAAGTAGTAATATAAATATTATTATTGTTATCAATATCTATTTCTCCCCTAACCTCATCTGCATAATTAAACCTTAATCTTGAAGCCACATTAAGCCCATCATTACCAGACCCCCCTATAAAAGTAGAAGCTAATAATGTTCCTCCATCTGTACTTAATTGAGATACAAAAAGATCAGAGCCATTTGGAAATCCAGCCCCAACTCCTGTTACAGATACAGCAGTTCCTCCATTAAAAGTTGTTTGATAAGCATTGCTTGTAACAGGGAAATTATCTGAAGCTGTAGTTCCAAAGATAAATAACTCATCAGCATTATTAACAATCATACTATGAGGCAACTCATCCTTAGTGCCTCCTAAATAAGTAGAGTATACCCTTAATGTACCACTAGTGTCATACTTAGTAATTGCAACATCAGTTCCTCCAGAAGGGTTAGCATAATTTAATTGATAAGCTCCTAAAGTTGTTGGATAACCAACACTAAAAGCAGTACTTCCACTATATAAAAACCCAAGCTCATCATAAGTTGCTGTATACCCAAAATTATCAGCTGTTGACCCTGAATAAGTCGAAAATTCAAGAATCGGATCAATGACTAAATCATAGTCCGTATTATATCCCTGAGGAAAAGTAAAAGAAACTGTATTTCGCTTTAAAGAATAATTACATACTACTTCTACTTCTTTATTATCTATTATTTGATAAGCATAAGGTCTGTGTTCAACAATTGTATTTACTATTGTTTTTAAAACTAGCTGTCCATCCTTAATAAATAAATCATCTAAACCTTTGTAACGCATCCTTATCTCTTCAGGGTTATTATCCTTAGCTACAATAAATTCATATTTAAGCCTATCATTATTTACAGTATATATTAAATCTATCCCCTCATAAACCTTCTTTTGTATATGTTGCTTATAAGACCTAACCTCAGTAGCCCATTTTGTTTTATCTCCTAAAAAATAATTTTCATAAAATCTACTTTGATCAATTAACTCCGTAACAGGAGAGGGGTTTGCTCCTAAAAATGACACTGAATAAGCATGTGCATTTATTAACCTATCTACACTTACTCCATCATGAATATCTGCTAAGTGCCTTCCATTATAAAATACATAGGTTAATTTTGATTTCTCAAAAAATAAAGCACCAGAAGGCAATATTGTTTTACTAATAACCTGCTTAGGAAGTTGCCCTTTATTCTCAATAAAAGGGTTCTGAGCATTTGCATAAAAAAAGAACATAGCAAAGAGTATGCCGAGGTACTGCTTTAATATGCTCTTTATATATTTCATTTTATTTTTCTAATTCATCAATATTTGCATTAAACTATCTTTTGCAAACATATAGTCTTCTCTATTTTCTTTTTTAATAGGGTCCCCAGGAGGTAGTTTCTGCTTAAATGGATCAACTTGCTTCCCATGTTTCCAAAAACGATAACATACATGAGGCCCTGTAGCTAAGCCTGTACTTCCAACATAACCAATAATATCTCCCTGCTTTACAAATGTCCCTTTACGTATCCCTGGTTTAATTTTTGACATGTGTAAGTACTGTGTAGTATACGTTCCATTATGTCTAATCTTTACATAATTTCCATTATTCTTTGTATAAGTAGCAGCAATAACTGTTCCATTTGCTGTTGACCAAATTGGCGTCCCTCTTTCGGCAGCATAATCTGTTCCAAAATGTCCTTTCCATCTTCCTGTTACAGGATGTTTCCTTCTTTTACTATAACGTGAAGAGATACGCTTATAATCAACAGGAGCCATTAAAAAGGCTTTACGTAAGGTTTTACCCTCTTCATCATAATAGTCCCCAAAGTTCTCATTCTCTTTATAATAAAATGAGTAAAAGTTTTGCCCTTTATGAGTAAACTCTGCTGCTAATATTCTACCTATTCCAATATACTCTCCCTCAATATATTTATCTTCATAATAAATTCTAAAACCATCATCTTTTTGAATTTTAAAAAAATCAATAGTCCAAGCATAAATAGTTGAAAGCTCTGCTGTTAACTTCGGACTTAACTTTTGTTCCTCCATTGTAAGCCATAAAGATGACTTTATTACTCCTGAAGCTGTTTTTAGCTTTACTGTAACTGGCTTTTTCCCTTTATAAACGTCTACTCCATTTCGTAAATCGAAAACAACATAGTTTGTCGCATCAACTTCATAAACAAAACATTTTGCCTTATTAGTTGAGTCTGTAGCACACATAACAGTATACTTCTTGCCTGCATTTACCCTTCTTACATCAAATATTCCTTTCGATTTCTGAACAATTGCATTAATCTCTGGATGATCAATATGATTAGCATAAAGTATCTCACCCATTGTTTGCCCACTCTTAACAACCCCTTTCTTTACCTCAAAAGAATCTACTAAAATATTATACTCATAAACAGGCTCTTTTATCTCTTCTACAACCTCAACTACCTCCTCTTTACGCTCTGTATCTATATTAGATAATATAAACAGTAATGCTGTACCCATTACTAGTATTCCAAACCATTTTTTCATCCTGCTAATTTACTTCTTTAAATTATTCTATAATGCTAATTATTCTGCAGTTATTGACAGTGGATACTTCAAATCTTTATACCCATTTAATACTGCCTTAATTGTTCCTGCCCATATCTTAGCTTCAACCTTAAATAACAAATGATTTTTGTCATCTGTTATCCATACTTTCATTTGCTCTCCTTTCTCAAAAACTCTACCTTCCTGCATTTTTGGCTGAAATACCATACAGTCTAATAAGCCCCATTTAGTTTTTACCAACTCATTATTCAGATACTTAATTTCCAAAAGATAATTTTCATCATCCATAAAAATTGGGATATAAAATGAATTCCCATCAATTAAACTGTCTTTATTAAATGTTCTTGCATAAAATAAGGCCGATAGCATATCCTGAGCATCATAGGCTAATGCAAATGTACTATCTTGAGTAACTACATTAGTATCCTTATGATAAAAATTATAGTGTTGGTTAATAAGGTGTCCTCCTTCATTAACATCACGATTAAATACTAAAGGTAAAAGCGTTTCTTTATCAATAAATGTTTCATAAACATCTCTTACTTTAAAGAAAAAATCAAAAAAAGGTGCTGTTTTTCCTTTTCCAACCATATTGAAGGCTAACTTGTTTTTTAATACCGTATCTTTTACAACCTCTAAACTAGCAGAACCTACTTTTATGGCTCCAAAGTTAACAGCGTACTCAGTAACTTCACCAATTTTATAAGGAAGTTCAACTTGAGAAAATACAAACTGAGGAAGTACTACTAGTACTATAAAGAAATAACCTTTCATAGCACAAATATAGTAATTATGCTTCTTTACTAAGGTAAGATGAGAATGTCAATAAATCTGTCTCTTTAAAATGATCTGCCATAACATGCAATCCTACTGGCATAGTATTAGAGTGTGTTCCTAATGGTATAGATATAGCAGGGTTTCCTGCTAAGTTCGCCTGTACAGTAAAAATATCTTCCAAATACATAACTGTAGGGTCAATATGTTTTGTTCCTATATCAAAAGGAGTATGTGGTGTTGTAGGTGAAATCACAAAATCATAACTCCCAAACATCTCATTAGTTTTATCTTGTATTATTCTTCTTATTTTTTGAGCTTTAGTGAAATAAGCATCATGATAACCTGCACTTAAAACAAAAGTCCCTAACATAATTCTTCTTTTTACTTCCTCACCAAAACCTTCAGTTCTACTATTGATATAAGTACTTTCTAAATCCGTAATATTTTCACTCCTATAACCATAGTGAACTCCATCAAAACGAGCTAAATTAGATGACGCTTCAGCAGTAGTAATTACATAATAAGTAGGAACTAAATAATCTAAATAAGGGAAAGAAATAGGTTCTACAATATGCCCATCAGCTTTTAACTCATTTATTTTCTGCTCTATAATAGTTTTTATCTCAGGATCTAGACCCTTACTTTCCATACATTCCTTTATGTAGGCAATACGCTTTGGTTTATTCTCAAAAATAGCTTCTGAATATTTTTCAACCTTTTTAGTTGAAACAGTACTATCAAATTCATCCTCACCAGCAATAACTTCAAGTATAAGTGCAGCATCCTCTACAGTATTAGTTAATGGGCCTATTTGATCAAATGAAGAAGCATAAGCAATTAAACCATATCTTGAAACACGACTATAAGTTGGTTTTAAACCTACAACACCACAAAAAGCTGCTGGTTGCCTTATTGATCCTCCTGTATCACTTCCCAAAGTTGCTAAACAAAGTCCTGCTGCAACTGCTGCTGCTGACCCTCCTGAACTTCCTCCTGCAACTTTTTTGTTATTTAAAGGATTTTTTACAGTACCATAAATAGTATTTTCATTTGCTGAACCCATTGCAAACTCATCACAATTTAACCTTCCAATAATAATTGCATCTTCAGCTAATAAACGCTCAACAACTGTTGCATTATAAAGTGATTCAAAGCCGTCTAATATTTTTGAAGAAGCACTTACTTTATGATCTTTATAGCATAAGTTATCCTTAATACCAATAACCATACCAGCAAGCTTCCCCTGAGAGCCATTCTTAATCTTCTGATCAATAATCTTAGCTTGAGCTAAAGCATCTTCTGTAAAAACCTCAACAAAAGCATTTAAATACTTATTGCTTTCAATTTCTTGAAGATAGTCTTGAGTTATTGAAACACAATTTGTTGTGCCATCAGAAATTGCCTGATTAAGCTTTTTAAAGGAACGAAAAGTTGTCAATGTATAAAGTTTTTAGTCTTCTTTATTTTCGTCTAATTCCTTAGTAGCATCTTTAAATTCTTTCATGCCTTTTCCTAAACCTTTCATTAATTCTGGTATTTTTTTACCTCCAAACATTAATAAAAAAACCAATACAATAAGTACAATTTGCCAAGGACCAATCATACCTAATAATAATGCTGTTGTCATAATTTTAATTGTTAAAATGAATGTACAAATTTAGGTAATTTGTTTTAATAGGCCTTATATAACCACTGAGAAGGGTTATGTTTATCATAACCTTTCCAAATTTCAAAATGAAGTTCAGTTTTATTTTCAATTTCTTGAGTTAGTACTACTCCTAATTTCTCCTTTGATAACACTTTATCACCAACCTTTACACTCACTTCTTTAAGTCCAGAATAAACACTAAAATACTCACCATGATTTACTAATATTGCCTTTCCTTCCCCTTTAATAAAAAATATTCGACTAATAGCACCATCAAAAACAGCACGAACAACTGTATTTTGATCTGTTGCTATATCTATACCGTTATTAAATGTTTCTACTCCGGCAAATACAGAATGCTTCTGTTTTCCATATCCCTGTACAATCACTCCTTTTTCTAAAGGCCAAGGAAGCTTTCCTTTATTCTTATTAAATTCTGAAGATAAGGCCATTGCCTCTGGAGTTAAATCAAATCCTTTATTATTTTTCTTAGCTTTTTCTCTAGCCTTACGAATCTCCTCTTCAATAATCTTTCTTAGTTTATCATCTAAAGCCTTAGCACTTTTTTGTTTGTCCTGTAATTGTTTTTTAAAAAGACGCTCGGACTTACTTAGCTTATTTACTAAATTTTGCTTTTCCATTTTAGTATCACTAATTAGGGACAACTCTTCCTTTTTATTACTTATCAAGCTTCCTTTTAGATTTGATTCTATAATAAGTTGTTGTTTTTGGGAATCTAACTGTTGTTTTTTATCCTCCAGTTTCTTCTGGCTCTCCGTAATTTTAATAGCCTGATTTTTACGAAATGATGTGTATTGCTTTAAATAAACTACTCGCTTATAACCCTGATTAAAATCTTCAGCTGAAATAATAAACATCAAATCATTTCTATCTCCTTTCTTTTTAAAAGCAGCATAAATCATCTTAGCATATTCATCTTTTAATGACTGAAGGTTTTCCTGCTCACTAATAATTGAGGCCTCAGTTAATGCTATTGCCTGTGTTGTTCTTTTCACCTGTTTATTAAGTAAACTAATCTCAATATTAAGGGTTTGTAAAAGATGTTCCTTATTGGTAATTTGCTTTTCAAGAGCCTTAAGGTAACTTAAAGATTTACTCTTATTTGCTTTTGTTTTTTTAAGTAAATCAGCCGTATAACTAATCTCTTTTTCAATAGCTGATTTCTGTTTTTTTAGTTCATCCTTTGTTTGCGCAACAATAGAGAAACTAAAAAAAACTCCTAAGACTAAAAGAAAGTACTTATTCCACCTCAACATACGAACTTGGTATTTTAAATGTTATTTTTTGCTTTTTATCAAACTCTGTTTTTGAGTAGTTTAAGCGAGCTTCAAAATCTTTTGACGACTGAACTTCTAATTTCATTTTTCTAGGAAAAACATAACCCTTATCATTAATATATTCCTGGAATTCATAAATCAACCTATTCTCTGTATTTGAGATACTCGCATTAAGAATACGATAAGAATCTACAGTAATATTATACTTAATGTTCTCTTCTGATTTTAGTTCATAAACAGCATCAGAAATAGACATTGAATAGGAATTCTTTAATATTCTAGGAGTTGCGGTTAACATCTCTTGAATATCTAGAAATGTTATTTCAGCACTTAAGTAATCTTTAACATTTACTACTGGTTTTATAAAATATGTTTTATTTGTTCTATTCAAAAAATAAACTGAATCTGTAGTTAACATTGCTCTAAACAACTCAATACCAAAAGGAGCGCTTACCGATGCCCATATAAGGCTATCTTTTCTTCCCTTTATTGTAATGTTTAAAGAAATATCCTTTTCTCCTTGATCCAGACTTATCTTTCCTCTTAAAGACAACCATTCAGGAACATTATTAGATGCATTAACTCTTGCAATAAGTTCTTTTGCATTTTTTGGATCTTTTGAATAATCAATCTCAAGCACCTTTTTAGTTCCACAAGAACTAACAATAATTAATAGTACTACAATTAAATACAACTTATTCATAGAGCTTCCTTTCTGCTATTTTTTTACTAAGAAACTTACTTGCCTCACCTAATTGATTTGCTTTTTTCCATTGAACAACAGCACCTTCAATATCATTTAAGCGATAAAGAATATCTCCATAATGCTCTACAACAACAGCACTTTTATCTCCTCCATTTATCAATGCCTTTAGCATCCATTCTTTTGCCTGCTCATATTCCTTAAGCTCATATAAAATCCAAGCATAGGTGTCTTGATAAGTCCCATTATCTGGTTCAAGCTCATTACACTTTAAGGACATTTCTTTAGCTCTTTCTAAATTCAACTTTCTTACTGACAGGTAATAGCTATAATTATTAAGTACTACTATATTTTCGGGGTCAATATCTAGTACTTTTTCATATAATGAGTCTGAAACTTCATGCTTTTCAAGCACATGGTTAATATCAGCAAGTGAGCTATAAAACTCCATTCTTAAAGGAACATTATCAATTACAAACTCTATTCCACTTTCTAAAGATAACATTGCTTCATCGTAGTTCTTAAACCACTTATTAGCTATACCATTAAAATAATAAAATAAAGGGTCTGTTGGAAAATAAGTCAAAGCTTCAGCACTAACATCTAACAAACCTGCAAAATCATTTTGCTCAGCTTGAATAAAGAGTATCTGACTCCATACTTGAGCCTTTGTTTTATCTTTCTCTAATACCTGCTTATATTCCTCCTTAGCTTCATCAAAGCGATTATCTGCATATAACATATCTGCATAAATAGCATGCGCTGTTACATTCCCTTTATGAGCAGCAATTAAGATTTCAGACAGTTCATATGCCTGTTCTTTCATTATATTGTTAAGCCCCATTATTTGGAAATAAGAAGCTAAGATTCTAACTTTAGTATCAACATTTAATTTTGAACTTTTAAAAGCTAGTTTTAGCTCTTCAAATGATTGCTTATTATCCCCACTTTCTCTATAATAATCAGCAAGAGTTAGATGTATTCTTCCATTATCTGGAGCTAGAGCTCCTATCTTTTTAAATAGCTCAAAAGCTTTCTCTTTTTCATCATTAAGTAAATATAGTTCTGATAAAATCTCCATTGCTTCTACATCTTTAGGAAAAGCATCTAATAATGAGTTTAGCTCCTTAATTGCATCCTTTTTTCTACTCAACTCCATATACAATCTATGCTTTTGCATAGATATCATCTTATTAACTCCCTTGTGTTTCTCTAAATCATCATAAACATCAATAGCTTTACTAAAATCATTTGCATAGATATAGGTATCAGCTAACATATAATAGAATTGCTCATTCCCTTTCTCAATAGCTATTAACTTTTTATATTGTATTGCTGCATTAGAAAAGTCCTGGCTTCCAAATAAAATTTCAGCATAAGCCAACAAATACCATCGATTACTTTCTTCAAGAGCTACAGCTGTTTTAATTTGTTCTATAGCTAAATCAAAATTTGCCTGACCTTTATTAATTAATGCTGACTCATAAAAAGGAAGTGGGTTTTTATCATCTAGCTTTATGCACTTTTGAAACTCCTTTAAAGCTTCATCATAATTTTCTAATGCCTTAGCTCGCAAAGCATTAAATAGATGTGCACTAAACATAAGGTTATTTTCCTCTTTAGGGACAATATCTTTCTTACTACTCTTTGGTTCTGGATAATAGGATTTCCATTGTGCAAAAGCTTGCACACTCATCAAACATAATAATATTAATATCCCTTTTTTCATTATTTCACTTCTGAGAAATCCCCTATACTTACTTCTTGCTGAATATTATTTCCGTTAAAATTAGCCTTGTTCCCAATCATTGAATTGTTCAATTTTGCATCTGTAACCATACTATCATTTTGGATTATTGTTTTGCTAATAACGCTATTCTCAATTATTGTATTGTTTCCAACTGCCACATGAGGACCAACTTTTGAACCTTTAATTACAGCACCCTCTCCAATAAAGCAAGGTTCAATTATCTCTGAATCCTCAATAACTGCAGAAGCTGAAATAATATTTCTATTATGCTCTAATACTCTTTCATTCGTGTAAACAGTAGCATCTTTATTTCCACAATCTAACCATTCTTCAACTTGCCCTGGAGAAAATTTTGTTCCTTTATTCTTCATGTTCTCTAAAGCATTAGTTAACTGATATTCTCCTCTATCTTTAATATCGTTATCTAATAAATACTGCAACTCATTTTTTAAGTATTCCCCATCATTAAAATAATAAATTCCAATAATTGCAAGGTCAGAAACAAAGGTTTCAGGCTTTTCAACAAAATCAGTAATCACATTATTTTCATTCAATTTTACCACCCCAAATGCTGATGGATCATCAATTTGACTCACCCATATAATTCCATCTTTAGAGCTATCTAAAGTAAAATCTGCTTTAAATAAAGTATCTGCAAAAGCAACAACACAATTTCCTTCTAAAGACTCCTTAGCACACAAAATTGCATGCGCTGTTCCTAAAGGTTCATCCTGGTAATATATGCTTCCTTTTGCTCCCAATCCTTCAGCAACCTTCACTAAATTTTCTTCTACTTCTTTTCCAAAATCACCAATAATGAATGCAATTTCATCCACTTCTTTTCCACAAACTTTTACAATGTCCTCAACTAACCTTTGTACAATTGGCTTCCCAGCCACAGGTATTAAAGGTTTTGGTATTGTTAATGTATGAGGCCTTAATCGAGACCCTCTTCCTGCCATTGGAACTATAATTTTCATCTTTATTTTTTTACTTTTTATTTAACTCCTGTACTCCCAAATCCTCCTGCTCCTCTTTGGGTTTCTTCTAATATTTCAACTTCAAGCCATTGAGCTTGTTCATGTTTTGCAATTACCATCTGCGCTACTCTTTCCCCATTCTCAATTACAAACTCTTCATTAGATAGATTTACCAAAATAACCCCTATTTCACCTCTATAGTCTGCATCAATTGTTCCTGGAGAATTTAAAACTGTTATTCCTTTTTTAAAAGCCAATCCGCTTCTTGGTCGTACTTGAGCTTCATAACCTTCAGGTAATTCAATAAACAAACCTGTTTTTACTAATGTTCTGGCTAATGGCTTTAATGTTATTGACTCATTTAAATTTGCTCTTAAATCCAATCCTGCTGACTGAGAAGTAGCATATTCTGGAGAATCATGTTGTGATTTATTTACAATCTTTATCTTCATTTTAATCAATTTATTTAGGGTTTGAAATTACATTTTTTTTAGGTTTTTCTAGTATAAATATTGAAATGATAAATCCGATTAAATATAAAGAATTAAACCACATATTTATATCTGAAAAATAAATGAAAAAATAAATACCTAACATGTTAAATAGATATAAGCCTATTCTCCTTATATTATACGGAATTGGAAAATGCCTCCTCCCAATAAAATACGAAGCAATAGTCATGCTAAAATAACAAGCTAAAGTAGCCCAAGCCGACCCAACAAAACCAAGAATAGGAATAAGGGTGAAATTAAGTATTATTGTAATTATTGCCCCAAAAATAGAAAGATAAGCCCCATATTTTGTTTTTTCAGTAAGCTTATACCAAATAGATAAATTATAATAAATCCCCAAAAACAAATTTGCCAACAATAATACTGAAACTACTAAAAAGCCTCTTTCATCATGATATTCACTTCCTAAGAATCCTTTTATAAAATCATAAAAAATAGTGACTCCTAAAAAAATAAACGCCATAACAATAGTAAAGTACTTCATTACGTCAGCATAAATTTTTCTACCCTTCCCTTCTTTTTCTTGTGCAAAAAAGAAAGGCTCTGCAGCAAACCTAAAGGTTTGTATAAACAAGGTCATAATAATTGATAGCTTATAAAAAGCTCCATACAGACCAATCTCAGCTATTGCATTATTTGAATTTGGCAAAAGGTACTTTAATAAGATCCTGTCTATTGTTTCATTAGTCATGCCAGCCAAACCTGCAATAAGAAGCGGCAAGGCATAAACCATCATTTGCTTCCATAGTTTTCTATCAAATACCCAAGTTGACCTTATCATCTCTGGGAATAACAATATCAAAGTAACTACCGAAGCAATTAAATTCGCAATAAAAATATATTCAATTCCAAGTTCCAGATATACAATGAAATATAAATTAAAACCAATATTTATTGCAATATTTACCAACCTAACAAATGCAAAACGAATAGCTTTTTCTTGGATTCTTAATTTTGCAAATGAAATTGAAGCAATAGCATCCATTCCTATTATTAATGCGAAATATTGTATATATTCAGGGTTATTAGCATAGCCCATCAATTTGGAAATCCCATCCGAATTAAGAAATACTAAACCTATAAACACTAATGAAGAAGCTAATAGTGAAATTAAGGTTGTACTATAAACATTTGTTGCTCCTTCTTTTTTTGAAAACCTGAAAAATGCTGTTTCCATTCCATAAGTCAATAATACAACCAGAAAAGCAACATAAGCATAAAATTCTGTTACTACTCCATATTCAGCAGGAAGAAAATAACGAGTATAAAGTGGAACTAGAAGATAGTTTAACAACCTACCAACTACACTACTCAAACCATAAATTGCGGTTTGGCTCGCTAATTTCTTAAGCGGATTCAATTAAAAATTTGCTTTTCTTTTTTCCATAAATGCTGTTGTACCTTCAATAAATTCAGGTGTTTTAAAGCAAGAACCAAACTCTGATATTTCAACTTCAAAACCATTTACACCGTCAGTAAAACCTGCATTAACTGATTTTATTGCCTTTGCAATTGCCATAGGAGAATTACGCTTTATTCTTGAGGCTAATTTTTCAGCCATAGGAATCAATTCTTCTTGTGTACAAACATAATTTACCAAGCCCCACTCTTTTGCCTCTACAGCATTTAACATACCAGCAGTAGCTATCATCTCCATAGCCTTTCCTTTTCCAACTAAACTTGCTAATCTTTGTGTTCCTCCATAGCCAGGGATAACACCCAGAGAAACCTCTGGAAGCCCCATTTTTGCATTATCCGATGCTATACGAATATGACAAGCCATAGCTAATTCTAAACCACCTCCAAGCGCAAAACCATTAATAGCAGCAATTGATGGAGTAGCAGCATTCTCTAATAAGTCAAATAATAAAGCCTGACCTTGTTTTGCCAAATCCTTTCCTTGCTCAGTATTGTATGAAGCAAACTCTTTAATATCAGCCCCCGCCACAAAGGCTTTAGTATCGGCTCCTGTTAAAATAATACACCTTACTGTAGCATCAGTATCAGCAGCAATTATTGCGCTATTTAAATCATTAATTGTAGCTGCGTTTAAAGCGTTAAGTTGTTTTGGTCGATTAATTGTTATATAACAAATTCCATCCTTATTTTCGCTTAATATATTCTCGTAATTCATGTTTTAATTAATTTTTACAAATATAACCAGATTAAAAATGTATAATACAGAAATAGCTTCTAAATTCTCAACAGCAGTTATAATATTGGCTTTAAATAGTTTTGAGTAAAAAATACAACACCATCAGAATTAAGATGATGATGATTATAATAATATTTAGGGTCTAAAACACTTTCTGAGTAATCGTATACCTTTACTCCATACTTATCCTGCATTTCATTAGCAAATTCCATGGTTTTATTATGTCCATTCCATTTCCCAAAAAGAGCTGGAGGTACTATTAAAATACAAGAGGAATTATATTCTTTAATTAACTGTATTGTTTGTTCTACTATCTTTATGCTCTTATCAAATTGATAGTGTTGTAAACCTTTTTTATGAGTAAAATTAAGTCCACCTGTAACTTTTGCTGAATCTAATTTAGTAAGAAAATTTTGTTTCTTATTGTACGACCTTGGCTTATGCTCTTTCCAATCAGAACTATATTTACTATGCACATAGGAATATAGTCGCTGAGTTTTATTCTCTGCACTAAAAATCAAGTATCTCATAAAAAAATCAAATTCAAAAGACTCAAAGTCAAATGTTTTAGAAGCTATAGGAAGTCCTGTATGATACAACATAGGAGGAGATAGTATATAAACTATCTGATTTGTTTTATTTTTTTTCTCATAAAAATATTTTAAATAAAAATACTGTTCATTAACACCACATTTACCTCCACCTTGCCCAATATTAATAAAATGCTTATTTAATATCGTATCCAATCTTAAGTGGTTTTTATGCCTTGAAAAATTGCGAGCATGAGATATCCCCATAAGAAGAAAATCATACTGCTTATTTTCCTCCATCACAAGAAGATTACTTTCAGTTTCATAATTTTTAAAACCTTTTTCCTTAATTAGGATAGACATTATTTTAGCTCCTAATAATATTATCATCCCAAAAAAAAGAGTGTAACCTAATACCTTTATTATAAATCTACTTATCATTATTAAAATGCAAAATATATAAACTCTGTCTTATCAAAATTCCCAAAAACAAATATTGAGACTCCAATAATAAGATAAAATGTTCTCCTTCCAACTTTACTTAAAAACCCTTGATTATAAAAAACTAAACCATGCTGCTTTTCTCTTTGCAACCATTCTGTTAAAGTTAATAATGCAACAAATACAAATATGATATTTAAAGGTACAGTTTTTAAATCTAAGACTAAATCAGAATAAAAAGGAGCACTAACTAATGTATTAATATAAGAAAAGGCATGAACAATACTATCTGCTCTAAAAAAAATCCAAGCTATTACCGTAATTGAAAAAGTAAAACCTATTTGGAGTAACTCCTTAATATTTGGGAAATAATGCTCTATAGCAACAATATCTGTATTATCTCTATTAGTACCAAGTAACATTAATGGAACAAAATATAATGCATGCAATAGTCCCCAAGCAATAAACGTAAGGTTTGCACCATGCCAAAACCCACTTACAATAAAAATAACAAATACATTTCTGAGTTTTAGCATCACACTCCCTCTACTTCCTCCTAAGGGAATATAGAGATAGTCTCTAAACCATGTTGATAGCGAGATGTGCCAACGCCTCCAGAATTCTGCAATATCTCTTGAGAAATATGGAAATGCGAAATTTTGCATTAAATTAAACCCAAATAATCTAGCTATTCCTATAGCAATATCTGAATACCCTGAAAAATCACAATAAATTTGAAATGCAAATAATACAGCTCCAATTACTAATAATGATGATGGATAAGCTTCATAATTCTCAAAGATATCATTTACATAAACAGCACAATTATCTGCAATAACAATTTTCTTAAAAAAGCCCCATAACATTTGTCTTAAACCATCCACACTCTTATTGTAATCAAACTTTCTTTTACTAAAAAACTGAGGTAATAAATTTGTTGCTCTTTCAATAGGGCCTGCAACTAACTGAGGGAAAAAGCTAACAAAAGCAAAAAATGCAATAATGTCTCTAGTAGGTTTTAACTTCTTTTTATATACATCAATAGTATAACTTAGAGTCTGAAAAGTATAAAAACTAATTCCTACAGGAAGAATAATATTTAATCTAGTAGCCTCAATAGTATATCCAAAGAATGTAAATGCATCAGTAAAGCTATCAATAAAAAAATTGAAATACTTAAAGAAACCAAGGAAGCCTAAATTCACAATAATACTTGTAGCCAACAGCAACTTCCTTCTTTTCTTAAAGCTCTCCTTTACTAGGAATATCCCAATAAAATAATCAATAAAAGAACTAAAAATAATTAGCGATAGAAACCTCCAATCCCACCACCCATAAAAGAAATAACTTACTACTAGTAATAAAGCATTTTGTAGCTTTAGATTTTTATTTGTTATAAACCAATACAGCAGAAATACAATAGGTAAAAACAACGCAAACTCTATGGAATTAAATAACATTTAAAAATGCTTGAATAGTACTAATAGTTAATTTGCACAAATATAGAAGATTCAGATGATTTAAAATAAAAAAAACCCTCTTCCAAGGAAGAGGGTTTTAACAATAACATATTATATGCTACTTATCCATTTAATGCTTCAGCACCACCAACAATCTCAAGGATCTCTCCAGTAATTGCAGCTTGCCTTGCTTTATTGTAGGTTAAAGTTAAGTCTTTTTTCAACTCTGAGGCATTATCAGTTGCCTTATGCATAGCAGTCATTCTTGCTCCATGCTCAGCAGCATGAGAATCTAAAACTGCTTTAAACAATTGTGTTTTTAATGATTTTGGAATTAATTGCTCAACAATTTCTTGTTTTGTAGGTTCAAATAAATAATCTCCAACTATAGCGCCCTCATTTTCAGTAGTTTGTACTGGTAAAAAGTTTTCATTCATGATTATTTGAGTAGCAGCATTTTTAAACTGATTGTATACTAAAATAACTTTGTCATAATCTCCAGCAACATACTGATCCATTATTCCTTCAGCAATCTTTGCAACATTATCAAAAGTTAAATCAGCAAACAACTCATCATGAGTACTTGCTACATTAAACCCATTCTTTGAAAAATGCTCAGATGATTTTTTACCAATTGAAAGAATACTAACATTAGCTCCAGCATATTCGCTAGCAATTAATGCTTTTGCACTTTTCATAATATAGGCATTAAAACCACCACACAATCCTCTATTAGATGTTACAGTAACTAAAAGCACATTATTAACAGCTCTTTCTTCAGTATAAAGACCTCCATCCGACCCTTCTAAACTTGCACTTAGGTTTTCTAATAACTCGGTCAACTTATTTGCATAAGGTCGCATCTGAGTAATAGCATCCTGCGCTCTTTTAAGCTTAGCAGCAGATACCATTTTCATTGCTGAAGTAATCTGCATAGTTGACCCAACAGATGTAATTCTTGACCTTATCTCTTTTAAGTTAGCCATGTTTTAGTTTGCGTATTTAGAAGATAAATCAGCAGCAACAGTTTCTAAAGTTGCTTTAATCTCATCAGTTAATTTTCCAGCAGCTAAATCATTTAATACACCTTCATGCTTAGCATGTAAGAACGCTAAATATTCTGCTTCAAACTCCTTAATTCTGTTTACAGGAACATTCATTAATAAACCATTAGTACCACAGTAAATAATTGCAGCTTGCTCCTCAACTCTTAATGGAGCATATTGCCCTTGCTTTAAGATTTCAACATTACGCTTTCCTTTTTCAATTACAGCATTAGTTGCTGCATCTAAATCAGAACCAAACTTAGCAAATGCCTCAAGTTCTCTATATTGTGCTTGGTCAAGTTTTAAAGTTCCTGAAATCTTTTTCATTGACTTAATTTGAGCTGCTCCACCCACACGAGATACTGAAATACCTACATTAATTGCAGGACGAACTCCAGATAAGAATAGATTTGACTCTAAAAAAATCTGACCATCAGTAATAGAAATTACATTTGTTGGAATATAAGCAGATACATCTCCTGCTTGTGTTTCAATAATTGGTAAAGCTGTTAAAGAACCCCCACCTTTTACTAATCCTTTTAAAGACTCAGGTAAATCGTTCATTTGAGCAGCAATAGTATCATCGTTAATTACTTTTGCAGCACGCTCTAATAATCTTGAGTGTAAGTAAAATACATCACCAGGATATGCCTCACGTCCTGGAGGTCTTCTTAATAATAAAGATACCTCACGGTAAGCTACAGCTTGTTTTGATAAATCATCAAATACAATTAAAGCTGGACGACCTGTATCTCTAAAGAACTCTCCAACTGCAGCACCTGCTAAAGGAGCATAAAATTGCATCGGAGCAGGATCAGAAGCACTTGCTGCAACAATTACAGTATAAGGTAAAGCTCCTGCTTTTTCTAAAGTATCAACTAAACCAGCTACTGTAGATGCTTTTTGTCCTACTGCCACATAAATACAGAATACAGGCTCTCCTTTATCATAAAATTCTTTTTGATTGATAATTGTATCAATAGCAACTGCTGTTTTTCCAGTTTGTCTATCACCAATAATCAACTCTCTTTGTCCTCTTCCTACAGGAATCATAGCATCAACTGCTTTTAATCCTGTTTGTAAAGGCTCATCAACTGGCTGACGATAAATTACACCTGGCGCCTTTCTTTCAATTGGCATTTCATAAGTTGTTCCTGCAATAGGTCCTTTTCCATCAATAGGATTACCCATTCCATCAACAACTCTACCCAACATTCCTTCACCTACATTAATAGATGCAATTCTGTTTGTTCTTTTTACAGTATCACCTTCCTTAATTCCTTTTGAAGGCCCAAGAAGTACAACTCCTACATTGTCTTCCTCAAGATTCAATACGATACCTTGTAATCCGTTTTCAAATTCAATTAACTCACCCGATTGTGCGTTAGTAAGCCCATAAATACGAGCAATACCATCCCCAACCTGTAATACAGTTCCTACTTCTTGTAGTTCTGCTTCAGATTTAAATCCTGATAATTGTTGTCTTAAAATTGCTGATACTTCAGCTGATTTTACTTCTGCCATTTTTTTATTGTTTTTTAGAAGTCCTGTAAATACAGGTTTTTATTAAATGTTTGTCTTAATTCAGAAATTGCTTTTGATACACTAGCATCTAATTGCTTATCGCCCATTCTGATGATTGCGCCACCAATAATAGTTGAATCAACCTTCTCAGTTAACTCAACATCTTGTTCTCCGTGTTTTTTAATGAAACCAATAACCTCTGCTCTAAGCTCCTCATCTAAAGGAACAGCTGTAGTTACAGTTGCTGTTTCAATTTTATTATGTGCTTTATATAAAGAAATAAAACTCTTAGCAATATTAGCTAATAAGTTTTCTCTTTTCTTAGTCGTAATTAAGTTAATAAACGACATACTTAATTTCCCTAACTTACCTGTAAAAATCTCATCTAAAATTCTTAACTTCTGATCTGTTTTTACAATAGGGCTTTTAAGTAAAGAAGAAAGCTCTTTACTTGAAGAGCAAATACCATCAAGTACTACCATATCCTTATGAGACTGGTCTAGTTCATTTTGCTCAATTGCTAATTGCAATAAAGCTTTTGCATATCTTATTGTTACTCTTGATTGCTTCATTGCTTACTAGTTAAGTTCGTTACTTTTTAAAGCCTCTGCAACTAACTCTTTTTGCTTATTTTTATCAGACAATTCTGTCTTTAAAATTTTCTCAGCAATCTCAATTGACATGTCAGCAAGCTGATTTTTAAGCTCAGTAACAACTTTCATTTTTTCATTGTTAATTTGCTCTTTAGCTGAAATTAAAATTTTATCTGCTTCAGTAGTTGCTTCTTCCTTAGCGTCATTTACAATTTTATCTTTCATCTCTCTTGCTTCTTTTAACAAAGCATCTCTTTCAACTCTTGCTTCAGCTAAAATTCTTTCGTTATCTGCATTAAGCGCTTGCATTTCTGCTTTTGCTTTTTCAGCTAAATCTAAAGAGTTTTTAATTCCTTCTTCTCTTTCTTCAACAGCTGTCAAAATTGGTTTCCATGCAAACTTCTTTAATATGAATATAAGAATAACAAACAATAGTGTTTGCCACATAAATAATCCTGCTGAAAACTCATTTAATAACTTCTCCATTTTTGTTTTTTGTTTTTTGTTTTTTTAAATAACATCAAAACTATAAGCAACCCTTATAGTTTTGATGTTTAGGTGTTTGTTAAGCAGCAAATAAAGCCGCAAACCCAATACCTTCAATTAATGCTGCAGCAATAATCATTGCAGTCTGAATTTTGGCAGTAGCTTCTGGTTGTCTTGCAATAGCCTCCATTGCTGACCCACCAATTTTACCAATACCTAATCCAGCTCCGATAACGATTAATCCAGCTCCTACGATATTTGGAATTGTCATAATTAAATTGATTTAAAATTAAACACTCTAGTTAATATTATTAATGATCATCATGTTCAGCAACAGCAGCTCCAAAATAAAGCGCTGTTAACATGGTGAAAATATATGCTTGTAAAAAAGCTACTAATAGCTCAATAAATGATAAAAATAACGTTAATCCGAAAAATGCTCCTTTAGCGAAGTAATTTGCAAAAGCATACATTACAGCAATTAAACTCATTAACACAATATGACCCGCCATAATGTTAGCGTACAAACGAATCATTAATACAAATGGTTTTACAAAAACACCTAACAATTCAATTGGCGCTAAAATAAACTTCATTGCTACAGGAACTCCTGGCATCCAAAAAATATGCCCCCAATATGCTTTATTTGCAGTTACATTTGTAATTACAAATGTAAGAATTGCTAAAGAAAAAGTAATAGCAATATTACCTGTAACATTAACCCCTAAAGGAGTCATTCCTGCTAAATTCATAAACCAAATAAAGAAGAATACAGTAAGTAAATAACTCATGTACCTTTTATAATGCTTTTCACCAATGTTTGGTCTAGCGATATCATCTCTAACAAATAAAACTAATGGCTCTAATAACCTTCCAAAACCAGTTGGAATAGCGCCTTTCTTATATGATCTTGCCAATGAAGAAAAAGACACAAATAATAATAGAGACATTAATATAATCAAAAATACATTCTTCGTTATTGATAAATCTAAAGGGTGTAAACCACTTGCTTCAGTGATATGACCATGATCTAAAGAATATGTTCTTCCGTTAATTGTATAAGGAATTTTTGTATGATGTTCTCCATCAAATCTTGATGACATAAATATATCAAAAGACCCTTCAGCATAAAGAATGATTGGTAAAGGAAAAGAAACGCCATGCGTAATTGTAAAACTATGATCATCTGCAAGGTGATGCTGAATAGTTTCTTTTTTGTCTTTTTGCAAATCATATTCTGTTTCAGCATGGTGCGTTACGCTTTCCGCATGCTCATTAGTATGATCTTGGGCAATTAATTGAAAGTTAAATAAACTTGCAATTACTAGGGTAAAAATTACTTTTTTTAATCTCATTTTATTCGACCTTTCTTGTCTTTTTTAAAAATCGGTGCAAAACTAAATAATTATACGGATTAGAGAGTATATTTTTTTACAAATTTTACCCTAATAAATTAGGACTCCTTATTCAGCACTTTAATTAGAAGGGAAACCTCTACAACGAGAACAATAATGTATGGAATAAAAAAAGTAAAGAATTCTTGGCTACTTAAATCTCCATCCTCTTTAAAAAACGGAAGGAATATTGCAAAAAAAACAATAAACTTGAAAAAACTACCCCCCAAAAAATAAAATCCTAATAAGTCTGGCTTTGTTTGTTTAAATTTATAAATCACTGAAAAAATAAAAGAAGCCATCACGAAATTTATGAAATATGATTTTAATAATATTTCAAGAAATTGCTCCTCAAGGACAAGAAAAAAGTGGAGAAAAAAAGCAAACACTATAACAACAAAAGTGATTGCTAAACTTTTAAACAATGAATTATCCATCCTAATTATTTAATTCATTTAGTTGTTTTATTACACTATACATAGAAATGATTAAAGCCAACAAAACTCCCAAAATAGTAAACCAAGGTTTTTCAAAAGCATATTTTGAATCGAAGTATTCTCCCAAATACGCTCCTAAATAAACAGTTATTCCTATTTGAAAAGGGATAGATGTTAAAGCTAGATAACGATTAAGCGGTTTTTTCTTTTTGGTCGGTTTTTCCGGCATCTTTTAAGTCTTTAATCACAGCTCCCATACTACATGACCCTGTAAATGCCGCTCCTGGCTCAATTGATAATTTATTAGTAACAATATCACCATTTAACTTTGCTGTAGCCTTTAAAGATAATAATTGTGAAACAGTAATTTTTGCCTTTATTGTTCCTGAAATATCTGCATCCTTACAAATTACATCTCCCTCAATAACACCATCTTTTCCTAAAACTACTTTTCCTTCAGTATTTACCGAACCTTTTAAGGTTCCATCAACTCTAATATCACCTTTTGACTGAACATCTCCTGTAATTATAGTTCCTGCCCCAATCATATTAACAGCAGTTGTTGCGTCTGTATTTTTCATTGCTTCATTTTTATTTGTAAACATCTTAACCTAGGTATTTAATTAGCGCAAAACTAATAAAATAAATTTTAAGTCTTAATTTAAGGGTAAATAATTCTTTTTGAAGAAGTTGTAATACCCCTCCTCATCCTTATTTTTATAAAACTCTTTAAAGTTTTCAAACGAAATAGCCAATACCTTAAAATCTGATTTATTTAACTCTTTCATTATTGAAGGTTCTGATTTTAACAATTGATTATAACCCATTGCCTCCTTAGGGTTTTCAAAAGTTTTTATCATCAGTAAATGTTTCTCTAAACCCATAAGCATTGCACTAATTTCAAATACTTCTGTCCCAAAATCATTTATATGATAATCGGAAACCAAGGTTTTTAAATAATTAATATCAACCCCTGTTCTGGGCAAAATAATTAAACACATGTGAGGGTCTGTAGACTTATAAAGGTAAGGTGATTTTGCAAGTGCCTGGGCATTTGCTTTTTTCATTAATTCCGGGTTATTAAATGTTGAAAGCAAATATTGAGCCTGCTTTGCAATTTCGCTTTTTGAGTTAACCTCAACAACCTTGTTCAATTCCTTTTTTGCGTTAAGCGTATCCTTAACTCCTGCAAACGACAAGCCCCTTAAAAAAAGGTACTTTTCTTTATAATTATCCTCCTTTATTACTTCTGTATCTGAAAGCACCTGCCTATACTCTTGCTCCCCATACTTTTGATAAACTAGCTGATACTTAGTTTCTTCTTTTCTTTTTTTACCTATTAACTCATCTTTGTAATTTGGATTAACAAGCATCTTAGCATAAATACTATTTGGATAACTTGTTAATAGTGCGCTCTTCATTTGCTCAGATTTTTGAAGTTGATCTATTTCAATATAATTTAAATGAGCGTTATAATATGCTAATGGAGCAAACTGATTATCTTTAGGGTAACGAGAAAACAAGCCCACAAACAAATCTGTACTTTTAGTATACTCTTTCAGGTACTCCTTATAAATTAATCCTGCTTGATACATTGACTCCTTAATCTTGTCATCCGACTTCTCAAAGTCTTCCTTTGTTTCTGGCAACTGATCTATATAATATCTTGGGTCTCTTTTATTTTCTACTATTAACTCTTCATCATCACCCAAAGAAGTTGAGTCTGTATCAAAAGTTGAAACAGTTTTTTTATCTTTCCTCCTCCAATCATCTTCAAGCTTTCGTTTTCCCCATTTCTTACGAAATTCTGACAATCCAAAACTAAGCGTTGCTGGATTATAAAAATACCATTTCCCTCCAGATGTATTATTTCCAAACTGCTCATTTTGATTTCCCCTTCGATTAGTTTCTGCTATCATTTGCTGATTTGCTCGCTCTTGCTCCAAAGCTAAGCGCTCTTTCTCTACCTCAGCTGCAATTACAGAGTTAACCACCTCCATTAACTTTGACTGGGATAAAGTAGTTAAGTTTTGCAAGCTATCTTCCATGTGGATAATGTCCAAATGATTTACTAACTCTTCTAATGTTTTATGACTTTCTTCTGTTTCTTCATAATCTCTATAATCATCATTCATGTAAAGCAATGTACTATCATAGTATAACTTTGCTGACCTATATAAAGATCTATTATAATCAACTTTAGCTAAGGCTAAAAATGATATTGCTTTTTGAGTATTATTATCAATACTATTTGCTGTAGAAAGTAAATAATTATCAATTGCAGACAAGGTATCCTTTGCTTTGATATCCATTTCTGCAATAGTATAAAATATCTTATCTAAATATTCTTTATTCTTTACGTCTTTAGTCATTTTTAACAACTGTTGACGCATTTTATTACTTGCCTTACTATCAGACACTAATGATTGAGCTAAGTTCATTTTTGCATTAAACACCATTTCATAATCAGGGTTTGCTGCTAATACCTTTTCATACTGCTGTCTTGCTCTTTGTAAATTATTGTTTTGCTGATAAATCTGTGCCATAATATAATTATATCGCACTTTCTTTCGCTTACGCTTAATCTGTTTCTCTAGCTTAGTTAATTGCTCCAAAGCTAAAGGGTAGTTATTGTATTGTAAATAAAAATCTGCTTTAACCCTTGTAAAATCAGCTTCAAGGTCTTTTGGAAATTTTCTTTCATTTGCTAACTCATCAAGTTCCATTTCAGCAGCTGTAAAATCCTCCTTTTCAGTATAACTTCTTATAAGCCATAAAGAAGCTTCAAACCTAATTTCATTCTTTTTATATTCTTTCTTTATAAAATTAAATGTTTTTATCGCTTCATTAAATTCTCCTTTATAAAAGTATGCTTTCCCAACTAAAAGATAATTTTCATCAATCCACTTACAATATTCCTTTCCTTTAATTTTCATGGAATGCCTCTGAATAACTACTGAGCCTTTTTTAATAGCCTTATCCATATAGCTTTGTGATTTTTTAGCCTTTTTTAGATCTCCTGTTTTGTAAATTGGCAAAATAGCTGTATAATCATCGACATAACCTTCCTGTATTTTTTTTACTCCTAACTTTAAACTTTCATTACCATTAAAGTAACCATTATATTTTGCTGTAGTATTATGATATTGCCTATTAACCCATGATTTCTTTTTTGTTGAACATGAGCTGCTAACAAACAATAATATTAGCATTATTCCTTTTACTATATGATATGTTTTTAACTTCACTTGGGTAGTAAACTTCTTTTAATTAAAATTATTTTACGGCTAATCGTAAAATTCTCGCAAATATGCTCATAATTTTATGATATTTGCAAACATTATGCAAGATAAACAAACTAATAAAAAATATTGGGCAAAACTTTTACACAAATATCGTTTTGTAATAATAACTGACAATTCATTTGAAGAGAAGCTTTCTATAAAAATCTCTCGATTAAATGTTTTGGCTTTCTTAGGGATGTTTATTTTCATTTGCTTTTTCAGCACTTTATTTTTAATTGCTTACACTCCACTAAAAGAATATGTTCCTGGGAAGTCAACCACAGAGGTTCAAAAACAACTTATTGAACTAAGCCTTAAGTCAGACTCAGTTGAAAAAATATTACAAAACAGTGCAATATACCTTGATAACATTAACCATATAATAAAAGGTGAGACTCTTATAACTCCTAATGAAGATAAAGCTAATGCTATAAAAAATGATGTTGCTGCTATTAGTTTTGAAAAATCAAAAGAAGACTCATTGTTAAGGGTAAGTGTTGAAGCTGAAGACAAAAGCTCAATCTATATTACAAATAAACAAACTAATGAGTACCTTATGTTTTTTACACCCTTATCAGGTATTATTAGCGATAATTATAATTACAAAACCAAACATTATGGTATTGATTTAGTGGCAAAAGAAAAATCCAGAATTAGCAGCGTACTAGATGGAACCGTAATTATTAGCCATTGGACAACAGAAACAGGATATGTTATTGGAGTGCAACATAAAAACGATTACATTTCTTTATATAAACACAACTCTTTACTCTTAAAAGAGGTTGGAGACTTTGTAAATGCTGGCGATCCTATTGCAATTATAGGAAACTCTGGTGAACTTTCATCAGGACCACACCTGCACTTTGAACTTTGGCACAAAGGAGCTCCAGTAAACCCTGAAAACTACATTTCTTTTTAAAAAACAATGGGATTAAAATCATTATTAAGCTTACCATTTGCGAAAAAAATTGTTCGAAAAAACAATAAATGGAAAAACAATGCTGTAGCAGTACAAAATCAATTATTCCTCTCTTTAATACAACAAGCTAAAGAAACTACATTTGGTAGAGACCATAGCTTTAGTACAATCTCTAATTATTCTGATTGGAAAGCTACTGTTCCTGTAAGAGACTATGAAGAATTAAAAGGATATATGCAGCAAATAATTGATGGAGAGAAAAATGTATTATGGCCAGGGAAACCACTCTATTTCTGTAAGACCTCTGGAACAACATCTGGAACAAAATATATTCCCATTAGTAAGGAATCTATGCCGCACCATATTACTGCGGCAAGAGATGCTATATTATCCTATATTGCAGAAACTAAAAACACTTCTATTGTTAATGGGAAAATGATTTTCCTACAAGGGAGTCCTGAGCTCTCAAAAACAGGAGATATTTTAACAGGTAGGCTTTCAGGAATTGTTGCACATCATGTACCTGCTTATCTAACTAAAAACAGATTACCTTCATATGAAGCTAATTGCATTGAGGACTGGGAAACAAAAGTAGATGCTATTGTAGAAGAAACAATTAATCAAAAAATGAGCCTTATTAGTGGTATTCCACCTTGGGTTCAAATGTATTTTGAAAAGCTACAACAAAAATCAGGGAAGCTAATTAAAGATATATTTCCAAAGTTTGACCTCTTTATTTATGGGGGAGTAAACTACGAGCCCTACCGAAAAACTTTTGAAAAATTAATTGGAAGAAAAGTAGATGGTGTAGAACTATATCCAGCTTCAGAAGGTTTTATTGCCTATCAAGATTCTCAGAAAGAAGAAGGGATGTTACTTTGTGTAAATCACGGAATATTCTATGAGTTTATTCCTAGTGATGAGTTTTTTGAAGAAAACCCTACAAGAATATCCCTTGCTGATGTTCAGTTAGGTGTTAATTATGTAATTATACTCAACACAAATGCTGGGCTATGGGGTTATAATATTGGTGATACCATTAAGTTTGTATCTCTTGATCCATACCGCATTATTGTAAGCGGAAGAATAAAGCATTTTACCTCAGCCTTTGGAGAACATGTTATTGCTGAAGAGGTAGAAAAATCATTACAAGAAACTATAGAAAAGATTCCTGCTGAAGTTAATGAATTCCATGTTGCTCCTCAAGTAAACCCAACTGAAGGATTGCCTTATCATGAATGGCTTATAGAGTTTGAAAAACAACCTGAAAACTTAAATGACTTTACTAAAGCCCTTGATGAAAAACTACAAAAGCTTAATACTTACTATAAAGATTTAATAAGTGGCTCTGTATTAAAACCACTACAAGTAACTATAATAAATAAGGATGGGTTTAGAGAATATATGAAATCCATAGGAAAGCTAGGGGGGCAGAATAAAGTTCCAAGACTAGCTAACGATAGAAAAATTGCTAATAAACTTAATGCATTCTAAATGACACAAAAAAAGAAACAAATAGCAATTCTAGGATCTACAGGATCAATAGGGACTCAAGCTTTAGAGGTAATTACTGAGCACCCTAATTTATTTGAAGTGGAGGTGTTAACAGCAAACAACAATAGTACCTTACTAATTGAACAAGCAAAGAGATACAAGCCTAATACTGTTGTAATCACTAATGAAGACAAATACCAAGAAGTGAATGATGCTTTATTTGATTTAGGCATAAAAGTATTTGCAGGAGCACAGTCTCTTGAGGAGGTTGTTGAGGGAGACAATATCGATGTTGTACTTACTGCATTAGTAGGCTACTCTGGATTAAAACCAACCATAAGAGCAATAAAAGCAAAAAAGAGTATTGCCTTAGCCAATAAAGAAACCTTAGTTGTTGCAGGTGATTTAATTACTAAGCTATGTATGGAGTATGGAGTCAGTATTTATCCTGTTGACTCTGAACATTCTGCTATTTTTCAATGCCTAGTAGGGGAGCATCAAAACCCTATTGAGAAAATCTATTTAACTGCTTCTGGTGGACCTTTTAGAGGTCGATTGAGAGATGATTTACTTAATATCACTAAAGCTCAAGCCTTAAAACACCCTAATTGGGAAATGGGAGCAAAAATTACAATTGACTCTGCAAGTTTAATGAATAAAGGCTTAGAAGTAATTGAGGCTAAATGGTTATTTGACTTAAAAGCAGAGCAAATTGATGTAATAGTCCACCCACAATCTATTATACACTCAGCAGTACAATTTGAAGATGGATCAATAAAAGCACAAATGGGCTTACCTGATATGAAGCTGCCTATACAATATGCTCTAGGTTATCCTAAAAGACTAAAAAACACATTTGAGCGCTTCAGCTTTATGGATTACCCAAATTTAACTTTTGAAAAGCCTGACCTGGAAACATTCCGTAATTTACAATTGGCTTATGATGCTATGAATAAAGGAGGAAATATGCCTTGTATTTTAAATGCTGCAAATGAAATTGCAGTAGCAGCATTTTTAAAAGATGAAATTGGATTTTTAAATATGTCAGATTTAATTGCAGATTGCATGGAAAAAATTACTTTTGTTTCCAAACCCTCTTTAGCTGATTATATCGCTACAGATGAGGCAACACGAATATTAGCTAACGAATTACTATAGATGGAATTTTTAATAAAAGCGTCACAACTCCTAATGAGTTTATCAATCTTAGTTGTACTACACGAACTAGGACATTTTATCCCTGCAAAACTTTTTAAAACTAGAGTTGAAAAGTTTTACCTCTTTTTTGACCCTTGGTTTTCAGTAGTTAAAAAGAAAATTGGCGATACTGAATATGGTATTGGATGGCTTCCTTTGGGAGGTTATGTGAAAATATCAGGAATGATAGATGAAAGCATGGATAAAGAGCAAATGGAAAAGCCTGCTGAACCTTGGGAGTTTAGAGCAAAACCAGCTTGGCAAAGACTTATCATTATGCTTGGAGGAGTTACTGTAAATTTATTTTTAGGAATATTTATTTACGCTATGACACTTTACACTTATGGCGACAAATACCTTCCAAATGAAAATATGACTGATGGTATATGGTGTCTTGATGAGTTAGCGACTGATATTGGGTTTCAGAATGGAGATAGAATTATTAGTGCTGATGGACTTCCTGTTGAACGTTATTCTGATATTTTAGAGCGTGTAATTACTTCAGAAAATATTACTGTAGAACGAAATGGTGCTGAACATACCATTGAGCTACCTATTGATTTAATTGAGCAATTTTTAAATAACAAGCAGAAAGTAATTATCTACCCTAGAATACCAACTATTGTTTCTAAAATAAAAAAAGGATCTAATGCCGAAAAAGGTGGACTAGAGAAAAAAGACATTATTAAAGCAATAAACGGTACTAGTTATACTTATTTTGATCAGCTTGAAAATGGAATAAAAAGTCATGCAGGAGAAAATATTGCTGTTACTGTGGAGCGAAATGGTGAAGATAAGATTCTTAACATTTTAGTTTCTGATGAAGGAGAACTTGGCTTTTTTAATGCAATACCTAACAACACTCAATTAGAGAAATTGGGGACTTACAAATTAGCTTCATTCAGCTATGGGTTTTTTGAATCTTTCCCTGCTGGACACAAAAAAGCATTTAAAAAACTAGGAGGTTATATCAATCAATTTAAGATGATTTTATCTCCAAGTACTGGAGCTTATAAAGGTATGGGAGGTTTTGGAGCTATTGGGTCTATGTTTCCTGCTGAGTGGAACTGGCAGGTATTTTGGAACTTAACTGCTTTCTTATCTTTAATGTTAGCCTTTATGAATATCTTACCAATCCCAGCATTAGATGGTGGGCATGTTGTTTTTCTTTTGTATGAAATGATTGTAGGAAAACCTGCTCCTGAAAAAGTAATGGAATACGCTCAAATGATAGGGATGATACTACTATTAAGTTTACTAGTGTTTGCTAATGGAAATGATATTCTAAAACTCTTTTAATATGGAAGGGTTAAGTACATATATGCTCATTATTATTTTTTCAGTAACTATAATAATATCGTACTTTTTTAATCTCTATGCTAAAAAATCGGGAATACCGGCGGTATTAATGCTTATTGGTTTGGGTATTGGAATTAATTATGCTTTGCGTTTTAGCGGCTACCAAAAACCTGACTTACTACCTACACTAGAAGTTTTAGGAGTGGTAGGGTTAATTCTTATTGTACTAGAAGCAGCTCTTGATTTAAAACTACTGAAAGAAAAAGTAGGGCTCATTGTAAAATCCTTTTCAGTTGCATTAATTGGTTTGGTAGCAACAGCTTATTTATCAGCTTTAGCTTTAAATTATATTTTAGAGATTGAAATCCTTACTGCACTATTATATACCATTCCTCTATCTATTTTAAGCTCTGCAATTATTTTACCAAGTATTGATGATTTGGATGAGGATAAAAGAGAGTTTATGATTTATGAAAGTACCTTTTCTGATATCATAGGGATTATTGGTTTTTATAGTGTAAGTGCAATGGCTGTTGCAACTTCTTCAGAGCCTGTATATGGGAAAATGATAGGAGACTTATTGTTTACAATTGTCTTTTCAATTATCATCTCTTACATTCTTATTTATGTATTCCAGAATATTAAAGGACATGTAAAACTATTTTTACTAATTGCTATCTTACTTCTTCTTTATGCTGTTGGTAAAATGTTCCACTTATCTTCATTAATTATTATCCTTATTTTTGGGATGGTACTTAACAATTACAAAGTATTCTTTAAAGGGCGTTTATTAAATTTATTAAACATTGACAAAGTAGAAGCGGTACTAGAAGACATGAAAACAGTAACTGCCGAAACTGCTTTTGTAGTGCGTACTTTCTTTTTTATCATCTTTGGATGGTCTGTTTATTTAGGGTCTTTATTAAGCCTTAAAGTAATTGGGATAGGTTTAATTATCCTAGCTATTATTTACATTGTTAGGGCGGTAGTTTTATTACTATTTAACGGAAAAGATATTATTCCTCAACTCTTTTTAGCCCCAAGAGGATTAATTACAATACTCCTGTTTTTTGCTATTCCTGAAGAGCTAAGTGCTGGAGGTGAATTCCAAGGGGTTTTACTTTTTGTAATCCTTATCTCATGTTTAATTATGACTTGGTCTTTAATCTCCTATAAAAACAAAATGGCTCAGATTGGAACCTATGAAGAGAATGAGCTTTTAGAAGATGAAGAAGAGCTACTTTCAGAAGGAGAAGAAGGGTTATAATACTTAGCCTTAAAAATGATCAAAAACATCTCTGTAAATAATCTTGATGGTGCTAAAATTAACCTCATAGAGGAGTATAAAGGAAAACCTTTACTCTTAGTCTTTTACAATAATAAATGTTTGGGCTGTACAGGAAGAGCTATCCCTTTAGCTTATAAATATCAGCAAGAATATAATGCTATACAAGTTGTTGGTATACATAGTAATTTTGGAGATGAAGAGGTAAGCAAGGAAGACATTAAAAGCATTTTTACTAGCAAAGAGCTTCCTTT
Source organism: Flavobacteriales bacterium (assembly GCA_965183885.1). Taxonomy (GTDB): domain Bacteria; phylum Bacteroidota; class Bacteroidia; order Flavobacteriales; family BACL11; genus UWMA-0277. The sequence continues at coordinate 914,307 of OZ238992.1, forward strand.
TCCAATTTACATTGATGAAAACCATAAAGTATATGATGACTTTAATTGTGAAGGAACTCCACAATGGATACTACTAACAAGTAATGGCGAAATATTTCGTTCTATTTTTGGCTCACAATTAGGGGTTCAAAACAGGTTATCATACGCTTTAGAAGAGTTGATTCACAAGCTATAAATAAACATCTTTACTCAATTATTTTTTGTAATCTTGTATCATTAACCTATACAGAATATGACAAAAACAGCCTTAATTACAGGAGCCAGTTCAGGAATTGGAAAAGCAACAGCAATACAACTTGCAAAAGATGGGTATCGCCTTATTTTATGTGGGCGTAGGGTTAATAAATTAACTGAGCTTGAAAATTCTCTTTCCAAAATAACAGCAATTAAAACCCTTGCTTTTGATGTTCGTGATAGAATTGAGGTTGAGAAACAAATTACTTCCTTACCTAAGGAATGGAAAGGTATTGATATCTTGGTTAATAATGCTGGAAATGCACACGGTAGTGCCCCAATAGATGCTGGAGATGTAGAGAATTGGGATGCAATGATAGATGGAAATGTAAAAGGTTTACTCTATGTTTCAAAGGCTATTATTCCGCAAATGGTTAGCCGAAAAACAGGACATATAATAAATATCAGCTCTGTTGCAGGAAAACAAACCTATGAGAATGGAGCAGTTTATTGTGCTTCAAAAAAAGCTGTTGAAGCAATAAGTGAGGGGATGCGATTAGACCTTACAAAACACGGAATTAAAATAACAAATATTGCCCCTGGTGCTGTAGCAACTGAGTTTTCAGAAGTACGGTTTAAAGGAGATAAAGAAAAAGCTGCAAAAGTATATCAGGGCTATGATCCTTTAATTGCTGAAGATATTGCTGATATGGTTTCCTATGTTGTTAATGCTCCTGAAAGGTTAACTGTTGCTGATGTTACCTTATATTCAAAGGCACAAGCAGCACCCACAACTATCTACAAGAAATAACACAAAGTACCCTACTTGTAATTTTTGAGTAAATCAAAATATGAATAATAAATTCATCTTTAAATTAAGAACAGATATCTCTAGTCTTGAAATTCCCTCAGAACTCAATAATCCTTTTAATGCAACTACTCCTGAAGTTTCAAGAATAGCAGCAAAAGAATTTCAAGAGCATATTATTGTAGCGTCTAAAAAATGGAACTATGACTTTCATACCCAAAGAGGAAAAATGTTTGGTGTTCTTGTAGTTCAACAAAAAGATGGTACTTATTCCTATTTAGGAGCAACTTCTGGAAAACTACCTGAAGGGTTAAAATGGGACAAACTCACCCCTTCAGTCTTTGATGAATCTATTGATGATTATTTTATTAATAGAGGTATGAAAGAATTAGGAGAAATTAGTAAAGACATTAAGCTTAGTAATAAACCCTCTGAAATTATATTACTAAAAGAAAAGAGGAAGCTAAAGTCAAATTTACTTCAAAAACGACTTTTTGAAAATTATAATTTTCTTAATCTTTCATACAAAGAAAAAAATCTACTAGAAATTTTTAAACACTCATCTCACGGAAATCCTCCAGCAGCTAGTGGTGAATGTGCTGCTCCTAAGTTACTACAATACGCAATTAAATATCAATTAAAACCCATAGCTATAACTGAGTTCTGGTGGGGGAGTTCAATTGAAAATAAAGAAAAAAAACATGGACTTTACTATCCAGCTTGTAAAAACAGGTGTCGACCTATTTTAGAATACATGTTAGAAGATGCTGAATTATTTAGTAAAAAGTAGGGGGTAAACTAAAACTAACTAACAACAAATTATACATCATCTTTTTTCCTATTTTTGCAATCTCATTTTATAAACAAAAATTATCATGATAGATATAAAAAAAACCTTAGCTACACTAGGGATTAAAGAATCAAACAATGGATCATCAACAGGAGCGCAATCTTTTGGTGGTGGTGCTGAAATAGAATCTTACTCTCCAGTAGATGGAAGTTTGATTGGAAAAGTTACTTCAACAACTCCTGAAGAGTATGAAAAAGTAATGCAAACTGCAACTGCTGCTTTTAAAGAGTGGAGGTTAAAACCTGCTCCATTAAGAGGAGAAATTGTACGCCAGTACGGAGAAAAATTAAGAGCTTATAAACAACCATTAGGAGAGTTAGTTTCTTATGAAATGGGTAAAAGTTTACAAGAAGGTTTAGGTGAAGTACAAGAGATGATTGATATCTGTGATTTTGCTGTTGGTTTATCTCGTCAGTTACACGGACTTACTATGCACTCTGAGCGTCCAGGACACAGAATGTATGAACAATACCACCCACTAGGAGTTGTAGGTATTATCTCTGCATTTAACTTTCCTGTTGCTGTTTGGAACTGGAATACTGCTTTAGCTTGGATAAGTGGAGATACTTGTGTTTGGAAAGCATCTGAAAAAGCACCTTTATGTGCTGTTGCTTGTCAAAATATTTGGAATGAAGTAGCAAAAGAAAATGACTTACCAGAAGGGATTTCTTGTATCGTAAATGGAGATTATAAAGTAGGTGAAATGATGACTACTGATGATAGGTTACCATTAATTTCTGCTACAGGGTCAACAAGAATGGGGCGTATTGTGGGTGCTACAGTTGCTCAGCGTTTTGGAAAATCATTATTAGAGTTAGGAGGAAACAATGCAATTATTATTACTCCAGATGCTGACTTAGAAATTACAATTATTGGTGCTTTATTTGGTGCTGTTGGTACTTGTGGACAAAGATGTACTTCAACAAGAAGGTTAATTATTCATGAATCAGTTTATGATGAAGTGAAAAACAAACTTGCTTCTGCATATACACAATTAAGTATTGGAAATCCTTTAGATGAAAGTAACCATGTTGGTCCATTAATTGATAAAGATGCTGTAAACATGTACCTTAATGCTATTGCAAAAGCAAAAGAAGAAGGGGGTAATGTATTGGTAGAAGGAGGTATATTAGAAGGTGAAGGTTATGAAAGCGGGTGTTATGTAAAGCCTGTAATTATTGAAGCTGAAAACCATTTCCAAATTGTACAAGATGAAACTTTTGCTCCTATTTTATATATTATGAAATATACTGAGTTAGAAGAAGCTATTGAAATGCAAAACGGTGTTAAACAAGGTTTATCTTCTGCAATAATGACTACTAACTTACGTGAAGCTGAAAGATTCTTATCAACTGCAGGAAGTGATTGTGGAATTGCAAATGTAAACATTGGAACTTCAGGTGCTGAAATTGGAGGTGCTTTTGGAGGTGAAAAAGAAACTGGTGGAGGTAGAGAAAGTGGTTCTGATGCTTGGAAAATTTATATGAGAAGACAGACAAACACTATTAACTATACTGCTGAATTACCTTTAGCACAAGGAATTAAATTTGATTTGTAAAAATAGTTACTCGTTTTTAGTTGCTAGAAAATAATAAAAAATCCTACTCTATGAGTGGGTTTTTTTTATGCTTTATAAGTAGGATAAGAAACTTGTAAAGGAGAGCTAATACAAAATAGTTGTACCTTACCCTCTATACTTAACTCTTTCTCATCATATACTTTAAGGAAATCTGATTTTTCTACTGCCTTATTATTAACAATAGGGTTTCCTGATAATATATAAATAGAGTATATTTTATCGCTTTCTAAGTTTATATTAAAGGTTTCATTTTCCAAATTAAGTTGAAACATTTCTATACCTTCTGCTTCTATATTAACAGGAGTATTTGCTCCAATTATTGTTTTCTTATTATTTTTAAAACTAAAATTATCTGAAGGATAATCTTTATAAGTAGCAGGCTGATAAAATGTTTTTTTAAGGTTAGGGTCTAACCAAATTTGAAAAAGTGCAGCATTCTTATTTATTGCTTCTGAATGTGAAACACCAGAGCCTGATTGTATTACTTGTATATCTCCTTCATTTAAAGTAATCCATTTATCATTTAAAGTATCGTAATGTTTAATACTACCTTTTAATACTACTGATATAATTTCAAAACCCTTATGAGGATGTAAACCTATTACACTATCAGTGTTAGCCTCTGCATAAGCCCAGTAAAATATATTTGAATAAGCTTTTAGTTTTCCTCCTTCTATAGGAAAGCCAACAGGTTTATTTTCTATTATTTCTCCATTATTAAATTCGCCATATGCTTGCTCGCTCTTTTTAATAATTTCAATCATAATGTTTTATTCTTTATCTGCTTTATCAACTATCAATCTTTCATCTTTATTAGCAACTTCCCAAGCTGTTAAGAAAATGAATCGTGCTATTTTTTGAATCTTATTAAAGTCTATTTTTTCTATTGTATCAGTAGGTTTATGGTAATCTTCATGTATTCCATTAAAATAAAATATTACTGGAATATTATTTTTTGCAAAATTATAATGGTCTGAACGGTAATAATATCTATTAGGATCATCCTCTTTATTAAAAGTATAATCTAACTCTAAACCTATGTATTCTTCATTTACTGCTTCACTTATATTATGTAGTTCGGTACTTAACATATCAGCTCCTATTAAATATACATAATTTGGATGGGTATGGAAATCTCCAATTCTACCAATCATATCTATATTAAAATTAGCTACTGTATTTTCTAAAGGATAAATAGGGTGGTCAGTGTAATATTTACTTCCTAACAATCCTTTTTCTTCCCCAGAAACAGCCATAATTAAAACAGATCTCCTTGGTCCTGCTCCTGCTTTTTTAGCCAACATGAATGCTTCTGCAATTTCCATAGCTGCAACTGTTCCACTTCCATCATCATCAGCGCCATTAAAAATTAAACTATCGTGTTTTCCTAAATGATCATAATGTGCAGTTACTACTATTAACTCATCTTTTAAGTCTGTACCTTCAATATAACCTAAAACATTTTCTCCTTTTATTATTTTCTTTCTACCTAAAACTTTTTTCATAAAAGACATATCACAATCATCACATTTGCAAATATGTCTTCCTGATTTTACTTTAAATTTTTGATAATATTTTTTTCCTTTATAAGGAGGTATTCCAATAGCCTTGAAATGATTCATAATATAATCCGCAGCCATTTTTTGTCCTGGTTTTCCTGTTTCTCTTCCTTCTAAAGAATCGGAAGCAAGTATAGCAAGGTGTCTTTCTAAATCAGCAGTATTAATTGTTTTAGAAAACTCTACATTTTTTTGTGAAAAGGCTGAAAATGATAAACCTATAAATAAAGCTAATACTATTTTTTTCATTTTAAGAACATTTAATTTTATTAACTCTTCTTTCATGTCTTCCTCCTTCAAATTCTATACTTAAAAAAGTATCAACAATTGCAATAACTTCATCCCAACTTAAGTGTCTAGCAGGCATAGTTAATACATTAGCATTATTATGTAAACGAGCTTGTTCAGCAATATGAGGATTCCAACAAAGTGCAGCTCTTATTCCTTGATGTTTATTAGCACTCATATTAATTCCATTACCTGTTCCACAGAATTGAATTCCCAATTCATTTTCATTTTTTTCAATAGATTCAGCTAATTTATGAGCAAAATCAGGGTAGTCAACACTATCTAATGAATAGCATCCAAAATCAGTAATTTCATTATCTTTACTAGATAAATATTCTTTTAATTGTTCTTTGTAATCAAATCCTGCATGGTCGCAAGCTAATCCTATTTTCATGTTTTTTTATTTTAACAGGCTGTTAGTAATTATGGTTTATAACCTAGGGTTTATTTTAAACTTATTAATAATTCAAATTTTATAAATGTTAATAAATAGCTAATCAAAATTAATAACTCATTAGTACTTATTTTAATTAAAAAATTAAGCAATTCAATAATTTTAAAGTCAAGTAATTTTATTCTTTTTTACTTTTATTTTTTTAGTGCACTTATTAACTTTTATTGCTTGTAAAAATAAGTTTATTTATTAAAAAAACACCAAGTATTTATCTTATTAACATATAATATATTTTGTTAATAGTTTATTTAAATCATTGATTTTTAAAATTTAAAAATTAACATTTATTTATTTTTTATGTCAATTAATAATTAAAGGTAACTAAAACAATTTTAAGTTAATTATTTTTTCAACTAAACTAACACCTATATATATAAATTATATTTTCTTTTAATTTTTAAATAAAACAATACTTATATATAATATGATTACTGTTAACTTCATTAAAAGGTTATTTTATTTTTATTACTTTTAACCCTCATTAAATAAATTGATTATGAAAAAAATATTTACTCTTTATGCAGCTTTATTTTTAGTAGGAACGATAACTGCACAACAAACTACTTTCTGTGATAATTTTGATAGTTACCAAAATGGTGATCCTATTGCTCAAACATCTTCTGATTGGGAAACTTGGGGATCAATAAGTGCTCCAACACCTCCTTATGCTGATGATGCTAATGTAAGTAATGCTATGAGTTCAAGTGGAAATAACTCATTGTATTTATTTTCTGGAGCTACTCAAGGAGCTCAAGATATTGTTTTACCATTTGGTTCAGGAGCTCCTTATACTATAGGAGATTTTGAATTTTCTCAAAAAATGTATGTAAATCAAAATACCGGAGCTTATTTTAATTTTCAGGCGGAAGTTAATCCAGGAATAACTTGGAGTTTAGATGTTAAAATGGATTTAGGAGCTCTTGTTTTAGAAAATACAGGTAATGGAACAAATTTTTTAACAACAACTTATCCTGAAGCAACTTGGTTTGAATTAAAAATTGTAGTTGATTTAACTAATAATAATTGGGAATTATTTATTGATGGTATATCGCAAGGTAATTTTACAAATACTGTTAATAAAATTGCTTCTTTAGATTTATATCCTATAGCAGGTCATGAGTTTTATATAGATGATATTTGTTATACTTATACACCATTACAATTAGATACTTTAAATGCACAAGTATTAAATGTACCAAATATATTAGGTCTTCAAGGGCAATTAAAAAATCCAACTGTTGAAATAAGAAATTTAGGATTAGATAATATTACTTCATTTGATGTAGATTTTGATTATAATGGTAATACAATTACTGAAAATATTACAGGAATTAATTTAACTAGTTTAGCAACTTATCAATTTAATTTTACAAATACTATTTCTTTAATTGGAGGTATTAATACTGGTAATGTAACAGTTTATAATGTTAATGGATTAGGACAAGATGATAATCCTAATGATGATACGATGTCTAATCAAATAGATGCAATTATTCCTGCACCTGGAAAATTAGTAATTGGTGAAGAAGCAACAGGAACTTGGTGTGGATGGTGTCCTAGAGGTGCTGTAGCTTTAAATTGGATGGATAAAGATTATGAAGGGTATTGGCAAGGTATTGCAGTTCATAATGGAGACCCTATGACAAATAGTGTTTATGATGCAGGATTAGCACCTTATATAGGTGGATATCCAAGTGGATTAGTAGATAGAGGAGCTGAGATAGATCCTTCTGCTTTTAAGCAAGATTTTATTCAAAGAGTAATAATTGCACCTAATGGAATAATGACTACAGGAGCACAATTAAATGGTGATACTTTAAAAGTTTCATTAACAGTTGATTTTCAAAATTCAGTAAGTGGAAATTATAAATTAGCTTGTGTAATAGTTGAAGATTCTGTTACTGGTGTTGGTACTCAGTATAATCAATCAAATTCATATAGTGGAGGTAGTTCATTAATTGATGTAGATGGTACAGATTGGAATACATTAGCTAGTTCAGTTCATTATTCTCAAATGATTTATCGTCATGTTGCAAGAAGTATTGCACCTTCTTTTAATGGTGCTACTTTAAGTGCTACTTCTTATAATGCTGGTGATAGCGAAACTATCTGTTACGAATTTATTTTAGAAGGTGGGTGGGATCAATCTCAAATACATATTGTAGGAATGTTATTAGATAATGGAAATCAAATAGATAATGGGTCAACATCATCTATTTCTAGTGCAGTAAATAACGGTTATAGTTCTTGTGCTACTACCACTTCTTCATTAAACTTAAATGGACCTGATAAAGTAAATATTTTCCCTAATCCAGTTAAGGATAAATTATATATATCTAATTTAAAAACACCTAAAATATTAGTTAAAATATATGATGTAAATGGTAGATTAGTATTAAAAAATAAAGTTTCTGATAAAGAATATTTAAATGTTTCAACACTTTCAAAAGGAATTTATCAAATTAAGTTTGAAAGTAATAATTGGACTGAAACAAGAAAATTAATTAAAGAATAATTAAACTAAAATAAAGTCCATTTGCTTTCTTTCTAAGTCAGCCCTTTGAACTTTTATTTTAACCTTTTGCCCTATTTGGTAACTGACTTTTGTTCGGTATCCAATTAGGGCATATTTTTTTTCATCATAAATATAATGATCATCTTTAATACTACTTACTTTTACTAAACCTTCACATTTATTTTCAATTATTTCAACATATAAGCCCCATTCTGTTACCCCAGAAATTACTCCTTCATAAGTTGTTCCAATTTTATTTTTTAAATATTTTACTTGCATATATTTAATTGAATCACGCTCAGCAGTAGCAGCAATTTTTTCCATTTCAGAACAATGCTTACAAAGTTTTTCTAAAGGTTCTTTTTCTGTTGTTGTTGCTCCATTGATATAAGCATCCAACAAGCGATGTACAATTAAATCAGGGTACCTACGTATAGGAGAAGTGAAATGGGAATAATAATCAAAAGCTAAACCATAATGACCAATATTATTTGTTGTATAAACAGCTTTTGCCATAGAACGAATAGCAAGTGTTTCAACCATTTGTTGTTCTTTTCTTCCTTTTACATTTTTTAATAATTTATTTAAGGATTGTGAAAGTTTAGGTGTTGTTGAAGCTTCAATACTATGTCCAAATTTTTTAACAATATTATTTAAACTTGCAATTCTATCATTATCAGGTATGTCATGTATTCTATAAACAAATGTTTTTGCATCTTTTTTAGGAAACCCAATATGTTTAGCAACAGTCTTATTTGCAAGCAACATAAACTCTTCTATTAAATGATTAGTACTTAAACTTTCTTTAAAATAAACATCAATAGGATTATTTTTATCATCTAAAATAAATTTAACTTCAGTACTCTCAAAATTTATAGAACCTTTTTGCTGTCTGTTTTTCCTTAGTATTTTTGAGAGTTTATCAAGTAATAATAATTCAGTTGTTAAAGCTCCTTTTTCAGTGTCTATTACTTCTTGTGCTGTTGCGTAGGTAAAACGAATATCAGAATGTATAACTGTTTTTTTGATTTTATAATCAATTACTTTTGCTTTTTCATCCATTTCAAATAAAACAGAATACGCTAAACGATCAACATTTGGTTTTAAAGAACAGATATCATTTGAAAGCACTTCAGGAAGCATAGGAATAACTCTATCAACTAAATATACTGATGTAGCTCTTTCCACAGCTTCTTTATCAATAATACTCCCTTTTTTTACATAATGACTTACATCAGCAATATGAACTCCAATTTCCCAATTTCCATTACTTAATTGTTTTACTGATAAAGCATCATCAAAATCTTTAGCATCTTTAGGGTCAATAGTAAATGTGGTTGTACTTCTAATATCTAGTCTTTGAGCAACTTCTTCAGTACTTATTTGTTTGCTTATCTTATTTGCTGAGTGCTCTACTGCATCAGGAAACTTTGAAGCAAAGCCGTAATCATAAAGTATAGCATTAATTTCTGTATCATGATCATCAACAATACCAATAACCTGACTAACTTTACCTACAGGGTTTTTGTAATTATCGTTCCAACTTTCTACTTTTACTAACACCTTTTTATTGAGGTATTCTTTTTTAATAGTTTTTGGAGGAATAAAAATATCAAAACTGACTCTTTTGTCATCTGTAATTAAAAAATAATTAGCTGATGAATTATCAATAACCCCAACAAACTCTTCTTTTTTTCTACTAATAACTTTAACAACCTCTCCTTCTTGTTTGTTTTTTCTTTTTGGAAATAATAGTATTTCAACCTCATCTCCAGCTAAAGCAAATTGAGTATACTCTCTAGGAATAAAAACTTCATTCTCCTCATCTATATTAGCATATGCTCCCCTGCTATTAGTGTTTTTTATTGTTGATTTTATAGCTGTAGTTTTTTCAACTAACCTAAAACTACCTCTTTGTTCTTCATAAAGTACTCCTGAATTTTTCATTTCCTTCATAACATCAATAATTTGGATTTTTACCCCCATCTCTTTAATGTTTAACTTCTTAGAAACCTGTTTGTAGTTTAGTTTTTTAGATGGGTTTTCTCTAAAAATAGCAATGAGTAAATCAAATAATCTCTCATTAGAAAACTCCCCTTTAAGATTTTTTCTTTTCTTTTTCTTTTTTTTCATAATTGTATGTGGCAAAAATAATCTTAATTTAGCATCATAATGCTACTGAAAAATAAACATATCATTATCATATTGTTAAGTGTTTTTGCTTTTAGCTCTTGTCGTTCTAAAAAATTTAACGGAACAAGTGAAATGCCTTGTGCCAATTATCAAGAATCAAAAAAAGATAAAAGTTGGATAGGTATTAAGAAGAAAGGAAAAAGTCGTTTATTTAAGAAGAAAGGCTTTTAAGATGAAAAGGTTAATAATTATATTACTGATGAGTCCTTTATTTTTATTTTCTCAAACAGAGAACCTTAGGTTTTTTAACAGTAGCAATTCTCCTTTACCAACAAATAAAATAACCAGTATAGTTACAGACAACAATAGTGTTTCTTGGATTGGAACACTTAATGGATTATTTAAATTTGATGGTATGAGATGGGAAACAATTACACTAAACAACTCTCAATTACCTTCCAATAAAATACTTTGTATTGAGCAACTTAATAACTTAATTTATATTGGAACATCAAAAGGTTTAGTAGTTATAGAAGAAGATAAATGGACAATATATAACACTGAAAATAGTGAACTTCCTTCTGATAAAATAAAACAAATAAAAAAGGATGGTAACGGAGTGCTTTGGATTGCAACCTCAGAAGGACTAGTTAAACAAAATAAAGGTTTTGAAACTGTATTAAGCAGGTTGTCAAGTGGAATAAAGAATGATAATTTTATAGGATTGGTTATTGATAAAGAAAATAAAAAGTGGTTAGGAACAAATACAGGGTTATATTCATATAAAGAAGGTATTTGGAGAATATACACTACAAAAAACTCAAGAATACCTGATAACCATATTTGGAGTATTGATATAGATCTTGATAATAAAGTTTGGATAGGTACAAAAAAGGGCGTAGCAAGTTATGTTGATATTGATAATGACTGGGTAATTTACTCTAAAAGCAACACAAGGCTAAAAACAAACTTAATTAAATCTTTAAATTTTGATGATTATGATAGGTTGTGGGTTGGAACAGAAAAAGGAATTTTTACTTTTGATGGTTATGAGTGGGTAAAACAGAAAATAGGAAAACACAAAAAAGAAGTTTATAATATTATTATTGATGTTAACGATAATAAATGGATTGGAACAAAACACGCTTTATATGTTTATAACGCAGAAGGTGTTGAGTTTAAATACAATAATAACCTTAAATAGAAGTTAACTTTATAATAATCAGAGAAAGAATAGAGACTATTACAACTTTGGTTAATACTAAAAAAGTCCAGCTAAATACTTAGCTGGACTTTTTTCTGCTCCCCCTCTAGGACTCGAACCTAGGACCCTCTGATTAACAGTCAGATGCTCTAACCAGCTGAGCTAAGGAGGAGTGTTGTTAAAAACGGCTGCAAAAATAATACATTGATTTAAATAATACAATATATTTGCAAAAAAAATATATATGAGCATTTTAGTAGTAGGAACAGTAGCTTTTGACGCAATAGAAACTCCTTTTGGAAAAACAGATAAAATAGTAGGTGGGGCAGCAACTTATATTTGTTTATCTTCTTCATTTTTCTCAAATAAATTAAACTTAGTATCTGTTGTCGGTGAAGATTTTCCTAATGACGCTATTCAAATGCTTAAAGATAAAAATGTTGATACTCAGGGACTTCAAATAAAAAAAGGTGAAAAAACTTTCTTTTGGTCAGGAAGATATCATAATGATATGAATAGTAGAGATACTTTAGAGACTCAACTAAACGTATTGGAAAATTTTGATCCAATAGTTCCTGAAGAATTTAAAAACTCTGAGTTTTTAATGTTAGGAAATTTAATGCCAAGCGTTCAAAAAAAGGTATTAAATCAAATGAAAAAAAGACCAAAACTAGTTGTTTTAGACACAATGAACTTTTGGATGGACCTTTTTATGGACGATTTAAAAGAAGCTTTGAAAGAAGTAGATGTACTTACTATTAATGATGAGGAAGCAAGACAATTGTCAGGAGAATATTCTTTAGTAAAGGCAGCAAAGGTTATTTTAGCAATGGGTCCTAAATATTTAATTATTAAAAAAGGAGAGCATGGAGCTTTATTATTTAATAATAACGAAGTGTTTTTTGCACCAGCATTACCTTTAGAAGAGGTTTTTGATCCAACAGGAGCTGGAGATTCTTTTGCAGGAGGGTTTATAGGTTACTTGGCAAAAACAAATGATATTTCATTTGAGAATATGAAAAGAGCAGTGATAAACGGATCGGCAATGGCTTCTTTTTGTGTTGAGAAGTTTGGTACTCAAAAATTAACAGAAGTTACAGGTGAAGATGTAAATGCTAGAATACAAGAGTTTGTTGATTTAGTACAGTTTGATATTTCCTTAAAATAAGGAGTCTTTACCGTTAGCTACATTATTTTCGTACCATTGGTCAACTAATAAGTTGTTTTCATCAGCAGCTTGTACAGCTAAGGAGTCACACCTTTCATTTTCTTTATTATTATTATGCCCCTTTACCCAGGTAAACGCTACCTTATGCTTTCTGTAAATTTTTAAGAATCGAATCCATAAGTCAGGGTTTTTCTTTTTGTTAAAATTCTTTTTTTCCCAACCAAAAACCCATTTTTTTTCTACAGAATCAATTACATATTTTGAGTCAGAAAAAATATGTGCTGAAGCACCCTCTTTCTTAATACTTTCAAGCGCAACAATAACAGCGAGTAACTCCATTCTGTTGTTTGTAGTAAGCTTATAACCTTGTTTTATTTCCTTTCGGTGGACGCCACTCATCATTACAATACCATAACCTCCATTTCCAGGGTTCCCCTTTGCAGAGCCATCAGTATAAATAGTAATACTCATTAGATAAATAGCATTTTAACATTACTACTAAATAATTTTACTGCAATTGCCAAAAGGATAATTCCAAATACTTTTCTTAATACAGCAACTCCTCCATCACCAAGTAATCGTTCAATTTTAGAGGTAAGTTTTAAAACAATATACACAAGTATGATGTTTAAAACAATTGCTATAATGATATTTATAGAATCAAATTCAGCTCTTAAAGATAATATGGTGGTCATTGATCCTGCTCCAGCAATAATTGGAAAGGCTAATGGAACGATAGAGGCTGTTTTGGGAGTGGCATCATCATTGTTGAATATATGAATCCCTAGTATCATTTCTAATGCAAGAGCAAATAATACAAAAGCACCAGCAACAGCAAATGAATATACATCTATACCTATAAATGTAATCAGTTTTTCTCCTACAAAAAGAAATAGTATCATTAATGTAAGTGCTACTAGCGAGGCTTTTGCAGGGTAAACCATCCCAGACTTCTTTTTAATATCTAATATTATAGGGATAGAGCCAATAATATCAATTACTGCAAATAATATCATACTTGCAGATAATGTTTCTGTTAGTGAAAAGTTCATTTTTAATTGGTTTTTAGTAAGTTTTCAATTGCAACAGGAAAATAAGAATGCTCTAATTGATGAATTTTATTTGTTAAACTCTCAAGGGTTTCTCCTGGTTCTATAGTACATTTTTTTTGAGAAATAATAGCCCCTTCATCATAGTTTTGATTTACATAATGAATACTAATACCGCTTTCGCTTTCCTTGTTTTGTAATACGGCTTTATGCACATTTGTGCCATACATGCCTTTTCCGCCATACTTTGGAAGTAATGAGGGGTGTATGTTAATGATACGATTTGGGTATTTTTCCACCATAATGGCAGGCAATTTAAGTAAAAAACCAGCTAATATTACAATGTCAATTTTAGCTTTAAGCAGTTTTTTATGCAAATTACTAAAATTATTGAGTTCATTTTTAGTGGTAAAAATGATGGGAATATTTAGTTTTTTTGCTCTATCGACAATAAAAGCATCTTTGTTGTTTGTACATATCAAAGCAACATCAATATCAGATGAGTTTGCAAAATAATTGCATATATTTTCAGCGTTTGAGCCAGAGCCTGAAGCGAATATTGCGAGTTTTTTGGACATTGAAATTTTTTATCAAAAATAGTATAAACAAAGATATGTTAAAATAGAAAATAAGAAAGTTTGCAAATTCTTTAATTAATGCATTTATTTGCACTTTAATAACTAAAACATTTAGATATGTCAGATGTAGCAGAAAAAGTAAAAGCAATTATTGTTGATAAATTAGGAGTTGATGAAAGCGAAGTAACTAACGAGGCTAGCTTCACAAATGATTTAGGAGCAGATTCATTAGATACTGTAGAGCTTATTATGGAGTTCGAAAAAGAATTTGATATTCAGATTCCAGACGATAAAGCTGAAGCTATTGCAACAGTTGGTGATGCAGTTTCATTTATTGAAGCAGCTTAATTAGCTAAAGATGAAAACGAGAAGAGTAGTTGTTACTGGGATAGGCGCTTTAACGCCTATCGGTAATAACTTACAAGATTATTGGAATTCATTAATTAATGGAGTAAGTGGTGCTGCACCTATTACTCATTTTGATGCTGAAAACTTTAAAACTAAATTTGCCTGTGAGGTAAAGGATTTTGAAGTTACAGATTTTATTCATAGAAAAGAGGCTAGAAAATTAGATAAGTTTAGTCAGTATGCACTAGTTGTTGCTGATGAAGCATTTAATGACTCTGGGCTTAATGTTGATGAAATTGATTCTGATAGAGCAGGAGTAATTTGGGGTTCAGGTATTGGAGGAATGCAAACATTCTTTAACGAATCAGTTAATTTTGGTACAGGAAATGGAACGCCTAGATTTAACCCTTTCTTTATTCCAAAATTAATTTCTGATATACCTGCAGGTCATATTTCTATTAAGTATGATTTTAGAGGGCCTAACTTTACTACAGTTTCAGCTTGTGCATCTTCAACAAATGCATTAATTGATGCATTTAATTATATTAAGTGGAATAAAGCAGATATTTTTATTGCCGGAGGTTCTGAAGCTTGTGTTTTTGAACCAGGAATTGGAGGTTTTAATGCAATGATGGCTTTGTCAACTAGAAATGATGACCCTAAAACAGCTTCTCGTCCTTTTGATAAAGAAAGAGATGGTTTTGTTATGGGAGAAGGTGGAGGAGCCTTGGTTCTTGAAGAATATGAGCATGCTGTAAATAGAGGAGCTACAATTTATGCAGAGGTAGTAGGAGGTGGATTAACTGCCGACGCTCATCATATTACTGCGCCGCACCCTGAAGGTTTAGGAGCGGCAAATGTTATGAAGTTCGCTATAGAGGATGCTGAGGTAAACCCTTCAGTTGTTGATTATATTAATGTACATGGTACTTCAACACCTTTAGGAGATATTGCGGAAACGAAAGCAATTAAAAAATTATTTGGTGAACATGCATATAATTTAAACATTAGCTCAACTAAATCAATGACAGGTCATTTATTAGGTGCTGCTGGTGTAATTGAATCTATTGCTTGTATTATGGCAGTTAAAAATGATATTATACCACCAACAATTAATCATTCTACTACTGATCCTGAAATTGATGAAAAGTTAAACTTAACTTTTAATAAAGCACAAAAAAGAACAGTTAATTATGCGCTAACAAATACCTTTGGTTTTGGAGGGCATAATGCATCAGTGTTATTTAAAAAATATACATCATAGTTCTTTTTAAATCAATATTTAAGAGGCTTACTTTTTATAGAAAAGGTAAGCCTTTTTTATTTAAGGTCTTAGGGTATAGACCTTCTAATAAAGCGTTATATGAAAAGGCATTAAGACATAAGTCATATAACGAGCATGATAATAATGAACGTTTAGAGTTTTTGGGGGATGCAATCTTAGATTTTGTTGTTTCAGAACAGCTGTATTTAAAAAACCCACTACAAGAAGAAGGGTATTTATCACAACAGAGAGCTTTTATTGTAGGAAGAAAACACCTAAACTTAGTTGGTAAAAAGATTATCCCTGAATCAGAGATTAAGAATAATTTAAAGCTGGTTACCAAAAATATATATGGTAACGTATTAGAGGCTTTAATAGGAGCTATTTATCTTGATAAAGGTATTGAACATACGCAAAATTTTATTTTTGAGCATATTTCAAACTCTGAGTTTATAGCTGACCTATCAGATACTGATTATAAAAGCAAGCTTTTAGAAATTTCACAGAGAAAGAAAATAAAGGTAGAGTATAAGGTGTTACAGGAAGAAGGGCCTGATCATAGAAAGGAGTTTTTAGTTGCCGTATTTGTTGATAATAAGCAAAAAGCAGAGGGAAAAGCATCCTCAATAAAGGAAGCTGAGCAAAAAGCAGCTAAAAAAGCATTTAATAGTGTATTTTAGCCCTGATGAAAACAAGGCTAACTTTAGATTATAATGAGGAGCTTGATTTTTCTGTTATTGCAATAAATAGCCATGTTAAATCGTATAAGCTATGTTGGGAGCTAAACAAACTATTCCAATTAAATTTTGAAAAACTAGAAGATTATAATACTGAGGGTGGTCTTTGGTTTTCTAGGTATAGAAGCAGTAAGGAAGATGGGGTTGTTTATGATATTGTTGTAAATAGGTCAAAAAAGGGGTATTTAATTCCTGCTCTTAAAAGTGTAAATTATTTTTTAGTAATAGATAATTATTACGACCAAGATAGTGTTACAGGCTTTATGAATGATTTAAGGAAGCTTTCTAACATACTACTAGTGTTTAAGGTAGAGGAGGAAAAGTATTTAGAAAAATTTATGTTTAATGATAAGAAAGACTAAAATAATAGCAACAATTGGCCCTGCAACAGAGTCCAAAGAAATGCTGAGAAAACTTATAAAAAGAGGAGTAAACGTGTGTAGATTAAATTTCTCACACCTTCCGCATGCTAAGGCAAAGGAAATAATTACATCTATAAAGGAGGTTAATAATGAGTTGAAAGCTCATACTGCAATATTAGCAGATTTACAAGGTCCTAAAATTAGAGTGGGAGAGTTTAAAAAACCATTGAATCTTAAAAAAGGAGAAAAGGTTATTTTTAGCACTAAAAAAGGAAAAGGAGAGGTTTATATTAACTATTCTAATTTTGCAAAAGATGTAAACATTAAGGATAATGTATTACTTGATGATGGAAAGCTAGCTTTAGAGGTGGTAAGCACCAATAATAAAGATACTGTTACCTTAAAGGTTATTTTTGGAGGACTATTGCATTCAAAAAAAGGAGTTAACCTTCCAAACACTAAGATATCATTGCCTTGTTTAACAAAAAAAGATAAAATTGATTTAGATTTTATTTTAGGAGAGAAGATTGAGTGGGTTGGCCTTTCATTTGTTAGGAATTCAGAAGATATTAAAATTTTAAAGAGAATTATTGCAAAAAGAAAATTAGACCATAAGGTTATTGCAAAAGTTGAAAAGCCTGAAGCAATAGCTGATATTGATGCTATTATTGAGCAGTCAGATGCTATTATGGTTGCTAGGGGAGATTTAGGGGTTGAGGTTCCTCCTCATAAGGTTCCTGTATATCAAAAAATGATAGTAGAAAAATGTATAGTAAATGCTAGGCCTGTAGTTATTGCAACACAGATGTTAGAGAGTATGACTACTAACCCTACAGCAACTAGAGCTGAGGTTAATGATGTGGCAAACTCTGTAATTGATGGCGCTGATGCTGTAATGTTAAGTGGGGAAACATCTGTAGGGAAACACCCTTTAAAAACAGTTGATACTATGCGTAGGATTATAAGGGATGTTGAAAAAAGTGAGCATAATATATCTGAAAATACTGTAGCAAGAGCTTTAAACAACAAGAGATTACTTACAAATGCAATTTGTTCTAATGCTTGTAGTATTGCAAAACAGACAAATGCAAAAGCAATTATAGCAATTACTTATTCAGGTTATAATGCAATAAAAACTTCTAGTTTTAGGCCTACTCCTTTTATATATGCATTCACAAATAATCATACTATTTTAAACACTTTAAGCTTAGTTTGGGGAGTTAGAGGTTTTTATTACAAAGGAGGAGTTACAACTGACCAAACTATAAAAGAAACAAAGGAAATATTAAATAAAAAGAAGTGTCTTAAAAAAGGAGACCTTGTAGTAAATTTAGCAAGCATGCCCGCTCAGGAAATGGGTATGACAAATATGTTGAAATTAAGTAAAGTAAATAATTAAAAAATGATAAATACAGCACTATTAGCAGAAATTTGTGAAGTGGCAGGAGCGCCAGGACATGAGCAAAGGGTAAGAGAAATTGTACTAAGAGAGGTAGAATCTTTAGTAGATGAAATAAGAATTGACAACATGGGAAATGTTGTTGCAATTAAAAAAGGAAAAGAAAATAAAAGAGTAATGATCGGGGCTCATATGGATGAGATCGGTTTTATTGTAACGCATATAAATGATAAAGGTTTTATTCATTTCCATACTTTAGGAGGTTTTGACCCTAAAACATTAACAGCGCAAAGAGTAATTATACATGGTACTGAAGATGTAATGGGAGTAATGGGAAGTAAGCCAATTCATTTAATGAATGCTGCGGATAGAGCTAAGGTGCCAACGATTAAAGATTATTTTATTGATACAGGCAGAAGTAAAGAAGATTTAGAGAAAATAATTTCAGTTGGAGATACAATTACTAGAGATAGAGAGTTAATTGAAATGGGGGACTGCTTAAACTGTAAGTCTTTAGATAATAGAGTTTCAGTCTTTATTTTAATAGAGATGTTTAGAGAGATGAAAGAAACTCCTCCTTATGATGTTTATGGAGTGTTTACTGTCCAAGAAGAAATAGGGATTAGGGGTGCAAATGTTTCAGCATTAGAAATTAACCCTGATTTTGGTTTTGGTTTAGATACGACAATTGCTTGGGATACTCCAGGATCAACTAAGCAAGAGCAGGTTTCTGCTTTAGGTGATGGTGCTTGTATTAAGGTAATGGACTCAGCTACTGTTTGTGATTACCGTATGGTAAAATATATGAAAGAGGTTGCTAAAAATAAAAGCCTAAAAACTCAACTAGAGATTCTACCTGCAGGAGGTACAGACACAGCAGGGATTCAAAGAATGAATCCAGGAGGGTCTATTGCAGGAGCAGTTTCTATTCCAACAAGACACATACACCAAGTAATTGAGATGGTACACAAAGAGGATGTAAGAGGAGCTATTGACCTGTTAAGGCATTCAGTAGAAAACCTACATACTTACGATTGGAGTTTTAGATAATAATAAAAACCCCCACTCATTTGAGTGGGGATTTTTTTAAATAGTTGCTTTAAACTGTTTTAAAAAGCGAGCGTCGTTTTCAAAAAACAACCTTAAATCCTTTACTTGATATTTAAGCATTGCAATACGCTCTACTCCCATTCCAAATGCAAATCCAGTATATTTTTTAGAGTCAATTCCACAGTTTTCTAATACATTAGGGTCTACCATTCCACAACCTAGTATTTCAAGGTACCCTGTATATTTACATACATTACATCCTTTGCCGCTACATATATTACAGCTTATATCCACTTCTGCTGAAGGCTCAGTAAAAGGGAAGTAAGAAGGACGTAACCTAATTTTTGTTTTTTCACCAAACATTTCTTTTGCAAAATATAAAAGTGTTTGTTTAAGGTCAGCAAAACTTACGTTTTCATCAATATATAAGCCTTCTACTTGATGAAAAATACAATGGGCACGAGCAGAAATAGCTTCATTTCTATATACCCTCCCTGGTGATAGCGTTCTGATTGGAGGGGTATTATTCTCCATATGCCTAACTTGTACTGATGAAGTATGTGTTCTTAGCAGTATGTCAGGGTTTGTTTGTATAAAAAAAGTATCCTGCATATCTCTAGCAGGGTGCTCCTCGGGA
Source organism: Flavobacteriales bacterium (assembly GCA_965183885.1). Classification (GTDB taxonomy): domain Bacteria; phylum Bacteroidota; class Bacteroidia; order Flavobacteriales; family BACL11; genus UWMA-0277. The sequence continues at coordinate 934,463 of OZ238992.1, forward strand.
AGATTTAGAGCTGAAAAATTATGCCAATCATCTTCAATTTCAGGACCTTCTGAAATATTAAAGCCAATACGGTTAAAAATACTTACAATTTCATTTCTTACTAATGAGATAGGGTGCCTACTGCCTAGATTGTCTAAAGAAACAGGTCTGCTGAAGTCAATTTCTTCTCCTTCCTCTTGGCTTTCAAAACTGCTTTTATAAGCATCTACTTTAGCTTGGGCATTTTGTTTCAAGGTATTAATTGCTTGTCCAAATTCTTTTTTATTTTCATTCGGAACATTTTTAAATGCAGCAAATAAATCATTCATTTTACCCTTTTTTCCTAAAAAATCAAGTCTAAATGCTTCAACCTCTTTTTCAGTTTTTGGAATAAAGCTTTCAACTTCTTGTAGTAAATCCTTAACCTTTTCTAACATCTTAATTATTTCTATATATTTGCTAATTCAATTACAAAGAAACAATAAATATGCTAAATAGAATTTTTAAATCAGTAATATTAGGAGTGTTTGCTCTTCTAATTGTAACAAATCTTAGTTCTTGTAAAAAAGAAAAAGAGACTATTGGTGTTATTATTGTTAAGAAGAGTAACGGATTAGTTGTTTCGGGTGCTAGTGTTAAATTGTGGCCTGATCCTGTTAATTCCCCAATAACAGGAGCTTTACCATTAGTATCTTTAACAAAAACAGAATTAACTGATGGAGAAGGAAGGGCTTATTTTACCTATGACTCAGAAATAGTTTTAAATGTTGAAATTACAAAGAAAGAAGGTAATGACAATTATCATGGACAAAATGTTATTAGACTACTTAAAGAAAAAACTACAACGAAAACAGTGGAGATAAGTAAGTAATAATAGCTTTCTTCATAAGCGATTCTTGTTCAGCTTCAGATAAATTGTGAATGGCTTTTAGTTCAATCCAGTGTGGCCATCCATCTTTATCAACTTTATCAAATCTGTAATATCCAAAGGGACTAAGTATTTTACATACTGCTACATGCAACACATCTTGTTTTTCCTCTCGTTTAAAGCGCTTTATTCCCATGTTTAATTCTTGTACGCCAATTAGATAAAGAATGCCTTTTAAGGTCATTTCATCATCAAATTGCTTTTCAAGTTTAAGTATTAAAGCATCCCATTTTTTATTCAATTGATCCATAGTGCAAAAGTAATTTTTAATACCTTTACTTTTATGAATTACTTAGATATTATAATAGTTATTCCTTTATTGTATGGTTTAATAAAGGGATTTATGAATGGTTTAATAAAGGAAGTTACAGGCTTACTTTCTTTAGTAGTTGGTATTTATGTGGCTGTTAATTTTTCAGATTACTTACATCCTAAGTTTACTGAGGTATTGGGAGGGTATGAGGAGTTTATTCCTGTAATTTCATTTGCAACATTATTTTTGATAAGTATTATCCTTATTAAGGTTTTAGGTTATTTTGCCGATAAACTAACTAATGCTTTAGCTTTAGGAATTATTAGTCGTTTTTTAGGTTCTGTTTTTGGGGTGCTTAAAATGGTGTTACTCTTCAGTTTCTTAATTGTGATTACAAACGAGTATAACCTTCTTGATAATAAAATTAAAAAAAAATCAGTACTTTATGAGCCTTTAAAAAAGACTTCAGATTATATTACACCTCAGTTAAAAAAACACCAATCATTTTTAGATAAAATTGAAGATAAAGCTGAAGAGGCTAAGCAGAAAATAGAGGAGAGGCTTAATGTTCAATAGCAACTACTCCAGGTAGTTCTTTTCCTTCTAGGTATTCTAACATAGCTCCACCTCCTGTTGATATATAAGATACTTTTTTTGCAAATCCAAATTGCTTTACCGCTGCTACTGAATCCCCTCCACCAACTAATGAAAATGCTCCTTTAGATGTTGCTTCGCAAATAGCTTCTCCTATCATTTTTGTACCTTCAGAAAAGTTTTCCATTTCAAAAACACCCATTGGTCCATTCCAGATAATAGTTTTAGAGTTTAAGATGGCATTTCTAAATAATTGAATACTCTCTTTTCCGATATCTAAGCCCATAAAACCATTAGGAATGTCAGTAGTTGCAGTTGTATTTGTATTGGCTTCATTTTTAAAATTATCAGCGTTTACCGAGTCAATAGGAAGTAATAAGTTTACTCCTTTTTCTTTTGCTTGTGCAATTAAAGTTTTAGCAAGAGCTACTTTGTCGTCTTCAACTAAAGAATTTCCAATGCTACCACCCATTGCTTTTGCAAAGGTATAAGCCATTCCTCCTCCAATTATTAGATTGTCTACTTTATCAAATAATGAAGTTATTACATCAATTTTACCTGATATTTTTGCTCCTCCAATAATAGCAGTAAAAGGTCTTTCAGGTTTATTAAGAGCTTGCTTTAAGCTAGAAATTTCATTGCTCAGTAAGAGGCCAAAGTATTTATTATTTGGGAAGTATTCTGCAATTATAGCAGTTGAAGCATGTGCCCTATGTGCGGTTCCAAATGCATCATTAACATATACATCAGCTAGTTCTGCTAATTGTTTTGCAAAAGATTTGTCGCCTTTCTTTTCTTCAGCATAAAATCGAAGGTTTTCTAAAACAAGAATATCTCCATTTTCCATTTTTTTTATTGTTGAAGTCGTATTGTCTCCAATACAGTCACTACTAAAATCAACAGGTGAGTTAAGTAGCTTTGCAAGGTGTGGCACGGTATGTTTTAATGAAAAACGTTCTTCAAAACCATTTTTCGGCCTTCCAAGGTGTGACATAATGATTGCTTTTCCACCATCTGCAATTATTTTTTTAAGAGTTGGTAATGCAGCTTGTATTCTACTATCATCTGTAATGTTGAAATGTTCGTCTAATGGAACATTAAAATCTACTCTTATTAATACTCGTTTTCCTGCTAAGTTAATGTCGCTGATATTTTTCATGCTGCAAAAGTAAAATAAAAGCCAAAATTCAACACAATTTATTTACATTTGACAGAAAGAAATTTTAAATGCTATTTAAGGAGATAATAGGGAACATAAGTGTTAAAGAGCAACTTATTGAGAGTGTGAAAAGCGGTAGGGTTAGTCATGCGCAACTTTTTATTGGCAAAAGTGGTAGTGCAAAACTTGCTTTGGCGATAGCTTACGCTCAATTTTTGAACTGTGAAGACCCTAAAGAAACAGATTCTTGTGGTAGTTGCTCATCTTGTTTAAAGTATAATACTTTGTCACATCCTGATTTACATTTAATATTTCCAGTTTTAAAAGTAGGATCTGCTAAATTATCAATAAGTGATAATTTTGCAAAGGAGTGGAAGGCTTTTATACAAGAAAATTATTACGCATCATTAAATGATTGGATTGATTCCTTTGGTACAGAAAACAAGACAGGACAGCAAGGTGATATTTATAAAGATGAAGCAAAGCAGATCCACAAAAAATTAAGTCTTAAAAATTATGAGGCTAAAAATAGGGTTGTGTTAATTTGGATGCCTGAACGGATGAATTTAGAGGTATCTAATAAGTTACTAAAACTGTTTGAAGAGCCACCAAAAGGAACGATATTTTTACTTGTAAGTGAAAACCCTGGTCGATTACTTCCAACAATAACCTCTAGGTTACAGAGTATAAAAATTTTAGATTTTACCGCAGAGGATATTGTAGCTTATTTTGGAGAAGGAGCAGTTGATTTGGAAAAAGCAAAGCAGCTAAGAAGTTTAACAGATGCTGACCTTGGAAAGATAATTCAGATTAGAAATGAGCATGATACAACTTTAGACTTATTTTCTGATTTTTCATCTTGGATGCGCTTATCTTATAAGGTGGATGTATTAGGAATAACAAAGTGGGTTGATCAATTAGCTGTAAAAGGAAGAAAACAGCAATTATTATTCTTGTCCTATGCAATAAAAATGGTAAGAGAGTGCTTAATTTATAATTTTGCAAGTAATTCGCTTTTAAAAACAAATGAAAATGAATATGCCTTCATAACCAAATTCTCACCCTTTATACATGAGGATAATAGTGTATTAATAATTGAAAAATTAGAAGAATCAATAAAGGCAATTAACAGAAATGCAAATGCAAAAATTTTATTTTTTGAGCTATCTCTACAAATGGTGAAATTCTTAAAACTTAAGCGTAAGTTTGCAATAAAATAAAACAAATGAGTTGTAGTAGCTGTAGTACATGTGAAGTTTCGGAGAAGAGAGGTTGTGGAACAAGTTCTGTTTTTGATTGGTTGTATCAAATTGATGATCCAAAAAGCTCAAATAGTAATCTTATTGAAGTGCAATTTAAAGGAGATCGTAAAGATTTTTTTGTTAATACTGAGAATATAGCTGTAAATAGTGGCGACTGGGTTGCTGTTCAAGGAGAAAAATCAGGACACGATATTGGAAAAGTTACTATGAAAGGAGAACTAGTGGCTTTACAGATAAAACGAAAAAATAGAAATACAGAAAAAGAACCTCTTAAAAAATTATATAGAATAGCAACAGAAGGAGATTTGGAGAAGTGGAGAAAAGCTGTTGGTAACGAGGATGAAGTTTTAGTAAAAGCAAAGCGAATAGTTGAGGAGCATAAAATTGATATGAAACTTACAGATGTTGAGTTTCAGGGGGATCATTCAAAAGCAACATTTTACTATACTGCTGAAAAAAGGGTTGACTTTAGAGAGTTAATCAGAGAATATTCTAGGCAGTTTAATTTAAGGGTTGAAATGCGCCAGATAGGAGTAAGACAAGAGGCTGCTAAAATTGGAGGAATAGGTTCTTGTGGTAGAGAACTTTGTTGTTCAACATGGATGACTGAGTTTCCATCAGTCTCAACAGGTGCTGCTAGATATCAACAATTATCAATAAACCCTCAGAAAATTTCAGGGCAATGTGGACGATTAAAGTGTTGTTTAAACTTTGAACTTGATGGTTATACAGAGGCTTTAAAAGGGTTCCCAAGTACAAAGGCAGTATTAGCTACTAAAAAAGGAAAGGCTAAATTTATGAAGTTGGATGTATTTAAAGGTGTCATGTTCTATTTCTATATAGGAGATATGGGCGATATTTTAGAACTTCCAACAGCAGCTGTAGCTAAGATTATTGCTTTAAACAAGAAAGGAGAATTTCCTGAAAAACTAGAAGACTTTATTAATGAAGAGCCTCAAAAGGTTGTTGATTTTGAAGATGCTGTTGGGCAAGATAGTCTAAATAGGTTTGATAAAAAGAAACCTAAGAAAAGACAGGATAGAAGAAAAAAGTTTAAAAATAATAGAGCAAAAGCTAGAAAGAAAAAGGAGTCAAAGAATGAATAAAGTTTACCTCTTAATTTTAGCAGTAGTATTTGTTTCTTGCAGTAGTAATACAGTCTTTGAAGAATATAAAACTATTGAAGACGGGTCTTGGAATACAGATTCAATACTTAGTTTTAATTATGAGGTAAAGGATACTATAAGTATGCATCAAATTCAAATAAAGGTTAGGCATACTGTTGATTATGAATACCAAAATCTGTTTTTATTTGTTCATACAGATGTAGTAGATACTGTTGAGTTGCTGTTGGCAGATAAAAGAGGAAAATGGTATGGAAAAGGTATAGGGTCAATTAGAGAGTTTGTATACGTCTATCAAAAAGATAAAGTATATAGTGAAAAAGGTAAAAAGATTATTTCTGTTGAGCAAGCAATGCGTTATGGGTTTCAGGAAAAAATACAATGGTTAAATAATGTTAATGATATAGGAATAAGAGTATTTAAGCAAGATGAGTAAATTTAAAATAGTATTACTTTGGCTAATAGTGTTGGCTCCTTTTTTGGGGTTATTCCTATTAGTAAATTTAAATGCATCAGGTGTTTTTGGAGACTTACCTAGTTTTGACCAGTTAGAAAACCCTAAAAATAATTTAGCTACAGAAATTATCTCAGAAGACGGAGTAGTTTTGGGAAAATACTTTTTTGAGAATAGAAGTAGAGTAACTTATGATGAGCTTCCTGAAAATTTAATTAATGCACTTGTTGCAACTGAAGATATCCGCTTTAGAGAACATTCAGGTATTGACGGAAGAGCCTTATTAAGAGCAATATTTGGAGCTATAACAGGGAAAAGCGGTTCTGGGGGGGCAAGTACTATTACGCAGCAATTAGCTAAGATGCTATTTACTGAAAGGTCAAATTCTAGTGTTGAAAGAGTATTATTCCAGAAGCCAAAAGAGTGGATTATTTCAGCTCAACTTGAAAGGCGTTATACCAAGGACGAAATATTAGCAATGTACCTTAATCGTTTTGATTGGGTTAATAATGCAGTAGGTATAAAATCAGCAGCACAAGTTTATTTTAATACAACGCCAAATGATTTAGCTGTTGAAGAGTCTGCAATGTTAGTTGGGATGTTAAAAAATCCAGCGCTTTATAACCCTAATAGGAGGTTAGAGCTTACTGAAAAAAGGAGAAATGTTGTTTTGTCGCAGATGAATAAGTATGGTTTTATTGCAGATTCATTATTTGATACTTTAAAACAACAACCTATTGTTTTAGATTTCAAGAAAGCAAGTCATAATGAAGGGTTAGCTCCTTATTTTAGAGAGTACTTAAGAATGGATCTTAAGGAGTGGTGCTCAAATCATAAAAAACCTGATGGCACAAATTACAATCTTTATACTGATGGCTTAAAAGTATATACAACGATTAACTCTCGTTTACAACAATTTGCTGAAGAAGGGATGAGAACACATATGTCGGCATTGCAAAAAGATTTTTACACGCACTGGAAGGGATACAGTAAAGCTCCTTTTCCTAAGGATTTTGAGTGGGATCAAATTAATGCAATTATTGATCAGGGAATGAAAAGGTCAGAGCGTTATAGAAAGTTAAAAAAAGCAGGCAAAACACTGAAAGAAATAAGGTCCGTTTTTGATGAGAAAGTTCCAATGACGCTGTTCTCTTGGGATGGAGAGATTGATACGGTATTATCCCCTAGAGATTCAATTAAGTACAATAAGTTTTTTCTTCATAGTGGGATGATGAGTATGGACCCTAAAACAGGACATGTAAAGGCTTATGTAGGAGGTATAAATTATAAGCATTTTAAGTATGACCATGTAAAGGTTGGTAAGCGTCAGGTAGGGTCTACTTTTAAACCTTTTTTATATTCTTTAGCAATGCAAGAGGGTTATTCTCCTTGTTATGAAGTGCCAAATGTTCCAGTAGTTTTTGACAAGAACAGGTGGAGGTTGGAAAAAGATTGGGTTCCTAAAAACTCAGGAGATGAATATGATGAAATGTCTTTAACATTAAAGTTTGGTTTAGCAAACTCAATTAATACAACTACAGCCTACATTATGAAGCAATTTGGGCCTGAGGCTGTTGTTGATTTAGCTAAAAAAATTGGGATTCAGTCTGAGATTTTAGCAGTACCCTCTCTTTGTTTAGGAACCTTTGATTTATCAGTTTATGAAATGGTTGGGGCTTATGCTACCTTTGTAAATAAGGGGGTGTGGACAGAACCAATTTTTATAACTAAAATTGAAGATAAAAATGGAGTGTTATTAGAGAAATTTACTCCAAAAACACAAGAAGCAATGAGTAAAGAAACAGCCGACTTAATGGTTAGGCTTTTGCAAGGAGTTGTTGATGGAGTATATAGCCCTGAAGCTGATGTAACAAAAGGTACCGGGGTACGCTTGCGTTTTAGATATGGGTTTGAAAATGAGATGGGAGGAAAAACAGGGACTACACAAAATCAATCAGATGGTTGGTTTATGGGAATTACTCCTAACTTAGTTTCTGGAGTTTGGACAGGTTGTGAAGATAGAGCAGCACATTTTAGAACTGTACATTATGGACAGGGAGCAAATATGGCATTACCTGTTTATGCAGAATATTTACAAAGAGTGTATGCTGATACTCTTGAGACAGGAATTTACCCTATTGACTTTGATATCCCAAAATCAGTAGATGTAAAGCTTGATTGTGCCGAAGAGGTTATTGGAGGTGATGAGTTTAATGAAGAATTTTAAATTATGATAAATAAGGTTGTAAATAATATTGAACAAGCTCTTGAAGGAGTAGAAAGCAATATGACTTTTATGTTTGGAGGTTTTGGGCTTTCAGGAATTGCAGAAAATGCTATTGAAGCACTTTCTAAAAAAGAAATATTTGGTCTTACTTGTATCTCTAATAATGCTGGGGTTGATGATTTTGGACTAGGACTTTTACTTCAAAGAAAACAGATTAAGAAAATGATTTCTTCTTATGTAGGAGAGAATGCTGAGTTTGAAAGACAGATGTTAAGTGGGGAACTTGAAGTAGATCTAATCCCTCAAGGGTCATTAGCAGAAAGGTGTCGTGCAGGAGGAGCTGGAATACCAGCATTTTTTACTCCAGCTGGATATGGAACAGAAGTTGCTGAAGGTAAAGAAGTAAGAGAATATAATGGAAAACCACATATTTTAGAAACTGCATTAACAGCAGATTTTGCTTTTGTAAAAGCCTGGAAAGGTGATACAGCAGGAAATCTTATTTTTAAAGGTACTGCGCGTAATTTTAATCCGCTTATGGCAATGGCAGGTAAAATTACAGTTGCAGAGGTGGAGGAATTAGTTCCAGCAGGAGAATTAGATCCTAATCAAATACATACACCAGGTATTTTTGTGCAAAGAATTCTGCAAGGAGAGAAGTATGAAAAAAGGATAGAACAATTAACTGTTAGAACTAAAGAATAATGGCTTTAAATAAAAATCAAATAGCACAGAGGATTGCACAGGAATTAGAGCATAATACTTATGTAAACTTAGGAATTGGAATACCAACTTTAGTGGCCAATTATATTCCTAAGGGAATTGATATTGAGTTTCAATCGGAAAACGGGGTTTTAGGAATGGGACCTTTTCCATTTGAGGGAGAGGAAGATCCTGATATGATAAATGCAGGAAAACAAACAATTACCACTTTAAATGGAGCTGTACTTTTTGATTCCGCTACTTCTTTTGCAATGATAAGAGGACAGCATGTTCAACTTACAGTTTTAGGTGCTATGGAGGTTGCTGAAAATGGTGATATTGCCAATTGGAAAATTCCAGGGAAAATGGTAAAAGGAATGGGAGGTGCTATGGATTTAGTAGCTTCAGCTGATAATATTATTGTAGCTATGATGCATACTAATCGTGCAGGAGAAAGCAAAATATTAAAGCAATGTACTTTGCCTATTACAGGAGTAAATTGTGTAAAAAAAGTAGTAACTAACTTAGCAGTTTTAGAGGTTACAGAAAAAGGGTTTAAGCTTTTAGAAAGAGCTCCTGGCGTTAGTACGGAAGAGATTATTGCAGCTACAGCAGCAAACCTTATTGCTGAAGGAGAAATTCCTGAAATGAACCTTTAATTGTTTTGTTATTAGGAAACTTTAACTCCTTTACTTTCTAAGTGCTGTTTAATATCCTCTAGCTTTCCTTCAGGGATAGCATCAATTAATTTTTGAGTATAAGGAGTCCCAGGCTTGTTATAGATTTGGTCAGCATCACCCATTTCTTCAACCTTACCAGCTTGCATTACTACCATTCTATCACTCATGTATTTTACAACTGACAAATCATGTGATATAAAGATGTAAGTTAATCCAAATTCATCTTTAAGCTCATTTAATAGGTTTAATACTTGTGCCTGTACAGATACATCTAATGCAGAAACTGACTCATCACAAATAATGAATTTAGGGTTCACAGCTAAAGCTCTTGCAATACCTATTCTTTGTCTTTGTCCTCCTGAAAATTCGTGTGGGTAACGGTAAAAATGTGAAGGGTCTAAACTTACTCTAGTTAATAACTCTTCTACCCTTTTCTTTCTTTGTTCATCATTCTCAAGTATTCCATGGACTTGCATAGGCTCCATAATAGCATTTCCAATAGTCATTCTTGGATTTAATGACGAGTATGGATCTTGGAAAATAATTTGTACTTCTTTACGGAAAGCTCTTAATTCATCAGCATTCATTTTGGAAATATCTTTTCCATTATAAATCATTTGCCCTTCAGTTGGTTCTTCAAGGCGAATAATTGTTCTTCCTGTTGTTGTTTTTCCACAACCTGATTCTCCAACTAAACCTAAAGTTTCACCAGGGTAAACATCAAAGCTAATATTATCAACAGCTTTTACATGACTACTTATTCCTCCAAAAAATCCGTTACGAATAGGGAAGTAGGTTTTTAAATTCTTAATTTTTAGTATAGGGTTTTGCTCGTATAAGTTTTTAAGTCGTTCTACCCTAGTATTTTCAGGAATTGCTAAGTCTTTTGTAAAGTCAGCAACAGAAATTCCATTATCAATAATTGCACCATTTTCATCAATTTTCATAAAATCAGAAACAGTAGGTAGGAAAGTATATCTTTTATCTAGAGGAGGACGACATGCTAAAAGCCCTTTAGTATATGGGTGTTGTGGGTTTGTAAATATATCCCATACATTACCTTGTTCTACAATATTTCCTTTGTACATTACTACTACTTTGTCAGCTAACTCAGCAATTACTCCTAAATCGTGAGTAATAAACATAATTCCCATATCATGTTCTTTTTGTAGGTTTTGCATTAGTTTTAGTATCGTTTTCTGTACTGTAACATCTAAGGCAGTAGTAGGTTCATCAGCAATTAAAACAGAAGGTTGGCAACTCATGGCCATAGCAATCATTACTCTTTGCTTTTGTCCACCTGAAATCTGATGAGGGTAAGTGCTAAAAATACGCTCAGGGGTTGGTAGTTGTACTTCTTCAAATAATTTGATAGTTAAAGCTTTTGCTGCTTTCTTATCTAGTTTTTGATGTAACATAATAGCCTCCATTACTTGGTCTCCACAAGTAAAAACAGGGTTTAAGGATGTCATTGGTTCTTGAAAAATCATAGCAATATCATTCCCTCTGAATTTACGCATTTCTTCTTCTGAGATCTTTAATAGGTCAGTAGCAGTACCGTCTTTTTGATGAAAAATAATTTCACCTCCACTAATTTTCCCTGGAGGGTTTGGAATCAATCGCATAGCTGAAAGTGAGGTAACTGATTTTCCAGATCCTGACTCTCCAACAATACCAACTGTTTCTCCTTTATTTAGAGTAAAACTTACACTATTTACAGCTCTTACACTTTTTCCTTCAGTGTGAAATTCGGTAACTAAGTTTTTAAATTCTAATAATTTATTTTCCATCGTTTATCTTATTTTTTTGTGCCGTTAAAAGTAGTTTTTAAATCTTATTTAAACAAACACTATATTGTTTTCTGTAATTAGTGATTCTCCTTTATATTTTAGTAACAATTGTGCTACGGTTAAGGTATCTTTTTGGCAATAAATTTTTATGCGTTCTAAGTCATTTTCTTCCCAGTACACTCGTGCTACTTGACTGCCGTCAATATCATCTTTTGGCGTTGGAATATTGAATAGTTCGGCTAATAATTTTATAGAAGTATAATGTTTGTAGTCTCCAAATTTCCATAATTCCATGGTATCTAGGTGCTTTATTTCCCAAGGTTTTTTACCTGCGATATCTAAAAGTTTAGGAAGCTTAAGCCCATTAATTAATGTTCTTCTTGCAATAAACGGGAAGTCAAATTCTTTGCCGTTATGAGCACATAATTGATGGTGCTTTTTATTAAACTGTGTATTAAGAAGTTCATTAAAATCATTAATAATTTGCTTTTCATCATCACCATAAAACGATTTGATACGAAAATGATTTTCTCCTTTTTCACTAAATAAATACCCTACAGAGATGCAAATGATTTTTGCAAACTCAGCCATAACTCCTGCTTTTAGCTTATAAAATTCACTTGGGGTGTATTCATCTTTTCTTTGCCAAGTAGTTTTTTCGGTCCATAACTGCTGAAAGTTAATGCTTAAATCATCAAAACTTGGAGTACAAGGTACTGTCTCTATATCCAGAAATAGGATATTCTTAGTTTTGATTTCTTCAAGCATAATTAGTTGGGGTACATTTCTAGTGCAGCATCAACAAAACCATAAAAATCATCTTGGTGGCCATCATCCAAATGATTTCCGTACTTTCTTCCTAGGCGTACTACAATCATATTTTTTTCAGGGATACAAATTACATATTGCCCCCATAAACCTCTAGCATAATAAATCTTTAGGTTTTGTCTTTCTGCTATCCAAAATTGGAAACCATAATTTACATTTTTATTTCCATCTTCATCAAGTAAATTAGCAATTGAAGTCGCTTGGTTTGCATATGCAGTATCTATTATCTGATTTCCGTTCCAGTTTCCTTTATGCAGATAGAGCTTTCCTAGGCGAGCAAAATCTCTGGCATTGGAATTGATACAGCAGAATGCTTTTTCATCACCAATTTCTTTATCGGTGCTCCAAAGTGCTGGATGCTTAGCACCCATAGGCTTCCATAGTTTTTTTGAGGCATAATCACTTATTGTTTCTCCTGTTGCTGCTTCAACAATAAATGCTAATAACTGCGTACATGAACTATGATATTTGAATACTTTTCCAGGAGTTTCTGTTACTTGAAGATTACTCATAAGGTTTTTTAAATTTCCTCCATAGTAAGCTTCTGCTGTTTGTCCAATAGGGTTATAGTAGTTTTCTATCCAGTTGAGTCCTGAACTCATAGTAAGCAAGTCTTTTATACTAAGTTCAGCATTCCTTTCTTCACAAAACTCAGGTAAAAACTCACATACTTTTTGGTCTATACTCTTAATGTTCCCTTCCTTAATAGCAACTCCTATTAAAGTAGCTACAAAGCTTTTTGTCATTGAAAAGGAGTTAGACATAGTATCAGAAGAATAGCCATGCCAATATTCCTCATACTTAATACTATCATTTTGTATTACTATAAAAGCAACAGTTTCAAGACTATCATTTAATGGTTTTGTAAATTCAGGAAGTATAGCTTGGTTATAATCTGTTGCAATTGCCCATTCTTGGTGTTTGTCCGCTATAATTTTATTTGAAGGGAAATGCTTAAAATCATGAATGTAGGATGAAGTATGCCCTTTTAAATAAGTGACAGAAATAGCATCATACATCCAGCTTCTTCCGCTAAGTACAATTACGATATTTAAGAGTACAAAGAAGATTAATAAGTACTTTAATATTTTTTTCATAAGAATAAATTTAGTTAAACTAAGTCCATTTCAAATAGGTGAACAAGATGAGATTTTAGTTTACTTCTTACTTCATCCATGTCCATTTCCCTACCTAATTCTTTTTGGAGTGAAGTTACACTTTTATCTGTAATCCCACAAGGGATGATATTTCCAAAGTAAGAGAGGTCAGCATTAACATTAAAAGCAAAGCCATGCATTGTTACCCATCTGCTGCTTTTTACTCCTAAAGCACAAATTTTTCTTGCTTTTGGTGTGCCAACATCAAACCATACTCCAGTTTCTCCTGGGGAGCGTTCAGATGCTAATCCGTATTCTTTAAGAGTTAATATTACGGCCTCTTCCAAATAACGAAGGTACTTATGAATATCGGTAAAAAAGTTATCTAAATCTAAAATTGGGTAGCCTACAATTTGCCCAGGGCCATGATAAGTAATATCACCACCTCTATTTATTTTATGAAATGTAGCGCCTCTACTTGCTAGATATTCTTCATTTACTAATAAATGTTTTTCATCTCCACTTTTACCTAAAGTATATACGTGAGGATGTTCGCAAAAAATTAAATGGTTTTTGGTAGCTATAGTTTTATTTTCTTTTCTGTTTGCTGATTTTGTAGCTATAATTTCTGCAAAAAGCTCTTCTTGAAGGTCCCAACATTCTTTATAGTCAATCAGTCCTAAATCCTTAAATGATACTTTTTTATTCATTATATCTTAGAGAGTTCTCCTTTTAAAAAGTTGATAACATCGATTTCAATTGCATCTACATTATTCATTTCTGATAAGTACCAACTTACCCAATCTCCAAGGTTAATATGGTAGAGTGTGTTTTCTAAAACAGAATCTCCTTTACTCCAAACTTCAGTAATATTATTTGTGAATTTTGAGATTACTTTTTTATTGATATCCATACGTATTTGGTTGCGCTCGTAATCTGATTTATTACGGAAGTAAACTACTGCTAATCCGTCAACATTTGTTCTCCATCCTAGTAATTCATTATGGTTCATTTCTGGGATTACATGGTGCCAGCATAACATTTTACTGTTTTCATTTATCTGCTGACGGAAACGAACAGCAACCCCCTCAAATCCGTGTGAAACATAAATTACAGGCGTTTGTTTGTACATTTTCTTTGCCAAATCCATTGCTTGTTTTTGGATATCAGCTTTCTCCGTGTTTAGTAGTTCAATTGCTTTTTCAAAGTCAGACTTAAATGAATCATTAATTATCTCATAATGATTTAGCATAAAAAATAGCTCAGTAAAAGCATAACCAAACATAGCTCTTGGAGGGTTTCCTCCAGGGATAATAATACGATTGTAATTATTTTCTTCAGCAATAGTTTTTAATTTTCCTCCTGAGGTAATGATAGCAATTTCTGCTCCTCTTGCTTGGCACTTTTCTAAAGCATAAAGCGTTTCCTCGGTATTCCCTGAGTAAGAAGATGCAATAACAAGGGTGTGCTCATTAACAAAATTAGGAATGCTATAATCTTTAGTAGCAGCAATAGGAATAGTTACTTGTGGTGTAATGATATCATTAACTATAGTTCCTCCAATTCCAGAACCTCCTAAGCCACAAATTAATACATTTCTTATCTCCTTAGTATAAGGTTTTAGAGCAGTATTGTTTGCAATAGCAATTGCTTCTGTTAAATGATTGGTAAAATCATTTATGTAATCATTCATTTTCATCCTAAATGGCTTTTGTTAAAAGAAGCCGAAATTACGAAATAATAGGATAAAAGAATTCCTATCTTTGCAAAAAAATTAACACATGACCAGAGTACTTTCCGAGCAAGAAATAGTAAGAAGAGAATCCTTGCAAAAGCTAAGAGATTTAGGAGTTGAACCTTACCCAGCAGAAATGTTTGATGTGGACACTACATCCAAACAAATTAAGGAAAAGTATAAGGATGGAGATGAGTTAAATGTTGTTGTTGCAGGGCGTTTAATGAGCAGAAGAATTATGGGTAAAGCTTCTTTTGCTGAGCTACAAGATGCTGATGGTAGAATTCAACTTTATGTAAATAGAGATGAAATTTGTGAAGGAGAAGATAAAGCAATGTACAACTCAGTATTCAAAAAATTATTGGATATTGGAGATATTATAGGAGTAAGAGGAACAGTATTTACAACTAAAGTTGGTGAAACGTCAATAAAAGTAAAGGAACTTACTGTACTTACAAAATCATTACGCCCATTACCATTACCAAAGGTTGATGCTGATGGAACGGTACATGATGCTTTTACCGATCCTGAAAAAAGATACAGACAGCGTTATGTAGATTTAGTAGTTAATCCTGAAGTAAAGGATGCTTTTATTAAGCGTACAAAACTGACTAATTCTATGCGTGAGTTCCTAAATAAAAAGGAATATTTAGAAGTAGAAACACCAATTTTACAACCACTTTATGGTGGTGCAGCTGCTCGTCCGTTTAAAACACACCACAATACTTTGGATATGGAATTATACCTAAGGATTGCAAATGAATTGTACTTAAAAAGATTAGTTGTTGGTGGTTTTGATGGAGTTTATGAGTTCTCAAAAGATTTCCGTAATGAAGGAATGAGTCGTTTCCATAACCCTGAATTTACACAAATGGAATTGTATGTTGCCTACAAGGATTATGCTTGGATGATGGACTTAGTGGAAGAAATGGTAGAAAAAATTGCATTGGACTTACACGGAAAAACTGAGGTTCAGGTTGGAGATAATTTAATCAATTTCCAAAGACCATGGAAGCGTTATACTATGTATGAAGCTATTGAGCATTTTACAGGAATTGATATTTCAAAGATGGATGAAGCTACTATGGCTGAAACAGCTAAAAAATTAGGTGTTGAGGTAGATAAAAGTATGGGTAGAGGAAAACTAATTGATGAAATTTTTGGAGAAAAATGTGAAGGGCAATTAATCCAACCAACTTTTATTACTGATTATCCTGTTGAGATGTCGCCATTAGCTAAGAAACACAGGGAGCATGAAGGCTTAGTAGAGCGTTTTGAAGCGATTTGTAACGGAAAAGAAATTTGTAATGCCTTTTCTGAGTTAAATGATCCTATTGACCAAAGAGCACGATTTGAAGAGCAATTGGAACTTGGAAAAAGAGGGGATGATGAAGCAATGTTACTAGATGAAGATTTCCTAAGAGCGATTGAATACGGTATGCCACCAACTGCAGGTTTAGGTATTGGTATTGATAGGTTAAGTATGATTATGACCAACTCTAACTCTATACAAGATGTATTGTTCTTCCCACAAATGAAAGCTGAAAAAACAGGAGCTGAGGAGTAGACTACCTTGCCAAAAGTTTTTTTGAAACTTTATATTTTGCAGCATATAAAAGACCTTCTTGGCGAGTTTTAAGTGTCAAA
This sequence comes from Flavobacteriales bacterium, assembly GCA_965183885.1. Classification (GTDB taxonomy): domain Bacteria; phylum Bacteroidota; class Bacteroidia; order Flavobacteriales; family BACL11; genus UWMA-0277. The sequence goes on from OZ238992.1 coordinate 950,922, forward strand.
AACTCCTTTTTATACCATTTTGGGTCAGTTGCTTTCTTTTTATGATTTTCATGTGATGAAGCTTCATATGACTTGTCTTTAGACCAAGGGTTGATAGTGTAAATACTCAATCCAAAATGTTCTGCTCTATCTAAAACAATCTCAAAATCGGATTCAGAAAAATATTGAGCTCCTTCAGCTCCAAAACCATCATTTAGGTTATTTAAATCTGTAAATATATTTTGTTCTAAAAATTTTTCTTGATCCATGTTTATATTTTTGATAAAGGGTTTGTCTGTGACAATTAATTGTGCAAAAATAGGTTAATTTTTTTTACAAATGAAAGCTGAGAAAGGAGGAGCTGAAAAATAATAAGCTGCTTAAGGGATTTTAAAAAAACCTAACAGCAAGCTCTACCCAGATAAGGAGTAAAAGCAGTATTATAATTAAGGTAATACTAATTTTATGCTTTATGTTTTGCACTCTGCTAAGAATAGTATTGATAGCCAATCCAGTTCCTAAAAGTAGTATTGCAGCAATAATAAAATCGTAATTATCCCAAATAACCTCATTAGTAAATTGCATAGCAATTAAGGGTATAAGTAGCAGAACTACTATTATAATAATAATGGAGATTATATTTTTCAAAGAGTATAATTATAAGGAGACACTTATTTTATAAAGGATCTCCTGTTAAGCCAAAAGGAATAGTATTTTTAAGGTAGAACCCACCAATTATATTAGAAGGAGTTAAATCTAAAGGATGTTTAAATAAAATTCCATCTGTATTAGTAGAGATTGTAGGTTCTCCAAATTCTAGTGTTATCAAATTAGGAAATTGCTCTGCTGTTTGAATAACACTATTGTTAGTTCCACCAGTATTTCCCACTATTACAATATTTTCATTTCTTATTTGTAATGACCTCAGCTGTTGCAAATCAATCATCTCTTGTTTGGTGTTGTTATCTATAGTAAAATCCTCTGTATCTATACTCATGTTCATTGTACCTCCTATAGGAATAGTACAGTCCCCATAATATACAGGATCATTTCTAGTAAAGTTAATTTCCCCCATAGTTTTAGGTAAGCCTAATCCGATTATACCTGCCCACATTGAGTGTTCATCAGTTACAGGCATATATACACAGTGAAAAAACTCTTCACCTTGATACTCAACAAGTATGGATATTGCATTTTCTTTATAAGGAGTAGCCCCATAATCTAACTTGTAAAAGTCATTAAAAAATGCAAAAATAACCATACGGCTTGGCATTTCAAACTCATTTGGAATCAAACTCTCATAAACATCAGCATTATCTGTTTCATAAAACATGAAAATTCCATCATTTTCAAGGTAACGATAAGGAATATAACCATTGTCAGGAATACTATCAATAGTAATGTCTATTGTTTTTGAATCGATACCTGTTGCATTTATAGCGTCTAAAGTAATTGAATAGGTGCCGTTTTCGGTATAAGATACGGTAGGGTTTTCTTCAGTAGAGTTTTCTGGAAATCCTCCAGGAAATGACCATGAATAAGATGTAGCATATTCTGATGTGTTGTTCAGGTTTATAGTCGCTACTTCATCTATAATAGTATAGTCTGCTATAAAATTAGCTGCTAAGATTTCTGGCTGAGTATTGTCTTTTTTACAAGCAGCAAATAATATACTTATTGTAAGTAAAGCAATGTAAATTTTTTTCATAATTATATTAAATTTTAGTGTTAAGTTACTTCTATAGACATTAAGTATTTAAAAAGGTTTAATTATTATGAGGAAACATTTATTTTATCATTCAATTCTAATATTTGGTTTCTGCAAATGTTTTCCAATAATTGCTTACATGCAATACTACAAAAACTAGCTTAATTTTTGTAGTTTTTAATGTTTAGCTCCATATAGGCTTATGGCCTATTAAACTCAATTACTGATTTATCAATAATAATATCAGATTGCTTAATGGGTTTTGCTAAAGTAATTCCTTTAAGTGTTGTACACCTGCTTAGTGCAACATAGGTTTGTCCATGAGCAAAACTTCCATTTCCTAAATCAATATGGATTCTATTAAATGTTTTTCCTTGGCTTTTGTGTATGGTTATTGCCCAAGCTAGTTTTAAAGGGATTTGTATAAAATTTCCAATTTGTTCTCTTACAAAACGTCCTGCCTTAAAAATATATTTGGAGATCTCCCAAGTAAAAGGACTTACCTCAACTTGCTCTCCATTTTCAAGTTCAACCTGAACATATTGATATTGTTTCCCAGATTCTTTATCTATTTTTGTTCCTATATGTACTACTTTTCCAATAGTTCCATTTACCCATCTTCTTTTGGACTCATTATTTATAAACATTACCTGAGCACCTTCTTTTATAAGTACTTCTGTATCGTTGGGCTTTAGGTTTTCAATGTTCCCTTTATGGGAAGCATTAAAACAAATTTCTTTGGAAGAGAGCCTGTTTAGTTTATCACTGTTAATATTTCTTGCAATAGCATTTGTAGCAACAAGATTAATTAGGAATTCATCTTGTTGTGTTGTAAGGTTATTAGCTTGTTTGTTTAATAAATTCAATTGCTCGCTATCAATATTATCAACTCTTATAGCATTTAGCAAATTTGTAAAAACAAGGTCTTTTTGACGATAAATAGTATTTAATTCACACTTTTTTAGGGTAAAAGGGGGTATAAATAGGTCTTTCTGTTCAAAAACATGAGCGGAGAAAAAATAAGGAGTTTGATATTGTTGTAAGAATTTTTCACGTTCAGTATTTTGTAAAACAGGAGGTAGTTGAAACAAATCTCCAAAGAATATCATTCGGATGCCACCAAAAGAAGTATTGTTTTTTCTTACTCTTTGTAAGAAAGTATCAATAGCATCTAGTATATCTGCCCGAACCATAGATATTTCATCAATAATAATGGTATGAATATGAATGTATTTAGCCATCATCTTCTCATTAATACGCATATGTTTGGCTTCATCAAGTTCATATCCTGGCTTAAGCTTAAAGAAAGAATGGATAGTATCTCCATTTACATTAATAGCGGCGATCCCTGTAGGAGCTAGGACAATAATGCTAGGGTCTTGCTTATGTATGTATTTTAAAAGTGTAGATTTTCCTGTGCCTGCTTTTCCGGTAATGAATAGATGCTCCTTAGTAGTATTAATAAGGTTAATAACTGCTTTTGCATCTTCAGAAAATTCTATAGTTTTTAGCATTATTAGCTCTACTTCATTATAATTAATGTTTCATATACTGACTGTATTACTTTGCTCATTCTTAGTAAGTATAGGGTTTCTATAGTGTCAGTATTTTCATGATAATTTTTATTTCTATAAACATTAGCTTTGTTTCATTAATAATAATTCATTTGCTAATGCTACTTCTGTTCCTCCCATCCCTACTGAGCAAAGTAGAACCCTTTTATGTTTCTTGTTTAATTCTTTAAAGTTCAAAACGTCACTAAAATCTTTAATTACTGAAAGATCCTTAATAAAAAATTGATTTCCATATTCTTTTACTTGTTCAATTGAATCTGTTATAATTAGGTCACAACTTTCTGCATATTTATTTGATACTTCACTCTTTCCTCTAGTCTTAGGACCTATTGTTGTAACAATTTTTCTTCCTGTAAATACCTCTTTCTTTATTAGATTAGTAGTACTCCTTGTTGCAAGGATTAAAACCTCTAATTTCGATAATTCCTCAATATTTTTACATTTAATTACTTCAGTATTTGAACCTAATTCTTCACTAATTTCATTTACAAAGAGATTAAGATTTTCATCTGTTCTTCCGTAGACATAAATTCTTCTTGGTTGGAACGCATATGCATACATCAAGGTGTGAATTTTAGCTTGATACCCTGTCCCTACAACTCCGAATGAATTAACTTTACCGCTATTAAGATGCTTCTGCATTACGGTATTAATAGCTGCTGTTCTATAAGCTCCAACTAAGGTACTTATAACAATTCCTTTTAGCTTTCCTGATTCGTTATCATATATAATTATAGGCTGAGGTTGGTCTTTGAAATCTTTTCTAATTACGTCATATAGTCGAAACCCAACAACATTAAACTCTTCAAGTGATTCTCCTGGAGTAATTCTTAGTGTGCCATTTTGTGATTTAATATTTATTTTAGGTAATGAAATGAAACTAACTTTTGATTTTTCTATTAAGCACTTCTCAATTACAGCTAAAGCAGTAGGTATAGAAAGTAACTTTTTAACTTCTTGCTCTTCTATTATTGTATATTCTTTCATTTCATTTGTATTTTACTACGCAATAATATAAAAAGTAATTACACTTTCAAAACCTTGTTAGCCTTACTCTTTCCAATTAGCTTTATTAGTTCTTCTTTTTTTGCTGCCATTACTTGCTTTACAGAACCAAAGTGAGTGATGAGTAGCTCAACAGTTTTCGGTCCTATACCTTCAATATTATCTAATGATGTACCTAGACTATCTTTTCCTCTTTGCTTACGGTGGTGGGTAATTCCAAAGCGGTGGGCTTCATCTCTAAGTTGCTGTATTATTTTTAAGCTTTCGGAACGTTTGTCTAAGTAAAGTGGTACGCTATCCCCAGGGAAATAAATTTCTTCCAAGCGTTTGGCAATACCAATAATGGCTATTTTTCCTCTTAAATTTAGCTTGTCTAAACTTTTTACTGCTGAGCTTAATTGTCCTTTTCCACCATCAATAACAATAAGTTCAGGTAAGCTTGCTCCTTCATCAAGGAGGCGTTTATACCTTCTGTAAACAACCTCTTCCATAGAGGCAAAATCATCAGGACCAACTACAGTTTTAATATTAAAATGGCGGTAGTCCTTTTTGCTTGGCTTGGCATTTTTAAATACCACACAAGCAGCTACAGGGTTTGTTCCTTGTATATTGGAGTTATCAAAACATTCGATATGCCTTGGGCGATTAATTAGGCGCAAATCTTTTTGTAATTGTTCTAGTATACGCTTATTATCTTGTCGCTCAATATTATTTATTTTTCGCTTTTGAGCTTCCAACATCATGTACTTGGCGTTTCGTAAACTAAGGTCAATAAGTTTCTTTTTATCTCCAATTTTAGGAAGAATAATACTTAGGTTTTCCCATACATTTTCTAAAGAATGAGAACAATAGATATCTTTAGAGGTACTATTGAAGCGTTGTCGGAGTTCAACAATTGCAATTTGTAGCAGTTCTTCTTCTGTTTCGTTCAGTTGTTTTTTTAGTTCTAAAGTATGTGCTTGAATAATAGCCCCAGAGTTAATTTTCAGATAATTTATATAGGCAGTTGTTTCATCTGATATAATAGTAAATACATCAACATCATTAATTTTAGGGTTAACAATAGTTGATTTTGCTTGGTAGTTGTTTAGTAACTCAATTTTCTCTTTTATGGATTGTGCTTTTTCAAACTCCATAGTTTTAGAAAAATCATACATGGCGTCAGTTAGGTGCGTAATAACAGACTTTATATCTCCTTTTATTATTTGTTTAATATGTTGTATCCCAACTTCATAATTAGCTTTGGGTTGCTCATTAATACAAGGGCCTAAACAATTTCCCATATGGTATTCTAAACAGACTTTAAATTTTCCTGTTTGGATATTTTGTGCACTCAAATTTAGATTACAATTCCGTAAAGGATACAGTTGATGAAAGAAGTCCAAGAGTGTTTTTACTAGGCGTACAGAGGTGTAGGGTCCGTAATATTCCGATCCATCTTTTATAACATTTCTAGTTTGGAAAATTCGTGGAAAGGGTTCATTCTTTATACAAATCCAAGGATAGGTTTTCCCATCTTTTAGCGCAACATTATATTTAGGTTGATGTTTTTTTATAAGGTTGTTTTCCAAAAGCAATGCATCCATTTCACTAGGGACAACAACATACTGTATGTCGGTTATTTTACTTACTAAAACTCTAGTCTTTCCATGTTCTTGCTTTTTATTAAAATAGGAGGAGACTCTTTTTTTTAGGTTTTTAGCTTTACCAACATAAAGTAATTTTTCATGCTTATCATAATAGCGGTATACCCCAGCTTTTTGTGGAATATTCTTAAGAAGACTTTGTATGTATTCTGTTGCTGGCATTATAACTGTAAAACAACAACTTTTTTATAAGATTCCACCCTTCCATCCTTTGAAAATACTTGCATAAAAACAATATACATTCCTGTATTTAGTTGTTGTCCTTCTTCTGAAGTTCCATCCCAATTTATACTTCCATTGTTTCCAATTAGTTGATTGTTTATTAAGGTATTTTTTAATCTTCCCTCAGCATCAAATATTTTTAATGTTGCTTTTAATCCAGATAAATTAAAGTTCCAGTTTATATTTAATACATCATGGTAGCCGTCATTATTTGGGGAAATTACTTTAGGGCTAAGGGTTAATTTTCCTATACTCTCATTAATATATTGTTGAGAGTTTTTATAAGTAGGTGTTCCGTAATTTACTGTTGAAGCTGCTGAGTGCCAATTGTCTTCTTTCTGGGTGATATCATTAGTATTTAAACGCTCTAGAGCAACACCATCAACATCATTAAGAAGCGAAAAATGCATAGCCTCATTATAAGCAAAGGCATCAATTATTTGGTTTAAGGATTGATGTAAAATACAAATGTTTCCTTCTTCGTTAGCAAGTGTTGGTAAACTTTTAACTTCAATAAATGCATATGGATTCTTACAGTAGTACTGAGCCTTTACCTTTGCAGAGTCAGTAGTTAAAACCAAATAAGTTTGAGGTGCAAAAAGGTATTTTTCTGTTGTGATTTCTTTGATGTTTTCAGGGTTTAAAGCTCCTCCAAATTCAAAAAAGTTTCCTGTTCTTAATTTTGATAAATCAAAGAATGAAGTTGAGTTATTGTAAAGTTCAATATAATCAACACCATTATCTTTAGGGTTAAAAAGAAGTTCATTAATGATGATGTCATTTGCTAAAACGGTATCAGCAATACCAAAGTTTAATGAGTTAGAAGTACTATTTCCTGAACAGTCGTTTATCCCTTCTGCAAATACCTCATAAGTAGTATTCCTCAAAAAATTAAAATCAGTATTAAGTATTACAGCAGAGAAATAAGGGCTAAGAGCAGTACTGCTTATTACGTTACCTGTATTAAGGTTAAAATTTTCTGGATTAGTAAGCAGTGTACTGTCTACCTTTTTATTAAAATAAACAATAAATTTATTACTGTCTAAAGGATATGCTTTTGCTATGCGGAAAGGAGCTATATATACACTTTCTCCAATTACTGAATTTTGTTTTCCAGGTGTTCCTCCTATGCCTGAAATAGAAGCACTCCAGTTATTATGTGTTTCACAAAATAGGTTTGGGTTTATCCTTTCTATTGACCAACCTCCTTCTTTTTTATTATTATCCTGATACCAGTTTTGAGTATATGAGATGGCATCAATTGTTCTGTTACTCTTATTTTTAAGAATGATATTTCCGCTAGTATTGGTTAAGGCAATAGAAGAGAGTCCAATCTTAGCAATAGTATTAGGGAAGGAGTCAAGGGCACTTTCTTTTACTAAAAGAATAAAGCTGTCAGATTCAATAATAGCAGTAGGAAATAGTTTTACTGCACTACCTATTGTAATGGTCCAATCAGCTAGGTTAATTGCCGTATCGGTTCTGTTATAAAGCTCAATGTATTCTGTTTCAGGCAATCCAATTGATGGGCTTGGATCAATAAAAATTTCGTTTATAATTACATCATTAGCATTTGTTTGTTGGGGAGTCGGTAAGACTAAGGAATCACCATTTACTGTAAAGTTATCAAACCAAAATTTATCTGCTCTGGTAACAGTGTATTTGCAATACACTCCAAAATAATTACTTGTAGTTATGCTGCTTTCAAAAGCTGCTCCTTGCAGCATATATTGATTTGAGGTATCAACAAATAATTCCCAATTCCCAATGTTATCTCTGGTAACTTTTATTTTCAAATCTGGGTTTGTAGCTGCAAGCCCATCTATCCCATCAATAATTTTAGTGCTAGTGCTTCCATGCTGCACAAATAAACTTATAGCGTCAATAGTTCCACTTTCACCTCCAATACGAACAAATACTCCGTTTAAGGAAGTGGTTAAATTATTGTTATCAGCAGCTAAATATACTCTTGCATAGTTGGATGTAGAAGGGTTAAAATCTAACCGAATATTAAATTCCCAAATAGCATTTGATATTGCTTTACTCTCAGTAGTTAAATAAGAGGTGTTAGCAATAGTATCTTTTAGGTGTAGTTGTTTTAAGCTATCAATTTCAAAAGCAGAGGTATTACCTGTCCAGACAGGGTTGAGGTTAAAATCTCCATCTGAGAAATTATCAATAAATTGAGAAAAACCTAATGTAGCTTGGAATACAATAATAAAAGTAAAAAAGGACCTTTTCATAGTTTGTAAATATAGTACTTTTGTAGTCTTAAAAATAGGAAAGATGAGATTAGCAATTGTAGGAGCAACAGGTATGGTAGGGCAGGAAATGTTAAAAGTATTGGAAGAACGCAATTTTCCATTAACTGAATTAATTCCTGTAGCATCAGAAAAATCATGTGGAAATACAATTTTTTATAAGGAGAAACCTTATAAAATTATTAGCCTAAAACAATTGTTAAAATCAGCTCCAGATTTAGCTTTATTTTCTGCTGGAGGTTCAATATCTGGCGAGTGGGCTCCGCAGCTTGCAGCAATAGGTTGTAAGGTAATTGACAATTCTTCTTTTTGGAGAATGAATGCCTTAAACAAGTTAATAGTACCTGAAATAAATGGAGGTGAGTTAACAAAAGAAGATATGGTTATTGCAAATCCTAACTGCTCAACTATACAGTTGGTAATGGCTTTAGCGCCTCTGCATAAACAGTTTAATGTAAAGAGAGTTGTAGTATCTACTTATCAGTCAATTAGTGGAACAGGTGTAAAGGCTGTAAAACAATTAGAGAATGAGGAGCAAGGAATTAAAGGTGAGATGGCTTATCCTCACCCTATATACCAAAATGCCTTACCTCATTGTGATGTATTTGAAGATAATGGCTACACTAAAGAAGAGATGAAGCTTACAAATGAAACAAAAAAGATACTTGATGAGGCAATTGATGTAACTGCTACTGCTGTTCGTGTTCCTGTAGTTGGAGGACACTCTGAGAGTATAAATGTAACTTTTGAACATGACTTTGATTTAGACGAAGTACGCTTTGCTTTAAATAATATGCCAGGGGTTGAGGTGGTAGATAAAAATACTAATAATGAATATCCTATGCCGATAAATGCACATGGGAAAGATGCTGTTTTTATTGGTAGAATCAGGAGAGATTTTTCACAAGAAAATACATTAAATATGTGGGTGGTTGCTGATAATTTAAGAAAGGGTGCAGCTACTAATACGGTGCAGATTGCAGAGTACTTACTTGAAAATGACCTACTCTAGTTAAATTGATTCTTATAAAATAAGAGAATCATAAATATCCCTACTGATATTCCTGCATCAGCAATATTAAATACTGGGCGGAAGAAAATAAAATGCTCACCACCCCAAATTGGAAACCATTCTGGGAAATGGCTATTTATTAAAGGAAAGTATAGCATATCAACTACCTTACCATGTAAAAGTGGCGCATAACCTCCAGTTTCAGGGAAAAAACTAGCAACATTATTATAGCTTTCATTGAAAATTAGTCCGTAAAAAGAACTGTCAATAATATTCCCAATAGCACCTCCAATAATAAGCCCTAAAGCAATTAAAGCTCCTGATTTAATTTTGTTTTTTGTTAGGTTAAAAGCATATTTTATTCCAATACCTACTACAATTATTCTAAATAAGGTAAGAATAGTTTTTCCTGTGTAGCCTCCAAATTCCATACCAAAGGCCATTCCATTATTTTCAGTAAAATGAATGATGAACCAATCAAAAATTTTGATTTCTTCTCCTAGTACAAAATGAGTTTTAATCCAAAGTTTTAAAATCTGATCAGCTAATACAAGCAAGAAAGCGGTGAGAAATACTTTTTTCAAGAGTGCTACTTATTGGGCGTTTTTTGCTTCAATACTTAAAGTAGCATGAGGTACTAGCTTTAATCTTTCTTTTGCAATTAATTTCCCTGTAACTCTACAGATTCCATAAGTCTTGTTTTCAATACGAATTAATGCATTGTTCAAGCTTCTAATAAATTTAGCTTGACGTTCAGCAAGTTTAATATTTTCCTCTTTTGATAAAGTTGATGACCCCTCTTCAAACTGTTTAAAAGTTGGAGAAGTGTCTTCAGTTCCATTATCAGAATCATTAGCAGTTGCTGCTCTTAAAACTTGTAAGTCGTCCTGAGCACTTTCTATCTTGCTAATAATTAATTGTCTAAACTCTTCAAGTTCTTCTTGTGTGTATGTGGTCTTATCACTCATTATAAATATTATTTTTTAATATTCACTTTTGCAGTAATTGAATCTATTAGCTCAATATTATCAAACCCAATATCAGTAGCTTTAGTAAATTCTAATTGTGTTGCTAAAGTTTCCTCACAAATATATGAGAAATTATTTTTAATGGCAGAGCTTAAGGAGTCATTTTTTTCAACTAAGATTTTAACGGTATCAGTAACTTCAAAGTTTTTATCTTTCCTTAAGTTTTGAATACGATTTATAAACTCTCTAGCTAATCCTTCTTCTTTTAAATTTTCAGAAATATTAATGTCTAAAGCAACAGTAATTCCATCATTACTACTTACAATATAGCCTGGAATATCAGCTGAGCTGATAACAACATCAGATATGTCAATAGTAATATCATCATTGATATTATAAATCCCAGATGTTTCTATTTGCTTAATATCATTAGCGCTAAATTGTGCTACGGCAGCAGCAATTAACTTCATATCTTTACCAAACTTAGGTCCTAAAGTTTTAAAGTTAGGCTTTATTTGTTTGGTTAACACCTCAGAATCTTCTCCTAAATATTCAATAGACTTAACATTTATTTCGCTAAGAATGATGTTTTCTACTGCCTGAATATTTGTTTTCATTTTTGAGTTAAGTACAGGAATCATTATCTTCTGTAAGGGTTGTCTTACTCTTAATCTTTCCTTTTTTCTTAATGATAAAGCTAATGAAGTAATGTTTTGTGCCAATTGCATTCTATGTTCTAAGTCAGCATCAATTTTTGTATTGTCTGATTTAGGGAAGTTAGCAAGATGTATTGACCTTGCAGTATGTTTATTGCTAATATTATTTAAATCTTGAAATAATTGATCCATAAAGAATGGAGCTATAGGAGCAGCAAGTATAGCTACTTTCTCTAAACATTCATATAGCGTTTGATAAGCTGAGATTTTATCAGAATTATAAGCTCCTTTCCAGAATCGTCTTCTACTTAAACGAACGTGCCAGTTACTTAATTTATTAATTGTAAAATCCTGTATTAATCGAGCTACTCTTGTAGGCTCATAGTCATCATAGTTTCCTTCAACCTTCTTTATAAGCGTATTTAATTCAGATAATATCCATCTGTCTATTTCAGTCCTATTTTCAATAGCAACTTCTTCCTCATTATAAGTAAAGCCATCAATATTAGCATATAATGCAAAAAATGAATAGGTGTTGTAAAGTGTTCCAAAGAATTTTCTTTGCACTTCTTGGATTCCACTTTCATCAAATTTAAGGTTATCCCAAGGCTGTGCATTTGATATCATATACCATCTTGTAGCGTCAGCACCATATTTATTAATGGTTTCAAAAGGATCAGTTGCATTACCTAATCTTTTGGACATCTTATTTCCATTCTTATCCAATACTAATCCGTTAGAAATAACATTTTTATAAGCTACAGAGTCGAATAACATTGTAGAAATAGCGTGTAAAGTAAAGAACCACCCTCTTGTTTGATCTACTCCTTCAGCAATAAAATCGGCAGGATAGTTTTGTTCAAATAATTCTTTATTTTCAAATGGGTAGTGTAGTTGAGCGTAAGGCATTGAACCTGAATCAAACCAAACATCAATTAAGTCAAGCTCTCTTTTCATTGGTTTTCCGTCTTCCGATACCAATATAATATCATCTACATAAGGACGGTGTAAATCAAAAGTATTGTAGTTTTCTTCAGAGAAATTCCCTACTTCAAATTTGGCTAAAGGGTTATCTTTCATTACTCCAGCGGCTACTGATTTTTCTATTTCAGCTTTTAATTCTTCAGCTGAGCTAATGCAAATTTCTGTTGCACCATCTTCAGTTCTCCATATAGGAATTGGAATTCCCCAGAATCGAGATCGAGATAAATTCCAATCAACTAAATTCTCAAGCCAATTTCCAAAACGACCCTCACCAGTTGATTTTGGTTTCCAATTAATAGTATCGTTAAGCTCCATCATTCTTGCTTTATAGTCTGTAGTTTTTACAAACCAACTGTCTAATGGATAATAAAGAATAGGTTTGTCGGTACGCCAACAGTGTGGATAAGAGTGTTCGTATTTTTCAGCTTTAAAGCACAGCCCCTCTTCTTTTAGTTTTATTACAATTTGAACATCAACAGGAAGCTTAGGTTTTTCTTCACCCTCAGTATAATATTCATCTTTTACATACATTCCTGCAAAGTCTGTTACAGCATCAATAAACTTACCTTGCTTATTTACTAAAGTAAGACTTCCTATGCCATTTTGTTTTGCTACTCTATTATCATCAGCTCCAAAACTTGGTGCAAGGTGAACTATTCCTGTACCGTCCTCAGTAGTTACAAAATCTCCTAGAATAATTCTAAAAGCATCGCCATCGGTTGGCTGCGCGTAAGCTAATAATTGCTGGTAAGAAATTCCTTCAAGCTCAGCTCCTTTAAGTTCAGAGATGACTTTAAATGGAAGATTTTTATTTCCAATTACGTAGTCTTCAAAAGTTAATTTGCTATTTTCAGGCTTAAAATATTTACTAGCTAAGTCTTTAGCAACAATAACTGAGATTGCTTTTCCAGTGTATTGGTTTAGTGTTTCAACTAATAAATAATCAATTTTCTTTCCTACTGCTAAAGCAGTGTTAGATGGTAATGTCCAAGGAGTTGTAGTCCAAGCAATACAAAATATTTCATTTGTAGTTTTCTTAAAAAGGAAATCACTTTTTTCATCTTTTACAAGTTTGAATTGAGCAATAGCAGAGGTATCTTTTACATCACGATAACACCCTGGTTGATTTAACTCATGAGTACTTAATCCTGTTCCTGCTTTTGGAGAGAACGGTTGTATGGTATGCCCTTTATATAGTAAACCTTTTTTATGCATTTGCCCAAGTAGCCACCAGACACTTTCAATATATTTATTGTCATAAGTCACATAAGGGTCGTTCATGTCTACCCAGTAACCCATTTCTTCAGTAATTGCTTCCCAACTCCCTTTATACTTCATTACATTGGTACGGCAAGCTTTATTATAATCTTCAATAGAGATTGTTTTCCCTATATCTTCTTTAGTAATCCCTAGTTCTTTTTCTACACCAAGTTCAACAGGTAACCCGTGAGTGTCCCACCCTGCTTTTCGGTTTACTTGAAAGCCCTGTAAGGTTTTATATCGGCAAAATAAATCTTTTATTGTACGTGCAATTACATGGTGTATCCCAGGCATTCCATTTGCTGAAGGTGGTCCTTCATAAAAGGTAAATGTTGGTTTTCCTTTTCTGCTTTCAATACTTTTATTAAAAGTATCATTATTATTCCAGTTTTCTAAAACTTCTTTATGGGTTTTAGATAGACTTAATTGTTTGTATTCCTTGAACTTGCTCATTTCTTATGCTAAATATAATGCGTGCAAATATAGTTTTTGCATTTTAGATAGGCAATGCTAACTTGCCTTAAAAAAAGAGTCTGTTTTCGTTTAGCGAATAATAGTAATCTCAGAAGATTTTTGATGTTTCCATCCTTCAAAATCTTGATAGTATATTTCGTAAATATAAACCCCTAGTGGAAGCTCTTTACCAGTGTCATAATGCCTTCCGTCCCATCCCTTTTCACAATCTAAATCATGAATATTATTAGTTGTGTAAACTAATTCACTAAATCTATTATATACATTAAAGGTGAAAGTTTCAGTTCTTATACCATGGTAGCTAATACAAAATCTATCATTTAATAAATCATAGTCAGGAGTAAAGGAATTAGGAATATAAATCCAATAATCATCAGTAATTTGTAATTGATTAAATACAGTATCAGCACAGCCATTATCTGCTATTGCAATTAAACTTAATTGGTATATACCAATAGAATCCTTATAAGTGTGATAAGGGTTTTTGGTAAAATCAGAGACTGTATTGTCTCCAAATCCCCATTGCCAACCTACTATATCCCCTTCAGATTTATCAATAAGCTGAGTAGTTGTGTAAAGTATGGTCATACTATCTGGTTGTGCTTCAAAGTTAGCTTTAGGGGAAGGTAGTATTGTAACAAGTCCCTCACCACTAATATTTCCTATTTCAGTGGCATCAGCAAAATAACTTAATGTATAGCTCCCCTGCTCTCTTGTATTAATAACATAAGGGTTTAAGCTAGTTGTAATAGTTGGTTGATTAACTCCGTTTATAGCATAAGTAAATGTAAATGGAGAAAAACCGCTAAAAGCAACTTTTACTTGAGCTGGGTTTTTTGCATTATCACAAATAGAATCATTAGCATAAATAAAACCTGAAGAGGTGGGTAGCTCGTAAATATGTAAGCGTACTGTATCATTATAGCTAGCATAGAATGAATCAGTCATATTGTTAGCTGATGGCATTAATATTACACTGTCTGAGCTCCAAAAGCTAAATCCGTATAGAGGATCAATATTTGGGCTAATATGAACAGTATCATCTTTAACATAATTTATAGTAGTAGGGAATGTATTAATAACTGCTCCGTCTACAGTAATAGTTGTACTTGTTCCACTTGGATATACGTCATAAACTATGTCTCTTGTTGGTACTGGGGGGATAAAGTAAGCTCTTACTGTAACATGGCTATCTAAGTCTATCTCTAGAGTATCTACATTAGGGTCGTATGTGTAGGCTCCAGCTGGAAGTACTTCCCAGTGATCAAAAGAACCGCTAATTACTTTAAAAGGTAGGGCAATACCTCCAAATCTTTGGTCACTCCAAGGGGTATTCCCATCATTAATAATATTCCCATTACTCATTTCTACCTCTCCAATTCCTATAATTTCAACAGTAACATCGTATGGTCCTGTAATAGCTGAATCACAATCAACAAAACCAGAGTTCATACTGTCACATCTTGCTAAAATAAAGTTCCTTAAATCAGTTACGTTGCTTTGCCAATCAGCATAAGTACCTCCTCCCCAAGTAGTAATTTGTCTTGGCATTTCAGGATCAATTACAGCAATCATACTATCTAACAAATCAACCATAAAAGTACATGATAGAGGGCCGTTTGCTAAATCTTGCCAACGATTAATATAGTCATCATGAAAATCTTGGTTTGTTAGCATCTCATTCCAAATTGGAACATGTCCTTGACCTCCAGGATCATTTAATGAACTAGGGTCACAAGGTTCAGCATTTGGTGATGTATTTGGAACACCTGTATAGTTAATGTAGTGGTCAAAGGTAGCGTCCATATCCCAAAGTACATAGCGCCATTTCTTTTTAGATCCATTTGGATCCATACCTCTCCACCAAGCAGTATTCCAGTTTAACCAATCTGAAGCAACAACATAAGAATTTAGCAAAAAATAATCGATTAAGCTTCCAGTGTTGTATTGACTTTTAGCAGTGTTATAGTTTGCTGTTATATTCATAGGGTTAGTAGCAACAAAGTTTTTAAAGGTATCCCAATCTGTTTGTGCTTGTGCTCCTCCGTATTCTGACCAAGTTCCTCCCCAGGTTTTTAGGTATTGTAGGTTGTTTTTATCTTGGTCGTAGTAGTAGTCTGTAAAATCATGATCATCAGCTTTTTCTCTTAAATCATAAACTCCCCAATATTCTCCATCTCTATAAACAATACATGCAGTAGTGGAGCGTTCATCCATTCTTAAATCACCTCGTTGAGATAAGTGATGTACGTAAGCATCTCTAATATGAGCACCATCTTCATAAGAGAAGTTGTCATTTGCGGCAGCTTTTAAAATTATTCTTTGGAATTTATCTCTATCCTTTGTCATGAATAGTTTATCCTTTAAAGCATAATTATACCCAAACTGATCACGCATAACATAATCAAAACCTCTTTGTCCGTAAGCCCAGGAATCATTTCCATGTTTATTAAACTCTCCAGACCCTTTATCAATTAGTATTCCATTTTCATCGAACCATTCTATTGTACCTTGAGGTTCTAGGGAACCTTGTCCCCAAGTAGTAGCATTTCCAAGTAAGTCATCTACTTCATCACCTGATATAGATAAGATAGGAATTGTATGAGTATCATTAATAAAGAAAGTATGATAATCAATAAAACTAGGAGGGATATTAGCTGTTGAACTATAAGCTATTGCTTTTACAACAGTAGTAGTGCTTATATTTATTGGTGTTGTATAAACAGTTGAGGTATTATCAGGAGAATTACCATCTATGGTATAGTAAATAGTAATATTTGGATCAGGTGAGCTAAGTGTTAAATTTACAGCAGCTGTATTATATCCTGATGTTTGTGAAAAAACAGGAGTTGTAGCATACTCTTGCATAGCTCCAACATTTGTAGCATCTGGAGTACCTGTAGTAAATACACTCCAAACTGCAGCACCATCGGTTTGTCTTCCTCTAGTGTGTGATTTTTGATGTGGAAGAACTCTTATAGAATCTTGAAAAACACCTCCAGAATTTGAAAGCATAAAAATTTCATTTCCTTTTGTTTGAGTTATTTTAAAATTAGAATGTGCATCTCCTCCAATGAGTTCATCTCTACCAGAACAATATATTATTGCAACTCCATTTGCAGGAATTATAAAAGATGCGGGAACAGTCCATTTTGTAGGGTTTGCAGGTTTGTCAGTAAGGGTCCATCCGCTAATATCAATAGCAGTGGCAGTAGGGTTATATAACTCTACCCAATCTTCAAATTCACCATAATTATCAGTGTAAGTATCATAATTTGCAGCAGAATATTCATTAATAAGTATTTGTGCTTGAGTACTTACTATTGAGCATAGTAGAGTGATTGTAATTAATACAAATTTAGTCATCTTACAAAAATACAGATTATTTATTATTTGTAAGCGATCTTGCTCAGATAAATCTTATGTGCTCAAACTAATAAGTGGTACAAAAAGCAGGAAAAGAACAATTTTTCTACTTTTGCAGTAAATAAATACACAGCTAATGCAGAATAATATAAAGGAAGATTTACAATTTTTTAATGAGTTGATTACTGATTTGTTGAAGAATGAGATAGAGCTTCCTGTAGCTAAGGCTATTGCACCTTTTGAGGTAAATAAAGTCTTTAATTTAACTTTAGAAGATCAGGCATCAATACAAGATGATTTTAAATTAATATTAAAAAAATTAGTTCTTAATACTCCAAAGTCATCTTCAAAGTTATTTTTTAATCAGTTGTTTGGAGGTAGGCATAGCAAAGCAATACTTGGTGATTTATTAGCAGTATTTTTAAATAATTCAATGGCAACTTATAAGATTGCTGGACCTCAAATAGGAGTTGAAAAAGAAATTATAAGGAAAGTAAGTGAGATTATTGGCTATGGTGCTACTGCTGGAGGAACACTTCCTACAGGAGGGTCAATGAGTAATTTTATGTCATTAATAATGGCAAGAGATAAAAAAAATGCTGCAATAAGAGATGAAGGAATACAAGGAAGATTAGTAGCTTATACCTCTGAAAATTCACATTATTCAATTGCAAAGAATGCTTCTTTTTCAGGTATAGGGAGGAATAATGTTCGTTATATAAAGTCAAATGAGAAAGGACAAATGGATGTTGAGGCTTTTAAACAGCAGGTTTTAGAAGACATAAAAGAGGGCTGTATTCCTTTTTATGTAAATGCTACAGCAGGAACTACAGTGTTATGTGCTTTTGATCCAGTTAATGAATTAGCAGAAATTTGTAAAGAATATAGAATTTGGCTACACCTTGATGGTGCATTTGGTGGTACAGTAATTTTCTCTGATAAATACAAGCATCTCGTAAAAGGAGTTGAGCAAACAGATTCTTTTTGCTTTAACCCTCATAAAACACTTGGGGCTCCATTAAGCACTTCTGTAATTGTAGTTAAAGACAATAAGGATTTGTATAATTCTTTTAATAATGATGCAACTTATTTGTATCAAACTCATGATGAAGATTTTAATTTAGGGCAAACCTCATTTGAATGTGGAAGAAGAAATAATGCATTAAAACTCTGGACACTTTGGAAAGCTGTAGGAACTAATGGAATTAGGCAGATAATTGAACATGAATTTGCGTTAGCAGATACAGCAAGAAATTATATAAATAAGAATAAGAATTATACTTTGTATAGTTTTAAAAATTCTTTATCAATCTGTTTTAATTATAAAAATTATGATCCGCAGGACTTATGTACTAAACTATATGAATATAATAAATTAATGGTTGGCTTTGGTAATTTTCATAAAGATCAATTTGTTCGTTTAGTTACAATAAATGGAGAAAATACAACTGAAGATATTCTAAATTTCTTTAGCGTTTTGGAAGAGTTTACAGTGCAGTATCATGATACGATTAAGCAAATAGACTAATAGTTTATTTTAAGCGCTTGTAAAAAAGGGTAAGAAATAGTTTGTTAATTCGTTTAGTATATTATGATATCAATATTTAATAAGGTGAAGTTGTTATTTATAGGCTTGTTTAGCGTATTACAGCTTAATGGACAAGTAGCTGATGAGGTAATAAATGGATTAAGGCTTTCGTCAACCTCAAAAGTTATTCAGTTGGATTGGGAAATTGTAGGAGGAAATACTTGTTTTGGTATTACGATTGAGCGTTCAGAAGATGAAATAACATTTAATAAAGTTGGGTTTATTGAAGGGATTTGTGGAGGACTAACCAATGAGGTTTATTCATTTACGGATAGTATTCCTTTAATTAATCGTAAAAATTGTTATCGATTAATATTAGGTGCTGAGGGAACTACCTCGCCATCTTGCATAGAATTTACAGCGTTTAATAATGGGTATTATTTACAAAAAGGACAAGAGCAGTTAAAATTTCTTTTTGAAAAACAATATCAGTCATCTCAAATTAGATTTTATAGTTTGGATGGTAGGCTTATTTATTCGGATTTACTTAGTGGTAATGAGTTATTGCTAGATATAAATTTATTTAGCTCAGGTATTTATTTTTTTACTTTGGAGAGGCTTCAACATACAAAATTTAGTATTCCTTAATTGTTTAAGTTCTTTAGTATTGCTTCTGCTTTTTTTTAAGTTAATCATAGTTAAACTTTATAGTATTACTTAATAGCATAGATTAATCTGTGCTATTTTTTTATTTTTACAGCATGCAAAATAATTTTATAATAGTATTAGCTTGGCCAGAAGGTATGGTGGCAGCAGCAGATGCTTGGTATGATTTTGCTTTAGCAAAAGATGGAAAATATAGAGTAGGGCACTCTGCTTTAGTATTGGTTGATGGGAAAAATCATAAGCTACATTATTTTGATTTTGGGAGGTATCATACTCCTTTAGGTTTTGGAAGAGTTAGAGATCTTGAGACAGATCCTGATGTAAATTTGGAAACAAAACCTTTAATTTCAACAAGTGGGATTGATAATATTGAGGAGATATTATTAGAGTTATGTGCTTTGAAAGCAGCTCATGGTGAAGGAAAAATGTATGCATCACTTTTAGAAAATATAGATTTTGATAATGCTTATGATAAAGCAAAAGAAATGCAAGATAGAGGACTGATTTCTTATGGACCATTAACTCCTAAAGGGACAAACTGCTCAAGGTTTGTAGCAGCTGTAATGCGTGCTGGGAAGCCAAGTTGGCATATTAAATTAAGATTAAGATATCCGTTTACTTTATCGCCATCACCTAAAAGAAATGTAGCAATTGCTAATCCTAATTATTATATTACTGACTCTAGAAATTGTGAGCAAATAAATAAAAGCTTTATAAAAGCATACTTTAGCAGTATAGAAAGAAAATGAAAGTAGAACCAAAAAGATTGGATAACATTCCTGCTGAGGCCCAATGGCTTAGCGGAATTGGTGCTGGATCATGGTTTGCAATACAACAAGAAAAAGAGAGTTATCGGATTACCAGATATTCTGCTGAAGGCATAATAGAATGTAGTCGTTTATTTACTACTCAACAAAAAGAATTTGATATTGATAGCTCTTATGCATTCACATTTCTTTCGCATTGTAAAGAATGCACAATAATCCAAAATAAAATAACTTATAAATTTATAACAGATGAATATTAAAGTATACGGTGCTGATTGGTGCCCAGATTGTACAAATGCAAAAGGTTTCTTAAACTCAAAAGGAGTTGAGTTTGAGTATATTGATATTACTGATAATGAAGCAGCTATTGCTTTAGTAGAGCAAATAAATAATGGCAAAAGAATTATACCAACCTTAATGGTTGATGGTGTTGCTCATACGAATCCAGGTATTAATGGATTAATGAAAATATTAGCACAATAAACTATACCTTTGCAATCCCAAAAAAAAGCCAATGAGTGATTCAATAAAGCACGAATGTGGAGTAGCAATGCTTCGTTTACTTAAACCTTTAGAATTTTATCAAAAAAAATACGGAACCTCTTTATATGGTTTAAACAAGATGTACCTATTGATGGAAAAACAGCATAATCGTGGACAAGATGGTGTTGGTTTAGCAAATATTAAGCTAGATGTAGCTCCAGGTAAGCGTTATATTAGTAGAAAAAGGTCAGTAGCTACAAACCCTATACAAGATGTATTTAAGCAAGTAAATAAGCGCTTTGTAGATTTAGAGGCTAACGATCCTGAAAAGTTGAAAAACCCTGAATGGATGAAAGATAACATGCCATTTACTGGTGAGTTATTTTTAGGACATTTACGCTATGGTACTTTTGGTGGAAATACTATTGAACAATGTCATCCTTTTTTACGACAAAGCAATTGGAAAACAAGAAATTTAGTATTGGCTGGTAACTTTAACATGACTAATGTTGATGAGCTATTTGAACAATTAGTTGATTTGGGACAGCATCCAAAACAAATGGCTGATACAGTTACCATCTTAGAGAAGATAGGTCATTTCTTAGATGAAGCAAATGATGATATTTATTATAAGCATAATGATAAATTTTCTAAAAAAGAAATTACATCTAAGATAGAAAATGAGCTAGATGTACAAGATATTTTAACACAATCAGCAAAATATTGGGATGGAGGTTATGTTATGTGTGGTTTAATGGGACACGGTGATGCTTTTGCATTGCGTGATCCATCAGCAATTCGCCCAGCTTATTACTATAAAGATGATGAAATAGTTGTTGTAGCATCAGAAAGGCCTGTAATCCAAACTTCATTTGATGTTAAGGCTGCTGATGTGAAAGAGATAAAGAGAGGACATGCTCTTATTATTAAAAAAGACGGAACGGTTCAAGAAAAACAGGTTAGAGAACCTTTAGAAAGAAAGGCTTGTTCTTTTGAACGTATTTATTTCTCAAGAGGAAATGATAAGGACATTTATAATGAACGCTTAGCGTTAGGAAAAAGAATTTTCCCTAAAGTACTTGAGACTATTGATAATGATGTGAAAAACACCGTATTTTCATATATCCCTAATACTGCTGAGGTTTCTTACTTTGGATTGCTAAAAGGATGCCATGCTTATTTGAATGATGTAAAAGCAAGAAAAATACAAGAGTTAGGAGCTAACCCTAGAGCTGAGGATATTGCAGAAATTATGAAGATTTTCCCAAGAGCTGAGAAAATTGCAATAAAAGATGCAAAACTACGAACCTTTATTACTTCTGATGATAGCAGAGATGATTTAGTAGCACATGTTTATGATATAACATATGGTACAGTAAAGCCTACTGATAATTTAGTAATGATTGATGATAGTATTGTAAGAGGGACTACCTTAAAACAATCAATTATCAGAATTTTAGACAGGTTAGAACCTAAGAAGATAGTTGTTGTTTCTTCGGCACCACAAATTAGATATCCTGATTGCTATGGTATTGATATGGCAAAAATGGGAGATTTTATTGCTTTCCAAGCGGCTGTAGCTTTATTAAAAGATAATAATAAAGAACATATCTTAACTGAAGCTTACGATAAATGTAAGGCTCAAGCACACTTGCCAAAAGAAGAAATGGTAAACTATGTACAAGAGGTATACAGTTCATTTACTGCTGCTGAAATTTCTGCTAAGATTAGTGAGTTACTAACTCCAAAAGGGACAAAAGCTAAGGTAGAGATTATCTATCAAAGTATAGAAGACTTGCATTTATCTTGTCCTGACCATCAGGGAGATTGGTACTTTACAGGTAATTATCCAACTCCAGGAGGAACAAAGGTTGTAAATAAAGCTTTTATGAACTATATGGAGGGGAAAAACGAAAGAGCTTACTAAAACAACAGGTTTTAAAGTTAGTTAAGAGTTTTTATTCTTAATAATTAATTTATATCCAAAGTAAGCAGCAGGTAGGTAGAAAAGTAAATCTATTTTAAACCAATTAGGATGCGCTAAACTTTCAAGGTTAATCCAGCCTGCATAAGTAAAAACTAAACCAATTATCAGAAATTGATATTTAAAGGGGGCTGTACTTTTCCATATTGAAATTTGAGATAACTTAGTAGCTGCTAAAGCTCCAATAAAAGGACCCATAGCATGAGATATAATTACTAATATCATAGCTCCTAGAGGTGCTATTTTCATATATTTATTGAGTGCTTCAGGGTCTTGCATTGTCACTCCCTCAGGTAAAGGGTAGAATACCATGCTTAAATAATGCATGGCCATCATTCCTATCATTCCTAAAATTATACCTGCTATAGTTGTAATTATATTTCTTAACATATTTTTAGTTTTAGTTTCCCCAAATATATAAAAAAACCCCGCCAATTGGCAGGGTTCTTAATTATGCTATGAAAAAGAGCTTATCTTTTTTCAGTAGTGTATACATTTCCGTGCCACCAAAATCTTTGGTCTTTACTTGACCCGTATTGCTCAACAGCCATATCAAAAGCTGAACCGAATGAATGTACATCGAATACAGGTAATTGAGCTCCTAAGTATTCTTTTAATTCTAATTCTTTTACAATTGTATTAGGATCTTCAATAGCAGCTTCCATTGTAGCAGCAGCTAATTCTTCTTCAGTCATTTTCTCAGCATGCTTAGGAGCTATTGTCATTTCATCAATTAAGTGAGTTGCACCAGCAAATTTATCAATGATAAATAATGTATATCTGATATCTACAGAGATAGTTCTTTGGATTTCGTTTTCAAAAGCAATATCACCACTCATAGCTTCCCAGTTACCATCAAAAGCAGTACCAACAATTTCACCCCAAGCATTAATTACTGGAGAACCAGAGTTACCACCTGTAATATCATTGTTTGAGATGAAGTTAATTCTTAGGTTTCCATCTTTATCAGCATATTGCCCGTAGTCACCTATCTCATATAAATCTTTCAATTTTTGAGGTACATTAAACTCTTCGTTTGTAGCATCTTCTTTTTGCATGATACCATCAATAGTAGTGAAGTAGTCATAGTGCATAGCATTACCTGGAGCATAATCTCCTACAGTACCATAAGTTGCACGCATAGTTGAGTTTGCATTAGGGTAGTATTTTTTGTCAGGATTCATTTCTCTTAATCCAGCAATAAATAATCTATTTCCTTTAGTTAATTTCTCTCTAGCTTCATTTCTTTTAGGGTAGATTTGTGACATGTATTGTCCGTAAACAGACATTAATGTTTTGTATGCAGGATCTTTCTCTATTTTCTTAGTACTAGGATTATCAAGGAATTTGTTAAACTTAGCTTTGCTTGAGAAGATAGATTTTTTGAATGCTTTCTTAGCGTAGAAGTCAAAGTCTAATTTTTTAAGTCCGAATAATTGCTTTTCAATTTTTCCAAATACTGGTGCATGTTGCTTTGGAGGTACATTGTAGTAGTACATCTCTAACATTGACGAGAATAATTCTTGGTCAACTGAAGCGTCATAATCTTTATAAAAGTCTTTAGCTTCTTTTTTAATTGCTCTAATTGCAACTGCTCTTTCTTTTCCTTCAGCAGGAAGTTGAGCAATTTGGTTATTCATCTTAAATGAGAAATACATGATTTCAGCACCCATAAATATTGCTTCATTTAAGTAAGTTCTGTTAACAGCAATTTTCTCACTAATGCTATATGCGTCTTCAATTAAGTCTAAAGCATTTCCATATTTATCTTGTCTTTCTTGGTTTCCTTCAGCAACCCAAGTTCTAAAGTCATCTTCAATAGCTACTTTCTTATCGTATACTCTCATTGATTTTAATCCTTTTGATTGTCCAATGAAGTATTTCCAGTAGTTAGAAGTTTGTGCATATTTAGCAGCATATTGGATTTTTGTACGCTTGTTAGCATCCATTCCAGCTTTCATAATTGCTAATTTCTCTTCACGAATATCAACTGTAGTTGAGTTAGTAATGTCTAAAGCTTGCTTTACTCCGTAAGAAGTTAAGTATCTGTCAGTACTTCCTGGGAATCCAAAAATCATAGTGTAGTCATCATTATCAACACCATCTAATTGAATTGGTAAATGATGCTTAGGTTGGTAAGCTACATTTTCAGCAGAGTACTCAGCTGGAGTTCCATCAGGAGCACAGTATATTCTGTAAAGTGCAAAATCTCCAGTATGTCTTGGCCACATCCAGTTGTCAGTATCACCACCAAATTTCCCAATTGCAGATGGAGGAGCACCAACTAATCTTACATCCTTAAAAGTTTCGTAAGTCATGATGTAAAAATCATTACCACCAAAGAAAGATTTTACTCTAGCATTGTAATGTGTTCCTTCAGTTTTTTCATCAACAATAGTCTTAGAGATTTCTCTGATTTTTGCTTTTCTTTCTTGCTCAGTCATATCATCAGTAAGCTCAGCTAATACTCTAGCAGTTACATCATCAATACTTACTAAAAAAGAAGCAGTAAGTCCTTCGTTTGGTAATTCTTCATCACGACTCATAGCCCAGAAACCATCTTTTAGGTAGTCATCTCCAACTGTTGAGTGTTCTTGAATAGAACCAAATGCACAGTGGTGATTTGTTAACATTAAACCTTCAGATGATATCATTTCACCAGTACAAAAACCTCCTAAAGATACAATAGCATCTTTAATTGATGATTGATTTACACTGTATAAATCTTCTGCAGTAAGCTGTAATCCAGTAGCTTGCATGTCCTGCTCATTCATTGCTTGTAATAGTTGAGGCAACCACATTCCTTCATCAGCAATTGCTGTTAAAGAGAAAAACCCTGCCATTACGATAGATAAAATTTTCTTTGTCATTTTTTTAATTTTTAATTGTTGCAAATGTAATGAAACAGAAGCTTCTACAAAAATTCCCCTTATAAAATTTTAGCGTACTTTTGCAAACAGAAAATTACCCTTATGAGTGAACCTAAATTAACCCGTATTAACAAGTATTTATCAGAGATTGGCTATTGCTCCCGTAGGGCGGCAGATAAGTTAATTGAGCAAGGAAGAGTGAGTATAAATGGAGAAGTTCCGCTTATGGGAACTAAAATCTCTGCTGAAGATGAGGTTAGGGTTAATGGTAAATTAGTTTCTCAGCCTAAAGCAAAAAAGAACGTATATATTGCTTTTAATAAGCCTGTAGGAATTGTTTGTACTACCGATCAGAAAAGGGAAAAGAATAATATAATTGATTATATAAACTACCCTACCCGTATTTTTCCAATAGGAAGATTAGATAAACCTAGTGAGGGACTTATCTTTTTAACCAACGATGGTGATATTGTAAATAAAATATTACGTGCCCGTAATAATCATGAAAAAGAATATGAAGTTACAGTGGATAAACCTATCACAAAGGAGTTTATTGAAGCTATGGGAAATGGAGTGCCAATTTTGGATACTGTTACCAGAAAGTGCTTTGTAAAGCAGATGGATAAAAAGAAGTTTAAAATTATTCTTACTCAAGGTTTAAACCGACAAATTCGTAGAATGTGTGAATATTTGGAATATGATGTAAAAAAACTGAAGAGAGTAAGAATTATGAATATCAAACTAGATATTCCTGTTGGTACTTATCGTGACTTTACGGCTAAAGAATTGAACCAAATCAATCAGTCGGTAGCCCATTCGGCTAAAACTTATGAGGAAGGGAAGTAGAGGATAGCTATTAAATCGCTACACTCTTAGGTGTGAGATGTTAGGTAAAAAGATGTCATCTTGAACGAATGTGAATGGATCTTCAGTTTCTTTTAGAATTTGTAGATGTTGTGCAATCTGTCTCTGTTCATTTTGTCTTGAAACAAAACGAACCAAAAATTCAAGACTATATTCATTTCTAAACGCAAAAAAGCAGTAAAAACACGAAACAAAATAAACTCGCTTTGCTCAAACAGGATTTTGTTTTTACGCATTTTTCACACTTTTTATGCTAAAATGAATAAGGTCAAAACGACTTCTTGATATTTATGTCATATCGAAATGAGAGTAGTGATTGAGATATCTTCCAAATCTAAAGAAAGGAATTTGTAGATTTGGCTTTGCCGAACAAAGAGCGTTTCTCACGAAAGGTTAGAAATGACAATTTTTTTTGTAGTATTGCTAATATGAAGAAATTACTTATTTTGTTTTGCTCGGTTTTATTTTTATCAGGCTGTTATACATAGGCAACTAGTATACTTACTAGTATTGATTACGATTCAAAGGAAGATAAAACAGATTATCTTTATTTAAATAGCTCTAACTAAGCTCTTCTAAAACCACATTCCATAATTCTTTACGGGCTACTAAACAAGCAATAGCAGTCTCTTCCACTTCTTGCCATTTCTGCTCATCTTCTCCACATAGGTTGCTGATTAGCTCTAAAGCTAAAGGGCCATGTTCTCCACCATCTAGTTCTATGTGTCTTTTTAGGTAGTATACAAATTTATCCAATTTGTTATTGGTATTAGCATCTTCAACTATTGCAGTAAACATATCAGGAATTAAGTCCTCACGACCAAAAGTAAAGGCAGCGGCAATTTTGTGTGCTTCTCCACTATCAATTACATCAAAAGTAACTTCTAAGAAAGCATCAATTCCTTTATTTACTTTAGGAATATTTGTTTCAGTAACTTTTGAAATAAAGTCATTAACAGGTTTAGTATTTGCTCCACACTGTTTCATAGCATCCAAATACATTTCATAATGAGAGGATGGGTTTCCATCTGCATCTACATCGCTTTCTTCTTCTAGTACAATGCTATTTATTAAGCGTCTTATCTTACCATTTCCAACAGGTTTCCAAGGAGAGGAAGTACTTGTAAGTAAAGATTGTAATGCTTTTAATAAGGACATAAAATCCCAAACAGCATAAACATGATGTTCCATTAATATAGCAATATCTTCTTGCTTGTTGAGGTTTTTGTATAAAGGGTGGTTTACTATTGCGGATTTATACGCTTGTATATTCGCATTTACTTCTAAAATTTTTGGATTCATTATTTGTTTTTTAAAACAGGAACAGCAGAGCACGCTTCACCAAACATTAAGCTACTTACTGTATTTTGTAGTTTTTTTGTGATGGCAATGTATAAAGCTTCACTTAGTGGAATGTTACCACAGCCTTTTACAATTACCTTTTTCTCTTCAAATTCTTTGGCATCAATAGCATCAATATTTTTTTGGAACAATTGCTGAAATACATCTTCTTTTTTTCCAAAATGAATATCGCTAGCAATACCTTTAAGGTAAGAAGTAATTAGCATAAAAGCCCACATAGGAACAATGGCATCTGCACTACAATTTACGGCTACAATTTTGTCTTGATAAATAGAGAAATCAAACTCCTTTAAACTAGTTCGAAATTCTTTTTCCTTTAGGATAATTCCTTGAAAAAGGAAATCCTTAACTTCTAACACTGCAATATTTTGCTTTGGGGAATAGTCTGCTAAATCAATATTTATAAGCCCACTATTGGCTACTCTATTTACAATCTCTTTAGTCATGGTTTATAACATCCCAAGTTCTAATCGTGCTTCTTCACTCATCATCTCTTTAGTCCAAGTAGGTTCAAAAACAATATTCACTTTTACATTGTTTACATCAGGCACTACTCTTACTTTTTCTTCAATTTCAACAGGTAAAGTTTCTGCAACAGGGCAGTTAGGAGAAGTTAGGGTCATTTCAATTTGCACATCACAATCATCACTTACTTCAATATCATAAATAAGTCCTAAATCATAAATATTTACAGGAATTTCAGGGTCATAAATTTCACAAATAACCTCAACTACTTCTTCACCTATTTTTTGTAATTCTTCTTCTGTCTTCATTAGTTTCTATTTTGATATGCTAAAGCATACAATTTCATTTGTTTTATCATGGATACTAAACCATTTGCTCTTGTTGGCGATAATTGTTCCTTAAGCCCTATTTCATTAATAAAAGCAAGGTCAGCCGTTGCAATATTGCTTGCTTGTTGCTCCGATAATACTCTTATTAATATTGCAATAATTCCTTTAGTCATTATAGCATCGCTATCAGCAGTATAGGTTATTACTCCATTCTTCTCTTCGGCATGCAACCATACTCTACTTTGGCAGCCTTTAATAAGGTTGTCATCTGTTTTGTATTGCTCTTCAATTAAGGGTAATGATTTCCCTAGGTCAATTAGATACTCATACTTCTGCATCCAATCATCGAACATATCAAACTCTTCAATTAGTTCTTCTTGTATTTCTTTAATTGTTTCCATTTATGATAGCATCATTTTTGTCTTTTTAATGGCGTTAATTGCAATATCTATTTCAGCTTTTGTATTGTAAACTGCAAAAGACATACGAGCAGTTCCTGGGATATTAAAGCGTTTCATTATAGGCTGTGTACAATGGTGTCCTGTACGGATAGCAATACCCATCTTATCAACTATCATTCCTATATCATAAGGGTGTAAGCCCTCAATATTAAAGGAGATAATTGCTGATTTTTTATTAGCAGTTCCAAATATTTTTAGGCCTTCAATTTTTAATAATTCTGCTGTAGCATAATGCAATAGTTCATCTTCATGAGTAGCAATGTTATCAACTCCTAAGTCACTAATGAAATCAATTGCAGCTTTAAAAGCAATAACACCTGCAATATTAGGCGTTCCTGCTTCAAATTTATGAGGTAAACAAGCATAAGTAGTTTTTTCAAAACTTACTTCTTTTATCATTTCTCCGCCACCCTGATAAGGAGGTAATAGCGTTAATAAATCTTCTTTCCCATAAAGTATACCAACTCCAGTAGGGCCATACATCTTATGTGCAGAAAAACAATAATAATCAACATCTAGTTCTTGTACATCTAATGCAATATGTGATGCAGCTTGAGCCCCATCAATCATAACTTTTGCTCCTACGCTATGGCTCAAATCAATAATCTGTTCAATAGGATTAATTGTTCCTAAAGCATTGGAGATATGTGTTAAGGCAACAAGCTTAGTGTTCTTAGTAATTAGCTTTTTAAAAGCCTCTATATCTAAAGCGCCTTCATCAGTAATTGGAACAACCTTTAAACTAGCACCACTTATTTCGCAGCACATTTGCCAGGGAACAATATTTGAGTGATGTTCCATCTCAGAAATAATAACCTCATCACCTTTATTAAGTAGGGAGCGATAGCCATTAGCTAATAAATTTATGGCATCAGTAGTTCCTTTAGTAAAGATAACTTCATGAGAGGATTTAGCATTTACAAACTGCTGAATAGTATTTCGTGTAGCTTCAAATTTATCAGTTGCTAAGCCACTTAAAAAATGAACTCCTCTATGAACATTGGAGTTTTCATTGCTATAGTATAAGTGCTCAGCATCAATAACTGATTGAGGCTTTTGTGTTGTTGCACCATTATCAAAATAGACCAATCCCTTATTATTAACTTCTCGGCTAAGAATAGGAAATTGTTCTCGTATTTTGTTAATGTCTATCATTATAGGTTAAAGTCTAAATTAACATTTAGTTTTTGTGCTATAAGTTTTTGTGCTTGTTCTTTTACTTGAGGAATAGTCATATTCTCTAAAGCTTCAGAAGCAAACGCATAAGTAAGTACTGCTTTTGCTTCTTTAATAGCAATTCCTCTGCTTCTCATGTAAAACAATGCATTTTCATCGAGTTGCCCAATAGTACAACCATGACTACACTTTACATCATCAGCATAGATTTCTAATTGAGGTTTGCTATCAATTGTTGCTTCTTCACTTAACAGTAAATTGTTATTTGCTTGGAAAGCATTTATTTTCTGTGCATCAGGGCGTACCATAATTTTACCGTTAAATACTCCTTTAGAAGCACCTAAATATACGCCTTTGTACATTTCATTACTTTGGCAATGTGCTTGTTTATGATCTACAAAAGTATGGTTATCTGCAAACTGATTTCTATCTAAGATTGAGATTCCATTCATATTGCTTTCGCAATTATTTCCATTTTGTTCAAAATCAAGATTGTTTCTAGTAAAAGAACCTCCAAAAATTAAGGTGTTTACATTACAAGTAGAATTTGCTGCTTGTTTTATTTCTAGGTTATCAATCAAAATTGAGTTTTCAGTATTATTCTGAATTTTATTGTATTCAAAATTACTATTCTCTTCAGCATTAATTGTTGTAAAATAATTTACAAAACATTTTGTGCTGTTGATATTCTGAATGCGTTCAACAAATTTAATGCTTGCATTTTTCCCTATTGAAATTGTATTTCTGTATTGTTGGAAATTATCTTCCTGTGCAGTAGTAAAAAATAGAATTTCAATTGGCTGATCAACAATAGTGTTTGGGCTAACTGTAATAGTATATCCTTTATTTGCTAAGGCTGCATTTAAAGTTGCTAGTGTAGTATTTGATGCTGTATTGTTCTCAGAAAATGCATTTATTGCTACGCCTTCAATTGTTGGTTTTGAAATAAGATTTCCATTTATAAAAACAATTTTATCACTAAATCCTAAAGAATAATTGTTAATCTCTTCAGTTGAAATTTCAGCAGCATCTTCATCTATTTTAAAGTCACTATTTATAATTTTCTTTAAAGATGTGTACTTCCATTCTTCATCTTTTGTAGTAGGAAATCCTTGTTCTAAGAAAGAATTAAATAATTGTTCACTAGTAGCTGATAGCCCTCTAGTGTTTGCGTAAGATTTTAGATTGTCTATTAAGCCCACTGTTTATCTGCTTCTTTAGTTATCCAATCATAGCCTTTTTCTTCAAGCTCATGTGCTAATTCTTTTCCTCCTGACTTTATGATACGTCCATTATGAAGTACATGAACAAAATCAGGAACAATATAATCCAATAGCCTTTGGTAGTGCGTAATTACAATGGTTGCATTATCTTTACTTTTTAGCTTATTTACTCCATTAGCAACAATTCTAAGAGCATCAATATCTAAGCCTGAATCAGTTTCGTCTAGTATTGCTAATTTAGGTTCTAACATTGCCATCTGAAAAATTTCATTTCTCTTTTTCTCACCTCCTGAGAATCCTTCATTCATATTACGAGAAAGGTAGCCTTTTTTCATCTCTAATAAAGTCATTTTTTCTTTCATGAACTTTAATAAATCTTTAGCTGGCATCGCCTCTAATCCGTTGGCTTTTCTTTTTTCAGTTATCGCTGTTTTTATAAAGTTTGAAACTGAAATTCCTGGTATTTCAACAGGGTATTGGAAAGATAGAAATATTCCTTTATGTGCTCTTTCTTCTGGAGCTAGTTCTAATAAATCTTCACCTTCAAAATCAATACTTCCTTCCTCAACTTCATATTCCTCTTTACCTGCAATTACTGATGATAAAGTACTTTTCCCAGAGCCATTAGGCCCCATAATAGCATGTACTTCTCCCTTGTTTACAGTAAGGTTTATCCCCTTTAAGATTTGATTATCTTCTATTCCTGCTTTTAAATTATTTATTGTTATCATTTTCTTATTTTTATCCTACTGAGCCTTCAAGGCTTATTTCTAATAATTTTTGTGCTTCTACTGCAAATTCCATTGGCAACTGGTTTAGTACATCTTTACAATAACCGTTTACAATTAAGGCAATAGCTTCTTCTGTTCCTATTCCTCTTTGGTTGCAATAAAATATTTGGTCTTCACCAATTTTTGAAGTAGTTGCTTCATGTTCTATTTGTGAAGAATTGTTTTTTACTTCGATGTATGGGAAAGTATGAGAACCGCATTTGTCACCCATTAATAAGGAATCACATTGAGAAAAGTTTCTGGAGTTTGTTGCTCCTTTAGCAATACGAACTAAACCTCTATAATTTCCATTACTCTTTCCTGCTGATATTCCTTTTGCAATAATGGTACTCTTAGTATTTTTCCCTAGGTGTATCATTTTTGTTCCAGTATCGGCTTGCTGATGATTGTTTGTTACAGCAACAGAGAAAAACTCACCTATTGAGTTATCACCTTTTAAAATACATGATGGATATTTCCAAGTTACTGCGGATCCTGTTTCTACTTGTGTCCAAGAGATTTTAGCATTTTTATGACAGATACCTCTTTTAGTTACAAAGTTAAAAACACCTCCTTTCCCGTTTGCATCTCCAGGATACCAGTTTTGTACTGTAGAGTATTTTATATCAGCATCATCCATTGCGATAAGCTCAACTACTGCAGCATGCAATTGGTTTTCATCTCGCATAGGAGCAGTACAGCCTTCTAAATAACTTACTTGACTTCCTTCATCGGCAATAAGTAAAGTTCTTTCAAACTGACCTGTTCCAGCTTCATTTATTCTAAAGTATGTTGATAGTTCCATTGGGCATTTTACACCTTTAGGAATGTAACAAAAAGATCCGTCAGAGAATACTGCAGAATTTAGTGCTGAAAAGAAATTATCTCTGGTAGGAACAACTGTTCCTAAATATTTTTGAACTAGTTTAGGATGCTCTTGTATTGCATCAGAGATAGAGCAAAAGATAATTCCTAGTTCGGCTAACTTATCCTTAAAAGAAGTAGCAACAGAAACGGAATCCATTACGATATCAACAGCAACATTTGCTAAACGGTTTTGCTCATCTATAGAAATTCCAAGTTTATCAAACATTTTTTTCATCTCAGGATCTAAATCATCTAAGCTGTCTAATTGTTTTTTAGGCTTTGGAGCTGAGTAGTAAATTACATCCTGATAGTCAGGTTTTTTGTAATTGATGTTTGCCCAGTCTGGCTCTTCCATTTCTAACCAAGCTTTATAAGCTTTTAGGCGATATTCTAACATCCATTCAGGCTCATTTTTCTTTGCTGAGATGGTGCGTACTACTTCTTCACTTAACCCTTTTTCAATAGTGTCCGATTCAATATCAGTTGTAAACCCATACTTATACTCTGATGAAGTTACTTCCTCTAATAATTCTTCTTCTGTTTGTTTATTTTTTTGACTCATCTGTATGAATTATTAAAGAGAAAAACTTTCACCACAACCACAGGTACGGCTTGCATTAGGGTTGTTAAATACAAAGCCCTTTCCATTGAGCCCGTCAGAAAATTCTAAAGTAGTGCCAACAAGGTATAAGAAGCTTTTTTTATTCACCAAAAGCTTAATTTGGTTATCTTCAATTAACTCGTCGTCGTCATGTTTTTTGTTGTCAAGGTCCAATTTATAACTTAAACCTGAGCAACCACCACTCTCAACACCTACTCTAACAAAAGTATTTTTGTCGGTGTCGTTATCTAGTAAATGTAATAGTCGGTCCCTTGCGGGGTCACTTATATTAATCATCTTATTTTTATTTAATCTAAATTTGTGCAAAGGTACAAAAATCATATTATTTAATGCTTATCTTTGCCCCATGAGTTTACTTGAAGAAAAAAGCATTAATAAAACTCCAATTTCTCAATTGGGGGAATTTGGATTGATAGATCATCTTACTAAAGATGTTAAAACCATAAATGAAAATACAGTTAAAGGTATAGGAGATGATGCTGCTGTAATTGATATTGGAGATAAGTATCAGTTAGTAAGTACTGATTTATTAGTTGAGGGGGTGCATTTTGATTTAGCATATACTCCTTTAAAGCATTTAGGGTATAAAGCTGTAGCAGTTAATGTATCTGATATCTGTGCTATGAATGGTGAGGCAAAACAAATTACTGTTGGTTTAGCATTGTCTAATCGATTTACAGTTGAAGCTTTAGAGGAGTTATACCAAGGGATGCAATTAGCTTGCGAGCATTATAAGGTAGATTTAGTTGGAGGAGATACAACCTCATCAACCTCAGGTCTTATGATAAGTGTTACAGTTTTAGGTGAAGTTGATAAAGATAAAATTACTTATAGAAGTGGTGCTAAGGTAAATGATTTAGTAGTTGCAACTGGAGATCTAGGTGCTGCATACTTGGGCTTACAATTATTAAGCAGAGAAAAAAATATGTTTGTTGATAATCCTACGGTACAGCCGGACTTAAGTGGGAATGATTATGTGTTAAGAAGACAGTTAAAGCCTGAGGCAGGAATAAAGTATACTAATATTCTTAAAGAATTGGAGATTATTCCTACTTCAATGATTGATATTTCAGATGGTTTATCGTCAGAGGTATTGCATATAGCAAAAGCATCAGGTGTTGGAATAACAATACATGAAGATAAAATACCTGTTGATTATACAGCTATGAACTTAGCAAGTGAATTTAATATGAATCCAATTTTTTGCGCCTTAAGTGGTGGTGAGGATTATGAGCTATTATTTACTATTAGTCAGGAGCATTATGAAAAGCTAAAAAAAGATGCAGATTTTACAATTATTGGCTTTGTAACCGATGCAAGTGAGGGCAATAATTTTATTGCTAATGATGGAAGTTCACATCCTTTAACGGCTCAAGGTTGGGATGCAGTAAAATAGTTGAGGCACTAAGATTCAAAGGATAGAACTATCTATTTTATATCCTATCTGTCATTTATAATGTTATAATTCTATGCTTTGGAAGAATAAGAAAATGAGTTTTTTGGTTTTTTTCTAATGTTTTTCCTTCTCATCTTTGTAGAAATTAACAAAATAGTATCAAAAGATGAAAAAATATATTTTTATACTAGTCGTATTCTTTGGTTTAAAAGCTGCAAATGCTCAGGTTTCTTATGTACATTTATCTTTTAGTAGCACAGGAGCATTATATAATGATACTGTTAATGAAGGAGATTTTCTAACTGTTTCTTGTTGGGTTAAAAACACAGGTAATATTGCATTGTCTAGTCCTATTGACATGTATGTTTCAAGTATGGATGATAGTTCCAATATGATACTTGCAAATCAATATGTAGGCTCTTATAATACTAATAATGATACGCTTTACCCTGGAGATAGCATACATGTGGTAACAACAAATTATGTAAGCTTGCAGGCTTTTAAGGCAGGGGATAATATAGTAGTAATTTGGCCAAATGCCATTGGTAATTCCCCAATTACAATAGATGAATTAGTTCTTTCAGTCCATGTAAATACTATTAATGAGATTGAAAATAAACTGACTTCAGACTTAATAATATTTAATAACCCATTAGATAATAATATCCTTGTAAAAGCAGATCGTGAGATAGATAGTTATAGGCTTATTAATATTTTAGGAAATAGTGTTTGTTATGAGCAGGGTATTAAAGAAAGTAGTATTAGTATACAAAAAGGTAAGCTAAAAAGCGGAGTTTACTTTATTGAGGTAAGGCAGAAAGATATAGTTCAGCTTAGAAAAATAATTATTAATTAATGGCAAAAGCCCTAGCTAATAAAATATAGGCGCTAAAAAAATGAAAATAAAAAATATACTTTTTGCATTATTAGCATTCTTTATGCTATTTGTAGGAGATGCTAATGCCCAGACAGGTACACCTTGTCAATCTTCTTTTTATCATACAAGTACTATGGGAGGAGTGAATAACTATTCGTTCTTTGATTATTCATCAGGAAATATTAACAATTGGTTATGGGACTTTGGAGATGGGACTACATCAACACAACAAAACCCAACCCACACTTACTCTAGTTCAAACTTTTATCAAGTATGTTTAACTGTTGAAGAGATTGATGCTAGTGGGGCTATAGTTTGTACGGATACTCAGTGTGATAGCATTTGGGTTTGGGGTTCATCAGTCTCAGTTTGTCAGGCAAGTTTTAATTATTATCCGATTAACCCTAGCCCAAATACAGTGCCAGTGGTAATTCAGTTTCAGAATTGGGTTTCTCAAGGGAATATCACTAATTGGTTATGGGACTTTGGAGATGGTACAACAGGAACAGGTCAAAATATA
The DNA here is from genome assembly GCA_965183885.1 of Flavobacteriales bacterium. GTDB lineage: Bacteria > Bacteroidota > Bacteroidia > Flavobacteriales > BACL11 > UWMA-0277. The sequence continues at coordinate 987,267 of OZ238992.1, forward strand.
ACACATTCTTATACTGTTCCAGGGACCTATTGGGCTTGTTTAACTATTGAAGAAATAGATGCTACCGGTACGGTTATTTGTACAGATACTTATTGTGATAGCATTTGGGCTGATACAGTAGTTATTAACGCTCCTTGTTCTGCTGATTTTTCAAGCGCTCAAGTTGCTATCTCTGATAGCACTTATTTTACTAATCTTTCTTCGGCTTCAGCAACAGCTACATATTTTTGGGATTTTGGTGATGGAATAACTTCTACTGATGAAAATCCGGTGCATTTATATGCTCAATATGGTTGGTATAATGTTTGTTTAACGGTTATAGATTCAGCTACTAATTGTTACGATACTTACTGTAGCTATACTCATGTAATAGTTACTGGAGGAAATGGATGTCAAGCTTACTTTTTACCATCTCTTCCTGGAGGGACATCAAATTATTATAATTTCTCTAATTATTCAACAGGAAATATCACTAATTGGTTATGGGACTTTGGAGATGGTACAACATCAACATTGCCCTATGCCACTCATGATTATTCTAGTTCTCCTTCAGGTTTTTATCAAGTATGCTTAACTCTTGAAGAACTTGATAATAATGGGACTATAGTTTGTACAGATACTTATTGTGATAGTATTTATGTTGGGTGTCGAGCTGATTTCTATGGGCAAGATTTAGGGGCTAATCAGGCATTATTTAGTAATAATTCTTTCCCTCAAACAGGAAATATTATTGGCAGTGGTGGATCAGGGGTGTATAATGATATTGATATAGATTTTGGAGATGGAAATATAGCTTATAGTATTGGTTCAACAGTAACTCATACTTATGCAAGTGCAGGTACTTACTATGTTTGTGTTACAGTAACATCTATGGATACTTCTTTAACATTACACTGCATGGATACCTATTGCGATTCGGTAACAGTAACTTCAGGTGCTATACCTTGTCAGGCAGATTTCCAGGCTTACCCAATTGGATTTAATCCAAATGCAGTGCCAGTTGTAGTTCAGTTTGATGATTGGTCTGTAGGGAATAATTTATCAACTTGGACTTGGGATTTTGGTGATGGTACAACAGGAACAGGTCAAAATACAACACATTCTTATATTGTTCCAGGAACTTATTGGGCTTGTTTAACTGTTGAGGAGCTTGATAGTAATGGTTTAGTACTTTGTACAGATACTTATTGTGATAGCGTTTGGGCTGATACACTAAGTATTAACCCTCCTTCTTGTTATGCTGACTTTATGAATAATCAGGTTGCTATCTCTGATAGTACTTATTTTACTAACCTTTCATTAGCACCAACAACAGCTACATATTATTGGGATTTTGGTGATGGAACAACTTCTACACTTGAAAATCCAGTACACTTATTTGCAACTTCAGGATGGTATAATGTTTGTTTAACTATTATGGATTCAGCTACTAATTGTTATGATACTTATTGTAGTTATATTAATATAGTTGTAGGAGGAAGTACTGGTTGTCAAGCATATTTTTATGGAATGCCAAGTCAGACAGCCCCTAATGCATATGATTTCCTTGATTATTCAGCAGGAAATATAACAAACTGGTTGTGGGACTTTGGAGATGGAACGACATCAACACAGCAAAATCCAACGCATACTTATTCTAGTACAGGAACAGGTTTCTATTCAGTGTGCTTAACAGTAACAGAATTAGATGCTACTGGAGCAATTATTTGTACAGATACATATTGCGATAGTATTTATGTATGGAATTCGGCTGTTTGTCAGGCTGATTTTTATGGGCAGAACTTAGGGAATAATGAAGTGTTATTCACAAACTTAACTTATCCTCAAACAGGAAATGCTAATGGGACATATAATTATGTTGATATAGATTTTGGTGATGGTACTATAGATTATAATATTCCTTCAACTGTAAATCATACCTATGCAAGCCCAGGAACTTATTATGTTTGTGTTACGGTAACTTCTATGGATTCTTCCTTTACTGTGCTTTGTACAGATACGTATTGCGATTCTGTAACGGTAACTTCAGGTACTATGCCTTGTCAAGCAGATTTTGTTTCATATATTGATTCAAATATTATTTTTAATCCAAATGGAACAACATCAATGGGTAGTATGTTCTATTTTATTGATTTATCAACTCCAATGGGAATGATTGAGTCATGGCAATGGGATATGGGTGATAGTGGAGCGGGTACTTATCTTCAAGGAACATCAGATACTTCTCAGATGCCAATGTATGAATATGATACAAATGGGATTTATTATGTTTGTTTAACAATTACTACTTTAGGAGGGCAGTGTACTTCTATTACTTGTGATAGTATTGACTTTTCAATGATGCAGGGAGGGCAAACAGCTTTAGAAGAAATAAATGTGTTTAAAAACCTTGAGCTATATCCTAATCCAGTAAAAGATAGGTTGACAGTTGAGCTTTCTACTGCAAATTCAGGAGACTTAACATTTAAAATTATGAATATGTTAGGGCAGCCTGTTTATGTTAAGCAAGCTAATTTGGTTAGTGGAACTAATAGTTATAGTATAGATGTATCTCAAATTACTAATGGTATTTATTCCCTTGAATTAATTACAGGTGTAGAAAAGCAATATCAAAGAATAGTGATTAGTAGGTAGGTTTTTTAGTAAAGTTGTTTTGGTTAGTCAAAAGGGGGTTGTGGAGCCCCCTTTTTTTATTTCATAGGGACCTAAAAGTCTAAAGTAGGCTCTTTCCCCATGCATTGTAATTAATTACATCTACATCATCAGCCTGTTCGTCGCTAATTACAATACAGAGCTCATCAATTCTTTTTAGAAGTGCTTTGTCTTGGTTTAGGTTATTACAATAAATTAAACCTTGTATAATCCCTATAACCTCTTTGTCTCTTTTAAAGTTCACATCTTTTAGTAATGTGCTGAATGTTTTTTTGATATATTTAATTTTGGATTCAATAATATCTGTTTGATTTAAGTTGTAACGAACAATAAGCTCAGCAATATGTATTTTTAGCTTAAAGGATTCTCCAATATTTACAAAGTCATCCTGGAGTATAAGTCGAGATAAGTTTTTTACAGCAAGCGTAAATTTATTTTGATCATAATAAATAAGAGCTGTATTTAGATAGATAAACACAGAGAAGGTAGGGAGCTGTTGAATAATATCATTGTTTTTAGCTTCTTTTAATACATTTAATGCTTTTTCCTTATCTGATAAAGAATAATTTATTACTAAAGCATTGTAATAGTAGAATAAGAATTTATCTTTAAGAAAACCATTATATTCATTCATGCAATTTCTTAGTGTTTCTGCATAAGCTAGTGATTGTTTATACTTGTGAGTTTTAAATAAACAATTAGTTAGATAAGTTAGCATTGTAAGCTTTTGCTCATGATTAGATTTTGTAAATATTTGATCATTATTAAACTCGCTGTAGGTATGAGTTAGGTATTCTTCTAATGCTTTAAAATCATGTTGTTGTAGTAGTATGCGGCTTACTACTTGATATACTTTTATTCTGAACTTAGGACTCTTAGGAATATTCTTATTTTCAGTAAAGTTGTCTAATGTTTGTCGTAGAACCTTGTTTATACTCTCATTTTTAGAGGAAAAGTTTTGAGCAGTTTTAATACGGTATAGTACAGCAGCTAATAGTAAGTCAATTTCCTGTACCCAGCTAAGACGTTCATTATTAGCTCTAGTTTTTTCAATGTATTGTTCTACATTGATAGATACCATATCGTAAGATAGTTTTAGTATTTCTGCATAAATTATAGATAATAGTTCAAAAGCTTCAATTTCTTCAGCGTTTTTCTCAGCTTTTTTAAGGTAATGGAATGAGAGCTTTACATTTCCTTTTCTTTTATAGACTCTTGAGAGTAAAATAAATTGAAGGATAAAGATGTCCTTTTCTTTGCCCATGTGCTGTAGCATCATGCTTTTGTTAAGGTCTTTATAAAGTCTATTTTTTAGTTGATAAAAGCTATTTTTGTTATTTCCGTATAGTTCTTTTGCAATTATTTGTTCGTCATAATCTTCACCATGTTGCTTAATAAAGTCAAATAAGCTAGTGTCTTTTCTGTTTTCATTACTATTTGTTCTTCCTGCAAATAGCTTATAGAAACGACTTTCTTCTTTATTTAAACAACTAATTATTTCGAATAATATATTCATATGGCAAATTTGAATGGCTAAGGTATATATATAATTATAACTAACGGTGTTAAATGGTAAATTATTCTTTCGTATACTTGTAATATGAAAATAAGGCTTATAATAATTGGATTTTTTATGGTGGTTGTACTGGGTGTTAAAGCTCAAGGACCTTCAGTTGCCTTTGGTTATGATGGAATTTCTATAGTTGATACTGTTTCCTTTGGAGATACTATTTATTACTCTTGTTATGTAGTTAATGCTGGTAATGATGTAATTGCTGAAAATATTCTTTTAGAAACTGCTTGTTATACTCAGTCTCAAGGGTTAATAAATACTAGAACTATAGGAGGGCAAGGTCCTAATTTCATATTTCCAGGAGATAGTATAGAATTTGTCCCTGGTTTTCTATATGAGATAGTTACGCAACAAAATTATGTTACTGGGGACAATATTGTTGTTATTTGGCCAAAAGTTGCAGCTCCTGTTAGTCAAACTACACAGTATCAGTATGTTAATTTGTATGTTTCTGGTTCTTCTTTAGTTTCTTCAGTGCCTAATTTTAAAGAAAGTAATGTTATGTTTCATTATTCCCCTATAACATCAGAAATAAAATTTAGCGCTAATAAACAGGCAAAAAAGATTCAATTGTTTGATTTATTAGGGAGAACAATGCGTACTTATACAGGGATAAAAAACTCATTAAATGTTGCTGAATTATCTAGTGGAATGTACTTGATAAATGCTTATTTCGAAGATGGAACTTCTACTCAAGGAAAGTTTAATATTCAGCAATAAAATATATTTGGACAGCTAAGATTTAGTTATTCATTAGATCCTCAATTTCTTCAACTTCAATTGGAATATTACGCATTAGGTCAAAAGGTTGATCTGCAGTAACTAGTACATCATTCTCAATTCTAATTCCTAATTCTTCTTCCAAGATGTAAATCCCAGGCTCGCAAGTAAATACCATTCCTTCTTTCATTGGCGCTGCAAAATCACCAACATCATGTACATCTAGCCCTAAATAATGAGATGTTCCATGCATAAAGTATTTCCTAAATAAAGGGTTGTTAGGGTCTTGTTTTTGTACATCATGCTTGTCTAATAGTCCTAAAGTGATAAGTTCTGACTCCATCATCTTTCCTACTTCCTTATGATATTCCGCAATAATAGTTCCTGGTATTAGCATACTGGTAGCTGCTTTCATTACTCTAAGCACAGCATTATAAACATCTTTTTGTCTTTGGGTATATCTTCCATTTACAGGAATAGTTCTTGTTAAATCAGATGCATAGTTTGCATATTCTGCTCCAAAATCCATTAATAAAATATCTCCACCCTTACAGGCTTTATTGTTATCAATATAATGCAGTACGCAGGAGTCAACACCTGAGCCAATAATAGGTTGATAAGCAAATCCATTTGAGCGATTTCTTAGGAATTCATGCATAAGTTCAGCTTCAATCTCATATTCCATTACTCCTGGTTTTATAAAAGGAAGTATTCTTCTTAGACCTTTTTCAGTAATGTCACAAGCATTTTGCATTAGCTTAATTTCAAAATCAGATTTAATAGATCTAAGGTCATGCATAATAGGAGCTACTTCTAAAACTTCTTTGTTTGAAAATTTCTCTGAAATTTGTTTTCTAAATCTATCATCTCTTGTTTCTACAGATGAAGCTGCACGGCTATGAATATTTTTATTTAGGTAAATAGCATCTGCTTTAGAGATAAGCTCTTCAAGTTTGCTTTCCAAATCTTCTAGCCAGTAAACTGTTTTTATACCTGCTGTTTTATAAGCACCTTCTTTGGTTAATTTAGCGCCTTCCCAAATTGCAATATGCTCATTAGTTTCTTTTAAGAATAATATTTCTCTTTCAGCTTTATTATCATTTTCAGGGAAAATAACCAATACACTTTCTTCCTGATCAACTCCTGATAACCAGAATAAATCATTGTTCTGACGGAAAGGCATTACACCATCTGCATTAGTTGGCATTACATCATTTGCGTTAAAAATTGCTAGAGTGTTAGGCTTTAGTTTTGCTGAAAATTGTTTTCTATTTTCAATAAATAGCTGGTTGTCAATTGGTAAGTATTTCATCTTGTGTTTTTATAAGGAGGTCAAAGGTAGTAAAAATAAGCCTTATCTATAATGATTATGAATTAGAAAATTGGTTGTTTATTTCCATTACGAACATTACATTTGCCAACAGAAAAATAACAATAAAATGACACAAACTTCAGTTGCACGAAAATTTATTATGGCATTAACAGGTTTCTTGCTTATTGCCTTTTTATTAACCCACTTATTAATTAATACTTTCTCACTTTTTAGTGCAGAATTGTTTAATGAAGGGGCGCACTTTATGGCTACAAATCCTTTAATACAAGTTACACAATATGTGTTAGCTTTAGGTTTCTTAGTTCATATTGTAATGGGTATTAAATTAACTTTACAGAATAAAGCAGCACGTCCTGTTGCTTATGCTTATAATAAGCCAGGAGAAAACTCATCATTATCTTCTCGTACGATGATTATTAGTGGAGCTTTAGTATTAGCTTTTATCATCTTACACTTAAGAGATTATTTTTATGAGTTAAAGTTTGTTGGATTGCCAGAAGGAACTACGGATTATGATTTAGTAGTTGCTTTATTTACAAGTCCAATCTATACAGCAGTTTATGTTGTTTCATTTATTGTTTTAGGTTTTCACTTAAATCATGGTTTTCAATCAGCATTTCAATCGGTAGGAGCAAATCATAAAAAATATACACCAACTATTCAAAAATTAGGAACTGCATATAGTATTTTAATTGCCGTAGGGTTTTCTGCAATTGCTATTTGTCATTTCATTAATCAATTATAAAAATTAACTATGTCAGTTTTAGATTCTAAAATACCTGGAGGTCCTTTAAAAGATAAATGGACTAATCATAAAAACAACATTAATCTTGTAAATCCTGCTAATAAAAGAAACATTGATATTATTGTGGTAGGTACTGGTCTTGCAGGTGGTTCTGCAGCAGCATCACTTGCTGAAATGGGGTATAATGTAAAAACTTTTTGTTATCAAGATTCTCCAAGAAGAGCACACTCTATTGCGGCACAAGGAGGGATAAATGCTGCTAAGAACTATCAGAATGATGGTGATTCAGTTTATAGATTATTTTATGATACTGTAAAGGGAGGAGATTATAGAGCTAGAGAAGCAAATGTTCATCGTTTAGCTGAGGTTTCAGGAAATATTATTGACCAATGTGTAGCTCAAGGAGTACCATTTGGAAGAGATTATGGAGGGCTTTTAGATAATCGTTCATTTGGAGGAGTATTAGTTTCTCGTACTTTTTATGCAAAAGGGCAAACAGGTCAGCAATTATTATTAGGAGCTTATTCAGCAATGAATAGACAAATTGCAAAAGGGAAAATTAAATCATATAACCGTCATGAGATGGTTGAGTTGGTAAAAGTTGATGGTAAAGCAAGAGGGATTATTGCTAGAGATTTGGAAACTGGAAAGTTAGAAAGACACTCAGCTCATGCAGTAGTTATTGCAACAGGAGGGTATGGAAATGTATTTTTCTTATCTACTAATGCAATGGGTTCTAATGCAACTGCAGCTTGGAAAATTCATAAAAAAGGAGCACACTTTGCAAATCCTTGTTATACTCAAATTCATCCTACTTGTATTCCAAGGTCTGGTGAGCACCAATCAAAACTGACGCTAATGTCAGAGTCATTAAGAAATGATGGTAGGATATGGGTTCCTAAAAGCATGGATGATGTTAAGGCAATTAGAGCAGGTAAATTAAAGCCTACTGATATTGCTGAAGAAAATAGAGATTATTATTTAGAAAGAAGATACCCTGCTTTTGGTAATTTAGTACCAAGAGATGTTGCTTCTAGAGCTGCAAAAGAAAGGTGTGATGCTGGATATGGAGTAAATCAAACAGGTGAGGCTGTTTACTTAGATTTTGCATCTGCAATACAAAGATATGGAAAGCAAGAGGCTGCAATAGCTAGAATTAAAGACCCTTCTGCTGAAGAAATTTTAAAATTAGGTGAGGCTGTTATTGAATCAAAATATGGAAATCTTTTCCAGATGTATGAAAAAATTGTAGCAGAGAATCCTTATAAAACACCAATGATGATTTACCCTGCAGTACACTATACTATGGGAGGTGTTTGGGTTGATTATAACCTAATGACATCTGTTGAAGGATGCTACTGTATTGGAGAAGCTAATTTCTCTGATCATGGAGCAAATCGTTTAGGAGCTTCAGCTCTAATGCAAGGTTTGGCTGATGGATATTTTGTATTGCCTTATACTATTGGAGACTACTTGTCAAATGATATTAGAACAGGAAAAATTTCAACTGAATCAGCAGAGTTTGAACAAGCTGAGAAAGAAGTTTCTGATAGAATTGAAAAGTTAATGAATATTAAAGGAACAAAATCTGTTGATCATTTCCATAAGTTGTTAGGTAAGGCAATGTGGGATTTCGTTGGTATGGCTCGTAATGAGGAAGGACTTAAAAAAGCTATGGCTGAGATTAAACAAATAAGAGAAGATTTCTGGAAAGATGTAAGAATCCCTGGAGATAAAAACTCTTTAAATCCTGAATTAGAAAAAGCGGGTAGAGTTGCTGATTTCTTAGAGCTAGGAGAACTTTTTGCAAAAGATGCTTTACATAGAAATGAATCATGCGGAGGACACTTTAGAGAAGAATCTGTTGAGCAGGATGGGCTTCAAAAAGGAGAAGCTAAAAGAAATGATAAGGACTTTGCTTATGTTGCTGCTTGGGAATATAAAGGAGAGCCTGCTGATGCAGTAATGCATAGAGAAGATTTAGAATTTAATGATATTGAATTAAAACAAAGAAGTTACAAATAAGACATTATGGATTTAACACTTAAAGTTTGGAGACAAAAAAATAGAGAAGATAAAGGAGGTTTAGTTACTTATAAGGTAACAGGAATTTCTGAACATGCTTCTTTTTTAGAGATGCTAGATGTGATGAATGAGCAATTAATTACAGAAGGTATAGAACCAGTTGCTTTTGATCATGATTGTAGAGAAGGTATTTGTGGAACATGCTCATTATATATTAATGGTGAAGCTCATGGACCTGATAGAAAAGTAACTACTTGCCAGCTACATATGCGTATGTTTAAAGATGGTGAAACTATTTATATTGAGCCTTGGCGTTCAGCAGCAATGCCTGTAATTAAAGATTTAATTGTTGATAGAAGTTCATTTGATAGAATCCAACAATCTGGAGGGTTTGTATCTGTTAACACTTCTGGAAATACACAGGATGCTAATGCATTGCCAATTCCTAAGATGAATGCTGATAAAGCCTTTGATGTTGCTGCTTGTATTGGTTGTGGAGCTTGTGTAGCTACTTGTAAAAATTCTTCTGCAATGTTATTTGTTGCGGCTAAGGTTTCACAATATTCTTATTTACCTCAAGGACAGGTTGAAAGAAAACAAAGAGTATTAAACATGGTAGAGCAGATGGATAAAGAAGGATTTGGTAATTGTACAAATACTGGAGCTTGTGAGATAGAATGTCCTAAAGGAATCTCTATTGAATATATTGCAAGAATGAATAGAGAATATTTTTCTGCAAGTTTGACAACAGAAGAGTAGATAGATTTAAGGTGTAAATAAAAAAGCAAGTCTAATTAGACTTGCTTTTTTATTATATGTACTTTTGCACTATGAATAAAGCATTACAATATATAGGAGTAGTATTTCTGGCATTATTGTCTTTATTCAGTGTGTTGTCAAACTCTTTATTTCATCATCATGAGGAGGAGCACCATCATCACCATCACCATCAATTAAGTTGTGAGAGTGAGAAGTTTCCATCATTAGTAGTATTAAATGAATGTGGTCATGATTCTCATGTTATTTTGGAACAAGAAAATTGTCTCTGGTGTGATAATTATATAAGTGTTACATATACATTAGATGAGGTAAAAGAAGAAACTTTTTTACCACTAAGTACTCAAAAAAACACCTTTCATAGTGAGGGGATCTTTTCTTTATCTTTAGGAAGATTACCTAATAAAAGCCCTCCAAGTTATTATTTATAAACTTTTTGTAAAACAAGTAGTAAGTTAAAATAATAATATAATAAAATGAAAAAATCACAATTTTTAATAATAGTGTTTTCGTTTCTTTTTACTATTTCCTCATTCTCTCAGAATTCAGAGAATGGGTTAAAAAATATAAAAGGAACAATTGTAAATGAGGGCGGGGCTCCAATGGTAGGAGTAAATGTATATATACCTAGTCTTCATAAAGGAGTAACTTCAAATAAATCAGGAAAATTTATATTAAAAGATATTCCTAAAAAATTAGTAAAAGTTCAGTTTTCAATGATTGGGTATGAGGTCTTAATTTTAAATTCTACAGATGACCTTTCTATTATAACGATGCATGAGAGTGTTATTGAACTAGAGGATGTAGTTGTTTCAGGAGGGTTTGTTAATACTGCAGATAGGTCGGCAGTTAAGATAGAAAGTATCTCTGCTAGCGAACTTTCATTTCATTCATCACCTTCTTTAACCTTAGCTCTTGCTGATGAACCTGCAGTAGATATGGTGAAACTTGGAAATGCTATTACTAAACCTGTTATTAGAGGGCTTAGTGGCAATAGAGTTGTAACCTTATATCAAGGAACCAGAATATCTAATCAGGCCTGGGGAGAAGAACATGGAGTATTTATTCCAGAGGAAGGCATAGAGAGTGTAGAAATTGTAAAAGGACCTGCATCTCTTTTGTTTGGATCAGATGCTATGGGAGGAGTCTTAAACTTTATTCCATTAAAGCCACTAATAATGAATGGAAGAAAAAGTAAGTTCACTACCTCTTATCTTTCAGGATCAAATGGGGTATTATCTTCATTTATTAGTCAAAAAAGAAAAAATTCATGGTTTCATACTTTCGGTTTAGGCTATCAGAACCATGCAGATTATCAACTGCCAAATAAAGAATTTGCACATAATTCTAGATATAATCAACATTATTCTTTTGGAAATTGGGGAGTTACAAAAGATTGGGGAATACTTAAAGGAGTTTATTCCTCTTCTTATACTAATACAGGTATTGTAGAAGGTATTGAGCCAGATTCTGAAAGAAAATTAGAAGGGCATTATCAGCAAATTGGTGACCATTTTGTAACTGCAGAAGGAATGTTTTGGAAAAATAATTGGACTTTTAAACCATTTGTTTCTTATCAGTTAAATCATAGAAAAGAGTTTGAAGAAGAACATCATGAACATGAGGAAGAGGGTGTTGTAGAAGAAGGTGAACATGCAGCTTTAGATATGGGATTAAGGACAAGTAGATATGACTTTAAGGCTTTACGATCTAATGGAGTTTTTGAGTTGATTTTAGGTTCTCAAGGGATGTATCAAACAAATACAAATGAAGGAGAAGAAATCCTAGTTCCAGATGCAACTACAAATGATTTAGCTTTGTATACTTTAATTAATAAAAAGATAAATAATTTTCAGGTACAAGCTGGAGCAAGAATGGACTATAGAGAGGTTAGTCTTCCTATTATTAAGCAGTTTAAAGATTATTCTTATTCTTTTGGAAGTACTTTTCAACCATCAGAGAAGTATGTTTTTAGGGCCAATTTAGCAAAAGGATTTAGAGCTCCAAATTTATATGAGCTTTCAGCAGATGGAGAGCATCATGGAGCAGAAAGGTATGAGGTAGGAGATGAGAACTTAATAAGTGAAAAGAACTTAGAAGTTGATTTTAGCTTCCATATTCATGGAGTACATTATGTATTTGATGTTTCACTTTTTCATAATTATATAAATGATTATATTTACCTAACTCCTACAGCTGATACTTCTGGTAAAGGTTTAACTGTTTATAGGCATTACCAGGATGATGCATTGTTATATGGTGGAGAAGCTGGGATTGATTTTCATCCTCATATTTTACATGATTTGCATATAAAAAGTACTATATCTTTAGTATTTGGAGATAACTTAGAGTTAGAGCAACCACTTGTAATGATACCTCCACATAAATGGAATAATGAGTTAGAATATACTTTTAAAAATATAAGTTTTGCAGATAAATGCGTATTGAGCTTAAATGCAAACTATTACTTTAAACAAGATAGAATCTCTTCTGAAGAAGATATTACAAATGCTTATACATTAGTTAACTTTAGTAGTGGGCTTACAAAAGGAAAGCATCAGATTTCTTTACATATTCATAATCTTCTAGATAAAGAGTATACTCCACATTTATCTTTACTAAAAGAGCAGAGAATACCTGAACAAGGAAGATCTATATCTTTAAAATATGCTATTACTTTTTAAGTAGATAGTTTTAAAATTAATTAAAAGCAAGTCTAGCAGACTTGCTTTTTTTATGCTTACTTTTGACCTAATGAAACAAGACCTCCATATAGCATGTATTCAAGCTAACCTTTATTGGAAAGATGTAGCAAAGAATCTAGCTCATTTTAGTAGCTTAATTTCAGAAATAACTACTGCAGATGTTATTCTATTGCCTGAAATGTTTAATACTTCATTTTGTCCTAAAGAAAATGATTTAGCAGAAACAATGGACGGTAAAACAGTAAGTTGGATGAAAGAAAAATCTCTTGAAAAGAAGTGTGCTATTGCAGGAACACTTATGATTAAAGAGCATGGAAAAGTCTATAATCGATTGGTTTGGGTAAGTAAAAATGGTAGCTTACACACTTATGATAAACGCCATTTATTTTCATTAATAAAAGAAGAACGTACTATAGCAAAAGGAAGTACACGATTAATTATTGAAGAGCAAGGCTGGAAAATATGTCCGCTTATTTGTTACGATTTACGTTTTCCTGTTTTTAGTAGAAACAATGTTGATTATGATATTTTAATTTATTTAGCAAATTGGCCTATAAAACGAATTGATGCTTGGGATACTCTTCTAAAAGCTAGAGCTATTGAAAATCAAAGTTATACTATTGGGGTAAATAGAATAGGAGAGGATGGAAATAATATCCCTTTTAATGGGCACTCTAAGGTGTTTGATGCTTTTGGTAAAGAATTAGCTGCTGGAATAGAAAATAAAGAAGAGATTTTGCAAGTTAAAATTAGTTTAGATGATTTGAAACTAAAGAGAAGACAAATGAATTTCTTGCAGGATAGAGATAATTTTAATTTGGAAGGTTAATTTCCCAAACGAGCTCCATATCCCAGTTCGATCGTATTGTTATTTCTGATGGGTAATTAATTACCTGTTCAGCTTGTTGTTTTTCTTTCCAGTCTCCTGTAGTCCACTTTTTATCATTATTACTATCAATAATATATTTGAGTTGATATTTTCCTGCAGCAATATTCTCCATGGTATATGGTGGCTTGCTAAAAGAGAAGTCATAAATTACTTTATCATCCTGAATAAGTTGAAAAACACAAGGTAGGTTTGTAGCGCTTGTAATTGTTAATTTTCCTAACATCTCAGTTGTACTACTATCAGCGCTTAAACTATCCTCTAGTATTTCAATAGTATCAGTACTTGTACTTTCAATACTAGGAAGAGGCTTAAAGCAGTTTAGGTTGATAAAACTATCCTTTTTAGCATTTATTATTTCTTTTTGAAAGGCAATAGACTCCCCTTCATCATAAATAAAATCAAAATCAGTTAATGCTACTACTTGATAATCACTAGTATTAAGGTTGGGGAAAAGAAACATCCCATTTTTATCACTTTTAGCAATATAGGAAGGGGTTTCTTTAAAAATAAGACTGTCTACTTTTGTAGTTTCATAGAGCATTACCCAGGCATTTTCTATAGGTTCTAGAGTATAGCTATCTTGTAGTTTGCCACTTATTTTAAGGCTATCTTGTGTCTCTGATGTTGTAAGAGTATAGCTTAATGTGTCAAGGATATTTCCTTCGTTATAGTCTTTAATACAACTGTTTAAAGCAAAATAGTAAGTCGTATTCTGCTTTAAGGAATCATCAATAGTGAGGTATAAACTTGTTCCTTTTATTGTTTTTTGGATGCGCTTAGTAAGAGGAGGAGAAACATAAAAGTTTTTCTGCCATTCATTAAGCTGAATAAATTCATCAAATTGAAATGAAATAGTTTTAGTCTTTTTTTCTATTTTATTAATAAGAATAAGAGTTGGTGCATCTATATCTTTATCTCCACCTGTAGGAGCCAACATACTTGCACAACTACTTAATAGTAATAGAAAAATGCTTAGGTAAGTAATAGTTTTCATTAGTGGCAAAGGTAATTATTTAGTATTAAGAAATTAGGTTTATCTCTTTCATAAAAGGCTTTTGATTTAATTATAAGTTTATGCAACGCCAATAGTTGCAATACTTACTTTAACTCCTTTAATGCTCAGTAGTTCATGGGCGCAAGCCTCTAGGGTAGCTCCTGTAGTAACGATATCGTCAATTAAAAGAATATGCTTATTTTCTAGTATAGTACTATTATTAGTATTAAAACTTGCCGCCATATTTTCCCACCTACTAAAGCGTTTTTTTCTTGTTTGAGAGTCGGTATTTTCAGTACGGATAAGTACATTTAAAATTACTTCTTTTTGTAGTATCGTTTGGATGCCTTTTGCAATATAATTACTTTGATTATAGCCTCTTTTTTGTTCCTTTTTTGGGTGTAAGGGAACAGGGATAATGGCATCAACTGTATTAAACTGATTATTTTCCTTTATAGCATAGCCTAGTTGTTTCCCTAAAAATATACCAAGATTTTTATTGTCTTTATATTTTAACTGGGAAATTAATTTTTGAAGACTACCACCTTTATTAAAAATAAAGAGAGCTACTGCATTCTCAAGCATTACTCTACCCCAAAATAGTTTACTAACATTATTATTTGGTTCTTTAAAACAATTTGTTTTAGGGATTTTATGCTGGCAATTGATGCATATGAATTCTTCTTGTTTTAATAAATTCTCATAACAGATTAAACATAAATCGGGGTAAAACAGAGCAATAAAGTCTTTAAGTATTGATTTGCTAATTTGTATAATTTGCATAAACGAAATATAGCGAAAAAAGAATAATAAAAAACCCAGCGAAAGCTGGGTTCTATACATCTATATAAATACTTAGTTTTTATCCACACTTGCTATATCCACAACTAACGCATTTTAAGCATCCTTCTTCATATACTAAGCCTTCATCCCCACATTCTCCACAGGTATGATCACTAACCTTAGTACCATCAGCAATAAAGGTTTTAAGAGCTCTTACAACACCACTTTTCCAAGTATTGATATTATCATCATATAAGTTCATCTTTCCAATTAAATCAACAACATAATGTAAAGGCATACCGTGTCTTAATACTCCTGAAATTAATTTTGCATAGTTCCAGAATTCTTTATCAAATGAACGAGATAAACCTCCCATAGTTACTTTATAGCCTTCTTTATCTTCGTATTGAAAATCATATTGTGTTGTACCGTCATCTCTTTTAGTTTTGATTACCCACCCGTATTCAACAGCGGCAGGAACAGCAAATACATCTTCAGTTTTTCCTGTAAAGATCTCATAAGGTCTTCCATTTAATAGACCAACAACAGCAATCCATTTTTCTTTATTATTTTGGAAACGAACTACTTTTGCATCTAATCTCTTAGGTCTTGATGGTGCTTTAGTTTCTTTAAACTCTGTATTTTCAAGTACATCACTTTTTCCTTTGTCATCAGCTGAAACTAATACTCCCGAACGAGAACCATCACGATAAACAGTAATTCCTTTTAGTCCTTGCTTCCAAGAATCTAAGTAGATATCACTTACTTTCTCAAGAGATACATCATTTGGTAAGTTAATTGTTGAACTTATAGAGTGTGTTACATATTTTTGAACTACAGCTTGCATTTCAACTCTTTTTATCCAGTCAATTTCTGGAGCTGTTGATCCTGAATAAGGGCTTTTAGTAACATCAGTTTCTCCTGTTATTTCCATCCATTTTTTAAGGTTATGGTGGTAAACAGTAAATTCTTGCCACTTATCTCCTGAGTCATCAATAAAATCAACTTTTTCTTCAGTATCTTGTTCGTTTAGTTTTCTTCTTCTTTTGTAATGTGTCATAAACACAGGCTCAATTCCTGAAGAAGTTTGAGCAAGCATACTTAATGTCCCTGTAGGAGCTACAGTACTAATAGAGATATTTCTTCTTCCAAACTTCATCATTCTTTCATAAACTTCAGGAAGTTCAGCTTCCATCATTTGTACAAACTCAGATGTTTTTTCAATTTCGGCATCAAAACCAACAAAACTTCCTCTAGATAAAGACATGTCAATTGAACTATCAAATTCAGCTCTACATTTTTCTTTCATCATTGATTCTACCATTGCTATGGCTTCATCAGAGTCAATTGCCATCCCTAAGGCAGCAACCATATCAGCTAATGCTGTAAATCCTAATCCTGTTCTTCTTCCTTCTTTTCCAGTTTTAAGTAATAGCTCCCAAGTTTCTCTTTCTACAGCTTTGATATTTTCAGGTTCATCATCTGCATCTACTTTTTTAAGTATTCTTCCAATCGCTTCAGTTTCTAAATCAACTAAATCATCCATTAATCGTTGCCCTTCATAAGTTGCTTTATAGAAGTCTTCCATTAGGAACTTAGCATCTTTAGTAAAAGGGTTTTCAACGAAATTGAAAAGGTTTAATGCAATTAACCTACAGCTATCCCCTCCTTGCATTGCAATTTCAGAACAAGGGTTAGTTGATGTATTTTCATATCCTGGGTATACTGATGATGTAGAGTACCAGTGCTGTCTGTCCCAGAAAATTAATCCTGGTTCAGCAGTGTTATGTGCACACTTAATAATAGTATCCCAAAGCTCCTTTGCTTGTACAGTCCTAGTGAATTTAGGTTCTTCAGAGTCAATTGGCCACCTGTGAGTGTACTCAGTATTATTTTCAACAGCTTTCATAAACTCATCAGATAAACGGATAGAGATATTTGCTCCTGTTACTTTTTGTAGGTCTTGCTTTATAGTAATAAAATCCTCTACATCAGGGTGAGCAATATCCATAGATAACATTAAAGCTCCTCTTCTTCCATTTTGAGCAACTTCTCTGGTAGTATTAGAGAAACGATTCATAAATGATACTGCTCCTGAAGTTGTTCCAGCAGCATTAGAAACTCTCGACCCTGAAGGTCTTAAGTTAGAGATGTCAACTCCAACACCACATCTTCTTTTAAATAATTGCGCTAATTGCTGATCAGTATAAAATACTCCTCCGTAAGAATCGTGTAATTCAGGAACAACAATACAGTTAGATAATGAAGCTAATTTATAATGATTTCCTAATGAGCTCATTACACTTCCTTGAGGAACAATATATCCAAAGTCTTTAAATAAGCTATAAACTTTCTCTTCTGTTAGCTCTTCTCTTTCTTGACCATACTTTGACAAAAATTTAGCGCTGCCATTTAGGTTATATTTTAACTTATAATCTGCTTCAATTCTTCCAAATTCTCTTGCCATTCTTACATGCATATCATTTGGAGATTGCTCAACAAACTCACCGTCATAATTTTTCATAGCATACTTATTCATCCAAGTAGTTGCTGCTAGTTCGTCACCTTTAAAATAAGCAACAGAAGATTCTAATACTTGGTCGTACGAATAAACTTTATCTTTATTTTTCTTTGAAGAAGTATCCTTTGTATTTTTTGTTATTGTGGTCATTGTATTGTTGTGATTATCAGATTATCGCGTTAAATTTTCTAATTTTTTTACTGACTACAAGTTTAGAAATATTATCAAAAATTCAGCTACTATATAGGCTTGGATCTTAATATTTTTTTCAACAAAAAGTTAATAAAAATAAATTACTAGATAGGACTATAAGTTGTAAGGACTAATCTTAATTTTATGATGCATTTGCTAGTGCCTTAAGAGCTAGAATGTCTTTTGGGGTAAGCAGTTTTCTACTTTTAAGGATAAGGTCTTTATTTGCAAATTCTTTAAGGAGCTTCTTTAAATAACTTTGAGTAGTTCCTACAATGCTTGCAAGCTCTTCAGGGTCATACGAAAAGGTATATGAATTTTCTTTTTCCTTTACTTTATTTCCGTAAAATAGTATTGCATCAGCTAATCTACTTGCTGTTTTTTTTTGCATTTTTGAAAGTCGTTTTTCAATATAGTCAATACGGCTACAAAGCACTGTAAGTAATTGCTTCTTAATTTTAGGGTCTGTGTTTAATAGCGTTTTAAAATCTGTATTAGAAATCTGTATATACTTTGAGTTTTCTGATGCTGTAACATCAAAGTTATGTTTTTGGTTATTAAAAAAAGAGTAAAGTCCTACAAGGTCGCCTTCTTCAGCATACCACAAAACAAAGGAATCATAATTCTTTTTCTTCTTAACTATTTTAAAGCTGCCATTTATTAAAAGATATACTCCATTGATAGGGCTACCTTCAGTATATATTGATGTTCCTTTTTTCACAGCAATACTTTTGCTTAGTGGAAAATGGTTTACAATAATATCTTTAATAGCTTTTTTAGGCATCTTTTAATTCAAATTTGATGCAAAGTTAAGCGTAAAGAAATACCTAGAGTATGATATTAATCATGCAAGAAGAAGTTTAGTCGAATATCTTTGCGATATGAGTAAGTTCTCTAATATTAATGATACTTACTTTTTTACCATTAAAATCAATTACGCCATCTTTTTTAAATTCAGATAAAGTACGAATAGTAGTTTCGGTAGTAGCTCCAGCAATGTCAGAGATCTCTTTTCTGGTAAGGGTAATATTAATTGTTTTTCCATCTTCTAAAAGTCCGAAAGAGCCTTTTAGCATTAGTAGTGATTCAGCAATACGTTCTCTCACAGGTTTCTGAGCCATATTCATTATCTTATTTTCAGAACCCTTTAGGTCTTTAGTAAGGTGGGTAATAGTTTTTAACATTAGAGCGTTGTTGCTATCCAACACTTTATTAAAAGCATTTTTAGTAATGTGGCAAATAACAGCTCCTTCCATAGCTGTTGCTGAGGCAGAATAAGCTTCAGAGCTTAGTAAAGCTCTATATCCTAAAATATCTCCTTTTTTAGCGAAGCGAACTATCTGATCTTTACCTGATTCTCCTAGTTTGTGTATTTTTATTTTTCCCTCAGAAACACAAAATAGTCCAAAAGGTTGATTTCCTTCATGAAAAATGATTTGACCTTTTTTGTAACTGTGGTGAGTTTTATTTACAGAAATATCTTTTAATTCTTGAGATTGTAAATCACAGAAAAAAGAAGATCCAGAATCGGCACATTCATCGCACGACCTTGGAAAACTTTCTAGTTCTTTGTTAGTCATATTTGTAGGTTTTTGCAAATATAAAACAATGAAATGAATAGTTCTCTAATAATAGAGAGAAATCTATAAAGTAACAGTATTTATAATACTTTTAAATAGGATAAGCCCATCCTCATTATTTAGCTCTTTATCAGCAGCTCTTTCTGGGTGTGGCATCATTCCAAATACATTTCTTCCTAGGTTGCAAACACCTGCAATATTCATTAATGATCCATTAGGATTTGCTTGCTCTGTTATAGCGCCATCAGCATCACAATACTTAAAAAGAATTTGATCATTATCAATTAATGATTCTAAAGTTGCTTCATCAGCAAAATATCTCCCCTCTCCATGTGCAATAGGAATTTTTATTGCAGAATCAGTATAGGCATTAGTTACAGTAGTGTTTTTTGTAACTGTTTTTAAATGAATATTTTTACAAATAAACTTATGGCTTGTGTTGTGTAAGAGTGCTCCAGGAAGTAATCCTGTTTCAGTTAATATCTGAAAGCCATTACAGATTCCCATTACATAGCCCCCATTATTAGCAAATTCAATTACTTTAGTCATAATTGGAGAGAACTTTGCAATAGCTCCTGATCTTAAGTAGTCTCCAAATGAGAACCCTCCAGGAAGTATGATAAAATCACAACCTTGTAAATCAGTATCCTTATGCCAAAGTTTTACAACTTCTTTTTTCATGATAGTTTCAAGAACATATACCATGTCCATATCACAGTTTGAGCCAGGGAAAACAACTACACCAAATTTCATATCAGATTTTTTTTAATGAGGCAAATTTACACATTATAAAACAATCATGTACTTATAATAGCAGGAAGAAATCACTAACATTAAAAATAATAATGTTGCTATTTTTCTGGATTTTGAATAGATGAAGTAATTTCCAATTATTACTGCTAATGGAGTTGCCAAAAGATACCAGCTACTCCCTAAAGAAATCATAAAAAGGCATAATAGAAAATAAAATAAGATGATTAAAAATGATTTTCTGGATTGAATACTTTTTTTATATAGCCATTTAAATAATTCAATAAATGAAAAAATACTAATGATTACAAGTGTGCTAATCCAAATTAATTCTGCGAGTTTAAAGTTCTTGTAGTCAGGAAATGATATAAGTTGAAAATTACTATAATTTGGCAATTGTAATGAAGATCCGTTTAGTTTTAAGTATATTAAATAAAACATTAAAGGGGTGCAGTACCCTATAAATATTGTAGTAATTGTTCTCCAATTTAGGTTCCTGTAGTTAATGCTGCTAATAATCATTAGAAGCCCTAGGATAAATAAGTTGGGAGTAAAAAAAGTTAATATTGCTAATATAAAACTAGCATTAAATAATTGAGAGAAAGGATATTCTTTTTGGTGACTTTCAAATAGATAGTTAATATAAAATAATAAGAAGAAAGAAATGAACCATTCGTTAATAGTGTTAAGAAATGGGGTGCAGATCAACAGGTAAATAAAACCTAGTACTAGGTTGTCTTTTCGGATAATATTTTTCTCATAAATTAAGTTGTTAAGTCCTAGCGCATGGAAAGTAGGGATTAATATTCCCAATATTAATACTAAATAAGGAGAAGCCCAGGGGTGAGAAAAAATGTTGTTTAAATCAGAATTTAATAGAGGTAGGCATGCAAATAAAATGCAAAAACCAATAAAAAATAAAATTATTGAAGGTTTGGGATTTATAAGGTGCTTTAGTAACATTGTATTATTTAAAAAATATATAAGTTTGCCACTGTAAATTAAAACAAAAAATTATGAACAAGATTTGGTATGGTATAGGCGATTTTTTTGAAGCTACTTTCGGAATTATTGACTCAATAGGAAACTCAATAAATTACCTCTACATTGGTATAATCACAGCTTTTTTAGTAGTTTGGGTTTCAAAAATGGTAAAACATAGAAGAGACGGAGAGGAGCACGCTCAACTATAAATCAAAACCAATATCTTTTCGGTAATACTTCCCTTCAAAAGATATTTTTTCGGCACTATTAAAAGATTTTGTTAATGCATCTTTTATATTTTCCCCATAAGAAGTAAGCGCAATTACTCTACCACCATTGGTTGTGGTAGTGTTATTTTCATTTTTTGTTCCTGCATGAAAAACGATACTTTCTTCAATATTTTCAATACCACTTATTTGTTTCCCTTTCTCATAGGCTTCAGGGTATCCTCCTGAAACTAGCATTACTGTTGTTGCAACCTCTTTACGAATATTCAAATCTTTTTCACTAAAAGTTCCATCTCCAATTCCTTTTAATAGGTTCAGTAGATCTGATTTTATTCTAGGAATTACCACTTCAGTTTCTGGGTCTCCCATTCGTACATTATATTCAATAACTTTAGGTTCTCCTTTTACATTAATAAGTCCAATAAATATAAATCCTTGATAAGGAATATTATCTTTTCTTAAGCCTTCAACTGTAGGCTTTATAATTTCTCTTTCTACCTTTTCAATATAGAATCTATCTGCAAATGGAACAGGAGAGATAGCGCCCATACCTCCAGTATTTAAGCCTGTATCTCCTTCTCCAATTCTTTTATAGTCTTTTGCTGAAGGTAATATCTTATAAGATTCACCATCAGTAAGTACAAAAACTGAAAGTTCAATTCCATCTAAGAACTCTTCAATAACTACTGTTGATGATGCCGCACCAAATTTTGCATCTGCTACCATAGCTTTTAGCTCATCTTTAGCTTCTTGCAAGTTATTTAGTATTAATACTCCTTTTCCTGCTGCTAGTCCATCTGCTTTTAAAACATAAGGGGCATTTAGGCTTTCTAAGAAAGCATATCCTTCTTCTAGGTTGTCTTTTGTAAAGGCTTGATATTTTGCAGTAGGGATGTTGTGTCTTTGCATAAATTCCTTTGCAAATTCTTTACTTCCCTCTAGTTGAGCTCCTTCTTTTGATGGTCCTATTAGTGTAATATTTTTCAGTGCATCATCTGCTTTAAAAAAGTCATAGATACCCTTTACTAAAGGATCCTCAGGTCCAACAACTACCATAGCAATCTCTTCTTTTAATACAAAGTCTTTGATGCCATCAAAATCATTTACGCTAATATTTACATTAGTTCCAATTTCATCAGTCCCTGCATTTCCTGGTGCAATAAATAATTTATTACAAGAGCTACTTTTTGCAATCTTCCATGCAAATGCATGCTCTCTACCTCCACTTCCTAATATTAATACATTCATTTTTTATATCGTTTTTGCGTATAATTTTCCGTTAATTAGTTTCCCGTCCTTTTTGTAACAGTTCTTTAGTAAAGCAGCTTCTAAAGTAAAACCACATTTTTCTACAACTCTTGCTGAGCCTATATTGTGTTCAAAAACGGTAGCTGTAATTCTACTTAATCCAAATTTATTAAATCCAACCTCACAAACCTTTTTTACCGCTGCGCTCATTATTCCTTTACTCCAATAAGGCTTTGCTAACCAGTAGCCTATTTCAGATTTATGTCCATTAAGTCCATCATGAAATCCGATACCGCCAATTAGTTTTTCCTCTTTATTTCTGATAGCCCAATTAACTGTTTTTCCGTTTTCTTCTTTTCTTGCTTTAACATGATTAACAAACCATTCACCATCTTCTTGTGTATAAGGATATGGTATAGCTAGAGTATTTTTATAAATATCTTTATCATTAAGATATTCTATAAAAGCATCAATATCACTTAATGTAATTTCTGATAGGGTTATATGTTCGTTTACACGAATAAAGTCCATTACTCACTATCCATTGCTGTTAAAATTTCTTCAGTCAGTTCCATATTATGGAATACTTGCTGTACATCATCATTCTCTTCTAGTAAATCTAAAAGCTTTAGTACTTTCTCAGCTTCCTCAGCTGAAATTGTTTTGGTATTATTTGCTATCCTTTGCAATTCAGAATTCTTAATTTCAATATTAAGTTCTTCTAATTTTGTTTGCATATTATTAAAGTCAGCATACTCACAATAAATTGTTACTGCTTCTTCATCAACTTCCAATTCTTCTAGCCCACCATCAATAAGTTCCATCTCTAGTTCCTCAATATCAATGCTTACATTTTCAGGGTCAATAGTAAATACTCCTTTACGGTCAAATATAAACTCTAAAGAACCATTTGTTCCCATATTTCCATCACATTTACTAAAGTAAGACCTAACATCAGCGACAGTACGGTTGTTGTTATTTGTTGCACAATCAACAAAAACTGCAATACCATGTACTGCATAGCCTTCTAATGACATTTCCTCATAATTGGCAGTATCCTTACTACTTGCTTTTTTGATAGCACGCATTACATTATCCTTAGGCATATTTGCTGCCTTAGCATTTTGCATTACTTGTCTTAACCTAGAGTTTGTATCAGGATCTGCACCACCTTCTTTTACAGCCATTACTATATCCTTACCAATTCGTGTAAAAGTTTTGGCCATTTTTGACCATCTTTTCATCTTTCTGGCCTTTCTAAACTCAAATGCTCTTCCCATACTGTTTTGTTTTAATCGTCTAGTTTTAATACTGATAAGAACGCTTCTTGTGGGATTTCAACATTCCCTACTTGTCGCATTCTTTTCTTTCCTTTTTTCTGTTTCTCCAAGAGTTTTCTCTTTCTTGAAATATCCCCCCCATAACATTTGGCAGTTACATCTTTACGCAATGCTTTTACTGTTTCTCTTGATATAATCTTAGAGCCAATTGCTGATTGTATAGCAATATCAAATTGTTGTCTTGGAATAAGTTCTTTTAGTTTGGCACATAGTTTCTTTCCTAAAGTATAGGAATTAGTTTTATGTACTAATGCTGATAAGGCATCAACAGGATCTCCATTTAGTAAAATATCTAGTTTTGCTAAAACAGAAGTTCTGTATTCAATAGGAGTATAGTCAAATGATGCATATCCTTTTGATATAGATTTTAATTTATCATAAAAGTCAAATACAATCTCTCCTAATGGCATCTCAAAAGTAAGCTCAACTCTGTCAGTTGTTAAATATACTTGATTTGTAAGTTCGCCTCTTTTTGCAATACAGAGCGTCATTACTGGCCCAATAAAGTCAGCTTTTGTAATAATTTGTGCTCGGATATAAGGTTCTTCTACACTTTCGAGTATACTAGGGTCAGGATAGTCAGATGGATTATGAATTGTTAATTTTTTTCCAGATCTAGTATTTGCATAGTAGGATACATTAGGGACAGTTGTTATTACTGTCATATTAAATTCACGCTCTAAACGTTCCTGAATTATCTCCATGTGTAACATTCCTAAAAACCCACATCTAAATCCAAACCCTAAAGCAGCAGAAGATTCAGGTTCATAAGTAAGAGAAGCATCGTTTAGCTGGAGTTTTTCCATAGAGTTTCTTAACTCTTCAAAATCTTCAGTATCTACAGGGTATATTCCAGCAAAAACCATAGGTTTTACCTCTTCAAATCCTTGTATTGCTTCTGTAGCAGGGTTTTCAGCTGCGGTAATAGTATCTCCTACTTTAACCTCTCTGGCATCTTTTATTCCAGATATAATGTACCCAACCTCTCCTGTAGATAGTTTGTCTTTTGGGAATTGTTTTAATCTTAACGCACCAATCTCATCGGCATGGTATTCCATATCGGTTGCTATAAATTTTACTTTTTGCCCCTTTTTTATTTCTCCATTTACCACTTTAAAATAAGCTTCAATACCTCTAAAAGTATTATAAACTGAATCAAAAATCATAGCTTGTAATGGAGCGTCTTTATCTCCTTCAGGATGAGGAATTCTTTCAACAATAGCTGCTAATATTTCTTCAATTCCTATTCCAGCTTTTGCACTTGCAGGTATAATTTCTTCTCTTTCACAGCAAATTAAATCTACAATTTGATCTTTTACAACTTCAGGTTCAGCAGAAGGTAGATCAATTTTATTCATTACAGGAATAATCTCTAAATCGTGCTCTAAAGCTAGATATAAATTTGATATAGTTTGTGCTTGAATCCCTTGAGCAGCATCAACAATAAGTAAAGCTCCTTCGCAGGCTGCAATTGAACGAGATACTTCATAAGAGAAATCAACATGTCCAGGAGTATCAATTAGGTTAAGGATGTATTCTTCTCCTTTGTAAGTGTATTCCATTTGTATTGCATGACTCTTAATGGTAATTCCTCTTTCTTTTTCAAGGTCCATATTGTCAAGCAGTTGGGCTTCAGCTTCTCTTTCTGTTACAGCTCCAGTAAACTCTAATAATCTGTCGGCCAAAGTAGATTTACCATGGTCGATATGTGCAATAATGCAGAAATTTCTAATTTTTTTCATGAAGTGCGAAAATACATTTTTTCATATATATATAATGTCAGTTTTTACTCAAATATGGTATTGTGTTTTAAAGGGTTTAATTTAGTAATATTGCTTTTGCAAAAAGAAGACTTATGAGTAGTGTGAAAATAAATAAAAGGCGTCATTTTTTTAAGGCAATTACCTGGAATGTATTAGCCATGGTTACTACTTATATTGTACTAACTCAGCTTCCCCCATTAGTAGGGTTAAAGTCTATCTCAAAAGAAGGGGCAGGCTTTTTAGTTGTACTTGATAGAGTGGTAAAGTTAGTGCTTTACTATTTCCATGAAAGAACTTGGTACATGAGCAAATGGGGAGTGTTAAAGCCTGGTAAAAAAGATTAATCTTTTGTTTTATAAGTATAATTAAATTTTATCTCTTCTTGTATTTGAGCTTCAGCTTCTTCATCAATTTCCCATTGGTATTTTTTATGTTTAGGACCCTCGTTTTTGTAGAAAAGAGCAACTAAAATTCCTGCTAAAAAACCAGATAAATGCCCTTCCCAAGAAACTGTAGTGTCATTTGGAAATATGCCCCAAATCATTGAACCATAAAGGAAAATTATTAATAAGGATATTGCTGATAATTTTGAGTTTTTTCGAATAATCCCGCTAATAAATAAGAAAGCAGCAAGAGCATAAACAATACCACTTGCTCCTATATGAAAAGCAGGACGACCAATAATCCAAAGCCAAAATCCTGAGATAAAATAGAGCCACAGAAATAATTGAGGAGCTATTTTTTTATAAAATGAAAATAGAAAACTTCCTAATATTAAAATTGGGTAACTGTTATTGATGAGATGCATAAAATCTTTATGAATAAAAGGAGAGAAGAATATGCCTTTTAGTCCCTCAAGAGTTTTTGGGTAAACGCCAAATGCTACAAAAGAAAGGTTAAAACTTATTTCAATTAACTTTGCTGCCCACATGATAATGAGGAATAAAGTTGGGAAGAATAAAGCATTAAAAAGCTCTTTCTTTTCTTGTTGATTCATGTGTAATTTATTAAAGCAATAAAAGTAGTAAATTTCAAATTGATTAATGCATAAAATTGTACTTTTACAGGAATATGAAATCAGAAAAAAAATTATTTCTTTTAGATGCGTTTGCATTAATTTATAGAGCTTATTTTGCTTTTGCAAAAAATCCTAGAATAAACTCAAAAGGTGTAGATACTTCAGCCGTTTTTGGTTTTGTAAATACTTTGGTTGAGGTAATAAAGAAGGAAAGCCCAAGCCATATAGCTGTTGTGTTTGATACAAAAGCAAAAACAGAGCGTCATATTGAGTATCCTGAATATAAAGCCCATCGTGAAGCAATGCCTGATGGACTAAGAGATGCTTTGCCATATATAGATAGATTGCTAGAAGCATTTAATATTCCTAAATTATATAAGGATGGGTTTGAAGCAGATGATGTTATTGGTACTTTAGCTAAAAAAGCGGAGCAAGAAGGATTTCAAACCTATATGATGACTTCTGATAAAGATTTTGCACAGCTAGTAAGTGAAAATATTTTTATGTATAGGCCAGGAAATAAATGGCAACCTACCACGGTCTGGGGGATTCCTGAGGTCTTAGAGAAATTTGAAATAGCAAGAGTAGATCAGGTAATTGATTTCTTAGGAATGATGGGAGATTCAGCAGATAATATTCCAGGAATTCCAGGGATTGGAAAAAAGACTGCACAGAAATTTATTAAAGAGTATGGCTCAATGGAAGGGCTTTTTGAAAATTCAGAAGCCCTTAAAGGTAAGATGAAGGAAAAAGTTCAAGCTTCAGAAGAGATAGGGTTATTGTGTAAGAAACTAGTAACTATTATTACAGATGTTCCTATTAATTTTGATGAAAAAGAATTATTACTTGTACCTAAGGATGATGCTAAAATTAAGGAATTATTTGAAGAATTAGAATTTAAAACATTACTTCAGAGGGTTCTTGATTCAGGGGCGCAAAAAACAATTGTTGCTTCCGAAGAACAGCAAAAAATAATAAGCCCTAAAGTTGTAGAACCTCCATCTCAGTTTGATTTATTTTCTCAACCAGCAGAAAGTAAACCAGCAGTAGTTGATACAAGTAGTAACTTTGAATATATAGCAGAAACAGAGCGTCTAATAGATCTTGTAAGTCAAATCAAAATTAAAGGTGAGTTTGCTTTTCAGCTAATTTCAGATGCAAATGAAGATTTAAGTAATCATATTGTAGGCGTGTCATTAAGTTATAGTGAAGAGAATGGTTTTTATATCCCATTTATGGCAACAAATATTGATTTATTGAGCAGCTTATTTACTGATTCCAAAATTAATAAGGTAGCTTATGATGTAAAAGATGCAATTAAAAAATTAGCTAAGGAAGGTATTAGTATTAATGGGGGGTTGTTTGATATAGCAATTGCCCATTACTTATTGCATCCAGATATGAGACATGCTTTAGATATTATTGCTAATAATTATTTGGGCAGCATAGTAACAGATGAGCAGGAAATTTTAGGAAAAGGGAAAGCTAAAGTTAAATTTTCAGCTTTAAATTCTGAAGTGCTTACAACATTTGCAGCTCAACGAGCTTCAGTAATTTTTAAACTATTATCTCCTTTTAAGAAAGAGATGGAGGAAGTAGGTGTTTTATCTTTATTTAATACTATTGAAATACCACTTACTAGGGTGTTGGCAAAAATGGAAAGCGAAGGTATTACTTTGGATGTAGAGATGCTGCAAAGCTATAGCAAGGAGCTTACTAAGGAGCTTGATGAAAAAACAAAACAGATTCATGATTTTGCGGGGCAAGAGTTTAATATTGCATCTCCAAAACAAATGGGAGAGATTTTATTTGATAAGATGGAATTGACTAAAAAAGCTAAAAAGACAAAATCAGGACAATACTCTACTTCAGAAGAAACATTATTAAAACTAAAAGATAATCATCCAATAATTGAAGCAATCTTAGATTATAGGGCAATAAAAAAGTTATTGTCTACTTATATTGATGCTTTGCCAGTTTTAGTAAATTATAATACAAAAAGGATACATACAACTTTTAATCAATCTGTTGCAGCTACTGGGCGTTTATCCTCTGTAAATCCAAATTTACAGAATATTCCAATACGAACTAAAAGAGGGATGAAAGTTAGAGAAGCTTTTATTCCTAGAAGTAAAGAATTTACTTTAATGGCTGCTGATTATTCTCAGATTGAATTAAGAATTATGGCTTCTTTAAGTAAAGATGAAGGAATGCTTAAAGCTTTTAATGATGGTGTTGATATTCATGCTGCCACAGCAGCTAAGGTATATAAGGTTGATGTACAAGCTGTAGATAGAACTATGCGTTCCCATGCAAAATCAGTAAATTTTGGTATTATTTATGGTATTTCTGCTTTTGGATTATCTCAAAACCTTGGAATATCCAGAACAGAGGCTAAAGAGATAATTGATAATTACTTTGAGCAATTTCCTAAGGTTAAAGAATATATGGACTGGTCTATTGAGCAGGCAAGGGAAAAAGAATATGTTGAAACAGTAATGGGGAGAAGGCGATACCTTAAAGAGATTAATTCCAGAAATGCGGTTATGCGTGCAGTAGCTGAGCGAAATGCAATTAATGCTCCTATTCAAGGTTCAGCAGCTGATATTATAAAAAAAGCAATGATTGATATTCAACTTGAAATGGATAACAGAGGTATGGAGTCAAAGATGATATTACAAGTGCATGATGAGTTGGTTTTTGATATGTGTAATACAGAAGCAGACCAACTAAAAGAACTGGTTAAAGACAAGATGGAACAAGCTGTTAAGCTACAAGTTCCATTAACTGTTGATATTGGTGAAGGTTTAAACTGGTTAGTGGCTCATTAGTTCTAATCAGCTTTCTTTTTAAAGAGTAAGTAGAGCGCAATAATTGCAATAACTCCTATAAATGAGCTTCCGGCATCTTGTATGTTCCCTACGGGGTCCCAGCCAAGTATTTTTTCACCTATCAGTAATTGAGCAATTACCCCTAAACATAATAAAGTAAGAGCAATAGATATTACATCAATCAGTTTTTTTTGTAAAGTGAGAAAGAATTTATTCATTATTATTATTTGAGTGTAAATTTAAAAAAATAGCTCTACAGTTTGCAGAGCTATTTTTTGTGGTCTATCTAAGGTAAATATTATTTACCAGAGATTAAATTCCATACGATTAAGATACCGATTAATCCTACAAACCCTTCGGCTGCAAGTCCGTTAATAACACCTACGATGTTACCAATTACATCCATACCCATAAAGCCATCAGCTCCAAATAGGAATGTAACTACGATTGCAAGACCTAAAACAGTCATGATTAATCCGGTTAGACCTTTAAAAAAGTCGTTGAAATACTTAAAAACTTTGTCCATAATAAAAAATTAATTTGGTTAATACTGATGCCAAACTTAGGACATAATTGTTTTGATTTTAATAAGTTGGGTGCAAAATCTTTTGACGAGTTGTTTTTATAAATTGTCTTTTTTGGATAAAAATCATGTTTTGTAACGTACTGATAATCAATATAGTGCGTGTAAAATAATGATTATCAAACACTTAAAAACTGAAAGGTTGTGCACAATTAATTGTTAAGAATTACAAAATAACTTAAACTACTGATATACAGTTGTTAATCTTATTTTTTAGAAGTAAAATTGCTTAAAATTCCTTATTTTAGTTCGATGTCTCGAATTGAGAGTATATTCTCAGTAAACTTAGTTCTATTTTTGGCAATATAATAGATTTTTTGAGCAGCAACTATAACATCTTCAAGCTCATTATTATTGTGATAATCAATAAATTTATCTACTAATGGAAATAAATTTGAGTTAGTTGCTCTAATTTCTTGCTGCATCTTTGTATTTACTACTCCAGGGTGTATTGAAAATATTTTTAGGTTTTTATGCGCTTCACTTGCAATGGCATTGCTTAGCATATCTAGTCCAGCCTTAGTCGTACAGTATATACTCCATGATGGAATAGGGCTATTTGCAGCTCCTGACCCTATATTGATTAGCAATTTTTCAGTATTAGGGTAGCTACTTATAAATTGCTGACTTAATAAAGTAGGAGTAATCAAGTTAAGCGTATATTCGTTAATAATTCCCTGCTTTGTTTTTTCAGAGAAAGGAAGGATATCCCCTATAGTTGCGGCATTATTTATTAGTAGTAGCTCACCAGTATCTACTGTTGGGAAAACTAAATTTTGAACGGCATTAATATCACTAAGGTCAATAGCAGTAAAAGTAAAGTTTGGATGTGTAATGGTATTACTTCTAGAATATCCAAAAACTTTATAGTTTTCACTTAATAAAAGTTCTGCTAGAGCTTTCCCAATCCCAGTTCCAGTTCCAGTGATTAATGCAGTTTTCATTATAAACTATTAAGAGCGTTTTCTAGGTCAGCTACTAAATCTTCTACATCTTCTACACCAACACTTAATCGTATTAAGGTATCAACTACACCTGTTTTTTCTCTTTCTTCTTTTGGAATTGCAGCATGTGTCATACTTGCAGGGTGTCCTATTAAGGATTCAACCCCTCCAAGACTTTCGGCAAGTGTAAAGTAATGTGTTGTTGATACTACTTTAATAGCATCTTCTAGATGATTTCCTTTTAAGTTAAATGAAATCATGCCACCAAAGTCATCCATCTGACTTTTTGCAATCTCATGATTTGGATGCGTTTCAAATCCTGGCCAATATACCTCTCCAACTTTAGGGTGTTCTTTTAAGAAATTAGCAATTACTTTTCCATTTTCACAATGTCTTTGCATTCTTAAGTGCAAGGTTTTTATTCCTCTTAGTACTAAGAAGCTATCTTGTGGGCCAGGAACAGCGCCACAAGAGTTTTGTATAAAATATAGTTGTTCAGCAAGAGCATCATCCTTACAAATTGCAGCGCCCATTACAACATCAGAATGTCCTCCCATATACTTAGTAAGAGAGTGCATTACTATATCTGCACCTAAATCTAATGGACGTTGTAAATAAGGAGTAGCAAAAGTATTATCTACAACAAAAGTTAAGTTGTGTTTTTTTGAGATTGCTCCTAAAGCTTTAATATCAATAATATTTAACATTGGGTTAGTTGGTGTTTCAGCCCAAAGCATTTTAGTATTTTCATTGATTAAGCTTTCAATTGCAGTAGGGTCTCCCATGCCTACAAAATGAAATTTAATACCATAGTTCTCAAAAACCTTAGTAAAAATACGATAAGTTCCACCATATAAGTCATTAGTTGAAATTACCTCATCTCCAGGTTTTAGGGTTTTAAGAATACAATCAATAGCAGCTAATCCACTTCCAAAACATAAACCATGCTTACCGTTTTCTAATGCTGCTAAATTTTGCTCTAATGCATTACGAGTAGGGTTTCCAGTTCTAGAATACTCATATCCTTTATGATCTCCAGGAGATGCCTGGATATAGGTTGAAGTTTGGTAAATTGGTGTCATTACTGCTCCTGTTGTAGGATCAGCTTCTTGCCCTGCATGTATTGTTTTTGTTCCGAATTTCATTTTGATAATTTATATGATTAATATCATCTTTCTTAGCTAGCAAAATTAAGATTTATTCCTATAATTTAGTATATTTTTGCAGTCAAAATATTTATAAAATGGGAGGGAAAGCATTTTCGCATATCTCAATATTTATTGCAAACTTTATTTACGCATTAACTTATACTTTTGCTAAGGATGTAATGCCTGATTTTTTGAGTCCTTTTGCCTTTATTCTATTAAGAGTAATAGGTGCTGTAATCTTATTTTGGCTTACCTATCTTATATTTATAAGAGAGAAGCTTGCAAGTAAAGATATATTAAGAGTTGCATTGGCTGCAGTATTTGGCGTTGCTCTTAATCAATTACTTTTTTTTAAGGGTTTAAACATGACAACTCCTATTAATGCTTCTATCATTATGACTTCAAACCCAATAATGGTATTAATAATGTCCTATTTTCTGTTGAAAGAGAAGATAACACTCCGTAAAGCAATAGGAATATTATTTGGGGTAATAGGAGCATCAAACTTAATCTTAAATGGAGCTACACTCTCATTAAGTCCAGCACATATGTTGGGGAATTTGTACATCTTAATTAATGCAGCGTCTTATGCTGTTTTCTTGGTAATTGTAAGGCCTTTAATGCAAAGGTATAACCCTATTACAATTATGACTTATGTATTTACCTTCGGGATGTTTTATGTATTGCCTTTTGGGTATTCAGGCTTAATGGAAGTTAAATTTGATGAGCTGCCTGTAATTATTATTTATGAGATTTTATTTGTAGTAATTGCTACCACTTATTTAGCTTATATGTTAAATGCAGGTGCTTTAAAGAACTTAAGGCCATCAGTGGTAAGTATGTATATTTATGCTCAGCCAGTATTAGCTAGTCTTATTGCTATAAAGCTAGGTAGTGATACCCTTTCTCAGAATAAAATTATATCGGCAATTATTATTTTTATAGGAGTATATTTGGTAAGTGTTCGTTCCGTAAAGGAAAGAAAGCAGAAACTTTCCTAAATTTGCAAAAAAATAGATGCTGATGATTCAATCAATGACTGGCTATGGAAAAGCCGAACTAAATTTAAATAATGCTAACTTTACTATAGAGGTACGGTCATTAAACTCTAAACAAATTGATGCAAATGTTAAGATGTCATCTGTGTATAGAGAACATGAATTAGGTTTAAGAAAGCTGCTTGCTGATAAGCTAAAAAGAGGAAAAGTAGAACTTTCAATTTGGAAAGAATCTTCAGAGGCTTCGGTTAAATACCAACTTAATACGGATTTAATTAAAGAATATTATTTACAGGTTG
The DNA here is from genome assembly GCA_965183885.1 of Flavobacteriales bacterium. Taxonomy (GTDB): domain Bacteria; phylum Bacteroidota; class Bacteroidia; order Flavobacteriales; family BACL11; genus UWMA-0277. The sequence goes on from OZ238992.1 coordinate 1,020,889, forward strand.
AGGGAATGACAAATATGTTAAACCTGAATGTAAAAGACATTATGCCAAGCCTCTTAAAAATGCCTGATGTATTAATAAAAGGAGAGCAAAAACCTGATGAAAACGAATGGGAACAAATTGAAGTAGCTGTACATACAGCAATTAACAATTTAGTGCAATTTAGGTTGGATGAAGGGAAGAAACTAGAAGCAGATGTTAGAGATAGAATCTCTAAAATAGGAACACTATTAACTGCAATTGCCCCTTATGCAGCACAAAGGATAGAAAAAGTAAAGGGTAGCTTAGCCGCAAAGCTATCTGAAATTGAGAATAAAAACTTAGATGCAAATAGATTTGAGCAAGAGCTAATCTATTATTTAGAGAAACAAGATATTACTGAAGAGCAGGTACGCTTAGATGCGCATTTAAATTATTTCTTAGAAACAATAGAGCAAGGCTCTCCAAATGGAAAAAAATTAGGTTTTATAGGGCAAGAAATAGGTAGGGAAATAAATACTATAGGTTCTAAATCTTCTGATGCTGAGATGCAAAAATTAGTTGTGCAGATGAAAGATGAATTAGAGAAAATAAAAGAACAATTGTTAAATATATTATAAGTGGGGAAACTAATTGTTATATCAGCTCCTTCTGGAGCAGGAAAAACGTCTATTGTAAAATATTTGCTAGAGAAGATGGAAAATTTATCTTTTTCAATATCAGCATGTAGTAGACCAAAGAGAGCTAATGAAGTAGATGAGAAAGATTATTATTTTTTGGGAGTAGAGGGTTTTCAAAAAAAAATAAAAGATAATGCATTTTTAGAGTGGGAAGAGGTATATACTAATCAGTATTATGGTACTTTAAAATCAGAAGTAGAGCGAATTTGGAGTGCAGGAAAAACAGTTATTTTTGATGTTGATGTAGTGGGAGGGTTGAATATTAAAAAAGAATATGCTGATAATTGCTTGTCAATTTTTATTATGCCACCTTCAATAGAAGTACTGCATGAACGTTTAAGTGGAAGAGGATCAGAGTCGGAAGATAGTTTGCAGCGTAGATTAGATAAAGCTGAGATGGAAATTGCTAGAAATCAGGAGTTTGATGCAGTAATTTTAAATGATGATTTTGATATTGCATGTGAAGAAACAATGGAAGTAATTACAACATTTATAAACTCATAATATGAAGATAGGATTATTTTTTGGCTCTTTTAATCCTATGCATATCGGGCATAAAATTATTGCTTCATATATAGCAACTTTTACAAACTTGGATAAAGTAATGTTTGTTGTTTCTCCTCAAAACCCATTAAAGGAGAAAAAGAGTTTGCTAGATCAGAACCATAGATTACAACTTATAAGAGCTGAGGTGGAGGATAATCCAAAATTAGAGGTGTCAGATATTGAATTTAAGATGCCCTTACCTTCTTATACTATTGATACTTTAGTGCGTTTAAAAGAACAACACCCTGAACATGAGTTCTCTTTAATCATGGGGGCTGATAATTTACAGAACCTAAATAAGTGGAAAAATTATGAAAGAATTCTAGAAGATTATTCCGTATATGTATATCCAAGACCTGGTTTTGAAATTAACGGGAGTCATGAAAATATCCATATAGTTAAAGGCGTCCCTCAAATGGAAATCTCAGCTTCTTTTATTCGGAATGCAATTAAAGAGAATAAAGATGTTTCTTATTTAATGCCAAATAAAGTTTGGGACTATATTGATGAAATGAATTTTTATAGATAGTGGTATGAAAAAAATCATGAATTATATTAGTTTATTAATATTGCTCTTAGGGCTTATGTCTTGTAGTGTTGTAAGAGAAAATAATAAAGAAAATATTGCCTTACCTTCTGAAAAAAGAATCAATCCTCAGGAAAAATATGAGACTTATAAAGGTTGGTGGGTATATGGGGAAGGACAACATATTTTTAAGGATGAAACTACTTTAGCAGAATGGGAAATGCAATTTCTGAATGAAGAGATGAAAGAGCTTGAAGAATTATATTTAGCAGTTTGTGAAATGGAATACTTTCCTATGGAATGCAAAATGAAAGGCACAATTAAAGAGGGTGTTCTATATGTAGTTGATTTTGAAATCCTTTATATACAAGGCTGTGGAGAACAGTAAGCCAATACAATTTATTTTATGAATGATAAAAATACTCAGCCTAATAATCCATTACATGGAGTAAAACTAGTGGATATATTAGAGTTTTTAGTAGAAGAATATGGTTGGGAAGAATTGGGGTATGAAATAAACATCAATTGTTTTACGAATAACCCTTCAATTAAATCGAGCCTTAAGTTTTTAAGAAGAACAGGGTGGGCAAGAGATAAAGTGGAACGATTGTATTTGAATACAATTAAGGAATAAGAAAAACACTTTTTTTCTGCTTAACTAAATAGATAAGAGTTAAATTGGTATTTTTGGGCTTCAAATAAAATAATACTATGCCTAAATTAATTTCTTTTTCAGCTATCCTTTTATTACTAATTTCTTGTAATTCTCGTCAAAAAGTAGAATACCCTATTACAGAGAAAGAAGTGGTAGTAGATACATATTTTGACTTAAAAGTTGAAGATCCGTATAGATGGCTTGAAGACGATATGTCTCCTAAAGTGAAAGATTGGGTTCAAGCTCAAAATGAAGTAACTTTTTCATATTTAGAACAAATCCCACAAAGAGGGGAGTTAAAAAATAGGTTAGAAAAATTATGGAATTATGAAAAAATAGGAACTCCATTTCAGGAGGGGGATTATACTTATTTTTATAAGAATGATGGTTTGCAAAACCAATATGTACTATACAGAAAAAAAGGAGAGGGAGCAGCAGAGGTTTTTATTGATCCAAATCAATTTACTGAAGATGGAACTATTTCTTTAGCAGGAATTTCTTTTTCGGAAGATGGTAGTTTACTTGCGTATTCTATTTCAGAAGGAGGCTCGGATTGGAGAAAGGTAATTGTTATAGAGACTGAGAAGAGTACTTTAGTAGAAGATACACTATTGGATATTAAATTTTCAGGAATTAGTTGGAACGGGAATGAAGGGTATTATTATTCTTCTTATGATAAACCTGAAAAATCAGTATTATCTGATAAAACAGATCATCATAAATTATACTATCATAAACTAGGAACTTCTCAAAGTGAGGATGAAATAATTTTTGGAGAAGAAGAGAAATTTAGATATGTAGGAGGAGGAGTTACAAAAGATTTGAATTATTTAGTTATAAGTGCTTCTAAAGCAACTTCTGGAAATAATCTATTTGTTAAGGATTTAAGTAATAAAGATGCTGAGCTAATACAAATCACCTCTAATTTTGAAAGTGATAGTTATATCATTCATAATATAGGAAGTACATTTTATGCAGTTACCAACCTAGAAGCCCCAAATAAGAGGTTAGTACAATTTAATTTATCAAATACGAATTCAGAAGAGTGGAAAAATTTGATTCCAGAAACAGAGAATGTATTGAGCCTATCTAAAGGAGGAGGTTACTTCTTTGCAAAATACTTTGCCGATGCTAATACGCAAGTCCTTCAATACAGCTATGATGGAGAGCTGATAAGAGAAGTAGCGTTTTCAGGAAAAGGAAATGCAGGAGGGTTTGGAGGTAAAGAAGAGCAAAAAGAGCTATTTTATAGCTTTAGTAATTATATCACTCCAGGGTCATCTTTTAGATATAATGTAGAAACAGGAGAGTCAGAATTGTATTGGTCACCAAATATTGATTTCAACTCAGGTGATTTTGTTTCTGAACAACATTTTTATACCTCTAAAGATGGAACAAAAGTTCCGATTAGTATTATGTATAAGAAAGGAACTAAGCTAGATGGTACTAATCCTACTATATTGTATGGATATGGAGGTTTTAATGTGAGTCTAAAACCTTATTTTTCAGTAACAAATGCAGTATGGTTAGAGCAAGGAGGAATTTATGCAGTTGCAAACCTAAGAGGTGGAGGTGAATACGGAAAAGAATGGCATGATGCAGGCACAAAAATGAAAAAACAGAATGTATTTGATGATTTTATTGCAGCAGCAGAATTCTTGATTGAAAAAAGCTACACAAGCTCTGATTACTTAGCTATTAGTGGAAGTTCTAATGGGGGACTTCTAGTAGGTGCTTGTATGATACAAAGACCAGACTTATTTAAAGTAGCTCTACCAGGAGTAGGAGTGTTGGATATGTTGCGCTATCATACTTTTACATCAGGTGCAGGTTGGGCATATGATTATGGAACAGCTGAGGATAGTAAAGAAATGTTTGAGTATTTAAAGAATTATTCCCCAGTGCATAATGTGAAGGAAGGTGTAGAATATCCTGCAACTTTAGTAACTACAGGAGATCATGATGATAGAGTAGTGCCAGCACATAGTTTTAAATTTGCGGCAGAATTACAAGCTAAACAAAGTGGAAATAATCCAACTTTAATTAGAATAGAAACCAATGCAGGACATGGAGCAGGAACACCAGTAAGTAAAAGAATAGAAGAAGCAGTTGATGTTATGGGGTTTGTTTTGTATAATACTCTCAATTAAACCCTTTAATAGGGTTATTTTTGGGTAGCAGGATTGCAGCTTTCAAACTAAAAATTGCACTGCTAACCAATCTACTAAAATTAAATTATCAATAAAATAAAAAATATTTAAAATGTCAATGTTAGAAAATAAGTTTGAAAAAGCCCTTTGGAGTACTAGATTTGTTGTGTTGATAGCAGTGATACTGTCTATCATTTCATCAATTACATTATTTCTATTAGGAGGTTGGGATATTATACAAGCAACTATTTTTAATAACCCTTTGTTTAATCAAGATGTCAGTACAAATAATGACTTATTGTTTAAAATTATTTCATCTATTGATTTGTTTTTAATAGGTATCGTTTTATTGATTTTTGGATTTGGAGTTTATGAATTATTTATCAGTGAAATTGATTTTGCTAAGGGAAAATTTGCAGATTCAACATTAAAAATTAACAGCTTAGATCAACTAAAGAATAAAATAATTAAAGTAATTATTATTGTATTAATCGTTAAATTTTTTGAAAAAGTTTTAAAACTATCTCATAATTTTACAACTCCAAACGACCTTCTTTTATTTAGTCTTTCCATTTTAGCTATTTGCATAGGATATTATTTAATTAATAGAAAATAAATAGGGTAGCAGGATTAAAGCTCTATTTTCTGAAAGCCTATTTTAGCGCTTTATAAGGTAAAGATTATTTGTCTAACCTTCAATATGGATACCAAATCCACCTAAGAGTCCTGAGCAATTTTCTTTACTGTATTTTGATTGGCTAACGTTATTACTTACAGGGTCAATGTTAAAGTTAAATGCACTAGTAAAATTACATTGTTTTAGGTTGCTATTATTAAAAGTAGCTAAGGATAAATCACAGTTTGTAAATTCTGATTTACTAAGTTTAGCATTTGTAAAGTCAACTTCAGTTAGGTTGCAGTTAGTAAATTGAGTTTCAGGAATAGTACATTTAAAAAAGGAGGAAAACTGCAAATTCGTATTTTCAAATTTAAAAGAGAGTAAAAACTGTTTACAATCTTCAAACTGTAGTCCTATTAATTTACAGCCATTAAACTCCACTTCTTTAAACGAGGTATCTTTAATTGTGCAATTACTTAGGTCGCAATTATTAAAAGTGCAGTTTTCAAATATGATGTAGGAAAGGTCAGGAAAAGTACAGTTGTCAAAAGTGCAATTGTCATATTCTGAACTTAGTTTTTCTGTATCAAATATAAGTCCTCTAAAGTTAGTGTCTACAATAAAATTACTCATTATATATTACGGCTAATAATGTTTGTCCTACAGCATTTAAGGTGTTTTTATCGATATTACTCATATCATCAGCATGAGTGTGCCAATGCTTATAAAAGTTGCTCTCTGTTGCAGGGTCATACTCAATAATATCAATAGTTGGTATGCTTGCATAAGCATTTACATAATAATGGTCATCAAGTATTTGTTTGGTTTTTTGAAAAGAAAAATAATTTCCAAAGCCTAGTTTATGTGCTTTTCTCCATACTTTCTGTAGGGTATTGTTTGCATAATATACAGAGGTTTCTTCATGGGTAAAAGTAGCTCCTTCTCCTCCTACCATATCTAGTAAAATACCATATCTGGCATAGTAATTTTGTTTATGAGGATTTTTGGACCAGTATTGAGATCCTAAGCACCAAGAATCTTGCATTATTGGAAATTCGGAGTTTTCAGGTTGCCCATAATCTTCGGCATCAAAAAGAATAATATCTACTCCAATTTTTGGATTCTTTATACTGAATTGTCTTGCTAGCTCTATTAATACCCCAACACCGCTACCACCATCATTAGCACCAAGTATTGGTGATTTTTTATTTTCTGTATCATGATCAGCAACAGGTCTGCTATCCCAATGTGCAAATAGAGCAACTCTATTATTTTTTTCTGGAGAAAAACTAGCAATGATATTTTTTAAAGTATGATGCTTACCATCATAAGTAGTAGTAGGAGCTTCCTGTACAATTACATTTGGAGTATAAGTTTTGAATTTTTGTTCGAGCCATACTGCACAATTTTTCCATCCTTTACTACTTATAACTCTTGGTCCAAAGCTTACTTGTTTTGCTACAAAGGCATAAGCTGAGTCCGAATTAAAAATAGGAACTTCAGTTTTAGCTTTTGGCTTGGTTACTTGTTTAGCTTTCTTTTGAGGTTCGGTAGAGCAAGAAGTTATAAGGATGATTATAATTAGAGGAACTATAACTATTTCATGTAAGGTTCGATATGACATGTTTTATTCTTTATATGTATTCATTTTTTCTGACAACTAAAAACTAACAACAATTATCTATTTTACTTCCCAACTACTTCCTTCTCTACTGTCTTTTATCTTTATTCCTGCTTTCTCCAGTTCGTCACGAATAAGGTCAGCAGTTTCAAAGTCTTTTACAGATTTTGCATTTTTTCTTAGCTGTAATACTAACTCCATTACTTCGTTTGTAAGGTTATTTCCATCACTCTCTTTTGTAGAAATTAAGCCTAGTACATCTGTAACAAAGTTATTAAATAGTGTATTTAATTGTGCAATATCATTAGTTGTTAACTGTTCTTTTCCATCTTTAACAGAATTAATAATTCTTACACCATCAAATAAGTGTGCTATTAAGATTGGTGTATTAAAGTCGTCATTCATTGCAGCATAACATTTCTCTTCTAGAGCTTTAACATCATATGTAGAAGTCTCACTAGGAGTAAGCTTATTTAGTGTTTCCATGGCATTCATCAGCTTAGTAAAGCCTTTTTCAGCTGAGAGTAAGGCTGTGTCAGATAAATCTAAAACGCTAGAATAGTGAGCTTGCATCATAAAGAATCTACTTACACTAGGGCTAAATGCTTTTGATAATATAGGGTTTATTCCAGTATAAATCTCACTTGGAAGTATAGAATTTCCACTTGATTTAGACATTTTTTTTCCATTAAGATTTAGCATATTAGTATGCATCCAGTAGTTTACAGGCGCTTTGTGGTTACATACTTGTGCTTGTGCAATTTCACATTCGTGATGTGGGAATTTTAAGTCCATTCCACCTCCATGAATATCAAAATGAGTTCCTAGATATTTAGTGCTCATTACGGTACATTCTAGGTGCCATCCTGGGAACCCTACTGACCAAGGTGAGTTCCATCTTTGAATGTGATCTTTTTCTGCTTTTTTCCAAAGAGCAAAATCTTGTGGATTTTTTTTATCTGACTGTCCATCAAGTTCTCTGGTGTTCTCTATAGCATCTTCAATAATTCGCTTAGATAAGATACCATAGTTTTCTTTCTCATTATATTTTAAAACATCAAAGTATACTGATCCATTTACTACATAAGCCATTCCATTATCAATAATAGTTTTAATAGCGTCAATTTGTTCTACAATATGACCTGTAGCTGTTGGCTCAATACTTGGAGGTAATAGGTTGTATTGTTTTAATACTTCATGAAAATCAACAGTATATTTCTGTACAATTTCCATTGGCTCTAGTTTTTCAATTCTAGATTTAGCTAAGAATACATCTTCATTGTCATTATTGGTTAAATGCCCTGCATCAGTAATATTTCTTACATAGCGAACATTATACCCTAAATGAATTAGATATCTGTAAATCATGTCGAAACTAATAAAAGTTCTTACATTTCCTAAATGCACATTGTCATATACGGTAGGCCCACAAACATACAATCCTACAAGACCTTCAGTTATAGGCTTAAAAACTTCTTTTTTAGCTGTTAATGTGTTGTATATCTGTAACTTTCCTTTCATTAGGTTTTAATTTTATATTGTTCTTTTAAATTTTTCATCATATCTGATGTCATTTTCTCTAAATCATATTTCAGTTTCCAACCCCAGTCATTTTTAGCATAAGTATCATCTATACTTTGTGGCCATGAGTTCGCAATTTCTTGTCTGAAATCAGATTTGTAAGTCATCTCAAAATTAGGAATATGCTTTGCAACTTCATTCGCAATTTCTTTAGGGGTAAAACTAACTCCAGCTAAATTATATGATGATCGGATTTTTACTTGCTCACTAGGAGCTTCCATTAATTCAATAGTTGCACGAATTGCATCTGGCATATACATCATTGGTAAGGCAGTTTCTTCACTAAGGAAGCTTTCATATTTTCCATGTTTTATTGATTCATGGAATATGTGTACTGCATAGTCAGTTGTTCCTCCTCCAGGAGCAGCTTTCCATCCAATTAAGCCAGGATAGCGGATGCTCCTTACATCAACATTAAATTTATTATGATAATATTCGCACCATCTTTCTCCTGCTTGCTTACTAATTCCATATACAGTATTAGGTTCCATAACAGTAAACTGAGGTGTGTTTTGCATAGGTGTTGTAGGACCAAATACAGCTATTGATGAAGGCCAATAAATCTTTTTGATAATACCTTCTTTTGCCAAATCAAGTACATGAGATAGAGAACGCATGTTCAAGCTCCAACCTAACTCAATATTTTTTTCGGCAGTAGCAGAGAGTAAGGCTGCTAATAAATAAACTTGAGTAATTTTATGTGTTTTTACTATTTCATGCAATCTTTTCTGATCCATGATATCTAGTTCTTCAAAAGGGCCTGATTCCATTACTTGAGCAGCAGAAGGGCGAATATCAGAAGCAACTACATTGCTATTGCCATACATACTTCTCAACTCCATTACCAATTCAGTACCAATTTGTCCTGAAGAACCAATTATTAAAATCTTTTCCATTATCTATTTAATATTTTAACATGAATAATTTTTACTGGACAAGCTCTTGCCGCAGCTTCATTCAGTTCGTATTCCATATCATGCACTTCAACAGTATGAAATCCTTTTTTATCATTTGCTTCCAAAAGTACACTTTTTCCATCTTTCTTATTCATACGCCATCTCTCTGGAGCAATCTCTACACAATAATTACATCCTATACATTTAGCTCTTTGTTGGGTTATTTGTATCATGCAAATTCACTGTCTATTACTTTATACAATCTATCCCCTGCACGAACAGGTTCGCCTAGTTTTAAAGAAAAATGATCTCCTTTATTTACTTCAGTTACTAAAGTTCTATCCAAATGAATTTCGTCTACAATAGTTTCATATACCCCAGTAATTTTACCTGTTAAAAGTATTGTATCTCCTTTGGATAATTTCCCTGTTACCAAGTCAAATTCAGCAACACCTAGCTTAGGGTAGTAGCGATTCGTTTTTGCTATAAAGACTTTCTTTTTAGTAGATTTTGAACCGCTAACTCCTGCCCATTCTCCTAATTTTTGTCCTAAATAATAACCATCCCAGAACCCTCTATTGTAAACGGTTTCTAATCTGCTCATCCACCCTTTTACTTTTTCTTGGTTGTAGTTCCCTTCAATGTAAGCATTTGCAGCTTCTCGGTAGCATTCCGTTGTAGTTCGAACATATTCTGGTGCTCTTCCTCTACCTTCTAGTTTTAATACTGAAACTCCTGCATCTAGTACTTGATCCATAAAACCAATGGTGCATAAATCTTTTGGAGACATGATAAATTCATTATCAATCTCAAATTCATGACCATTTTCTTTATCTGTTACTGTATAAGTTTTTCTGCAGTTTTGTGTACAAGCTCCTCTGTTAGCAGAAGAGTTAGTAGTGTGCAAACTCATATAGCATTTTCCAGAAACAGCTACACAAAGTGCACCATGAGCAAAGATTTCTATTTGAATTAGATTTCCAGATGGACCTGTAATGTTCTCTTTCTTTATGCCCTCAGTAATATCTTTTACTTGCAATAAAGAAAGCTCTCTAGATAGTACTACTACATCTGCAAAGTGAGAGTAGAAGCGTACAGTTTCTAAGTTTGTTACATTACATTGTGTAGAAATATGAACTTCCATTTTTATAGAAGAAGCATAGGATAAAACTGCCTGATCAGATGCAATAATTGCTGTAATTCCTGATTCTTTAGCAGTTTTTACAATCTTTTTCATAAGGTTTAAATCATGATCGTAAATAATAGTATTTAGTGTAATGTAGGATTTTACATTCTTTTCTTTACATAGATTAGCAATTTCAACTAAATCTTCTAGTGTAAAGTTATTGGAAGCACGAGCTCTCATATTTAGTTGTTCAATTCCAAAATATATAGAGTTTGCTCCTCCTTGTAAAGCAGCTTGCAGAGATTCCCATGAACCTGCTGGAGCCATTATTTCAATTTCTTGTGTTGTATTCATATTCGGGGCAAAGATATTGTTTTATTCGTACTTTTGCCGCAATATAAATTTGCATATAATGTCAGAGATTAGAATCACTAAAGAATTTAAATTTGAAATGGCCCATGCTTTACATGGCTATGATGGGCTTTGTAAAAATATTCATGGACACTCTTATAGGTTATGGGTAACTGTAAAAGGTAAGGTAAGGAATGAACTAGGTCATACTAAAGATGGTATGGTGATGGATTTTGGAGCGCTAAAAGCTATAATAAAACCAGCTATAGTTGATAAGTACGACCACTCTTTAGTGTTAAATGCAAATTCTCCTCATGCAGATATTGAGCTTTCAGCTTTTGAGAAAGTTTATTATTTGCCTTATCAACCTACTTCAGAAAATTTAGTGATAGATTTTGCAAATTATATTAAAAGCCAACTTCCTGATGGAATTGCTTTGTATAAAGTTGTACTCTCAGAAACAGCTACTTCTTTTGCTGAATGGAATGCTGATGACTAAAAGAAAAATGCTGCAAAAAGTTAGTTATTAATGGTATAGCTCACTAATGTTTAGGTAAATTAGTATTTTCTTTTAAAAAGTCAATTCTTTTAAACCAGTTTAGAATCACTATGGATTAGTTCAATATGTGTTTAAAAACATAAAAAAGTACAAAAATCATAGTTTTCGTAGTTATGATTTTCTATTTTTGCGACCGAAAAATTTTAAAAAATGACGAATATATTAATTCTTTTAGTTACACTTTTATTAATAGTTGCTTTGGTTCAAGTACTAAGAGTAAGTGAATTGCTATCGGAAGTAAAAAAGAAAGATGTAAATGAAGTTACAGATGAAGATAACGGGACACAATCAAAATTATTATTGTTTGTAGGGGTATTATTTTTAGCTTCAGTAGTATGGCAATTTGTAAATTGGATTCCACTTACATTACCTGCTGCAAGTTCAGAGCATGGACTTATTATTGATGGTTTAATGCAATTTACAATGGTATTAATTATTACTGTGTTTTTTATTACACAACCATTGTTATTTTGGTTTTCATACAAGTATAATAAAAATAAAGATAATTCAGTTGCTTTTTTCTATCCTCATAATAATAAATTAGAGGTGATCTGGACGGTTGTTCCAACTATTGTACTAACAGCGGTTATTCTTTATGGTTTAAGTACTTGGGATAAAATTACTAATGCTGATACTTCAGAATCTCAAATTATTGAGGTGTATGCTAAACAGTTTGATTGGACTGCTCGTTATGGAGGAGTAGATAAAACTTTAGGTTTTGCTGATTATAAATTAGTAAAAGGACCAAATCAGTTAGGAGTAGATATGTCTGATAAGTATTCGCAAGATGATATTGTGACAAAAGAGGTGCATTTACAAGTTGGAAAACCAGTATTGTTAAAGTTTAGGTCTCGTGATGTAATTCACTCAGCTTATTTACCTCACTTTAGAGTGCAGATGAATTGTGTTCCTGGGATGACAACTCAATTTGCATTTACACCAACACAAACTACTGCCGAAATGAAAGCTCAAGAAGGTGAGAATTTCGAATATGTATTGCTGTGTAATAAAATTTGTGGAGCAGCACATTATAATATGCAAATGAAATTTGTAGTAGAAAGTGAAGAGGACTATAATGCATGGATAAATTCACGCAAAACATTAGAAAATACATTAACTCAAAAATAATAAAAGATGTCAGATCATCATAAAGAAACATTTTTAACTAAATATGTATTTAGTTTAGATCATAAAATGATTGCAAAGCAATTCCTAATTACAGGAATGCTTATGGGAATAATAGGAATGTTAATGTCTATTCTATTCCGTTTACAATTATCTAATCCAGGAGAGTCATTTGCAGTATTAGAGTGGTTTTTAGGTGATAAATGGGCTCCAGGTGGAGTATTAGATCCTAATATGTATTTATCTTTAGTAACTATGCATGGTACTATATTAGTATTTTGGGTGCTTACTGCTGGTCTTACAGGTACTTTTGCTAACTTCCTTATTCCATTACAAATTGGAGCAAGAGATATGGCATCAGGATTTATGAATATGTTATCATACTGGTTCTTCTTTGCGGCAACAATTGTTTTATTAATTTCATTATTTGTTGAAACAGGGCCAGCATCTGCAGGGTGGACAATTTACCCTCCTTTATCAGCATTGCCACAAGCAATTCCTGGTTCAGGTTTAGGACAAGATTTATGGTTAGTTGCTATGGCTTTATTTATTGTATCTTCACTTTTAGGAGGTTTAAATTACATTGTTACTATTCTTAATTTACGTACTAAAGGAATGACAATGCAAAGGTTACCACTTACAATGTGGGCAATGTTGATTACAGCAATTATTGGTGTATTATCTTTCCCAGTACTATTAGCTTGTGCATTATTATTAATCTTTGATAGAAGTTTTGGTACATCATTCTACTTGTCAGATATTATTATTAATGGAGAGGTATTACATAACACAGGAGGTTCTCCAATTTTATTTGAGCACTTATTCTGGTTCTTAGGGCATCCTGAAGTATACATTATTTTATTACCTGCTTTAGGTATTGTTTCTGAGGTAATGTCAGTTAATACACGTAAGCCTATTTTTGGATATAAAGCAATGGTTGGTGCAATGCTTGCAATTGCATTCTTATCATTTATTGTATGGGGGCACCATATGTTTGTAACAGGAATGGATCCATTTATTGGTTCAGTATTTACATTTACAACGTTACTTATCGCTATTCCATCAGCAGTAAAAGTATTTAATTACTTAACCACACTTTGGAGAGGAAGTATCCGCTTTACGCCAGCAATGTTATTTACTATTGGTTTTGTGTCTACTTTTATTACAGGAGGATTAACAGGATTAATTCTTGGAGATTCAGCTTTAGATATTAATGTACACGATACTTATTTTGTAGTAGGTCACTTCCATATTGTAATGGGGTTATCTGCAATCTATGGTATGTTTGCTGGGGTATACCACTGGTTCCCTAAAATGTATGGTCGAATGATGAATAAGAAATTAGGATATTTTCATTTCTGGGTAACGTTTATCTCGGCTTACGGGGTATTTTTCCCAATGCACTTTTTAGGTTTAGCAGGATTACCAAGAAGATATTACACGAATAGTGCTTTCCCAATGTTTGATGGTTTATCAGATATTAATGAGATAATAACATTCTTTGCAATTATTGGTGGTTTAGTACAATTAATCTTCGTATTTAACTTCTTCTATAGTATTTTTAAAGGAACTAAGGCTACTGAGAATCCTTGGAAATCGAATACTTTAGAGTGGACTACCCCAGTAGAGAGAATTCATGGAAACTGGCCAGGAGAAATTCCTGAGGTTCATAGATGGCCTTATGATTACTCTAAACCAGGTGCTGATGAGGACTTTATCTTACAAACTACACCTTTAAAAGAGGGCGAAACAGAACACTAAGTTAATGAGTACAATTAAAAGTAATACTTCAAAACAACTACTTTGGGTAGGAATGGCAGGAATAGGAATGTTCTTTGCTGGTCTTACATCAGCCTTTATTGTTAGAAAATCAGAAAGTAACTGGTTGGAGTTTGAAATGCCAGAATGGTTTTGGATAAGTACTGTAGTAATTGTAGCAAGCAGTATTTTATTAATGCTTGCAAAATATCAGGTTAAGAAGGGAACTTCTCCTTTTGTACTAATCTTAGGAGCATTAATTTTAGGTATAGTATTTGCTTATTCTCAAGTATTAGGGTGGCAAGAACTAGTAGCTGAAGGAGTATATTTAACTGGAGAAGGAAGTAACCCTTCAGGGTCATTTTTATATGTAATTACTTTAGCACACCTAATACACTTAGCTGGAGGACTAATAGCTTTACTAGTAACAACTGTAAAAGCAAGTATGGGTAAATATACTGCAGAAGATTATTTAGGAATAGAATTGACTTCAATCTATTGGCATTTTTTAGATGTACTTTGGTTGTACCTTTTCTTCTTTATGGCATATTTATAACATTTAGGATTTTAAAAAATTAGAATAATAAAATTATGGAACAAACAATTGATAATACAAATGCATGGGCAGGAGGTGATGTAAAGCCTTACAATGCAAGTTATGGAAAACTAATGATGTGGTTTTTCTTAATTACAGATGCTTTAACTTTTTCAGGGTTCTTAGCCTCTTATGGTTTTAGTCGTTTTAAATTTCAGGATGTATGGCCAGTAGCTGAGGACGTGTTTACACACTTCCCTGGATTACAAGGAGAGCACCCTTTATTATTTGTTGCATTGATGACATTTATCCTTATTATGAGTTCTGTAACTATGGTTATGGCTGTAAATTATGGGCATAAAATGGATAAAGAAAAAGTTATTCTTTGGCTTTCATTAACTATTGTTGGTGGGATTATTTTCTTAGGATCACAAGCATGGGAATGGAGTCATTTCATACACGGATTAGATGGAGTTCCTGCAACTTTAATTAGTAACCCTTATGGTCATCCATTATTTGCAGATTATTTCTTCTTTATTACAGGTTTCCATGGCTTCCATGTATTTAGTGGGGTGGTAATTCTTATCGTAATCTTAATTAATGTAATTAAAGGAACTTACGAAAAAAGAGGGCATTATGAGATGGTTGAAAAAGTAGGATTGTACTGGCACTTTGTTGATTTAGTGTGGGTATTTGTATTTACATTCTTCTACTTAGTATAAATTATAAAACGAAATTATTATGGCACAAGAAACAACTAATAGCAACTGGTGGATTTGGAAAGTATTCTGGATTTTATTAGGGATTACTGCAGTAGAAGTAGCTTTAGGTATGATTAAACCTGAATTTTTAATGGGTCAGTTTTTAGGTACTATGCTAATTAATCATGTATTTATTATTTTAACAATAATAAAAGCAGCTTATATTGTAATGTCGTTTATGCACTTAGGGCATGAAAAGAAAAGCTTAAGATGGACTATTTTATTACCTGCACTTATACTTATTCCTTATTTACTATTTATAGTACTTGTTGAGGGGCAGTATACTTACATGATGATGTAATACCGTCCTATGGAGCAAAAAATTAAAAAATGGGCTATTCTATTTGTAATGTTAGTATTGCCTTACATGATGTACAATCTTATCTCAAAAGGAGAGAATAACTTTACTAAGCTTGCAGTAATAGGTACGGAAGATCATAAAATACCTAGTTTCTCATTTACCAATCAGGATAGTGTAACTATTACTAATGCTGATTATGATGGAAACATTTATATTGCTAATTTTATTTTTACTACTTGTCCTACTATTTGTCCTACCATGACTTATAATATGAAGTATGTACAAGATAAATTAAGTATATATCCGAACATTAAATTTCTTTCACATACAGTAAATCCTGAGTATGATACCCCTAAGCAGCTTAAGTATTATGCTAATGAGATGCGTGTTGATTTAAGTAACTGGAATTTTGTTACAGGTAAAAAATCAGAAATTTACGATATTGCTTCTTCTTATTTCGTAAATGCTAGTGAGGATAGTTTAGCTTCTGGAGGATTCTTACACTCTGAGTACTTAGTTATTGTGGATAAAGAAGGTAGAGTGCGCTCAGGTTATAGTAACTTTATTTGTAGTGCTTGTGGAGATTCTTCTAAGAAATCAAAAATAGCTTGCTCAGCATGTGGAGAGGAATATGCATATGAAGGTAATCCTGTAGGAAGTTATGATGGGACTAAAGATTTTGTAATTAAGGATATGATAAAAGACGTTAAGACCTTAATAGCAGAATATCATAAAGACGCAAAAGCAGAAAGAAATGAAAAATAAATACACTTTACTTAGCCTATTATTAGCGTTTGCTACTTTTAAAGCAGATGCACAATGTGCAATGTGTAAAGCTGCTGTAGAGGCTAACCTTGAGGCTGGAGGTGATGAAGGAGCTGGACTTAATGATGGTATCCTTTACCTTATGGCAATGCCTTATTTAGCAGTGCTTGTATTTGGAGTTTTCTATTACTTACAGCAAAAAAAGAAAAAAACTGCTTAGTATTTTAAATTTAAGAGGGTTTAAAACTCAAAAATAAATCCGATAGTAGGGGTTATTAAAGTGCTATTATTCTGTAATATTAATGGAATTGCATTTGAACCATCAGCCTTTAAAGCCTGACCATCTGTAGTAGCAAATCCAGAATTATCTTCATTTCTTTTGAAAGTATAATAAGGAGTAGCTTCTTGTTTAAAGCCAAATAAATTTTGGATATCAAGAAAAAAATCAAAACTTACTTTTTTTAGATTTACTCTCCTGTCAACTCTTAAGTCAAGCTGATTAAATGCATTAAGTCTCTTACTATTTATATTTACATAATCTATAACTCCATTACCTGTTGTAGCATAAGTTTGTCTAGAAGCTTCCATGTCATATGGTGTATAAGGTACTCCTCCTGAAAATCTATATTTTAGGCCTAACTTCCATCCTGAACCTAAATTACAACCAAAGGATGAAGATAATAAATGTTTATTATCCCATGCAGATGAAATTAGTTTGCCATTCTCTCCTGAGAATAAACTTCTAATATACGTATAACTCATTGTATAATAAAAATACTTAATTAACTTTTGCTGTAGAAATATCTCAAAGCCATAAGTCTCTCCATCTCCATTGCTAATCACAGCCTCATTTCCTACAACTCCAAATTCTTGTCCTTGGTTGGCCAAAGAAATTCCATTATTAATTGAAACAAGATAATTATTGTAATCTTTATAAAAAGCTTCTAGGGTAATTCTTTTTCCTTCGTTTGGTAGAAATTGCATTCCTAATACATAGTGATTGGACTGTATATAGTCTAAGGGTTTATTTACTAAGTTACCAGTCATATCACGATAACCAAGTGTAGTGTATGTAGGGATTTTATAATAACTACCTATAGACCCTGTCAAATCAATTCTGTTGGACAGATGATATGCTAAAGAAAGTCTCGGAGAAATTGTTTTAAGAGGTTTATTTCCATTATTAGTAAAGGAGTTCATATCAGTACGAACTCCTGTAGAAATAAGTAATTTATTTGAAAATACTCTCTTTGATAATTGGGTAAAAAACCCATATTTTACAAAATTAATTTGGCTAAATGATTGTGCTGTAATTTCTGGAATAATTATTATTCCTAGGGTGTCATATTGTGCTGGGATTAAGTTAACTAGTGAAGCGTTATAATTAACAAATTGAAGAACACCTCCAAAAGAATACTTCCACCCCTTCTCATACTTATTAAAGTCAAATCTCAGTTTATTTTCTTCTTCCTGAGAAGTTAGTCCAAAAATTCTGAAATCTTCATTTTGATTTTGTGCATCCTCAAATTGATCAATCTGGTTCTCAAACATATTTCTACTTATAGAAATATTTAAAACTCCGTTTTTTATTCTTTTTTTAAATGCTGTTCCTACTGTATAATTCCATTGTGTAATATAAGGTAATGATCGTCTTAGGAATTCATTTTCTGGGCTATCTTTTTTTGTTGAAGCAAAGCTAAATCGGTCATAAGCTCCAAGGCCTAAAAATGTTATTGTTGTTTTATTATTTGGTCTTAGAGTTGATTTAAACTGAAAATCTGAGAAGTTAGGTCGTATAGGGAGGTCAATTACTTTAAATAAAAAATCTAAATAGGATATTCTGGAAGAAGCAAGAAAATCATTTTTTTTACCTATTGGACCTTCAAGGGTTAGCATGCTTTCAGTTAAGCTTGCTCTAATATTTCCTGAAAGTTTTTCTCGATTTCCTTGTCTTTGTTTAATAACAAAAGTAGCTGCTAATACATTATCATACTTTGCATCAAATGCTGATGAAGTTAATTTTACATCATCTATAAAAGCCACATTTAATATCCCTTGTGCGCCACCTGAGGATCCTTGTGTTTGAAAGTGATTTAATACAGGAATCTCAATGCCATCTAGATAATAGACATTTTCATTAGGAGCTCCTCCTCGAATAATAATATCATTGCGTTTAGCACCTCCAGAAGAACCTCCAACTCCAGGTAGTATCTGTACTACTTTTGAAACATCAAAGTTTCCTCCAGGGTTTGATTTAATTTCTATAGCAGTTAATTTCTGAACAGATAATGGAGTAATCATATCTGTTGTTATAGCAACTTTATTGCTATTGAAGTTAACTTCTACAGCTTCTAGTTGTAATAGAGCTGTAGAGAGTTGAAAGTTAATAACTGCTATATTTCCAGAGGTAACAGGGATATTAAATTTTTTAGACACATTATAACCTATATAAGATGCTGATATAGTATATGTGCCAACAGGTAGTTCTAAGCGAAAATTTCCAGAGATATCTGTGGTTGTTCCTGATTTTGTTTCTTTTACATAAATGGTAGTAAATGCTAGAGGCTCTTCTGTGTTTAGATTAATTACTGACCCTTGAACTATACCAATATTTTGACTAAAAGAGATTACTGGAAATAATAATATTAGCAGTAATCCAATTGTTTTTAATTTAGTCATTTTTGTAATCATTGCTACAAATATACAACTAAAAATAAGTTAATATTTTTTCATAAAGTTATTAATAGCTCTCTACAAATACTATTTTAGACTGAAACCCTAATTTTGAAACTAGAGATAGGTATCCTTAAAAAGGAAATAATCTTAATACTTAACTTCTTAAAGCAATATTTAGTTCTTGCAATTGTGCTTCATCAATATCTGATGGGGAATCAATCATAATATCTCTCCCTGAGTTATTTTTAGGGAATGCAATAAAATCACGAATACTTTCTTGTCCGCCTATTATAGCACATAGCCTATCAAAACCAAAGGCAACACCACCATGTGGAGGGGCTCCGTATTCAAAAGCTTCCATCAAAAAGCCAAATTGTTCTTTTGCTTCTTCCTCAGTAAAGCCTAAATGTTTAAACATCAATTGTTGCAGTTCTTTATCATGTATTCTAATACTTCCACCACCTATCTCATTACCATTCATCACTAAATCGTAAGCATTGGCACGCACTGCTGCTGGGTCTGTATCTAGTTTTGCAATATCTTCTGGTTTTGGTGAAGTAAAAGGGTGGTGCATAGCATGGTACCTTTCAGTATCTTCATCCCATTCCAGTAATGGAAAGTCAAGTACCCAGAGTGGTGCAAATATTTCAGGATTTCTTAATCCTAATTCTTCTGCTATATGTAAACGTAAAGTTCCTAAAGCTTTTCTTGTTTTATCAACTTCACCTGACATTATAAGTAATAAATCTCCTTGCTCACATCCTGCTTTTTCAGCCCAAGCTTTTCTTGCATCTTCATCAAAGAATTTATCTACTGTCGATTTGCTTGTTCCGTCCTCATTGTACTTACAATAGATAAGTCCTGTTGCACCAACCTGTGGTGTTTTTACAAAAGCAACTAATTTATCCAATTGCTTACGCGTATAGTTAGCACAGCCTTTTGCATTAATTGCAAGTACCGTTTCTGAATTGTCAAATACTCCAAAGCCCTTTCCTTGGCATACCTTATTCATTTCTGTAAATGCCATATCAAACCTTATATCTGGCTTGTCCGATCCATATAAACGCATAGCATCATCATAAGTCATCCTTGGGAATTCCTCTAGCTCAACTCCTTTTACATCTTTTAATAAATGACGTGTTAAGCCTTCAAAAGTATTAAGGATGTCTTCTTGCTCTATAAAAGACATTTCACAGTCAATTTGAGTAAATTCAGGCTGTCTGTCAGCTCTTAAATCTTCATCTCTAAAGCATTTTACAATCTGATAATATTTATCAATACCACCTACCATAAGTAATTGCTTAAAAGTTTGTGGAGATTGTGGTAAAGCATAAAACTGCTTTTCATTCATACGAGATGGAACAACAAAATCTCTTGCTCCCTCAGGAGTTGATTTTATTAAGTAAGGCGTTTCTACCTCAATAAACCCTTGAGCATCTAAATAATTTCTAGTAGATTTTGATACTTGATGTCTTAACATCAAGTTCTCTTTTACAGGATTTCTTCTGATGTCTAAGTAACGATATTTCATTCTTATTTCATCACCACCATCAGTTTCGTTTTCTATAGTAAAAGGAGGTGTTTTTGCTGAATTTAAAATAGTAAGTTTAGTAATTTCTATCTCAATTTCTCCAGTAGGAATGTTCTTGTTTTTACTTTCTCTTTCAACAACTTTTCCTGTTACCTGAATCACAAATTCACGACCTAATTTTCGGGCATCAGTACACAAATTGGCATTAGTGTCCATATTAAAAGCTAGTTGTGTAATTCCGTATCTATCACGTAAATCCACAAAAGTCATTCCTCCTAAATCTCTAGTTTTTTGTACCCAACCACTTAAGGTTACCTCAGTATTAACATTAGTAATGTTTAATGTACCGCAATTATGTGTTCTTAACATCTTAAAATTATTAGGGTGCAAAATTACAAAACTAAAGTGTTAAATTTGCACTATGGAAATAAATCCTTTTGACGATACTTATTTTATGAAAGAGGCCTTAAAAGAAGCCTCAAAAGCATATGATAAAGATGAAGTACCAGTAGGGGCGGTAATTGTTTGTGATAATCAGATTATTGCCAGAGCCCATAATTATACTGAAGCTTTGAATGATGTAACTGCTCATGCTGAGATGCAAGCTTTTACTGCTGCTGCTGATTATTTGGGAGGTAAGTATTTAAATGAATGCACCTTATATGTAACATTGGAGCCTTGTGTGATGTGTGCTGGGGCAGCTTATTGGACACAGCTAAAAGAGGTAGTATATGGTGCTAGTGATGAGAAAAGAGGCTTTAAACAAATTGCTCAAAATTTATTACACCCTAAGACTAAAATAAAGTCGGGACTAATGCAAGAAGATTGTGCTAAATTATTATTAGACTTTTTTAAAAGTAAACGACAATAACATTACTTTTGTCCTAAATATTTAGAATACTTATATTATGAATTATCCAGAAGAAATGTGTGCGCCAATGCGTGAAGATTTAACTTCAGTTGGCTTTGTAGAATTAAGAACTCCTGATGCAGTAGCTGATTTGTTAGATAAAAAAGAAGGAACTGTTTTAGTAATGGTGAACTCAGTATGTGGTTGTGCAGCAGGTAATGCTCGTCCGGCAGTAAAAATGACTACTCAATTTGAAAATAAGGTAGATACTTTTGCAACAGTATTTGCAGGGCAAGATATAGGGGCAACAGCTAAAGCTAGAGAGTATATGGCTCCATTTCCTCCATCATCACCATCAATTGCAGTATTTAAAGATGGGAAGCTAGTACATTGTATTGAGCGTCATCATATTGAGGGTCGTTCAGCAGAAATGATTGCTGAAAATCTTAAAGATTGCTTTGATCAAATTTGTTAATCCTCTTGCTGGATAGCTAAAAGACCAGCTTTATTAACAATCCAAATTTTTCTTCTTTCAGTAGTAATAACGCCTTCTTTTATAAAGGAAGCTAGGGTGCGTATGGCATTTGCTGTTGTCATATTTGAGAAGTTAGCAAGCTCTTTTCTTTTAAGTTGAATATTGATTAGCTGTTTGTCTATTTTGTCATAGCCGTATATATCTGCTATTTCTAGCAAAGCATTTGCTAAGCGCGAACGCATTTGTTTGTGCGTTAGTTGGATAATTCGTTTTTGGCTAAGACGTAGGCTATTGGATAGGTTCTTAATTACCTTCATTGATAGGTCTTTATTCTGACCCATTACAGAGAAGAAATCATCTTTATTAATTGAGCATATTGCTACATCATCTATAGCAACAGCTGAAGTGCTGTATTCTTTTTCGCTCATTAGCTCATGAAACCCTAAGAAATCAACATTTTTCTTAAGTCCTACAATTTGTGAGTTTCCATCTTCATCTTCAGCACATATTTTTACAGCACCACTATTTAAACAGTGGAGTTGGTTTGCTTCTTCACCCGCATTAAAAATGCTGTTTCCTTTTTTATATATCTTCTTTTTTCTTCTAGTATTTAGTAGTTTAAGCTCTGAGTCTGAAAGTGTGCTAAGTAAAGAAAATCTCTTTTTTAAACAGCTTATACAATCTCCTTGTTCTACTTTGCAATTTTGGGTTTTCATTAGCTTTATGTTTTATAGCAACAAAAATAATAGCCTTTAGTGTATTAAAGTATGATATACATCATTCTAAAAGCTAACAATTGTCTATTTTCGCGCCAAATTATAATTTGATAACAAAAATTAAATATTACGGTCAGCTATTGAAATTTAAACTTTCAATTACAGTTGTATTCTCAGCAATTATTGGGTATTTGCTTGGGGATGAATTTATTTTTTTAGAGTTTATTTATCTGGTTACTGGAGGTTTTTTAGTTACAGGAGCAGCTAATAGTTTTAATCAAGTATTAGAGCGTAGATATGATAAATTTATGGAGCGTACTGCTGTACGCCCTTTACCTATGGGGAATTTATCTGTAACTCAAGCAATGGTATTTTCGATATTAATTGGAGCTTTAGGTATTTTTGTTCTAAATCATATTAATCCTCAAGGGAGTTTTTTTGGTTTAATGTCTAAATCAGGAGCTTTTGGATTGCTTTCTATGGTTTTATATGTTTTAGCGTACACTCCATTAAAAAGAATATCTCCTTTTTCTATAACTGTAGGTGCTATACCTGGTGCTATACCATTCTTATTAGGTTTTGTTGCTGCAACTGATGATTTTGGTTTTGCTGCAGGAACACTCTTTGCTATTCAATTTTTCTGGCAATACCCACACTTTATTGCTATTGCTTGGGTACTTGATAAAGAATATAAAAAAGCAGGTTTTAAGATGATGATAGGAGGAGTAGCAGGAAAATACCCTGCTGTAATTTCAGTTGTTACTTCAGTATTAATGACGCTTATTTCTGTAGTTCCATATTTTGTAAGCTTACCTAATTTATCACTCTCAATTTTTGGTGCACTTGTTGTTTTTGCATTAGGAATTTGGTTTACTTTAAGAGCTGTAAGTCTGTATAAGAATTGTGATGATGTATCCGCAAAAAGCCTAATGTTAGGCTCATTTATGTATTTGCCATTAATGCAGATCGTATATGTATTAGATAAATTTTTAATTCAATAAAGATGAAAAAACAAGATTCAATAGTTGTACCTATTATTATAGCCTTATCTATAATTATACCAATTGCAGTAGCTTTATTAATGTGGTTTCCGGATGTGTTTCATATAGAGTCCAAAACAATTGATTTTAGTTCATTGCCATTTTTTCATGCTATCCTAAATGGTTCAACAGCAGTATTGTTACTTACAGGTTTTATATTGATTAAGAATAAAAAAACGAATATGCATAAGATTGCAATGTCATCGGCTTTTGTATTGTCTGCATTATTTTTAGTTTCTTATGTTATTTCAAAATTAACAAATGCTCCAGTTCCTTTTGGTGGTGAGGGGGTTATCCGATATGCTTATTTCTTTGTTTTAATCTCTCATATTATTCTTTCTGTTCCTGTATTGCCATTGGCTTTACTTTCAATTTATAGAGGAATGACAGGGGAAATAGCAAAGCACAAAGCATTAGTAAAATGGACTTTCCCAATCTGGATTTATGTAGCTATTACTGGTGTATTAGTTTATGTATTTATGCTTCCTTATTATCTTTAAAAGCTAATATTCCTCATGTTTTTCTAAGTTTTATAATTGTTTCTTTGCAAGAAACAATTTATAATGAAACACGAAACAAGTTGTAGTTTAAATGATGGAATGTCATTTGATGTTGCAGTAGGCGACCATACCTTTACTATTGATGCTCATGAAAATGTAGGTGGGCAAGGAAAAGGACCAACTCCAAAACCCTTAATGTTAGCAGCCTTGGCAGGTTGTACAGCTATGGATGTAATAGCTCTTATGCGTAAAATGAGAGTTAATTTCACCGATTTTAAGGTGTTTACTAGTGGAGAACTTACTGATGAACATCCCAAGGTTTATAAAAGTATTCACCTTACTTACCAAGTATATGGAACGGATATTGATCAAGCTAAAGTTGCTAAAGCAGTAGAACTTTCAAAAACTAAATATTGTGGAGTAAATGCAATGCTAAAGCAGGTTGCTGCTGTTACATATGAAATTAATTATTTAAAAAACTAAAATATAATATGCCTAAAACTATAATTGAACCTTTCAGAATAAAAATGGTTGAACCCATAGAAATGACAACTGAAAAGGAAAGAGAAAACTATTTGCAGAAAGCAGAATACAACCCTTTTTTATTAAAATCAAAAGAGGTAATTATTGATTTACTTACTGATAGTGGAACTTCTGCAATGAGTTCGGCACAATGGTCGGCAATGATGCAAGGGGATGAGTCGTATGCTGGAGCAAGATCTTGGGAGCGTATGGAAAGTGTAGTTAAAGATTTAACAGGATATAATCATATTTTACCTACCCACCAAGGAAGAGCGGCAGAGCGTATTTTATATGGATTTTTAGGTGGAGAAGGGAAGGTATTTATCAGTAACACACACTTTGACACTACTCGTGCTAACATAGAGTTTTCAGGAGCAGAGGCTGTTGATTGCTTAACTAAAGTAGGTAAAGATCCTGCGGCAGAACATCCTTTTAAAGGAAATTTAGATATCCCAACATTAATAGCTACTATTGAGAAGTGGGGTGCTGAAAATGTAGGTGCTGTAATTTTAACAGTTACCAATAATAGTGGTGGAGGGCAGCCAGTGAGTATGAAAAATGCTAAAGAAGTGAGCGCTATTTGTAAGCAATATGGAGTGCTATTTGTTTTAGATGCCTGTAGAGTTGCTGAGAATGCATATTTTATTAAACAAAGAGAAGAGGAATATAAAAACTATACTTATAAGCAAATTGCACAAGAGATGTTTGCTTTAGCTGATGGATGTACTATGAGTGCTAAAAAAGATGCAATAGTAAATATGGGTGGTTTCCTAGCTTTAAATGATGAAAAATTAGCTGAAGAATGTACTAATTTATTAATTATAACAGAGGGGTTTGCAACTTATGGAGGACTTTCAGGAAGAGATATGGAGGCTTTAGCTGTTGGGCTGGAAGAAGTCTTTGATGCAGATTATTTACATTATAGAATTGTAAGTACAACCTATTTAGGTGATAAACTGCATGAAATGGGAGTTCCAATTATGAGACCAGTAGGAGGTCATGCTGTTTATATTGATGCAAAAGCATTTTATAATCATATTCCAGTTAACCAATATCCAGGGCAGGCTTTAGTTTGTGATTTATACCTTAAAGGAGGAATAAGAAGTGTTGAAATAGGTTCGGTAATGTTTGGTAAATATGATGCTAATGGAGATTTAATTCCTGCACCAATGGAACTGGTTCGTTTAGCAATTCCTAGGAGAGTATATACGCAAAGTCATATTGATTATGTGATAGAAGTTTTTGAGGAGCTATTAGCAGATAAAGCACAGGCGCAAGGTATAGCAATTGTAAAAGAGCCTCAATTCTTAAGACATTTTACAGCTCATTTTGAACGAATTTAAGAGTTGTTTTCAGATTAAAAGAGGAGGTGTTCACCTCCTTTTTTTTATCCTCATTTTTCAATTTACCATTATATGAACTATTGTAAGTAAATTTGTATCTTGCAAAACTTTATAAAGACATTAATTTTTAGATAATATGAAGAAAATATTACTTTTCGCAAGCCTGTTATTTTTAGCACTTACCCCTGGTATAGTTAAAGCTCAAACGATAACTAATGTTGCTATTACGTCGCCTATTATATGTAATGGAGATTTAGCAACAGTTAAGATTGATATAGCACAAACAGTTCCTGCGACACAGTTAAGGTGTATGGTTGGATATTACAGTGGAGCTAATTTTATTGCTGTTGATACTACTATTACAAATGGGGTATTAGTAACAACTCAATTGCCTGCAGGGAATTATAATATTAGGCTAGTTGATATGCTTAATACAAGCATAGTGTTTAATGAATGGGCACCAACGGTAAGTATTACTCAGCCATTAAATTCAGTAAATATTGATACTGTTGTTGTAAGTGAAATTACTTGTCGTGATCTTGATGATGCTTCTATTACGATAAATGCAAGTGGAGGACAGTTGCCGTATTCTTACTCTATTACTAATGGATTTACGCAAGTGTTTGCTAATAGTTTCTCACCATTAAGTCCAAATATTTATATTACTCATGTTGAGGATAACTTAGGTTGTATTTCTAGAGATACTATAGAAATTGTAAACCCAGATTCTTTATATATTGACACTACAATTTTCACAGACGTGAACTGTTATGGAGCATGTGATGGTACTGTGCAATCTATTGTAGCTTATGGAGGAACAGCTCCTTATAGATATTCAGTTAATGGAGGAACAGAATATACACATACTGCTTATTTTAATGGTTATTGCCCAGGAATGTATACTATAGAGGTTTTTGATGATAATAATTGTGCAGCACAGGATATTATTTTTATTACTCAGCCTGATGAATTGCTTGTAGATATTACAACTTCATTATGGAATTCATATCAGATACAATGTAATGGAGATAACTCAGGGTTAGCTTCTTTAGCACTTACTGGAGGTACTGCCCCTTACAATATTGTTTGTACTGATAATTCAGGAAATATTATTACTAATATAACTACGAATACCTTAAGCAATACTATTAGTAACTTAAGTGCTGATACCTATACTTTTACTATTACTGACGCTAAAGGCTGTGTTGTTTCTGAAACAATCATTTATAATGAGCCACCAGCAATAGTGCATAATTTTATAGCTACTCATGTAAGTTGTAATGGGTGGAGTAATGGAGCTTTAACAGATGCTATTTCTGGAGGAGTAGGAACTGCAACGTCTTATTCATATTCTTGGAATACTGGAGATACTACTTATTCATTAGCTTCAATTCCTGTTGGGACTTATACAATGACAGTAGTAGATGATAATGCTTGTGTTTCAACAGATAGTTATATTATAAATGATGCAAATGCATTGAATGTTACTTATACAGCTACTGATGTTAGTTGTCATGATTATTGTGATGGTGAAATAGCAGCTTTGGTAACTGGAGGTATACCTATGATTGATAATACTGGAGCTTCAGTATATACTTATGCTTGGGATGATGTTTTATCGCAAACTACTGCTACTGCTGTTGGTTTATGTGCTGATAATACGACTAATTCAACATTATATACTTGTGTAGTAACTGATTTGATTGGTTGTTCAGATACAATAACATATAATCTTGTACAACCTGAACCTTTAGAGGTTACAATAAGTGTTCTTACGCCGATTTCATGTAATTTAGGGGATGATGGTAGATTAAGAGCTAATCCAATAGGAGGTAATGGAGGGTATTCTTATTATTGGAATGACGGAGCAACGACAATAATAAATTCTAATCTTTCTTCAGGGACTTATGTAGTGGTAGTGGAGGATAATAAGGGTTGTTTAGATACTGCTGATATCCTATTTGAAGAGCCAACAGCAATGGAGATATCGACAACTTCACCACCTGTTATTACTCATGTAAGTTGTTATGGATTTGATGATGGAAGTATTACTATTGATATTGATGGAGGAACTGTAATAGGGTTCCAAGAATATATTTATACTTGGTCACCAACAAATCTTATAAATCTTACTGAGCAAGTAAAAGTATCTACAGCATCAGATTTAGCTCCTGGAGTATATACTGTAGTGGTTACTGATGCTAATGGGTGTAGTTTTACATCTGAAGAGTATTATATTACTCAGCCTGAAAATCCTTTAAGTATAGCTGTTGAGTATACTGATGAAACATGTAATATAGATGATGGTACTGGAACAGCTTTTATTTTAGGAGGAACTACACCATATACTATATTATGGAATGGAACTTTAGGTGCATCATATAATACTGGTTTAACCCCAGGGCACTATGATATAGATGTAACTGATGCAAATGGTTGTGTAATTTCAGATGCTATTTATATTGATGGAATTCATAATGTATTCCTTCCAGGAAATTTATCAGTCATTAATTCTACTATTTGTTTGGGAGCGAGTGTATTCTTAGAAATTGACGAAAAATCTTATTTAAGTTATGAATGGGAAGATGGAAGTAAACAAGCAGATAGAACAGTTACACCACCACAAGGAACTACAATATATACTTTAACAATTACTGATCCAGCTTGCCCTAATGCACCTTACAGTGTTACTGCAACTATTACAGCAGTTCCTGTGCCAGCTTTACCTATGTCAACAACTGCTGATGGTAATGATGGTCATCCAACTATTGTATCTGGGAGTCCTATTGAGATATACGCTGATAATACTACTTGTGATGCTTATGAGTGGTCATGGGCAACTGATACTATTGGTAACAGAACAATTACGGATTATCCTACTGAATCAGGCTGGTACTATATAGCGGTTGAAAAAGCAGGATGTTTAGGTTATGATTCAATATATGTAGTTGTTGGAGTGTTGCCTTATGATGCATTTTCTCCTAATAATGATGGCTATAATGATACTTGGAGTATTTTAGATATTGCTTCTTACCCTAATGCTGTAGTTCAGATATTTAATAGGTGGGGAGCACTAATCTTTGAAACTAAAGGAGGTGATAGTTATGAAGCTTGGGATGGAACTAGAAACGGAGAAGAATTGCCAATAGGGACTTATTATTATGTTGTTGATTTGAATACAGATGATGAGCCACAAACTGGACCTATTACAATTATTAGATAAAATGAAAATAAAGGAAATGAAGAAAATATCAATTTTAGTTATTGCAATTTGTTTTGGAGGGATGTTAAAAGCACAGCAACTCCCTCAAATAACACAATACATGATTAATGATTATGCGATAAATCCTGCAATTGCCGGAATGAAAGATTATTATCAGTTAAAAACAACAATTAGAAACCAGTGGGTTGGAATTGCTGATGCACCAAGAACTACTGTATTAAGTTTGTATGGAAGAAGAAGTGCGCATGTTGGTTTAGGAGGTTTAGTATTTAAAGATGAAACAGGGCCTACATCTCGTATTGGAGGATCTTTATCTTATACGTATACCTTTATGCTAACTAAAAAGGTAAATTTATCTTTAGCCTTATCAGGAGGGTTTACTCAGTTTAAAATTATTAAGCAAGGCCTAAGTTTTGAAGATCAATCGGACCCTTATATGCAAGGTGGTGATGTAATTCGTTCTGCTCCAGATGCAACTTTTGGATTTAACTTATATGGAGATAAATGGTATATTGGGGCTGCCGTTCCTCAATTATTAAATTCAAGTATAAATTTAGTTGACCCTTATTTTGCACGTCTTTATAATAGTGAGAGTAATGGTTCTTTAGTAAATCATATTTATGTGTTGGGAGCTTATAAGCATGACTTAAGTTCTAGTTGGTCAATAGAACCATCATTGCTATTAAAAACAGTTGTAGCGGCACCTATGCAATATGATATAGGATTAAAAACTACATATAATAATAAGTTGTGGTTTGGTATGGATTATAGAAATAATGGTGATATGGCTGCACTTTTAGGTTATTCTATACAAGAACGTTTTATGATTGGATATTCTTATGATATGTTAAGCTCTGATTTAAGTGGATACTCTTCAGGATCGCATGAATTTATGATCGGAATTAGAATGAAAGCAGATTAGTAATAACCTGTTTATACTATAGCTAAAAGCCTTTTACATCATGTAAAAGGCTTTTTTTATAAATGTTTGTCAGTATAAGAAAAATGTATATCTTTGTATCGAGATAAATAGATATATTAATATGAAGGTTGTAAAATTATTAAACAAGGAGCTTTTAGAAAGACAAGCTAGAGTACTTAAGGCAATATCACATCCTATTCGTATTGCTATACTTGACTTCTTACAAGAGCATAAAGAGTTAACTGTTACTGAAATTCATAAAGGTTTAGATCTAAAACAGGCAGTTGCTTCTCATCATTTATGCATTTTAAGAGATAAAGGAATATTAAACGCTGAGCGTGATGGTAAGACAATTAAATATAGTTTGAGAATAGAAAAGCTTTCTCAGATTATAAATTGTATAAACAGTTGTAACATATAATGAAGAAAGGAACAAAACTATATAGTGTACTTAAAGGAAAGTGCCCGCATTGTCATGAAGGAGATTTTTTTACAAATCATCCTTACAATTTAAAGAAAATGGGTGATATCCATGAAGATTGTCCTGTATGTAAAGAGACTTTTAATCCAGAAACAGGTTTCTATTTTGGAGCTTTATATGTTTCTTATGGTTTAGGAGTTGCATTGTTTGTAAGCCTTTGGGTGGCATTAAATGTATTGGGTGTTGAGTTGGATATTATGAAAAAAATTGTTGGAATGTCAGTGTTATGGCTTTTGCTAACCCCAATAATTCACTCTTTGTCTAAAATAATATGGGCTAATATCTTTATGAGCTATAAATCAAAATAATAATAAATTAAAAAAATAAAATAATGGTAAAATACTTAAATATGGAATCGTTCAAAGAGCGTATTCATAATTTTGATGAGAACAAACAGGAGTGGAAATTTAGAGGTGATAAGCCTTGTATTATTGACTTTTATGCAGATTGGTGCCAGCCTTGTAAAATGTTATCGCCAATACTTGATGAGCTTGCAAAAGAATATGATGGTAAAATAGATATCTATAAAGTAGATACAGAAAAAGAGCAAGAACTTTCTGCTGCTTTTGGAATTAGAAGTATCCCTTCTATGTTATTTGTCCCTATGAATGATAAGCCTCAAATGGCTGCTGGAATGCTTGATAAGAAAGCCTTATCAAATGTAATTGCTGATGTTTTAAAAGTATCTTAATGATAGCATTAATAAAGAAGATTCTGGGTATTAAAACAACAGATTATAATGCCTTAATGGAAGAAGGAGCAGTTATTATTGATGTAAGAACTGTTAGAGAATTTAAAGGAGGGAAAATTAATAAGGCTACTAATATCCCTTTAGATAAAATTTCTGGGAAGTTAAAAGCGATACAAAAACTAAATAAACCTGTGATATTCTGTTGTGCTTCAGGAGCAAGAAGTGGACAGGCAACATCATTAGCAAAAGCAAAAGGAATTAATGCTTATAATGGTGGAGGTTGGAGAAGTTTAAACAGTAAATTGCAATAAGCAATGTCAAAAAGATATATGATTTTAGGGTTAGGAATAATAATAGGAGGTATAGGAGGTTATTTATACTGGAAGTTTATTGGATGTGCCTCAGGTACTTGTGCAATTACTTCAATATGGTACAGAAGCACACTTTATGGTATGCTAATGGGAGGTTTACTAGCCGAGAGTTTTAAGGATTTAATAAAATAATAATTTAATTATGAAAATGAGATTTTTTAGTATAATGGTAAGTAGTTTCTTACTGTTGTCATGTGGAAGTACTGATAGTACTAAAGCCCAAACAATTACAAATGTAAATGCAGTTGAGTTTAATGAGTTAGTAAATTCTGGAGAAGGAATTTTGCTAGATGTTCGTACTGGACAAGAAGTAGCTAGTGGACATATTGAAGGAGCAACAAATATAGATTTCTATAAGCCAGATTTTAGCAAGAAACTAAACTTAATGCGTAAAGATGTTCCTATCTATGTATATTGTAGATCAGGGAATAGAAGTGGAAAAGCTGCAAAGCAAATGAAAGATATGGGCTTTGTAAAAGTGTATAATCTTGATGGAGGTATTGGTGCATGGGCTAATGCAAATAATAAGATAGTAAGATCAAAACAACAAGCACCAAAGCAACAAGAAGTGGTAAGTATTGAGGCATTCAAAAATATTATAGCAACTAATAAAACTGTTTTGGTTGACTTTAGTACACAATGGTGTGTTCCTTGTAAAAAGATGCTACCTGTTATGGATGAGCTTAAAAAGGAATTGGCAGCTACTGTAAAGGTAGTAATGATAGATGCTGATGCAAATCCTGAGTTAATAAAACATTATAACGTACAAGGTGTTCCTGCTTTTGTAGTATTTAAAGATGGAGCAGAGGTATGGCGTAAGAGTGGTACTATGACAAAAGCTTCCTTAAAGAAGCAACTTAATTAGTATTAAACAATAAATAAGTCTGAGGCAATAGCATCAGCATAGAGTTTTCCATTAGCACTTAATGTATATGCATTAAGTGCTTTTTTTATTTTACCCTCTTTTATCCATTGCTCAGCTTGGCTCTTAAAGTATTCCTTTGCTTTTAAACCAAATTGCTGATGAACATATTCAATATTAACTCCCCATATAGTACGTAGGGAAGTAAAAATATATTCATTGTATTGCTGCTTATTTGTTAAGGTCTCAAC
The DNA here is from genome assembly GCA_965183885.1 of Flavobacteriales bacterium. Lineage (GTDB taxonomy): Bacteria > Bacteroidota > Bacteroidia > Flavobacteriales > BACL11 > UWMA-0277. The sequence continues at coordinate 1,053,874 of OZ238992.1, forward strand.
CTCGAAATAGTTGCTACTGTTTAGTACTCCCTCTATATACCTTTTATTTGAAGATACATTCCATTGCCTGCTTTTACCATTAAAGGAATGTGCCGATGGCCCTACTCCTAAATAGTGTTTGTTTTTCCAGTAAGCGGTATTATGGTTTGAAAAATACCCTTCTTTCCCAAAGTTAGATATCTCATAATGAATAAAGTTATGCTCCTTAGCCATAGCTGTTAATGTCTTAAAATGAGCTACAGTTGTTTCTTCAGGTAAAGGTGTAATTTTTTGTTTCTTAATAAGATGAGCTAAGGCTGTTTTTGTTTCAACAGTTAGGGCATAAGCAGAGAAATGCTGTATGTCTAAACTGAACATCTGCATTAAGTTCTTCTTCCATTTTTCAAGGTTTTGATTTGGTAAGCCATAAATTAAATCAATTGTAATATTCTTAAATCCATGCTTTTTAGCTAGGTTTATGCAGGTTACTGCTTCAGTGGCATTATGCGACCTATTCATAAAAATTAGGTCTTGTTCATCAAAAGATTGTATTCCTATACTTAACCTGTTAATCCCAATTTCTTTTAGGTCAATTAATTTATCTTCATGAAGATCGTCAGGGTTACACTCTACTGTTATTTCAGCATCTTCATCAACAGTAAAGTTATTGTTTATGGTACTGATGATTGCTTTTATTTCTTCTTTATTTAATAATGATGGTGTGCCTCCTCCAAAATAAATTGAGCTAATTGGAGTATCATTTAAGTAAGCTTGGCGCATCTCAATTTCAATATTGATGCTTTTTAGCATTTCTGCTTTGTCTTTTTGTGCAATTCTGAAATGAAAATTACAATAAGTACACTGCTGTTTACAGTAGGGAATATGAATATAAATGCTTGCCAAAATATTTCTTAATAAAAGTTTGGCTAATATAAAAAAGGATTTACTTTTGTCACTATTAATAATAAGTCTAAATAAAAATAGTAAAATGAAAAAAGCAATTGTATTTGGGATGTTAATCTCACTGTTAACTGGAGTTAAGGCACAAAATAGTGCTGAAAAAATTATTGCAGGAAATAAAGGCTTGCATATTGGAGGTTATGCTCAGGTAGATTTTAATAAAACATTTAGTGAGGGAATTAATCATAATGCGACACTTGATGTACACAGATTAGTAACCTTCTTTGGGTATAACTTTAACGAGAAAGCTTCATTTGTATCGGAAGTTGAATTTGAGCATGTAAGTGAGGTTTTTGTAGAGCAAGCATTTTTGGATTATAAGATAAAAAATAATTTATCGATTAATGCAGGTTTAATGCTTATCCCTATGGGAATTCAGAATTTATATCATGAGCCAGCAACTTTTAATGGTGTTGAAAGAACTAATGTAGATAAGTATATTGTGCCTACTACATGGAGGGAAATAGGAATTGGAATTAGTGGTAGAAGCATTGCACACTCATTAAATTATCAGCTAATGTTAGTTAATGGATTAAACGGATATGCTGCTGGTGGTGTGTTTAGTGGAAAAAGTGGCTTAAGAAGTGGTAGGCAAAAAGGGGCAAAATCTTATATGACTGCTCCTGATTTTGCAGCTAGAGTTTCTTACTATGCTATTCCTGGTTTAAACCTTGGTTTATCTGCTTATGCAGGGGCTTCGGAAAGTAAAGCTTATGATGGTTTAGATTTATCTGATGATGCAGCTGTTACTGCTGCTGACTCTACAATTATTGGAATGCAAATGATAGGTGTTGATGCTAGATACAATAAAGGGGCATTACAATTAAGAGGACAATATATCTTAGCTAATTTAACAAACACTAATCAGTATAATAGTATTACAGGAAAAGACTTAGGAAGTAAGCTAAGTGGTTATTATGCTGAGGCAGGTTATAATGTATTATCATTAACAAATAGTAAAGAAGAGTTAATTGCTTTTGCACGTTATGAAAACTATAATACACATGCCGCAGTTGCTGAGGGGACTATACTTAATGATGCTTATAACAGAACTGATATTACTTTTGGTTTAGGGTATAAAGTAGCAAAAGGAGCGATGTTTAAAGCAGACTATCAGATAAAATCTAATGCTGGGCCAGATGAAAAAATAGGACAATTGAATTTTGGAACAGCAATTTGGTTCTAAACAAAAAAGTTTTTGGTTAATGCACTCTAAAAACAATATTAGTAAGGCAGCTACTTTAATAGTAGTTGCTTTGCTATTTTTCTCTTTTACCTCAACTTATGTATTGAGTAGTAAGGATTGGAAAAAAATTAAGAAGAATACTGAACTTGCTTTTAATACTGAGGCTTTTAGTTTTTCTGAGATTAAAGCTATTCCAAAATCTAGTGCTACTTGTTTTTTTAAGATAGATGATTTAGGCTATTTAGCTTTTGATCAGGCACCTTCCAAATTTCATCAGTTTGAATATTATATTATTTATAATACTAAAGCAGAGATATTAAAAGTAGCGGTGTTAAACTATAATGAAAATTATGGAGCCGAGATTTGTAATAAAAGATGGTTAAAGCAATTCTATAAGATTAATACCAATTCCTTTTTCTCTTTTAATAATAGTGTTGATGGTATTTCAGGAGCAACACTCTCAGTACAGAGTATTAGCTCACATATTTGGAAAACAACAGAAAAGTTAGCAAACTATATTGAAAAAGAATAGTTAACGGTTATGCACTATATCCCTTAATCATTATACTCTATATCTAATTGGTGTTTATATAACAGACCTTCAAGATTGAATCCTGAAAATTTAGCTTTTTTTAATTTATTAAATTCAGGGTCTATGGAGTAGTTAGTTGATGTTCTAAAATCTACCTTTTCCAGAATTGTATTTGAAAATATTGCGCCAGATAAGTCACACTCAGTAAATATAGAAGCAGTTAAATTAACTTCAGAAAAATCAGTCTCTTTCAAAGAACATTTGATAAAACTCGTTTTCTGTAATTTTGTACCAAAGAATGTACTGTAATTCAAATGACAATTATAAAAAGAAAAAGAGAACATAAATTTATTACATTCAGTAAAATCAACACCTAGTATTTTACAATCTTTAAAGCTTGCATTTCTAAAACCAGCACCCTGAATTTTTGTCATTGAAAAATTGCAATTCTCAAAAGTACAATCTTCAAAACCATTACCAATAAGGTCACTATTTGTGAAATTACATCCTTTAAATATACATGTATTAAATTCTCTATCCCTTAAAACCTTTTCTGTATAATCAACATTTGTAAAGGTTTTACTTTCGTGTACTTTTATTTCGTTTGTCATTAAGTATATTTTTTTATTTCTCTGTTCTTATCGTAAGGAAAAATTATAAGCTGTTATCTATCAGTTCACATATTTGGAAAACAACAGAAAAGTTAGAAAACTACCTTGAGAAAGAATAGTTAACGGTGAGTATAAAGGGCGTTTTAATGTCTTTTATACATTGTTATGAGCTTTTTTGCTTCTTCAGTATTTTAACAATTCTATTATTTATGATTTCTGACAAGTTCCAATTGTACAGTTTAGGATCAGTTGTACTGTAGAACTCAATAACAACAGCATCAAGGTCTTTGTGGTATTTTGCAAAACTTTGGTATCCCGGAACCCAACCTGAATGTTCATACTCATAAATGGAAGCATATATTTCCTGTTCTCCCGGTTCAAACAATGATCCATCGTTCAATGCCCTTAGGAAAGTACCCGCGTCTTCTGCTGTGGCTAACATGCCATGTTCGTCTGCCTTTAAATCAAAGGGATGTCCTACATGGTAGCCACTCATCACATCCTCTATATTCACTTCATTTAGCGAACCGAAGGTATTGTTAAGATTTAGCGGGATTAGAATTTCTTCCCGAATGAACTGAAAGTTACCATAACCCAGTACATCATCCATTACCTTATTGATTAAAAGGTAATTCGTATTACAATATTCATAGTCTTCACCTGGTTCAAAGTTGGCCGACTTGTCCAGAATCAATGCAAGACTTTCTTCATAGGTCTCTGTTGGAGCTGCCCAAAAATTCGGGGCGTTTGTAAAATTGGGAATGCCACTTCTATGCTGTATCATCAACCTCAAAGTGATTTTGTCTGAGTTTTCGATTCTTCCCACAAGTTCCGGTAAATAATCAGCGATTGTTTTATCTAGAGAAAGCAGTCCATCACTTACCAATTTGGTGACAGCCACGGCATCATATAGCTTGCTAATGCTTGCAAGCTTAAATAGTGCGTGAGGTTTGGCAGGTATCTTAGATTCTCGATCATGCCAACCGGAAACAAAATACTGAGGTGGTTGACCAGCTTGGTCTACATAGACAATCATTCCGTCAAATCCATGACCAATGGCTTCATCTACTTGTTCTTGAATCGTATCCGGTAACGGAAGTATCCATGCCTTTACCAATAGCCATGGTACAAAGTACAAGGAGGATATAGATGCAACTATAAACGCTATCCTCAGAATTCGTTTTGTTTTTTTCTTCGTCATACTGTTTCAGGATGGTACACTTTAAAATTGCTCATAACAATTGGTTATGTGCAGCTAGGTTAATTATAGCAAATAACCTTGCTAATTTTTTGCTTATAGGAAGTTTGTCTATTTTATGTTTAGTGTATAGTTTTTAAGGTTATATGCTAGTTATTTAAATAGCAAGTGAGTATTCTCAGCATCGTTAACTTTAGTTACAAACTTCTTAAATTCTTCAAATTCATTTGGCTGAATATTAACTCTATTTACATTATAAGAACGTTTAATATTCATCTTTTGGTCGCTAACTTTCTCAAATTCTATATTATATGTAGATCCATTATATTCTGTATAAATATTTTCTGGAACTTCAACAAAAGAATTTGTATTTGCTAATTCTACTTGTATAGACTCTTCATACCTATCGGTATTTTCATAACTAATAAAATCGAATTCTAGTTCACGTTTACTGTCCTCAAAAATATTCATTGTTACTAAAATATCTGAGAACGGAATTTTAAAAGTCTTTAATGACCCTAAATTTAAGATATCGTTATCAACAGTATAAGAATAACTATATAGAGCAGAGTCTTCACGTAGCTTTAGTTTATTAAAGTCAATTGAATTAATTGATACTAATGATTTGAAATCATTAGATATAGAGCTTTTTAACTTATCAATTCTAGATACTTCATCAATATCATAATAAGAGTCATACATTGATGCAGCTTTAATACCTGTTTTGATATTTGATTTTTCAATTTCCATTTTTAAATCTTCACCAATTTTTAGTTTTGATTTTCGTACTATTTGGTTTTTATAATTTGGATTTATTTTTAAGTGTTCTAGTTTAGTTTCTTCAGGAATATGATCGATAGGGATTTCTAATATTGCTGCTCCATTATGGTAATTATATAAATGACCATAAGGTAGGTTTCTATCGGTTAATTCAAGATATTTATGCTCATCCTTTAAATAAATTTTTACAATACAGTGATTAAAATTAAGTGAAGGAAGTAGAATATCTTTTTTACCGTTATTGCTGGTATTTATTAGGACAAGATTAGCTTTTAAGCCAGCAGCTCTTGCTAAAGAAACAAAAAGCGTTGATACATCTTTACAGTCACCAAGTCTGGTATGATAAACTGTTGATGCTTTTTGAGGAATATGACCACTTTGTCTGAAGTCTATTGAACTGTATTGAATATTTTTAATTACAAAATTATATATCGTTTGAAACTTCTCATCATCAGAGAGGTTTTTTCCATCAAATAATTCTTTTGCAATTTGTTTAATTGTAAAGTCAGGATTTGCTTGAAATCCTGATAAATCACTATACCATTGAACAATTTCTCTCCATGAATGGTCAAGGGAAACATGAATTTTTTGAGAAACATCGCTAAAGGGTAGTGAGTTAACCTCATATTTAATTGTAGCAGGAGAATCTTTTTTCCATTGGTATTTAGTGAACCCTTCTTTTTTAGATGTTTTAGGGCTGCAAGCGTTAAAGGTAACGGTGTCAATAAGTTTTAAGTTGTTTTCAAGGTATAGGTTGTATTCTGTCATATAGGTTGGTGAATATGAGTTTAAAGAATAACTATCACTTATAAACATTGCTGATTTTCCACCATTAGTTTGCTTTTCTGAATAATCGACATAAATATAATCTCCTAATTCTAGGTTTGTAAATACAACATCATTACCATCTCTTTCTGCAGGAATTTTATTGCCGTTTTTCTTTATTACCTCAACTTTATTAATGTGTACTTCCATATTTGCAGAAGGAGAAAGATTAATTTTCTGCCACTCCTTTATTGCATTTTCATCGTTAATATTTATTATGTAACGATATACTTTAGCGTTTGCTTTAGAGTTGTAAACAAATAGATGATTACTGTTTAGAACAATATCGTATGATTCTTTAGTTTCTGGAGTAAAATTCTTTTCATAATCTTTTATTAAATCAGAAACCTCTAAGCTAGGAACAAGATCTAGAGCTTTTGTTAGGCCTTTTAGCTCTCTAATACTTTCATTTATTGAGAATGAAAATGGAAAGTAATTTAGAGCTTCTTCATAATAAGAAATAGCTACTTTCTTATTGTCTAGAAAGGTATTTAAAACTGCTAAGTCATTAAGAGTGTTATAGTCAGAAGGTCTACTTTTAATAAGTGTTTTGCACAGTTCAATAGCCTCAGTATATTCTGAAAGTCTTGATAAAAGGTTTACAATATTTCTATATGATTGAATGCTGTAAGGAATAAGGTTTATATTTTTTTGTAGTAATATTAAAGCTGAGTCCATTTTCCCCTCAGATATATAATTGCTTGTTAATTCAGAAACAACATCATAAGCATAATTCTCTTCAAGGTATTTTTCTAAAATTCTGTTTGCTTCCTCAGGGTTAGAATAATGAGATTTTTCTATAGAATATTGGTTTACTACAGCTGTATAGTCATTTGGGTACTTATGATAAATACTATCATATAGTGATAATAGTTTATCATTATTGTTTTCTAAATCTAATATGCTTAGGGCAAATGATAACTCTTTATATGTATCAGGATATTTTGAAAGGTAGATGTCAATATATTCTATAGCCTTATTTTTATTCTCAGCCTCTATATATTCATCAATTTTATTTTCAAGTATATTAATATCATGAGGGTAGTCCTTTGCAAATAATTCGTAAAATTTGCTTTGATTGGTATTGTCACCAGCTTTACTATAGTGTAATATTAGGCTTCTGAGAACAAAGAAATTTTTAGGTTCTTTTTCATAGGCAGATAATAGTATTGCCTCAGCTTTATTAAGTTCATTAGAACGTTTATAGGCCATTGCTAATAAGATTTCATACAGTACATCATCTTTAGCTTTTTCTTCTAGCTCTGTAATAGCAAAGTATGGGATTCTTTCAGCTTTAGATATCCCTTTTTGATATTCTTGAGTTTCGTTTGATCTGGTCAATGATAAGGGATTATGAAGAGGATCAGTTATTCTCATTGTAAAACTTGGGTTATCTTCATTATAGTCTCCTAATTGGACTAGTATTCTGTTAAAACCTTTATTTAATGTACAATTAAACCTAAAATAATCCATCTCAGTTCCTCTAAGATCAGGGTTTCTGTAAATTAAAGAATCATTTATCCAGACTTTTAATGAGCCAGAATATCCAAACTTTAAAATAACCTCTTTTTCGTCTGGAGATTCTACAAAAGTTTGTGCATAAATAATACTATTACTACTTAAGAAATAGGTGCCTTGGAAGGTATATCCATCTTCACTTCTTAATGGAGGTTCAAACCAAGTAATTTCTCCTCCATATTTAGAATCAAATTTTGCAGAAGATTCTGAATTTGAGATAACATTAAAATCTTTATCATAACCACTATTTACAACATTATCAAAAGGACCTAACATCATCCAGCTATCAATATTTTTAATTTTGTTGACATGCTTTGCAGCATTAGCTTTATCAAACGACATCACATAATGAGAACTTAGCCTGTATTCTGTTGCGGCATCAAGCTTCCCAATATTTCTGTCATCCATTGCTATTTTCTTCAATAAATCTAGTTGATGTGGCTCTTTCTTACCTGCTTCTCCAATTACACCATCTTCAAACCACATTGAGTATAATTCAGGGTATGGGTTTGAAGAATTATCAAAAAACTCATTAAATCGTTTTGAGGCTTCTTTTTCTTTTCCTAGTTGTGATTCTAATAATGTTAGGCATAAGAGTGATTTTTCTTTTAATACAGGATCTTTTAATGCAGATTCAAAATAATTAATAGCCTTTTCAATCTTTGTTTCATTTAATGCTTCCCAAGCTTTGTCATATTTATTTTGCCCATAAGCTGTATTAGAATAAATTAGGAGTAGCAATAGTATTCTTAATGTTTTATTTAAAAAAGACATTTTTTTAGAGTTTATTATATTGTATAATTTCATAGAGTAATATTATATTTTGTGAAGTCTTTAATTAAAGTTAATCACGTTGTGCTTGTATGTTCTTAAAGGGGTTAATTTTATTTCTAGGTGTGAAGGTTTACTAATGTAGTATAGTCAGAATTATTATCTTCTTTTATTGATTGTTGTATGTAGATTAGTAATTTTTTTATATTTGATTCAATCTGTTTTATAGGGTCATATTATAATAACACTTGCAAGTATAATAAATAATATTTGTTTTAAATAATTAATAAGAAGGTGTTTCAGGTAATAAATATTAAGTTAATAATATATAGTTTGATAAGAAAAAAAATATAAAAATGAAACAGGATTAAGTTTTGAATCCATCTTTATTTACTACTTTTGATGTTATGAGTACAGATTATTTTTCACACCTAACACCTGAGGAGCAACACATCTTAAAAGATAAAGGAACAGAGGCTCCTTTTACAGGGGAGTATAATGAGCATTTTGATGCAGGAGTTTTTATCTGTCGTGCTTGTGAAAATCCTTTATATGAGTCTAATACTAAATTTAATTCTGGTTGTGGTTGGCCCTCTTTTGATGATGAGATAGCAGGAGCAATTAATTGTTATGAAGATTTGAGTGGAGGTAGGGTACGTACAGAAATATGTTGTGCTAAATGTGATGGACATCTAGGACATGTCTTTAAGGGAGAGCAAATAACAGAGAAAGATACTAGGCATTGTGTAAACTCATTAAGCATTAGGTTTAAGCCTTATAGCCAGTTGCAAAAAGCAACATTTGGGGCAGGTTGTTTCTGGACTGTAGAAAAGATATTTAGAGCTAAAAAAGGGGTTTACCTTGTAAGTGTAGGTTATATGGGTGGTGATAGTTTAAATCCAACCTACAAAGAAGTATGTACAGGAACTACAAATCATGCAGAGGTAGTGTATATCTATTTTAATCCTGAAGTAATTGCTTATGCCGATTTGCTTGCTGTTTTTTGGGAAAATCATAATCCTACTACTTTAAATAAACAAGGGCTTGATAGTGGTACGCAGTACAGATCAGTAGTGTTTTATCATACTGAGCAGCAGCGTGAGCTAACAGAACAGTCAATAGCAGCAGTACAGCAGCAGTGGGAAAATAAAGTTGTAACTCAATTAGTTCCAGCACAAGAATACTATCGTGCAGAGGAGTATCATCAAAATTATCTTAACAAGAATAATTTAGGGTCTTGTAGTATTTAAGTTCTTAGGCAAGTGAATGGTAAAGGTAGTCCCTATTCCTTTTTCAGATTGCATTACAAAAATACTTCCTTTATGATATTCTTCAATAATTCGTTTTGATAAAGAAAGTCCTAATCCCCATCCTCTTTTTTTAGAGGTTACCCCAGGTTTAAAGATATTCTTAAATATAGAGCGGTCTATACCATCACCATTATCCGAGATATTAAGAATTACATTTTGAGTATTTTCAGTAATGGAGATTTTAATCTCCCCTTTTCCTTTCATTGCATCTACAGCATTCTTAACTAAATTTTCCACTACCCATTCTAGTAGAATTGCATTTAAAGGAATAGTTATTTCTTTTTTAGGAAACTCTAAGGTAAAGAGTGTATTAACTGGCATCCTTGATTTTAGGTATTCAATAGACTGGCTTAACAAAGCAACAACATCAACTTTTCTTAGTTCCGATTTTGATCCAATTTTAGAGAATCTATCTGTAATGGTTTCTAAGCGCTTTATATCTTTCTCCATTTCAAGCACCATACTTTCTGTCCCTTCTTGTTCTCTCAATAACTCAATCCATGCCATTAATGAAGATAGGGGAGTCCCAATTTGGTGTGCGGTTTCCTTAGCCATACCTGCCCATACTTGGTTTTGTTCGGACTTTCTGCTAGCATTAAAAATAAAATAGGCAATAAAAATAAATAGGCCAATAAATCCAAGTTGGTAGATTGGGTAGTAGCGTAATCTGCTTAATAAGTCAGAGTCTTTATAATAAATCCATTGCTTGTCTCCTAGTATATCTAATTCAATAGGCTCTTCAGTTGCTTTACGTATCTCATTAAGCTCAGCTCTTAGGAATTTTGGAGTAATTCCTTTATCCTTAAATAAACCGAGGTTTATAAAAAATCGATTGATGTTATTATAACGTTTTAAATTTCGATGTTCTAAGATAGAGTCACAATCATCAACTAAGATTACAGGGATATTTTGGTTTTCAGAAATTACTTTTATTGCTAAGGAAAAATCACCTTCACCGCTAATGCTTACTAGTTGTTTAGTTGCTTGCGCCCAGAGTTCAATCTTTTTACGTTCTTCACTTTTTAATTCTTTTACTAAGCTATTAGTTATTAAAAGAGAAGATATTCCAATGATAATAGCAAACCCTATTAGGGTAAGCTTCCATCTCTCTGTTTTAGAATATATGTCCATTTTATTATTTATTCGTCGTCCCATTCTATACTAACATCTTGTCCTTTTTCCTCTTTCTCTTGCTCTTGAGTTTGTAATATATCTTCCTTTATAATTGTTCCTATTATTTCTTTTTCTTTTTTTATTCCTTTTTTTACGTCTTCTCTAATCCTAAATCCATCAAATGAGACTTTTGGGTCATCTGTATCTCCCTCCATTTTCAAATAAATGGTAGTAAAATTAGCATCATTTTTTTCTATTGCTCCAAATTCATTATCAATATTAGTATTTTTCTTTCTAAATTTGGTAGACATAAGTTCGGAGAGTAGTAACTTAATTCGATAATCTATTTCATGTTTAAAATTATGAGTGCCTGATAGAAAAACAGATAAGGCTGTAGATTTAATTTCCATAGTAGGAATAGTAATTACTTCATTCTCTATTTCAATAGTATTTTCTAAAGTTGAGAATTTTACATTTTTCAGGTCTTCTAGGCTAACATAGTCTGATAAGCTTTCTAAAGGCTTAAATTGGATAAGTTCTCCTTTTTCAATTATTAGGTGTGATTTTACATTTAGTTGTTTCTCATCAAAAATAAACCCTGGTCCCCAAGCAGCTTGCATTTGTATTTCGGCACTACCTATTCCTTTAATGTGCTCAGCGGTAATAAAGTTCTGACTAAAATCTTCAAAAGCTAAAAAAGCATTTCGGATATTTAATTTCTTTAGAATAAGAGAAGAAAATAACTTCATGTTATTTGTAGGAGATTCATAAAATTTAAAATCACCACTAATACTTCCATTTAGAGCATCTAGCTGCATATTTTTACCTCTAAGTTCTTGCTTGTTATAGTTTAATGATCCGCTTATAGTATTGGAAATAAAGTCATTATAAGTAAATGTTTCAATGTTTGTATTAAGTTGAGCAGCAATCCAAGTAGGCATTGTAGTTGTGCTTTCTTCTTCTGATAAGTTTTTTAATGTTATAAGCTCATCAAATTTAATATATGTTGATTGTAGCGCTCCATCAATTTTAATTTTATCTTTTTTATCCAATATATAAGGAATTAGATCTGTTATGTCTCCTTCAAAATTAAGATCACTGTCGGCTATAGTGGTAGTACTGCTTTTTACTGTGATGATATTATTTTTAAAGGTACAATCTGCAGTCTGCAATCCAAAAGCTAGTGGGAAGTTTTTATAGTTAAAGCTAGCATTTTTAATGATAACATCAGAATAGTGTTTTGCATTTAAAAAATGGTTTTTAAACTTTTTGTCAAAATCAATACGTCCTTTATATGTTGTATTTGCAACTAATATACCTTGAAGGTTAAAAAAAGGAGAGTCTTCAAAATAATGATTTATTTCCGCAAGGTCCCACTCTGATTTTAGTTTAGTTTCTAAGAAGTAATTATTCAAGTTTTTAAAGGTAAGCTCCCCTTTTAGATAGCCATTTTCAGTATTTGCTTTAAAAGCATTAGCCGTAATATAAGTAGTATTAAAGTTTGATGCTGATCCATTATCAACTATTCCATTTGTGCTAATATTTTTTAAAACAAATGGAAGTTGTTTTAATTTGAAATTCCCTTTACTTATGGAGTAGTTCATTTTAAATTTAGGGTTTACCCCAGAAGCGACTAAGCCAACAATAGAGCAATCACTATTTAACATACCACTAGCAATAAAAGAGCTACATACTTTCTGGTAGGTTTTGGGCATGTGTTTTATTAATGAGCTAATATCTTGTTCTTTAGCGCTAACATTAAGGTTAAGCCTGTTGCCTTGAGTAATAAGTCCATCTACATTAAGAAAAACATTCTCAACTAATAGGTCCGCTGCTGTAATAGTAATAGTATCCTTTGCAAATTTTGTTTCTGCTTTTAATGAGAGCTGTTTTTTCTCAAGATAATTTATATTATTTACAATAATTCTATCTGAAAATAATTTAGAATTTAAAGCAATATTATTTCCATTAAAATTTGCTAATAATTGGTTTACATCAAAATAGATATCTACATTTTTACTCAGGTTATTATAACCTATTTTAGTGTTTAGTAAAATTAGTTTTTCAAAATTTACTTTACTTTCTTCTTGTTTTTCGGAATTAAAAATATTGAAGTTAGGAACGTTATCCTTATTGTACTTAATGTTTAGTTGCCCCTCTGAGATAACTACCTTATTTATATCAAATTTACTGCTAATAATATCTAAGATATCAAGTTCAATAAATGATTCTTTAGCATAAAATAGAGTGTCATTATCAAATGCATCAGATTCAAGAATTAAGATATCGTTGATTTTTACTGATGCTGCAGGAAAGTTGTCAAATAGTGTAAATCCAACTCCTGAAAACTCCAAAGTACTTGTTAAACTTTTTTGGATATTTTTAACTACTGCGTTTTCTACCTTTTTGCTAAAGAAAGTAGAAATAACAAAACCTAGTAATAATAGGAGAAAGCCTATTCCTAATATGAGTTTGAAAATATATTTGAGCAGTCTGTTCATTAATTTGTAAAAGTACAATAATCAAATATAATAACGAAGGCTAGTTGCTTATGGTATAAATTAAAGTCGTTTTAAGATGTTAATTTCATCTTGAGTAAGATGTCTGTAATGTTTCCTTGGTAAATCTTTTTTAGTTAAGCCAGCTAAAAATACTCTATCTAGTTTAGTAATTCTATAGCCAACTTTCTCAAAAAGTTGTTTTACTAGCTTTATACCTCCATTACTATTTTCAATCCCAACTTCGTTTTTATCTTTTCCATTGATATATGAGATTGAATTAAGAGTAACAGTTCTTCCATTCATAAAAATACCTTCTCGGATATTTTCTAAGTGAACTTGACTAAGGTTCTTATCTAGTGTTAATTGATATATTTCTTTAATATTCTTTTTAGCGCCTCCTAGTTTTTTAGAAAGCTCACTGTCATTAGTAAATAGCAATAATCCTGTTTCCGATTTATTAAGTTTATCAACAGGATAGATACGTTCCTTACAAGCTCTTACTACGAGTTCGGCTACAGTATTTGGTCTTCCATAGTCATCAACTCTCCCAGAAACATTCTTAGGTTTATTAAGTAGTACATATCTAGGAGTGTCAGACTTTAAACGTTGTCCGTTAAATTTTACCTCATCGGTAGGTTGTACTCTATGTCCCATTTCAGTAATAGGCTTACCATTTACAGTTACAACACCTGCTTCAATAAATTTATCTGCTTCTCGTCTGCTACAAATTCCTGCATTAGCAATAAATTTATTTAAACGCACTGTTCCATCATTCTCTCTCTTTTTGGCATTTTGCCTTGTACGAAATGATGACTTTGGATTGTTATTTCTACTGAACTCTTTTCTAGATTTTCCTTCTCTTTTCATGCTGAAAATTTTTGCAAAGATACCTAAAAAGTAAATATCTTTGAGCTGTTAATGAATTAGTTACATTAATAAAGGGACAAATTAAGGACACGATTGATGTTTCTAAAAAATTCCCTATTTTTTTGATTGCAATAATACAAACTAATTGAATTAAAAAATTGATTTTAAAGTATGAAAATTAACTAATAATATTAGTTGTACATAAACTATTTGCTCTTACCCATTCCTAAAGGAAAAATAATATAGTACCACAAACAATTAAAGTAATAACGAATGTATCTGTAGCAAAAGGGTAATCGTTTATTTTTCATACTTGAAATTACTCAATTTGTATTCGCTTCTCAACCGTACCATCACTATAAATGTAGAACAACAAGCCCTCTTTTTTAGGGTTTGCTTCCCTACCTAAAATATCTACTATTTTAAGCAATTGTTTTGGGGCTTGTGGCAGTTCATTTATGCCAGTACTTAAAGCCTCTTCTGTTTCAGTTAAAACAAAATTATCTAATAAGATGGATTGGTTAATTTCCCCATTCAATCCTGCCTGTATCGTAATGTACTGTTCTGAATTTTGGGTTTCAAACACCCAAGTAAAGTGTTGCCAAGCGGTATCTGCTAAAGGGGTAGTCATTAAATGCGTTCCAAAAGCAGTGTCCGTATTTGAAATACCAACTTCTACAAAATTGCCTTTTTTGGTAAGACAAAAAGGAGTTGGAATATCTGTTGGAGGAGATTTAGCATAAAAACTTAATTTATAGCGTTTATTATTTAATAAAGGAGTAGCTAATTCTAATGATACTTTCCCTTGCTTGATAATATGTATCGTGTCATCTGGTGGCGGCAAGATATGTGTTTCATGCACACCATCAAGTCCTAATACCCAATCTCCCTCTTTTGCCCCCCCCCCCCATAATACAGGAGGAGAACAAACCCAACAGGGCAAAGAAGCAATCCCAGTAGTATAATTATCTCCAAAGGATTTAGAATGAAAAAGAGTATTGTTATATTCAATATTATCATCTATGGGATTAAAACAACTAGTAGCATTATTCAACTCAAAGCTGCCATTGAGTATTAAATTAGTTTGTGCTTTAAGCTGTAAAGCACAAACTAATAAAAGTCCTATATAAATTGTTTTTCGCATTATTCTTTAGTCAGTTTTTGGGTAGCAATACTCACTCCATCTTGGTCTGCTAAATTAAGTAAATAAATCCCACTAGGCAAATGGCTTACATCAAGGCTCAATTCTTGCTGTGATGCTACTTTGTGTATTTCTACAACTTGCCCCATATTATTTACGATGTGTAATTCCAATAAGGCTTCTAATTCCTCTAGCTGAATTTCAACTGTTACTCTACCCCTTGTAGGGTTAGGATAAACTTCAAATACGCTAATCAACTCCTCTGGAGCTGCCAATCGACTGCTTGTAGGTGTTGTAGTTTCACAAGGTTGTCGGTAATCCACCCAAAGGCTATCGTGATAGCGGCATAAACTACGGGCTGCAAATACTACTTTACCATAAGTAAAAGGACAAAGGTTGGCAATATACCTCATATCAGTAAGTTCTGAAGCACTAAAACTCGTTGCTACTTCCCCTCTTAAATAAGGGGCTAAATGCAAAGTGTAAAAATCCTTAGCCGTAAGCTCAATATTATTCACTCCTAGTATGCTATCGGTAATCGCAGCAGCTTCGGTATAAGCACTATCCACTATGGCTTTTTCGATGCGTATCAATCGCCCCATATCCGTTTGGGCTACAGAATCTCTAAAGTTTTCTAAAATTAAACTGCTATCAGCCAATTCTGGGTGTTCCAATAAATCACGATACAATTCTTCTTTATTTTGATACACATCAGGATTGTTCATTGCTGCTCCTAAAGTTTCAAATTCCATCATTTCCAAATCCGTAAGCTCTACATTAAGTATAGGTGTTGGCTGTACCTTAAAATTACAGCTAGGTAAAGCACTACACGCAGCCCAAGTAAGGGGGAAAGGAACGGTTGAATAAGAAACTGAACTTGATAACCAACCAAAAGTATTCATAAAAGGAATGAAAGGGGTAGCCCAACGCACATAAAAATCGGATAATGAACCCGTAGTATTATTATCCGTATGAGTATGAGCAATACCACTAATATTTCCAAATCCAGACCATTGGTTATCCCAATTAATGGAAGGCATTCCAAAAGTAGGAGGGCTTCCTTGTACTCCTATGCTTCCACTAAAGTCTATCATAATACCATTGTCGGAGTAACTCGGGTTTGCAAATAGTGTGTTTTGTTGCAACCTACTTGTACAATTTCCTCTAAAGTACATAGCCGTTTTGTAATTCTCAATACTATTGCATTGGTAACGTTGCCTAGCTAAATAAGCATAAGTACCGTAAAAATGGCTGCTATTGCTTCCTACCACTTTATTGCTTTGTATTACGCCATTATTAGATAAATATGAAGCAATACCATATTCGGTGTCCTTTATAAAATTGGCTTCAATCTGAGCATTATCAACAAAGCCTTGCCCTATCCCTTCTTGATAGTTTTCTACACAGTTCTTACTAATATCTAAGTTTACACTTCCGCTAAAACTATAATTAGCAACATTAATTCCTAACCATTGGAAATAAGTTTGTCCTATTATTTCATTATCTATTACATTATAAGTAGCCCAATTGTTGTCTATTGCACCTACACCAACGCGTACCCCTTGCATATAATTCTCCTTAATGTTTATAGCCTTTAGATTAGATCTTTGGGTATAAACTCCTGCATTTATTCCATTATAAAAAGTATTGCCTATTACATCAGTATTCAGCATTTCACTATAAACCCCTGTGCTAAAATTGGTAAATGTGTTTTTATGATTTGCAGTGGCAGTACCTCCAATAGTGGATTTGAAAGGTGCAAATAAATTAGCAATACCCCTACCATACACACAAGCGGAGTTTAAAGCCACATTATAATTAGGGTTAGTAGTGTTGGAATGATAATGGTGTATGTTTTCAAAATGATTGTTATATACTTCAATAATAGAGCGTATGGCTACAATACCATATTGTAAATCTTTAAAGTAGTTTTTATCAGAAGCAGCCGAAGTTCCTCCAATGGTTAAATTATATACATTATCAATAAATATTCCTGTAAAGCTACTATCCACACCAGCAGGGTTAATCTTTAAATGTGCAGGGTTAGAAATATGATTGCTTGTAAAAGTTGAAGTATTATCCAATGGAGAGTTACAAATTAAAGTATAAATATTATTCTTAAAGTAATTGCTGTAAATCGTATATTTTGATGTAAAAATATCAGGACTCATTACCACCATTTCAATAGCATCTTCAATAACACTTCCTGTTATATCAATAGAATTGTCATTTACATAAATCCCTTGCCACATCGTATCATTACAAGCGTGTACATGGCTTTTTGTAATTTCCAATGCTGCACCTTTTACCCAAATAACCGCATAAGCCCCCATAATAATATTGCAGTTATGAAATAAAAGAGAAGGAGCAGAATTATCTACAAATAAGGTATCTTTAATTAGTATCGTATCATTATAAAATGAAGAAGAACCTCCATTCTGTGCTGTTAAATCAGCCGAAGTCCCTCCGTTTTCTAATCGGATATAAGCCTGTGGGGCTTGGCAGCAAGCAATATTAATACTTACCGTAATACTATCCGTAGCAGAACAACCATTGGAATCTACCACACTTACAATATAAGTTCCTGTATTCGTAACCCAAAGGCTGTCATCAGCCCAAGAACTATTGTTAAGGTTAAGGCTCGTATCTGGAGAAGTAATAACCAATAAAACACTATCCTCGCAAGGGTCTAAAATTGTGCTTGAAGCAATATTTACATTTATAGTCGGTAGACTATTTACGGTAATATTAATAAAGGCAGTATCGGTACAGCCATTAAGGTCGGTAACTGCCGCCCAATATGTACCTGTTGTTCCAACAATAATGTTATCTATTGTTGCTCCTGTACTCCATAATATACTAGAGGTATTAGGAGGAGATGCATTAGTAGTACTATCTAATATCGCTAAATAAACTGAATTGTTATCACAAAGATTAGTGTCAGGTTCAGCAAAAATATAGTAGTAATCTTGTGGAAATTCAGTTACTTCTATCTCTTGATAGGAGTGGCAATTTGTTGTAGTATCAACAATTAGTAAAGAATAAGTGCCTGCACCATTAATATAGAGCATTGTATCTTGTACACTTCCTGTCCAACTATAATGCAATCCTGACAGAGAATCCGTCCATAAACTATCCAAGCCATTACCACACATATTTGTATCCCCATAAATAGTTTGTGGACTAGGGGCTGCCACAGCAGTAATATTAATGGTATTAGTAGCTGTACATCCACTATTATTAAGGGTAATATCTACCGTATAAGTTCCTCCATAATAGGCAGTAATTCCTGCGGTAGTATTCCCTGTCATCCATTGGAAGCTATAAAGTGAGGAAGGTAAGTTTACCGCAATATCCACACTATCACCAATACACATAAGCGTATCTCCAATAAAAGGAGCATTAAAATTATTGTGAAAAGAAACAACAGAATTATAGTTATTGGTACACATTCCATTGGTAACACTCAAAGAATAAGCATTTGCCGTAGTAGGTAAAAAATTAAGCGTTGCATTGGTATCGGTATAAGATGTTCCTCCGTCTATCCAAGTCCAAGTGTAAGAATAGGAAGTATCTTGCGGACTGGCACTTAGCTGTACGCTATCGCCAATACAAATAACAGGGTTATTATTAACAATCCCTGATATATTTGGGAATATCTCAAAATATAAGGTGTCATAATCAATACATGTTCCATTTTGTACCCTTAAATAGATTTCATATATTCCTACACCTAAATCGGAAGCAGGAAAATTAATACCTGACAAATTAGAATTTACAGGAGTATAGTTTGCTGAAGTAGTCCATTGTATATTTGTACCTATTGGCAGTATTCCTGTATTTAAAGTGATTTGTTCATAAATACAATAGGTGGAATCGCCTCCCATAATTTGAGCGTTTAAACTGGCTGCATTTACAATATAACTAGCAGTAGTTGTTGTTCCTGTTATAGGATTAAAAACATTAACCGTGTAAGTTCCTGCAATAGCAGTATTAATACAGCTTGTAGTTGCTCCAGTATTCCAAGTGTATTGATAATTTATTGTGGAATCAGAAGGATAAAAACACAAAGTTGCTTCATCTCCAGGACATAAAGTACTGGATATAGGAGCAGAGCAACCTCCTTGAGGACAAATTACTATACTATCTTCAGCTACACAACCCGTTAAGGTATCGCTTACCCATAAATGATAAAGCATAGGAATAGTAGCAGAAATTGATGGCGTTATAGCTCCTGTATTCCAAAGGTAAGTATAGTTAGGATTATTAGGTACTTGAGTAAGGGTGGCAGGTACGAAAGAAGAACTTGTGGAAATAGCAGCCGTAGGTGAGATATTTTCGATTACTGTAAATGTAGTATTATCAGTACAGCCATTAGGGGTACTTACTGTTAAAGAATAAGTGCCAACAGTAGTAGCAAGTGTAGGCGTATTATATAAATATCCATTTCCTAAGTTTTGCCAAGTATAGGAATTTATCATCCCTGTTGTAATAGGACTTACTACTGGAAAGGGAGCGTATTCACAATATGCGGTATCGCTAACACTTACAGTTGGGGAAGGGTTTACCGTTATATTCGATGAAATCACAGAATCACAAGGCGTACCTGCACTAACAGCATAAGTAATAGTATGCGTTCCCACTCCTGCCAATGCGGGGTCAAAATAATAAAGTGTTCCAGTTTGTGTAACTCCTGTTCCAGTATATATCCCCCCTGATGGATAGCCTTGATTTAATAAAAAAGGACTATTATTCTCACACACTCCATTAGGAAAAGAAAGGTTCATTTGTGTAGTAGCATATATAGTAATGCTATAATTAGCAGAAAATACTTGAGCAGTAGAATCTGTACAAGAGGGGTCAAAAAGTGTAAGCGTAAAATTATAAGTAGTGGAGGCAGTTAAGAGTGGAGCTAAAAAGCTAATTTCAAAAGTAGGTTGTTGCGTACCACTATATTGTATAATTGAGTTTGAAGTAATTAAACCACTTGTAGTGTTTAGCGTCATAATTGCACTCGCTGGAGAACCTCCATTGATTAATAGACTAACGGGACTTCCCCCACAATAACTAGCAGTATAATTATTTGTTTGATTATAACCATTGAGGTACAAGCCACAAGGGTTTGTTGTTTGTGCCTGTGTAAATTGCAATGCTAGTATTGCAATAATACTGAGTAGTAGTCTTTTCATATCTATTTTTTTTAATTTATATTGTATTCATTTTAACTGTTCAGTAGTTTTAATTGCTTTAAAGGTAATAAAAAATAGTTAAGCTATAAAGCATTGAAATAAAAATAGTTGTACCTACATAGGCTTTTGTTATTTCATAATACCCTGCCCTTAAACTAAATAGTTGTAATTACATGCAAATACAATTATTTAACCTTTTAATGCTTCTTACTGCTCCCCTTATTCAGCTTATAAAATCGCTAAAAAGGCTCTTTTTTGCTTTTTACTTTCTGCTTCTTTTATTCATTAACACAAATATTTAGTATTCTTTTTTAATCCTCAAAGGACACAACACCCTCAATTTGGACAATGGGGAGGATTATCCTCTTTTTTTCTTTTCGCTATTCAATCTGCAATTCTAAGAAGTCTTTTTTATATAAAAAAGACCTAAAAACAGGGGTGTATAATCAGACCAATTGGCATAAAAACAGCTAATTATCTTCGTAGAAGAACAAAAAAACCTAACATAAATAAACCTCTTTTTTAGAAAAAAATATTTTCTTTATCAAAGTATCCTTTTTTAAGAAAAGAATAACCCAAACACAAATGCAATTGTTATTTTTCAACTATAATTTCTCGTATTAAATTTTCTATTTTCTTATTGCTAAATTGCTTTCTGAATTTAATCTTAATTGTATCTCCAAAGAACTTTTCTGCGTGTCTTATTTTCTGTTTTTCCTCATTTCTCAAGCTTTCTTCTGTTGTGTTTTTTGTTTCTACAACAAAGTATAGTTTTTTCGATTTGTCTTCATAATTCAAAACATAAGCAAAATCAGGTGAATAACTCTTTCCGCCAGCAACAGGAATCTTTATTGAGTTTTTTGGAATTTTAGAGAAAACAACTACTTCTTTTAAGTTTTGCTCAATATTAATCTTCTCCAATTCAGAATCGTAAAACAATTCATCTAGTAAATAACTATCAGCAACTTTATTTTCGGAATACATTACACCAACATCAGAAGCAGAAATTTCTTTTAATACATTTCCTTTTTCGTCAGTAAATTTAGTTGGATGAATTTCATTGCTCACTTTTTGATATTCAATTCCAAATTTATCTATTGCGTTAAACATTAAATAATTCTCGAATTTTTGCTTAATAATACGAACTGTGGCAATATTTAAAAATTTGTTTATGTCGATATTAGAATCAATAAATGAACTGTTTAAAGTCTTTATATTGATATTTAGTGTTTTTGCTAATTCCTTCAAGAAACTACTATACTTCATAGTAGAAATTGGCGTTATCTCATTTCCGTAAATTTCTTGTTCTTCTTTAACTCCAGCAATGTTGTCAGTTATTTCAATTTGTGCGGTTCTTTCTTTTATACCTTCAATAGTAAAATTACCCTTTTGCTCATTTAAGAAATTAACAAATAAGGATTTGAATTTATCTTCTTTTTCAAACTTGTATTCTAAAATTACTTTTTCATTTAGTTTCTCCCACAACTCTTTTAATTCACTATACTTTTCAGTTCTAATGCTGACTTGCTTTTTCTTGTCGGTAGATTTTCTAACTTTATTAGAGCCAACACCTTCAAAAATTTTAGGATAGTTATGTTTGATAAAATCAAAACCACCTTCTTTGAATTTATTAGATCTTGTTACAACATTGTTTTCGTCTAATATTTCAAATAAATCATCTTCTGTGGTTTCGTATAATTCGCAAATTTTCTTAATGATGTTGTCCGATAATTTTTCTGGAATATCTTCTATTGATATAGCTCCTGATTTCTCATTAATTTCATTCACTAATTTATCTACAAAATCACTTTCTGTAAAATCTACAAAGTAGTTTAGATAAAACTGTTCATCTTTTACTCGATTACCGTACTCATTTACAGGAAGTCTTAAACCTCTACCAACTTCTTGTAATTTTGAAATATCGCTACCACTACTTCTTAATTTACAAATCTGAAAAACATTTGGATTATCCCAACCTTCTCGTAAAGTCCATTTTGAAAAAATAAATCGTCTTGGATTATCCAAATCAAGCATTGCTTGTTTATCGTGCAAAATTTCGTTTATTTCTTTTTCAATTGCTTCATCTTTCTCTGAATTATCTTTTGAAAAATAACCTGCGTGTGTAAGGCTTATGTCTTTTAATGTTTTTTCAAGATATGCTTTGTAAAATTTGTTCTTTTCTATTTTAAGTAAAGTTTCTACTTCTATTTTTATTAAACTTTCAATAGTGGTTCTTAAATATCCATTTTCGTTTCTGTACTCTTCAATGTTATCAATAAAGAATAGTGTAATTGGCTTAATTTTTACACTTCTTGTAAGTAATTGTTTTTCATTTTCAAAATGGCTTTTTATGGCTTTTTGAATCATTATTTCTTGCAGTTTTTCTGCATAAGAATAAGGGTTTAATTTATCTCCTTTAGATAATTCAATTCCATTAGATAAAACAACTTTACTCTTGTTTAAACTTTCTACATTCAAATCTTCCATAGCAGAATGGACTCTTTGTAAACTTTCTTTTTTAGTAAGTTTAAATGTCTTTTTACTCTTATCTTCCAATAATTCAAAAGTTGCTTCTTTGCCATCAGTATTATTGAGTTTTACAATAGCATTCTTTCCGCTTTCAAACTCTGTAATATGTCCTATTACACCTTTAACTAAATTACGATTGAAAGAATCTACAGCAGATAAAGTGTAAACTAAATTTTCATATTCTTTAAATGTTGCACCATAACGCAAAACAAATTGCGGTTTCATTTTTTGAATATTCTCCCAAGTTTTATTGGATTTTGAAAATTTATGTGGTTCATCTATGATTACAAAAGGACTAACTGCCGAAATAGCATTAAATGGAATTGTGTGTTTATCAAATATGCCTTTGTCAAAACTCTTTTGCATTGTTTCAGAGTTTATCATTCCTGCATTGATAACCATTACTTGAATGCTGTTTTTTTCGTAAACTCCTGCGTTTACAAAACTATTTACAGCAGGTGGCATAAAGGATTTTTTATTTTTACTGCCTTTTTTACTTTCTACAATATGTAATTTGATGGTTTTGCCATATTGCTCTTTAAAATGTGCTCTTGCACTATCGCTTTTTAAAAAATCGACTGTTCCAGCTTTAATTGAAAGTGTTGGAACAATAACAATAAATTTAAAAAGACCGTAATTTTTATTGAGTTCAAAAATGGTTTTTGTGTAAGTATAAGTTTTTCCTGTTCCTGTTTCCATCATAATATCTATGATGTTACTATTAAGGTTTACTTTACCTTCTATATTGTTGACCTTTTGTAATTCTATTATGTTTTTAGGATAGGTATTATTACCATCATAAATATTTAAGATAGGATTAAGAAACTGTTTATCAACTCCTTTTGCTTTTTCTACTTCTAAACTATCAAAAACTTTAACAGTACTTTTTACCGCTTGTGTTTGATGCTGTAGATTTTTTTCAAAATTAAATCCTTTCATATTAATAGCGTGTTATAAAGTCAATATCAATACTCTTTTTGTTAGCATAAGACTTAATGTTTTCGCTTATTTCACGTAAATTTTTACTTTCAAAATGATAACCAAATGCAATGATTGTAGTTGGATTAAAACCCTTATCGCTATCTATTTTTTCCAATAATGCTTTAAGATTTTCGGTTTTAAAATGGTTGTCCATTAAATACAATTTCTCATTACAATAATTTGCGGTGTAGCCATTTAAGTCAGTTTCTTGTATTGTTTCAGTAAGTGAAATGCCATCATAGGTTTTCCAAGTAACTAATAGGGATTTTATATCTTCTTGGGTAAGTTTGCTTTCATCAAACAAACTTGTTTGTTTTTCAAGTTCTTCTGATTCAAAATTATAATCTTCCCATATTGGCATTGTTTCAAATACCTTGAAACCTAAATCTTGATTTGATATGTCTTTATCTTTGTTTTCTTCTTGTATTTTTTTTGAAGCACGAATTAAGCGTTCTTTGGTTATCTCAAAAATAGTAGGTGTTTCTACTTTTAATTCGTTTTTTACAAAATCGTAAGCTGTTTTATTACCTTTTTGGTCAATTAGTTCTGGTAGTTGTACTAGAATAAATTTACGATTGCCATTATCTTCTGCGTTAAGTTGCATAACAGCATCTCCAGTTGTCCCTGAACCTGCGAAGAAGTCTAAAACGATTTCATTTTCGCTTTTTAAAATATCTGCAAGAAATTCAATTAATTTTGTTGGTTTTGGGTAAGAAAAAAGCTTATCATTTTTAAAAAGTTTTTTTATATCATTTTTTCCATCAATAGTTGAACCTAACTCTGATGTTAATGACCTTGGTTTTTTTCCATTAATATTAATTCTTTGTTTAAAATAAACATTCCAATTATTGTCTTTTTTCTTCTTAAACTTAATCTCACCGTTTTCTAAATCCCTATAGAAAGTACTCTTTGCTCTATTCCAATTATCTTTAAGTTTAGTACCATCAGGTGCTTCAACTTCAAAATTTATTGGGTTTTTTAATCCGCCTCTTGCTAGTGTATCCCAAAAGTATTTTCCTTTAGAATCTTCTTCTTTGTATCTTTTTAAATATGATTCATCATAAGGGGTGAAAAATTCATTTACATTATTTATGTTTTTTGAAAAAGATAAGCAGTATTCATGTTCTTTAACAAGAAACTTACTATCCGATCCACCTCCAACCTTTGATTGCCTAATTAATTCACCCACAAAATTTTCTTCTCCAAAAATTTCATCCATCATTAAACGCAATTGTGCTACCTCATTATCATCAATAGATATAAAAATTACACCATCTTCTTTAAGTAGTTGTTTTGCAATATATAATCTTGGGTACATAAACGTTAACCAAGCAGAATGTGAGTTGCTTTTACTTTGTGTAAAATCTAAAATTCGTTTGGCTCGTTCTTCATTTACTCCTGCTAATTCTTGTAGTTCTTCTACAGTAAATTTTCTGTCATCTGCATATACAAAACCATCACTACCTGTATTGTATGGTGGGTCAATGTATATCATTTTTATTTTTTCGTAATAGGCATTTGATAAGTGCTTTAGCACTTCTAAATTGTCACCTTTTATGAGTAAGTTTTCAGATTTTTTGTTTTCTTCTTTTTGGTTAAAAATTTCATCTTCTTTTAATAGAGTAGTGGTTTCGTCTGTGGCTAATAAACGAGCATAAGATTTTCCAAGCCAATCCATTCCGTAACTTTCTTTTGAAAAGTTTATTTCGTTTTTAGAAAGTTGCTTTTTAAATTTATTAAAATCAAGGTTACCACTTTTGTCAAAACAGTTTGGGAAGTTTTTCTTTAGTATTTCCAAATCCTTGTTTGGTGGTTGTATGTTGCCAGTTGTTTTTTGTTCTTTGCTCATATTATTTTCTGTCATCTGTATTGATGTTTATTACCTCTTACTCCAATCCATCTTATTAAGCGGAGAAGATACAAAAGCTTAATAAACTGGCTTGTACGTAAAGCTCGTAGCAAACAGAATGTTAATACCCTGAAATACAATAATATAAGAATGTTTGATGTTTTTTAAGACTTTAAGAAATAGTTGATTTCCTATTTTGTCTTGTGGTTTTTTAATAATTTAACTACCTCCATTTACCCCTGTCAAATAAGTATTTATAAGTTATAAAAAGACAAAATAAGAGGGCAATAATAGTGACGATGACACTGAAGATTTCTTTTAGCATTTCCATAGCCTAAAAGTAAGAAAAGAAATTATTTGTGGTTTTTTATCTTTCCACCTAGCCAAAGCCCGCCAACAAAAATTCCCACTCGTTCAAAATTCCTCCAAAGTTGTTTTTTCTTTTTGGTTTTTATTTTTCCTTTATGATTGATATTTAGGTGAGTATAATCCTGAATAGGATAATAAGTAATAGAGGGTTTTCCAGTAGGAGTGAGGGTATGTATTTCTGCTGTTTTAGGGCTAATAGTAACAAAGCTAATAAGTGTGTCTTTTTCTAATTGTTTTCGGTATATGGTGTCGGTTTGATAGACATAAACCTTTACAGGCTTTTCAACTTCTTTTATTACTTCTACTTTGTAGGGCTTATCTATATAAATGGTATCAGTATGAGTAATAATGATTTCCTTATCAAAGTAGCCTTCTTTAGAAAAGAATAGCCCAAGCGTTAAAGCAAGGGCTAGACCAATAAGGATATATTTTAAATTATGAAGCATTATATTTTCATTTCAAAATGCGGTTTATCTTTAAATGAAGTCCAATCGCCACCCCATGAAAAACCTAAACTTTTGCCTAGTTTTCCTATTTTATTCCAGTTTGGATTTTTCCAAATAGCCTTTCCATTTTTAATTTCTACTACATCAAAAGCAAGCCTTTTATTGTGAGTACTTTCTCCACCTTTTTTATGGGTTATAATTTTACCAGGAGTATCTCTTCCTACAGCATATAGCTTGTCTTGTTCTGCATTACTTCTGTACCCTGAGCTAATCCTTAATTTGATTCCCAACTCTTGTTCTGCTTTTATGATAAACTCCTTTACTTTAGCTCTAATTGAAGGATGTAGCCTTTCAATCTTAGCATCAGTTCTAAAGTCCCAAGTTTTTTCTTTTAAGTAGTTAATGGTGTTCATAGTCCAATTTTTAAGCTGTTTTCTTTTACTTATAATGATTAAGAGTGTTACTACTCCAACAACAAGCCAACCGCTCTTATTAGGCTTAAAAACAAAGGACATTAGTCAATGATATTTTTCCAGTCTTGAAATTCATCAGGGTTGAGTTCTTTTCGCATTCTATCAGTTAGGGTTTCATCAAACTTTTGTTTGTAAGCAGTTGCAACACTTTCCATTTTATCTTTAGTTTGATAACCTAAGCGTTCTACAGCAGCTTCATCTGTTCCATCAGTTTCTATGAGCCAAGAAATCCCTGAAGGGTTAGCAGCAGCTCTGTATTGTTGTGCAATTTGATTCACATCATTAGTTTCATTTTTGTCAAAACGAGATTCACGATATTTACGAATGAGTTTCTTAACTGTTCCTTTCAAAAAGAAGAAGGCTACAATTGAAATAATTGCAGTCATTACATATTTATTTTTAAGGACTTTTTTAGTGGTTTTGGTAAGTAGTGGTATCATTAGCTAAATTTTTGATATGCCTTTTGGGCTATGGATAAATAATCAGATATAGAAAGCTCTTTGCCTTCTTCTGGAGCAACCTCTTTTATAAAATCTACCAACTCAGGGCTTTCAACAATGACTTCTACAGCTTGTAAAAGATCATCGTGGGAGAGGTGGTCTTGCAAGTCCTGAAAGGCTTGTAATTTTTCTTCAAGCTCTGTTTGGCTATTGGCTTGTATCTGTAATGCTATCTTGTATGTTTTCATCTTCTGTTATTTCTGTTGGTTGTTCAATAATAGGGCTGTTGTCAATTAAATGTTCTTCCTCCATTGGGTAATAAATTATCTCTTCTTCAAAATTTTCAACCGCTTCCTGTTCTTCAATAGGTGCTTCATTTCTTAGTTCCTCTTGCTCATCCTCTTGTATCTCAAAAGCTACTTTAGTTCGTTTCGGTTTTTCTTTTTGGGTTTCTTTTTCTTGTTTTTCGGCTGTTCCTAAATTACTTGCTTTAGTTACAGCTGGCTTTATCAATTCCTTAAATACTGCTCCTAATACCGCAGGGGCTTGTTTTAAGTAACCTTTCATATTATCTCTAATAGCTTCTTCTTTTTCTAAAATTTCTTGCTCTTTAATAGCAATCTGTTGCTCCCTGTCACTAATGCGGTTCTCTCTTTCTCCAAGCAGCATTTCTTTAAAACCTAGATTTTGCTCTGCTAGTTTATTGTGCATATCATTGCTCCACTTCTCTTCCTTAACTTCATATTCCTTGCGTAAGCCTGAAAGCTGTTGCTCCATTTCTTGCCTAAAAACATCATTTAGCATTTCAACTTTAGGAGCTGCCTTTTGCTCTGGAGTAGTTAAATTGATATTTACATTACCATTTTTATCTACTTTGTGTGGCACTCCGTTAATACTAACCGTATCATCAGGCTCAGGCTCTAGCCATTCTATTGTTTCGTCTACTTTAATGAAAAAAGGCGGATTGTTTCTTGCTGATAATTCATTAGTACCATACTTAATTTGTATTTCAGCATCTACTTTATCTTTTATAATTTTATCAAGTAATTCCTCAAAGCTCTTGCCATCAGGATTATTTTCTTCAGAAGAACAAAAGGTAATCCCTTGGTCATCTTTGATAGACCAATAAGAATAACGAGCTACTTTCTTTTTCGCTAATTCAGGTTCTATGTAGTTCTTCACCTTTTTCATCTTAGAATATTACTCTTACATATTGAATTAAGAAAGGCACATCAGCGTTGGAATCAACAGTTACCGTTCCCCAATGTGCCGAAATCGTATCGTTTACAAAATCAACAAATTCGCCTCCAGATTTATGGCAATTGCTCTCGTTGTAGTTCACAATTTTAGTTGCAGAAGTAAGATTAACACTAAAAGCAGAACGACCACTTAAATGGAAATTATGCACAAATACAGCTTCGTTTGCTGCTACTTCTATGCTTCTTGGACTACTGACTGATTCATCAACTATGTGATAATCTGTTATTCCTCTATGAGAGAGTTCGTTTTGTATTTTTAATGTAAGTAAATTCATAATTTATTTATTGTATGATTAAATAAAGGTTCGTATTTTTTGTTGTGCTTGTTTTTTGTCGGATTGAGCCTCTTATGAAATTACTATTGCTGCAAAAAGAGATCATGCTATCTTTAGGGGCAAGGTGGATACTCTTATTAAGTGGCAGCCCCTCAAAAAAGAGTTTTGTTCCTCCCTTTACCGCTAGTGATACTTCAGTATTAGGGGTACTCATCAAACCTACTATCTTTTCGTTTTCGTTTAACCGATGATGAAAAGCCTGTATTTGATTGGCTTGCATTTGTTCAGAATAGATGTTTACGATGCGTTTCATTTCTGTAATGCTAAATAGATTCTAAGGGTGTAAGGATAGGTTTCTATCAACCCACCATCTTGATAGGCGATTTCTAACTTGTTACCATTTGCGGCAGCTTCTAAAGGAAAAAAACGCTGCGATGGAGCAACATTATTTGAAGATTGCAAAAACAACACTTCAAAACCTTTTGGTAAGATGTCTTTTCCATTAATAGCACAAGAAGTAAGACTGCTTCCTTGCGGTACATTGTCTAAAACGGCTATACCACTTAATAGGCTAAATTCTCGGTCTAGTTCCTCATTAATACGCACCAACTCATTAGCTGCTGTAATCTCTTTTGTTATGACTTGTATCTTTTGCATTAGGCTGTTGCTTCTTGGGTTTGTACTGGCTCAGGCTCTCCTACACCATAATTAAAGGCTTTAAAGGCATTTATTCCTTTTGTTGTAGTTCTTACACTTTGGGTTAGTATTCTTCTTTCGCTAGGGCTTAAACTATTGATTGCATCAATAATCTCATTTACTAGGGTACTGTCTGTATTTGGCATGGTTTTAATTTTTAAAGGGGTTGATTAATAGGAGAGCAGCAGCTTAATAAGACTGCTTACTCTCCCTTAAATTCTAGTTTCCGTACACTGTTGTTCCCTCAAAGAATACTTTTAGGAATCCTGGAACATCAGCAGGTAAGTTGATGTTGAACTCTATTGGAGTTTGTGGCTCAATAGTTTTAGGATTGTTCAGCATATACAAGCCAAAAGGCTTGGTTACATTAAATCCATAATGCCCATCAGAGAACCTACGCATTGGTTGTTTCTCAAAGACTTTTTTGCCGTTAATTTCCAGTTCCCACTCTCCATTTAAAAGTGCAGGAGGGAAAGGATATGTAAATCCTCCATCAATAGCCATACCATCATAAAGTACTCTAATACCTGATAAAGTAAGGTGTCTATCTTTCCCTAGTTTACCATTGTCGATATTGGTAATTCCTAATTCTTCTGGCTGAGAGAGTTTTATCATCTCTGTTCTTGTTCCTTTTATTGCTGCGGTAGCATAATAAGGAGCATCAGAAATTTGTGCTCTACCACTTCTTAAAGCCTGTTGCGTTGCTCTAGGCAGCTTGTGGATGCGTTCTAAAAAGTGTTTACGAAAGCGTGAAGCTCCGATTTCTTGTCTTGCAGATTTTCTTAGGCTTCTGCTACCTCTTCCATCTACCCCTGAAAGGATGATTTCTTCATTTGTTAAGTCGTCCATTGTATTTGTTTTTTAATGGGTTAATAATTGATAAATTCTTAAATAAGTTTTGCAGCCTTTTTCATTAGGTTGGAATACTTCGTATTAGGATGCTTTTTTTGTAATTGCTTGGCTTTTTTGTGCATCAAGCTTAACCTATCTCCATTACTTCTTCTTGAAGCTCTAGCTTTTTTAATGCTCTTAGTTGGTACTTTTATAATCGTTGTACTTCCTCTAAGTGCTGGGCGTTTTCTTCTTGTGCCTCCTAAACTTTTTTTAGCATTTCTTTTTCGAGTTCTAGCTCCTTTTAGTCCAGCAATGGAGCGTTTCTGTTTTTGCTTGTATTTATTCCAAGCAAAGAGCGATACTAAGGCTACTACGCCACCTACTCCAACTATCATAATTTTCTTTTTATGAACAGTAAAAAAGTTTTTTGCTTTTTGCATAAATGTTGTATTTGGACTTGTTCCGTCTTCATTAGTGTTTGCAGTTCTCATACTAGGGGTGTCGTTATTTGGGTCAAAATCAGTTTCGTTAAAATCAGCATCCGTATTAGTGCTTGTGTCGGTAGTATTTGTAGTTTTTCCCTTAGCCTCTTTGTTCTTGTTTTTCTTTTTAAAGAGTTTCATAGGGTTAATTGCTGAAAGTATTTTTTTCATAAAAGCAATAAATCCACTTCCTGCAACGGCAGTACCAGTAGCTACAGCTCCTAATTGTAAGCCTGTCTTTTTTGCTGCTCTTCCTTTTACAACTGCCTTTTTGAACTTTGAAGATTTACCTCCTAATTTGGTATAGAATTTCTCAGCCTTTTTTCTAGCATTTACTAATTTTTGCCATTCATTCAAATCAAGATTCTTTTCTTGGGCTTGTTCCTTAGTCAAATAGCCATAAATCAAACGAGAGGCAATCTTGAACATATTGGTTTTTAAGATAAGAAGCGTAGCCCCCCTGATAGCCATAGTTGCAGGGTTGTACTTCACTACTGCTTTTACTACCTTTTTAATTCCTTTACCAATTTTCTTAAAAAAGTTCTTTAATCTAAATCTTCCTAAACCATCTACAGATTCATCAAAAACCTTTGATAAATCAATAGTATCAGCTTTGGCTAAATAGATAGGATCTTCATCATCTAAGCCGTTTAAAACATCGGCATCCAACTCATTCAATGATAAGAGTATCGCTTTATAGAAATTCTTGTAAGAAGAATTAGAACGGATATAGTCATTTAATAAATCTTCTCTTTCTGCTTCATCTTCAAAAGCATTCATTAAGTCCTTCATACGAGAAAGCTCGGCTGCTACATTTATTGTTTGTGAAAGTACAGTTGGCTGATTACTTTCATTAGCAAGTGTTGTTTTGGCTTTGTTAATCTCTGCTAATATTCCTCTTTCAATGATATTTGCAATATCGGCAGCACCATCTAATACGATGTCTGCTTCTTCTGCTGTGTGTACTTCTTTTAAGCCTTGTAAAAAGGAATAATCGAGTAAGCTATCATCTTGCTCATCTTCTTCAATTCCTGATAGGCTAAAAGGCTCGTTAATTTGTTCTAATAGTTCGTTTTTGGCTTCTTGGTCTAAGCCTGATAATTCTTGTAATTCCATAATTGTTAGTGTTTTTAAATCTTTTATCGGTTGGGCTTCAAAATTGAAGTGGGGAATTTCTGGTACAACATCAATCACATATTCATTGCCTAAATCATCAAATGCTACAGGGTAGATGTGTTGAAAGTTGCCTTTGTTTTTATAGGCTGCAATCCTAAACTGGTGAGGGATGTTTAAGTTCAATAAGATTGAAGAAATGAGTATCGTATAATCATCACAATCAATACCGCTATCTTTATCCTTTAAACTTCTTAATGGAGTACGTAATTCCTCTATGCCTTTAGTGTCTAACTTGTACTTGGTGTTGAGCCTCATCCAGTTCCAGATGTTTTCAGAAGTTTGAGCGACAGTATTTCCTTTCAATGAAAAAGCTAAATCTGAAACGCTAGTGTAATCACGCAGAACAATGTGTTTCATGTGAGTAAGCGTATCACTCAAACTAGCATTTCTTTTGATAGTGGTTCTGCTCGTTAATCCACTTAAGTTTATGTTGTCATCAAAGAGTTGGAAAGCGTTTCTGATGATGTCTTGTATTAAAGGCTCTACCTTTTCTAAAAGTTCAGTTGATGGGTAATATTCAGTAGAATAATTACTATCGGATAGGAAGTGATTTGTCCATCCTTTTTCATTCATTAGGTAAGTAATGTAGGCTTCAAAGGTTCTTGCAAATACTTCATTTCTTCTGTTCCAGTATTCAGGAAGTATTTCGATGTTTTGATGGAAAGAAGTTTTACTTCCATCCTCCTCCCAAAAGAGCGTATTTAATAAGAGTTCAAATTGTTGTTCAAAGTAATTTCCGTTTTCTAAAACATCAGCATCTAATCTTTTTCTTGTGCTTCTACCTCCTGAAGCGAACTTCTGCTGTGTTCTGGTGTAGTAAGAAATTATGTTATCAATGGCGTGTCCGTATTCGTGAGCAAATGCCCCAAATCCTTTAGTCTTGGTAATGTTGATTACAGCATGAGGTGTAGCTTCATAATGTGCAGCAGCTCCACCTTTTCCTCTTGCTCCTAATGCTATGGAAAGCTTTTTGTTTAAACCTACTGCTTTAGCAGGCACACCAAAGAGATGGGAGAGGTGGAATAAAGATAGCATAGCACCATAAAGGAAGTTTCCTCTATCTTCTTGATTCATCCAGTTGCCATACTCTATACTTCTTAAATTAAAGTGTTGTTGTGCAGTAGGCGTATCCAATAAAAAAGGTTGAAATACCATAATATTTTCATCCGTTACCTGTTGGGTGTCAATATCAATTTCATTCAGCCAATGCTTATCTATTCTTCCACCTTGAACCAAAACGCCTGCATCTTCATATTTTCCTAGTTCTCCTATCATTGCTTATGTAGTCTTTGATTTAAAGCGGCTATTTGTGCAGTTTGCTTATTGATTCTTGAAGTATTGCTTTTTACATCTTCTTTAAGTTCAGTAATATCGGTTTCGATGCTCTTTTCTATTTGCATTTGAATACCTACAATGAGCTGTCGCATTTGATTTGTATAGTCGGTAAGCTCCCCAATGAGGCGTTTAAATTCTCGGTGTACTGTTTTAAGCCAGTAGCCCACCAATCCAATCAGTGCGGAAATCATAACAGAGGTAATAATTAAAAATATCTTTTCCATTTATACCGCTAGTGTTTCGTTAATATCAATAGTAAATCCATCAGCATCTACAAAACCTTTTAACTTGATGTTAAAGCCATATTTTCCAGTTCCCTTTTTTCTTAACCCTACATTAGCATAACCTCCAGATTCCATAATTAAGGCATTGAGTTCTTGCGAGGAAATACTATAAGTAAGGGGTAAAATGGTATTTTTATTAGCAGCAATAACTACTTTGTTTTTAAGGGGGGTTGTTTGCTCTGCTATGAGTTTGCCTTCAGTATTAAAAACATCTACATTGATTTGTGAGATGTTGAAGATAGAGGGAGAGAAGTTACCTAAAGCTATATTGATATTCAAATCAATGTCAGAGATAAAGGAAGAAAGGTCGAAGTCTTGAACACTAATACTGTCTACGCCAACCTTTAAGCGGTTAGCGTGGTTGTATTTGTTGTAATATCCCCAACCTTTCTTTCCAATGAACAAAAGAGCAATAATAAATGGAAGCACTATGAGTTTTTTCATGGTGCAAATATGTGAGGGTCTGAATTAGCACTTTCCCGTTAAAGCCCATTCGCGCACCTAAACGCACCTTAAAGCTACTTCGAGTACTTTCGAGCTACTAAAAAGTAGGTTTTTTAACATTTCGTCAATAACTTTATTTAAGATTCATTCAAAAATATTAGGTTTTAGGAGTGTTTCTTGTTAAACTTGTAGGGAACTATAAAAAATAATGATGAAGAGTATAAGTGATGCTGTAGTTAAGTATTTAAACATGAAAACAACAGGAGCTTTAATGTTAACTGGTGATTGGGGGAGTGGAAAAACATATTATGTGAAAAATGAGTTATTTCCTTTGATTAGAGAAACAACTAAACGCATTCCTATAATAGTATCGCTATATGGGGAAACAGACAAGAATAATATAGCCCAAAAGGTCTTGTTTTCATTTTTTGATTCCAAAGGAGAAAAAACAAATCTTTCTCTTGGGACTTTAGCAAAAAATCTTAAAGATTTATCTGATGCAATTCCTGCAATTAATAACTATTTAGATGTTAATAAATTGGTAACAGGAAATGGAGATAATATCTTTAATCTTTTGCCACATGACAAACTTTTAATATGTTTTGATGATTTAGAAAGAATAGGAGAAGATATTA
Organism: Flavobacteriales bacterium; assembly: GCA_965183885.1. Lineage (GTDB taxonomy): Bacteria > Bacteroidota > Bacteroidia > Flavobacteriales > BACL11 > UWMA-0277. The sequence continues at coordinate 1,088,862 of OZ238992.1, forward strand.
ATACTAATGATTTTCTTGGACTTGTAAATAACTTAGTGGAGAATAAAGGGTGTAAGGTTTTAATAATAGCAAATGAAGAAATTATAGATGATAAAAAGATTTCATTTAAGGAAAAAACTATTGAAAAAACTATTCATTTTGCACCTAACATTCCTGATGTCTGGAACAATATTGTTGAAGGCTATGAAGATGAAAAATTTATCAAATACCTTAATGACAATAAGGATTTCTTGCTAAAAACAATAAATCCAAAAACCTATACAATTGATGATAAAGAGGAATTAGAAAAATCATTCTCAAATATTCGAACACTTAAATTTATCATTGAACATTTCCACAGTTTATTTTCAATAATAGATAATTCAGGACAAGATTTAGAAAGCGAACTTACACAAAAGAAACTAAAAAATGTTTGGACATTTATTGTTGCAGTGTCTATAGAGTTTAAAAAGCCAAATGGACTTTCATTCTTAGATAGAAAAGGAATTGACCAATATCTTCCAGATTTTAATATTGATCTTTTCTTAAATAATGTTGCAAATCCAGTTCAAGAGGACAATCAGAAGGATGAAAGTCAGGATTTTAATATCCTAAAATTTAGGAATATGTATTTTAATAGACTTTCCGAGAAATACAATTTTTACCCTCAAGTATATGATTTTATAATTGCAAGCAAGGAAATAAATAATACGAATTTTCTAGCAACTCTTGATAATGTGTTTGGTATAAAAGAAGGCATAGCAGCTCCTTCGGAAGAATTATTAGGAAAGTTTAGATTTAAAGGGTGGTATAAATTCTCTGACGATAAGTTTAATGATGAGTTAAGACAATTATTAAACTATATGAGCAAGGGAGAATTTACATCTCTTGATTCATTCTTTCATACTGGAATATTTTTACAAGATTTTTTGCCTTTTATTAATCTCACTAAAGACAAATTAATAAATGAAATGAAAAAAGGGATTCAATTATTCTTGGACTCAAAAGGAATTAGTTATTCTGAAAGGTGTCAGTTTAATTTGGTTTCTGATAGTTTTAATGTTAAAGGGTTTGATTCTGTAATAGAATATACTGAGCAAGAAATTAAGAATATTGAGGAGGTAGAAATAAGAGGAGAAGTTAAAAAATTAGAAAGTCTGTTAAGTAGTGATATTGGAGGGTTTGTGAAGGAATACTCTAATAATAAAAACCCAATTTACAATAGAGATAATCCAATTTTTCAGTATTTTGATAAAACGATAATAAAAGATGCTATTCCTAATTGGAAACCTGAAGGAATTATGGAATTGTCCGAGTTTCTAAAAGACAGGTATTCTGGTAGAAGCTTTGTTGCAAGTTTAACTACTGAGAAATTTTTTCTTAAAGCGATTATTGAAGAAATAAATACACTTGATTTGACAGAGAATAAGCTCTCGCACTTCATTTTTGGAAATAATTTGAAACAATGCCTACAGAATTGTATAGAGAAACTAGAAAGTCAAGAAAACATATAATCCGTAAAGCTATTTCAGGACGATTAATTAAATATGTAAAGCTATATTAGCACACTAAAATTAATGGTAAAGTTATTTTAGTACAGTTTATTAACCTGTAAAGTAATTTCAGGATTAGACAATCGCAAAAACCTTGTGAGAAGCTAGTGCATACTTAGTGAATACTTAGTGATATTTAGTGGATACTTAGTGCGTATGTTGTGAAATTTAGTGCTGTTTATTGCCCTTTTCATTCAATAATAATACTGTTGATTGCTGCTTCATAATGTCCAAAATATGCTTTTGAATACAATGTTTGTTCCCAATTTTATAATTATGCCACCCTTTCCAAACTTCATTTTTTACTGCATTGAGCCACTTGCACCAAGTTGCGGCACAGATTACAAATTTATCGCTTTCTCTTACACCATTTTCAAAAGCCAATTCAACAGCTTTAAATGGTAATAATGAATATCGCTTTTTAAGGTCTTTAGCTAAACTCTGAGCCAAAATAACTTTGTGGGTAGCATCAGTGTCTTTTTGTCCTAAATCTGCAAAGGTGCGGCTTAAAACATCTACACAAAGCAATTCCAATTCGTTTTGACTAAGCTCCTTTATTTCCATTGTGTATTTTTTTGAGCATTTCTTTTGCGTCTTGATGAGATTTTAGCCTTTCCGCAACTTTACTCACTTTTGCTCCACTTTTAATTTCCCTAGCTTCCCAAGAACGAACAGCGGCTTTCCAATCTTTCATTTTATTCTTTCCGATTAGCCAACCATTACTTTCATAATGATTAAAAAAAAGTTCCGCATCAATTATATTACCTCGCTCTTTTACATAAAATTTAACATCCTCAAATAAAGGCTTTTGAAAGGAACGCCCTTTTATCTTTCTTTTATTAATTAAGTTATTAGTTAAATCTTTATTTAGTATATCTTTATTTAATTGTATGCCACTTTGAATATCTTCACTTTGAGTATCTTCACTTTGAGTATCTTCACTTTGAGTATCTTCATTTGCAGTATCTTCAAAACAGCGTTCCTGCAAATTACTTGTTTCATAAACTACATAACTATACCCATCATAACGATTATTTTTTCTCTTTGCATTCCTAACAACATAGCCATTATTTATTAACTCAGTCATGATTGTTGAGATACTTCTTGTCCCCTCCTTAGATATGGTAGAAAGACCCGCTATTGTCAAATTCCAATCTGGAGGTAAGCCCAAAAGCATCCCTAATAACCCCTTAGCTTTCATAGATAAATTCTTATCCCTCAGCATTTTATTACAAATCGTAGTGAAATTATTATTTTTTATTACTCTAATTATTTGCATAATTTATAATTCTTCTGGTTCTCCTAAAAAATCAAATATCTTTCTTACTTGGCTAGGGGAAAAAGTTCTTCCCTTATACAGCCCTAGTTTATGGCGTATTGGCAGCAACCAAGCATACAAGGTTCTTCCGCTAATTCCGTATAAATTTGATAGCTCTTTTTTAGAATAAGGTTTGTATTTCTTTTCTTTAGCCATTATTTAAAGTTCTACCTTTGATTGGCTTGTTGCTCAATCTCATCCATTGTTTTTTTTCGATGCGATTGAATCCAAGCAGTAAGCTCCTTTTTAGAAAAGATTAATTTTTTACCCACCTTGTTAAAAGGAATTTTCCTTTTATGTGTGTAGTCATAAAGCGTAGCCACAGCAATATTAGTAAAGGTGCTTGCCTCTTTAATAGTAAGGTGTTCATTCTCTTCCTCTATTACTCTTTGATTAATATTAGAGGTATCTATTGCTTTTTCTACTGCTGTTTCAATAAATGATTTGAGTTCGTGGTGTGATACTGAGATTAACATTAAGTTGTCCATTGTTTTGTATTTTTTTAAAAGTTCGAGGCAAACTTGAGAAACTTAAATTTAAAAAAATGCTAAAAGTACTTACCGTAATGATTACCGTAACTACTTTTAGGACTTAACAGTCAGTAAATGAAATACTTAATTTTTAACTTTTTTTGATAAAATCAAACTTTGGAGTGTACTTTTTAGTAAAAACTTGCTCAAAAGTAGGCACTAACTTTTTATTAATTGAGGGTTTTAGGATTTGTTGTATGCTTTTTGACTTTGTAAAGGCTGCTTTTATCTTTTTCGGCTCAATGGATGCTATAAAGCCTTTTCGTTCTAATTCAACAAATAATTCTGCTAATTGCTGCTGTGTTCCTAACCACTCTATTTGTTGGTTATTTTCTAAAGTATGCTGATGAGCAGCATTTATAAGTTGCCATTCTTTTATTTTCTGCTTTGTTTTATCTGTAAAGATAACGGAGTGATCTAACAATACATCTTCAAGATAAGCATTAAAATTATCAGGATATTCTTTTGAGTGAAAGTTTAAAAAGTCTGGAATTAGGGGCAGGGCAGTTTGGCGTAAACTCACAGCAAAAATATAATCTCTATCTATTTTGGATGCCTCACTACCTAGAGTATAGGTTACATCTTTAATATTAAGGATGCTGTTTTTTTCTATCTTACACGATAAGCGTTTCAAAATACTAGCATCGGTGAATTCATTTGCATAAGAAAATAGCAATTCTATAATGTAAACAATATTGAGGTTTAAATTAAATCGCTCTTTTTCAGAACCCGAAAGAATAGTCTGTATTCCAAGTTCCCAATCCTCAGTTAAATAATCATTAAGTAAGGAAGTAACCTCTTGTTGTGTTAAAGGCTCTTTTTTCAAAAACTGCATATAATTATTGACAAAGTTAGTTGCAAATTGAATGTCCTTTAACAATCGGATATTTTCAAATAATAACCCTCCAATTTGAGTAATATCATTGCTCAGTTCAATCTTATCTAGTAAATTATCTAATTTCATCAAGGATTTAAAAAATATCTGGAATTTTATTTGCTGCTTCTACTTTCTTCTCATTGATAATATTAGCGTAAATTTGAGTAGTTTTAATATCTTTATGTCCTAACAATTTGGAAACTGTATAAATATCTGTTCCAAAAGTTAATTGTAAAGTGGCGTAAGTATGTCTAGCACAATGAAAAGTAATATGCTTGGTAATACCTGCTTTTAGCAACCATTGAGCTAAACGAAGATTGTTGTAAGCACCATATTTTAGTCCTTTAAATATTCTAGTTTTTGGTTCTTTTCTATCTCCTAAGAGTTTAAATGCCTGTTCGCTTATAGGTAATGTTTCTACTCCACTTGTTTTGGCTTGAGTATATCTCAAATAATACCCTAATTCCTCTGAATGTTGTACTTCTTCCCAAGTCAATTTACTAATATCTGACCATCTTAAGCCTGTTAAAGCACTGAAAAGAAATGCAGTTTTTAATACAGGGATATAGCATTCTATATTGACAAGTTTTTGGAGTTCGTTAAGAGTTAAAAACTCTCTTTGGGAAGGTTGTTGACTAAATCCTTTAACATAAACAGCTGGATTATTAGGAATAATTTTATCTTTATAAGCTTGTTTGAAACAAGCTTTAAATTTACTGAAATAAGCGCAGCGAGAATTCTGAGAAAGTAGGGCTTTATTGTCCATAGTTCTTGCATCATTCTTTAAATAGTGCCTGAAGTTTTCTACCCACTTCTCATCTATTTCTTTAAATGAGATATGTTGATTTGAGAATATTATTACATGCCTTATGCAAGTAGTCCAGTTGCCTTTACTATTGCGTTTTTCAGCTTGTTTTCTGAAGTAATCAATAAAACTTATTTCAGGATATGCTTTTTTCTTAAAGTCGTAAGTTTCATCTTGTATTTCAAGGAGTTTCTTTGCTGCAATACTTTCAGCTAATAATAATGTTTCTTTGTTTATCTCTTTTTCTTTTTTATTTTTTGGGACAGATAGGATATAGAGTTTTAAATATTCTTTATGTCTTTTCTTAACATCTAATGGTTTGTAAATGTCTAAGTAAAGACTTTCTCTATTATTGTTTATTTTTTTTCTTCTTAATGTAACTTTCATTTTTTTGTCCTTTTCTGTCCCTGTAAATAAATTAGGGACTATTGAGGGACAAATTTACACAAAATTCAACAAAGAAATCAAAAACAAATGGAATTAATTATTAATATAAAACAATATTACTAGGTTATATTGTTTGATTTGTTTAGATGGTTTCTGTTTTGGTTTCCGTAATGTATGTTTCTAAAAAGCTGTTGGTATATGTTCTATTTCAATATTGTCTTTTCCAATAATGATATTTATAACATCAAAACGAATTTCCAGTGGAGATGGGTATTGCTCAATATAACCTTCTGCAGCGTCTTTATACAATGCTATTTTCTTTTTATCAATCGCATCTGATGGCTTTCCAAACTTCTTACTTCCTCTTGTTTTTACTTCAATAAAGATTAGAAATTCATCATTTTGCGCAATAAGATCTATTTCAGCTTTTTGAAAACGCCAATTAGAATGCAATACCTTAAATCCTTCTCTTTGAAGAAACATATGGGCAATTAATTCCCCTTCTTTCCCTAGTTTGTTGTGTTGTGCCAAAAGGATAATTTATTCGGTAATCATTAATCGTTTCTCTACACTACCATCATCATAAATGTAAAATAAAATATTGCTAGTGTTTTTATTTGCTTCTCTACCTAGCAAATCAGTTATACGAATAAGTTTCTTATCTATAGCACTTGTAATATTACTAGTAGCTGAGACATTACATGGTAATAAAGGAAATAGGAAATCTCGAGTAAAGTCTAATGCTGACAAGAAATCTGAGTTTGCATTTCCATATGAAGCCCAATCATGCCCAACACCACTAAAAGTTAAGACATCATTTATAAGGTTTAAACTATCTGCAATAGGATGGATTTCTCCTGCTCCACAAAGTGTTAGTACAGTTGAATAGCCTAATCCTGGAGCACAATTATAACTAACTGTTGGGTCTGCATCTCCTTGGCAACTAACGATTGGCTCATCATTAGCATCTATCCAGCTTAAATCATTAATACCTCCAGCGAAACTAATAATTCCATTAACTTCCGATGAATATCCAAGGTTTCCAGCATCACCTTCAATACCTCCAAGGTTATTTGCCATTGTTTGTATATCATCAGGAGTTGTGGGTAATTGAGAAACGCTATCTAAATATGCAAGATGAATTGCCGCTACTGCACCAGCTGAATATCCACCCACAAAAATTGTGTTGGGATCTATTCTGTAATTATCTCCATTAGCATAATCTTTCCTAAAATATCTCACTGCAGCTTTTAAGTCCATTGTTGCTTCTAAAACAGCTTCATATTGATTCTCATTAAAAAGAAGAAAATTTGTTAAATCTAAACTGCTTACTAATCGATAATTTATAGTTGCAACAACGTATCCTTTTTTTGCAAATTCTGTACAAAAATCAACACAATCAACACTTTCTTTTTCTCCAGCTATAAAAGCTCCTCCATGAACATAAATTATTAAGGGTCTGTTTATTTCAACATCTCCATTTGGTTGGTAGATATCCATTTCATGCTCTAGATCTACATAAACATCTGAGTAGTTTACAGTAGTAACATTTACAGAAGGAAATATCTCTGTTTGATATCTACCATTGCATTGTGCAGTGCTAAGTAGGCTAATAAAAGCAAGACCTAAAAGTAAAGTTAGTTTTTTCATAATAAATGTATTAAGGAGCAAAGATAACATTTATTATGCATGCATAGTAAATTGTTATGCTTTTAATTTTTCTATTGCTTGTTCAATAACTTCATCTTCAATTTTACTAAACAAATGAGTTGCCTTGTTAATTTGATGTTTATTAGGTATCACTGTTTTTCCAGCATCTTCCCAAGTAAGGTTTTCTAAGGCAAGTATATCTTTAAGTTTATTAGATGAAAAAGGCATAAATGGTTCTGATAAAATAGCTAATGATGCTGCAATTTGCATTGCAATATTCATAATGGTTTCTGTTCTGCTTTCATCAGTTTTTTTCAATTTCCAAGGCTCAGTATCTGCTAGGTATTTATTTCCTAGTCGTGCTAAATTCATAAGCTCTCCTAAGGCCTCACGGAAACGGTATTTTTCTATTGAAGCGCCAATTTTATCAGGGAAGCTTTTTAGCTTCTCTAAAACTTCTTTATCATAATCATCTAGAGTATTACAAGCAGGAACTTCTCCCTCCCAGTATTTATTAGTTAATACTACTACACGGTTAATGAAGTTTCCAAAGATGGCTACTAATTCATTATTGTTTCTAGCTTGGAAATCTTTCCAAGTAAAATCAGTGTCTTTACTCTCTGGGGCTGTTGCACAGAGGGCATAGCGTAAAGAATCTTGCTGATCCTTAAAATCAACAAGGTATTCATGTAGCCATATTGCCCAATTTCTAGATGTTGAAAGTTTCTCGCCTTCAAGGTTTAAAAATTCGTTAGCAGGAACATTGGTCGGCAAATTATAATTTCCGTGTGCTTTTAGTATAATTGGGAAAATGATACAATGAAAAACGATATTATCTTTCCCAATAAAGTGGACCAATTCAGTATTTTCATCTTTCCAGTAATCCTCCCAATTTTTTCCGTTATCAGCAGCCCATTGTTTAGTGGCAGAGATATATCCAATAGGGGCATCAAGCCATACATATAAAACTTTTCCTTCAGCATCTTTTACTGGAACTTTTACACCCCAATCCAAATCACGAGTCATTGCACGGGCTTGTAAACCTCCATCAATCCACGATTTGCATTGCCCTAATACTTGGCTTCTCCAAGCTTTAGCATCATGATGTTTTTTTCCTTCTAATGTTCCTTCTTCTATCCAAGGCTTTAACCACTCTTCATGGTCTTGCATAGGTAAATACCAATGAGAAGTTTCTTTTTTTATAGGTGTGTTTCCACTTAAAGTAGATTTTGGATTAATCAATTCTTCAGGGCTCAATGCTGAACCACATTTTTCACATTGATCACCATAAGCTCCTTCAGCATCACATTTAGGACATTGTCCGCTAATGTATCGGTCTGCTAAAAATTGATTGTTTTCTTCATCGTAAAATTGTTCTGAAGTTTTTTTAGTAAAGATATTTTTATCATCAAGAGTTTTAAAGAAATCTTGAGCAGTTTCATGATGTAAAGCATCTGATGTTCTGTGGTAAATACTAAAGTCAATTCCAAAATCAGCAAAGGCTTGCTTATTAGTATTATGGTATTTATCTACAATTTCTTGAGGGCTTACACCTTCTTTTTTTGCACGTAAAGTAATGGCTGCTCCATGCTCATCTGATCCGCAGACAAAAGCAACATCATGCCCTTTAGCTCTTAAATATCTTACATAAATATCGGCAGGTAAATAGGCTCCTGCAATATGTCCAATGTGTAAAGGCCCATTTGCATAAGGCAATGCTGATGTAACTGTGTATCTTTTTGTGCTCATTTCTCTCAGAAAAAATTATTTTCGCAAAGATAAGTTTTACAAATGAATAATTTGCATTTATGATAGTCCCTCAAAAATTAAAAATTGGAGATAAGATTGGTATTATCTCAACGGCAAGAAAAATAAGCAGAAAAGAACTAAATCCAGCAGTAGAAATCCTGAAAAATTGGGGTTTAGAAGTAGTTTTTGGAACTAACTTATTTGAAGAGGATCATCAGTTTTCAGGAACAGTTAAGCAAAGAGCTGCTGATTTGCAAGCAATGATAGATGATGAAAGTGTAAAAGCTATTTTATGTGCAAGAGGAGGATATGGAACAGTGCAAATTATTGATGCTATTGATTTTACTAACCTAAAAAAGAATCCAAAATGGTTAATTGGTTATAGTGATGTTAGTGTTTTACATTCTCATTTGAATAATTTGGGTATTGCGAGTTTGCATGCAACTATGCCTATAAATTTTGCTAATAATACTAAAGCTGCTTTGCTAAGCTTAAAAAATTCACTTTTTGGATTGCCTAATAGTATTAAGTGCCGAAGTAATGAGTTAAATAAATTAGGAAAAGTAAAGGCTGAGGTAGTAGGAGGAAACCTTTCAATATTATACAGCTTATTAGGTTCGGATTCCGACATAAATACAGCTGGAAAGATTCTTTTTATTGAAGATTTGGATGAATATTTATACCATATTGACAGGATGATGATGAACCTAAAACGTAATGGAAAGTTTGAGCATTTAGGAGGACTTATAGTTGGAGGTATGAGTGCTATGAATGATAATACTATTCCTTTTGGAAAGACTGCCGAAGAAATAATATTGGATCAGCTTAAAGCTTATGATTTTCCTATTTGTTTTGGTTTTCCTTCAGGGCATTTGGATGATAATAGATGCCTAATATTTGGAACGAAATCTGTTTTGGAGATAACTGAAAATGGCGTAAGTTTGTCGCAAGAATAAAATTAGATATGACTTTAGAAAAATACTTTAAGCCTTTTAGAGAAAATGTAGTAGGACGTAAGCAAACATTTACTTCCCCATTTGGAGAGCAGAAAATTATTTATGCTGATTGGACTGCAAGTGGTAGAATTTATAAAGGAATAGAAGATAAATTGAATCAGGATATATTCCCTTTTGTAGCAAACACACATACTGAGACTTCAACTACTGGAGCTACTATGAGTTTGGCTTTTCATAAAGCAACACATATCATAAAAGACCATGTTGGTGCAAATGAGGATGATGTTTTAATCTCTGCCGGTGCTGGTATGACAATGTTAGTGAGTAAGTTTCAAAGAATTTTAGGCTTAAAAATTCATGAGAAGTATAAGGATGAAATTACGATTAAGAATAGACCAATAGTTTTTGTAACACATATGGAACATCATTCTAATCAAACTTCTTGGTTAGAAACAATTGCTGAAGTACAATTGATACCACATACTAAAGATGGTCATGTTGATTTGGAGGGCTTTAAAATTATGTTGGATAAATATGATGATAGAGCACTAAAAATTGCAGCAGTTACTTCTTGTTCTAATGTTACGGGAGTATTTACACCTTATTATGAAATTTCAGAAATAATGCATGATAATGGAGGTTTATGTTTTGTAGATTTTGCATGCTCAGCTCCATATATTAATATAGATATGCACCCTGAAAACCCTAAACAGCAATTGGATGCAATTTATTTTTCTCCTCATAAATTTTTAGGAGGACCAGGAGCTACAGGAATATTAGTATTTAATAAAGAGTTATATACCAATAAGGTGCCAGATGTTCCAGGTGGAGGTACTGTAGATTGGACTAACCCTTGGGGAGAACATAAATATATTGATGATATTGAAACTAGAGAAGATGGAGGGACTCCAGCTTTTTTACAAACAATAAAAACAGCTTTATCTATGCAGCTAAAGGATAAAATGGGAGTTCAGAATATCTTAGATAGAGAGCATGAATTACATCAAATTATTTGGAGTAAATTTTCAAGCCTTGATAATGTACATGTATTAGCAGATAATTTCCCAGAGCGTTTAGGAGTTTATTCATTTTATGTTGATGACTTGCATTTCAATTTAGCAGTACAGCTGTTAAATGACAGGTATGGAATACAAGTTAGAGGAGGATGTTCTTGTGCTGGAACTTATGGGCATATCTTACTTAATGTTGATATGGACTTTTCTAATAATATTACTAAGCAAATTGATGGAGGTGATTTAACGCTTAAGCCAGGGTGGGTGCGTATGTCAATACATCCTACTATGACTGATGAAGAAGTGCATTATATTATGGATGCTATAAGTGATTTATCTGAAAACCATCAGGAATGGGCAAAAGATTATACTTACAATAATACTACAAATGAGTTTTTATATAAAGATAAAAGCTTTGCTCAAAAGAATAAGCAAAGAGCAGAAAGTTGGTTTAAATTGTAACTATTTCTTTAAAACAGTAGGTACTTTAAAATAATCAGAATCCTTTTGAGGTGCGTTTTTTAATGCAGAAGCTTGGCTTTGTTCGTGCTTTATAGTGTCAGCTCTAAGTACATTTACTTCATCACTCATGTATATTAAAGGGGCTACACCTTCGGTGTCAATTTCAGATAATTTATCTACAAAACCAAGAATCTTATCTAGGTCTCCTTTCATTTTGTCTGTTGCTGTATCGTCAAACTTTAGTTTGGCCAAACGCGATAAATCAGCTATAAGTTTATTATCTACTTTCATAATTTTTCAATTGTTCAAAAATAGTATTGTAAACTGAAGTATTCAAATTTTCAATTGTTTTTTCAGTTAAGGTTGTCGGCTTTATTGCTTTATGAACTTTTATCTTAATAATTCCGGGTCTTCCTTTAAAGTATTCTTGAGGGAACATACTCTTATTATCAGGCATAGTAACAGGAACAACATTAATATCTTGTTCAATAGCTAAACGAAAAGGACCATTCTTAAATTTCTTTAAGAATACACCTGCTTTTGGGATTCCTCCTTCAGGGAAAATACACATGCTTAACCCTTTATTTAATTGTTCTCCAGCTTTTAAAAAAGCGGTATAAGCATCTTTTCTATTAGCTCTATTCACAATTACAGTATTGTTTTTGTAAAAGAATCCAAATAAAGGGATTTTTGCTATTTCAGCTTTTCCCATGTATTGTAAAGGTACAGGAAGTACAGCTAATAATAAAGGGATATCAAGTGTAGAGACATGGTTAGGACAAAAAATATAATGCTCCTTTCTGTTAAGTGTTTCTTCCCATTCTATCTTAGGAAAAATAAATGAGAAGAATAAGGTAAGTTTTGACCAGTATCTAGTAAGATGAGCAACAGTTTTTTCTTGCTTTATAATGGATGTGAAAAAGAAAAGTACTGGCATAAAGGCGATAAATACCACCATAAATACGATTAAAAACCATACACGCCATATTGAACTTAAAAGATACCCTATCCATTTCATGCTGCAAAGATAAAAATCTAGTATTTTTACAGCTCAAAATTAAAAATAAGAATGGCAAGAATATTAACAGGGATACAAAGTACAGGAACGCCACACCTAGGAAATTTGTTAGGAGCAATTATTCCTGCAATAGAGCTTTCAAAAGACACGAAAAATGAAAGTCTGTTTTTTATTGCAGATTTACACTCTTTTACTACAATTAGAGATGCGGCACAGCTAAGAGAAAATACTTATGCAACTGCTGCTGCTTGGCTAGCTTTTGGTTTTGATACTGATACTAATCTTTTTTACCGTCAATCAGATGTTACTGAGGTGTGTGAACTTACTTGGTATTTGAATTGCTTTGCTCCTTACCAGAGATTGCAATTAGCACATTCTTTTAAAGATAAATCAGATAGGATATCAGATGTAAATGCAGGACTATTTACTTACCCTGTACTTATGGCTGCAGATATTTTATTGTATGATGCAAATATTGTTCCTGTAGGGAAAGATCAGGTACAACATTTGGAAATTACAAGAGATATTGCATCTCGATTTAATCATAAATTTCCAGATTCTTTTGTATTACCAGAAACTAAGGTGGATGAAAGAGTAATGATAGTTCCAGGAACTGATGGGCAAAAGATGAGTAAGTCCTATAATAATTTCATTAATATTTTTCTTGCTGATAAGAAATTAAGGAAGCAAATAATGGGTATTAAAACAGACTCAACTCCTATGGAAGATAAAAAGGATGCTGAGGTTTGTAATGTTTTTAAACTGTATAAATTATTAGCCACAGCTGAGCAAACAGCTGAGCTAAAGGCAAAATATGCGGCTGGTAATTATGGTTATGGACATGCAAAACAAGAGTTGTTTGAGTTAATTTGTGATAAATATGCTGCTGAAAGAACAAAATTTAATCATCTTATGGAGCATAAAGAAGTGATTGATTTAGAGCTTAAGAAAGGAGCAGAAAAAGCAAGAGTAATTGCTAAAGAGGTACTTAATAGAGTTAGAAAAAATATAGGGTATTAGCTTATGATTGATCAGCAGATAATAGATTTTATAGAGAAGCACCACTTATTAACTTTAGCAACAAGTAAGGATAATATGCCTTACTGTTGCAATGCTTTTTATGTTTTTGATAAAGAAAATAAGCAGTTAATTTTCTCATCGGACACTACTACTAAGCATGCACAAGATTTTATAGCTAATCCAAATATTGCGGGGAGTATTTCATTAGAAACAAAAGCTGTAGGTAAAATACAAGGTGCTCAGTTAGTAGGGAAAGTTATTGAGTTGAAAGATGAAGCACTTAAGAAAGCAAGTAAGCAATATTTAAAGGCTTATCCTTATGCTAGGCTAATGGATACCCATCTTTGGGCTATGGATCTTAGTTTTATTAAGATGACCCATAACCGTTTAGGCTTTGGTAAGAAATTGATTTCGGAGAAATAGACCTTATCTATTCTTATATTTCTCAAAAAGCTCTTTTTGATGATTGTTTAAATCAATAGCATTTCCTTTAATAAATGCATGTTCCACATTATTAGTCCTCATATCTAAGGCATCTCCACTACTAATAAAGAAGGTAGCATCTTTTCCATTCTCAATAGAGCCAATAAATTTATCTACTCCTAAAATTTTAGCAGTATTTAAGCTAATGCTACTTACAGCAGCTTCATAATCTAAACCATGAGCAATAGCAGTACCTGCACTAAAAGGTAAATTACGAGCACCCATAGCCTCCATATCTCCAGCATAACTTAGACAGAATAAAATTCCTGCCTCATGTAATTTAGCTGCTTGTGTATAAGGATCGTCTACTGGTGTGTCTTGAGTATTTGGTAGTCTATGTACTCTATTTAATATAAGTGAGATATTGTTTTCTAATAATAGGTCTGTAATTGCTAAAGCATCTTCTGCTCCAACTATAACCATTTTATGAATAGAGTAAGCATTGTAAAATGCTATAGCATCACGCATATCATTTGCACTATTAGCATGTATGTAAAGTGTTTTTGAACCATTAAAAAGACCCTTCATGCTTTCCATTCTTAAGTCCATACTGTTGGATGATTTTGAATAGGCTAGGGCTTTCTTAAATAAGGTTTCTATCTTGCTAATTTTACTATTATACTTTTTATTCTCTTTTATGTCTCCAGGTGCTGCCCACCAACCCGTTTGATAATAAGATGAAGGCCAGTTCAGGTGAATTCCATCATCAGCCCTAAGTACTGCATCTTCCCAATTCCAACCATCAAGGTGCATTACTGATGATTGTCCTGATATTGTTCCTCCTCTGGGAGTAACTTGAGCTAGTAATACTCCATTACTTCTTACTGTCTTCGCTACTTTTGAGTCAGTATTATAAGCAATAAGAGCTCTTATATTTGGGTTTAAAGCACCTGTTTCTTTGTAATCATGAGAAGCACGAACAGCATCAATTTCAGTAATCCCTAAAGTAGTATTAGGTACAATAAATGATGGGTAGATATGTTTTCCATGTAGCTTATGAATGGTATCGAAAGCTGTTGGGTCAATTCTAATAACAGAAGCATCTGCAATCAAATCAAATTTTCCATTAAGTATACTAATAGCAGCATTCTCAATTACAGTACCATTTCCTAAATGTGCAGTTGCACCAATATATAGTGTTGGCTTTTGTGCATTTGCCCCTAAGCTAAGGAGTAAGGCACTAATAATAGTTAAAATCTTATTCTTCATGTTCGGTATCACAGTGGTATAGTTTATCTTTAGTAAGTTGAGGTTTTTGTTTTGCGCCTCCATCTTTATCTTTACTCATTAAGTCAATAATTCTCATGCGTTCTAGTTTATCTCTTTTTCTTAGTGTTTTGTCTATTTCAACATCAAACATAAGCTTTCCATCAACATAGGTTTGCGCTACTTTTGCATAAACTGAGAGTGGGTTATTAGTCCAGATTACAATATCAGCATCCTTACCAATTTTTATACTTCCCATTTTATCATCAATATGTAACAATTTAGCAGGGTTTAGCGTTACCATTTTCCAAGCATCTTCTTCTGATGTTCCTCCATATTTTATTGCTTTTGCTGCTTCTTGGTTTAGTCTTCGCCCCATCTCTGCATCGTCGGAATTAATAGCTGTTATTATACCTGCATTATTAAGTAGGGTAGCATTGTGAGGTATCGCATCATTTACTTCAAATTTATAAGCCCACCAATCTGAAAATGTAGAGCCTCCAGCACCATGATTTTTCATTTTTTCAGCTACCTTATATCCTTCTAAAATATGTGTAAAAGTATTAACAGTAAAGCCCATAGAATCTCCAACATGCATTAACATATTTATTTCTGATTGAATATAAGAGTGGCAAGAAATAAAGCGTTCACTATTTAAGATCTCAACTAAAGCATTGAGTTCTAAATCTTCTCTTGGAGGGTTTGTTTTTCTTTTCTCAATTGCATTAAGGGCATTGTAATTGTCCCAAGCTTCTTGATAAGCCTTTGCTCTATAGAAAGCATCATAAAATACTTGTTCTACACCCATTCTACTTTGTGGGAAACGGATGCTCTCAAAACTTCCCCAGTTGCTTTGCTTTACATTTTCTCCTAGTGCAAATTTTATAAATCCATCTGCATCTGCAATTTTCATTTGTTGGGCATTTGCACCCCATCTAAGTTTTATCATAGCAGCTTGCCCTCCAATAGGATTTGCAGATCCATGTAATAATTGTGAGGCTACAGTACCTCCAGAAAGTTGGCGGTATATATTATGGTCGTCAGGGTTAATTACATCTCCAATTCTAACCTCGGCAGTAACTGCTTGGCTTCCCTCATTTACCCCTCTACTAATTGCAATGTGAGAGTGTTCGTCAATAATACCACAAGTAAGGTGTTTTCCTGTTGCGTCAATCTGAGTTATTCTAACAGTATTAGGAAATAATTCTACCTCATTTAGTTCTTTTCCAATAGCAATAATTTTCCCTGATGCAATTGCAACATCAGTATTTTCTAAGATGCCTTCTTGTTCGTTTGTCCAAACTGTAGCATTTCTAAAAACGATATTTTCTTGTTGAGGTGGCGTTTCAAAACCGTGAGCTTTATTAGGGAACCAAACACTTGGAACAATACTATCAATAGTTAAATTAAAAGCATCGTTTTTATTTTCTAGCAAAGAATCTCTTTTTAGACTAAAGTTATGAAAAACCCCTTCTATATTTTGATAGCGTCCGTTTATAGTTCCTTGCTTATATTTTCCTACTGAACGAAAACGAGCATCAGGAGTACTAATACTAAGCGTATTTTCATTAAGCTGAGTAATTAATGCTGAGGAGTCAAGTGCTAAGAAGCTTGCTTTTGGTTTTGCTTTGCTTCCTTTAATTACAATGCTTTCGTTCTTATACTCATCAGAATTTAGAGTGTAGTAGCCTCTAATATCAACATTTTGTTTTTTGTTAATGATATGTTGCTCTCCAGCAGTCCAGTTTTCATAAATCTCTCCATTTTCAAAAATATCTTTTGAAGCTATAAAGAAGTTTGCAAGCTTTCCTTTGTTTAGTGTACCTAGTTTATTATCAGCATAAATTAATTCCGATGGAGTAGTAGTAAGTGCAGCTAAAGCATCTGATTTTTTTAAGCCTTTTTTTACTGCTAATCTTAAGTTTTTAAGAAAGTGTTCAGGTTTTTCAAGGTCCGATATAGTGATACAAAACTCAACCTCATTTTTAGCTAGTACTCCAGGATTGTAAGGGGAGGATTCCCAGTCCTTTAATTTATTTAAGCTAATCCATTCTGCTGCCTCAGGATTACTAACATCGTAAGCATTTGGGAAGTTTAAAGGTATAATAATAGGAGCAGCTATGGCGGTTATCTCATTAATTCTACCGTACTCTTTACCATTTCCTTTTATGATAAAATCGATTTCAAATTCATCTGAAATCTGAAATACTCTTTGATAGTCAAGCACATTATTTATTGAGAAAATTTGAGGTAAGTCCTTTTGCTTATCATAAGCAATATAGGAGAGATTGGTTTGATTATTCTGAGTGCTATACCATTCAGCATCTAATAAAGATTGTCGAATAAGAGCAATGCTTCCCATTAATGAAGAAGGATATTTCTGTTTAGAAACTCCTTTATTAAAAGAATAGATGCTTGCTGCTTGATCAATAATTAAGTTCTCTTGATTACTTTTTTTAGAAAGTAAAACAAAACAGGCGGATCCTCTAAAAATACCGTCTTGGGTATGGGTAAGTACGGCTCCAAATCCATTTTTTAAGTAAGGAGCTGCTTTTTCAGAATCATTTTCAAAGTTAGTGCTTGCATTAATTTCAGGGTGTATTGCTTCATTCCAATGGTAAGCCCCTGCTTTATTACTTTCGTACTGCGGGCGATAACTGTATGTTCCTTTTTTAGCTTTAGGAACTCCATAGTCAGTATATAAATCAATAAATGAAGGGTAGATATAATCTCCAGCTACATCATGGATTATAGCATTACTTGGAATAGTAACAATACTATCTACATCTAAGATTTTATTTCCTTGTATTAGTAG
Organism: Flavobacteriales bacterium; assembly: GCA_965183885.1. Classification (GTDB taxonomy): domain Bacteria; phylum Bacteroidota; class Bacteroidia; order Flavobacteriales; family BACL11; genus UWMA-0277. The sequence continues at coordinate 1,106,683 of OZ238992.1, forward strand.
TATTCCGTTTTTAATTTCGGTAGTTGGGCTAATAACAATATGTGCATTGGTAAAAGCATGTATAGGTTCAAAATTTGTAGCTACACCGTTAATAGGGTAGCTTTCTTGCCCTAAAGCAGAACTTAGGCTAATTACAAAAAGAAGTAAAGTAAAATGTAATTTCATTTGTTGATTTCTAATAAGAATAAAGGCGTGAAAATACCAAAATTTTATGATATTAATTCGTTTCTTTGCTATCACTAACCAAAAACTAAAATTATGTTGAAAATGATTCACGGATTAATTCCATTTGTATTTTTTGTAGTGCTACTAGTTTCACTTGTACGTGGAAGCTTAAATAAAATTCCTAATGTGAAAAAAGATATCTTTCTTACATTAACTTTAATTTTTGCACATGTGCAATTATTATTAGGGATTGTTGTATTAATGCCTATGTTGGTTGATGCTAATTGGGGAGCTGTAATGGCGGACTCAGCAAGTAGATATTTATTAGTAGAACACCCATTAACTATGATAATTGGAGTAGTATTAATTACTGTAGGTAAGGTAAAAGCAAAAAAAGCAATAGATAATGCTAAAGGGAATAAAGTTATTTTTTCTTATTTCTTAATTGCTCTTGTTCTTATTGCATTACGTACTCCTTGGGATAAATTAATTTCATAATATAGATGTCAGAAAAAGCAATACTTATAGGGTTAATTACCCCAGATGTTACTCAGGAACAAGCCTATGAATATTTGGATGAGCTTGCTTTTTTGGCAGATACAGCAGGAGCAAAGCCTGTTAGAAATTTTACTCAAAAATTACCACACCCTGATAATAAAACATTTTTAGGTAAAGGAAAAATAGATGAGGTGCTTCTTTATGCTCAGGAGCACGAGATTAAACTTATTATTTTTGATGATGATCTAAATCCTTCACAAATAAGAAATATTGAGCGTATTTTTGGGGAAGAAACAAAGATATTAGATAGAAGCAATTTGATACTTGATATCTTTGCAAGTAGAGCCCAGACAGCTCAAGCTCGTACACAGGTAGAACTTGCTCAGTATCAATATTTATTACCAAGGTTAACTAGAATGTGGACTCACCTTGAACGCCAGAAAGGAGGGATTGGAATGAGAGGTCCAGGGGAAACACAAATAGAAACGGATAGAAGGATTATTAAGGATAAGATTGCTTTATTAAAAAAGAAGCTAGTTAAGATTGATAAGCAAAGTTTTACGCGTAGAAAGGGAAGACAAGATATGATAAGAGTTGCTTTGGTTGGTTATACCAATGCAGGAAAATCTACCTTAATGAATACTTTGGCAAAATCAGATATTTTTGCTGAAGATAAACTCTTTGCAACCCTAGATACTACAGTAAGAAAAGTAGTAATAGGAAACCTTCCTTTCTTACTTACAGATACTGTAGGATTTATTAGAAAGTTACCACATCAACTAGTAGAATCGTTTAAGTCAACCTTAGATGAGGTGCGTGAATCTGATTTTTTGATGCATATAGTAGATATTTCAAATCCGAATTTTGAAGACCAAATTGATGTTGTAAATAAAACAATTATTGAACTTGGGGTAACAGATAAACCTACCTTAATTGTATTTAATAAGATTGATGCTTATACTTTTACTCCTAAGGATGAGGATGACTTAACTCCTGTACTTCCTGAAAACATTTCTTTAGAAGATTTGAAAAAAACATGGATGGCAAAACTTGAAGGGGAAACAATTTTTATTTCGGCACTAAATAAAACACATCTTGATGATTTGAAAGATGTACTTTATACTAAAGTTAAGCAACTACACGAGGTAAGATACCCTTATAATAACTTTTTGTATTAATTGAAAGACTGTAAGTCGTACAGTTTTTTGTAATGTCCATTATGCTTAATTAAGTCGCTATGGCTTCCTCTTTCAATTACCTTTCCTTTATCTAAGACTAAGATTTCATCAGCATTTTGTATAGTAGAAAGTCGATGTGCAATTACTAATGAGGTTCTAGAATCCATTAATTTTATAAGTGCATCTTGTACCAGTTTTTCCGATTCAGTATCTAGTGCAGAAGTAGCTTCATCTAAAATTAAAATTTCAGGATTTTTAAGAATTGCTCTGGCAATACTTATTCTTTGTTTTTGTCCTCCTGATAGCTTATTTCCTCTATCTCCTATATTAGTTTGATAACCATTTTCAGTTTCTAAAATAAAGTCATGTGCATTTGCAATTTTAGCAGCTTGAATAACTTCCTCCTCACTAGCATCAATTTTTCCTAATCGGATGTTGTTAAAGATACTATCATTAAATAAGATAGACTCTTGGCTTACAATACCCATTAAAGCACGTAAGTCATGCAATGCTATTTCTTTTATATTGTTGTTGTCGATAAGGATTTCTCCTTTTTCTAAATCGTAGAAACGCGCTAATAAATCTGCTAAGGTTGATTTTCCACTTCCAGATTGTCCTACTAAGGCAACCATTTTTCCTTTTCCAATAGTAAAGTTAATGTCTTTTAGTACTTCAGTATTTTCATAAGAGAAGGAAAGGTCTTTAAACTCTATTTGGTTATTAAGAAGCTTTACTTGTATAGGGTGTTCTGAATTTGCAATTGCATCTTCAGCATCTAATACTTCATAAATTCTTTTTGCTGATGCACTTCCTTTTTGGATGTAGTAGTAAGAAGTTGTAAGTGTTTTTGCAGGTGGAATAATCTGAGAGAAGATAAGAATGTAACCAATAAACTCTTGTGCAGTAAGGTCTCCGCTTCCATTTAAAACGAGTTGTCCTCCAAACCACATAACTACTACCATTACAATAGTACTTAGGAACTCACTCATTGGTGATGAAAGATCTTTCTTACGAAGTAAGCTAGTCATAATCCCTCTGTAGGTGTTGCTTTCCTTTTCAAAGTTTTTATTGATGTGTTTTTCTGCATTAAAGGATTTAATAATGCGTAGTCCAGAGATGTTCTCATCAATAATAGAGAGCAGGTCTCCCATTTTATTCTGTCCTCTATCAGATGATTTTCTTAATGATTTTCCAATAATACCGATTAAAGCACCTGTAATAGGAAAGAGTATAACTACAAAAATTGTAAGCTCAGGACTAATATAAATTAGGGTAGCTAAATAGATTATAATATTTAAAGGGTCTTTAAAAATCATCTCTAAGGAACTCATAATAGACCATTCTATTTCTACTAAATCGGAAGTTAAACGAGCTGTTAAATCTCCTTTGCGTTGCTCAGTAAAAAATGGAAGGGGTAAAGAAATTACCTTTTTATGTAAGTCCATACGCATATCGTGTACTACGCCATTTCGTATAGGAGTTAAAAAATAGAGTGCTAAATAGCGAAATAGATTTCTAAAAAAGAAGGTTATAAGTACCAAAAGGCAGATAAAGAGTAAGGCTTCTATCTTTCCTTGTTCATCAATCATTGAGCTTATTAGTGCATAAAAATTCTCTTGTATTGACTCAGCATCGAAACTTAGTGGTTGTGGGTTATACACCTTTTCTTGGGTCTCAAAAAGTATTCCTAAGAATGGAATTACCATTGTTAAGGAAACTAAAGAGAATAATACGCTAAGGATATTGAATACAATATTGAATATAGCAAAAGGAAGATAAGGGCGAATGTATTTTGAAATTCTTAAGAAATAATGCATTGGGCAAAAGTAGGGAATATTCCCTACTTTTGCACTTATGGAATCAACAAGACAAAAAAAAGTATCACGCTTAGTTCAAAAAGAACTTTCAGCAATATTTCAAAAAGAAGCACAGGGTTTTTTAGGGAATGTAATGGTAAGTGTTACCATTGTTCGTATTTCTCCTGATTTAGCAAATGCTAATGTTTTTGTAAGTATTTTCCCTGTTCAAGATCCTGATCAGGCTTTAAAGGTGATTAAGGGCAATCAAGTTATGATTCGTAAAAAATTAGGAGAAAGTGTAAGAAATCAATTGAGGATTGTTCCAGATTTAGCATTTTTCTTAGATGATTCAGCAGCCTATGCTGAAGAAATAGATCGTTTGCTAAAACAATAGCCTATAATGAAATTCCCATTTTTTATTGCTAAGCGGTATTTTGTTACTAATAACAGTAGCAATTTTGTGCATATAATTTCTTGGGTATCTATGTTTGGTGTAGTTATTGGTACTGCTGCACTTATTTTATTACTCTCTGTTTTTAATGGATTTGAACAATTAGTATTAGAGATGTATAATACTTTTGATCCTCACTTAAAAATTACAGCTACCCAAGGAAAGACATTTAATCCTGAAGCTACTTATCAAGTAATGAATGATAATAGTGATATTGAAAACTCTGCCTTAGTGCTAGAAGAAAATGTATTGCTTAAGTATAAAGAAAAAGAATTTATAGCTACTGTAAAGGGAGTAAGTAAGTCGTATTTAGAACTCTCAAATTTTGATTCTTTACTGATTGATGGTGATTATATTAATAGTTATGAGGGTAATAATATAGCAGTTGTAGGTAAGGATGTTGCTTATTATTTGTCGATGGGAGTAGGGAATATATTTGAGCAATTGAAAGTATTTGTTCCTAATAGAAATTCAAAAACTTTATTAAATCCTCAAACTGCATTTAAGCAATCAGCCGTACTTCCTGTTGGAGTTTTTAGTGTGCAATCAGAGATAGACGCTCAATATATTATTACGCCTTTAGCTTTTATTCAGCAATTAGCAGCAAGAGATAATGAGGTTTCATCCATTGAAATTAAACTAAAGGGTGAGCATAAAATGTTAGAAGTGCAACAGCATTTACAGGCTATTTTAGGGAATAATTTTAAGATAGTAAATAGGTATGAACAGCAAGAACTTTTATATAAGATTCTGAATACAGAAAAGCTAGCAGTATTTCTTATTCTTACTTTTATTATGATTATTGCCACCTTTAATATTATTGGTTCTCTTAGTATGCTTATGCTAGATAAAAAGAATGCTATTGCTACCTTAAGAAGTTTAGGAAGCACAGAGCGTAATATTCGTAGTATATTTTTTACTAAGAGTATGCTTACTATCTTATTTGGAACTATACTTGGCTTGCTTATAGGTTTGGTATTAGCATATTTGCAACAGACCTTTGGCTTTATAAGTATGGGTGGAGGTAGCTTTATTGTTAGCTCTTATCCTGTAGTAGTTGCGCTTAAGGATGTTGCTTTAATAGCTATTACGGTATTAGCTATTGGGGCTATTGCTTCTTGGTATCCTGTAAAGGTATTGAGTAAGCGATTGTTTAGAAACTAAACTCTGAAAACTCTTTAGCTACTTTGTCTAAAGTTTCATGTATCTCATTAGGGTCATTACTTGTCACCATCTTTATGCGGTAATCTTTAAAGTGAGGAATGCCTTTAAAGTAATTAGTATAATGGCGTTTCATTTCAGCTATACCTAAGATTTCTCCCTTCCAGTCAATTGAATGTTTTAAGTGCTGCTTACATGCAGCTACTCTGTCATCAATTGTTGGTTTTGCTAGATGTTCCCCCGTTTTTAGATAATGTTTTATTTCATTAAAAATCCATGGATTTCCTATAGCAGCACGACCTATCATTACTCCATCAACTCCATATTTATTCTTTACTTCTAGTGCTCTTTCTGGGGTGCTAACATCTCCATTCCCAAAAATAGGAATGTGCATATTAGGATTGTTTTTTACATCACCTATTAAACTCCAATCTGCTTCCCCTTTATACATTTGTTTTCGAGTACGTCCATGTATAGATAGTGCTTGTATCCCTACATCTTGCAAGCGTTCAGCAACATCAACTATGTATTTAGTATTTTCATCCCAGCCTAAGCGGGTTTTAACGGTTACAGGAATATCGGTAGCATTTACAATTTCTTTGGTCATAGCTACCATTTTTGGTATATCAAGTAGTATTCCTGCTCCAGCACCCTTTTTAGCTACCTTTTTTACAGGGCAACCATAATTAATGTCAATAAATTCAGGTTTTGCAGCGGCACATATTTCAGTTGCTCTACGCATAGACTCAATATCATAACCAAATATTTGTATTCCTATTGGGCGTTCAAAATCATAGATGTCTAATTTCATTGTACTTTTTGCAGCATCTCGTATTAACCCTTCTGATGATATAAACTCAGTAAACATTACATCAGCACCATTTTCCTTACATAAAGCACGAAATGGAGGGTCACTAACATCTTCCATTGGTGCTAATAATAAAGGGAATTCCCCTACATCAATATTTCCTATCTTTACGCCCATATTTTGCAAAAATACATAATAATGAGATTAAAAGGGATATTTAAGGAAAAGTCATCAGCAACAAAAATAGGTTTGTTATTTGGGCTAATTGTTGTGTCTGTTATTTTACATACATTATTTGCATATTTATGTGTTGAGTTATTTTTTGATGTATCATTATTATCTATTGGTTTACTCGATTTAACAACCGTTGAGGAGATTAATGCAGCAAAGCTATTGCAGCTGTTTAGTGCTGTAGGGCTTTTTATTAGTCCAACATTATTATATGCTTACCTCACTAATTTTGATTTTAAATTCCGAACTATTTTCTCAAGGCAAACACTATTATTAACAGCAGCAATTATGCTATTGATTAACCCATTTATTGCATTTATATACGAGTGGAATATGAGCTTGGATTTACCTGCTTGGTTGTTGAATTATGATGAAAAAGCTGAAGTGCTAACCACTTTATTTATGCAGATGAGTTCCCCTTGGGATTTACTATTTAATCTTTTAGTAATAGCAATAGTTCCTGCTGTTGGGGAGGAGTTATTGTTTAGAGGCTATTTACAGCAATCATTTACTAAATGGTTAGGGAAGCCTCATTTGGCAATTATTATTACAGCAGTATTGTTTAGTGCAATACATATGCAGTTTCAAGGTTTTTTACCACGTTTTGCTTTGGGGCTAGTACTGGGTTATTTATTTTATTGGAGTGCTTCACTTTGGTTGCCAATTTTTGCTCACTTATTAAACAATGCTATGGCGGTTATATTCTCTTACCCTACGATGTCGGCTTATGCTAACTTAACAGAAAATACTGCTACTTGGCAAGAAGCCTTCTTTAGTCTTATGGGAGTTGCTTTATTAATGTTATTACTGCAAAGAAATTTAAGCATAAAAAAAGGCTGATAAACTCAGCCTTTTTAAAATATATTTTTCTAAAAAATTAGTAAGAACCTTTTCTTGTTGAGTAATTAATCTTTAAAGCATTTGCTTTTCTTAACTCTTGCTTTACGTCAGTAATAATTCCCATCTTAACAGTTTCATCAGCTTTAATTGATGTTGTCATATAAGGCACTTCCTTTTCATCTCTAGCTTCACGCTCAGTAGCAATAAATTCTTGTATTTCGCTAACATCAGCAAAAGCATCATTTAATTGGATACGAGCAGTAGTACCATAAGAAGATTCTAACCTTTTTATTGGTGATCCAATGTAAATGTAGCTTACCAAAGATTTTTTTTCCATCTTCTTTATCTCAGTAGCTTTAGGTGTTACTACACTTACAAATAATGTAGTCTCACGCATTACAGTAGTTACCATAAAAAAGAAAAGTAACATAAATACAATATCTGGTAAGGACGCAGTCGATATGGCTGGCATTCCTTTTTTTCCTCCTTTTCTGAATTTACTCATTATGAATCTCCTCCAATGTTTTTTGGTTCCGCTTCAGATATTTTCTGAGGGTACATTTTTCTAATTTCTTTTTGCTGTGTTTTATTTAAATCAGCATAACGCTCTCCAAATTTATTTAAAGCAGCTCTATTTCTTAGCTCACTATAAGCAGCAGCAAGTTCATTCTGTACACGAATATAAGTCATGTACTCAGTTCCTCTATCATTTTGTAATGAGATAATTGCTTTTTCAGGGTTTTCTGATGAATTAGGATCTATTCCCTTATTATCAATAAAACGCTGAGCTCCTTCTTTTAACTGTGAGATATCCATAAGTTCACCCTCAACTAAAAGTTGGTTGTTTGCATTAATTAGCACTACATAGATGTTCTTAGCATGAATTTGAGAATCATCATCTTGCATTTCTTCTTCTGGCATAGGAGGTAGTTTACGAGCAATACCTGTATCTACATCCATAGTTGTAGTTACCAAGAAAAAGATAAGCAGCAAAAAGGCAATATCTGCCATCGATCCTGCATTAATTTCGGGTAACCCTCTTCTTGAACTAGCCATTATTTAGAAAATACTTTTGATAATTCAGCATATGCAACAGCAGCTATAGCTCCAAACATTAAAAAGTAGAAAGTATTTAATCCCATTCCTACTTGTTGAACTGTAGTACTAGTCATGTCGTATTTCTCATAAGATGTTAATACCTCATCAGAAGCTATAAAATATGAGATGACAAAAAGTAACACTAAGCCACCCACTGTATAAAGAGTCTTTTTTGCATTAGCTTGGTTCTGCATCATTTTTTTGATGCCAAAGCCAACTGCTGCAAGGGCTGCAAAACCTACCATAAAGTAGGTTAAGTAGATTCCTATATTAATTAAACTATCCATGATTATTTGTTTTTAACCAATAAATCAATTAATGAGATAGAAGCATCTTCCATTGAGTTAACAATTGAATCAACTTTTGCAATTAAGTAGTTATAGAATACTTGTAAGATCATTGCAACAATAAGACCAAATACTGTAGTTAAAAGAGCAACTTTAATACCTCCAGCAACTAATGAAGGAGAGATGTCTCCTGCAGCTTCAATAGCATCAAAAGCACCAATCATACCAATTACAGTACCCATAAACCCAAGCATAGGAGCTAAAGCAATAAATAATGAAATCCAAGATAATCCTTTTTCTAATAATCCCATTTGTACTGATCCGTAAGAAACAATAGATTTTTCAACCATATCAATCCCTTCATCTGAACGATCTAATCCTTGGTAGAAAATAGAAGCAACAGGTCCTTTTGTATTTCTACAAACTTCTTTTGCAGCATCAACACCTCCTGATTTTAAAGCACCTTCAACATCATTTAATAACTTGTCAGTATCAGTAGTTGCCATGTTTAAATAGATAATTCTTTCTATTGCTAAAGCTAAACCTAAAATTAAACATAAAAGAACAATCCCCATAAACCCAGGACCACCTTCAATAAATTTTTGTTTAATAATTTGGTGAAATGATTCTTCTGATTCAACTGGAGCAGTAGCTTCTTCTACAACTTCTTCAGCTACTTCTTCTACAATTTCTTCAGTTACAGCAGTGTCTACAACTTCTTCAGTTGTTGCAGCATCAGTATTATCTTGTGCTACTACTGTGTAAGATCCCATTAGGAATAATCCTAATAATGTTAATAAGGCAAATTTCTTTTTCATTTGTGTGTTAATTTTTGTGTAATTAAATTTTAGTGTGGCAAATTTATAAAAATATTATAAAGCTGACTCAAATCTCTTATTTACTTCCTCCCAGTTGATTACATTGAAAAAAGCATTGATATAATCTGGTCTTCTGTTTTGGTAGTTTAGGTAGTAAGCATGCTCCCAAACATCTAGGCATAATACTGGAGTACATCCACATTGGTCATCCATTAATGGATTGTCCTGATTAGCAGTTGAAGAGATTTTTAATTTTCCATCTTTTACTCCTAACCAAGCCCATCCTGAACCAAACCTTGTTCCTGCTGCAGCAGCAAATTGTGTTTTAAACTCATCGTAAGAACCAAATGCTTCATTAATAGCTGTAGCAATTGCTCCTGTAGGGTTTCCGCCTCCATTAGGACTCATAACTTCCCAGAAAAGACAGTGGTTAAAGTAACCTCCTCCATTGTTTCTGGCAGCTCCACTTAATCCAGGAGTAGCACATATTTCTTCAATAGATTTTCCAGCTAAATCTGTTCCTGCAATAGCATTGTTTAAGTTATTAGTGTACCCATTATGGTGCTTACTGTGGTGTATTTCCATAGTTCTAGCATCAATATGTGGTTCTAAAGCATCGTATGCGTAAGGTAATTTTGGTAATTCAAATGACATAGTTTTTTTGTTTTTAATGTTAGTATTTATAATAGTATTTGCCAAGCATCTTCACTATTTCCTTGGCTTAATAATTCTTTTGCTAAAGTATGTTTTTCTGTTGTATTTTTTTCTCTTCCTTTAAAATCTTTCTTTTCTGGAATGTTTTCGGCAGAAGCTAAGATAGCGAGTTCATTTCCAGTTAATACTGTTGAGTTTTTAATCTCTTCGGGTAATTTGTCAATTCCCATTCCCATTCTGGAAATTGGTTTTGCAATTTCATAAAGTGAGCTTGTTGTTGTTTTTCCATACCAATCAGCTCCTAATCGGGATACTATTCCTAATTTAAAAGGATCAATACCTCCAGCATTGTCTAAAACAGACTCATCCATATGCATTTTTAAAATTTCGCAGAGGACTAAACTTCCAGCACCACCTTCTTCACCTAAAGTAATAATTTCATTTACCTTACACTCAAAATTTATTGGTGATTCTTTTACTCTAGATGGAGTAATTAAATCAGAAGGGACTTCAGTAAAACCTGCTTTTTCAAATTCATTTACCTCATTCCCAAAATCACATGAAGTTAATGAAACCTGTTGTGCAATTTCTTCAGTAACTAAAGCGATGACACATTCTTTTATTTGATGCACATTGTCTAATGTATGCTTGCTAGTATTGTTACGAACCCTTCTTACTGGTGAAAAAACTAAGATAGGAGGATTTACACTAAATACATTGAAAAATGAAAAAGGGCTTAGATTCTTGTTTCCTTCACTATCAATTGTACTTACTAGGGCAATAGGTCTTGGAGTTATTGCTGAGGACAAATATTTATAAAGTCCAGCAGTATCTCCTGATGCTACATCTATTGTTTTTATCATCTTTTTAATTTTAATAAGGAATGATTGGATAGCGAACGGCTAATCTTATTTTTTATTTTCCCAAGACCTTCAATTTCCATTTCTATAATATCATTCTCTTTAATCCATTGTTCTTTGTGGTCTGGGTTATTTAATTTTCCTGTTCCGTTTAATTCAAGTAAACATCCTGTTCCTACTGTTCCAGACCCAATAACATCTCCAGGAAATAATTCAACGCCATAAGATGCTCGTTCAATTATCTCAGCAAAGCTCCAGTTCATTTCTTTTGTATTTCCTTCGGATAATAATTCTCCATTAACCCAGCATTGCATTTTTAGGTCATATTTTTTACCTGTACTACTATTAATTGCATGTTCCTCTAACTCATCAACTGTTACTAAATAGGGACCTATAATATTGCAAAAATCTTTTCCTTTTGCAGGGCCTAAGTTTAGTTTCATTTCCTCCATTTGTAAGGTTCTAGCACTTAAATCGTTTAAAATAGTATAGCCTGCAATATGGCTGTCAGCATCTTTAGTGAGGATATTTTTACCCCCCTTTCCAATTACAATTGCAAATTCTAATTCAAAATCAAGACGTTCGAAATGATCTTCCATCAGTTCTATTTCTTCATAAGGGCCAGCAATGGAGTTATGATTTGAAAAATAGAAAATAGGAAATTGATCAAACTCAGGAATCATGTCAACACCTCTATTTCTTCTTGAAGTAGCTACATGTTGCCTGAAGGCATAGGCGTCTCTAAAAGAAGTTGGTTTTGGTATTGGAGCAAGCAAGTTAACTTCATTTATTTTATGCCTTAAGCAACTGCCACTATTTTTATAAGTAGTAATTTTAGTTTTATAAGCTTCAATTTGTATCAGTTCTATTAAACTAATATCACCAAAACAAGCATTAAGATTAATAATTTCAGTTCCAATTAACGCACCAATTTGATGAGTTTTTGTTTGAGTTGTGTTATAAGTGACTAATTTCATGAGTACGGCAAAAGTATCAATTTTATATTTTTTGCTGGGTGCTAAAAAACGATTTCTTCTAATCAAACAAAAATGAATGTTAAGTTTAGGGTTTAATATTTTCTTAATAAAGAAAATAGAGTATGATAAGAATCATCTTTTATTTATGTTATAAGTCATATATTTGCCAGACTAAAATAAAAAAGAATGCCAAGATATCATAAGCTAGGAAAGGTGCCACATAAAAGGCATACTACCTTTAAAAAAGAAGATGGAAGTTTATATCAAGAAGAGTTATTTGGAACTGCAGGTTTTGCAGGAATGTCTTCATTAATATATCATTTATACCCTCCAACAGTTGTTTCAGAGGTGAAAAAGTTAAAAGATACTTCGCCAAAAATTGCTATAGAAAAAAACATGAAGGCAATGAGTCTTCAAGGATTCTCTATTCCAAAGGAAGAAGATTATTTAGATAGTAGAAAAGTGCTTTTTGTAAATAATGATTTGCATATAGGTTTAGCTGCTCCAAAATCATTTTCTAAAGATTATTTCTACAGAAACTCAGATGCTGATGAAATGTTATTTGTACATGAAGGTTCAGGAAAACTAAGAACAATGTATGGTAATATTGATTTTAAGTATGGAGATTATTTAATTATCCCTAGAGGAGTAACTTATCAAATTGATTTTGACACAGAAGATAATAGATTATTATTTGTAGAGTCATTCTCTCCAATAATGTCGCCAAGTAGATATAGAAATAACTTTGGTCAGTTTTTAGAGCATTCTCCATTTTGTGAGCGTGATTTTCGTTTGCCAGAAGGTTTAGAAACTCATGATGAGAAAGGAGAATTTAAGGTGTTATCAAAAAAACAAGGAGTAATGTGGGAGTATACCCATGCTAATCATCCTTTTGATGTAATTGGTTGGGATGGTTTCCATTATCCATATGCATTTTCTATTCATGATTTTGAGCCTATTACAGGTAGAGTACACTTACCTCCTCCTATTCATCAGCAATGGGAAGCAGCAGGTTTTGTAGTGTGTTCATTTGTGCCTAGGTTATACGATTATCATCCAGAGGCTATTCCTGCTCCATATCATCATTCTAATATTGATTCGGAAGAGTTATTGTATTATGTTGATGGTGACTTTATGAGTAGAAATAATATTGAAAAAGGACAAATAACGTTACACCCAGGAGGTATTCCTCATGGTCCACACCCAGGAGCTATTGAAAGAAGTGTAGGAAAAACAAAGACTGAAGAACTAGCAGTAATGATTGATCCTTTTAATCCTGTTATGATTACTGAGGAGGCACTTAAGTTAGAAGTAGAAGATTATTATAAGAGTTGGAAGACAGATTAATTATTAGATTTGCAAAAAAATAGAGATAAAATGAAAGATTTAAAAAATATAGAAAATTTCAGTTATAGCCTAGAGAAAATATTTCCCGAGGCAGATGATTTTTTACCAATTTTAGGAACAGATTATGTAGAGTATTATGTGGGGAATGCAAAGCAAGCTGCACATTTCTATAAAACAGCTTTAGGGTTTCAATCCTTAGCTTATGCTGGTTTGGAAACTGGGATTAAAGATAGAACCTCATATGTTGTTGTTCAAGATAAAATTCGTTTGGTATTGACTACACCTATGCCAGGGACAGATAATACTGAAATTGATGATCATATTACTAAGCATGGTGATGGTGTAAAGGTAATTGCACTTTGGGTTGAAGATGCTACAAAAGCTTGGGAAGAAACAACAAAAAGAGGGGCAAAATCATATTTTGAACCAAGAACAGAAAAAGATGCTGAAGGAGAAGTAGTACGTTCAGGAATTCATACTTATGGTGATACTGTGCATATTTTTGTAGAGCGTAAAAACTATAAGGGTGTGTTTATGCCAGGATTTGAAAAATGGGAATCTCATTATAACCCAACTTCATGTGGATTAAAATATATTGACCATATGGTAGGTAATGTTGGTTGGGGAGAGATGAATGTTTGGGCGAAGTTCTATAATGAAATTATGGGATTTGCGAACCTAATTACATTTGATGATAAAGACATTTCTACTCAATATACTGCTTTAATGAGTAAGGTAATGACTAATGGAAATGGTAGAATTAAATTCCCAATTAATGAGCCTGCAGATGGATTAAAAAAATCTCAAATTGAGGAGTATTTAGATTTTTATGGAGGTCCAGGATGCCAGCACATTGCAGTTGCTACTGATGATATAGTATTTACAGTATCGGAAATGAAGAAAAGAGGAGTAGAGTTTCTTTATGTTCCAGGAACTTATTACGATACCGTTGGAGGTAGAGTAGGAGATATTGAAGAAGATTTAGCTATACTAAAAGAGCATGGTATTATGGTAGATAGAGATGATGAAGGATACTTGCTTCAGATCTTTACGAAACCTGTAACAGACAGACCTACTTTATTCTTTGAAATTATTCAAAGAAAAGGAGCGCAATCTTTTGGTAAAGGAAACTTCCAAGCTCTTTTTGAGTCTATTGAGGCAGAGCAAGAAAGAAGAGGAACACTTTAATATAAGTTAAGTATCAAGGCATAAATTATGCCTTGATACTTAATATTTCAATACTAAATATCTAGTTTATGAATATAGGTGATAAAGCACCAGCAATAAATGCTATTGATCAAAATGGAGCAGCAATTACTTTAGAGCAATTTAAAGGAAAGAAAGTAGTGCTTTATTTTTATCCTAAAGACATGACTCCAGGGTGTACAGTCCAGTCGTGTAATTTAAGAGATAATTATAAATTACTTTTGGATAAAGGCTATGTGGTATTGGGTTGTAGTGCCGATAGCCCTGCAAGACACCTTAAGTTTATTGAGAAACATGAATTGCCTTTTCCTCTTATTTCGGATGAGAATAAAGAGGTGCTAAATGCTTACGGCGTTTGGGGTCCTAAAAAGTTTATGGGTAAAACCTATGATGGGATACACAGAACTACTTTTGTGATAGGTGAAGATGGGATAATAGAAGATATTATTGCAAAGGTAAAAACCAAAGAGCATACTGCTCAAATCTTAAAAGAGTAATCTAAATACTTCTTCAATTTTCCCGCATTGTACAATCTCAATTTTGAAATTCTTAGAATTAAATTTGTTGTACTTAGAGATGATGATTTTGGTATAGCCTAATTTTTCAGCCTCTGCGATTCTATTTTCAATTCTGTTTACTGCTCGTATTTCTCCTGAGAGGCCTATTTCACCAGCAAAACAAGTTAGTGTGTCTAAAGCAATGTCTTGGTCTGAAGATAATATAGAACATACTACTGCCAAATCAATAGCGGTGTCATCAATTTTTATTCCTCCTGTAATATTTAAAAATACATCCTTAGCTCCTAGTCGGAAACCACATCTTTTTTCTAGTACAGCTAAGAGCATATTCATTCTTTTGGTATCAAATCCTGTTGCGGAACGCTGAGGATTTCCATAAACTGCTGAGCTAACTAAAGATTGTATCTCTACTAATAATGGTCGGGCGCCTTCTATAGTTCCTGCAATTGCAACACCACTTGTAGCTTCATCTCTTTCTGATATTAGTATTTCTGAAGGGTTGTTTACTTCTCTTAGGCCTTCTTGGCTCATTTCATATACTCCTAGTTCTGATGCAGAACCAAAACGGTTTTTAATAGTCCTAAGAATTCTATACACATGGTTTCTATCTCCTTCGAATTGTAATACAGTATCTACCATGTGCTCTAAGATTTTTGGTCCTGCAATAGCACCATCTTTATTGATATGCCCTATAAGGAGCACAGCAGTATTAGTTTCTTTTGCAAATTTGATAAGCTCAGCAGTACATTCTCTTATTTGAGATACACTTCCTGGTGATGATTCTATGTGAGCTGTATGTAGCGTTTGTATGGAATCAACTACTAAGATATCTGGTTGCAATTGTTCTATTTGCTGAAAGATATTTTGAGTTGAGGTTTCGGTTAAAATATAGCAATGCTCTGAGCTTTTATTAATACGTTCAGCACGCATTTTTATTTGTTTTTGGCTCTCTTCCCCTGAAACATAAAGAATTTTCTTGCTTTTTGAGCTCAATGCAAATTGCAAGAGTAGCGTAGATTTTCCTATTCCAGGATCTCCTCCTAATAATATTAAAGAGCCAGGAACAATTCCTCCTCCTAAAACTCTATTGAGTTCTTTATCGTTTGTTACGATGCGTTTCTCATTAGTATAATCAATCTCAGCAACTAAACTTGGTTTGTTTATCTTATTGCTTTTAAAACTTCCTTTAGTATCTCCTTCTTTTGTAATTATTTCTTCAACAAAAGTATTCCATTCATTACACTGTGGACATTTTCCGAGCCATTTTGGAGATTGTGTTCCACAGCTTTGGCAAAAGAAAGCAGATTGTATTTTCTTTTTTGCCATTAGGTAGTTTTTATTTTCTCTATAATGTTTGTGGTTGAAAATCCATCTATAAAAGGTACAAGGATTACTTTTCCTCCATTGTTTTGGACTACATCGTGTCCTGCAATTTCAGTAATTTCATAATCTCCACCTTTTGCTAAAATATCAGGAATAATAGTTTTGATTAGGTTAAGAGGAGTTTGTTCTGAAAATAATACAACTCCATCAACAAAGCTAAGTGAAGCTAGTAGTATTGCTCTAGAGTTCTCATTAATAATAGGGCGATTTTTCCCTTTTAGTTCTTGTATTGAACTATCTGAATTTAAGCCAATAATTAGTTTGTTTCCTAAATCTGCTGTGCGGGCAAGTACTTCAATATGACCTCTATGGATAATATCGAAACAACCATTGGTGAATACAATCTCATTACCTTGAGCTTTCCATTTGCCAACTTGGATTTCTAAGTCAGAAAGGGTAAATATCTTATTTTTTAGTTCCTTAAGATGTGGCATTTTTCTTCTTTTTAGATAGGAATAAAACAATTAACGATAAAGAACCCATAATAATAGCTACAAGAGTTTGTGCTATATGTACTATAGTTGGGAATAATAGTGCAGGATTAGTTGGGTCTCCACCTTCTCCTAAAAATACAGTCCCAACGCCTAATACTGATAGTCCTATCATTACAATTGCATGATAAGAGCCTACGCCTCCAGGAGTAGGGATTACCATTCCTATTCCTCCTAAAACTAATAAGAAAAGTCCATCTCCAGCGGTTAAATGACTTGTTTCTTGCATACTAAAGAAGCAAATATAAGTCATTAAAAAATACATAATCCATATGCTAAAAGTATGAAACCAGAAGGCTGTTTTTCGTTTCATATTTTTGATGCTTTTAAACCCTTCTTTAAGTCCTGATATAAAGCTTGTTATTTTTTCGTAGAAAGCAGATTTTTTCAACCATTTTTTAAGGAAATAGAAGCCAATAACACCTAAAGCTATTATAGCTAATATAATAAGTAAATTGCTTCCTTCACTAGGTTCTGTTTGTTGTTCTTGTAGGGTTGTATAAAAGTTAAAAATATCATTAAACTTTAAAACTATAGTTAGCAATATTAGGGAGATTAGAAAGATAAAATCAATAACTCGCTCAATAAGTATAGTTCCAAAAAGTTTATCGACAGGTACTTTTTCTACTTGGTTTAGAGCGGTACACCTTGATATTTCTCCTGCTCTTGGAATAAACATATTTGTAAAATAACCCACAGATACTGCTGCAACACTATTAGTTTTTGAGGATTTGTAGCCTAGGGCATCAATAAGTACTATCCATCTAAAACCTCTACTTACATAGGCCCAACCTCCAAAAACCATAGACAGAATTACCCATTTAGTTTCTACTTTTTGGATTTCTTCAATTAATTGTACAGGGTCTTGATTCCTGAATAAAAGGTATATTATGGAAAATGCAAAGCCAAGTGAGGCAATGTATTTTATTATCTTTAGGAGTGTTTTTTTATTCACTGTGTAAAACTATAAAATTATATTATCAATTAGACGAATTCCTGAATGATAGGCAGCAATACAAATTGCGCTTTCATTTTCAGCTTCCCATTCTGTTATTGGCTGCATCGTATTTAAGGCTACAAACTCGGCATATTCTAATCTGAAATTAGGCTGTTTTTTAAAGGATTCTTCAATATGTTGTTTTAGCTGTGTTATGCTGAGGTTTTTATTTGTCCTGCAATACTCTAAGGACTTAAAAATTAGCGTAGCCTCTTGCTTTGCCTCTTCATTTAGGTGCTTGTTTCTTGAGCTTTTTGCTAAACCATTTTCTTCTCTTATTGTAGGGGTGCTTATAAGTTCGATATCAAACTTGTTTTGTTTTATTAAGGCTCTTACAATTTGTAATTGCTGTAAGTCTTTCTGTCCGAAATAGGCTTTTGTAGGTTCAATGATGTTAAAGAATTTCTCTACTATTGTAGCCATGCCATTAAAATGTCCTGGTCTAAACTTTCCTTCCATTGCAGTAGCCAGTGTTCCGAAGTCAAAAGCTTTAGCAGCTTCATTTTTTGCATATAAATCTTCAACTGAGGGGGTGTAAACAATATTGCAGCCAATTTCTTCTAACTGATTTAAGTCAACTGTTAAGGTAGAAGGGTAATTTTCTAAATCGGCTTTGTTATTGAATTGGGTAGGGTTAACGAAAATACTGCAAATAGTAATGTCACACTCTTTTATAGAGTTGAGTATAAGTTCTAAGTGTCCTTGATGTAGTGCCCCCATAGTAGGGACAAATCCTAGTGTAGTAGTAGGGTTTAATTTAAGTAAGTGCTTTTTTAGCGCTGTTTTAGTCTTAAAAATCTGCATTTGTAAGTAGTAATTATGCTTATGTTGCGGACAAAACTAAGGTAAAAGCTTTGATGTTTAGCTTTTTTTTATATATTTTTGCAAACTAAAATTTTATTCATGGGAAAGAAGAGAGTATTGTATGTTTCACAGGAAATAGTTCCTTATACTGGAGAAACAACTATGGGAGAGGTAGCTAGTTTATTACCTCAAAAAACACAAGAAAATGGTAAAGACATACGAATGTTTCTGCCAAGATTCGGAACTATAAATGAAAGAAGACATCAACTGCATGAAGTAATCCGCCTTTCAGGGATGAATTTGATTATTGATGATTTTGACCACCAGTTGATTATAAAAGTAGCTTCAATTCAGAAGTTAAGAATGCAAGTTTACTTTATTGATAATGATGAATATTTTCCTAAAGGGCAAATGTTTGATAATGAGGATGGTTCTTTTATGACAAATAATGATGAACGTATGATCTTTTATTGTAAGGGAGTGATAGAAACAGTGCGTAAATTAGGGTGGAAGCCAGATGTAATTCATTGTCAAGGTTGGTTCTCTTCTTTAGTGCCTATGTATATAAAGAAATTGTATTCTGGAGATCCTCTTTTTGAAGATGTGAAGGTTATTTATTCAGTATTTGATAATGCTTTTGAAGGAGTATTGAGTGATTCTTTACCTGAAAAGCTGTTGTTTGAAGATTTACAAGAATCAGATGTTGCTCCTTTGCAAGAATCTTCTCTTATAAACTTGCATAAATTTGCTATTGATCATGCTGATGCTGTTGTTCAAGCTAGTGCTGAAATAAATAAAGATGTGTTAGAACATATTAAAAAGTCAGAAAAGCCGTTTATGGACTATCCTGGGGCTGAAGATTATATCGATGCTTACCAAGAGTTTTACGAGCAGTTTATTGAAGAAGAGGAAGAAGTAGCATTAATAGAAAAATAAAAATGAATAAAATAATTTCGTTAGGCCTTATTATTGGCTTAACTGTAGTATCCTGTACTGACCCTGAATCAATAGGGTTAGAAATACAACCAGTATCCGATAATATTGTTATTAGTAGTGCTAATTTTACTAGTATGTCAAGCAGAACAGTATCTGAAGATTCTTTAAGAACAGACGAAACATTAAACCTAATATTAGGTGAGATTAATGATCCTATTTTTGGATTTAATAAAGGTAGTTTTTATACTCATATTTTATTAACTGAGAATAATAATGATCTAGGAAGTAATCCTGTAGTGGATTCAGTAGTGCTTTCTTACACTTATAGTGGATATTATGGAAATTTAGAGGATTTTACTAGTTTAGATGTTGTAGAAATTCAAGACGATATTTATAAAGATTCTACTTATTATTCATCATCATATCCAGCACCTATTCCAGGGGGGGTGTCTTTTGTTGAGTCATTTTCAATTTCAGATGATACAGCTAGTGGTCCAATGTTAAGGATGAAATTAAGTAATGATTTTGGACAAAGTATTTTAGATTTAGGAGAAGATAACTTAAAAGATAATGAGACTTTCTTAGAACAGTTTAAAGGATTAGCAGTTACAGCAAGTGCTCAAAATATGTTATTGTATTTAAATGCTAATGGGTCAAACTCATTCCTAAAGGTGTATTACCATAATGATAGTACAACTACGGATACTTTGTCATTAAACTTTGAGTTAGGTGGAGATGCAGCAAGAATAAGCTTGTTTAATGAAAAGGAAGAGCCTATAATTATTAATGATGTTAATAATAATTACCTTCAGTCTATGGCAGGGTATAAGACTAATATTGTAATTGAAAATACTGACTCACTAGCAGATATGTTAGCGGGTAAGGCAGTTAATAAAGTGACAATGCGCTTTGATATAGAGCAAGGTTCTCTTTCGGACTATAAAGCACATGATAAATTATTTTTAGTACGAGTAAATGAGGAAGGAAAAAATGTTTTCCTTTCAGATTATACTGTTGAAGGAGAAACGCATTTTGGAGGAGTATTAAAAGATGATAGTTATTATGAGTTTAATATAACTAGATACTTTTATCAGCTTTTAAATAATGATGCTTATACAAAAGACCTTTATTTACTACCTGCAGGTTCAGCAGCAAATGCAAATAGAACTATTTTGGGTAAAGAAATTAAATTGAATATTTATTATTCAGAACTATAAGATATGTGTGGAATTGTAGGGTATATTGGAGAGAGACAAGCGTATTCAATTGTTATTAAGGGATTAAAACGATTAGAGTATAGAGGCTATGATTCTGCTGGAGTTTCTATAGGAAATAGTAATGGTATAAACTTATTAAAGCAAGCAGGAAAAGTTGCAGATTTGGAGGCTTATGCTGCTAAGAGTGATACTAATGGTACTATAGCTATTGGACATACAAGATGGGCTACACATGGTGTTCCAAATCAAGTTAATGCTCATCCTCATACTTCTGGAGATGGACAGCTTTCCTTAATTCATAATGGAATTATTGAAAATTATGATTCTATAAAAAAAGCTTTAGAGGCAAAGGGGCATATTTTTAGTAGTGATACAGATACTGAAGTGCTTGTTCATTTGATAGAAGAGATTAAGAATCATGAAAAAGTAAATCTGTTTGATGCTGTTCGTTTAGCACTAAATGAGGTAATAGGTGCTTATGCTATTGTAGTAATGCAAAAAGGAATGACTGATGAGTTTATTGCAGCTCGTAAAGGTTCTCCACTAGTTATTGGAGTAGGTGAGGGAGAGTATTTTATTGCTTCTGATGCAACACCAATTGTTGAGTATACCAGAGATGTAGTATATTTAGGAGATGGAGAGATAGCAAGAGTAAATAAAAATGAAGATTTAGAAATAAAAACAATTTCAAATACTTCAAAAACTCCTTTTATTCATGAGTTAGAATTAAGTTTAGATGCTATAGAAAAGGGAGGGTTTCCTCACTTTATGCTTAAAGAAATCTATGAGCAACCTAAAAGTATACAAGATACTTTAAGAGGAAGAATAGACCCTACAACTAAGGAGGTGAAATTGGGTGGAATATCTGATTATGAACAAAAGATAATGAATGCAAATCGTATTATTATTGTAGCTTGTGGCACTTCATGGCATGCAGGTTTAATTGGAGAATATTTGTTTGAAGATTTAGCTAGAATTCCTGTTGAAGTAGAATATGCTTCAGAGTTTAGGTATAGAAATCCTATTATTAATGAGTCGGATGTAGTGTTGGCTATTTCTCAATCAGGAGAAACTGCGGATACCTTAGCAGCACTTGAACTTGCAAAGGAAAAAGGAGCTACAGTATTAGGTATTTGTAATGTTGTAGGCTCTTCTATCCCAAGGCTTACTCATGCGGGTAGTTATACCCATGCTGGTCCAGAAATTGGAGTGGCATCAACAAAAGCATTTACTACGCAGGTTGTAGTTTTAGCACTTATGGCTTTGCGTATAGGGAAGAAGAAAGGAACAATTACTAATTCTGACTATCAACAAATTATTAGAGAGTTAGAGTTAATTCCAGAGAAGGTTGAACAAGTATTAAAGGTTGATGTTTTAGCTGAAGAGATTGCAAAAGAGTTTAAGGATGCTTCAAACTTCTTATATTTAGGAAGAGGATATAATTTTCCTGTTGCTTTAGAAGGAGCGCTTAAGTTAAAAGAAATTTCATATATACATGCAGAAGGTTATCCTGCTGCTGAAATGAAACATGGTCCTATTGCATTAATTGATGACGAAATGCCTATCGTAGTTATTGCAACTAAGAAAGGAAACTATGAAAAAGTAGTAAGTAATATACAGGAAGTTAAAGCTAGAGGAGGAAGGTTAATTGCTATTGTAACCGAAGGAGATACTACTGTAAAAGAGATAGCGGATTATTGTATTGAAATTCCATCTTGTTTAGAGCAGCTTACCCCTTTACTTTCAAATATCCCATTGCAATTATTGTCTTATCATATTGCTTTAATGAGAGGTTGTAATGTTGATATGCCAAGAAATTTAGCAAAGTCTGTAACGGTAGAGTAATGTATTAACACCCGTCCTTCATAGGGCTGATACTTCCATCTTTTTTGTAACTTGTGTACTTAATGGATTTTCCATTTTCAAATATAATTTCGGTTTTTATCTCTCCACTATTATAATAGCTGGTCCATTTTCCATCTTTACGGCTGTATACACCTTTTTCGGAATACTTATATTGCCCTTCTTCTATTAATTGTCCTTCTTTATTATAGGTTTTTGAACTGCCAATAAGTTTTCCATTTTTATAATTTACAGCTGATTTTATTGCCCAAGCGCCATAGTCATAAAAATATTTGCAGGAGCCATTTCTTAGGCCATCTGTATAGTTTATTATGGAGAGTAATTTTCCACTTTTATAGTATTCTCTTTTTGTTTCTTGCTGTGAAAAAGCAAGTAGAGGAACTATAAATAAGAGTAGGAATATTTTTTTCATAACAATAGAACTTATTTAAAATTCATTTATTGCCCTTTGTATATATTCATCTTCAGTGCTAAGGATGCTATAGTAAATTTTATTATCCCATAAGTTTCTGGAGATTGTAGCGAGTAATAAATTATTAAAATAGTTGAATTCGGTGTTGCCTAGTTCTAGTTTAAAGCTTGTGTCTTTATTGTTTATAAAATCTAAATAGTTACTGTAAATATCTGCTGTTTTAATTTGTGTGTAGCTATTTATGTTCTGTTGTTTTAATTGCTCACTTTGTTTTAAACAATATTCATTTACCCAGCCCTTGCTTACCATTAAATTAATTTGAAAGTAATTTAGAGAAGTATCTCGTTTTATGATAATATCTGGTGTGATTCCACCGCCCCCATATACTGTCCTCCCTTTTAGGGTAGTGTATTTTAAGGAATCAATTGCTATTAAGCTATCGGTACGTTTGTAATGCTCAAGGTAGTATTCCTTTTTGTTTTCTCCATAAGGCTTTTGTATGCATCTTCCTGATGGAGTATAATACCTCTGTGTTGTAATTCTTACTGCTGAACCATCATTAATGCCAATTTGTTCTTGCACAAGCCCTTTCCCAAATGAGCGTCTTCCAATAATTGTCCCTCTATCATTATCTTGTACAGCTCCTGAAACAATTTCTGATGCCGATGCTGAGCCTTCATCAATAAGTACAATAATTTTATCCTGTTTTAATGTTCCTGATGCTGTAGCATAAATATCTTCTCTATCTCTATTTCTACCTTGGGTGTATACAATTAGTTTATTGTTGTCTAATATTTCATCGCAAATGTCTATTGCAACCCCCATATAGCCTCCTGGGTTTCCTCTTAAATCTAGAATAAGGTTTTGCATTCCTTTTTCTTTAAGCGTTCTTATTCCTTTTTGGAATTCGCTGTAAGTAGTAGCTGCAAAACGATTTATTTTGATGTAACCAATATCGTCGTTGAGCATAATACTAGCATCTATACTATATAGGGGAATGTCATCTCTTTTAATAGCGAAGGATAGTAATTGAGCTGCTCCTTTACGTCTAACTTCAATATTTACTATTGACCCTTTTTCTCCTCTGAGGCGTTTAATTACATCCTCATTTTTAATGCCTATGCTAGCAACATCTTCTTCCTCCACAGTTACTATTCTATCTCCTGATTGGATTCCTAATTTCTCTGAAGGTCCTCCTGATATTGCGGCAACTACAACAATACTATCGTCTATAATATTAAACTGAACGCCAATACCGCTAAAGCTTCCTTGCATATCTTCAGCTACAGCTTTAAACTCTTTCTTTGGGATATAGGAAGAATGTGGATCTAATTCACTTAGTAAAGCTTCTATAGTTTTATCCTCAAAATTAGTGCGATTAATTGAGTCAACATAGTGTTCATTTATAAGCTCAATAATGCCATTGATTTTCTCATTCCCTTTATTAGGACTGGTCTTATTAATTTGGCTACCAATACTAATGCCGGCTATAATTAATAATGCATAGATAATAGGTTGAAATTTTCTATCTTTCATTATAAGTTATCGGCATTAAATTCTAAGACATCAATACCAGCCTTTATTAGAAAGTCAACTCCTGAAGTGTCTTTATATTTATTAATATAAACCAATCTTTTAATTCCAGCTTGAAGTACTAGCTTGCTACAGTCTTTACAAGGAGACATAGTAAGGTAAAGAGTCGCTCCACTGCAATCGTGGGTAGAGCTTGCAGTTTTTAGTATAGCATTTGCTTCGGCATGTAAAACATACCAATGTGTTTTTTCATTTTTATCTTCACAGCAGTTTTCAAACCCTGAAGGAGTGCCATTATAGCCATCTGAAATAATCATTCGGTTTTTTACAATAAGCGCTCCTACTTTTTTTCTAGTACAATGGGAAAGTTGTGCCCACTCAAGTGCCATTCTTAAATAGGCTCTATCGTATTTCTCTTGTTTTGTATTGGTCATATTTTGCTAAAAATAAAAGTGCAAGATACTAAAACTACTATTATTTGAGATTAAAATATAGTCTTGATTCCAATATGAGTGCTGAGTCATTTAACCTTACTTGGTAATTTATTAAAAGACAATAGGATTAAAAGCCCCTACTTTAATTAGTGAATTTTAAAATTATTTTATAATTTGGCACCATGAGTATTGAGTCCTATATTAAGTCTAATAATTTTATTTCTAAACAAGAAAAAACGTATGTAAATCTTATTTTTACAGGTCTTTACTTTTTTACACATATCAATATTTTTCTAAAGGATTTTGATTTAACAGAGCCTCAGTATAATGTTCTTAGAATTTTAGCAGGGAGTCATCCAGAGAAATTATTATACTCAGATCTTCAATCAAGAATGCTTCATAGAGAGTCTAATGCTACTCGTTTAATTAATAAATTAATTAAAAAAAAGTATGTTGAGCGCTCACAGTCTAACATAGATAAAAGGCAATATTTTCATTCAATAACTGAGGAAGGTTTGGCTTTCTTAGCTAAAATTAGACCTGACTTAACTAAGTCAAGTAATGAAATGTTCAATATTGCTGAACATAAGTTAGATGAGCTTAACAAACTTCTTGATGAGGTTCGTGATATTATCTAAAATAAAATACAAGCCAAGCTTTATTATTACTATCTTTTTGGGAAGTTTAAATTTTAGTAGTTTATTATAAATTGTTAACCCAAAGTGGACTGTTTTGTGTTAGTTATGTATTTCTGGAGAGAAAAGTGTAAGACACTAAAAACATTATTATTCAAGGTTAATTACAGTCTTTAATTTTTCTGCTGAATATTGTTCTTAACATGTTATAGCAGTGAAAAGAATATTGTAATTGATGAGTTTTAATATTTTTTTTTAACTTAGCTTTCATGAGTATTGAATCTGATATTAGATCTAAAGGCTTTATTAATAAGCAGGAAAAGTTATTTGTAAACTTAATATTTACAGGTTTTCTTTTTTATAAACATATTAATGTGTTTTTAAAAGAGTATGGTTTAACAGAGCCTCAATATAATGTCCTTAAAATCTTGGAAGGACAATTCCCTTCTAAAATATTGTTTTCTGATCTTCAATCTAGGATGTTGCATCAATCGTCTAACGCTACTAGGTTGATAAACAAGTTAATAGAGAAAGAATTGGTTGTTCGTATTCAAGATAAAAGGGATAAAAGACAATATCTTCATTCAATAACTCCTTTAGGTTTAGCATTGTTAGATGAAATTAGGCCTCATATAATACAATACTGTATTGACTCCTTTAATGTTAAGGAAGAAGAAGTAGATCAGTTAAGTTTGCTTCTTGATGAGGTTCGTAATATTATTCTGTAATAAAAAACCTTATTACTACTTATAATTTATATTCTTTAGAGTTACCTTATTTTTTTAGTATATAAAAAGGTTATGATTATTTGTATATACAAATGAATTAATTGCTTTTATTTCATTCCTGAAAGACTTATACATAATTTTGCAGAAAAGGAAAATGAAAAATAAATTACTCTACATATTTGTTTTAATAAGTTTTTGTGCTTACTCACAGTCAGGTAGTAATTCTAGGCATTATATTTCAACACTCTCGAAATCAGTAGCAGTTTCTAAGGTTAGCCCACGCTATATGCAATCAAGTATAGGGCAGTCTAGTATTTCAGGAACTCAAAGCTTAGATAATTATGTTTTAAGACAAGGAGTAATTCAACCTTTTGATTTAAGTTATCTTATTAGTAATAATTCAATAAGCAATTTAGGAGTTGTATTATTCCCTAACCCCGCTGTAGATAAGGTTTATTTTAAAATAGAAAAGCCTTTTGATGAAGAGGTTTTCCTTAGTATTTATAATGCACTCGGTAATTTAGTTTATACTAAAACATCTAATAATTTAGCTTCTGAAGTAATCAACATTAAAGACCTTACTGCAGGGAACTATTTTTTAAGTATTTCAGTCAATAATCAGGTGCAATTGATTCAATTTTTAAAATCTAAATAACAATAATATGTTAAAAAAACTTACAATATCATTTCTGATGATTTGCAATGTGGCAATTGCTCAAGAGCAATCATCTAAATGGAAAAGGAGTGAGGTGAATATTGAGTCTGGCTTGGTGTTTAGCTCATTTAATTACCTTAATGCTAAGGCAAATGAGTTGTCACTAAAAAATGCATCTCAAATTCCAACAAGCAGATTTTCAGCAACTATTGGATTTAAAATTCCTAGCGTCCTTATAAAATCTCAGAAAAACCTAAGGCTTTATACGGGTTTGTCATTTGATGAAAAGAATATAACGTTAAGCTACCCTTATGGGACTAATAGTTTTAGATATAATAATTATAGCTTTAACCTTACTGCTATTAACTTTGGTTTGCAGGCTGACCTATTAAGTTTTAAAAGAGCTAATAGTGAAAATATTTTTCCTTCACTAGTACTTGTGGCTGATTTGGGACTGAGTGCTAGTACATTAATTTCAGGCTATCAATATCTTGAGGGGCAAATTATTGATTTAAAAAATAAAGATGATTTCAGAAATTATTATTTGGATTATAATTTAGGCTTAGGTGTTGAATACAGCATTAACGACATTTTTTCAATTAAACCTAATGTTAAGTTCAAAAGAGGGTGGTTAACAAAAATTGAAGGCTCTAATAATGATGAGTATTTAATTAATTCTAACATATATTCTTTAGGGTTTACGATTAAGTTTCAAAAAACAGAAAAGAAAGATGATGGCGTGAAAATAGCTGCTCTAACTTCTAAAATAGAGGAGCTTTCCCAAAAGATAGAAAATATTGAAACTCATGGTAAAGAACAATTTATCCCTTTAAAAACACTTATATTATTTCCTTATAACGAGCATGTGTTTTATGACCGTTCAAAAGATGATATTAATGATGCTCTTAATATTATAAAGAATTATCCTGCTTATAAAGTGTTGCTAATTGGATATGCTGATGAAAGGGGCGAGCAGGAAAATAACTTAGCTTTATCAAAAAAACGTGTGAATTATGTGCTAGACTACTTAGTAGGGTTTGGTGTAGATGTAAATAGATGTTCGATAGAATATAGAGGAGCAACAAAAAAATTCAATAAAGAAGCTTATATTTTTAATAGAAGAGTAGAGCTCTTATTAATAAAATAACAAATAGATTATGAAAAAATCAATACACTTAATAATTGTGTTCTTACTATGTGCTTTTTTTGCACAAGCTCAACGAATAGGGATGAATTATCAGGCAGCATTATTAAAGGAAAATAGCCAGAATGTTCCAGGTGAAAACCCTAAAGCAAGCCCTTTAAACAATTCAGAAATAATGGTGCGCTTTACTATTGTGAATCAAAACTTAGCTACTGTTTTTGAAGAGGTACATACTACTACTACTGACGACTTTGGTATAATAAACTTATTTATTAGTAGCGGAGTACCAATACAAGGTTCGTTTAAGTTAATAAATTGGAATGGTGATAGAAAGTACCTAAATGTACATGTTGATTTTACAGCTTCTGGTAATAATTTTGAGTTATTTGAAGATGGAGTGGAATTACTTTATATGCCACAGCCATTATGCTATAATGATTCTCTTTTTGTTGCTAATATTGATGTTAATGTTAATGCTAACTTAAGTGCTATTGCTGCTAATACAGTAGATATTTTGGATGCAAATACTAATATAGCTAATAATACAGTAGATATAGTAACGACTAGTACTGCTATAGCTGAAAATACAGCTGATATAGTAAGTGTGAATGCAGCTATTACAAATAATACAGTGCAATAGCTACTAATGCTACTGGGGTTGCTACTAATTCAAATTATATCAATACAAATTCAGGATTTATTACTACGAATATTACTACAGGAGCTACTAATACGACAAATATAGCTACTAATATTAATGCTATTGCTACTAATGCAGCAGATATAGTAACAGCTAATATTGATATTGCTAATAATGCTAATGCAATAACTGGTAATACTACAGATGTTACTATTAATACCTCAGGCATTGCAGGTGCTAATGCTGATATAGCAGCAAATACAGTAAATATTGCTACTAATGCAGTTGATATTGCTAGTATTAATATTGCAACAACTAATATAGCTACTAATACTTCAGATATCGCAACAGCAAATGTTAATATAACTACTAATGCAGCAGATATAGTAACAGCCAATACTGATATTGCAACTAATGCTACAGCTATAGGAACGGCGAATACCAATATAGCTACTAATGCTATGAACATAGGAACAGCAAATACTAATATTGCTGTTAATACAGCGGATATTGTAAGTGCAAATACAGCTATTACTAATAATTCAAGTGGAATAGCGACTAATACTACTAGTATTGCTACTAATTCGAATTACATCAATACAAATTCAGGGTTTATCACTACAAATATTACTACAGGAGCTACTAATACAACAAATATTGCGACAAATATTACTGCTATTGCTACTAATACGGCAGATATTGTAAGTGCTAATACAGCTATTGCAACTAATGCTACAGCTATAGGAATAGCGAATACCAATATTGCTACTAATGCTACGGCTATAGGAACAGCAACAACTAATATAGCTACTAATACTTCAGATATCGCAACAGCAAATACTAATATAACTACTAATGCTACGGCTATAGTAACAGCCAATACCAATATTGCTTCTAATACTACAGCTATAGGGGCAGCAACAACTAATATTGCTACTAATGCTACGGATATAGGAACAGCAAATGTTAATATAACTACTAATGCAGCAGATATAGTAACAGCCAATACTGATATTGCAACTAATGCTACAGCTATAGGAACAGCGAATACTAATATTGCTACTAATGCAGCAGATATAGTAACAGCTAATATTGATATTGCTAATAATGCTAATGCAATAACTGGTAATACTACAGATGTTACTATTAATACCTCAGGCATTGCAGGTGCTAATGCTGATATAGCAGCAAATACAGTAAATATTGCTACTAATGCAGTTGATATTGCTAGTATTAATATTGCAACAACTAATATAGCTACTAATACTTCAGATATCGCAACAGCAAATGTTAATATAACTACTAATGCAGCAGATATAGTAACAGCCAATACTGATATTGCAACTAATGCTACAGCTATAGGAACGGCGAATACCAATATAGCTACTAATGCTACGGCTATAGGAACAGCGAATACTAATATAGCTGCTAATGTTACAGATATTGTTTCTAATACTACAGCTATAGGAACAGCGAATACTAATATAACTGCTAATGTTACAGATATTGCTTCTAATACTACAGCTATAGGAACAGCCAATACTGATATTGCAACTAATGCTACAGCTATAGGAACGGCGAATACCAATATAGCTACTAATGCTACGGCTATAGGAACAGCGAATACTAATATAGCTGCTAATGCTACGGCTATAGTAACAGCGAATACTAATATTGCTACTAATACTACGGCTATAGTAACAGCAAATACTAATATAGCTGCTAATGTTACAGATATTGCTTCTAATACTACAGCTATAGGGGCAGTAACAACTAATATTGCTACTAATGCAGCAGATATAGTAACAGCCAATACTGATATTGCAACTAATGCTACATCTATAGGAACAGCGAATACTAATATAACTGCTAATGTTACAGATATTGCTTCTAATACTACAGCTATAGGGGCAGTAACAACTAATATTGCTACTAATGCAGCAGATATAGTAACAGCCAATACTGATATTGCAACTAATGCTACAGCTATAGGAACGGCGAATACCAATATAGCTACTAATGCTACGGCTATAGGAACGGCGAATACCAATATTGCTACTAATGCTACGGCTATAGTAACAGCGAATACTAATATTGCTACTAATACTACGGCTATAGTAACAGCAAATACTAATATAGCTGCTAATGTTACAGATATTGCTTCTAATACTACAGCTATAGAGGCAGCAACAACTAATATTGCTACTAATGCTACGGATATAGGAACAGCGAATACTAATATAGCTGCTAATGTTACAAATATTGCTTCTAATACTACAGCTATAGGGGCAGTAACAACTAATATTGCTACTAATGCAGCAGATATAGTAACAGCCAATACTGATATTGCAACTAATGCTACAGCTATAGGAACGGCGAATACCAATATAGCTACTAATGCTATGGACATAGGAACAGTAAATACTAATATTGCTGTTAATACAGCGGATATTGTAAGTGCAAATACAGCTATTACTAATAATTCAAGTGGAATAGCGACTAATACTACTAGTATTGCTACTAATTCGAATTACATCAATACAAATTCAGGGTTTATCACTACAAATATTACTACAGGAGCTACTAATGCAACAAATATTGCGACAAATATTACTGCTATTGCTACTAATACGGCAGATATTGTAAGTGCTAATACAGCTATTGCAACTAATGCTACAGCTATAGGAATAGCGAATACCAATATTGCTACTAATGTTACAGATATTGCTTCTAATACTACAGCTATAGGGGCAGCAACAACTAATATAGCTACTAATACTTCAGATATCGCAACAGCAAATACTAATATAACTACTAATGCTACGGCTATAGTAACAGCCAATACTGATATTGCAACTAATGCTACAGCTATAGGAACGGCGAATACCAATATAGCTACTAATGCTACGGCTATAGGAACAGCGAATACTAATATTGCTACTAATGCTACGGCTATAGGAACAGCGAATACTAATATTGCTACTAATACTACAGCTATAGGGGCAGCAACAACTAATATTGCTACTAATGCTACGGATATAGGAACACTTAGCTCGTTAACAACTTCTGCTCAAGGAAATTTAGTAGCTTCAGTGAATGAAGTAGATGCTAATACAGATGCTAATACAACTAAATTAGCAGGGATTACTGTTGATGGGAGCTCTAATGTTACTATTGTAAATAATTTAACTGGGAGTACAGGTTCAACGATAAAAGGGTTTAGTTCTGAAATTGTTAATTCAGGAGCAACTGGATTTACTCCAGTAACTTCAAATAATGGTCAGGTATTAGTGTTTGCTAGTAATAGTGCTATAACATTTAGTATGCCTTCAGGGTTGCCTGTTGGATTTAGATGTACTATTATACAGGAGGGGAATGGAAATATTACTTTTTCTGCATTAACAGGGGCTTCCTTAAAGTCATATGGGGATAAAGTTAAAACTAGTGGGGTAAATTCAGTTGTAGAAATAATACATATTGGGTCAGGAGTATTTGTTTTATATGGGGATCTAGCTTAATATCGTAGTGGTTTTTTTAAAGAAGAAAATAATTATTGAATAAAAAAAGCCTTCAAGAAATTGAAGGCTTTTTTAGTACCCAGAGCCGGGCTCGAACCGGTTATTTGGGGCTTCAAACTGCTTTAGCTTTCTCTCAATCAAATCTTTCATAATCACTTTATATTTAGATAGTTATGTTTATCTCTTTCATTTTAATTCCGACATAAATATACATAAAAATGACAAATACTTGCTGGCACCAGTGCCACCTATGTAATTTATTGAAATTCAACAGGTAACACTTAAAAAATGCTAAAATTCCTCATTTTTTATTTTAGCCTAGAGAGATGATTTGTATGTATTTCTACACTAACTGAAGCTATTTGACTTTAGTAATGACAAGTAGCTACATATTTTGGTAAATCGTTTTGTAGCTTACAAGATCTCCTGCCTACATCCGACTACAAATCAACTACACTCTTATTTTTAGTTAATTGCAATAATATCAGTTGGTTATCTTGTTTTGGCTCATTTTTTGAAAAAATCTCTTTTTTCTCCCAACTACATGACTACACAACTACACTTTATGTAACTATTTAATTATTAATTATATATAAAGTAATATTTGTAGTCGGATGTAGTTAGCAGAAAGTAAAAAATGATGTAGTTATGTAGTTAGGAGAATTTGGAAAATTCAAGATTCAAAATTTCTTGGAAGTTGAAAAACAGTACTAAATACGCACTAAGTATCCACTAAACTTCACTAAGTACTTACTAAACACCCTCAAAATAAGCACTAAGTATCCTCAAGATTTTACTATTTTCATAAATAATTATAATTTTAGAAGAGCCCTATTTACTTTTAAGTAACTCTTTATAGTCTGGATTATATTCTTTATTATTAACCTTAGATGTAAGCCATTGATCAAATAGAAATAACTCAGGTGTTTTTACATCCCACTTATACCACCCTTTATTACTATTAAGTTTATTTACATCCTCAATATGCTTATTATAAACTCTTTTAAATTCAAATGAATCCTCTAAAGATATTAAAATTGATAAAATAGTTTTTAATCTAACTTTAACCTTTGGTTTCCTGTAGTAATTTATCTTTAAAGCACTTATTTTACTTGTTGCCTCTTTTAAGCTGTCTAATTCTATAGAACATACTATGCTTAAAACTCTAATGCTAATATCCCATCCTTCCGAATCTTTTTTTAGCTCTTGTGTCTTTTCAAGTTCATTCTGAGCTTCTTTGTAATTACTCATATTAAAATAACATATTGCTAGCCAGTACCTCCATTTGCTTTCTTGAAATTTAGTTATTTCTGATTTTTTGTTTAAACAGACCTCCTTTGTTAATTTGAAAGCATTACTTAATTGATTGGAGTAAAAGAAGGCGTAAAATCTAACTTCTTGAGCAATAAAGTAAATGTGTGAATATTTTGGAAAGAAATGAATAGCAGTATTAGCTTGAGATAAAGAAAGGGTTAATTTGTTTAAAAATATATTATTATATGCTAAGTTAAACAATACTCCTCCTTCTCTAAAGGCTTTGTAAACAGAATCTTCTTTTTTAATATAATTAAGAAGATCAATTCCAACTTTATTTGATTTTTTATAGTTTTTAGATTCTTGAAAATATAAGACTTTTAACCACTCTTTTTGGTAATACAGTTCTTTTGACTGAGTTCTTTTCCATCTTTTTTCTAAATCAAAAATTGTTTTATTAAAAAAAACTAACTTTTTGCTTAAAGAATTTTTGAAAGCAGTTTCTGTTTGCAATTTACTAAGATATTGATTAGCAATATTTAAAGAGTCTCTTAGGTATTCATATTTCTTAATCTTATCATTTATCTTATCGCTTTTCCTTGACCCATATTTATTGCTTTGTAATCTTTGTTCTAAGTATAGAACCTGAATTACTTCATCATAAAAACCATATTTATCACCAATAACTTTGATTTTACTCATTAATACCAGAGCTATTTCCCCTTGTCCTTTTGTGAAACATACCCTAAGCTGCATTAACAACTTACAGGTTTTAATATAAGCTCTTCCATAGGCTGAAGACTGCCCTTTTCGTTTAATATTCACATCTAGAATAAGAGTTTCTAAAATCTTATCCCTAAGATAGTAACAAAGCACCCTGAAAGCCTTAATATTCTTATTTGGGTATAGTCTTAAATATATTTGATTAACATTACCTCCTTGTTTCTTAATAATGTGATTTATTAAAATAATAATTTTTGATTCTTTTCCAGTAATTGTTTTGTCAAATGTAACAATATATTTTTTCAAAATATTAATCTCATTACTACTCAATGATAATATTAAAGAAGATATGTCTTCATATGATTTGAATTTATTCATAATAAATATATATACAAATATATAAATTATATTGTTTCTTACTTTTTTGTAAATATGAGTTTTTAATATCAATTTTTTCAATTCATCTTTGAACCATTAATAACCAAAACTCTATTTACTATGATTCATTTTTGTATTTGCCTACTATGTAGTTTGGGCTCAATTGTAAGTCCATGTGCTACTGAAGAAGAACTTAAAGAACAATTAAAAATCGAGCACAATATTGATGTTGATATTGACTTTCCTGATATTGGATTGTAATTAGAGAAGTAAAACAATCTTGAAAAAGCAAATAAATTAAAAAAACTCTGTAGTCATGAAAAAAATCTTACTAAGTATTATTGCAATGGTAGCATTGCAATTTACACAAGCACAAACTCTAAACTTCTTAGCGTCAAATGACACTATATTTGTTGGGTCAGAGATTGAGTTCACCAACAACTCAAGTGGCTATAACAGCTACCTAATCAATTTTGATGAATGTGAAATTGCAGAAGAACTTCCAAGCAGTTTGTGTGATGACCATGCACTTGCAGACACAATTTCTCATTTTTTCTGGTTTCAAAAACCGTATAACATTAAGTTATACGGACTAAATAGTGAAGGCGATAAACTTGACTCTACTACAATTTCTGTTTTAGTAAAAACTAGAAATCATACAAGTAGCTCATCATTAACACCTCCACCTGACACTTGTGCTTGCAACCATGTATACAATGGAAGTTTTGAAACTTCAAATATCAACCCTACAGTACAAGGTGCTTTAGGACTAATTAATAATTGGGAACATGGCGTTCCTAACTCTTCAGTTTTTGGTTTTGCAAATGCTTCATCAGATATATACATGACAGGAACACCTAATGTGCCTGCATTCATGGGAGCTTCAGCTCCTATGAATAGATATGGATGGGAAAACCCATATAACTTTGGAACAGCTTATGCAGGAATTCACTGCCATTCAAATACATTTAACATATTAACTCAAACAGGTTATAGAAACAGAGAATATCTAGTACAATCTTTAGGTGGATGTAATTTAGTTGCAGGACAAGAGTATAAAGCTAGCATGCAGGTAAGTCTTGCTGATGCTTCTCAACTTTTTGTTGACCAACTAGGAATGTACTTTGGCCCTAATCATGTAACTACCGCAGGATACGGATACACTAACCAGATGGTTATGCAATTTGGAGGTGCTTTTGTCAATCCTCAAGTAGAAATGACAACTCCAATAACTAGTTCATCTGGATGGAATGAAATATCAGGAACTTTTATTGCAACAGGAAATGAAGAAGCTGTGCATATTGGAAATTTTGCAAACAATGCCAACACGACTGTGGGTACAAATACAACAGCCGTTCAAATTAATCCAGCAGACCCAAACACAGCTATAAAGCCAACGGCTTATTATTACATTGATGAAATTAAGATAACCCCTGTACCCTCATTAAGCGCAACTGACACCATTATTTGTGAAGATAATTCAGTTACACTAACAATAGAAAATCCTATTGTTTTTAATAATACCGATTTCTATTACGACTGGAGTAATGGAGCAACAACTTCATCAATTACTGTAAATCAAGGAGGAGGTTACAGTGTTATTATTTCTAATGATGACTGTGTAATAGATACACTTAGCATTTTTATATATGAATGTTGTGACGCAATGAATTCAAATGCAGATTGGTATTATTATGATGGCGCTATAGCTCAAGATATAATTAATGATAATTCCTCTTTTGGCTCATTAATTACTGGAAAAACAATTGCAATTAATGGAACTTTTCATTGCGATCAAGACTTAACATTTAAGAATTGCACCCTTTTAATGGGGCCTTACGCTAACATTGAAGTGACAAATGGAGCTACTTTAGAAATATTTAAGCAAAGCCTTGTAAAGGCTTGTACTGATGTAATGTGGAAAACGATAGATGTTTTTCCTTCTTGTACTATATCAGTTCGTGGAAGGTCAAAAATAAGAGACGGTATAAATGCTATTAATTGCCAAGATAATTCAATGTTTACATTAAGGGAATCTTATTTTGAGGACAATTACACCTCTCTTACTACAAATGATAATGTTAACCCTGCAAGTAGTGTTATTTACACACAATTCTACAGCACCAACTATTTGTTAACTCCATACAGTTACAAGCAGCAAGGTCATTGTGGTATTGATATTCAGAATACTCAACAACTATATATTGGAAATGGATTAGGATTTACATTTACAAACACCTTTAACACTTTAGATTTTGGAATAATTGTTGAAAATAGTAGTGTAGATATTATGAACAATAATTTCTATAACATCTGGGCAAACTCTACTTCTGAGCCACATCTTGTAAATGGTTTTAATGTACGACCTGGTAAAGCAATTTATGCCGAATCCAACAGTGCGGTTACAACCAACCTGAATGTAGGAAACTCAAATGCCTACAACAAAAACTCCTTTAACCATTGTTTGGAAGGAATTATTGTAACAGACAATATAAACACCAGCATACGCGCTAATGATTTGTACGATTCTAAACTAGGAATAAGCGTATCTTATTGTAGTGAAAAAACAATACATATTATTGATAACCTAGTACAACAAATGTCTACAGGAATACAAACTTACCTCAATGCTTGTTCTAACTTATTGATTTCAGAAAATGATGTGCTAAACATGAGAACTGGAATAAACTGCAATGAGATTGACAACTCATACATTTCATGCAGCATGGTTCCTTCCAACAACTTTGGTGTTGTAAACAACTGCATTTCTGAGGTAAACATAGGTATTAACATGTTTAAGTGCTACAATGGAAATGTAAGCTATAACGCTATACAAGAAATAAACCCTTTACCTATGGGGCTAGGAGGACAAGGACTTAATATGTATTATGGAGAAGGACATAATGTAACTAATAATTATATTGAAGCAAATAATTTATCTCCTAATATTTCTTGTATTAAAGCAGAGTGGTGTAGAACAAGAAGTATTAGCTGTAATGAATTACGTAATGCAGAGAATTGCTTGTATTTTATAGGGCAGTCATACTCAAGAACATCCAATAACTCTATGCATAATTCTAGGAATGGGTTTCATCTTGATGGAAACCTTACAGAAATAGGAACTCAAGGAAATCCCTTCCCTTTTCCATCTGGTACAGCTTCTGATAACCGTTGGTATGGGTTTAATACTTTCTTACCACATACCTATTGCTCTAATGGAGCAGATGGTAACTTATCCCCTTTTTATGTAAGATCTACTTTTGCACCATTTTATCCTCAATTCAATAATATTGCAGGATCATCATTTCCAATCGCAATAGCTACAGTTAGTGCTAATCCGATTCTATTTAATTGTGAGTTACCTGCTAATTGCGGTATTTTGTTAGGACCAGGACCAGGACCAAGCCATACCCCTTACCTTTTAGCTGAAAGCATGGAGGAATCCATAGATAGCAATAACACCACTACCCTAACTACTGAAGAAATTTATTTGACCAAAACAAGCGTATATGAAACTGTAAAGAATGACACCAGCATACAAACTGCCAGTACAGAGCTTACAGATTTTATGATTGAGGAAGAAGAAACAGAAATAGGAACGCTTACAGAAGTAAAAGAGGCGGTAAGTAAAGATAGTGTAGAAATTAGTCAAGCTACACAATTAGTAGATACCTTGGTAACTTCTAACATGATTGCAGAAACAGAAAAAACATTGTACAGTATATTATTAAACAGGCTGAACAATGGGCAAACTGAAATGCAATTCAACTCTGCCGAAAAACAAATAGTAGAAGATATTGCTTGGCTTTGTCCTGACACTTACGGCTCAGTAGTATATAAAGCAAGAAGTGTAATGCACTACATTGATACTACCTATATTAATTATGCTAATAGCTGTGAAGTTGGCACACCTAACTCTGGCGCTCGCTTTGCACATACCAACACAGCACAAGAAGAGTTACTACTTATCTATCCTAACCCAGCAATCAGCAATATAACTATTAGCATTAGCATTGAGGATAAAGAAGCGTTTTTAGAGTTACAGTTAATAAATAGCTTAGGACAAGTGCTAGAAACACACTCCGTATTTTCTCAAGGAGAAGTGAATTTAGATGTAAGCAGCTTAGCTACAGGAGTTTATTTTATTAACTTAGCAGACCAAGAAGGCAATATTATTGCTACCAAGAAGCTAACTAAGGAATAATGAAAACCAAAATTACTATATTACTATTTTGCTGTGCTTTTATTATTAAGGCACAGCAAAACTTAGTAATGAATGGGAGTTTTGAAGATTATAGCTCTACCTACCCAATAGGAGAAATTATTTCCAACAATGCAGATTTTAATTCTAAAATGAATAACCTAACTGCATTTTCTTATCAAGATGCATTTGGCAATGGCAACTACCTAGTTATTTTTAATGATACCTCTCAATGGATGCATCAATACGGGTTATTAAGCTGGGATGGAGCAAGTGAGGGAGAACATTACCTGTACATAAACGGAAGTATAATTGGAAATGACCAGCCAATGGATAAATTCTCCTTAGACTTATTTCAAACAGGTGTGATTTCAGGAAATACCTATACCCTCATGGTTGACCTTAAACAAACCTCATCTTCTCCTCACCCTTCCTTTATTGAGCAACCCACTATTTTTTTAGATGTTGGACTATCAAACTATGCAACAAATTTTGGTACTTTTTTACACCAACTTACCCCCCCTGTAGATGATAATTGGGAGACACAGGTTTATCATTTTGTTGCCCCTACTGATGCCGACTACTTAACTATATCAGCAGTACCTGATATGGGCAACTGCTCCAACTTAATTGATAATGTGCGGCTTTATAGCGGTTATGTAAGTGCTGTTGAGGAACACACACCTAAAAAACAATTACTACGCATAGTTGATGTATTGGGTAGAGAAACCAATCCTAAAAAGGATACGCCTCTATTCTATATTTATAGTGATGGTAGTGTGGAGAAGAAGATAATAATTGAATAAAAAACATAATTTAATATTTAAACCATGGAAATAACACAAGCAATTAAGCCAGGTCCAAAAAGAAAGGCTAAAACAACTGGTAAACCAGACAGGCGTCAAAGAGATAATAAGAAAACTCCTGGGAATATACCATCACTAAAACCTCATAAGCATAAGAAAGGGGATTAAAAAATCAAAAATTGGGTTTAACCAAACATAAATAAACTTACCATAACTAGAATGTTTGTAGGGTTTTAGTAATAATTAACAAGATTGCATATATTCACTAGTTGTGTGTAATTCAACAATAACATGAAAAAAATAGAATTTGCATTAGAATCCTTTAAAAACATTCAAGAATTAATAAGATTTATTGATCAAAAATCTGGTGCAATTTTGGTTCTTGTTGGTTTATTTTTTACTGGATATATTAACTTCATTAAAGACCTTGAATTTACACAAATTAAAGAAGCAAATTTTTGGGAATTTATAGTTTTTGTTACGAGTTGCTTAACTTTAATCTGTCTAACACGGGTTATATATATATCAATTTTCAATGTTTTAAAACCGCAACTAGCAAAGAATTACAAAGAAGATGAATTTTCTTTATTTTATTTTGAGCATTTGCACGCTCTTGGTAAAGAAAAGGTCAATGAAGAGTATCAAGAACTAAAAGAAGATAATATGATAAAATATATTATTGATCAACAATATGAAGTGTCAAAAATTTTAGATTCTAAAACTAGTGAATTAGGAAAGTCATTCAATTGGTTGTTTGCTTCTTTAGTTTCACTCGCTTCATTCATTTTATTCACAAACCTATTATAGCTTATTAAACAAATGAACAAAAAAGATATTATTAATAAGGTTGATGAGGTTTTAAAGGAAAAATTTGCCCAATACAATACCGAATCTGTGCCCGATTTAGAAAAGAACCCTGACAGTAGACTGACACATGGAAGTTCAGGGTTCTTAGGGAGATTTTGTTTCCTATATGTCGATATGAGAGGGTCCTCTTCGTATACAGACGGCCATCGTCTACAAACTATAACTAAAATTTACAAGGTATTCCATCATTGTATGGTTGAATGCATTAAAGAGTTTGATGGAAAAGTTAGAAGTTTTGATGGCGATAGAGTGCTTGCAGTTTTTGAAGGAGAAGGAAAAGAAAACAATGCAATTGAATGTGCCATGAAAATGGTAGGATGTAAGTATGATATACTTCAACCTAAGATTAAAGCTAAGTTTAAGAATGATAGCTTTTCTTTTGGAGTCGGAATTGCAACAGGGGATATATTGATATCCAAAGCGGGTGTAGGATATGACAAGAATAATAGAGACCTTATATGGATTGGGGACCCTGCAAACCTAGGAGCAAAATTAAGCGATGATGCAGATGGTCCATATTCAATTTATGTGTGCGAAAAAACATTCAGAAAATTGCTAGACAAAAATAGATATACCAATAAAGGTGGAGTAAAAACAGATATGTGGAGCGCATTTAAATTCAGATTTAAAGACGAACAAATAGATATATATAGAACAGGGTATTATAGGTCATTATAAAAACAAAACTACATAAAACAATAAGTATTTTTCTACTTAACCCAAATTTTCAATAGGGCTTTAAAAATGAAAAAGCTAAAACAAATAAAACCAACCTTTTATTTCTCATAACAACAGTGTAAATACGGGTAGCTTGGTAGGGATTTATTCCTTATTTTAGCACTAATAAAATTGTAACATGACAATAGAACAATATATTGATAACTTAAATCAGAGGTATTTGCTTGGTAATGCAACGGAGCATACTTACAGGGGTGATTTGCAGCAGTTAATTGAAAGTTTAGTTCCTGAAATAAGAGCTACTAATGAGCCAAAAAGACAATCTTGCGGAGCACCTGACTACATCTTGACTAAAAAAGATATACCGGTAGGGTTTATTGAAGCTAAAGATATTGGAGATAAAGACCTTGAGGGAAAGAAAAAATCAGTAAATAAAGAGCAATTTGACCGATATAAAGCATCATTAGTTAATTTGATTTTTACAGATTACATAGATTTTCATTTATATAATGATGGTGAGTTTGTTACCAGAATTGCCATTGCAGAAGTAACTGAGAAAGGAATTGTTGCATTACCTCAAAATTTTGAAACGTTTGAAAATCTGATAAAAGATTTTTGTACTCACATAGGACAAAACATAAAAAGCTCAAAAAAATTAGCAGAAATGATGGCGGGCAAAGCCCGCCTTCTTTCTGATGTTATTGAAAAGGCTTTGACCAGTGATGAAGACAATCAAGAAGATAGTACTTTGAAAGAGCAAATGACTGCTTTTAAAAGTATTCTGATTCACGACATTACACCAAAAGGGTTTGCAGACGTTTATGCTCAAACCATTGCTTACGGAATGTTTGCTGCTCGATTGCACGACCCAACTTTAGATACATTTAGCAGACAAGAAGCAGCAGAATTGATTCCTAAATCAAATCCATTTTTAAGAAAACTATTTGGCTACATTGCTGGACCCGATATTGATGACAGAATTAAATGGATTGTTGACAACCTTACCGAAATATTTTTAGCCTGCAATGTTGAAGAAATTCTAAAGAATTACGGAAAAACTACAAAAATGGAAGACCCAATTATCCATTTTTATGAAACTTTTTTGGCAGAATACGACCCGAAACTAAGAAAAGCAAGAGGTGTTTGGTACACTCCTGCCCCTGTTGTAAATTTTATTGTTCGTGCAGTTGATGATATTTTAAAAACAGAATTTGATTTACCACAGGGTTTGGCAGACACTTCTAAAACTAAAATTTCTGTAAATACTCAAACTCCTGACAAGCGTTCTACAACTGGTTACAAGCAAACAGAACAAGAAGTACACAAAGTACAAATTCTTGACCCAGCCACAGGAACAGGAACTTTTTTAGCAGAAGTAATAAAACACGTAAACAAAAAATTTAAAAGTCAAGAAGGTATTTGGAGTGGTTACGTAGAAAATCACTTACTGCCTCGTTTAAATGGTTTTGAATTACTAATGGCAAGTTATGCAATGGCACATTTGCAATTAGACTTATTGCTAAAAGGAACAGGCTTTAAACCCACAAAAGATCAACGAACAAGAGTTTACCTTACTAATAGTTTAGAAGAGTACCACCCCGACACAGGAACTTTATTTGCTAATTGGTTAAGTAGTGAAGCTAATGAAGCTAATCATATTAAACGTGACAGTCCAGTAATGTGCATCATTGGAAACCCTCCTTATAGTGGCGAAAGTGCTAATAAGGGAGATTGGATTATGAACTTAATGCAAGACTACAAAAAAGAGCCTGGAGGTAAGGAAAAACTAAAAGAACGAAACCCAAAATTTATCAATGATGATTATGTAAAGTTTTTACGTTATGGACAGCATTTTATTGAAAAAAATGGAAGTGGTGTTTTAGCGTTTATTAACCCTCACGGTTTTTTAGACAACCCTACTTTTAGAGGAATGCGTTGGCATTTATTAAAGACATACGATAAAATTTATACAATAGATTTACACGGTAATAGTAATATAAAAGAGACTTGTCCTGATGGAAGTCCTGACATTAATGTATTCGATATTCAGCAAGGTGTTTCTATTACAATATTTGTAAAGACGGGTAAAAAGAAATCAAATAATCTTGGTAAAGTATTCCATTATGACCTATTTGGTAAACGTGATGATAAATATGCCTTTTTGTCTAGTAATTCTTTAAAGACAATACCATACACAGAATTACCATTAAAAGCACCAATGTTTTATATGGTGCCCCGAGATTATCAAACTGAAGAGGAATATAACAAAGGGTTCTTATTAAATGAACTATTTATTAAGTCTACTATCGGAGTCCAAACACACAGAGATGATTTAGTTATAGATATCGATAAATCACATTTAATAAAACGTTTTAAAGATATTTTTTCAAATGATGATAAACCATCTTTAATATCTAAGTATAATATAAAGGAATCAAATCATTGGAAACTAAATAATGTAATTGAGAAAGAAAAAACATTCAATGAAAATGAATTGAGAAAAATTACATACCGCCCTTTTGATGAAAGGGAAATCTATTATAACGAAAGTTTTGTTGACCGAACAAGACGTAGTGTAGGAAGTGAATTAAATGAAGATAATCTAGTTTTAAATCTAGCTAAAATCGTAAAAGCAGAATGGAATCACACATTAATTACAAAGTCAATTCCAACAGCTATATCTATGGATATTAATGGGACTTATTTTACACCACTTTATATTTACCCTAAATTAAATAGACAACAAACGATTGAGAAAGATGAGAAAAGAAAGCCAAATCTAAACCTAGAAATTGTTGATGTAATTGCTAAAAAATTGGATTTAGTTTTCACAAATGAAAAAGACACA
Organism: Flavobacteriales bacterium; assembly: GCA_965183885.1. Classification (GTDB taxonomy): domain Bacteria; phylum Bacteroidota; class Bacteroidia; order Flavobacteriales; family BACL11; genus UWMA-0277. The sequence goes on from OZ238992.1 coordinate 1,150,724, forward strand.
ACAGAAAATACATTTTCTCCAATTGACATTTTAGATTACATATATGCTGTTTTACATTCTCCAACTTATCGAGAAAAGTATAATGCTTTTTTAAAGACAGGATTTCCAAAAGTGACATATCCAAAAAACCAAAATACATTTTGGCAATTAGTAAAATTGGGCGGAGAAATCAGACAAATTCATTTATTGGAATCTCCAAAAGTTGAAGATTACGTTACAAGTTATCCTGTAAATGGTGACAATGTTATTACTAGAAAAATAACTAAAACTGACAAAGGTTTTGAGCCATTTGACGATACGAAAGGTAGAGTTTGGATAAATGACGAACAGTATTTTGATAATGTGCCTATAGTTGCTTGGGAGTTTTACATTGGTGGTTACCAACCAGCACAAAAATGGTTGAAAGACAGAAGGGAAAGAGAATTAAAATTTGAGGACATATTACATTATCAGAAAATTATAGTTGCTCTAACTGAAACGGATAGGATAATGAAGGAAATTGATAAAATTGAGATTGAGTAAATTTAAAAATTTAATATTTATTGGAAGTCCAATTCTAATTTGGATGGGAGCAATAAAGCAGATATTGTTTTATAGAAGCTTTAACTTTAACATAGTTCAATTCATAGATTTAGCAGAAATCTTAATACTTTTTTTAAATGATATTTTTTATTTGATTTCAATGTTGATTTTTGGAATTGTCTTTGAGCTTTTCCGAATATCAAGATATGAAATAGAAGGAATTAAGGAAATTCGAACTAATATAAATCAGAGTGATAAATTTGGAAAAAGAATATTAGATTATTTAAGTTTGTACAGTTATGGGATATTGATTGTTATAACACTTGGATTAATGGATCTTATTATTTTTTTAATTTTAGATACTGTGAATCTTAATCTCCACACTCTTTTTGTCACATTAGGAACTCTAAATTTATTTGTGATTCTTTGGGAAGAAGTTAAGTTTAAATTTAATCGTTTGTTTAGTGCACAAATTAGTCCATTAATAAAAAACATGATGTTTTTTATTATTATGATTTCTCCAGTTTTTTATTTGACAATTAATAATAAGGTAAATAGCATAAGAAATGATAAGCTTTACTATGGTACTGAAATTCATTATAAAGATTTAGATGATAATATTAAATTTATATCAGACAGCACTTCATATTACATTGGAAAAACAAAGAGCTATGTTTTTATTTTTCAAGAATTAGATAATTCAACTAAAGTGATTCCTATTAAAGATATTAATGAAATTATAATAAGAAGTAAATAATGCAAACTAACAGCTATAAGGCATTTAGGAAACGGAATCTATCTGTTGAAGATTAACAATGATCAGCTATTTAAAGAATGAAAATGCTTTAAAACAAAAAAACTTATCTAGTAAGTGAGGTTTTTTGTTAAGTAATCGAGTCAGGGTTTTAACCTGTAATCGTTTGCTTATAAGTTATTACAATAACCCAGGCAAACTATCAATTTTAAATTCTTCAGTCATTAATCCAAGAGATTTTAAATAACGAGCAGTCATTTCTATACTGGAGTGTCTGCACATTCTTTGTATTCTTACTATATCTTTTGTCTGTTCGTACCATCTGCAAACAGCAGTGTGTTTAAAGGCGTAAATGGAATGGTTGTCAGATAAATTAAAATGATTTTTGACCTTCTTAAAATGTGCAGTTGACCAATATTTTCCCATTTGAGTTTCTGATGGTTCTTTGTCCATGGAAAATAAATAATAGTGGGCAGGACATTTTTCTAATTCCATTGATTGTATCACTTTCATTAAATCATCTGAGATAGGAATAATATCGAATCGTTTTACTTTACTTTGGCTGGCATAAATCTTTAATGCATGATTTTCAAAATCAATATTACTAATTTTCAATCGCCTGATTTCGGCAGGTCGCATTAAAGTATAATAAATGAAACAGATGAATTTATATAAATATTCATCTTGCTCTTTTATATATGGAATTATTTCCTGTAATTGCTTTTGTGTTAGTGGGATATTCTTCTCTCCATAATTGGTGTATTGCTTTTCAATATCACTAAAGGGGCTTTTTCCCTTTACCCATTTTCGTTTTAATGCAACATTATAGAAATTCCTTAATTGGCTTAAATTATTGTTGTGTGTTTTTGCTCCTATGCCTCTTTCAATAATTTCATAATCGAAATACTGCTGTACAATTTCTGTTGTGAGTTCATTCAAGTAAACAATGGGGTAGTTATTCTCTTTTAACCAATTTGAGAAGTTAATGAGTAAGTTGAGTTTACTATTAATTTCTTTCTGGCTGTTCTTAGTAATATTTGTACAGTATTTTATGTATTTCGGAATTGCAGCTTTAATAGTTAGCGTAATCTCTATCGTTTCCTCAGGTTCGTATTGCTCCCTGTTGTTATCAATATGATATCCTTTTTTTAATAATAGATTTATCTTCTTAATAAAATCTCGGGCATATGCTTTTTTGGAATCAGGATTAGAATAAGTTGGTGGGATAAATTTCTTCTTTCTAATGAGTTCATTTTTTTGAACATGCCATACATAAAATTGAATGTACCAGCCTTTTTTGTAGTTGGATTGAACCAGTCTAGCTCTTTTAAAATCGGGAAGTTTTTGCATTTTTTTTTGAGGCACAAAATGTGCATCAACTGACACCTGAAGTGACACCAAGGGCAATTCAAAAGAAGTAAACGCTTGTAAATTATTAGTTTCCAAGCGTTTACTTTTGTACCCAGAGCCGGGCTCGAACCGGCACGGTTTGCACCATTGGTGTTTGAGACCAACGCGTCTACCAATTCCGCCACCTGGGCAAGTGGACTGCAAAAATAGAAGTTTACTACAAATCAGCCTCCTTTTAACTAAAAAATAAAATCATTAGTCTATTTAAGTCCTAAAGTGTATATTTGCAGCCCTTTTTTAACAAGGTATAACAATGGAAAGACCAATTAAATTTTTTGCAGGAAATAATACAAAGCACTTAGCTAAACAAATTGCTAATGCCTTTGGTGTTGAGTTAAATAAGTCTTCAATAGTAGAGTTTTCTGATGGAGAGTTTGAGCCGTCATTTGATGAAACTGTACGTGGAGCTGATGTATTTTTAATTCAATCTACAACCCCTCCATCTGATAATTTGATGGAATTATTATTAATGATTGATGCTGCAAAAAGAGCTTCAGCTGCTAATATTGTTGCTGTAATGCCTTATTTTGGTTATGCTAGGCAAGATAAAAAAGGAAAACCAAGAGTTCCGATAGGGGCAAAATTAGTTTCAAACTTATTAACTGCAGCTGGAGTTAATCGTATTATGACTATGGATTTACATGCCGATCAAATTCAAGGTTTCTTTGAAGTTCCTGTTGATCATTTATATGCTTCTGAATTGTTTGTTGAAGATATAATAGGATTAAATTTACCTAATTTAGTTATTGCTTCTCCTGATATGGGAGGAAGTAAAAGAGCAAACGCTTATGCTAAAATCCTAAAATCAGGAGTAGTTATTTGTTATAAAGAGCGTAAAGAGGCAAATGTTATTGGTGATATGAAAGTGCTAGGGGATGTAAATGGTAAAGATGTGGTAATTATTGATGATATGGTAGATACTGCGGGTACACTTACTAAAGCTGCCGATTTAATGATTGCCAATGGAGCAAAAAGTGTAAGAGCATATTGTACTCATGGTATTCTTTCTGGTTCAGCTTATGAAAGACTAGATAATTCAAATATTGCGGAATTAGTGATTACGAATACTATTCCTAAAACACATGATAGTAAAAAAGTAAGAGAGGTTTCAGTTGCGCCTTTCTTTGCACAAACAATTAACTCAGTAGTTAAAAACGAGTCAATTAGTGCAAAATGGAAAAGCAACCAATAAATTAAAAATTAATAATTAAATTTAAATAAAAATGAAAACACTAGCAATTAGCGTAAAAGAAAGACAGAATGTTGGGAAATCTAACACTCGTGCGTTAAGAAATCAGGGTAATGTACCATGTGTACTTTACGGGGGAGAAAAGCAAGTGACTTTCTATGCTCATGAAAATGACTTTAGAAAACTCGTGTATACTCCAGATACTTTTGTAGTTGAATTAAACATTGATGGTACAACAACTAGAGCCATTATGCAGGATATTCAATTTCACCCAGTAACGGACAAAATTTTACACATTGATTTCTTAGAAGTATTTGATGATAAAGCAATTACAGTTTCAATTCCAGTAATTTTGAATGGTGCTGCAATTGGAGTTAAGAATGGAGGTAATTTAATGTTTAGAAGAAGTAAGATTATTACTAAAGGTTTAGTAGCTAATCTTCCAGATGCAATTGAGTTAAATATTGAGCACTTAAAAATTGGTATGTTTACTTATATTAAAGATATTGAAATTGAAGGGTGTGAATTCTTAGCTCCAGCAAATTCAGTAGTTGTAGGTGTTAAAACTGCAAGAGGTGCTGTTGATGAGGAAGAAGAGGAAGAAGAGGAAGGAGAAGCTGCTGAAGGAGAAACTCCAGCTGCTGAGTAAGCTATGAAGTACTTAATCATTGGATTAGGTAACCCTGGTGCTGAGTATGAAAATACCAGGCACAATATAGGATTTAAGGTATTGGACGCACTAGCTAGTGCGTCCAATACTTCTTTTACGACTAATCGTTATGCTGCAACAGCCGAGTTAAAGTTTAAGGGAAGAAAGCTAACGCTTATTAAACCTAATACCTTTATGAACTTAAGTGGTAAAGCACTTAAATATTGGATGCAACAAACTAAAACACAGGCTGAAAACATATTAGTTATTACAGATGATATTTCTTTGCCTTTTGGGGTGTTAAGAATGCGAAAAAAAGGTTCTGATGGTGGGCACAACGGGTTAAAAGATATTAATGCTATTTTAGGGAATAATATTTACCCTCGTTTACGTTTTGGTGTAGGAAATGATTTTTCTAGAGGCAGACAGGCAGAATATGTACTTGGAGAATTTACTAATCAGGATTATGAAACAATGACTGAAAAAATAGATACTGCAGTTGAAATGATAAAAGCTTTTACAACCATTGGTATTGATAGAGCAATGAGTTCTTTTAATGGAAAATAAATAGTTTACTTTTGGTGGGTTTAGATTAAAATAACTAAATTTGCATCACTGAAAAAAGGTATCGTGGCCGAGTGGCTAGGCAGTGGTCTGCAACACCATCTACAGCAGTTCGAATCTGCTCGATACCTCAAAAAAAGCGCATTAGTATTAATGCGCTTTTTTTTTATATTTGTCAAACTTAAATATGAGTATGCTTAAATTAAAAATTGGATTATTTATTGCTATTGTATTTCTTAGCTTTAATGTAGATGCGCAATGTAATTATAACTTAAATAATTATAAATACATTAATTGTGCAGGAGATAATACAGGTGAAATTGACATTACAGTCTTAAATACAAATGCTTCCTTTTGGTGGACAGGTCCTTTTAATTTTACTTCAAATTCATTAAACATATCAAGTTTGCTAGCAGGTGATTATGTGTTGCATATTATGGAAAACCAAGTTTTAGGAGATACTAGTTCTGCTATAGTATGTTATGTAACTGATACCATTACAATTGAAGAAACTTTGTTAATTACAGCAAATTTTAAGTTACTTAATATGTGTGCTGTTGGAGATTCTGCTGATGTTATTACAACTATTTATGGAGGTACACCTCCATATTCTGTTTTATGGAGTACAGGGGCAACAACACCAAATACACTTAACTTAGCAGTAAACCCATTGCCTTATTCTTTGTTAATTACAGATGCAAATAATTGTGTTAGGCAAGAATTCTTAAAGATTGATGATACCCCTCCATTAAATACTTATATGTCTTCAGTAGGTACAATCTGTAAGGATGATAATAGTGGTTCAGCAAGAGTTTTTGTTAGTGACGGAACTCCTCCTTACCAATTTACTTGGTCAACTGATACGACATTTATAATAGTTCATGATTCTTTTTCTGTAATTGAATCTTTGCTTCCTGAAGAATATATTGTTAAAATTATTGATGATATGGGTTGTGAAACTAGAGATACTGTTGTTGTAAAATCACATCTTGCAGTTTGTATTACAGTTTATAAAGCATTTTCTCCAAATGATGATGATATCCATGAATTCTGGGAAATAGAAAATATTAATTTATATCCTGAGGCTATAGTTCAGGTTTATGATAGAACAGGAAGACAGGTTTATAATAGAAGAAATTATGCTAATGCTGAAGAACATGCGTTTTCAGGAAAAGACCAGGAAGGAAGAACATTGCCTTCAGGAACCTACTATTATATAATTGACTTAGAAAATGGGGATGCAGCATTTAAAGGGACAGTAACAATTGTGAGATAATGAGAAAAATAATTTTAATTTTTAGTGTGTTGTTCAGTGGGAGCATTTTTGCACAACAGCAACCAACATTTACACAGTTTTTTGTAAATGATATGTCTTTGAATCCTGCAATTTCTGGTAGTAAAACATATAACCCTTTAACAATACTAACAAGGCAGCAATGGTTAGGGTTTGAAGGTGCTCCGCTTACTTCAAATATATCTTATCATGGAGCATTAAATAATCGTTCAGCTATGGGAGGTTTTTTAATGTTTGATAAAACTTCACCAGCACTAAGTGCAAGCTTTCAGATTAATTACGCTTATCATGTTCCTTTAAATTATGATAGAGTAAATTTATCTTTTGGAGCTGGAGCTAAAGTAATGTATCATAATCTTGACTTTAAACCTGAAGATTTGCCTCCTGGAGTTGATCCTGCATTCTCTTCAAATTCATATGAGAAGTATTTAGGTGATGCTGCAACAGGAGTATATTTATATGGCGAAAACTTTTATTTAGGTTTTTCAGCTTTAAACCTATTGGAATCATCTTTTAATAATGCTGTTACAGGGAGCCCTACACCTAACACAGAATTTAGAAATTTTTATGGAATGGGGGCTTACCGTTTTTATATTGTAAATAAAGACTGGCAGCTTGAGCCTTCTTTTTTAATAAGAAAGATGGATTATCAAAAAGCAGTGATTGATTTAAGTTCACGAATTTTTTATCTTAGAAATACTTGGGCAGGGCTTACTTACAGAACCGATGGAAATCTTGGAGTAGGATTTGGTTTTGCATCTAATAGAATACATTTCTCATATACTTATGATCATAGTTTCTCAGGAGATATTATGAAATATAATTATGGTACACATGAGATTGGAATTTCATTCAGAATAGAATCTTTAGCTACACAACGACATATTGGTTTTTGGAGGCACTAAAATCATAAAACACCTCTAATTTTTACGTACTTTTGTCCTAAAATTAAAGTGATGGATTATAGGGAAGAAATAGAAAAACTACGCAAGGAAAAAAATGCTATTATCTTAGCACACTACTATCAGTACCCTGAGATACAGGATATTGCTGATTATGTTGGGGATAGCCTTGGGCTTGCAAAACAAGCCGCAGCTACTGATGCGGATATGATAGTTTTTGCGGGAGTTCATTTTATGGCCGAGACAGCAAAAATTATTAACCCTACAAAAACAGTAGTCTTACCAGATTTAAATGCAGGTTGTTCCTTAGCAGATTCTTGTCCTAGAGAAAGCTTACAAGAGTTAAAAGATAAAAATCCAAATCATCTTGTTGTAAGTTATATTAATTGCTCGGCAGATGTAAAAGCAATAAGTGATATTATTTGTACATCATCTAATGCTGTAAGAGTAGTAGAAAGTATTCCTAAAGATAAAGAAATTATTTTTGCTCCAGATAAGAATCTTGGGCGCTATGTAGCAGAAAAAACAGGAAGAGAATTATTACTTTGGGATGGAAGTTGTGAGGTGCATATTGAATTTTCTAATGAAAAAATTGAAGCTATACAGCAAGAATATCCACAAGCAAAATTAATAGCACACCCTGAGTCGCAACAACAGATACTTGATCAGTCAGAGTTTATTGGATCAACGGCAGCATTATTAGATTATGTACAGGAAGATGATGCAAGTATTTATATCGTTGCCACTGAGGTAGGGATACTTCATAAAATGAAAGCTCTTGCTCCTAATAAGAAATTTATTCCAGCTCCTATTGTAGCTAATAATACTTGTGCTTGTAGCGAATGCCCTTATATGAAACTGAATACATTAGAGAAAATATATAATTGTATGAAAGATGAAAGCCCTCAAATTGAAGTGGCAGAAGAGGTGCGACTAAAGGCAAATATTGCAATGGAAAGAATGCTTGCTTTAGGATAAGATAAATGAAAAAGGTAGATTATTTAGTAGTTGGATCTGGAATAGCAGGCTTAAGCTATGCCATAAAACTTGCAGAATACTTTAAAGATAAGAAACAGATTAAAATTTGTGTACTATCAAAAGTAAATGAGGAAGAGACTGCTACAAAATATGCTCAAGGAGGTATAGCAGGGGTATTTAATAAAGAACAAGATTCTTTTGAAAAACATATTAATGACACCTTAGATTGTGGTGATGGTTTGTGTGATAAGGAGGTTGTAGACTTTGTAGTGAAAGAAGGCCCTGAAATGATACAAGAAATTATTGATTGGGGAACAAGGTTTGATAAAACTACAAGTGGAGACTATGATCTTGCAAAAGAAGGAGGTCATTCTGAGAATAGAATTATTCACTTTAAGGATATTACAGGATGGGAGGTTGAAAGAGCATTGCTTAAGCGAGCAAATAGTTATGATGCTATAGAGATTCTATCTCATTATTTTGCTATTGATTTAATTACAGAACATCACTTAGGAAAAAAAGTTGCCAGAAATGATGATTTACATTGTTTTGGGGTTTATGCTTTAGATAGGAATAACCAACAGATGAAAACAATATTAGCTAAGGCTACTTTATTGGCAGCAGGAGGGGCTGGAAATATTTACCAGAGTACTACTAATCCTGTAATTGCTACTGGTGATGGTGTGGCAATGGCTTATAGAGCTAAGGCAACAATTGAAAACATGGAGTTTTTTCAGTTTCATCCAACATCATTATACAACACTCAGCAACGCCCTTCATTCCTAATATCAGAAGCTGTAAGAGGTTCTGGAGGGATTTTAAAGGACAGGAAAGGAGAGCCTTTTATGGAAAAGTATGATGATAGAGGATCCTTATCTCCTAGAGATATTACTGCTAGAGCCATAGATGCTGAACTAAAAAAATACGGAGCTGATTATGTTTATCTTGATGTACAACATTTAGATGCTGAGGAATTTAAAAATCATTTTCCTAATATTACTGATAAGTGTATGAGCTTAGGTATAGATATTACCAAGCAAATGATTCCTGTAGTTCCTGCTGCACATTACATGTGTGGGGGGATAAAAGTAGATGCTGAAGCTAAAACAAATATTAACTACCTTTACGCTTGTGGGGAGTGTTCTTCAACAGGTTTACATGGAGCAAATCGTTTAGCTTCAAACTCATTGTTGGAGGCTTTAGTGTTTTCAAATAGAGCATTTTTATCAGCAAAAGAACTTGTAGATAATACATGGTGTGATACTGTTCCGAAGTGGAATATGGAGGGAACAACACATCCTCAAGAATGGTTGGTAATACAACAGGCAACAAAAGAGCTACAAGAGATAATGAGTAAGTATGTAGGGATAGTGCGCTCAGACTATCGATTAAAAAAAGCAAAAAGCAGAGTAGATTTATTGTATAACGAGATGACTACAGAATTTAAAAACGCAAAGCCTTCTAAAGGAATATTAGAACTTAGAAATATGATTAATGTAGCGCACTTAATTATCGAACAGGCTTTATTAAGAAAAGAAAACAAAGGTTTGCACTATTCTTTAGATAACCTAAAAAACGCTTAATTATGAAAAAGATTGAACATATAGGAATTGCAGTTGCTGATATTGAGGCATCAAATCAATTATTTGAAAAAATATTTGGGAAAGAAAATTATAAAACAGAAAGTGTAGAAAGTGAAGGAGTAGTTACAAGTTTCTTTCAGATAGGAGAAAGTAAAATTGAATTGGTAGCTGCAACTAATAATGATAGCCCTATTGCAAAGTACTTGGCTAAAAATAGAGCAGGCATGCATCATATCGCTTTTGATGTTGCTGATATTAATGCAGAAATGAAACGCCTACAAGCATTAGGAATTCGTACTTTAAATGATGCACCTAAAGATGGAGCAGATAATAAGTTAATTTGTTTTCTGCACCCAAAGGATACTAATGGGGTGCTTATAGAATTGTGTCAGGAAAAAGCATAAGAATATCCTCACCATCTAATAAATGATGGCTTTGTATTCCTATTTCTTGTGCAGCTTTAATGTGCTGTGGGGAGTCATCAATAAATAAAGTGTTTTCAGGATTTAAGTTGTGTTCCTCTAATATTAGATGAAAAATTGCTTTGTCAGGTTTTCTAAGACCTACTTCATGGGAAAGATACATCTTATCAAAAAGTACGCTAAACTCATTCCATTGCTCAGTTCCAATTTGCTGTTTAATCGCATCAATATGTATAGCATTAGTATTGCTAAGTAAAAAAATAGGGTACTCTTGCTTTAAGGCTTTAATGAGTTCTAAACGTTCTTCAGGTAAATCTAACAATAAAGCATTCCAAGCATCTTGTACCGCTGCTATACTTGCATTGGTAGTCGACTCTTGTAGTTTTACTAAGAATGAATGACTGGAAATTTTCCCTGTTTCAATAGCATCGAATAAAGTTGTTTGCTGTTTTTTGGAGTAAAAATTTGCTACATCAGCAACTCCTAATTTAGCAAATGCATCCATGGTTTTATGGTAATCTATATTAAGGATAACAGCTCCTAAATCAAAAATAATTGCTTTAATATTTTTCATTCTGCAAACTTGCAAATTATTGAACAATTTTGATAGTTTTGCACTTCCTTTTTAAAGGAGGGCCCATAGCTCAGCTGGTTAGAGCACTTGACTCATAATCAAGGGGTCGTTGGTTCAAGCCCAACTGGGCCCACAAGAACCAAAAAAGTCACTTATTTTAAGTGGCTTTTTTGGTTTATGAGCTTGAACTATGGCGTTTAACCACATATATTATAACAAAATCAGCAACTCATATTTTTGCTGTTTTTCAGTGATTTATTTAATTTTACAAACATAATCGTTAATTTTCAACTAGTTATATACAGTTTTTTGTACTATTGTACATATTCACTAGCTGTGTGTAATGCAAAGAACCATTCTACCATTGAATAATAACTGAAATGAGAAAAACGATTTTTATAATAACAGCCTTGACGATTAGTTTATCGATTCAAGCACAAATGAAACCAAAGAAAATTAAGTCTAAATCTGATTATATACACTCAGCAACTGGATTCATTTTTCCATTAACCATAGACCAGTTTAACCGAGCAGACATTTATGCCTTTGACAAAAAGAAGCAAAATGTTGGTATTACATATAAAACTGAGGATTTAAATACGACCGTTTCGATTTATCTATATCCAGCTGGAGCAGGAACAGAAGATAGATTAAGAAACGAATATCTAAAATCAATGCAATCTGTTGCAAATATTTCGGATAATGGAGTGCATGCTGAGCAATTTGCAGTCTCTTATAAAAATGGAGATTATAAAGTAAATGGATTTAAAGCAAATATTAAGGATACTGATAAAAATTCAAGCCTGAGCGTTTTTGAATGTGGAACATGGTTTTTCAAAATCAGGATAAGTTCTGAATTTCTTGATACAAACGAAATGAAACAAACAGAACAAAAGATTCTGGATTTGAACAAGCCGACACGATTGGTAGAAAAGTTTCATTTAAACCCTAAAGCGGATATCAGTTTTTCGAAAACAGCTTTTGTTGATTCTGTAATGCTCGGGTCAGCTATGGGTAGTGCTTACAAAAAGATTGAGTGGATATTTGAAAATGTTGATTCTTTAGAACGTGCAAGCGGTTTTCCTGGATTATACCTTGATATGCAGGTTGCAGCCTTAATGGAGCTTGTTACTTTCGAGGAAAGATTTCCAGATTACTCAAAAACGGAGTTTACTGATAGGTATTTAAAAGAATTGAACTCAATAATCGACAATGGATTTCTTGAGGAGTTTGTCATTGAGCAATTTGATATGATTTTAATAATTCCTGAAGGATTAAAGGTCGATTTTGATAGTTTCGAAAAATGGAAAAAAGATAACCCGATTAGCATAGATTTGAATGAAAAGTTTTATGTGATTTGGTTTAGTGAATAAAGCACATGCACACAACAATGTATAAAAAGTATATCCGAGCAAAAAATAAATAACTCATAATAACTTGATATAGTGAGTTATAAATAGTTTTTAAAGCTTCTCTTAAAAACTGCCTAACATACAAACTACCATACTTTCTATTGTAATATTAAGAAGGAAAAAGAAAATGTTTTTTTTCAAAATTTCTTCAAATTCATCAGATATTGCTTACCAATTTTTTTCAATAGGCTTCAATCAGGTCTTTTTAGCCAATACATTAGTTTTGTGCGAAATTTATTTTAACACAAAACTTTTGCTTATGGTTAAACTCATTGATGACAACGAAAATGACAGAGAAAACATCATTAATTAAATACAAATTATGAGATTATAAAGTTACTATAGCTTTCAGTTGAGCATGGGAATAATCATAAGCAATTATTTTTTAACATTTTAAAGAAGCTTATGATGACACAACAAATAATTGTTGGAGAGAATTTTGAAAAGGATTGCCTTGCAGTATTTGAAAATTTATTGCAGGGATATAGAAAGGCTAAAGAATCAACAGTATGGGAATCCAATATGGATAGCCTTGTTGAGAAGTTGACGCAATTGCCAACAGACCCATTCCCAACTGAACTAATGAAGATTTTTGATTATCACTATCTCGTTGAATCAGAGGATATAAATGCTATAATTGAGAAAGCTCTAATTTTAAGAGAGCGAATGGAACATACTAAACGGCATGTTACCATCAAAGAGAGATACTTCTCATTTTTTTTCGTACCACCCAATACCCACCTTAAAAGGCTTGAAGTATATAACAACGAAGGAGAACTTTGTTATTTGCAGGTAGGAAAAATCCGAATAAAGCTAAAAGCATTATTTCAGTGGATTATTCCTGATGCCGCACAAGTTAAACTTCAAGATGTAATAAGTTTTCGACAGAAAACCACTTATCTCAAAAGTTTGGAGATATATTACTACTCACCTTTCGTTGACCTCTCGTCAACAATCCCCCAAGATTATTATAATTTTTTCTGTGACTATTATGGAAAAATTCAGTTTCTCAAATATTTCAAATCAAGTGGAAAAGTTGATGCTTTTCCAAATCTTCAACAAGGTAAACCAAGAACACATGAAGCAATACTAAAATTATCAAGAGCGCAACAGGTTCTTTGGGTTTACTTTCTTTTTCGCCTTTTAGGTTTAAAATTACGGGTCGATGTTGGTAATTCAACACTTGCCCGTTTTTTATGTGTGGTAAATGGAATTGATATGAATACTTATAAAAATTCATACTTCTACACGCTCATAGAAAAAGCACCTTATATCAAGAAAGACAAAAATCTTTTGGTTGATTTGGAAGTAATTCGTCTGCATTTCCAAGAACGAAATTTACCCATAGGTGACATCGAAAAAGTGATAATTGAAATAGTAACCCGATAATTCGTGAAAATGCCGATTACTATTTATTGCTTTTTATTGCTATTTGAGTGAAAAAAGTATCCGACGTTTTTGCCAAAATATCGTATTTGCATAAAGTTCTGCCTTTGTAATTTACACACATACAGGTTGTAAGAAAATAGTTTGAAAATATCGGATAGTCCGACGTTGGAAATAGCTATGTCCATATCCTATACTTGCCATTGAATTTTTGAATAAAAAAAACAGCAACGATATGGATGAACAAAAGTGTTTCAAGACGGAAACTTTAAAGAATTTTGAACGGCTAAATAAAAAGGTTTCAGAGTTAGTTAAGTTACAGCACAAAGTCGGAATGGGCTTCAATTATGTTAGTGCTTCCGAATTAGCCCAGTTACTGGGAGAAAGTGTTAAAACCATTTATGGCAGGGTATATAATAAACAGATTCCTTTCTATAAACCGGGTGGTAAGATTCTACTATTCAAATTGGATGAAATTGAGAAATGGATTAAAGCAGGTCGTCATTCTTCCTTGGATGAAATAAAGAGCAATTTGTAATTGGTTATTAGCAATTCTTAAAACCTGTAATCTCAATGAAGGAAAAGAAGGAAATAAAAACTGAAAGCAATAAACAAGAAATACGGCTCTCATTCTTAAAGCTCTTGCTAAAGAAGAAGTGTAATAATCAAGTTCTTCCTGAGAGCCAAATATGTAAGGATTTGAACATTGTAAAAAAGTAGAAGATGACGACTATTTATATATGTGGGGATGATATTCCACAAAGCGAATCGAAAGGCTTAGTTGATACCGATAAAATAAAAGCCAAATTAAAATCCATGCGGTGTTCCGTTGTGAATCCAACTGAAATGGCATTTGCAAAGATGAGCTGGTCTGATACACTACAAAACCGTATCGAGTTGCTAAAGAACAGCCAGGCAGTGTATGTTCTACCCAATTGGAAAGATAGCATCATGGCACGTATAGAACTGACTGTAGCAATGGACTTAAAGCTGCACACCTTGTTTCACCCAACGAGCAATAAAGAAATTAAGCAAATAATAACCTCCCTTGGTAATTAGCAGGGTTTCGGCAGGGTTGTTCAAGGGCTGCTCTGCCATTTTAATGATATTAAAAAGAACGATTATGAAAGAGAAAGTAAAAGCGGTAGCACAGATTAATGACGTAAGCATCATGCTTATTGATGGAGCTGAAAAACTGGTTCCCATAAAACCAATTTGTGAAGCATTAGACATTAATCATAGCAATCAGATTGTCAAAGTGCAGAAGGATGAAATTTTAGGTTCAGTTGGAGTGCTCAGCACATCAACTGGAAACGATGGAAAACAATATGAGATGTTCTGCCTCCCATACATGTATGCTTTAGGATGGCTCTTTACCGTCAATCCAAAAAACGTTAAGCCAGAGGCCAGAGAAACTATCTTAAAGTACAAGATGGAATGCTACACTGCTTTATTCAATCATTTCTCCGACCATTCACAGTTTTTAGAACAGAAACAAGTTGCTCTTGAAAATCAATTAGAAGCAGTTGAGCGCGTCAATATCGATTTCAGCAAAACAAAGCAAGAGCTTAATGATGCAAGAAAAACACTCAATAAGGTTAAAGAAATGACCTTTGATGAATGGCTTCTGAATAAACGACAACTAACTATTGATTTTCAAAACTAACCCTTATGGCAAGTTTATCACCCAACACGGTTTCAAAGCTCTTTTACTTTGATAACCGTATCAAAAGCTTCTACGAAAAGAATGGTTACTCTAATATACCGTTTGATGGCAAGGAAGTACAAAAAATGATTGAGAGTTCGCAATTAGAATTGAATGCACTCTTTTATAAAATATGGGGTTCAACGATGGGCTTCCACCTATTAGATAAGTTCTACGATTTTAGAGGAAACATACTTGAATTCTTTATGAGCCTCGATGCTGATAATCGAGAAAGATTCACAACAATAAATTGGTAGCACACATGGATGCAAACAGGGTTATAGAACAAATTAACGAGCATACGTTAAGTGTTGTCGAAAACTTCATCAAGCTAAAAAAGGCAGGAAGCAATTACAAAGCTTGCTGTCCTTTTCACAATGAGAAAACGGCATCATTTAGCGTAAATCCGGCAAAGGGTATTTTCAAATGTTTTGGTTGTGATAAAGGAGGCAATGCCATCGAGTTCATAAAGGAACATGAAGGGGTAGAATTTAAAGAAGCAGTTGAAATTGGCGCAAAGATTCTTAACATTAGTTTTGAATGGAAAAAGAGTACCAACTTTGATGAAGCCAAGTTCAAACACGAAGAAAGCCTGAGAATAGCCTGTAGCATCATTGAGAAGTTCTATTTGGAGCAAGTTAATCACAAGGAAGCCCAAGCATATATTCAAGAGCGTAAACTAGCCATACCTGAAAACGGTAGTTTTAATATTGGTTATGCTCCAAGTGGAAATGCTCTCCTGGTCCATGCTCGCAATAGTGGCTTAAAAACGGAGATACTGGAAGAAGTTGGTGTTTTAAAAAGTGCAGACAATGGCTTATATGACTTCTTCCGCAACCGCTTGATATTCCCTGTTTCCAATTCAAAAGGCCAGACTATTGCTTTTGCCGGGCGTGACCTGAATGAGAATCCAAAGGTAAAATACATGAATACTCCTGAGAGTTGTATCTACACCAAAGGAGATGAACTGTATGCCTTAAATGTGGCACGGTTTGCTATTCAGAAAGAAGACAGAGCATATATAGTCGAGGGTTATTCCGATGTGCTGCGTATGCACGATATAGGTATTGAAAATACGGTTGCCACATGCGGAACTGCACTAACCCAAGCACAGGCAAAGCTCCTAAAACGATACACCAATAAGGCAACTTTAATCTTTGATGGTGATGCAGCAGGGTTAAGAGCCACCGATAGGAACGCCGAAATACTCATCAAGAATAAGTTTCATGTATCTGTAGTGTTGCTTCCTGAAAAGCAAGACCCCGATTCCACTTTTGTAGACCATGATATATTTCTTCAGTACGATGAAACACAATCGGATTATGTGGTATTCAAAACCGAATCGTATAGCGAGAAATTTGCCAATGACCCTGTTAAGAAATCCGAAGCCATTAAGCGGATGGCTTCGCTTATATCCTGTTATGATAGAACCAATCAAGAAGTGTACCTCGATTTTGTTTCTGAATTAATCAAGCCTAAGAAAGCTTGGCAAGATGCACTAAAGGAATACGCTCAACCAATTGAGAAAAAGCCAAAGAAAAAGGAAAACATCAGCGAAATTATTAAGCTGAAAAAGGAACAGCAGGAGAACCTATTAGAAAATCAGTATTATGAAGAGAATGGAGCTTATTATACTATGGAGGGCAAGAACCCAAAGCAAATCTCCAACTTTACTTTTGAAGCTCTGTTTTGTGTGTTCCACAAAGACCCACAAGGTGGAATTGACCTGAAATATGTGTTGCGCTTGATGAGCCAATACGGAAGAAAACGCCTGGCTATTATTTCATCGGATGACTTCTGTACTCCCGCATCGTTTAAGAAGCAAGTACACCGTAGGCATGGTTTCTTTTGGTATGGTAACGACAGTCAGCTAGACAATATTAAGAATGTAAAACTATTAGGTATTCCCGAAGCCAAAGAGCTTGAACGTGTTGGCTTCAATGAAAAAAACAGCTTCTGGGTGTTTGCCAATGGACTGTATTACAAAAAAGCTTTTCATCCCATTGATGAGTATGGTATTACTACACATGCAACGCTTATAAATAACATGGATGAATTTGATAATGTACCACCCGAAAGCCAAATACGAATTAACGATACCTTTCATGTACTCAATACCACCGCTGAGTTTATTGGTAGATATGGTAAAGAAAAATTGGAAAGCAGTATAAGACAGGGCCAGGTGCATTTACTTCATTTCTTCTATCTGCCCTATGGCAAAGCATTGAAAATTGGCAGTTCCGATGGTGGTAATCCATTTAAGGAAAACTCAAAGTATGTGAAACCAAAGAAAGGCAGTAGTTGGAGCTTTTCTAAATGGGCTGCATCTATGATAAAGATTTATCCCGGCAATGCTGAATTGCTTATAGCATATTACATCTCAACTATTTTCAGTGACTTAATCTACAAAGCTAATTTTGGGTACTTCCCTTTGTTGTTCCTTTTCGGAAAACGACAGTCAGGTAAAAGTACCGCAGCTCGGAGCATCATGTATATGTTTGGCAAGCCACCAATGGAAGATGGAATTAACCTTGCATCAGGTAGTACAAGTACGGGTATGCAGCGTAGTATGGATTCAACTACCAACCATCCGTTTTGGGGCAATGAGTACAAGAATAGCATACACAAAAACACTATTGAAGCATTAAAAGGTATTGCAGATAGAAATGGAAAGCTCACAGGTGTAAAATCAGGTGGTAATGAGACAAAGATTGCTAAGCCCAGGGGTTCAGGAATTATTAGCGGTCAGGATTTACCTACACAAGACCCTGCTTTGAGTAGCCGTAGTTTATTGGGAGAGTTTGATGATACCAACCGTGGTAACTACTCCGACCTGAAACTATTTAAAGCAGCCGAAGAAAGCCTACAGTTTACAAACATTACATGCTCAGTTTTCGATTACCGATATTTAATTGAAGAACATTATTCAAAGATTGAACCTGAGATTAGTTCTGAGGTCATGGATGAGTTAGTAAGGGAATACGGTAACGTAGACCGAAGAACTGTTCTTAATATTTCATCGGTACTTACGCCAATGAAAATACTCATGGAGCAATCCGATTTAGGTTTTCCGTTTGATTTTCTATCAGCAAAGAATGCCTTAACTCGCTCTGCAAAATTGACCATATCGGTACAAAACCAAAGCGATGAAGTGGAACAGTATTTTCATGTATTGCAATCGCTACTTAATCTTTATAAAATTACAGAGCATACACATTACAAAATGGAAGCTGCTGAAAATAACGAAAAGCATTTATATCTAAGAGTTGGTGCAATTCATGGTTTATACCGGGAGCAAGCACGTAAGGAAGGAATAACCGTATTAGACCAAGCTGTAATTGGTGAGTACCTAAAGAAACATCGCTCATTCATTGACTACCGTAGAAAAAACGTAAAGTTCGGCAGCAATAGAACAAGTGCTTACATCATGAACTACGATACCCTAAAGGATCAGGGCATCGAGCTTGAACGCTTTATTTAAACTACAAGACACATTTTAAAAGCTTAATAATGGTAGTAATGCAAAAACCGTCCTCATTTCCTCACTTAGTATTTAAGTATATAGTTATAATACTTATATATAATGTATTAGTATAATTAGTAAGTAATATAAAGTGAGGACGAGTGAGGAAAAAGCTTAAAATCTGAGGGACAAGTGAGGAATTATTAATGTTTTTCCTCACGCGTCCTCATTGTCCTCATTTTATATTGCTGATAATTAGGTGTTTAGTGTCTAAATGAGGAATGAGGACAGTATTTGAGAAATACCATAGGTCGTAGAGAAAAAACATTTTTGAATTATTATCCACCCGGTATCAGTTTTGGCATCGGGTTTTTTGTTACTTTTTTTTCACTTCTATTTTTCTTATATTTACATAGCTAATTACCAAGGGGATAATATTTTAGATTATGCCCAATATTCATTCAAGATTTCTGAAAATGAGCCTCCTATCGGGGCTTTTCGTGTTTATAGACCCTTCGTGTTTTACCTTTTATTACTCTATTCTTTGTTTTATTCTCCGTAATACTTGCGTATTGTATTGGTGTGCTATTGGTAATACTATATTTCAACAGAAGTGTTTAAATTTTTGGCTCAATTTCATAAAAGCAACTTCAAAAGTTGCTCATACACGTTTTTATTGGGGGAAATTGTTTAGATTCTTCTTAATATGCAGTCTTCAAAAAACGCATTTCTCAGCAAAGCAGTCTGAATATGGTCTGAAAGTTCGCTCAGACTATCTGAATATTCATAAATGCGTTCAAAAGCAGTCTCAAGCTCTCAAAATATACTTAACAAGGCATCTTTTGCAAATATTTATGATGCGTTATCGCTTATTTCTCAACCCAAATCCAACGCTATGATAGTACGAAGAACCATATTAAAACAGGATTTGGTAAAGAAATTATATCCCAACAGTATTTCAGCAGATGCAGCAATGCAACAACTAAGACGAGATATAAAGCTAAGTCCTCAATTAAAGAAACAGATAGCAAGTTTTGGACACACCAAACGTCATTATTACAACAAACAACAACTCCTTTTAATCCTGGAACATTTTTGTATAACACTAGAAGAATTTGAACAATTATGAAGTATTTCAATGGCATTACTGATATTGAACAAGCCAAACAACACTACCGAATCTTAGCAAAGCAACTGCACCCAGATAAGGGTGGAACTGTGATTGAATTTCAGGAAATGCAAGATGAATATAAGAAGCTTCTTTTAAACCTACAGCAAAAATACAATGCTGTTACTAACATGAATCAGTCATCTCCCGAAAATGAATTATTAAGTGAATTAGGGAAGCTCGCAAAGATGCTGATAAAAAAGCAAGTACCTCAAAACTATTTAAAGCAGAAGATTCAACGTACAGAATCTCATTTAAATAAAGGGTTGCTAAATGGTATTGTTAAGATTCTTGATGAATTATAAAATAACTTTGCAACACTATTGCACAAACTATTTTGTAAGTTTGACGTTTAAATAGAGACGAGGAATATATAATGAGAAATAAAACAGCATTCATATTTGTATTATTAGCCAACTTAGTGTTGTTGGCTCATGCTGTTATACCTCACCATTATCATACCAAAAGTGAAGTTGTTTTATCTTTTGATTGTAGTCAGGAAGATGAGCATAATCACCATGAGAGCATTCTGATATGTCATGAAGAGCATGAGGAACATGAAACTGAATCGTGTAGTATTGCACAGACATTGCTATTACCTAATAACCAATTTAGAGTTAGTGATAAAACTGCTGAATTAGAATCGACAGATATTCTTTTCATAGCACTTTTTGTTTATAATTTTTCATCGCAGAATAACTTTGCTGATGATTCCTACATTTCCGAGGAAAATATCCCAATACCCACTCGGTTTCTAATTTCTTCCCAAGGTCTTCGAGCACCTCCTGTTTGTTAAAAATCAATTTTGTTTTTACAGAATTATTTTGAGCCTTTTTTATTAATAGGCTTGAAGAATCATATTCTGTAATCTGGTAGATATTGCCATAACATATTTGCTAAACAGCAGATAAATATCCTAATACAAATTTAACAAACAGAAAAAATGAAAATTAAAATATTAGTTATCGCATTGCTAAGTTTAGTTTATGTAGCATGCAACAATAGCAATAGCCACGAAGGTCATAATCATGAAGTTGAAAGCCACGAAGGTCATAACCATGTTGACCAGGATGACCATGAAGGGCACAATCACGATGAAGATAGTCATGAAGGGCATGACCATGGAGACCATGAGGGACACGACCATGGTGAAGAAAGTCTTGAAAAGAATGACCATAGCGATGAAGAAAGTAGTCATACGGATGAAATTTCATTCACAAAAGAACAGGCTCAAATGGCTGGACTAACTACAGAATCTATTACATCCGGAACTTTTCATCAGGTTATAAAAACAAGCGGAAAAATACAAGCTTCGCAAGGCGATGAAGCCACGCTTGTAGCTACTTCAAATGGTATCGTCTCATTTGTAAATCCATCTATTGCAGAAGGCGACTATGTAAAATCCGGTGAGGTTATCATTACAGTTTCTGCAAAACAGATTTTAAATGGAGACCCTGTTGAAAAGGCTAAAATTGCATTCGAAACAGCAGAAAAAGAGATGAAACGTGCTGATGAACTTATTGGCGACCAGATAATTTCGGTTAAGGAATATGAGCAGATAAAAATGCGGTACGAAACAGCAAAAACCACATATCAAGCGCAATCAACCAACTCATCTGTAAATGGAGTGAATATAGCATCTCCAATTTCAGGCTATATAAAAAACAGGCTTGTTGCACAGGGTGAATATGTTTCGGTTGGTCAGTCTATAACCACTATTTCTCAAAACCAAAAACTGCAATTAAAAGCCGAAGTTTCGGAGAAAAACTACAAGTCGCTTAAAAACATTAGCAATGCTAATTTCAAAACAGCTTATGATAATACACTATATAAGCTGTCTGATTTAAATGGTCGATTACTTTCTTATGGACGTACATCGGGACAACAATCATTTTATGTTCCAATTACATTTGAATTTGACAATAAAGGAGACCTGATTCCAGGCTCATTCACCGAAATTTATTTAATAGCAAATCCTCAAACCAATGTGATTACCGCTCCTGTGTCTTCACTTACTGAAGAACAAGGTCTTTACTTTGCATATATACAAGTCGAAGAAGAAATCTTTAAAAAGCAAGAAGTCACACTTGGGCAAAACGATGGAGAACGAGTTCATATATTATCCGGTTTAAAGGAAGGTGATAAAGTTGTAACCAATGGTGTATATCAGGTTAAGCTTGCAGCAACTTCATCAGTAATGCCTGAAGGGCATGGACATAATCACTAACCCAAAAACGGAATTATCATGTTGAATAATATTATAAAGTTTTCGCTAAACAACCGAATGGTTGTATTAGTATCAGCAGTACTTCTGTTGTTAGCTGGGTTATATACTGCTAAAAATATGGAAGTAGATGTATTTCCCGATTTGAATGCACCTACTGTTGTAGTAATGACTGAAGCTTCAGGAATGGCTCCTGAAGAAGTTGAACGATTGGTTACATTTCCTGTTGAAACAGCTTTAAATGGAGCAACAAACGTACGTCGAGTAAGGTCTTCATCAACGACAGGTTTTTCTGTTGTTTGGGTGGAATTTAATTGGGGTATGGATGTTTATCTTGCCCGGCAAATTGTCTCAGAGAAGTTGTCCATTGTAAAAGATGCCTTACCAGGGAATGTAGGAAACCCAACATTAGGGCCTCAATCTTCTATTTTAGGTGAAGTAATGATTATTGGACTTACATCAGACACAACATCATTACAAGATTTACGCACAATGGCAGATTGGACATTGCGCCCTCGCCTACTTTCTACTGGTGGTGTGGCACAGGTTACTGTGTTAGGTGGAGAAATAAAAGAATATCAGATATTGCTTAACCCTGAAAAAATGAAACACTATAGGGTTTCTATGGATGAAGTGATAGATGTTGTTCAAGATATGAACCTTAATGCTTCAGGAGGAATCTTATACGAATATGGAAATGAGTATATCATTCGTGGAGCATTATCTACCAATAAATTAGATGAATTAGGCAAGGCTGTGGTAAAAACAGTTAATGATGTTCCTATTTTGATTGAGAATGTAGCAGATGTTCAGATTGGAAATAAAGCTCCAAAGTTGGGACTAGCTTCAAATCATGGCAAGTCGGCAGTACTCTTAACCGTAACAAAACAACCCGCAACCAGCACACTTGATTTAACAGATAAACTAGATGAATCTATCGCTGAAATACAACAGACATTACCTGCTGATGTTAAGATAGCAACGGACATTTTTCGCCAGGCTCGTTTCATCGATAACTCTATTAATAATGTACAAAAGGCATTATTAGAAGGTGGAGTATTTGTGATAATTATTCTGTTAATCTTTTTAATGAATATTAGAACCACAATAATCTCACTGGTTACCATTCCTTTAGCATTTGTTTGTACAATTTTAGCTCTTAAATTCATGGGGTTAACAATTAATACAATGAGTTTGGGTGGTATGGCAATTGCCATTGGTTCATTAGTTGATGATGCCATTGTAGATGTGGAGAATGTATTCAAACGCTTAAGAGAAAACAGGCTTAAACCGAAAAAAGAACAAAAAAGTGTAATGAGTGTGGTTTATGATGCATCAAAGGAAGTTCGTATGCCTATCTTAAACTCTACTCTTATTATCATAGTGAGTTTTGTTCCTTTATTTTTCCTATCCGGTATGGAAGGATTACTGCTTGCTCCGTTGGGTATTGCATTTATTGTATCACTCATCGCTTCAACGGTAGTTGCATTAACATTAACACCTGTTTTATGTAGCTACTTATTAGGAAAGCCAACTAAAGGGATTAAAGAAGAACGGGAACCATTTGTTGTTCGAAAACTCAAAGGAATTTACGAAAGGATTCTAAAATGGGTATTAGTGCATAAAAGATTGGTTCTTGGAATAACAGGTGGTTTTCTGGTTGCTACAATGATTGTGTTTTTCACGTTAGGGCGAAGTTTTCTTCCCTCATTTAATGAAGGGTCATTTACCATTAATGTAAGTACCTTACCAGGCATATCATTGCACGAATCAGATAAAATTGGAAGATATACAGAAGAAATACTGTTGTCTATTCCTGAAATTCAAACTGTAGCTCGTAAAACAGGGCGTGCAGAGCTAGATGAACATGCTCTAGGTGTAAATGTTTCTGAAATAGAAGCCCCGTTTATTCTTGATGAACGTTCAAAAGATGAAATATTAGTAGAACTACGCCAAAAGTTGAAAGCCATATCGGGGGCAAACATAGAGATAGGTCAACCTATTTCGCACCGTATTGATGCTATGCTATCAGGTACAAGGGCAAATATCGCCATAAAATTATTTGGAACAGATTTGAATAAAATGTTTGAGTTGGGTAACCAAATCAAAGCGTCCATAGATGGTATTGAGGGAATTGCTGACTTAAATGTTGAACAACAAATACAACGTCCTCAATTAAAGATAGAGCCAAAACGTGATGTGATGGCTAAATATGGAATTACTTTACCTGAATTCAGAGAAATTGTTAATGTGATGCTGGCAGGAGAAGTAGTTTCTCTGGTTTATGAAGGCAACAAATCTTTTGACCTTACACTTAAAGTAAATACTGAAAGAAGAGCAACAGCTGAGCGTATCAAAGAACTAATTGTGGATGCAAATGGTAGAAAAGTACCATTCAGTAATATTGCAGAAATTACTTCTTCTACTGGACCAAACACAATTAATCGTGAAAACGTAATGCGTAAAATTGTTATCTCGGCTAATATTGCAGGGCGTGATTTGCGAGGAGTTGTAACTGATATTCAACAAATGGTTAATGAAGAAATTACATTGCCAGAAGGATATCACATACAGTATGGAGGACAATTTGAAAGCGAACAAGCTGCTTCCAGAACCCTGCTTATAACATCCATTTTTTCTATAATGGCAATATTCTTATTGTTGTTCAATCAATTTAGGAATATTACTCAATCAGTAGTTGTACTGTTGAACTTACCATTGGCATTGATAGGTGGTGTATTTATCATCTTTTTTACCGATGGAATAATTAGCATTCCTTCGATTATTGGTTTTATTTCACTTTTTGGTATCGCAACAAGAAACGGTATGCTTCTTATTTCAAGATACAACGACTTGCATCACGAAGGATATTCGGCAATGGATAGTGTAATACACGGTTCCCTTGACCGTCTTAATCCAATATTGATGACGGCACTATCATCCGGTCTTGCCTTATTACCTCTTGCTTTAGGTGGTGCATTGCCAGGTAATGAAATTCAAAGCCCTATGGCACAGGTTATCCTTGGTGGATTATTAACCTCTACCTTACTTAATGGATTTATTATTCCTATTATGTTTCTTTTAACAAGTAAGCAAGCCGATTCAGAGACTGCTTCAGAAGAATTAATGATAGATTAAAAAATGATGACAATGAAAAATATATTAATAATAATCGTTTTAGTGTTTTCAGTTTTTTCGGTCTATTCTCAGAGTAGTATGGATTCTGTAATAGCTGAAATCGAAAGGAATAACACCACGTTGGCTGCATATCGTAAGAATGCCGATGCCGATAAAATGGGAAATAAAACAAACATGCTACCCGATAACCCGGAAGTAGGATTTAACTACTTAATGGGAAGCCCTGATAATATTGGCAACCGTACCGATTTTTCGGTTACCCAATCTTTTGATTTCCCTACAGCTTATGTCTATAAATCTCAACTTTCAGATATGAAAAACGAACAAGTTGAGATGGAGTATAAAAAACAACGGTATGACATTTTGTTAAGTGCTAAAACTATTTGTTCTGAACTAACATACCTGAATGCTTTGTATTCAGAATATAAGCTTAGGTTAAGCAATGATATGAAAATTGCCAATGCTTTTAAAAAGAAATTGGACAGTGGGGAAGCAAGCATTCTCGAACACAACAAAGCTCAGGTAAGCCTTTTGAATACCGAAAAACAATTGGAGCAAATAAGTATAGAACGAGATGCTGCATTGCAACAATTAGCAACGCTTAACGCAGGGGTTTCATTAAGCTTTAGCGACACCATCTTTATTGCAAATATGGTTGAAACTAATTTTGACGAGTGGTATGCTCAGGCTTCAATTAACAATCCTATGCTCAATTGGCTAAAACAGGAAATTGAAATTTCTTCAAAAGAAAAACAACTTCAAGTAGCTCAGAATTTACCGAAAATAAATGCAGGTTATATGAGTGAAAAAGTTGTAGGAGAACAATTTCAAGGTGTCACTCTGGGGGTTTCAATTCCTTTATGGGGAAATAAAAACACAGTAAAGTATGCTAACCTAAAAACAGAAGCGGTTAATAGCATACAGGCTGATGCTAAAGTTCAATTTTATAACGAAATGAAAACTTTACATACCAAAGCAACAGCTTTACAAAGCAGCATTACCGATTTCAAGCAACGTATATCGGGAAATAACATTCTCGAATTATTGAAGAAGGCAATGCAAAAGGGTGAGATTTCTATCTCTGAATACTACTTTGAATTGATGGTTTTTTACGACAATAAGGAAGAACTATTGAGTATGGAGAAAGAGCTGAGTGTTACCTTGGCAAAACTTTATAGATATGATTTATAGAAAAAAGCGGAATTCGTTCCGCTTTTTCATTTTTTCACCACCTTACTATATCTTTGTAGAACATGAGTAACGAAATAGACAAAAAACTTCAACAAAAAAATATAAAACCAACAGCCATGCGTGAGTTGGTTTATGGAGTATTAGATAAAAACAGGAAGGCTTTAAGCCTCTACGAGATAGAGCAACAATTTGACAATGTAGACCGCTCAACCATATTCCGCACCTTAAAAACATTTCAGGACAATTTACTAATCCATAGTGTTGATGATGGTTCTGGTGCAGTAAAATATGCTCTTTGTGATGATGATTGTACTTGCTCATTGGATGATTTACATTACCATTTTCTTTGCACTAAATGTGGTCAAACTCATTGCTTGAAAAATATGCCAATACCTAAGGTGGATTTACCCGAAGGATTCAATTTTGAAAATGCCAATTTTGTAATAAAAGGAACTTGCCCTAATTGTCAAGGATAACTTTGCAATACTGTTGCACGTAATTCTGCCGTAATTTTGTAGTATAAATTTGTAAATCCATATACTATGAAATATTTAATATCAAGTTTACTTTTCCTATTTTCATCAGGAATCATATTCGGACAAAACACAGTAAGTTTTGAAGTAAAAGAAGAATCGGGCGAATCTCTTATTGGAGCAAGTGTTGTAATTGAAGGTACAACTAACGGAACAATTACCAATGCAGAAGGTATTGCCAAATTTGAAAATCTACCTAATGGTGAAATAGAATTTGTTATTTCATTTGTTGGCTATGAAGAAAAGGAAATTGAATTATCATTTCCTGAA
The DNA here is from genome assembly GCA_965183885.1 of Flavobacteriales bacterium. Lineage (GTDB taxonomy): Bacteria > Bacteroidota > Bacteroidia > Flavobacteriales > BACL11 > UWMA-0277. The sequence goes on from OZ238992.1 coordinate 1,178,055, forward strand.
GACAACAATAAAACCATTGAAGTTGAATTGGAAGAAGGTGAAGAACTGGAAGAAGTAGTAATTACATCAACAAGGTCTTCACGAACCATACAAGATATTCCAACACGAATCGAAGCCATTACAGGCGAAGAATTAGGCGAAAAAGCAGCCATGAATTCTTCTAATATCGGAATGCTATTAAGAGAAACTACAGGGGTGCAAATGCAACAAACATCACTTAGTTCTGGAAATATGAGTATCCGCATTCAAGGTTTGGATGGTCGTTACACTCAAATATTAAAAGATGGTATGCCTCTTTATGGAGGCTTTGCAGGTGGACTCTCCATTATGCAAATACCACCGCTCGATTTAAAACAAGTAGAACTGATTAAAGGAAGTAATTCAACATTATATGGCGGTGGAGCTATTGCAGGTTTGGTAAACCTTGTTACCATTAAACCGAATGATGAGCCAAAACTCGACATCATGCTAAACCAAACAAGTGCTTTAGGGACTACAGGTAATATATTCTATGCTCAGAAATATGGTAAAGTAGGTCTTTCGATTTATGGTTCGGCAACAAATCAAATAGCTTATGACCCTGACGATGATGGTTTCTCGAATATGCCAGATGCTCAGACTTTTAGCCTTAACCCAAGATTTTACTATTACATCAATCCCAATACTGAACTTAGTGTAGGTTTAAATACCACCATTGATGACAGAACAGGTGGTGATATGGAAGTCATAAAGGGAAACACAAGTACCGAACATGTATTTACAGAGAAAAACAAATCGGAGCGTTATGCTACGCAATTGAATTTCAGAAATACAAAAGAGAACAGAACCATTGACTTCAAAAACAGCATATCCTATTTCGATAGAAAGTTGACAATTCCTGACTATCGGTTTAACGGAAACCAAGTTTCTAGTTTTTCAGAAGCATCGTACAATTTACATAGAAATGAAAAATCCGAATGGCAATTGGGATTGAATCATTACTTGGAACAATTTACAGAGGAAAATACAGACTCCCTTCCTGTTAGAGATTACACGCACAATACAATTGGTGGATTTATACAAAATACTACGGACATAAATGAAAAGTGGATATTGGAAGCAGGGTTAAGAACAGATTACAATACCGATTATGGAACGTTTGTATTACCTCGCTTCTCTTTACTTTTTAAAGCAAATAATAAACTAAGTTCTCGTATTGGTGGTGCAATGGGTTACAAACTACCAACCATTTTTACCGAAGATGCTGAGAAACTATATTACCGAGGCATACAGCCATTATCAACCGACCAAGTGGATGCTGAAACATCAATAGGTGGTAATTTCGATATTAATTATAAAACAGCTTTAGGCGATGAAATGACATTCTCTATTAACCAGCTGTTCTTTCTTACTCAACTTAAAAACGCATTAGTTTTGAGGGAAGATGCCACCACGGATATGGCTTATTTTGAAAGTGCTGATGGCAATATGTTAAGTTCTGGTTTTGAAACCAATATTAAGCTAACATACGATGACTTTAAACTCTATTTAAACTACGCATTTGTTAATACGGAATTACAATACGACAATATCAATGACCAAAAACCCTTAACACCAAAGCATAATGCAGGTTTTGTTCTGTTCTATGAAATTGAAGAAAAGTGGTCGGCTGGTTATGAAGTATATTATACAGGAAAACAGTTCGATAATCTATACAATCAAAAAACGGATTATTGGACAATGGGTGTCATGTTAATGCGCCATTGGGAACGACTGTCTGTTTTTGTGAACTTCGAGAATTTTACAAATGTTATGCAATCCGATTTTGAGCCTTTAGTATTACCACCAACAAACAATCCTACATTCCCTGATATTTGGGCACCGACCGATGGGTTTGTATTTAATGGAGGCATTAAGCTTAGATTATTATAAACACTAGAACAAGTTATCACTAACAATTAAATTGAAAGTCATGAAAAAAATAAAAATTATTTCGATGCTAATAATGGTTATATCTATTCAATCATTAGTTGCACAGGAGACAGAGACATTCTATTTCTCAAAAACAATAGAAGGAACTTTTGAAGAAGTTGTTGACAAAACTAAACACGTATTTAAGGAACAAGGATTTGGTGTAATAACCGAGGTTGACATGGACGTGAAACTCAAAGAAAAATTAGATAATGTTGACATAAAGCCATATAAAATCCTTGGCATTTGTAATCCTGGTTTTGCCTACAAAACACTCCAAATTGAAGAAAATATTGGTGTTTTTCTTCCTTGCAAGGCCATTGTAAAAGATATTGGTGAAGGTAAAATTGAGGTTGTAGTTGTAGACCCAGCAGCTCTAATGGGAATGCTCAATAAACCTGAACTGGTTTCGATTGCAAATGAGGTGTCAGATAAATTTCAAAAAGCATTAGAAAAGCTTTAATTTGCTTCATCACTATCAAAACCTATTTATATGTATCTATTTACCTTCTATTGTGTGTTTTTGGTTGCATTGTTTATAGTTCCGAGCTATGTAACCTATAAGCGCACAGGAATTAATCCGTTTAAATTTAGCAATGAGGAAACCGCTATAAACTATGTAGGAAAAGCCTATAAAATTATATCAGCAATAGCATTTATTACTATTGCCCTAAATGCTTTCCAACCTTCAGTAATGCAATATTTGGTATCAATAGAATATTTGAAATCAGAAATTACTGTTTGGGTTGGCTTGGGTCTTTTACATCTATCATTTATTATAATATTCATAGCTCAACGCAATATGGCAAATGAGTGGCGTATTGGTATAGATAATGAAAACAAAGTAAACCTGATTACTAAAGGAATGTTTGGAATATCAAGAAATCCAATCTTTTTAGGTGTATTAATTGTTTTCGTAGGAATGTTCCTGATTATTCCGAATGCGGTTACTTTAGTAATATTGATTTCAGGTTTTATTGTTATTCAAGTACAGGTTAGGCTTGAAGAAGAGTTCTTAATAAAGCAACTTAGAGATGAATACATAGACTATATGAAAAATGTTAAACGTTGGTTGATATGATTAAATCAGAATATCACATATCAAAAATGGATTGTCCTTCCGAAGAAAACATGATTCGGATGAAATTGGATGGATTACCAGTCATAAAGAAACTTGATTTTGATATTGAAAACCGAAACCTTACTGTATTTCATTCAGAGGAAGATAAAGAGATATTATATCGTTTAGAGTCATTAAACTTTGGTGCAAAACTAACACAAACAAGTTCTATAGATGTCAATGAGGTAGCATTAGAGGATTCCGATGTACAATCTAAACTACTGTGGTCAGTATTAATAATCAATTTCGCATTCTTTGTTATTGAAATGACTACAGGATTGATATCAAAGTCAATGGGTTTGGTTGCAGATTCTCTGGATATGTTAGCTGATTCCTTTGTATATGGATTAAGTCTTTGGGCTGTTGGTTCAACTGTATTGCGTAAAAAGAAAGTAGCCCGGTTAAGCGGATATTTTCAATTAACACTAGCCCTTTTGGGTATAATTGAAATTGTAAGGCGTTTTATTGGCTCAGAAGCAATGCCTGATTATCGCATCATGATTGGAGTTTCCATCTTTGCCTTAATTGCTAATGGTATTTGCTTGTATCTACTTCAAAAATCAAAAAGCAACGAAGCCCACATGAAAGCCAGTATGATTTTCACCTCTAACGATGTAATTATAAATGCAGGAGTAATTCTAGCAGGTATCCTAGTATTGCTCACTCAATCAAAATATCCTGATTTAATTATTGGCTCAATTGTATTTTTAATTGTAGTAAAAGGGGCTTTTAGAATTTTAAAACTTGGTAAGTAAATGAAACCTATATTTCTTAAATCAACAATTACTTGTCCTGAGTGTGGTTTTAAAAAAGAAGAAACTATGCCAGAGGATTCATGCCAGTTTTTCTATGAGTGTGAAAAGTGCAAAGCTGTTATAAAACCAAAAAAAGGAGATTGCTGCGTTTTTTGTTCCTATGGAACTGTAAAGTGTCCACCAATACAACAAGGAAAGAACTGTTGTTAATTGTACCTTTGTAAAATGAATTCAACAACACTACATATCAAAAACATGGTCTGCAACCGCTGTATAAAGGTGGTTCAGGATGAATTCGCTAAATTGGATTTGGATATTGAAGAAATAGAACTTGGTAAAGTCAATGTTTCATCTCAACTCTCAAACGATAAAATTGAAGAGGTAAGAAAGGTGTTAGATGAAAATGGATTTGAGCTAATTGACGATAAGAAAAGTAAGTTGATTGACCGCATCAAAACAATAATCATTGAAAGAACCCATTATTCAGAATCAGGTTTTGAATCTTTAAATACCTCTGAATATATTTCCAAAGAATTAGGGCATGACTATTCATACCTGAGCAATCTGTTTTCTTCAGTTGAAGGAATAACCATTGAAAAATATATCATCAATCAGAAAATTGAAAAAGTAAAAGAGCTTTTGGTTTATGATGAATTATCCTTAAACGAAATATCATACCAACTAGGGTACAGTAGTGTTCAGCACTTATCAAACCAGTTTAAAAAAATTACAGGATTAACTCCTTCTCACTTCAAAAAGCTGAAAGAAAACAAGCGAAAACCACTAGACGAGGTGTAATCCAAAAATGATATAACTCTTTTCCAAAATCGTGTAATAGTAAACACATCGTTACTTCCTTACTTTGTAATATCAAAAAATCAGAGCTATGGAAGTACAACAATATATCATCACTTTTCTAAATGACTTTGTAAAGATATTGAGTGAAATGTCCCCTTATCTTTTGCTTGGTTTCTTCTTTGCAGGCTTATTGTATGCCTTTATTCCACAAAATAAAATCGAACGCTATTTTAATGGAAAACCATTTAAGTCATCTGTTTTAGCTTCTATATTTGGCATACCGTTACCTCTATGTTCATGCGGTGTTATTCCAACAGGAACGGCTTTTTATAAAAATGGAGCATCCAAAGGAGGTACAGTTTCATTTCTAATATCTACTCCACAAACCGGGGTTGATTCTATATTAGCAACATTTTCATTAATGGGGTTACCATTTGCAATCATTCGACCATTGGCAGCTTTGGTGACAGGAATAACAGGTGGATTAATTACAAGTGTGGCAACTAAAAACGAAACAGACACAAGAACTTTCCAGGAACAAACCGAAGAACGTAAATCATTCTCTCAAAAAGTGGGAGATGTATTCCGTTATGGGTTTGTCGATTTTATTCAGGATATATCAAAATGGTTGGTAATTGGATTGGTATTGGCAGCAATAATCTCTGCTTTAATTCCTAATGAATTCTTCGAACTATTAAATATGCCTCCAATTGTTCAAATGCTTTTAATCCTGGTGGTTTCCATTCCGCTTTATATATGTGCTACAGGTTCAATTCCCTTGGCTGCAATACTAATTTTAAAAGGCATTAGTCCGGGAGCTGCATTTGTATTATTAATGGCTGGTCCGGCAACGAATGCAGCAACAATAACCATGATAGGAAAAGTACTTGGCCGAAAGAGTTTATTCACTTATTTAGCAACCATTATCGTGGGAGCTTTAGGCTTTGGTTTATTAATAGATTATGCCTTACCAACACAATGGTTTACAGAAATTACCCATCAACATCTTGGGCATAATCATCACGAAGGATTAAGTTGGTGGCAAATTGCATCTGGAGTTATATTAATGGCACTAATCATTAATGGATATATCCAGAAATACCTAAACACAAAAAAGAATTCAGTAACTCAATTAAAAAATAATACGATGGAAATCAAAACAATTAAAGTAGAAGGAATGACTTGCAATCACTGCAAAGCAAATATAGAAAGCAATCTTAAAAAGTTAGCTTTTATCGAAAATGCACAGGTTAATCTTAGCGAAAAAACGGTTACACTTGAAGGTGACAATTTTAAATTGGAAGAAATCAAGCAGACCGTTGATACTCTTGGCTATAAGGTAGTTTCATAATACTAAAACCAAAAATATTATAAATCTAATCCAAGATTATATAAAACAATTCGGTTTAAATATCGTTTCTTTGTTAGAGAATAAATAATAATGTTTAGAAAAATAGCACATATCGCTTTATCTGTTTTCCTCATGGTTGCAACCACAGGGGTAACCTTTTCTATGCATTATTGTGGAGGAAAATATGTTTCCACATCCATCAATACGGAAGCAGAATCATGTTGTGATGATGGTGAATGCTGTGAAAACAAGTCTTTACACTTCGAGGTTGAAGATGATTATGTTAGTCCGGTTCAGGTTAAAAATGTAGAAACCGTTGAACTTGACATTCTTTTTCCAATTCTTTTCGCACTTAATTTTGAATTGTTAGATGAAGAAGATAAAGCTATTGAGGCTTTTAGCGATTCTTCTCCACCGCCAACAATTCAAACCCGTCTTGCTTTACTGCAAACATATCTTTGTTAGACGTTCTAATTTATTAATTTACAATTCACTTTGATGCTGAATTGTGCTGTTATGCAATTTTATTGCCTTAACTTTTAATGAATAGATTGTTTATCAAACTCAAAAGATATGTTGAATAAAATCATAAAATTCTTCTTAGAGAATAAATTGGTGACATTCCTGCTACTTGTGATTTTTATCGCATGGGGTGTAATTTCGTCACCATTCAGTTGGGAGACTGGTTTTCTTCCTTCTGACCCTGTTCCTGTCGATGCCATTCCCGATATTGGTGAAAACCAACAAATCGTATATACGGAATGGGCTGGTCAGTCACCACAGGATATTGAAGACCAAATATCCTATCCGTTAACAACGGCATTGTTGGGTATTCCCGGTGTTCAAACCATTCGCAGTAATTCCATTTTCGGATTGTCAAGTATCTACATCATTTTTGATGAAGACATTGAATTCTATTGGAGTAGAACACGAATACTTGAAAAATTAAATTCTTTACCAAGTGGAACATTGCCAAATGGAGTAACTCCTGCCTTGGGACCAGATGCCACAGCATTAGGTCAAATTTATTGGTACACACTCGAAGGACGTGATAAAAAAGGTAATCCAAATGGTGGATGGGATCCCCATGAGTTAAGAACCATTCAAGACTTCTATGTAAAGTATGGCTTAACTGCTGCTAAAGGTGTTTCAGAAGTGGCTTCTATTGGTGGATTCATTAAAGAGTATCAGGTAGATATTGACCCAAATGCCATGAAAGCGCATGGGGTAACTGTCACTCAAATAATGAATGCAGTTAAAAAGAGTAACCTCGATATTGGTGCAAGAACCATTGAGTTTAACCGTGCCGAATATCTTATCAGGGCTTTAGGCTATATAAAGAGCTTAGAAGATATTGAAATGAGCGTGGTTAGTGTGAAGAACAATATTCCAATTCGGATTAAAGATGTAGCGAAAGTTGGTTTCGGGCCAGCTGGTCGTAGAGGTGGATTGGATAAAGGAGGTGCTGAAGCTGTAGGTGGTGTAATCGTTGCCCGGTATGGCGCAAATCCTTTAGAAGTCATCAATAATGTGAAGGATAAAATTGAAGAAATATCAACAGGATTACCTTCAAAGATATTGGATGATGGTACAGTATCAAAAGTAACTATTGTTCCATTCTACGACCGTACAGGCTTAATCAAAGAAACGCTTGGTACACTTGAAGAAGCACTCACTTTAGAGGTGTTAATCAGTATCATTGTAATTATTATCCTGGTACTTAATCTAAGAGCTTCATTTCTTATTTCAAGTTTATTGCCTATTGGTGTATTAATGACATTTATTGCCATGCGTAGGTTCGGTGTTGATGCCAATATTGTGGCTCTTTCAGGTATTGCAATCGCTATTGGTGTAATGGTTGATGTCGGGGTAGTCTTTACGGAGAATATTATCCGGCATGTTGAAATGATAGAAAACAAGGGTAAGAAACTCTTGAATGTTATTTATGAATCAACTGTTGAAGTAGCTCCGGCAGTAATCACAGCATTAACAACAACCATAGTGAGTTTCTTGCCTGTGTTTGCTATGGAAGCTGCCGAAGGAAAATTGTTTAAACCATTGGCTTTTACCAAAACCTTTGCTATGGTTTCTGCCCTTATTATTGGATTGACGATAATTCCGGCTTTGGCACATATCATTTTCTCAATCAAAGTTGATAGAAAAAAGACAAAGCAAGTACTAAACCTATTATTAGTTGTACTTGGTATAAGCTTTATATTCTTTGGAAAGGTTTTTATTGCTATTGCCATAGTGGGTATCGGTGTAAATAACCTTCTTGATTTTAAATGGAGCGATGCACGAAAAGAATTCCCAAACTATATAAACATTGGTATAATAGCTCTAATAGTAGTTTGGTTACTTACAAAAGAGTGGATGCCTTTAGGAGCGCAGAACAGCGATACTTCAAATATTTTGTTCGTAGGATTATTGATTGGTGTTGTACTTACCGCAATGCTATTGGTAGTAAGAGCTTATTCAAGAATACTAACATGGGCATTAGCTAATAAATGGAAATTCTTAAGCATTCCAATATTAGTTGTCTTGTTCGGAATACTAAGCTGGCAGGGAGCAGATAAGATATTTGGTTTTATGCCCGACACTATTAAGGAGAGTAAAGGTTGGCAATCGTTTAATTCTACTTTTCCGGGTATAGGTAAAGAGTTTATGCCTGCATTAGATGAAGGCTCATACCTTTTAATGCCAACAACTATGCCTCACTCAGGTATTGAAGAAAACCTTGAGGTTATACGTATGTTGGACAAAAAGGTAAATGCCATTCCGGAGGTTGATAATGTAATCGGTAAATGGGGACGTGTAAATTCTGCTCTTGACCCTGCCCCAACTTCGATGTATGAAAATGTAATCAATTACAAGTCAGAATACATGTTGGATGAAAGTGGTCATCGTGTTCGTTTTAAAACGGATAAGGAAGGTGCATTTGTTCTTGCTGATGGTTCTACCTATAATCCCGAAAAGGATGATTTCAGGGTAATCGAACGCAAACACTTAACGGAAGATAAATCAGGAGAATATTTCAGGCAATGGCGTGAACACATAAAAGCTCCTAGCGATATATGGGATGAGATTATTAAACAATCTAACATTCCAGGATTAACCTCTGCACCAAAACTACAACCTATTCAAACTCGTTTGGTAATGCTGCAAACAGGTATGCGTGCGCCTATGGGCATTAAAGTATTTGGGCCAGACTTGGAAACTATCGAGAAAGTAGGGTACGAATTAGAGAACCATTTAAAACATGTTGAAGGTGTTGAACCAATGTCTGTTTTTGCTGACCGTGTTGTAGGCAAACCATACTTGGAGCTTGACATAGATAGAGGTGCAATATCTCGCTACGGATTAACCATTGCCGATTTGCAAATGACTTTAAATAGTGCCATAGGTGGTATGCACCTGACTTCAACTGTTGAAGGACGTGAGCGTTTTCCTGTTAGAGTTCGATACGCTCGTGAGTACCGTGACAATCCTGAAGATTTGAAAAAGATACTCATTGCAACTCCATCGGGCGTTCAAGTGCCTTTAGGTGAGTTAGCAACTATCAACTATACTCGTGGAGCGCAATTAATTAAAAGCGAAAACACCTTCTTAGTTGGTTATGTCATCTTCGACAAAAAGCAAGGTTATGCCGAGGTGGATGTTGTTGAGAATGCACAAGATTATTTAAACGAAAAAGCTGAACAAGGAGTATTTAATGTTCCATCGGGAGTAAATTATAGGTTTACAGGTAACTATGAAAATCAGATTAGGGCAACAAAACGATTATTGATTGTTATTCCTATTTCGCTCATAGTAATATTCCTGATTCTATATTTCCAATTCCGTTCAGTAACCGCAGCAAGCTTGATTTTTTCGGGAATCTTCGTTGCTTTTTCAGGTGGTTTTATCATGCTTTGGTTATACAGCCAGTCATGGTTTATGAACTTTACAATGGGAGGTATTCATTTACAAGATATGTTCCAGATACACACCATTAATCTGAGTGTTGCCGTTTGGGTAGGCTTCATTGCCTTGTTTGGAATTGCAACAGATGACGGCGTTTTAATCAGTACTTATCTCAAACAAATATTCGACAAGAAACAACCTGATTCAGTTAAGGAGGTTCGTGAGAAAGTTTTGGAAGCTGGATTGAAAAGGGTTCGCCCAGCAATGATGACAACGGCAACGACTATTATAGCCCTGCTTCCTGTATTGACTTCAACAGGTAAAGGTTCTGATATTATGGTTCCAATGGCGATTCCTTCGGTTGGAGGTATGCTCATTGCAACGCTTACCATCTTTGTTGTGCCTGTTTTATACAGCATGTGGCAAGAGAGGAAAGTTAAAAAGATGTCTAACTCATTAAATAAATAAGGTTATGAAAAGATTAGTTTATACACTGACCATTGTACTTATGACCTTATCTGGAACTATTTCTGCACAAGAAGTATTGAACCAATACTTACAAACGGCTGCGGAAAACAATCCCGGATTGAAGGCTCAGTTTAGTGAGTACATGGCATCATTAGAGAGAGTTCCACAAGTGGGAGCTTTACCTGACCCTACAGTTGCTTTTGGCTATTTTATTCAGCCAATTGAAACACGACTGGGGCCACAACAAGCAAAAATATCTGCCTCACAAATGTTTCCCTGGTTTGGTACATTATCGGCTCGTGAAAATTCGGTAGAAGCAATAGCTAAAGCCAAATATGAGTTGTTTAAAGAAGGTAAATCAAAATTATTCTATGATGTTAAAGCTACCTATTATAATCTTTTCTTTAATGAAAAGGCTATTGGCATCACATTAGAGAATATCGAAATTTTATCCTCTTTCAAAGGTTTGGCAAATATAAAAGTTGAATCAGGCTCTGCATCCGCAGTTGATGCTTACCGTGTAGAGATGGAAATTAATGACCTTGAAAATCAGTTGGCTTTATTGCGAGATAATTCTAATGTTCTTAGAGTGAAGTTCAATAGTCTGCTAAATACAGATGAATCTTCAAATGTTCAAATAGAAGAATTATCAGGAGACATGATGCTTTCAAAACAAATTGAATTGGATAGCATTATGGCAAACAACAATGTGTTAAGCTCTTTCGATTATCAATTAGAAGGTCTGGAATATCGCAAGCAATCTGCTTCAAAAGAAGGATTACCACAATTCTCCATTGGATTGGAGTATGCTTTTGTTGGTGAAGGGAATTCTACAGCAAGTAATGCCGGACAGGATGCTTTTGTTTTTCCAAAAATCGGTCTAACTATTCCTTTATATCGTTCAAAGTACAAGGCAAAAGTTCAGGAAGTAGTTTATCTGCAAGAGGCAAAAAGCTTTGAAAAATCTGATAAGGAAAATACGCTTACTGTTTTATTTGAAAGTATTTGGAAAGACTATCAAGATGCAAACAGAAGGTATTCGCTTTATCAAACTCAAACGGAATTGGCTAAAAAATCGCTTTCAATTTTAGAATCGAATTATGCCACAAACAACATGGACTTTGAGGAGATTTTAAGAATGGAGCGAAAACTTCTGAAATATGCCTTAGAACTGCAAAAAGCAACTGCCGATAAAGAAGCTGCCGTTGCATTTATCCACTATTTACAAGGGAAATAATTAAAACAAATTAAGATGAAAACAAATATAAATAAACGAGATATAAAGCTGATTGGAATCACATTGATTGCAGGCTTATTTTTTGGTTGGTTGTTCTTTCACTCTTCGGGAACTGAAACAGCGCATAACCATGAGGAACAAACCGAGGCTGAAGAAAAGGTTTACACATGCTCGATGCACCCACAAATTAAGCAAAACAAACCGGGATTATGTCCTATCTGTGCAATGGACTTAGTACCGATGGAAACTGGCTCAATCGAGGGAGAACATGTTGACCCTAATGAGATTCAAATGACTGAATCGGCATTGGCTTTAGCTTCGGTTCAAACAACAACTGTAAAACGTGGTGTACCTGAAAAGAACGTTCAATTACTTGGTAAGGTAAAAGCTGACGAACGTAAAATTTCGGAATTAACAGCCCGTTTTGGTGGTCGCATAGAGAAGCTCTTCATTAATTATACAGGGCAGAATGTACGCAAAGGACAAAAGCTTGGGACTATTTATTCTCCCGAATTAATAACAGCTCAAAAAGAACTTTTAGAAGCTGTGAAATATAAGGAGTCAAACCCATCATTCTACAAGGCTTCAAGAACAAAACTAAAGCTTTGGGATTTAACCGAACAACAAATAGATGCCATCGAAACTAAGGGTGAGCCTAAAACCTACTTTGAAATACAATCACCTATTACCGGAACTGTCACAAAAAGACATGTTGCAATTGGTGACTATGTAAAAGAAGGTTCAGCTTTGTTCGAGGTTATTAATCTATCGAAGGTTTGGGTGATGTTTGATGCGTATGAAAGTGATTTGCCCTGGATTAGAAAAGGCGATGTTATTGATTTTACCATTCAATCAATTCCTGGCGAAAACTTTTCAGGAAAAGTCACCTATATCGACCCATTTATTGATGCTCAAACAAGAGTTGCTCAGGTTCGGGTTGAATTAAACAACCCAAAACAAAAACTAAAGCCTGAAATGTTTACCAATGGTATTTTAAAATCGAACGTTGCAGAAAATACGAATGAATTATTAATACCAAAATCTTCTATTCTGTGGACAGGGAAACGAGCTGTAGTGTATATAAAAGTACCGGGGCGTGAATCTGCATCGTTCATTTATCGTCAGATTACTTTAGGTGCAGAAGCAGGGAACTTTTACGTAGTAGCCGATGGACTTTCGGAGGGTGAAGAAATTGCTACCAATGGTGTATTTAAAATTGATGCAGCAGCGCAATTGGCAGGAAAATCGAGTATGATGAATCCTGATGGTGGTCAGGTTTCAACCGGACATAATCATGGCGAAACTACAGCGAAAGGGGGAAATGAGCATGAGGGGCATGATATGTCAGATGCAAACTTAAAGCATGAAACTTTTAAGGTTTCGGGAAATTGCGAAATGTGTAAATCAACCATTGAAACAACGACTAAAGCTTTACCGGGAGTAAATGTTGCTAATTGGAATGTTGAGACTAAAGAACTGCATGTGTCATTTAATGAAGAAAAAAGTAGTCTTTCAGATATTCATAAAGCCATTGCAAAATCAGGTTATGATACCGAATTAGAAACTGCGCCTAAAAATGCTTATGACGACCTTCCTGCATGTTGCCAATATACAAGAGCTACGGAAACAGCAACAGCACCAAACATTCAACACGAGATGTTTAAGGTTTCTGGAAACTGTGGCATGTGTGAGGAAACTATCGAAACAGCAGTAAAAGCACTAAATGGTGTTAATGAAGCTGATTGGAGCCAGGAGACAAAAATGATTCATGTTTCCTTTAATTCAGACAAAGTTAAACTTGCTGAAGTACATAAAGCAATAGCCAAAGCTGGTTATGACACAGAGCTTGAAAAGGCAGACGATGATGTGTATAATAACTTACCGGGTTGTTGCCAATATACAAGAGAGTAATAAATCATTTAAAATTAAGAGTTATGAAAGCTTTAATTATATCAATCGGAATTTTGTTCTTGGCATCAACAAGCTTTGCTCAGTTGGTTCAGGACGAAACAGTGGAAGGTAGATTTAGAACCTTTCAACTTGACAATGGTGAAGCAAAATATTTGAAGTACGATAAAAAGGCTGAGATAATAAAAATATACAACCTTGACCATAGCGTATGGAAATCGGTAAAACTTCCTTTACCTAAAGGACACCTTCTTGATGAGATAAAACTCATTTCAACAAAGACCTTTAATAATGATGAAAATGTAGAGATTTTGTATTCATGTGTTATTTATGATTGGGGGTTTTATGATATTGAAGAAGACCCCTCTGTAAATGAAGATGAATATATCCACTTTACACTCAATATTATTAATGAGAACGGTAAATCATTGCTTAAAGTAGAAGATAGCAATGACTACGAGATAATAGAATCCGATGGAAAACAAAAACTATTTGTTTACAAGCATATTAGTAACGGGTTCAATTCTAAATCTCAAACATTAGTGTATTCAATTCCTCAATAGTTATATGTAAATTTTAAAATTTAACAGATATGAGAAAAACAAAATTGTTTTTAGGCATGGCAATAGTTGCTTTTGCTTTTAGTGCGTGTGAAAAAGAAGATTCAAATTCTGATAATGATTATATGTCAGAAATTATTGGAACTTATAGTGGTGAGTTTTCCAATGATTCAGAATTAAAATCAGGGAATTATGGAACAGCTGATGTTAGTATGGTAAATGACCAATTGCAAATTCATTGTTATGGTGATGTTATGGATACCACTTTTATGATGGATGCTTTTGAAAATGGAGACTCAATAATGGTTTGCGAAACTGGCGAGGCATTTGAACATGAGTATGGTCACATGGGTAATGGTGGAAATCATATGATGGATATGCATAATAACCAATCTGAATGGCAACATCATATGTCTGACGACCATAATGATGGAGACATGCACTATGGAGGCTTTAATATGACCAATCACACTTTTGAATACATGTTCAAAATGATGGATGGCGATTCAGCTTATTATTTAAAATTTAAAGGAGTTAAAAACTAAAAAACAAAAAAATGAAAGCGATTTATTTAACAATGGTAATAGCTCTTATGAGCTTAACAACAGTATTTGGACAATCAAAAACAGAAAAGTTCAAAGTATATGGTAACTGCGGTATGTGTGAAAGTCGTATCGAAAAAGCAGCAAAATCAGTTGATGGAGTAACCGTAGCTGATTGGAATAAAGAAACCAAAATGATTGAGGTTTCATTCGATGCTTCAAAAACAGATGTGCATAAGGTTCACATGGCGATTGCGAAAGCTGGACATGATACAGAAATGCATAAAGCAAAAAATGAAACTTACAATTCACTTCCAGGTTGCTGCAAATATGAAAGAGCAGAAACAAAAAAGGAAGACCATAGTGGTCATAAGCATTAAAAAGTTTACTTAATAAAAAACTCCCAGTTAATTTAGCTGGGAGTTTTTTTATGCCCATTCCCCAACAAGTTTCATGAACAAACTACAAAGACTTACAGGCAACTACTAACACCTTCACCCTCACCCATCACCTACTATATGTTTGTTTCCATTATGGAAGCAAGCACAAAGAAAATACTAGGCACATTAGCAGCTGTTGCAGCCGTTGGTGGAGGTTTCTACCTCATTAAGAAAGGCAAAAAGCTTCTAGCCGGGGCAAAAATGAACTTTGCCCTCCTAAGATTCCGTATTCACAAGATGAACTTGCAAGAAGTTCAATTTGCGGTAAAACTTCGCTGTTACAATCCCACTAAAGCACCCATCACATTAGCCGTTAACCAGGTAGTTGCAAACTATAAAGGTTCGGCAATCGCTTATTCCACCCCCGATATTAAAGGACTTACTATTGGAGCAGGCAAAACACAAGAGCCTGAAATCCTCTTTCAAGTACCATACCTGAATCTAATGGGTAAAGGTCTTACCCTCTCCGTGCTTTCCAATACCGAACAGTTGAAAAAGGACATGACTTTTACCATGACTATTAGTGTCAATGGCGAAACTATTACTACCACACAATCATTATCAGAGGACGAAAATATGAACGGAATAGCATTGGGCGAATTAGGCATAGTGTCTGGCCCACGAAATACCCAAAACGGAAAGAAGTTCAACCACCTTATAAAAAAGGCAAACGGACAGGATGTATTTATCAAAAACGGTAACGTCATTGAAACAGTTGAAAACTGCATAGATACCATTGGCTCACATTTTAGAGAGGTTGAAGAACTGGCAAGTCTGCTTAAAAGCGATACGCTGAAAGATACTTGTCGTAATATCTTTAACTTTTCTTACACCTATTTGCAATACCATAAAGACGATGATGGAACGGAACAGCTCCGCACTCCTTCACGTTCTTGGCTTGACGGACAAATAAAGTTCAAGCAAAAAGGCAGAAAAACCGCAGGTATTGATTGTGACGATTACAGCATCTTTGTAGGTTCACTCTTAAAATGTTTGGGGATTCCCTTCAAACTTCGCATTACCAAATATGATGGTAAAAAGAATTTTCAGCACATCTATGTGATTGTTCCTGCCGTTGGCGATTCAGAGGACGAAATTGTAATAGACCCTGTATTATCAAAATTCGATTATCAAAAGCCATACAGCTTTGAAAAGTCTGACTTTGATATGTCTCCACTACAATTAGCAGGGCTTCGTGGCATTGACGGTTTAACAGGTTCAAGTGCATTGGGCTTGCCTATTTCCGTATTATCAGGCATTGATTTGGCTGGTGGTCATCAGGCACAAGCTGACCATGAAGAATTGATTGCTATTGTATCAGGAGTTGACTTTGATGAAGCTGTAAACGGATTGGGTGATGCGGACGATGCCACATACCGCTATTTAGTCCGCACCCGGAACTTTTTAAAGAAAGAAGACAATCGAGCTAAGATGGCTCATATCCAAAACCCAACACAATTCATTTCAATGTTGGACCAGGCAATCAAGTTTTGGAATACACCAAGGCGTGATGCGGTATTGGAAAAGCTTGCTGATATAGAAGAAAAGCTTGCACAAACAGGACTGATAAAATATGATAGCGAGGCTCTACAAGGTTTAGCAGAACTCGATGCCATAGAAGAAGAATTGGATGGAGTGGTTTCTGAGGAAGTAGGCGACCTTGGTTTGTTCAGGCGTAGAAAAGGAAAAAGACGTGGCGGATTCTTTCGTTCTATAAAACGCATCGGAAAGAAGATTGGCAAAGGCATTAAGAAAGCTGCTAAAAAAGTCGGTAAAGTAGCCAAGAAAGTGGTCAAGGCGATTGTGAGGTTCAACCCTTTAACCATAGCTATAAGAGGTGGTTTATTGGCTGCCTTACGATTAAACATGTTCGGCATTGCCAAAAAAATGCAATACGCATACTTACCCGATAACCTTGCAAGCAAATACAACTTAGACCCAGCCAAACTAAGAAAAATCAAAAAAGTACATGGCAAGGTAAGAAAGCTCTTTAGAGGCTTACAAGGCAGAGAAAAGAACCTGAGAAAAGCCATTATTAAGGGTGCTAAACAGAAAAGCTCTGACTTCTCGCTTAAAGGCATGGATGGTTTGTTAGGTGACTTACAAGCCTTGGAATCTATGGGCGAATTGGCTGAATTAGGCACTTTAGGTGCAGTTGCTACCGCAGCATCAGTAACCGCTGCAAGTGGAGTATTGGCAAAAATTGGTAGTTGGTTAAAGCCTATCAAGAACCTGTTTTCAAAAGTAAAAAACAAGTTTAAAAAGAAAGCTCCGGCACTTCCTGCACCATCACAGTTTACCGAGCAACAAGCAAGCAATACGCAAGCGTATGTTCCACCAACAAATAACATTTTACCTCAATCCAACAATACTGTTCCACAGCCAAGTTATTCGCCACAGCCAATAATGAAATCCGGGAACTACACTCCACAAACGGCAGCTTCAAGCTCAATAGTTAAAGCACCAAAGAAAGGCATGAGTAAGGGTGCTAAAATTGGAATCGGATTAGGTGTTGCAGCACTTCTTGGTACAGGTGCATATTTTGCTTTTCGCAAAAAGGACGATAAGCCAAAGAAACGTGCCTCAAAATCAAACTCCAAACAGGATTTAGGAAGTATAGCACTTCAATAAATAAGTAGATAATCATTAATTAAAATTTTAAACATGGCAGTTAAAAGAACAACGTCAGGTGGTGGTACCAGAGCCACCAAAATTGACTTTATGAAAGCTACCAACAACATAGGCAAGCCTATTGCTGCCGTGGCAGGGTTTGCAGTTGGTAAGTACGCTTTAAAGAAGTTAGAAAAGAGCCAAACAGTAAGCGGATTATTGGGCAACGACATGAAAACTTACATCGTTCCCGCAGCCGTTACAATGGGCGGTCTTATTGGTACTCAGTTTACCAAAAACGAATATGTAAAGTTGGGCTTAGTAGGTGCAGCAGGTGCAGGTGTTGAATCCATCATCAAGAAAGCCACAGGTAAAACCATCCTTCAAGGATTAGAGGGCATTATTGGTGATGAAGAGGATTACGATGAGATGGACGGACTTCAAGCCCTAAACCCTGTCACGCAAGCTTTACCAGCAGCCGACATTGACATCGAGCGAGAAATAGAAGCTTCGGTATCAGGTGCAGCCTCTGACTTCTCTATGAGTGATGACCCTATTGGTAATGCAGCAGCGGATTACGCCATGAGCGATGACCCGATTGGTGCATCAAATTATTCAGATGATGACGAACCAGTTGGGAAGATAAAAGAGATTGACCCTGACAGCATGGACTTCGATGTGTTTGCCGGGGATATGATGGCATCCTAAGCACTTAAACAGTAACAATCAATTTATTTAATAACAGGCTATTGAGCCGCAAAACAAATTATCATGGCAGATATTAATGAGCAAAACGATTTGTACCCATCAATGGAAGACATCGAGGGTTTAGAGGAAGCTATTCTCGATAAAGAAGAGGAAGCGATTGAGAAAGAAGAAGACCAGGACGATGCAACGGAAGGCATTGGCGAACTCGGACGTTCAAGACGTTGGAAAAGACGTAGAACACGTAGAGGTCGCAGACGCAGTAGTCGCAGACGTTCGGCACGTAGGTCTTACAATGCAGGGCAAAGAAGCACCGCAGTAAAAACAGGTTTAACAAAGAACTTGACTTCAAAAGGTCAGTTTGAATTGCGAAGACAGCAGCTTCCACCAGAGATTCAAAAGGCATTGAAAGATGCACGTATGCAAACCGTTGATACGGCAATCTACACCGTTAAGTCGATTAAGGACAAGTCCGATATTGATTTGATGGAGGCATCGGATGATAAAAAGGCTGGTCGTACCAACCTGAATCGTGCCCAGTTGGATTCAGGAAAGTATTTCCTATTGACTGACATTGTACTTGAGTACGCTCATGGTGCATCGGAAGAAGATAGCGACCCAGCAGATTTTGCTTTTGGTCAGTTTGCTTTACCTCCTGCAATCCTGAACGGTACGTTCGAGATGACATTAGGCACGAAGGTAATTGTACCTGAAATCTCATGTGCAATATTTGACGATACTGATACTACCAAACGTAAGTTCCAATACAAGCTTTCTAATCCAAAATGGTTGAAGCCATCAATGGATATTACGCCAAAGCTGAACATGCCGAAATCGGTATCTGGCGACAAGGTTTATAACCCTGCCGTTAAAGTCACACTATTGGGAACTATCACAGAAAAGGCATAGTCTTTCATTTTTGATAAACCATAATCGTTCGAGGGGCGGTAAGCGAATGCCTATCGCCCCTTTTTTTCTTCTTAATCAATTAAACAATGGAAAAACAAAACGACAATAAAGTACGCAAACTTCAGGTCATCAAATTTGAAGTGAAGAAAGGCGAAACCTTTGAGTTTAACGGTAACACTAAAACTGAACACGACCGCATTACAGGCTTCTTTCTTCGCTTATCCAATACCGAAGCATTACCTGGTTCAACATTTCGCATGTGGTTGGATGATGTAGAAATTATCCCTGATGATACTGAGGTAGCCATTGCACATCACAATACAGATATGAGCATTCCTGATGTGACATTTCCTGTAGATGAAAAAGCAAAGAATAGTCCTGTTCGTATCATCTATAAAGACGATAGCGAAAACCTTGCAGCAGACGACAGCTACAATGTGCGTGTGTACCTACTTGCCATTCAAGACAAAAAGAAGTAATCCCCCAATACTCCTGAAATGAAAAGATACCACGTCATAAAAAAACTATCAGCTAATAATGAGCATCTGAACGACCAGGACTTGCTCCCTGCATCATGTAAATTGATAACAGGGATTGCAGTAACCACTACTGTAAAGAAACTAGCCGAAGCGGTTGATAGTACTACTCCTTTAGCTTTCCCACAAGGTTTGATTACACGTTTGTTGGCATCTGATGGGGTGGCTAACCTGTTTTATTCATACATGCGAACTCGTCCTACATTGGATGAAAGCAAGACGTTTTTTGAAAGCGATATTCTACCTGAAATAGTTAATACACTATGCAATGGCATTCAATATCCTTGCCTGAATGAAGCACAGCAAGTAGAGTTTAGTGCTAAGCTAAATGAATTACTAATAGGTGGTAGTGACCAAGAGGAAATTGATTGGGATGGGCGCTTTGGCGACTTGAAAACAGAATACAAAGCAAAGCTCTTTACTTTCCTAATGGGCACTTATGGCGAATTCGGTTTTAACCCTGAAACAGATTTAGAAGCTTATTATGTGGACTTACTTTTTCACACTTCTCCATCAGCACGAAGTTATGCGCTTTACAGGATTACAAGCAGCGTGTATTATAAGATACGTGGCAATGAATTTTTGGAGAGCTACTCAACGGTTTCTAAAAACATCAATACCTACGGTAACTCCATCCTACAAGATTATGACCGTCAGCTTGAGCAATTACAAAAAGATAAATTGGCGTATGAGCAAGCCGAAACACAAGGGTTAGCTCACTACCTGTTTGCTTCTGTTGGAGTCTTTGAAAAAGGGCAAAACATAGGGACTCTTGCTTATACAGAGCTTATCGCACAAGAAACACTTTCATTTATCTATCAGAATAAGACAGCTCTTTTTGTGCGACCTGTACTAAAGTACCAACGTCCCGATGCTTATGAGTGTGGCAGTTTAAGTCTCCTGGTTAATGGTAATAGTTTCTTGCTTCGTGATTATACGCTTACGGCAAACAGAAACATCAAATACCTATCCAAAGAAGTTATCCCATTCAGTGAACCACTGGACGTAAACAGCAGCATTCATACAGTTTATAAAAGCAATATGAAAAGTGGTACTGAACCGCTTAACATACGCATTTACATTCAGTACGAAGATTTTAAAGAGTCATTGGCAAAAGTAGAACCAGAAACACAGGAGGCTGAGTTATGATGAACACAAGCGAACTGTTACACACCATTGCAAAAGACCGCATTGAAGGACTTCGCACGATAGATAGCTATCAATTGAAACCTGTAATGATAACGGTAACATCGGCAAAGCACAGCATCGACCTGAATAATGATATGTGGATTCTGAATACCAAATCCCTGCCAAATTCTATCGAGGAAATCGAAATGATTAGCAGCGATAATGTATTTACCGCTACCCCCGAAGAATACGACTTTATGGATGAGTTTCGATTCCGAGTTTTTACCGATTACATAGACATCGAAACCATTGCAGAAACATTCAAGCCTTACCGCTTGGAATTTGTAAAGATTATTCCCCACCGAAACCCACATAGTGGGATTTAAAAGAAGTACAGCTATGTTAGATTATAGAGAGCAGATACAAAGCATATACGAGTTTATAAAGCGTTCAGAGGTAGAACAGAAATACCCATACGCTTATGAAATATACCTGGTAACAGGCATTGACGAGACGGCACTCACTTCAAGAACTGCCGGAACAGAGATGTTCAATAGCGATATGGAGAAAGCCATTGAAAAGGCAAAACAAGCACATGGCACATTGCGTGTGAATGTATATGGTGGAAAGAGCCATAATGCCAAACATCTTAACGATTACACCATCAACGTTAGTGGACTAATGAATCCACCCAAAGCACCTTTGGAGCGTGGCGATATTCAGACTATCGTGCAACAAGAAGTTGAAAAACAGCAAATCCAAAACAATACTGATGGACTAGGCGAAATCAATGGTCTATTGGGCTTGATTACAGGAGAAAACGAACAGGCAAAAGGCAAGGTTGAAAGCTTGTTTGGTCTGTTCAATGCCTTATCCGGAAACAATAAGGAGGTCGAAAGAATCTCTTACCAAAAGCAATTGGATGACTTTAAGTTTGAGACACGCTATACTAACCTTGAAGAACGGTACGAACGTTTACGTAATGAAAATGCGGAACTCCGTGCCGAAAAAGACCGCTACTATGGCGAAAACAAAGAACTAAAAACCGAAAAGACAGACCTTGAAAGCCGTCTTGCCGGATATGCTCCTAACGAAGTAATGAAGCGTGTTGCCACAGGTGCATTAGTAGGTATCGGTTCTCGCATCCTCACAAACAGTCCAAAAACAGCAGAGCTATTAGGGCTTTCAGCAGAGGAACTCAAAGGGGCTTTGGGTATGGTAGATGATGGTTCTGAAGAATCAGCTCAAATTCCTGAAACCAATGTTGAGATTACCGATATGGGTTCTGCCAACTCTCCCGAAGACAAGAAGAAAGCAGAGATTATCAAAAATCTATCTGATGCCCTTAGAACATGGGAGCTGCAAGAGGTGGCTAAAATCGCAAACATCGTTGGCTTATGCCTGGATAAGGCAGAACTCATTAATAAAACCCTCATGTTCCTGAATCAAGCAGTTAATGGCATTTCGGAACCAGGAGAAACAGAATTAGACAACGAATTAGAACAATAAAAACATACGATTATGAGAAAGTTTAAAGTAGGAATAACCATTGAAGCTGAAACTCCTGAAACAGTTAAGCAAGTCGGAAACCTTATCCAAAATGCAGTTGATAAGGTGGAACAAGAGGATATTATTAAGCTATTGACCAAGGTAGCGAAGAATCCGAAGATTGTAAAAACGGCATTGCGCTACATCTAAAAATCAAGCTATGGAGTTGGATAAGGCAAGTAAATCAGCACTCATTGGCACAGGTATTCGTGTAGGTATTCCCGTTGTAGCTCTTAGCATTGGTGGATTCCTGATTTATCGTGCCATTAAAAAACGTAGGAATCCTGACGGCACATCAGCAAGCGCAGCTCCTTCGATAAAGAAGATGGAAATAAAACAGCAGAACCTGACTATCTCTCCATCCGATGCAGCCTTATTTGCCAACACACTCTATGGTGCGATGCTTGATTTTGGCACGGATGAAGAAACCATTTACAGCACCATCGACAAGGTAAAAACCAAGGATGATATGCTGCTTGTGATAAAAGCTTTTGGATTAAAGATGTACTTGATTGGCGGTCGGGCAGCTTTTTTAGGTCAAAACCACAATCTAATTGGATGGCTTCGCTTTGAGTTAGGCGACAAAGAGATTGCCAAAATCAAACCCAAGTTCGATGGTTGGGGAATCCCTCTCTAAAAACACAGTTTACTATGGATGCTAAGAAAAAGAAGATATTATTTATTTCGGGAGGGGTGTTAACCACCGGGGCGATAGTGACCACAATTGTTTTGATTCGCAGAAGAAACAAACAGAGGCGTGGGCTATTGCCCCCAAGTGGTTCTGATAGAAGCCCAGCAAATATTCTGACCACAAACAACAATGCCCTGCCTTCTAATTTTAAGAATTGGAACGAAGGCAATACTTACCTCGCTTCAATGCCAAGAGGTATTCGCAATAACAATCCGGGCAATATCATTCAAAGCAGTAGTAAGTGGCATGGCAAGCTATCCAAGGACCAGAATAAAGACAGACGATTCGAGATGTTTATTGCTCCTGAATATGGAGTAAGAGCCATGATAAAGCTTTTACAGAACTATATGGGCAAAGGATTTAATACGGCTGAGAAGATTGTACACCGATACGCTCCAAGCTTTGAGAATAACACAAAAGCATACATCAATACAGTATGCAAAGACTTAAAGGTGCAGCCACAAACCAAGTTACGACCAACAAAAAATACGCTTCGCCTTTTGGTTCTCTCAATGGCAAAGGTGGAAAATGGGAAGAGCTATATCTCTCCACAGCTATTTGAACAAGCCTATTCAATGATTTAAAAACTTATATGATATTAAAATGGGTACTATAAAGAAATTCAAAGGAGGCGTACCTCCAACACTCAGAAACGGAGAATGGGCAACCAATGGCAATTATGCGTATTTGGGGATGCCCTTTGATGAGTATAAAGTGTTCCAGGGCATTTTTGATTTAAGTGAATCGCAGTCAGTATCAGGTTTTGATTTTGAGCCTGAGCAAAAAGGTTTCATCATTAAAAAAGATACGCCTTTTTCACAGATTGTAGACTTAATCAATTCATTGCCCAAGGCATTGAAGTACAACGATGATGATGCCACAAGTATCAACTTGTTGTTTGAAGATAGTCCGTACATGGATGATACAGGTGCCAGAATTGCATTCCGTGATTTCTCTTACACCATCAACCTAAAACCATTGGCAGACAACAGCCAGGTGCTGTTTAATATTGACAATGCTTTCTTGATTAATAACAGCAATGTAAACTTTGAAAAAATCAATTTTCAATACCCTGCATCCAAAGGTGCATTGGAGCTTTTTAATAGTTCTACTACTCTTAGTGATTGCGGTTTTGAAGCTAAACAAGATGTTGCAGCAGGAGATATTGTTTTCAAAGATTTAGGGCTAAATAGAATTGTGGTTGTTAGACCATCATTCAAAATGGAAGCCAATAATGTGGGTAGTATTTTCAATGTAATTGAATCGGGAACTACAGCTAACCTAGTTAACCCAAGGCTTTCAGATTCTGCCTATGCTCCACGAACAGCAGCAGGACTTTTAAAAGGTGGGATTATTATTATTGGTAATGCCAACAATATTAAGCCATCGGGCGAAGATGCTTTGCAAACAAGCCCCACATCAAATGAGCATGGCGGTATTGAAATACGAACCACATTTGCGGATAGTATCAGCGGTTCTGTTACTGGTATTAGCTACAACGACCTTACTGATAAACCAGATTTAGCTTATAAAGCAGATTTGGTAGATGGTCAAATACCATCGGCTCAGCTACCCTCTTATGTCGATGATGTATTAGAATATGCAACTCTTGCGGACTTCCCTGAAAGTGGAGAGACAGGCAAGATTTATCTTGATAAGGAAAAGAATAAAACCTATCGTTGGAGTGGTTCGGAATATATTTTCGTAGGTAATGCTCTAGAATTGGGAGAAACCGAAACTACTGCTCATCGAGGTGACCACGGCAAAGCAGCATACGAACACAGTCAGGCAGACCATGCTCCGGCTGGTGCTACAAATGGAGCGGATTGGAACGAAAATGTAAGTAATAAGCCTACTACTATATCAGAGGAACAGGCAACCGCAATCGAAGCCAATACTGAGAAACGTAGTTATCCACAAGCTGATGAAGATAAGCTTTCAGGCATAGAAGAAAATGCCACGAATGGAGCTGACTGGGAATCGAATATTGCCAATAAACCAACAACTATTTCAGAAGACCAAGCCACAGCAATTGAGACTAATACTGAAAAACGTTCTTATCCTGAAACGGACGAGAATAAGTTATCTGGTATTGAAGAAAATGCAACTGTAGGTGCTGATTGGAACGAAAATGTGAGTAACAAACCCACTACCATATCAGAGGAACAGGCAACGGCTATTGAAGCGAATACAGAAAAGCGTTCTTATCCCGAAACGGATGAAAACAAGTTGTCAGGTATCGAAGAAAATGCAACGGTTGGTGCAGATTGGAATGAGAATGTAAGCAATAAGCCTACTACAATATCAGAAGAACAGGCTACCGCTATTGAAGCCAATACCGAGAAACGTAGTTATCCACAAGCTGATGAAGACAAGCTTTCGGGCATAGAAGAAAACGCCACGAACGGAGCTGACTGGGAATCGAATATTGCTAATAAACCAACAACTATTTCGGAAGACCAAGCTACAGCAATTGAGGCTAATACTGAAAAACGTTCTTATCCTGAAACGGACGAGAATAAGTTATCTGGTATTGAAGAGAATGCTACTGCCGGGGCAGATTGGAACGAAAATGTAAGTAATAAGCCTACTACAATATCAGAAGAACAGGCTACCGCTATTGAAGCCAATACCGAGAAACGTAGTTACCCACAAGCTGATGAAGATAAGCTTTCGGGCATAGAAGAAAACGCCACGAATGGAGCAGATTGGGAATCAAATATTGCCAATAAACCAACAACTATTACGGAAGAACAAGCTACAGCAATTGAAGCGAATACAGAAAAGCGTTCTTATCCTGAAACTGATGAAAACAAGTTATCAGGTGTCGAAGAAAATGCCACGGTTGGTGCAGACTGGAATGAAAATGTAAGTAACAAGCCGACTACCATATCAGAAGAACAAGCAACGGCCATAGAAGCCAATACAGAAAAACGCAGCTATCCACAAGCTGATGAAGACAAGCTTTCAGGCATTGAGGAAAACGCAACTGTTGGGGCTGATTGGAATACCAACTTGCAAAATATTCCCGATTTCTTGAAAAAGTTCCTACAGGTATATGCTGATTCAGGAATCTTTTCAGGAGAGGATTGGGAAGCAAAACTGTCGGAGATTTTAAGCTTCCAAATCAAGTTCATGAAAAACTTCGTGGATGCTGATGTAGACAGCTTTGCTGTAGATGTAGCAGGAAACAATCTTAAACTGACATTTAAAGACGAAACAGATAAAACCATTACACTTCAATAATTATGAAAGCATTAGTTATAGCAAGTCTTTTTACGGCATTTATAGCATTAACTGTTTACCTGACTTCAATCATAGCAGTTCACGGCATTCGTAAATCAATTTCGGATAGCAACTATTTCCTACGCAAACCTTACAAACTCGTATTTGAAATAGTAATGTGGATTTGTGGATTGGCCATCATCATCGCAGGTTTATTCATTAAGGAAACAGCCGATTGGTGGGTTATTGGTGGAGGTATCGGTATCTTTTTAGTCGGTGTGTTTTCCGATTTTAAGCGAAATATCTTCATTCGAATAGCGCATTACACATCTGCAATCGGTGGATTTACGCTCCTTGGATTAAGTTACTATTTCAGCTTTGACAATATTGAATACACGATAATTGTAGCCTTGTCTGCTCTTATAGCAAGTGGCTTTGCAGATAAGCGTATTTGGTGTTTGGAACTAACAATGGCAGCAGAAATATTTATAGGTCTATTCTATTTGGCTCACACAATAATGTAGTTCTCATTTATGGATAAAAAGGGCTACATATCAAGAATTCGTGAGGACTTGCGCAACGCTCGTAAGCACTCTAAAACCACTATTGAAAGCATTGCCAAAAGCTTCGGTATTTCCAATAAAAACTTGGTGAAAGAGTTTACCGAACTGGCAATAATCCTTAACGCAAGAGAGATAGCGCACGATAGTTCGTTAAGTACATACGAAAAATACCTTGATATTGTAGCCCTTTACCAATCACAGGTCAATTTATCCATGCGAACAAGCATGAGTGTGTTGATGCAACAATATTCTACTCCGGCACCCATTTCATTCTTGGCATCGAGTTACATTCTTAAATCAAACAGTTTATCAGGCTACAAAGCTTTTAAGAACATTGTTAAAGGAAGCACCAAAGGGAAAATAGTCGGTAATGCACATCTGACTAATGACAAAAACGACTTTCCAAAATACTTAGAACCATCGGCAGGAAATGGACTATTGACCATTGCTTTGCCGTATCATTTCACTCACGTAAATGAGTTGGACGATGTAAGGCTTGAAAACCTAAAGCAACAGCCTTTTGCCAAGGTCAGCTCTTGGGATGCATTAAAGCCTCCGGCAGCTTACGATAGAAAATTTGATGGTGTAATAACCAATCCACCTTTCGGTTCACTCTCTGAACCAATTCTGTTCGGGAAATTTAAGATTAAACGCCTGGAACATGCAATGGCTTTGAATGCCTTGCGATGCATGAAAGATGATGGCAAAGCAGCCATTATCATCGGTGGTCATACTACTTGGGATGAGCAAGGCAGAGTAACTGCCGGGAATAACAGAATCTTTCTGAACTACCTCTATCATTTTTACAATGTAGAAGACATTATTCTGATTAACGGCAAAAAACTTTACTCCAGACAAGGAACATCAATCAATACCCGATTGATTTTGATTAATGGAGCAAAGGAAACACCAGGAGGCGCAGCTCCGCTTAAAAATAAATTGCATAGTACCGTTGTCAATAGCCATGAAGAGCTTTGGGATAGAGTTGGATTAGAAAACAACTCAACTTCTTCTGGTCCTAAAACTAAAACCATAAAGAAAGATGTTAAAATCATTAAGCTTCGAGCAAAGGCAATTCTCATTAAGCAAAAGCAATTATCTCTAGGAAAGCTTCCAATAACTAACCAACCACTTCGTATTTTGGTAGCTTGTGAGGAAAGCCAAACCGTAACAAAAGCACTTCGCAGTCGAGGACACGAAGCGTTTAGTTGTGATGTTGTACCAACCACAGGCAAACACCCTGAATGGCACATTCAAGATGATGTATTAAATCAATTGGATAAAGGCTGGGATATGATGATTGCCTTTCCTCCATGCACCTATCTTACTGTATCAGGCAATGCATGGATGCACGACCCGGAACGTCAAAAGGAACGCAAGAAAGCATTGGCTTTTATCCGTAAATTGATGAAAGCTCCTATTGATAAAATTGCCATTGAAAACCCCATTGGTGTTATAAGTACCGCCATCCGCAAGCCTGACCAAATCATTCAGCCATACTACTTTGGCGACAATGCAAAGAAATCAACTTGTTTGTGGTTAAAGAACTTACCTCTGCTAGAACCAACCGACATGCTTGATGAAGACCAATTGGAATACAAGCATTGGTACGACAAAAAGAAAAAGCGTTGGAGACGGCAACCACTTTGGTACTACAAAGCAAGGGATTTAAGCGATGAAGAAAGACGTAGGGTTCGCAGTAAAACCTTTCAGGGAATTGCAGATGCAATGGCTGACCAATGGACAGTAGAACAGCATATAAATAACAGAAAAACTGCCTAGCCATGAAGATACTGAACTTATATAGTGGCTTGGGCGGAAACCGCAAATTATGGAAAGGCGTTAGCGTGACTGCCGTTGAGAATAACGAGCAGATAGCAGTCGTTTACAAAAAGCATTTTCCCAATGATAAGATTGTGATTGGTGATGCACATGATTACCTGGTCCGCAATTTTCGTGACTATGATTTTATTTGGAGCAGTCCACCGTGTCAGAGCCACAGCAAGATGATGAGAGCCACACGGCACACCATCAACAAATATCCTGACTTAAAACTCTATGAAGAAATCCTTTTACTTAAATACTTCTTCAAGGGCAATTGGGTAGTTGAAAATGTTGCTCCCTACTACGAACCACTTATTGAACCGACCGCCAAAATCGGAAGACATCTGTTTTGGAGCAATAACCATATCGAGGCGATTGATATTCCCGGAATCAAAGGCATTTTTTCAGCTACACCAGAGGAGCTTAAAAAGCAATTGGGTTTCAGCTACAAGGGAAATATCTACTACAAGGGCAACCATGACGGTGGGCAAGTTTTACGCAATTGTGTACACCCGAAACTTGGACTGCATGTACTCAATCAGGTTAGTAATGGTAAAGCAAAAAGGAAAGCTTTCATTCAGCAGAATCAGATAAAGGCAAGGGCAATCGAATTAAAACAGAAGCAGTATGAAACAAACAATAGCATTTAGTAAGAACAGCATTACCATAAAATTTGGTAGCGTTCCACCTTTACATATATCGGCAAGGCTTATTGAATTGGGTTTTAAAACCACTAACAACAAAAATTTTGTCCGCACCAAAAAACTGGCTCAAAATGAACATGAATATCTACAAGGAATGTTCGGGCATAAAGGCTTGGGTATGGCATATATCCCCACAGCCGAAAAAGGTTTCATCCTGGATACGACTGTACCCGATTCTATGGGACATGAAATGCACATTGCCATTCGTAAAATCAAGAAAAGTATTGGGATGCCTCTGTTTGACTTCGTTGCAGAGAAACTCGATTACGAGAATGACGACTTGGTAAAATCCCTTTCGTGCGAACAGATTGATGCTGTATCATTAGCTATTTACAATATTGAAAAACGTAAACAAGGCATTATCGTTGGCGACCAAACAGGGATTGGCAAAGGCAGAACGGCAGCAGCTTTAATTCGCTATGGTGTAAAAAGTGGTGTGCAACCTGTTTTCTTATCCGAAAAGCCCAACCTATTTACTGACTTGTACCGTGATTTATCAGACATTGGAAGCTCTGCCCTGGTTCCGTTTATTGTGAATACCAAGGAGAGCAAAACCAATATCAAGGACAAAAGTGGAGAAATCATTTATTCTGCTCCCGAAAAACCAACCCAAGAACGAATTATTAAGAGTAAGAAAGCACCCAATAACTACAATTTCATTTGTGCTACTTATTCTCAATTCAATCAACCAAAGAAACCTGCTAAACAAGAGTTTTTACGCTCCGTTGCCTCTGGTAATATCATTATCATGGACGAAGCGCATAATGCTTCGGGTAGCTCCAATACAG
Organism: Flavobacteriales bacterium; assembly: GCA_965183885.1. GTDB lineage: Bacteria > Bacteroidota > Bacteroidia > Flavobacteriales > BACL11 > UWMA-0277. The sequence continues at coordinate 1,208,318 of OZ238992.1, forward strand.
GCGAATTTATGCAAGATGTATTGCGCCAAACTAAAGGAGTTTGCTTCCTGTCTGCAACATTTGCTAAGCGTCCTGACAACATGCCGATTTATGCTCAAAAAACATCCATGAGCGATGCCAATATGAGCAAAGAGGATTTGGTTGAAGCGATAATGAAAGGCGGTGTAGCCTTACAAGAAGTTTTAGCTGCACAGCTTGTGAGTGAGGGACAAATGATAAGACGTGAACGTTCTTTTGAGGGCGTGGAAGTAAACTACATCGAGCTAAAGGAAAAAGCCAAAGAACAGGCTGATATTGCTGATAAAGTAACGGCTATCATTCGTGATATTATAGGCTTCCAAGAGAAGTACATTAATAAACAAGTTAAGGAGCTAGACGGCATAGCAGCAGCCGAGGGAAAGGAAGTTGAAACCCGAAAAGGAACAAGCAAAGCTGGGGTTGACAATGTACCTTACTTCTCAAAAGTCTTCAATGTCATTAACCAACTGCTATTTAGTATTAACGCTTCCGATGTTGCCGACCATGCTATCAAAAGGCTCAAAGATGGAAAGAAACCAATCATTGCTTTTGCCTCCACAATGGGAAGCTTTTTAGAAGGCATGGCAAAACCCGATGATGTAATTAATGGAGACTTTTCTACTGTCTTGGAAAAAGGATTGGATTCAGTTCTCCGATATACCGAGAAAGATATTGATGGCGAAGGCAAGGGCAAAACATTTAATATATCTGATTTGCCCGAAGAAGCTCAATTGGCTTACCATGATATTATCAGGCGAATAGAACAAGCTTCAACAGGCATTACAATAAGCCCCCTGGACCTGATTATCCAAAAAATCAAAGAAGCCGGCTATTCGGTTGGCGAAGTAACAGGACGTAAACTTTGTGTTCAGTACAAATCCATTAAAACCAAGAATACGACTGCATTGGTGATGAGCCGAAAAAAAGAAAACACAGCCGATTTATTCCGTCAGTTCAATGATAATGAAATTGACTGCTTACTAATCAATCAAAGCGGTTCAACAGGAGCTTCGGCACATGCCATCGTTACCGATAAAGTGTCAGCTGATAAAGTTAAGCAGCGTGTGATGGTGATACTCCAACCAGAACTGAATATCAATACAGAGATTCAAAAGCGTGGTCGCATCAATCGAACAGGTCAGATAATGAAACCGATTTACGATTACATTATTTCAGCTATCCCGGCACAAAAACGGTTTATGATGATGCTCAAAAAGAAGCTGAAATCATTGGATGCAAATACCACTTCCAATCAAAAGAGCAGTAAGTCACAATTGGAATCTGACGACTTCTTGAATAAGTACGGTGACAAAGTGGTACGCCAATACATGTTGGAAAATGAAGAGCTAAACAAAGCTTTAGATAACCCTCTTAAATTTGAAGGTAAGGACAGCGATGGGACACCAACCGAAGGCGATGCGTCAAAGGTTACTGGTCGTGTAGCTGTTCTTTCAGTCAAGGAACAGGAGAAGTTTTACAGCGAAATTATTGAGCGATACAACGACTACATTGAATACCTCAAGCAAGCCGATGAGTACGACCTTGAAGTGGAGATATTGAACCTCAAAGCAGAATCCGTTGATAAGAACGTAGTGATTGCCGGGAAAGGTGGACGTTCGGTTTTTGGTAATGATACTTTGCTTGAAAAGTGTGAATGTAATGTACTCAAAAAGCCTTATGGCAAGCCTGAACTAGAAAAGCTGATTAAGAAATATCTAAATGGAAAACACCCTGACAGCATTTCTGAAGAAATCGTTTCAGCTCACGAAAAGTATGTGCAAAACAAGCTAACTGGTGATTTAAAGGATTTAGAAACCAAGTATAAAGACTTGTTAGATGGTATTACCGATGAGAAAGGTTATCAGAAGATTCCTGTGTTTGAAAAGCACAAACGAATGGAATATATCACCGAGCGTGAAGATGAAATCATTAAAGCAAAAGGGCTTGATACCACTCGAATAAAAACACAAAGCGAAAACCGTAAACGCTACTTGAACAACTTTTTCAAATACTTTAGAGTTGGGCATGGCTATTTCTATCCAGCGGTAAGTTTTGAAACCGATAGCAGCGATAATTCCTATTGCATCTTTTTAGGTTTTGATATTAACCCCAAACACAAGAATCCTTATGCTCCATCATCGGTAAAGTTGCGTTTTGCCATTTCAGACAGCCGTAAATATATCGTTCTTGCTGCATCGGGAGATACAGCCAAAGAAGTTGAGCGAATTATGAGCCGTAGTATGCAGCTCACATCAAGCCAAAAAGAAATACTAATTGACAGATGGGATGAAGCCATTAAAGCCTTTACAGCCGATAGACAAAATCGCTACATCGTTACAGGAAACATACTACAAGGTGCTGCGGACTTTTCAGGCAAGCTGGTAAGCTTTACTACCAAAGGTAGAGGTGTTCAAAAAGGGATTCTAATGTCAGAGGCATGGTCGCCAGACAACAACGATAATAAGGCTGATAACTATGTAGTAGCTCCGATAGCAAAGCTTCAAAAACACATTATGAGCCTACGTAATGGCTCAACCATTGCCACCGAAAACAGAATTACAATAGCCAGGCATTATGATGATACTTTCAAGGTCATCATGCCCAAAACTAAAAGCCACATCCCGATATACACCGACAAAGAAGTCGTAAAGCTTTTAGTCAATAATCGCGATGGTTTTGAAATGGTATCGGGCAATATGAAAGCTTCGGTAGAAGAAAGTAAAATGCCAAAGTTGATTAACCTACTTGGGGAACGGTTCAGCTTATCGGTTAAAATTCCACGCCATTATTACGATGAATATTTGGATAAAGGAACAAAACGAAGCAACGCAACTGACAGCCTTACCAATGAGGCAATGCAGATGTTTGAGCAAGACAAAAAGGAGTTCCCCAAACGACTGGCCAAACAAAAGCAAAATGCACCCAAGGGCAAAAAGATAAAGCTTGACAATGGAAAGCAATTGAAGCTAGTAAAGCTTCGAGCAAAGGCAATTCTTATAAAGCAGAAACAGCTTCGAGCAGTAGCCGGGCTTGGTACTCATCCTAAAATCAAGACCATACTATGACCGAGAAGCAATTCTATAAAAAGTACAAGGCCATTCACAAGGATATTCGTACCAAAGGAAAATCAAAGGCTTCCATTATAGCCAATGGTTTTAAGGAGGGTGTTAATATCAATGCTTTGCCCATCTATAAGGGTTTTGAGAAGGAAACGAACATTGTCCGTAAACGCTATAACCCCAAGAGTGGTGACTTTGTTTGGATTTTACCCAAACAAGGATTCATTGAAGGGAGAAATGGCTACAAAACAAAGCATGGTTACAAGCCAAATATCAATGATGGTTTCTTTATAGTCAGTGATAATTGGTCATTATATGAAAACTACTGTGCCAACTTAGCAATACCCAATGATAACCTTGGAGATATTGACCAGGAGGTAAAAAAAGCCCTACAGGATAAGCAGAAAAATAAGGCATTTAAGGATGCCGGGAAGCGTGTACATGGCTCACGAAAAGAACAAGCCATGTATGATAAGCTTATCAGTAGTAGTGATTTGAACAGCATTGAACAGGATGAAGCCACAGCCATTGAGCTTATAAAAAAGGATAAAGTATTTCCAAAGGTTGACCCACAGGCTGAAAAGGAAAACGGTACAGATTCAGGTTGTGCTTTTCTAAAAACGAAAGTGAGGGCAGCATTTCCGCAAAAGCCATATAAAGCTACCAAAGAAGCTAGAGAGCAATATGTGCGGATGGCAGAAGCTTTTGGTAGTATTTTGAGTAATGCTATTTCCATTGATGACTTAAAAGAATTGGAAAGGGTTGCCAATGGTGGAGAAATTATTCCCAATACCGATTTTGGTTTAGTATTCGGTAAGCCACTTCGCAATATCGTTTTTACCATAAAGGGGTATCGTACTACCAAAGCTGTTAAAGAGACTTTTCTTAAAGCACATCAATATTCAGGTATCACTAAAGAGCAAGCAGAACCCCATGCAGCGAAGTTGAAACACTTGATGGAAATAAAAATCAAACGTCAAAATGACTGTATTGATTCTGCTTATCGAATTATTACTAAAGCGGATATGAAACGCCACAAACAAAACGACCTTACATTTAGTGGCGGAATGTTGAACAGTATTAGAAACGAAGAGGACTACGTTAAGTATGTTGTTCAGGTTTGTACACGATTTATTAATGATGCCAAGAGAGAATACAACGAGCATAAAGAACGATTCCCATACAAAGAATTTAAGCCTGATTGGAGTTGGTCTGAGCCTAAAAAAACAAGCAAGGCAAAAAGTAGCACCAAACCCAAAATAGAAGCTGTACCACTATCATACATCAAACGCACAGGTGGTTTATTGATTGAAGAAGCGGATGAAAATACGGTTATCAAAAAGCTGCATTTTAAATCACTCACATTAGGAAATTACGTAAAGGATGATGAAGCCAGGGAACACATTCGCCACTTTGTCGCTGCCATTGTTGATTTATGCGAAGTACTTGATATCAACCTATCCATAAATGAAGCCCTGGCTATTGCTTTTGGTGCATTCGGTCGTGGTGGTAAAGCTATGGCAACCTATTATCCAACACGTCAGCTCATCAACCTGACCAAACGAAACGGTGATGGTTCAGTAGCTCATGAGTGGGGACACTTCTTTGACCACTATTTAAATGGTTTAGAATTATCAACAAAACCACTTCGTTCTGAAAGCTATCTAAACACCATTATTGAAAGTTTAGGCTATAAAAAGAAATACTTTATCGGTGGTAAGTCTTCACCAACGCAAGATTGGTTCAAGGATATTTTAAAAACAGCTATTAAGAAGGCTGTTCCTGACACCATAATGCACCAGGGCATTGCTCAATTAATTGTAATGCTTCGCTTTGGGTATTACGCTTTAGAAGATAAAGCGGTTAGCTACAATGATTTTGATGAGACTAAGAAACGTAGAACTGACAGCTACCTATATCACTACTCTAAACTTCAAGGTGCTTATTGGAAGGACGTTGCCGAGCTGTTTGCCAGAAGCTTTGAATGCTATGTGTATGACAAGCTAAAGGAAAAAGACCGGGTAAATAACTACTTGGTTTCAGGGGGTATGTTTACTCATCCTGTTTATCCACAGGGCCAGGAACGCATCTACATCAATAAGTGCTTTGACAATCTGATTTATGCGGTAAAGAAACATTTATCCATTAAGTCATTCGAGCCATTTACCAACCAACGAGCCGATGAGTACATCGACCTTACCGAGAAAGGTAGTGTGAACAAAGGCGTGATAGTTGGCAAGCAGCGCAAGTTAAAGCTTGCCAAAATAAGGGCTAAAGCCATAAGAATTAAACAACAACAATTAAAAATATCGTGATATGAAACTTACAGTTAAAAACTACAAAGAAGTCACCAAAAATATTGATTTCAAGAAGTTGCCGGAAGCAGCACAGGAAGCACATAAAGAGTTTGATTCATTTGCCGATTTCTACAATGAGGATAAGGACATCAAAGAAATGCTTGACAACCACTTTAAGATTGTTGAGCCGTATTTAAAGGGTTCAGAAAAGAAAAGTTCTACACGCAAGAAAGCACCAACGAAGAAGGCTTCTGCTTCGTCACAAAAATCGTCAAAAAATGTGACGAAAAAGGCTGCACCCAAGAAAGCTTCAACAAAGAAAACAGCAGCACCTAAACAGGCACAACGCAAGCCTATCGAAGTTGACTTAATGCCCTTAGAAATAAAAATTATCAGGCGTTACCTCAATTTTCACAATAAGAGGGTAAGCGAACGTCAGATATCACTATTGTATAAGGTTATTCAAAAGGCAGCTACAGAAAAGACTATTCGTAAATCAAGCAAATATGCAGCTGAGATTAAGAGTATAGGCAACGACCTCATTAAAACATACAAGGCAATGGATGGGACTTGCAAGTTTGAAATACCTAATGCATTATACAACAAGTTGAAAAATATAGTTGATGATTATGGCGTAACTCCGGCAGTTGCTCTGATAAAACGTTTCATTAATCTGTATGGTAACATCACGAAAGCAAAAGCCCAACGACTATTAACAACAGTTACCAATTCATTGAAAAATGGCAAGGTCAAGAAATCTGAAAAAGAATACGACCAGGTAAAGAATGTTCAAAAGCATCTAAACGATTATCTGGAGAGCGATAAATTACTTGTCACTAATGTTCAGCTTAAAGGTTTACAAGGTATTGCAGGATTGGGAAAGTAAATGCCACTACCAATATTATGCCCAAAGGTAGTGGCTCAAATAGCAGGGCAATAACCCGAAGCACCACAAGAACAACAGCTATAGCATCCAACCAGGTTGTATTGGCAAATGACCTTGCCAAGATGAATTTTAAGACCATCTCTATTAGGGGTAAGTTCGGTAAGTTGTTAGGCAAACTGTATGTACCATTCTATATAATGATTTATGGTTCACGTTTTCATGGCAAGAGTACGGTTGCTTTAATGTTTGCTGATGAATTAGTAAAGCAACATGGACATAAAGTGCTTTACGTTGCTAATGAAGAGGGTGCAAAAGGTACGATGCAGGAGAAAGTTGTGAGATTGGGTATCAATAGCCCAATAGGAATTATAGAGGACTACACCCCCAAACTGTTCAAGGATTATGATGTGGTTTTTATCGACAGCACCCAAACAACAGAAGTATCTCATGAGGAATTGGTAGAGTTAAAAAAGCAGTTTCCACGAACCTCATTTGTAATTATTAATCAGGCAAATCGTGACGGCACATCGAAAGGTGGAACGAAATACGAGCATTTAGTCGATGCCATTATGCACATCGAAAATAAGAGTGCAACAATGGAGAAGAATCGCTTTCCGGAGGGTAGTCAGGAAACCATTAATATATTTTAAGTATGGAAGAAATGACAATTAAATTCTATTGGGTAGTCATTGCTGGGTTCAGCTCACTTATTGTAGGCGTAGTCTCTTTCGTTATTCGCAATGCCATTTCAAGAAATGCCACAAAAGAAAGCGTTGAAGCTAAAACCGATTTACTTGAAAAAGATATTCTGCACCTCACAAAAGAACTTGAAGGAGCTGAAACCAAGTTTACCATACTTCATAAACGAGTATCGGATTTAAGGGATAGTTCTAAGGAAATATATGTCAGTAAAGAGCTGTTCCATCAAACAATAAAGCAGCTTAACGAGAAGCTCGATACCATATTAAAATTTGTAGAACGATGAGAAAGTTATTTGGAAAGATAATTAACGCAGGAGCTGCGGAAACCCTAAGAGAGGGAACAAAGCTCATTGATGAAATTTTTACCACGAAAGAAGAAAAGCTTCAGGGAAAAATGGAGCTATTTAAGATGGCAGTAGCAGACCGAGATTCAGCACGAACCATGTATTCTAACGATAGCTGGCTACAAAAGATGTTTGCAATCTTCTTTCTTGTTGCATGGTGTGGCTTGACTTTCGTGATGCTCAACTACTTTGTTTTTCAAACCATCGAATTACAGGATTGGCAAATCGCTTTTATAAGCAGTATCAACGGTGGAATCTCCACCAAATTAAGCACGATAATAGACTTCCTTTTTGGTGGCTCAGTATCGGCAGTAAATAATATAAAACTTAAAAACAGACGTAAAAATGAAAACATTTGATGAATTGTTTGATGGAGTAATCAAACACGAAGGCTACTATGCCAACGTAGAGGGCGACCGTGGTGGGGAAACCTACATGGGTGTTGCCCGAAACTTACATCCCGATTGGGAAGGCTGGAAATATATTGATGCCTACAAAGAAACCTACGGCAAAATCAAATGGAACTTCAAAATAGACGTTCCGGAACTGACACAGCTCGTTAAGGATTTTTATAAAAAGACTTTCTACGAGAAGTTCAGAATAGATGGTGTCCTTGATGGCTCATTACAAGAAATTATCTTTGATTGGTGTGTCAATAGTGGTCATTGGGGAGCCAGAGGTGTTCAGCGTGTACTTAACCAATTCTTTGATGAAGATTTGAAGATGGATGGTATTATAGGCTTTAATACACTAACGGCTATCAACATTCACGAACCCAAAGATTTGTTTTGGGAGATTAAAAAAGCAAGAATCCGCTATTACCATAAGATTGCTAAAAAAGGTAAAAATCACCTTTTTTTAGAAGGTTGGTTAAAGCGGATTGGTAAGATAGAATTTGTAAAGGAATAAAATACCCCTCTCGAAATACAAATAATTATTCCCCCTTTGAAAATGCAGTTAAATGTTTCGCCACTTCTTTTTTTGTTTCATCCTCAAAACTATCAAGGTATAGCTCAGTTGTTCTTAGGCTATTATGTCCTAAACTTTCCCCGATGTATTCAGTTGAAACTCCTGAACGTTTTAGTACAGTCGAGAAACTATGCCTTGCAGTATAAGTAGTCACAGTTTTGTCAATACCTACTTCAGTCGCAATTTTTTTCATGTGGTCATTTGTTCTTTTTATAAGCCTGTCTAAACCTCGTCTTATCTGCTTTTCGGTCATATCTTCATTGATGAAACGAAAAATATAGTTTTCTGGAGAGCGGTCTTTATTTCCCCATTTGTCAATTAGCCTTTTTAAATCATCAGTATAAGCAACACTTATTGGTTTGGATGATTTAGTAGTCTTTCTCGTTTTTCTTCGAATAAAAGTAATGAACTCATCATCAACATTCTTATATTTTAATCTTATAATATCGTTCATATTCGCCCCATTAAGAAGGTAACTGAATAACCACAAATCTTTAGCCTCGTCACGATATGAAAACTCCTCACATTCGTAGTTGTATATCTTTTCGATTTCATTCATTTTTAAAGCTCTCTTTATATTTTGACTTGAGGGAAGCTTGTAACCACCTTCACCAAATGGGTAAATATCTTTTGAGATAGCTCCCTCACGTTGGGCAATCTTGAATATTGTTCTAGTCGAAGCCATATAAGTTTTAATTGATGACATGGAAAGGTCTTGGGCAGTCATCCATTGCTCAAACTTTTCTAATTCGTGTACAGTTAATTCTCTAAAGTCAACTTGATTGCTACCAAAATATTTTTTCATGGTTCTCATTGCTGTTGTGAATTGTGCCCAACTACACCATTGGTCATTATCACCAAACTCTTTGATACGTCTTTCAAAATAGAATAGGATATTTGTAAGGTCACCTCCAGCAATACCAAATTTTGTTTTAAATTGCCTAAATGAAAATGTTTCCATAGAGCCAATTATCTTATTGGCTTTATCTTCAATTAATGAAAACTCCAATTTGATGTCCTTAAAAACGCCTCTTGGTTTTGGAGCAATAACTTTATTGAATTCTTCGGGTGTAAATTCATAAACACGTTCTTTATTATCAATGCTGTAATACATTTGTTTTCGGTTGAATGTAACCCTTAGTTTAGCAGGATGCTTACCATTCTTCTTCGTTTGTCCTTTATATAAAACTATTGATGTAGTAACTTTTGCTCCCATACAAATTGTTTTTCGTTTTTTTACTATATTGTACTACCCTTATTTACTGGGCTTTTTGTATGTTTTAGTTCATATACTTTCTAACATACAAATACATGTCAAATATAGTAATTTTGGGTAATATAACGAATTTAGAAACTGGCTAAAAGATTGAAAACGAACTATTAAGCACTATTGAGAAATATAAAGTAAGTAATGTACAATGTATAAAGAACATAAGTGGCTCAGTGCAACCTGACAGGTAAGCGCTTCGAAATCACTTACGTTTCTTATATTAACCGTTGCCAAAATTAAATACTTAAACTAAGAAATTTAAAATGCTGAATAATGGCATTAGAATCTAACATTAAAAAGTTTGATATTTGACCATCTCTTCCCACAAAAACCTCATCTATACGGGGGTATAGATTTCATATAAGGTTTATGCTATATCTTTAAGTTTAAACATCTTTAATAATTTTTTAGCTAGGTTAAATGCTTTTTTGTAACATTGCATATAACCGTTAATTAGTGCTAATTTTAAAATAGTTTGTTGAAAATTACAGGAATCTATTTCAGTACGATATAAAGCCTAATCATTAACTAATATAATTACAAATGGAGAGAAAACTATTTACTGAAAAACATATGTACATTTCAGCATTCCTTGCTGGACCAATTCCACCAGGATTTCTGATGTACAAAAATTATCGTAGACTTGGTAAAAGAAGGCAAGCATACATTACTCTTATCACAACTTTAATATTTACAGTTGCATTCCTCTACGGAATATTTCAAGTTCCAGAGGATATAATAGATAAAGTTCCAAGTTTTGTATTTACGGCATTATATGGAATGATTGTGTATGTGTTTTTTAGAAATTTTATGGCTAAAGATGTCAATGAAGCATTTGAGGCTGGTGCCGAGAAGGAATCCGGTTGGACTGTAGTTGGAATAGCAGTGTTAGGATTGGTATTAACTCTTGGGACAGTATTAGGGTTTGCAATTCAACAGCCTTTTTATAAAGGAGAGGTAGTTAATATAGATGGGAATGAGTTGTATTATAATTCTAATTTAATTCCAATTGAGGATGCAAATAAGGTCGTAAAGCAATTTAAAATGAATGATTTTTTTGGAGCTGATTATGGGAATATTGCCAGAATACAATTAATTAAGGAAGGGTATATTATAACCATGGTTGTAGATGAACAGCTTTGGGGTGATTCAGAAATAGTAAGTACCATAAACAGTATAAAATTAGTATTGAAAATTGAGCTTGAAAAACCAATAAGATTAAGATTAGAATCAGTTTCATTATCAGGAAAATCTAAATATAAAGAGATATAAAAGAAAGGAAAAACGATGAGTTTTTTCTATTCTAAAACCTTGAATTTACAATGTTATTTCTCATAGAACCAAAGGTGTAGTTTACTCCGAAGTTAACATAGAAGTTATAATTAGAAGCTAGTTCTTTTTGTCTTAAGATAATATCTTCATAAGTAGCCCCCTCTATAGGTAAATGTATTTGGGCTCTATCAAAGTTAATATAACTCCATAAGTTCAAAGATAATCCTTTTGCAATTTTCCAGTCAATATCAGTGCTTATTCTAATATTATACTTTTTCATGTCTTCCTTATCAAGTATTTGAAAACCATCAATAGAAAGATCAAAACTTCCCCAAGTTTGAGAGTTAGAGTAGTTTACTTCCACTAAATGAGAAGGATAAGCCTCTTTAGTTTTTAAGTAAATAGTAGAGTCAAGATATTTGCTGTAATTTGCAGTAACTCCATAAAGTACACTAAAGCGATGTTCTGATGATTCAGAGTATGGGTATAGGTTATACTCAATACATGGGGATAAAGAGTATTTAGCCTTTAAGTTTATTGATGATGATTGGCGGTAATTTGATTTGATTCCATAAGAAGCATGCTTGCTTTTACTTTTTACATAAGTGATTCCTGCATAAGTACTTTCCTTTTTTGTCTTCAGGTAAAAGTCATCATAGTCAAAAGTAGAAGTGTTACTATTATAATTTAAATAAGAAGTAAATTTTGAAGCTTCAGTAATTCTATTGCCTGATAAATTGAGGTTATAGCTTGAATATAGATAGCCTTCTTCTCCATTAGCCCAACCACTTGCCCCAATCTTAAAAACCCAGTTATTCCACTTGTCAATAGAATCAGATTTTTGTTCTACAGCAGTGCTCTTGGAATAAGTAAGTTTTAGGTGTTTATTGTTTTCAGTCTTAATCATGTAGGCATAGATTCCTTTTTTTAGAATATCAACATACTGTCTTCTTTTATCATCACTAGAAGTATTTGGGTTAATACTTAAGGAAAGAGTATTATTAACTCCTTCAAAAATATCTACTCCGATAAATCTGAAGTTTACAATTTCCCCACCATTACTGCTGCTTTCAGATTTTATGATTACATGCAGGTTTGCCGATTTTGAATCTCGGTAAAAATCAATTTGAGGAATTTCTTTTTTAATAAAATCTTGGTCACAGCTCCAATTACAATCTAGAAAAAGTTTAAGTTTTTCAGTTTCAATATTCTGAGAAGAAGCAAATAAAGGCAAACAAAGCAGGAGTAATATTTTATTCATGGTAATATTGTTTTGCAATTTAACGAGAAAAGAACTTGTTTATTTCTTTTTAAAGTGCTCCTTTATCAAGTTGTCAATAGGAGATTGAATAATTTCATGTACAATAAGTCCTTCTTTTTTTGCAATAGCATAGATGTAATCGGAGAGGTAATAAGCAACTGAACCAACAAATGTTAGAGGGTATTTCTTATAATCAGTAAAACACTTAATATGTAAATCAAAGAAGTGTTGTATCCCATCATTAAAAACAGTATTGAAGAAAGGTTCAGATTTATGTTCATGCATAAACCTAAAAAAAGAAGCTAAATATAGGTTTGGTCTTTGCAGGTTGTAAATGTTTTCAATAATATCATCTTTCCTTTCGGTAGTCCAAAGTTCAAAGGCTGTGGTGATATGCTTTGGTAGTGTATTGTTTACATAACTATTAATTAATTGCTTTCCAAAATAGTTTCCACTTCCTTCATCTCCTAATATAAACCCTAAAGATGGAGCGTTTTCAAAAATAGTATCCCCATCATACAAACAGGAGTTTGACCCTGTTCCAAGTATGGAGCAAATAATTGGCTCTCCTGTGTAGCTTGCTTTTACTGCTGCTTCTAAGTCATGTCTGATATTTATTTTGGCATTACTAAAGAAATCGGCAAAAGGTTTTTCTAATATGCTATTTCTTTTCTCTGATGAGCAGCCAGCACCATAAAAATAGATTTGTGTTACTGTATTTTTTAGCGTTGCTAATGTGCTGTTGTTTAATGCTTGGGTTATATCTGTATATGACGAGTACTTTGGATTAAAGCCAATAGTAGTGTGCAAACTAATAAGCTCTCCAGTATTTGAGCATGCTGCCCAGCTACATTTTGTTGATCCGCTATCTGCAATTAGTATCATAATTAAAAAATAAAGACAAATGTAAATGAAAATTGGGCTTTGTGCGTTTAATTTAGAGGTAATCCTTATTTTAGCCTTAAATTATAATTGATATGAAATTTATTTTTTCTGTTTTAATTGCTTGTACTACTTTCTCTTTACAAGCACAGATAGACTTGCTTAAGTCAGCAAGTGTACAAGCTAAGGAACTCTTAAAGCCGTCGGCATTAAGTGCTGATGAAGTTGGAAAAGGACTAAAGGAAGCTTTAGTGGTAGGAGCAGAAAAATCAGTAAATAAAGCTGGAGTAGCTAATGGGTTTTATGGAGATAAATTGATACGCATTCCTTTTCCTGAGCAGGCAACTAAGATGAAAACTACTTTGGAAAAAGCAGGAATGAAACAACAAGTTGCTTCTTTTGAGAAAACTTTAAATAGTGCAGCAGAATTAGCAGCAAAGGAAGTGTTTTCTATTTTTTCTGATGCAATATTAGCAATGACTATAGAAGATGCACTTGGTATACTTAAAGGAAATGATAATGCAGCAACAGTATATCTGGATAAAAAAACTAATGCTAAGCTATACCTTAAAATTAAACCAATTGTTACTAAGGCTATAGCTCAAGTTGAGCTTACAAAATATTGGAATCCTTTAGCAAAAAGCTATAATGCAATTCCTTTTACAAAGGAAGTAAACCCTGATTTACACGATTATGTAACTAAGAAAACAATTAAGGGACTTTTTACACTTATTGCTCTTGAAGAAAAAGAGATAAGAAATAACCCAGCAGCAAGGGTGTCAGAATTATTACAAAAAGTATTTAAATAAGAAAATATGGAAAAGAACGATCAATTATTTATGCAGTTAATTTATATGTTTCATACCTCAGCAATGCAAGGTTTAGGTAAAATTGCAGATCCTACTGGGCAGTTAAACAGGAATTTGGAGTATGCAAGCCAAACTATTGATATTATGGAAATGCTAAAGGAAAAAACTAAAGGCAATGTTTCGGAGGAGATGTTAAAGGTTTTAGACGGTATGCTTTCAGAGTTAAAATTAAATTATGTAGATGAGAAAGCAAAGCCAGAGGTAAAACAAGAAGATAAAACAGAAGATGCTAAATAGGTTAAAAGAATTCTGGGCTGACCCAGGAGGTAGGAAGATAATCATTCTTTTCTTGGGTATAATATTAGTGCTTATTGCTTCATTATTTTTTCAACAAGATAAGATGGAGCAAGAGATGCGAATGAATATGCAATTTATTGAGGAGAAGAATATGTTGCGTGATGACTTGGATGATTTAATTGATGAACATGACGGACTGCTCGATGAATATGGGGATTTGAATGGGCAGCTTCATGAAAAAGATTCTTTAATTCAACAGCAAATAGCAGAAATCAGAAATCTTATTCGTACAAAAAGTGACCTTAAAGAAGCTAAGCGAAAAATAAAGGCACTTCAAGAAATATCAAAAAAATATATTGCAAATATTGATTCTTTACTTGTAGTAAATCAGCACCTTACTATTGAAAAAGATAGTGTAGTGAAAGTAAATAAAGATATTAATTGGAGAAATTACAAACTGAATAAGAAGAATAAGCAATTAGCAGCAAAGGTGAATAAAGGTTCGGTGCTAGAAATTTTAGATATTGGGCTAGAGACCCTAAGATTTAGGGGGACAGGAAAAGAAGTTGCAACACGATATGCTAAAAAAGTACAGAAAGTTAGGTTGTGTTTTGTATTAGGAGCAAATCAAATTGCTGAGGCAGAGCAAAAAGCAGTATTCTTTCAGTTAATTGATGCTAGTGGTGTAATAATTGAAGCAAATGAAGAACAGGAAACTTTAGTTGGGGATTCATTAGTGCAATATACTGGAGCATCAAATTTTAAGTATGAAAATATTGAAATGGATTATTGTTTTGAGTGGGAACGTACTCAACCTCTAACCTCAGGTGCATATACAGTAAACTTGATTATTGAAGATAGAATTGCAGCACAAACTACTTTAAAACTAAGATAGATGGCAAAAATAATTACCTATAATATAAATGGAATTCGCGCAGCATTAAAAAAAGATTTAGATCAATGGTTGTTAGCTGCAAATGCCGATATTGTTTGTTTGCAAGAAATTAAAGCAAAGCCTGAGCAGTTTGATGAGGAAGCATTTAATAAATTGGGTTATGAATGTTTTATAAATTCAGCAGAAAAGCCTGGGTATAGTGGAGTAGCAATCTTGTCAAAAATAAAACCAACACATATTGAGTATGGTTGTGGTATTGAAAAAATTGATTTTGAGGGGAGGGTAATTCGTGCTGATTTTGATGATTATTCTGTGATGAGTGTTTATTTTCCTTCAGGAAGTAATCCTGCAAGGCAGGCTTTTAAAATGGAATTTTTGTCTTTGTTTTACGATTATATTGCTGAGCTAAAAAAGACAATTCCTAATTTAGTTATTTCTGGAGATTATAATATTTGCCATACAGCAATAGATATACATAACCCTAAGGTAAATAAAAATTCATCAGGTTTTTTACCAGAAGAAAGAGAGTGGGTAAGTCAGTTTATTGCTAGTGGATTTATTGATTCTTTTAGGCATTTAAATAAAGACCCTCATAATTACAGTTGGTGGAGTTATAGAGCAAATGCAAGAGCAAAAAACTTAGGTTGGCGTATTGATTATAATATGATAACAGCGTCATTATTGCCAAAATTAAAACGTTCTCAAATTTTAGCAGCAGCAAAGCATTCGGACCATTGCCCTGTTCTTGTAGAACTTGCAGATTAGTTTATTATATTTGCCAACTTCAAAATTTAATAAAATGGGAACATTACAAACAGCAGAAAGAAGTTCACACCTTGATCCATCAGAAAATGTAGTATATCAGAGGCACTTAATTGCTTATAAAGAGGCAGCAAAGCTTGTTAGCGGAACTGTACTTGAAGTTGGTAGTGGAGAGGGATATGGTATTATGGAATTAGCTCCAAAGGTAGAGAAGTATATTGCTGTAGATAAATATAATACAGCAATAAGTGATGAGTTAAAAGCAGATAATGATATTACTTTTATTCAGACAGAGGTTCCGCCATTAAAAGGTATTGAAGATAATAGTGTTGATTTTGTTGTTACTTTTCAAGTAATTGAACACATTCAAGATGATAAAAAATTTTTAGCTGAAATTTATAGAGTTTTAAAGCCTGGAGGTAAAATGATATTAACGACTCCAAATATATTGATGTCATTAACAAGAAACCCTTGGCATATTAGAGAATATACTCCTGCTCAGATGGAAGCAGTGCTTAAAACATCATTTACTAACTTTGAATTAAAAGGTGTATTTGGGAATGATAAGGTAATGGATTATTACAATAAGAATAAAGAGTCAGTAAGAAAGATTACACGTTTTGACATCCTGAATATGCAGTACTGGTTGCCAAGATGGATGCTGCAAATACCTTATGATATTTTAAATAGATTTAATCGTAGAAAATTGCAAGGAGATAATAAGGGAATAGTAAATACAGTGGTATATACAGACTATAGTATAGGTGCTGCTAACGATTTAGGTCTTGATCACTTTTGTATTGCTACCAAGTAGTAGAAAAGGAGTAGCCTTCTTTTTTTAATTCCTGAATTGTTTCAGCAAGTATAGGTTTAAGGTTTTTAAAACTCTTCTTGTTATTATGTAGTACAATAATAGAGCCATTCTTACTATTGGAAAGAATGTTATTTCGTACTCTATTAGGGGTTATATTCTGTTTGAAATCCCAGCTTAAAACATCCCATAAAATAAGCTTATAAGTTTCTTTTAGAGCTGCTATTTGCGCTAAGGTGATTTTTCCATAAGGTGGACGAAACAAATTATTTTTAGGGATTAACTCCTGGCATCTTTCAATATCTGCTAAGTAATCATCCTTTGAGGTAAGCCAGCCATTTTTATGTGTATATGAGTGGTTGGCAATTATATGACCATCATTTATAATTGATTTAACTAAATCAGGGAAAGCTTCAATTTGTTCACCAACTAAAAAGAAAGTAGCGTGAATATTTTCTTTTTTAAGAATCTTTAATATCCAAGGTGTAATTTCTGGGGTTGGCCCATCATCAAAGGTGAGCCATATCTCCTTTTTGTTTGTATCTTTCCTCCAAACCAATGAAGGAAAGATACAATGTAGCATTTGAGGTGTTCTTACAAGCACTTATTTACTGTAATGCAATAAGTTCATCCATATAGGTATTGATTATATAAGTAGTAAAATCAATTTCCTTTTTGTTATTATTTATCGTTTTCCAGTATACTCCTTCTTCTTCACTATAAGTAGCGCTTACATCTTCTAATTGGTATACTTGAACTAATCGGGATAAGTTACCTAATATTTGTCCGCAGATCTCAAGGTTTCGTTTAACTCCACTTCCTCTATCAAATGCTCTTAGGTATTTTAATTCAGTTAAGTGGTCATCAATCATTATAGCAAGTAATTGTTTTGCTTTTTCTTTTTCACCTAGTTTAAAATAAGTGTCAATAATAGGTATGAAGAAATAACTGAAAGTAACAACCTCTCTTGGGAACTCAGCAACACATTTGTCTAGTGTTTTAATTGCTTTTGCATTTTCTCCTTTACTCATTAAGGCTTGAGCTAAACGAGCATAACTACTTCTGAAGTTCATTACCATTCTAGTATTAGTTTCATCAAAGTAGAGGTCAGGGTTATTAAATCCTCCCCATTCAAATTCATTAACTAATTTTTCATACATTTTTTCAGATTGTACTACTCCTGTTTGTCCGTCAGTTGATTTAGCAATGTAAGGAACAAATCGGTAAGTTAATCCTTCTAATTGGAAATATTTTTCTAATCCCATAAAGTTATCTTTACCTACTGTAGAAGCAAAATAAATAGGGCGGTCCCAGTTAAAGTTAGCAAGGATATCTAATACCATTAGTTTGTTCTTATAGAATCCATTTCCAGTTAATTTCCATTTTACTTCATCAACAATTTTATCATGATGTTCTAGAGGGACAAAAGATTTTACTTTTTCTTTATCAACTTTAAGTTTTAATTTTTTAGTTGGGCAGTAGTTAGTTAATCCTCTTGAAGTATTTGCTTTTGCTTTAGGACTATTGCTATTAATAAATTTTACAATATCTTGTACATCAACATAATCTTTAAACCTTTCATTTATGGCAATGTAATCTCTTGTTCCTGTACGGTAATCATTATGTTCAAGTGATGAAGGGATTGGAGGAGCATCATAAGATGCTCTTTTCATTTGGTCAATATACCAACCTGTATTAAATAAAGAAAGGTTTACTACTTTAATGTCTGTTCTGATACCTTCAACCTCTTGGGCATACCATAAAGGGAAAGTGTCATTATCTCCATTGGTGAAAAGTATAGCATTTTTATCACAGGAATTTAAATAGTTTTTTGCAACCTCTAGGGCAGTAAAACGCCCACTTCTATCATGGTCATCCCAGTTCTCAGAAGCCATAAGTGCAGGAGCCATTAATAGTGCAATTACAGTTGCGATACCTGCGCTTGCTGTTGATCCCATTTTTTTACTTAAGAAATCATAAATTCCAAGAACCCCTAGTCCAATCCAAATTGCAAATGCATAAAACGATCCTACATAAGCATAATCACGTTCTCTTGGTTGAAAAGGAACTACATTAAGGTAGATAATAATTAATACTCCAGTGAAAAGGAAGAATAGTAGCACAACTAAAGCATCCTGATTGTTTTGTTTGAAGTGGAATAGCATTCCAATTAACCCAAGTAGTAAAGGGAGGAAGTAATAATGATTTTTCCCTTTGTTTTTTCCTAAATAATCAGGGACATCTACTTCGGAAGTATTTGGAGTTCCTAAACGAGCATTGTCAATAAATGAAATACCGCTTTCCCAATTTCCATTTAAAGCATTTCCATCCATATTCATATTGTCATTCTGCCTTCCTGCAAAGTTCCACATAAAATAACGAATGTAGGACCAGCCAATTTGATATTTGAAGAAATAGCTTAAGTTTTGTCCAAAGGTTGGTGTTTTGTCTGTGTTTTTAAGTCCTGCCCAAATTTTATATCCTTGCGGATGCCTTTTTTGTGTACTACTCCACATCCTAGGAAAAATAGTTTTGCCTTTTTTACTATAGTTAGGAATAGAGTTTTTCCTTTTATCAATAATTATATATTTTCCTTTCTTTTCATCTTTAGCATAAACAGGATTTCCGTCTAAGAAAGGTTTCTTGCTGTCTAGTTTTGCATTAAAATATTGTCCATGAACAATAGGCCAGCTTCCGTATTGTTCTCTTTTTAGATAAGAAAGAAGTCCTACTGCATCCTCAGGATTGTTCTCGTCAATAGGAGGGTTTGCATTAGATCTTACAACTAGTATTGCAAATGAAGAATATCCAATAAGTAGCATCATTACTCCTAATATAGCAGTGTTCCATACAGCCTTATTATGCTTTTTAGTGTAGGATAGTCCAAATGAAATAGCAGCAATAATTGTAAGGAAATAAATAATTGTTCCAGCATTAAAAGGTAGCCCTACCGTATTTACAAAGAATAGCTCAAAAGTTGAAATTAAACTTACAGCTCCAGGTATAATAACACCTTGTACAACTCCTAAAATAATCATAGAGGCAATAAATGCTTTTATTGCACCTATTTTTGTATAGTCATATTTTTTGTAATAATAAATCATTCCCATTGCAGGAATAGTAAGTAAACTTAGTAAGTGAACCCCAACAGATAGTCCAATTAAATAAGCAATAAATACTAACCATCTACTTGCATGAGGTTGGTCAGCCTCTTGTTCCCACTTCATAATACACCAAAAAGTTAGTGCTGTAAAAAAGGAAGACATAGCATATACCTCACCTTCTACTGCTGAGAACCAAAAAGAATCAGAAAAAGTATAAGCTAAAGCACCAACAATTCCACTTCCTAATACAGCGTAAATACGTCCAGTTTCATAATTTTCATCTTTAAAAAATAATTTTCTACCAAAGGCTGTAATAGTCCAGAATAAAAATAGAATAGTAAAAGCCGAAGATAAAGCAGATAAAATATTAATAGCTACAGCTACTTCACTTGTTCCTTGGGTAGCAAAAAGTGTAAATATTCTTCCGAACAATTGAAATAATGGAGCTCCTGGAGGGTGCCCAACTTCTAGCTTGTAAGCGGTTGCAATATATTCTCCGCAATCCCAGAAACTAACAGTCTGTTCAATAGTAGATAGGTATACAAATGAGGCTATTAAGAATACGCTCCATCCAATAATATTATTTAATTTTTTAAATTGATTCATGCTGATTTTATGCTTTTTGTTAGGGTTGCGAATGTATGAAATTTATTAATTATTTTAGGTATTCATTTTATAATAACGAAAATGTGAGAAAATATTTTGTACTTATTACTTAATTGTTATTTTTGCCGACCATTTTATGAGAATGCCCGATGGTGTAACTGGCAACACGTCTGTTTTTGGTACAGAAGAGTCTAGGTTCGAGCCCTAGTCGGGCAACATAATTAATCAAAACACTGTAATATAACTTATTACGGTGTTTTTTTTACGATAGTATTGCATGGGTTGCAAAATAATTGTATGTTTGCATCCGAAAATAGGAAAGGGAAGATGAAGAGGCAATAGCCTCTTCTTTTTTTACATAGCATATGATAGCAAAAGAAGAAATAAAAAAAGTAGCAGAGGTAAAAATTAAGGAGCTGGAAGGTTTTTTAGTAGATGTAAAAGTAAATACTGCCAATGTTATTACTGTATTTTTTGATAGGATGGAAGGGGTTCAAGTAGAACATTGCTTGGAAATTAGCAAGTATGTTGAAGAACATTTTGATAGAGAGGAAGAAGATTATGAACTAACAGTTTGTTCGGCTGGGCTTGATAATCCATTTGTAGTTGATGAGCAGTATCAAAAATATACAGGAAAAGAAGTTGGTGTGTTATTAACTAATGGTAAAAGAAAAACAGGAATTATTATTTCTTATGATACTGCTTTGTTGCTAGAAGTAGCAAAAAAGAAAAAAGGAAGTAGAAAAGAATATATTATTGAGCAGGTAAGCATCCCTAAGGATGAGATAAAAGAAACTAAACTTAAAATAAATTTTAAATAAAAGTAAATGGAAATAGAAAATCTAATTGAATCGTTTTCAGAGTTTAAAGAGGTTAAAAATATTGATCGTGAAACTATGATGAACATCTTGGAAGATGTTTTTAAGGCGGTATTAGCAAAAAAATATGATGATGAAGGTAACTTTGATGTCATTATTAATGTTGATAAAGGGGATTTAGAAATTTGGAGAAATAGAGAGGTTGTTGAAGATGGAGAAGTTGAAAGCCCTATTGCTCAGATTGCATTGTCAGAAGCTTTAAAGATTGAAGATGATTATGAAGTTGGTGAGGAGGTTTCAGAGCAAGTAAGTTTTGAGTCAGAGTTTGGAAGAAGGCAAGTACTTTCTATTCGTCAGCATTTAATGGCTCGTATTGCTGATCAGCATAGAGATGAGTTGATGAAAAGGTATGAAGAAAGAATAGGTGAAATTATCCATGGAGAAGTATATCAAATATGGAGGAATGAGATTTTATTGCAAGATGATGAAGGAAATGACTTGTCATTGCCTAAATTAGAACAAATACCTAAAGACTACTTTAAAAAAGGGGAATCTGTTAGAGCAGTAATAAAGGAAGTGAACCTTAAGAATAACAAAGCAAATATTGTACTTTCTCGTATTGCTCCTGAGTTTATTGAACGTTTATTTGAGCAAGAAGTTCCAGAAGTATTTGATGGAATTATTACGATAAAGAATGTGGTAAGAGTACCAGGGGAGAGAGCTAAGGTAGCGGTAGAGTCTTATGATGATAGGATTGATCCTGTTGGGGCTTGTGTTGGAATGAAAGGTTCAAGAATACATGGTATCGTTCGCGAGTTAAAGAATGAGAATATTGATGTAGTTAATTTTACTGAGAATTCACAATTATTAATAAGTAGAGCTTTAAGCCCTGCAAAAATTACTTCTGTAGTTTTAGATGATGAAAAAATGAGAGCTAGTGTTTATATGGATGCTGATCAGGTTTCATTAGCAATTGGTAGAGGAGGACATAATATTAATTTAGCTGGAAAGCTATCAGGATATGATATTGATGTTTATAGAGATAAGGATAGTTTTGAAGATGATGTTGCTATTGACGAATTTACAGATGAAATTGAAGGATGGGTAATTGATGCTTTAAAAGCAATTGGTTGTGATACAGCAAAAAGTGTATTGGATATCCCAGCAGTTGATTTAGTTTCAAGAACAGATTTAGAAATAGAAACAATAGAAGATGTACTGAACATTTTAAGTTCAGAATTTGAAGATTAATAAAATAATTAAGCCCTAGTATGTCAGATAAAAAAAGCGTAAGGTTAAATAAGTTAGTTAAGGAATTTAATGTTAGTATTGACAGGATTTATGCATTTCTTGAAGCTAAAGGAATAGAAGATTTAAAGCCAAATTCAAAAGTGTCTCATGATGTGTATATGGATCTTTTAGGCGAATTTGATTCTGAAAAAAAGGCTAAAATTTCAGCTGAGTTGCTAGCAAAAGAAAAAGAGTTAGCAAAAGCTGAAGAGATTATTAAGCAAAAAGAAGCTGAAGAAGCTGCTGAGCAAAAAGCAAAAGAAGCAAAAGAAGCTGCTGAACAAAAAGCAAAAGAAGCAAAAGAAGCTGCTGAACAAAAAGCAAAAGAAGAAGCTGAACAGAAAGCAAAGGAAAAGGCAAAGCAAAAAACAAAAGAAGAGGTAAAGCCTGAGAAAAAAGGACCTAAAATATTAGGTAAACTTGATTTAGAGCCAAAGAAAAAGGTTGCTAAAAAAGTAGAGGAAAAGCCAAAAGAAGAAGTGAAGCCTGTTGAGGAACCAAAGAAAGAAGTTGCCAAAGAAGAAGGTATTATTAAGGCAAAAGCTACTAAGCTTAGAGGTGTAAAAGTAACAGGGCAAAAAATTGATTTATCTCAGTTTAAAAAACCTGAGGCTGAACCAAAACAAAAAAGAAAAAGAATTGTTAAAACAAAGGTTGACCCTAAGAAGTTTAAAAAAGGAAGAAAACCAGCTAAAGCTCCAGTAGAAATTTCTCCGGAAGAAGCACAAAAAAGAGTAAGAGAAACTTTAGCTAAATTACAAGGTGGAGGTAAGAAATCATCTGTAAAGAATAGAAGAGATAAAAGACAAGCACATAGAGATGTTGTAGCTAAAGAAGATAATCAAAGAGCTGCTTCTGATCAAGTAATTAAAATTGCTGAGTTTGCAACAGCAAGCGAATTAGCTACATTAATGGATGTTGCAGTTACTGAAATTGTAACAACTTGTATGGGCTTAGGGATGATGGTAAGTATGAACCAAAGGTTAGATGCTGAGACAATTCAGATGCTAGTTGAAGACTTTGGGTTTAAAGTAGAATTTGTGGGTGCTGATGTGCAGGAGTCAATAGAAGAAATTGTTGATGCTGAAGACCAGTTAGTAACTCGTGCTCCTATTATTACAATTATGGGACATGTTGATCATGGTAAAACATCATTAATGGATTATATTAGAGAAACTAATGTAATTGCTGGAGAATCAGGAGGAATAACACAGCATATTGGTGCTTATGAGGTTACTTTAGAAAATGGAAAACAAATTTCATTCTTAGATACTCCAGGTCACGAAGCCTTTACAGCAATGAGAGCTAGGGGAGCAAAAGTTACTGATATTGTAGTGGTAGTGGTAGCAGCCGATGATAGAGTGATGCCGCAAACTAAAGAGGCAATTAGTCACGCACAAGCTGCAGGAGTACCAATTATTTTTGCAATTAATAAAATTGATAGGCCAACAGCTGATGTAGAAAAAATTAAAGGTGAGCTTGCAGAAATGAACTTGTTAGTTGAAGACTGGGGAGGTAAATATCAGTCTCAAGATATATCTGCAAAAGTAGGTACAGGTGTGCCTGAAATCTTAGAGAAAATTATTTTAGAAGCTGAGATGCTTGATTTAAAAGCAAATCCTAATAGAAATGCTCAAGGTACAGTTATTGAAGCTTCTTTAGATAAAGGGAAAGGGTATTTATCAACTATCTTAGTTCAAAAAGGAACTTTAAAGGTGGGTGATTTTGTACTTGCTGGATCTTATTCTGGTAAAGTAAAAGCTTTACTTGATGAAAGGGGAGAGGCAAAGCTAGAAGCAGGGCCTTCAACTCCAGTTGTACTTCTTGGTTTAGATGGAGCTCCAACTGCAGGGGATGAATTCCATGTTATGGATAGTGAACAAGAAGCGAAGAAAATTGCTTCAAGAAGAGCGCAGCTACAAAGAGAACAAAGTGTAAGAACACAAAAACACTTAACGCTTGATGAAATTGGAAGAAGAATTGCGTTAGGAGATTTCCAAGAGATTAATGTAATTGTAAAAGGTGATGTTGATGGTTCTATTGAAGCACTATCAGATACACTTCAGCAATTATCTACAGATGAAATTAAAGTAAATATTATACAAAAAGCAGTAGGACAGATTTCTGAGTCAGATGTAATGTTAGCTGCTGCTTCGGATGCAATTATTATTGGGTTCCAAGTAAGACCATCGTTAAAAGCAAGAAAATTAGCGGAATCTGAACAAATTGATATTAGATTATATTCTGTAATTTATAAAGCAATTGAGGAGTTGAAATTAGCAATGGAAGGAATGCTATCTCCTGATGTAGAAGAAAAAATTGTTTGTAATATTGAAATTAGAGAAACATTTAAAATCTCTAAAATTGGTACTATTGCTGGTTGTATGGTACTTGATGGAGCGTTAACAAGAAATACTGGAGTAAGACTTATCCGTGATGGTGTAGTCGTTTATACAGGTAAACTTTCATCATTAAAACGATTTAAGGATGATGTTAACGAGGTAAGAAAAGGGTTTGAATGTGGTATGTCAATCGAAAACTTTAATGACCTTAAGGTAGGAGATATTATTGAAGGTTATGAAGAGGTAGAAGTAAAAAGAGAACTGAAGTAATTTCTTCTTAATCTTTAAACTGAGAAAAATTAATAATCTCAGGAACAGGATAAGCACCAGGAAAGTTTTTACTTATCTGGTGCTTTATTTTTATAGCTTCTAGTTTTGTTCTGCAATTACCAACTCTTACTCTATAATAAGGAGCTTCATATTCTAAATAGGCAGGTATTTCTGGATATAGGTTCATAAAATCAACCTTTAATTGTTTTATGTCCTCTTGTTTAGCTTTAAAAAGTAATTGTACACGCCACCCCTCAATGCCATTTTTTGCTTTTAAGATATTTTCATATTTTGTTACTAGCTCATCAACCCCTTGCTCATTAATGCTAATTATAGTTCCATTATCTGATAAGGTAGTGTCTGTTTGTCCCATTAAAAAGAATGGACATGTAATACATAAAAGTAATATCTTTTTCATTGCTCAAAAGTATAAAATTAAATGAGTTGATTTTTATTTATACTATAATTGGGTTTTGAAGCTTTATAAGGATAAAGATACATTTGCTTTTCTTACTTTTGTAAAGTGAGATATTCCTATACATTTACTATTGAAGATTCTAGTGCTTTTATTAAGCAATTACTTGAAAAAAGTAAAGCCTTAGATTATATAAGTATCTTGGATTCAAATTCACAGTTTAATACTTCAGAACTACCAGAAGAGTATGTTAATTATGATTTAATTGTTGGAGTTGATGCTCTTGAGGTTTTTGATATAAATGATTATGCTTTTAGCAATTTAAAATCTTTTCATAAAAAACATAAGGATTGGATGTTTGGCTATTTATCCTATGATTTAAAAAATGAGTTAGAAGCTCTTAGTTCAAAAAACTATGATGGTATTAAACCCTCTCAGTTATCTTTCTTTATTCCTAAATATGTATTGTTGTTAAAAGCAGGTATTTTAGAAGTTCATACTTTTGAAAGTAAGATGATATGTAAACAGTTTCTAGATAGTTTAGAATCTTATTCTGAGGAAGAAATATGTGAAGTTTCTTTACAAGCAAGAGATGATAAGAAAACTTATATGCAAAAGATAGCAGCAATAAAAGATCATATACAAAGAGGGGATATTTATGAGATGAATTATTGTCAAGAATTTTTTGCAGAGGAGATTGATTTAAATCCTCAAGCAGTATTTGAAAAGTTAAATTCAAAAGCAAAAGCTCCTTTTACAGTGTTTTTGAAAATGATAGATTTATATGCTATGTGTGGTAGCCCTGAACGTTTTATTAAGAAAACAGGAGATAGATTAGTTTCTCAGCCAATAAAAGGAACTAGGAAA
This sequence comes from Flavobacteriales bacterium, assembly GCA_965183885.1. Taxonomy (GTDB): domain Bacteria; phylum Bacteroidota; class Bacteroidia; order Flavobacteriales; family BACL11; genus UWMA-0277. Next base: position 1,234,563 of record OZ238992.1, read on the forward strand.
AGAGGGGCTGATATTTTTGAAGATAAAAGATTAATTGAAGAATTAAAAAAGAGTGATAAAGATATTTCAGAGAATATAATGATTACTGATTTAGTGCGAAATGATATGTCTATTACAGCTAGTAAAGGTAGTGTTAAGGTTCCTGAATTATGTAGTGTATATACTTTTGAAAAAGTACATCAGATGATTACAACAATCACAGCTAATATAAGTGAGGAGGTTCATTTTACTGAGATCCTAAGTTCAGTCTTCCCAATGGGATCAATGACAGGGGCTCCTAAATTACGAGCTATGGAATTAATTGAACAATTTGAAGACTTTAAAAGGGGATTGTTTTCAGGAGCAATAGGTTATATTACTCCAAAAGGAGATTTTGATTTTAATGTTGTTATCAGAACAATTTTGTATAATGCACAGGAAAAATATCTTTCAATTGGCGTGGGAGGAGCAATTACTATTAAATCAGATGTTGAGGAAGAATTTGATGAGTGTTTAGTAAAAGCAAAACCAATCTTTGAAGTGCTAAATTTTCAATTAAATGAAAACTAGAGTCCAAAATTTTATAAATCAAAAGCATCTTTTTTTAAAAGATGATAAAATTATCTTAGGGATAAGTGGGGGGGGTGATAGTGTTTGTTTAATGCATCTGCTATTGTCTTTAGATTATAATATTGAGTTGGCTCATTGTAATTTTAATTTAAGAGGAGAGGAGTCAGATGCTGATGAATTGTTTGTAAGGCAATTAGCAGAAAAATTTAAGCTTAAACTACATGTTAAAAGTTTTGATGTGAATCAGTATATATTAGGGAAGAAGGTTTCTACTCAGATGGCTGCTCGTGATTTACGATATAATTGGTTTCAATATTTATTGGAGCAAGAAAACGCAGCATATATTGCTATTGCTCATCATGCTAATGATGATGTAGAAACATTCTTCATAAATTTAATAAGAGGTACTGGTATTGAAGGTTTATTAGGGATTAAAGAAAGAAATAAGAAAGTAGTAAGGCCTTTAATGATGGTTTCCCGTAAGGAAATTGAAGATTATTTAAAAAAGAATAATTTAGAGTATAGAGAAGATAGTAGTAATCAGTCTGTAAAATACTTACGAAATAAGATTCGTCATAAATTAATGCCTTTGCTTGAGGAAATGAATCCTAAAATAGGAAATACAGTTTCTGAAGAGATGAAGATATTAGAAGGGGTCTCAGAAGTATATTATGCTCAAGTAAATAAAATGCGGAAAGACTTATTACTTGAAGTTGATGGAGTGTTTAAGATTGAGCTAAAGAAATTAAAAAACTTAAAACCATTAAATAATTATTTGTATGAATTATTAAAGCCATTTGGTTTTACAGAGGTACAGGCTATTATTAGGTCTTTAGATGGGCAAAGTGGAAAACAGTTCTTTTCAAAAACACATCAGTTGATTTTAGATAGGGATTTTGTAATAATAAGTAAGTTAAATATAAAAAATGAAGATGCAATAATTATTGATATTGAAACAAATGCTTTAGGTTCACCTTTTTCTTTAAAATTTTTAAAGACTAAGGAGAAAGAATTAATTAAAGATTTATCTTTTGCTCAGTTAGATATGGATAAGTTACAGTTTCCGTTAATTCTAAGAAAATGGAAAAAAGGGGATAGGTTTAAGCCTTTAGGAATGTCCTCTTTTAAAAAGCTGAGTGATTTCTTTATTGATAATAAGTTCTCTATTCTTGATAAGCAAGAGCAGTGGCTACTTTGTTCTGGGGCAGATATTGTTTGGGTTGTAGGCTGTAGGATTGATGAAAGGTATAAGTTACAACCCAATACAAAAAATGTGTACCTTGCACAACTTTTAAAATAATAAGTAAATGTCAAATTCCGATTTTGTAGAAAAACAATATTTAGGGTTAAATAAGATGTCATTGGCCTTAAGAATGTCATTAGCTATTTTCTGTTTAGTGGCTTATTATTTAATAGGGAATAATGATAAAGGTGGGGAACTGTATTTCTTTATTGGAATTGCAATTCTTATAATTTCAATAATCCTATTCTTTATTCTTCATTTAAGAACTCAGGTGAAGAATGGAAGTGTTATATTAGATGGATTATGGACTTCTAGAAAAGTGAAAATTGATACTGCGAGTATTGTTAGTGTTAAAAAGGTACAGTACAGTAAATATTTTTTAAATAGATCCGTTTACAACCTACACCGAAAAGGAAAAATAAAATTCTACACAAGAGGAGTTGAGGGAGTAGAGTTAACAGATAAAGATGGTTTAATATATTTAATAGGAAGCCAGAAGTCAGAAGAATTAACAAGAGTAATACAAAATAAATTAAGTTAAAATGAAAAGAATATTAATAGCATTTTTCACATTAGTTAGTGTTGGCTTATCAGCACAGATTTTTGATCCTATTGATTGGGAATTTTCTCAGAAACAACTCTCAGATACAGAAATTGAACTGCAGTTTAAGGCTGTAATAGAGGATCATTGGCATTTGTATTCTCAGTTTATTGAGGAGGATGGTCCTATCCCTACAGAGTTTACATTTACAACAGAAGGAGGTTATGAGGTAATAGGAGGTGTAACTGAAGGGGAACCAATTGAAGAGTTTGATCCTAATTTTGATATGGTATTAAAGTACTTTGGACATGAAGCTATTTTTACTCAAAAAATAAAAGTTACTTCAGCTACAGATTTTAAACTGGAAGGAAATGTATTTTTTATGGTTTGTGACGAAGCACAGTGTTTACCTCCTGAAGAAGTTGAGTTTTCATTTGACATACCAGCTTCAGCATCTGGAACAGCAGAACATAAGTTAAGTGAGTTTGAGCCAGAGGTTAAAGAAGAAAAGAAAGGAATGTGGGCCTTGTTCTTTATTGCATTTCTTAGTGGTTTTGCAGCGCTTTTAACACCTTGCGTTTTCCCTATGATTCCAATGACAGTTTCATTCTTTACTAAGCAGTCAAAAACTAAAGCAAAAGGAATTGCAAATGCAATTATTTATGGGCTTTCAATTATTGTTATTTATGTTGCTTTAGGAGTTGGAGTGTCTTCAATATTTGGTGCTGATGCATTAAATAATATGGCAACCAATGTATATTTTAATATTGGGTTCTTTGTTTTACTTATTGTTTTTGCAGCTTCATTTTTAGGAGCTTTTGAAATTCAACTTCCAGCATCATGGACTAACAAGAGTGTAGAGGCTGAAGGAAAAGGAGGTTTAATTGGAATTTTCTTCATGGCATTTACTTTGGCTTTAGTATCGTTTTCTTGCACAGGGCCAATTGTAGGAACTTTATTAGTAGAGGCAGCAACAGGAGGATATATGGGACCTATTATTGGTATGCTTGGCTTTTCATTAGCTATTGCTCTACCTTTTGCATTATTTGCAGCTTTCCCAGGATGGTTAAATTCTTTACCTCAATCAGGAGGGTGGTTGAATTCAGTAAAAGTAGTATTAGGATTTTTAGAAATTGCTTTGGCATTTAAATTCTTATCAAATGCTGATTTAGTAATGCAAACGCACTTTTTAGAGCGTGAAGTATTTATTGCAATATGGATTATGATTTTTGGATTGTTGACTATGTATCTATTAGGATTCTTAAAATTTGCACATGATTCAGATTTAAAATATATATCTGTTGGTAGGCTTTCAGTAGCAATACTAACGGGTACACTAACCCTATATATGATTCCTGGTTTATGGGGAGCGCCATTAAAAATAATTAACGCTTTCCCTCCACCAATGCAGTATAGCGAATCGCCATTTGGAGTAGGTAATTCTCAAGGAGGATCTGTTATTGCTCATGAAGAAGAAGGGCAACATTTAGGGCCGCAAGGAATTATGGTTTTTCATGATTATGATACAGGAATGAAGTATGCTAAAGAGGTAAATAAACCTGTGGTTTTAGATTTTACAGGACATGCTTGTGTAAACTGTCGTAAGATGGAAGAACAGGTATGGTCAGATGCAAATGTGAAAAATATGTTAGCTAGTGATGTTGTGTTAATTTCATTATATGTTGATGAGAGGATTGATCTTCCTAAGTCTGAGCAGTATGAGACTACAATGGCAGGTAAAACTAAAAAAGTGAAGACTACTGGAGATAAATGGATGGTGTTGCAAGCCAATACTTATGGAACTAATTCACAACCTTATTATGTATTTTTAGATCATAACGAAAAACAAATGCTTGAGCCAGCAAACTACCAAGATTATGGTACTGTTGAGTTATTTTCCGATTGGTTAAATAGAGGGTTAAAAGAGTTTAATAAATAAGAAAAATATGCTAGTAAAAACCTATGGTAGTGCAGTTAGTGGTATTAATGCCACCACCATTACTATTGAGGTTGATGTAGCACAAGGGATTAAATTTTTCTTAGTAGGACTTCCTGATAATGCAGTAAAGGAATCTGAACAGCGTATTAGGGCTGCACTTAAAAATAATGGTTATCGTATTCCTGGGAAAAAGATTACAATTAATATGGCTCCTGCTGATATTCGTAAGGAAGGATCAGCTTACGATCTCCCTTTAGCAATAGGAATTCTTGCAGCTTCTCAGCAAATAAAATCAGATAAGGTTAGTGAATATTTAATTATGGGGGAGTTGTCCTTAGATGGGGGCTTACAATCTATAAAAGGAGCTTTGCCTATTGCTATTAAAGCAAGAGAGGAGGGCTTTAAAGGAATAATTCTTCCAAAACAAAATGCTAGGGAAGCAGCTATAGTAAATGACTTGGAAGTTTATGGAGCATCATCTATCTTAGAGGTTATAAAGTTCATAAATGGGGAGGCTGTAATGGAGCAAACTAAAATTGACACTAGGGCTGAGTTTTTTGCAGGGTTGAACTCCAATATTGCTGATTTTTCTGATGTAAAAGGGCAAGAGAATATAAAGCGAGCATTAGAAATTGCAGCAGCAGGAGGACATAATGTAATTATGATAGGTCCTCCAGGAGCAGGAAAAACAATGTTGGCAAAAAGAATGCCGGGGATATTGCCCCCATTAGCCTTGCAAGAAGCTTTAGAGACTACAAAGATACATTCAGTAGCAGGGCGTTTGTCTGCAAATGATACGCTTATGACTTATCGCCCTTTTCGTTCGCCACACCATACAATATCAGATGTTGCTTTAGTAGGAGGAGGAACAAACCCTCAGCCTGGAGAAATATCTTTAGCGCATAATGGAGTATTATTTTTGGATGAGTTGCCAGAGTTTAAACGAACAGTTTTAGAGGTAATGCGACAACCTTTAGAAGATAGAGTAGTTACAATCTCTAGGGCAAAATCAACTGTAGATTATCCTGCAAGTTTTATGTTAGTTTCATCTATGAACCCTTGCCCATGTGGTTATTATAATCATCCTGATAAAGATTGTTTATGTCCTCCAGGAATGGTGCAGAAATACTTGAATAAAATTTCAGGACCTCTTTTAGATAGAATTGATTTGCATGTTGAGGTTACTCCAGTAAGTTTTGAAGAACTAAGCAGTAAAGATAAAGGAGAAGATAGTGCTGCAATACGAGAGCGTGTAATGCAAGCTCGAAGTATACAAGAGCAAAGGTTTTTAAGTAATAAAGGTATTCATTCAAATGCTCAGATGAGTACAAAGAACTTGCAAAGCTTTTGTAAGTTAAGTGATGAAAGCCAGCAATTATTAAAATTAGCAATGGAAAAGTTAGATCTATCAGCCAGAGCTTATGATAGAATATTAAAAGTGGCACGTACTATTGCAGATCTTTCAAGAAGCACAACTATTACGTCAGATCATATAGCTGAAGCTATACAATACCGATCATTAGACAGGGAGGGTTGGGCAGGATAAAATTCCTATATTCGCGCATTAAAATTTTTAAAAAATATGGCAAAAAAAATTATTACTAAGAAGTCTGAAGATTTTTTAGAGAAATATTTAAATAATCCATCACCTACAGGTTTTGAGAGTGGTGGTCAAAAGATGTGGTTAGATTATATAAAACCCTATATTGATGAGCACTTTGTAGATACTTACGGAACAGTAGTTGGGGTAATAAATCCTGAAGCAAAATATAAAGTTGTTATAGAGGCTCATGCCGATGAGATCTCTTGGTTTGTACATTATATTACTAAAGATGGATTTATCTATTTAAGAAGAAATGGAGGTTCTGATCATCAAATTGCACCATCAAAAAGAGTAAATATCCATACTAAAAAAGGAATGGTAAAAGCTGTATTTGGTTGGCCAGCGATTCATACTAGAAGTGGAGCAACTGAAAAAGCACCTAAATTAGATAATATCTTTTTAGATTGTGGAGCAAAAGATAAAGAGGAGGTAGAGAAACTAGGAATTCATGTAGGTTGTGTGGTTACTTATGAGGATGAGTTTATGATCTTGAATAAGAACTTTTATGTAGGTAGGGCTTTGGATAATCGTATTGGAGGGTTTATGATTGCTGAGGTTGCACGTTTACTAAAAGAGAATAAAGTAAAGTTGCCTTTTGGTTTATATATTACAAATTCTGTACAGGAAGAAGTTGGGCTTAGAGGTGCACAAATGATTGTGGATACTATAAAGCCTGATGTTGCTATAGTAACAGATGTGTGCCACGATACAGGAACACCTATGATTGATAAAATTAAGCAAGGAGATACTAAGTGTGGAGCTGGTCCTGTTTTAACTTATGGTCCTGCTGTGCAGAATAATTTATTAGATTTAATAATGACTACTGCCGAGAAGAATAAAATCCCTTTCCAAAGAGCTGCAGCTTCTCGTGCTACTGGTACAGATACAGATGCTTTTGCTTATTCAACTGGAGGGGTAGCTTCATCATTAATTTCTTTAGCATTAAGATATATGCATACTACAGTAGAAAGTGTACATAAAGATGATGTTGAGAATGTAATTCGATTAATTTATGAATCATTACAGAAGATTAAAAACAATCACGATTTCAGATATTTGAAATAAGAATTAAGGAGCCAATCGGCTCCTTTTTTTATCAAATCTTTTTCGTATATTTGAGTTTCTAATTTAAAACAGATATAAAATGGATGCAGGAATTAACTTTGGGAATGTAGTATATATTATTATTGGACTTTTTTTATTGAGAGGGACGCTTTATATGGTAAAACAGAAGACAGCTGTTGTTATTGAGCGTTTAGGAAAGTTTCAGAAGGTTTCAAAGGCAGGGTTACACCTTAAAATTCCAATTATAGACCGTATAGCTGGAGATGTAAATTTAAGGGTAAGAGAATTGCCAGTTGAGGTGGAAACAAAAACTAAGGATGATGTATTTGTTAAGGTAGTAGTTTCAGTTCAGTTTTTTGTAGTAGATACTGCTGAAGGGGTTATGGATTCATTTTATAAGTTGAATAGTCCTGAGCGTCAAATACAATCTTATGTATTTGATTCTATTCGTTCGGAAGTGCCAATGATGGAGTTGGATGAGGTATTTGCAGAAAAAGATAAAATTGCAATTGCTGTTAAAAATGAGCTTTCAGAAACAATGCAGCAGTTTGGTTTTGACTTTATAAAAGCCCTAGTTACAGATATTGACCCTGATGCTAAAGTGAAACATTCTATGAATGAGATTAATGCTGCTAAGCGTATGAAAGAAGCTGCAAGGGAGGAAGCTGAAGCAGAGAAAATTAGAGTAGTAGCAGCAGCTGAGGCTGATGCTGAGAGTAAACGATTAGCAGGGGAAGGAATAGCCCTACAAAGAATTGCTATTGCTAATGGTCTAAAAGAGTCTGTTGAGGAAGTAAAACAAGCTATGGAGGACCATGTCTCGAGCCAAGATGTAATGAATATGTTATTTATGACACAGCACTATGAAACGGTTTCTAAACTAGGAGAGAATAATACGAGTACTATATTTATGCCTTACTCTCCTGATAATGTAGGAGACTTACAAATGCAAATACAAAGTAGCCTATTGGCTGTAGATGCTGTGAAAAAGAAGAAGTAGTTAACTTCTTAACTCCTTATGCCTAAAACATTCAGTAGTATGGTCGTTAACCATGCCCATAGCTTGCATGTGTGCATAAACAATAGTTGACCCTACAAACTTAAAACCTCTACTTTTTAGGTCTTTAGATATCTTGTCAGATAAAGGAGTGTTGGCAGGCATCTTGCTCATTGAACTAAAGTTATTTTGTATTGGTATTCCATCAACAAAATCCCAAAGGTATTTACTAAAAGTTCCAAATTCTTGCTGTACAGCTATAAAAGCAATTGCATTTGTTTTAGCTGCTTTTATCTTTAATCGATTTCGGATAATGCCTGCATCTTGCTTTAATGCTTCCAGCTTACTTTCAGAATAATTGGCGATTTTTTGATAATTAAAATTATCAAAAGCAGTACGAAAATTTTCTCTTCTTCTTAATATAGTAATCCAATTTAATCCTGCCTGAAAGGTTTCTAAGAGTAAAAATTCAAAGATTTTGGTATCATCATAAACAGGAACTCCCCATTCAGTATCGTGGTACTTAATGTAGAGCTCATCATCTTTGGGCCAGTCACATCTTTTTATTTCCCGTGACACTTTTTATATTTTTTACCACTCCCACAAGGACAAGGAGCATTACGCTCTACTTTCTCCTCAGCTCTTACTGGTTGTGCTTTTGGCTTTGGTTTTCCACCTTCTTGTGGAGGAGTATTTCCTACATCTTCTGGTCGGCTAGTTTGATGGTTCTCAGCTCTGTGCTTATCTTCTTGTACTGATGATTGTGAAGGTAAACCTGCTTTTATTAAGAAAGAGATAATATCCTTATTGATTTTATCAATCAAGGCTTTAAATAAATTAAAAGACTCAAATTTATAAATTAATAGAGGATCTTTCTGTTCGTAAACAGCATTCTGTACAGATTGCTTTAAGTCATCCATTTCTCTTAAATGTTCTTTCCAAATATCGTCAATAATAGCAAGTGTTACACTTTTTTCTATTGCTTCAGCAATATTTTCACCTTCTGACTCATGCGCTTCTTTAAGGTTGGTAACTATTTGTAAAGTCTTTAGTCCGTCAGTAAAAGGAATTACAATGTTTTCATAGGTTGCTGATTGGTTTTCAAAAACATCTTTAATTACTGGGTATGCTTGCTTAGCTATTGCAGTTGATTTTGCTTTATAACTTGTATAGCAGTTAGCATATACTTTTTCAGTTAAAGTACCTATAGGACTATCTTTAAACTCTTCCTCGCTTACTGGAGATTCTGTAGCTAGTAAACGAATAAGTTCTAATTTAAAATTCTCATAATCTTTTGATCCATGTAATTCTTCAACAATACTTTCACAAGTATCATAAATCATATTAGCAACGTCTAATGATAGGCGTTCTCCATGTAATGCATGCCTTCTTTTTTTGTAAATCACCTCTCTTTGTTGGTTCATTACATCATCATATTCTAATAATCGTTTTCTTACTCCAAAGTTATTTTCTTCTACTTTTTTTTGAGCACGTTCAATGGATTTACTTACCATAGAATGTTGAATTACTTCACCTTCTTCTAAGCCCATTCTATCCATAAGTTTTGCAATCCTTTCTGAACCGAAAAGTCGCATCAATTTATCTTCAAGAGAAACATAGAATTGAGAAGAACCAGGATCACCCTGCCTTCCTGAACGTCCTCTTAACTGTCTATCAACCCTTCTGGAATCATGCCTTTCAGTTCCTATGATTGCTAAACCTCCAGCTTTTTTTACTTCTTCTGAAAGTTTAATATCTGTACCCCTACCAGCCATATTGGTAGCAATAGTTACTGCTGCAGCCTTTCCAGCTTCAGCTACAATATCAGCTTCTCTTTGATGCATTTTTGCATTAAGTACATTGTGTTTTATTCCTCTTCTTCTAAGGATAGTACTTAATAGCTCAGATATCTCAACAGAAGTTGTTCCTACCAATACAGGTCTCCCTTGTTCAGTAAGTTTAGCGATATCTTCAATTACAGCATTATACTTTTCCCTATTGGTTTTGTATACTAAATCATCTTTGTCATCCCTTTGGATAGGACGATTAGTTGGAATTGCAACAACATCTAGCTTGTAAATTTCCCAGAACTCTCCTGCTTCAGTTTCTGCAGTACCTGTCATTCCAGATATCTTATTGTACATTCTGAAATAATTTTGCAGTGTAACAGTAGCATAGGTTTGAGTAGCAGCTTCAATTTTTACATTTTCTTTTGCCTCAATAGCTTGGTGTAGTCCATCAGAATATCTTCTTCCATCCATGATACGACCAGTCTGCTCATCAACAATTTTCACTTTATTATCCATCACAACATACTCTACATCTTTTTCAAATAATGTATAAGCTTTTAGCAGTTGATTTATGGTGTGGATACGTTCACTTTTAACTCCAAAGTCTCTTAATAGGATATCTTTCTTACTTGCCTTTTCAGTATCACTTTCAGTTGATTTATCAATAATAGCAATTTCTGCTCCAACATCAGGTAGTATAAAAAAGTCCTTATTTTCAGTCGAGCTTGTCATTAGCTCTAATCCTTTCTCAGTAAGTTCAATAGAGTTTGATTTTTCATCAATTACAAAGTAAAGAGCTTCATCTACTAAATGCATTTCTTTGTTTTGATCCTGCATGTAATAATTCTCAGTTTTTTGCAGTTGAATTTTAACTCCTTCTTCACTAAGATATTTAATTAAGGCTTTGTTTCTAGGAAGTCCTCTAAATGCTCTTAGTAAATTAAATCCTCCATCCTTATTATTGCCTTCAGTAATTAGTTTTTTAGCATCAGCAAGTATTGTAGTTACATATTTTTTTTGGGCAGCTACTAATTGATCTACTTTATGCTTAAATTCATTGTACTCATGTTTATCTCCTTGAGGAGTTGGCCCTGAGATAATTAAGGGTGTACGAGCATCATCAATTAAAACAGAATCTACTTCATCAACAATAGAGTAATGTAATTTTCTTTGTACTAAATCCCCTGGTCGTTTAGCCATGTTATCTCTTAGATAATCAAATCCAAACTCATTATTTGTACCATAAGTAATATCAGCTAAATAGGCTTTTCTTCTTTCATCAGAATTAGGTTGATGATTGTCAATACAATCAATGCTTAATCCATGGAACTGGAATAAAGGTCCCATCCACTGTGCATCCCTTTTTGCTAAATAATTATTTACAGTTACAAGGTGTACCCCTAATCCTGTTAATGCATTAAGGTATATTGGTAAAGTAGCCGAAAGTGTTTTCCCCTCTCCAGTATGCATCTCCGCAATTTTTCCCTGGTGCAAAACAACACCACCAATTAACTGAACATCATAATGTATCATGTCCCAAACAATCTCAGTACCTGCAGCGTCCCACGATGTTTTATAGTTAGCATTTTCACCATCAATGCTTACAAAATCTTTTAAGGCAGCAAGTTCTCTATCATTCTCACTTGCACTAACTGTTAAGTCTTCATTTTCAGTAAATCTTCTTGCAGTTTCTTTTACTACAGCAAAGGCTTGAGGGAGAATAGTATCTAAGACGTTTTCAATTTTAGTAATTATAGTTGCTTCTAAGGCATCAATATCCTTATAGATACTTTCTTTTTTATCTGTTGAAGTTTCTTTTTTATTAGCTTCTGTTTTTAGGTCTTTAATCTGATTCCTTTCATCAGCAACAAAAGCATTTATTTCCGCTTTAAGGTAAGTAGTTTTTGCTCTTAATTCATCATTACTAAGTGAAGATAGTTTAGCATACTCTTCATTAATTTCTTTAATTATAGGAGTAATCTCCTTTACATCTTTATCATATTTGTTTCCAAATAATTTGCTGATAATATTTAATAGTCCTGCCATGTATGTTATTTTATAAGAGGAACAAATGTACTTTTATTAGGAGAGTATACAAAATAAAAAAAGGTCGAATTCGACCTTTTTTTTAATATTCATCTTCATTAAAGAAGAAGTCTTCTTTTGTAGGATAATCGGGCCAAATATCTTCAATAGTATCCCATTGCATTCCAGGCTCTTCTTCAACTAAATCTTGTAGGTTTTCTACCACTTCCATTGGAGCTCCTGAACGGATTGCAAAATCAATCAACTCATCTTTTGTCGCTGGCCATGGTGCATCTTCTAGTTTTGATGCTAATTCTAAAGTCCAATACATTTTAAATTATTTTTAGTTTTGCAAAAATATATTTTTTATTGAACTGAGTACGAAATTGTTAATCTTTTTGCCATTCAACCTCCAAAGCATTATTTTCCATTAGAATTGTTCTAGCTAAAACAAATAAATAATCGGATAATCGATTGAGGTATTGCAAATGTAGTTGGTCAATTTTTTCATTAAAAGAAAGTGCTACTAAGTTGCGCTCAGCCCTGCGGCATACGGTACGGGCAATATGACATTTGGATGCTGTTGCATGTCCTGAAGGTAAGATAAATGATTTTAGAGCAGGTAATGTTTCATCTATAGTATCTATTGCTTTTTCTAGCATTTCAATGTTATTGCTAGTGATATTGGGCAATTTAATACTTTCTTTTTTTCCATCGAAAGCAATAATAGAACCTAAATTAAAAAGCTGATTTTGGATATTGAGCAGTATTGCTTTATGTGTAGCAGCGATATTTTGGTCATAAATATTTCCAATAAAAGCATTTAGTTCATCAATAGTTCCATAACATTCTAGCTTAATATGGTTTTTGTTCACCATACTTCCTCCTAAGAGTTGTGTTTTTCCTTTGTCTCCTTTTTTAGTATATACTTTCATAATTAGTAGCGTATTGTAAAGTGTTCTTTGCTTAGTTCTGACTTAATAAAAATGATGCCCACAAAAAATAAATCAATAGATAAGGTAGTCTTAGGGTGTGCTTTAATATGTTTCCAAGCAGCTTCCATTCCGTTGGACCAATGGATGTCATCAAAGATAAAAATAGTATCATTATTTGCGTATTTTAAACATTCTTCAAAATACTGTTTAGTAGGTTCTTCTTGGTGGTTTCCATCAATAAAAGCCAAATCTATAGTTTTAATTTCAGTGAGTTTTTTAGCTAGTGTAAGATTAAAATCACCTAGGGCTATTGCGGTATTATTTATGTTAAGTTTGTCAAAATTTTTCTGAGCAATTTTTGCAGTTTCAGGACAGCCTTCAAAAGTATAAACTGTACCTTTTGGGTTTCCACTAGCAATATATGCTGTGCTAATTCCTAATGAGGTTCCAAGCTCTATGCTGTTTTTAGGTTTGTACTGTTTAACTATACGGTAGAGAAGTTTTCCAAATTTAGAATTTTTTGCAGAATTTTTTGCAATATCCTTTACGGTTCTTGTTTTGGAATTGTTGATGCTACTTCCTGCGCCAAAATCAGTAATCTGTATTTGCTGTTCTGAGCTGCATAATTCCTTTCGTAGTTGTTCAATTTTCTTACAATGCTCGTCTTTATTTTTAGGGTTAATCACTTCAGTTATAAAATGATAAAGAAATGGGGCATGAGCGGCATGCTTGCTTTTTGCAGTAAAAAAATAACGGATATACCTAATAATAAATTGAATTGCCTTCATGGGGCTAAAATACATTTTTAATTTTGCAAACAATTATGAAGAATTGGTTTCGTATTGCGTGGTTGAATTTTATTGTTCTTGCTTTAGCAGGGGTAGTGTTGCGTTTATTTCCTTTTGTTTCTTTATCAGGAATTAATTTCTCTTTTCTTGTTCATGCACATTCGCATATTGCGTTATTAGGCTGGTTGTATAATGGGATATTGTTACTAGTTGTGCATTATTATTTTAGGCCATACTTTGGTGAACTTAAAGGAATGCTAATTGCATATCAGCTTAATATTATGTTAATGTTTATTGCCTTTACAATTCAGGGTTATGGTTTTTATGCAATTTTATTCTCGTCAATACAAATTATATTGAGTTATGGAATTGTGATTAAGCTTATAAGTATTAAAAAACAAAATAAGCTTGTTGTACCTCATGCGATTAATATTGCAACTTTATTTTTTCTTGGCACTTCTTTTCTCCCATTCTTAGTTGCTGTTTTTAAAGTCTTAGGTTTATTTGCTGAGCATCAAAAAAGTTTAGTAAATGTTTATTTGTATTTGCAAACTAGTGGCTTTATGCTATTTGCAATTTTAGGATTGGTACTTACAGCTTTAAAAGTGAAAGATAAAGTATTTGTAAAATCATTAAATTACATTGCTTTAACAGTATTTGTTTTGTTGATATTAGACTTAGGAATTACAGATCTACTGTTGGTAAAGGCATTCATTTTTATTGTAAGTCTTATTCAACTTTTTTGGATATTGAAGCTTAGAAAAATAGTGACAACTAATCTTATTTTTAAGTTATTGCTTTTTACTCTAGTGCTTAAAAGTATAGTGCAATTAATGGTATTGCATCCTGATTTTCAGTTATGGATGCATAACAGATCTTTTGTCTTGGCTTACCTCCATGCTTTATTATTGGTAATGTTCTCAATTGCTTTGTGGCAGTTATTTATTGAAAGTAAATTTCTAGCGAAGAATAACTTTAAGTATGTTGTTTTTAGCTTGGGTGCAGTAGGAACCGTTTTGGTTTTAAGTATGCAGGGTTTTAGTCTGTTATCTTCTTCAATTCTGGAGTTACTTATTTTAGGTGTATTGATGTTTGTTGCATTACTGCTTTCAGTCTCAGATATTAAATAGCACAATTAACACAATGTTTGCTGTGGGGTCTTATCATTAACCTTCCAAAAGGAATTGCTTGCTTACATTTAATGCAAGTTCCAAAATCGGTATCCGTAATTTTACTTTGCATCAGCAGTAGTTGTTGCATCTTGTTTTTAGCTGTATTGAGAGCAGCTTCTACTACGCTTTTGTTATTTATAGCATCCATTCTGGAAACTCTTCCGATAGCATTTTCAGGAGCTATGGGTTTACAGAGTTCAGTATATTCCTCAATTTTATCTTGAGTGCTAGCAATCTCAGTAGCTAGTATGGTGCTTATTTTTTCAATTTGCTTTTTGTCCATTGCTACAAATGTATGGTTTTTTAATGTATTTTTGCATTATGATAGTAGTTACAGGAGCAGCAGGTTTTATAGGGTCGTGTTTAGTAAGTAAGTTAAATAGCTTAGGAAATACTAATTTGATTTTGGTTGATGATTTTTCTTTTATTCAAAAGAATAAGAATCTTGAAGGAAAACAATTCTATGAAAAGATTGAAAGAACAATTTTTGTTGATTGGCTAATAATTAATGCTAACAAGGTTGAGGCTGTTTATCATATTGGGGCACGAACTGATACCACAGAGTTTGATGTTGAGATTTTTGATACTTTGAACTTAAATTATTCTAAAAGTTTATGGGAGTTATGTACTCAGCATAATATTCCTTTTGTTTATGCTTCTTCAGCTGCTACTTATGGTATGGGAGAGCATGGTTTTGATGATAAGCATGAAATAGTGGAGCATCTAAAACCTCTTAATCCTTATGGGGATTCAAAAAATGATTTTGATAAGTGGGCATTACAGCAAGAAAAAGCACCTCCTTTTTGGGCTGGGTTTAAGTTCTTTAATGTTTACGGTCCTAATGAGTTTCATAAAGGCAGAATGGCATCAGTTATTTTTCATGCTGTAAATCAGATTGAGCAAACTGGAGGGATGAAGTTATTTCGTTCTCATAATGCTGACTATAAAGATGGTGAGCAATTGCGTGATTTTGTTTATGTAAAAGATGTAGTAGAGGTGCTTACCTTTATGATGCAAACGCAGAAGGAAAACGGGTTGTATAATTTAGGTAGTGGAAAGGCAAGAACCTTTAATGCTTTGGTAGAAGCTACTTTTACAGCTATGAACCTAAAGAGTAAAATAAGTTATATTGACACCCCTTTAGATATTAGGGATAAGTATCAGTACTATACTGAGGCTAATATGAGTAAGTTGAAAAATGTAGGTTATACTAAGAGTTTTACAAGTTTAGAAGATGGTGTGCTCGATTATGTAAAACACTATTTGCTAGATAAGAAGTATTACTAAAGCTCTTCTCGTAGTTTTACTAAAAAGGATCTGATGTCCTTTAGGTGGTTGATAACTTCTACTGTGTCAACAGTATCGCTTTTATTCTCTTTTAATTTTTGTTTTGCGCCTTCTAATGTAAACCCTCTTTCTTTAACTAGATGGTAGATAATAGTAAGATTCTCAACATCCTTTCTAGTAAACATTCGGTTTCCTTTCTTGTTTTTCTTTGGTTTTAGAATGTCAAATTCTTTTTCCCAAAATCGAATTAAGGAAACATTAACATCAAACATGCTTGCTACTTCCCCAATTTTATAGAATAACTTTTCGGTAGGTTTTGCTTTGTAAGGCATTAGTCGAATGATTGGTTTGATTGAGAAGATATTTCTAACATTTTCTCATATTCCTCAGGGTTAAGGTCGTTGTAGTAGAAATTGACAGGATTTATCTTTCTTCCATCTTTATGTACCTCGTAATGTAGGTGAGGTGCTACTGAAGTTCCTGTGCTTCCAACATAACCAATCACTTCTCCTCTTTTAACTTTTTGCCCACGTCTAACAATATATTTTGTCATGTGAGCATAAAGTGTTTTATAACCATATCCATGATCAATAACTACATGATTACCATACCCTCTTCGGCTTTTTCTTACTTTAGATATTTTCCCATCACCAGTAGCATAAATAGGAGTTCCTGTTTTTGCAGAAAAATCCATACCTGCGTGCATTTTCCTAGTTTTATACACAGGATGGATACGATAACCAAATCCGCTTGCCATTCTTTTCAAATCTTTATTAGACACAGGCTGAATAGCAGGTAATGCAGCTAGCATATCAGCTTTATTTTTTGCTAATTCAATAATATCATCATAGGATTTTGACTGGATATAAAGCTGTTTTGAAATTTGATCTATTTTTTCACTTGTATTTATAATAAGTTCAGAATTATCATATCCTTTTAAGTTTTGATAGCGATTTACTCCACCATATCCTGCTTTTCGTATACTATTTGGTATTGGGTCTGCTTCAAAAATTACTCTATAAATATTATCATCGCGATTTTGAATGTCATCTAAAACGATTTCAACTTGCTTCATTTTATCATCTACAATAGCATATTGCTCGCTTAGCTGCTCTATCTCCCTATTCAATCTTTTCTCTTTAGGACTGTCAAAAAATTGGAAGAAAATAAGCACCATTACTAAACCTGTAAACCCACTCCCCATTAAGAAATAGAAGAAGCGTTTTAGCTTCATTAATGGACTAAGTTCAATTCGTTTGTAACTTAGTGTTTTAGTGTCGTAATAATATTTTATTTTAGCCATCTGAAAAAAGTTGTGGCAAATTTAAGAATTTAACATTAGATAACATCTTAAAGCTTCTTGATTTCTAACAACTTATTGTGAATTTCGAAAAAATATGCAAATGAAAGCTAATACGCTTAGACAGTTATACTTAGATTTTTTAAAATCGAAACAACATAAAATAGTTGCTTCAGCTCCTATGGTTGTAAAAAATGACCCTACTTTAATGTTTACAAATGCAGGGATGAATCAATTTAAGGATATTTTTTTAGGAGATTCTGAGCCTAAAGATTTACGTCTTGCAAATTCACAAAAATGTTTGCGTGTTTCTGGTAAACATAATGATTTGGAAGAAGTAGGACATGATACTTACCATCACACAATGTTTGAAATGCTAGGGTCATGGAGTTTTGGAGATTATTTTAAAGAAGAAGCAATTGATTGGGCTTGGGAATTCCTAACTCAAGAATGTAAACTGGATAAAGATAGGTTATATGTAACTGTATTTGAAGGCGATACTACAGATAAGCTTGAAAAAGATAATGAAGCTTATTCTTTTTGGGCAAAGTATTTGCCTGCAGATAGAATTTTAAATGGGAATAAGAAGGATAATTTCTGGGAAATGGGAGAAACAGGACCTTGCGGACCTTGTTCAGAAATTCATTTTGATAATAGAGTAGTTGCTGAGAGAGCAGAAGTTGATGGAACTACTTTAGTAAATGAAGATCATCCACAGGTGATTGAGATTTGGAACTTAGTTTTTATGCAGTATAATAGGTTTGCTGATGGAAGTCTTAAAGCATTGCCTAGTAAACATGTTGATACAGGAATGGGCTTTGAGCGTTTAGCAATGATTATGCAAGGGGTACAATCTAACTATGATACTGATATTTTTCAGCCTATGATACAGGTAATTGCTAAGAAAGCAGGTCTTACTTATGGTAAAGATGAGAAACAGGATATTGCTATGCGTGTAATTGCAGATCATGTTAGAGCAATAGCTTTCTCTATTGCAGATGGGCAATTGCCTTCAAATGTAAAAGCAGGTTATGTTATCAGAAGAATTTTAAGAAGGGCAGTGCGCTATGCTTATACTTTCTTAAATTTAAAAACAGCTTTTATGTATAAGTTAGTTGAAGTATTGGCTGAGCAAATGCAAGAGCAGTTTACTGAGCTTTCAGCACAGAAGGAATTAATACAGAAAGTGGTAAAAGAAGAAGAAGAGTCTTTCTTAAGAACTCTAGCTGATGGTTTAAAAAGAATTAACCAAATGATTCTTACTTCAAAAGGAAGTATATCAGGAAAGGAGGTGTTTGAATTATATGACACCTATGGTTTTCCGGCGGATTTAACAGCTTTAATTTTAAGCGAACAAAACTTAAGTTTTAATCAAGATGATTTTGATGCAGCAATGCAAGAGCAAAAAGACAGATCGAAACAAGCAGGAAAAGTAGAAAAAGGAGATTGGGAAGTATTATTATCAGATGTAGAAGAAACATTTTTAGGACATAATACTTTAGCAACAGAATTAAGAATTAGTAGGTATAGAAAAGTAAAAACTAAAGATGGAGAGCAGTTTCAATTGGTATTTGATAATACTCCATTTTATGCCGAAGGAGGAGGGCAAGTAGGAGATACAGGTAGTATTACAAATGCTGATGAGCAAATAACAATTCTTGATACAAAGAAAGAGAATAAGCTTATTGTTCATTTTGCAAATGAGCTTCCTAAAAATTTAGATGCAACTTTTTCAGCACAAGTAAATGTTGCTGATAGGTTAGCTTCTGCACGTAATCATACGGCTACACATCTATTGCATGAGGCTTTAAGAACGGTATTGGGAGAGCATGTTTCTCAGAAAGGCTCATTAGTTAACCCTAGTTATTTGCGTTTTGATTTCACTCATTTTTCTAAGATTACTGCTGAGGAGTTAAAACAAATTGAAACAATAGTAAATACTAAGATACTAGCAAATATTAGCTTAAAAGAATATGTTGATTTGCCTTTAGCTGAGGCAGAAAGTATGGGTGCTATTATGTTATTTGGAGAGAAGTATGAGGAGCTAGTGCGTATGATTGCATTTGAAAGTTCAAAAGAGCTTTGTGGAGGTAGTCATGTTGGTGCAACAGGTGAAATAGGCTTGTTTAAGATTTTATCAGAAGGTTCTATTTCTTCGGGGATAAGAAGGGTAGAGGCTACAACAGGAATTAATGCCTTAAATTACTTAAATGAAAAAGAAGATTTAGTAGCAGCTATAGGAGAGATTGTAAAAAATAAAGACCTTAAGAAAGGAGTGGCTCAGTTAGTGGCAAATAATAAACAATTAGAAAAACAAATTACAACACTTAAGAAAGCAAATGCAGGAAATGTAAAAGATGATTTGTTAAAGTCAGCAATTGATAATAATGGAGTGCGTTTTATTGCTCAGGAAGTAGATATGGATGCTGAGGATATGAAAAATCTTTCTTTTGCACTTCGTAAAGAAACAAACTTAGTATTAGTTTTAGCTGCTAAGAATGATGCTAAGGCTTTATTAACAGTAATGCTTACTGATGATATAGTTGAGAAAGGTTTAAATGCAGGAGCAATGATTAGAGAAATTGCTAAAGAGATACAAGGAGGTGGAGGTGGACAAGCTTTCTTTGCTACGGCTGGTGGCGCTAAGCCTGAAGGTATAAAAAATGCCTTGGATAAGGCATCGCAATTAGTTAGTGAATTATAAGTTTTAAATTATTAGCATAAAAAAAAGGACTGCATTTGCAGTCCTTTTTTTATTTGTTTTATGCTAGGTAATTATGGTCTTACCGATAAAGTTAACCAAGTGTACTTAACAGCATCAGCATCACCTTCAGTGTCAGTTGCATATCTTAATCCTACAGTTGCATTGTCACTAATAGTGTATCCTAATGAGATGTCCATTACATTTCTTTTGTAGTCAGCATTTTCAGAGTTAGAAACCATGTGGTATCCTAATCCTAAGTTAAGACTGTTGTAAGCATAAGCAACATCAACAGCGATATCTTGGTCACTAGCTCCTAAGTAACCCATGTTACCGTTAGCCCAACCACCACTCATATTAGTTCCTGCCATGTTAAATCCGTTTTCACCGTATTTAGCAAAGCTTACACCAGCAGATAAGTCATCCATTACTTGGTAAGTTGCACCAATATTCATCATATCTTGGTCAACATACTCTCCTGCAGCATCCATTACATATCCAGAGTTCATGTTGTAAGAAACAGCTAAGTTTAAAGCTCCATCCATTAATCCATATCCAAGGTCAAGACCCATAGCTGAAGTTGCTTCATTCTCTGTTCCAGCATCAGTAGATGATCCCATCATGTATAATAAGTTGATGTTTAAACCTGAAATCTCTTTGTCAGCATTTACATAAATATTAGTTCCACTAGTTACTGTACTGTCAGGTGCTCCATTATTTGCAGAAGCATAACCTACAGTTAATCCTAAGAAATCATTGTTAATTCCAAACTTAAGACCATCCCAAGTAGTTCTGTTAGCTGCCCATTGGTTGCTAGACATTAAAGCTCCTGATCCGTAATCTAAAGCCATACGTCCAGCAGTTAAGTTAACATAACCCATTAATAGGTTATTAGCAGAAGCATAAGCTTCGTATACGCTTAGAGATGCTTCAGAACCAGTTTTTAGCATGTAGTTAACATCAGTACTTCCATGAATACCCCAGTCATCACCTCCCCAAGTAGCACCTAAAGTAGCTCTCTGGTAAGTAAGCATTCTGCTTTCATCTCCACCCATATCAATTCTTGTTCTTGAATCAACATTCCAGTCTTGTGCAGAAGCAACAGTTGTCATTAGCCCTAAACTAAGTGCTAATATGTTTCGTAAATTTTTTTTCATTGTATATTTTTTTTGGTTAATACAAGGGCAAAGATATAAGACTAAATGAGATAGAGCCTGTTAAAACATCTACCTTATGAACAATCGTATGTTTGTATATATGTTAATTGTCTGAAAATCAGACAGCTCAGATGTTAACTGTTTTTGGGTTAAATACAGCTAAATTTTTATCTTTATTTAAGATAATGATAAAAAAAGAGTATACTTAGTTAATGCAAGGTTGGTTAACCTTTATAATTAAGCCATTTCCAGAGCTCTTTATAAGTTGTTTTTTTACCATACATTAATATTCCTGTTCGGTATATTTTTCCAGCAAACCAAGTACTGGTTATAAATGACCCAATTAAAATAAGTATAGAAAGGGCAAGTTCCCAAGTAGGAACCCCAAAAGGCAGGCGCACCATCATTATTATTGGAGATGTAAAAGGAATTATACTCATCCAGAAAGCTAAAGAGCCTTCAGGATTTTCCATTATTGGTTGTATTAAAACAAAGGAGAGAATTAAGGGGATAGTTATTGGTAATAGGAATTGCTGGGTGTCAGCTTCTGCATCTACAGCCGATCCTATTGCAGCAAATAAAGAACTATACATTAAATAACCTCCTAGGAAGTAAAATATGAAAGAAAGTAGAATTTGTAAAATATTAATACCTCCAATTAACTTGTTTATTTCAAGGAGTATTTGAGACTGTTGCTCAGGATTAATCTCAGAAGCAATACTTATAGGGTCCATTAAAATAAACTCAGCAATAGTAGCAATTACAAAAGTAAGTAGTATCCAAAGTATGAATTGAGTAAGCCCAACTAAAGCAATACCCAATATTTTACCCATCATTAATTGAAATGGTTTTACAGAAGAAATAATTACTTCTACAATTCTGTTTGTTTTTTCTTC
This sequence comes from Flavobacteriales bacterium, assembly GCA_965183885.1. Lineage (GTDB taxonomy): Bacteria > Bacteroidota > Bacteroidia > Flavobacteriales > BACL11 > UWMA-0277. The sequence goes on from OZ238992.1 coordinate 1,256,551, forward strand.
AATTACACCACGCATTACCATAGTCCCGTACATGAAAATAAAGATATAAATAAGCATTCCACTTATAAACCCAATCCCCATGCTTGCTTCAGCTTTAGAATTACTGGTATTTCCATCATCACCAATTATTTTAGTTTCTATTGCAACTGTAGTTTTTGCATCTTCAAGTAATTGTAAGTTTATTCCCAGCTCACTTAACTTTTGATGTTCAATAATCTTCTCTATTTGTTGTTCTATTGCATTGCTAACACTTAAGCTAATTTGTTGGCTAGAGTACAGCGTGAAATCATTGTCTTCAATTTGCAGAAGAGCATAATAAGAGCTCTTATTAAAATCTTCTTTTAAGAGTTCTGCTTCATTATGAGTAATGCTATTAAAATGTAAATAGTCAGTGTCTTGTAGTTTATTTTTAAAGTCGCTATTACTTTCAGTTACAGCAATAGTTCTTAATTCTTGGCTCTCATTTGCTAAGTAAGTAGGGACTATCATTAAAGCAGCCATAAGTAAAGGTCCTAAAATTGTCATTACAATAAAGGACTTCTTGCGTACTCTTACCAGGTATTCCCTCTTTATGATGAGCCAAATTTTATCCATTTTGTACTGCTTTTATAAAGATATCTTCCATACTAGGTATTTCCTTTTGAAAGGAGATAAGCTCAGTATTTTCCATAATATATTGTAGGGCCTCTTTTTGACTTTTATTTTCTTTCAATAGTATATGATAGCTATTAATAGCTTGCTTTAGGATTGAGAAATAAGGATTTTCGTTAAGTGTTCCTGTTTCAAGCGTAACTTTAAAAGTATTATTGGTAAATTGTTTTTTAACCTCTTCAATAGGGCCTTCTAAAATAGTTTGTGATTTATTAATAAGAGCAATGTAATCACAGATTTCCTCAACAGATTCCATTCTATGTGTAGAGAAGATAATACTAGTTCCTTTCTTACTAAGAGCAACAATTTCTTTACGAATAATAGCAGCATTTATAGGATCAAAACCACTAAAGGGCTCATCGAAAATTAGCAGCTTTGGTTCATGTATTACCGTAACTACAAATTGAATTTTTTGAGCCATACCCTTGCTAAGCTCTTCTACCTTTTTATGCCACCAATCTAAGATGTCAAGTTTAGTGAACCAGTATTTTAGTTTTTCTAGGGCCTCTATATAGCTCATACCTTTAAGTTGCGCTAAATAAAGAGCCTGTTCACCTACTTTCATTTTTTTATACAAGCCTCTTTCTTCAGGAAGGTAGCCAATTTCAGCAATATGCTTCTTTTGTAAAGTTTCACCATTAAAGATAAGGCTACCACTATCAGGAGCAGTAATCTGATTAATGATGCGCATTAGGGTAGTTTTTCCTGCTCCATTAGGACCTAACAGTCCGTAAATACTTCCTTTAGGTACAGCTATGTTTACCTTATTTAAAGCAAGATGATTTCCATATTGTTTAATTACATCTTTTGCTATGAAAATTGAATCTTGCATTTTATCCAAACATTTCTTTTACTCTATCAAAAAAGGATTTGTCCTGTTTTCCAGGGTTAGGGGTAAAGGTGTCTGATTTTCTGCAATTCTCAAAGAACTTTTTTTCTTCTTTTGCTAAGTTTTGCGGAGTCCATACGTTAATATGTATCAATAAGTCTCCTTTTCCATATCCATTTACTGAAGGTAATCCTTTCCCTTTTAAACGTAATATTTTTCCAGACTGTATACCTTCTTCTAGTTTTATTTTTACTTTACCTGTTACGGTAGGAATCTCAGTAGTTGTACCTAGAGCTGCATCAGCAAAACTAATGTAGTGGTCAAAATGTAAATTTTTCCCATCTCTAATTAGTTTTTCATGCTCTTCTACTTGTATAAGTACAATTAAATCCCCATTAATTCCATCGAATGGAGCAGCATTACCTTTTCCACTAACTTTTAATTGCATTCCATCTTCAACTCCTGGAGGAATAGTGATTTTTACAGTTTCTTCTTCTTTAAGCATACCATTAGCATCAGTTCCTGCTGGACGCTTATCTATACTTTTTCCATTACCATTACAGCTTGGGCAAGGACTTGAAGTTTGCATTTGTCCTAAAATAGTATTACTAATTCTGGTAACTTGTCCTGTTCCATGGCAGGTGTTACAACTTGTATAAGTAACGCCATCAGCATTTACTAATCGGCTTACTTTTATTTTTTTATCAACTCCCTCAGCTACTTCTTTTAGGTTTAAAGTTAGCCTGATTCTTAGGTTAGTTCCTTTTACAACTCTTCGGCCTCTGCCACCACCGCCAAAGCCACCAAAACCACCACCGCCACCACCAAAGATGTCGCCAAATTGACTGAATATATCATCCATATTCATTCCTCCGCCACCAAAACCACCACCTGCTGCTCCACCCATTCCTGCGTGTCCATACTGGTCGTATCTTTGTTTTTTCTCTGCAGAACTTAAGACTTCATATGCTTCAGCAGCTTCTTTAAATTTATCTTCAGCAGCCTTGTTGTCAGGGTTCTTGTCAGGATGATATTTTACCGCAAGTTTACGGTAAGCTTTTTTTATTTCTTTAGCGTCAGCACTTTTACTGACTCCTAATACTTCGTAATAATCTCTTTTTGACATATCTATTATTAATTTCCTACAACTACTTTAGCATAGCGCAATACTTTGCTTCCAAGTAAATACCCTTTTTCAATTACATCAATTATTTTTCCTTTTTGAGCATCAGTAGGAGCAGGAATATTTGTTATTGCCTCATGAAAATCAGTATCTAATACAGAATTGATTGGGTCTTCCATTTCTTTTAGACCTTTCTTTTCTAATTCTGATTTCAGTTGATTGTAGATAAGAACAGGACCATCTTCACTAGTGTAATTATTGGCTTTTATTGAACGTTCAAAATTATCCAAAATTGGCAGTAAAATGGTCATTATGTCTTTGTTGGCAGTAGTGAAAAGCTCAATCCTTTCTTTGGCATTTCTTTTTCTGAAGTTCTCAAATTCAGCAAAAAGACGTAAGTTTTTATCTTTTTCAGCTGCTAGTAGTTCTTCAGTAGTAGGTTCTGGTTTTACTTCCTCCTCTTTTGTTTCCTCGATTGGATTTGTTTCTTCAGTAGCATCTTTTACCTTGTTGTCAATTACATCTTCAGTAATTGTTTGTTGTTCTTGTTTCTTTTTACTCATTGTATATTTGTTTTACACTTACTTATATGTAGTGCAAGTATTTTGCCATAAGGGTAAAATGGACAATTTGTCAGTTTATTTTTTTTGATCGTTTAAAAATCGGTGGAGTGCAGCTCCTTTAAGATTATAAGCAATAATAATTCCTTCGCCATTAATAAGCACATTACTGGGTATAGATTTAATCTCATATTTAGTAGATCCTTCCGATTTCCAGCCTCCTAAGTCTGACACATGATATTCCCAGAATAACTGATCGTTATTAATAGCCTTTACCCATGCTCCTTTGTTTTCATCTAGTGATAAACTAAAGATTTCAAATCCTTTTCCATTTTTAAATTTTGTATTATGAAATTTTCTAAATGCATCTACAATATTTGGGTTCTCTCTTCGACATGGTCCACACCAAGAAGCCCAGAAATCAATAAGTACTAACTTCCCTCTTAACTCAGATAGTTTCATTTTTTTACCTTCAGGGTTTTCATAAACTAGCTCGGGAGCAATATCTCCAATTTTTAAGCCAATTTCTTGTGAAAAAGAGAATGAGGTAAATAGACAAATAAAAAGGGTGGTTAACAGTGATTTTTTCATATTAGTTTATTCTAGTAATCTGTGCTCCAATAGCATTTAACCTTGTGTCAATATTTTGATATCCTCTATCAATTTGTTCCACGTTATGTATTGTGCTTTCTCCATCAGCTGCTAAAGCTGCTAAAAGTAGAGAAACCCCTGCTCTAATATCTGGAGAGGTCATTGTTGTTGCTTTAAATTGCATGTGGTCTTGCCCAATTACTGTTGCTCTGTGTGGGTCACATAGAATAATTTGAGCTCCCATATCAATAAGTTTATCTACAAAGAACAAACGAGATTCAAACATCTTTTGGTGTATAAGTACACTTCCTTTTGCTTGTGAAGCAACTACTAAAATAATACTTAATAAATCAGGAGTAAATCCTGGCCATGGTGCATCTGATATTGTTAAAATTGATCCGTCAATAAAAGACTGTATTTCGTAACTTTCTTGTGAAGGAATATAAATGTCATCTCCTCGGCGTTCCATTTTAATTCCTAGTTTAGCAAAGACTGAAGGGATTAAACCTAGCTCATCATAACATACATTTTTGATGGTGATTTCGGATTTTGTAATTGCAGCTAGTCCAATAAAAGAGCCTATTTCAATCATATCAGGTAATATTCTATGAGTACAAGCTCCTAAATATTCTACTCCTTCAATATGTAATAAGTTTGAGCCAACACCTGTAATTTTTGCGCCCATGCTATTAAGCATCTTGCAAAGTTGCTGTAGGTAAGGTTCACAAGCAGCATTATAAATAGAAGTCTTTCCTTTTGCCATTACAGCAGTCATAATAATATTTGCAGTACCAGTAACTGAAGCTTCATCTAGTAGCATATCAGTCCCTTTTAGCTGCTCGGCAGTAACACGATAAAACTCTTCTTTGCTATCATATACAAAATCAGCTCCAAGCCTCTCAAAACCAATAAAGTGAGTGTCTAATCTTCTTCTTCCAATTTTATCCCCTCCTGGTCTTGGAATATATCCTTTTCCATAGCGTGCTAATAGCGGTCCAACTATCATTATTGAACCTCTTATTCTACTACTTTTTGCTTTATAATCTTCTGAAGAAAGGTAGTCGATATCAACATTAACAGCAGTAAAACTATAAGTAGATTCATCAATTTGTTTTACTTGTACATTTAGGTCGCGTAAAAGATCAATAAGAATATTTACATCACGGATATTGGGTACATTTTCCATTATTACCTCTTCAGGGGTAAGCAATACAGCACATAATACTTGTAGGGCTTCATTTTTAGCGCCTTGTGGGTGTAAATCTCCCTTTAACTTTATTCCTCCTTTAACTTTAAATGTAGCCATTTATCTAGGTTTTTTATAGTTTTTCTTGTAGTTCTTTTTCTTAGTATTTGTTGGTTTGTTGCTGTTTTTACCTCCTTGTCTAACTGATGCTGATCTGATAAATTCAAAATCATCAGCAAGGCTTAGTTGATTGTTAGATAACTGTTTAAGGTGCAGCTTTATTATGTTGTTATCAACAGAACTTTCATTAAAAAGGATATATGATTTTTTCATTTGGTTAGCAATCATCCCAGTCATTATTTCTCTTTCGCTACCTTCCATTTTAAGAGCTGTAGCAATCATGTTAGGGATAGTATTTCCGTAATATGAGAAACGAATTTTATTTTTAGGATAAGTCATAGGTTCAGGCTTTTCCTCAAGCTTAGCAATTTCTGGTTTTGGGTATGGTGATTTAATATCTAAGCTAAAATCAGACATAATATGTAAATGATCCCAGAGCTTGTGTGTAAACTCCTTTACATCTCTTAAGTGAGGATTCATTTGTCCCATAAAAGCAATAATAGCATCAACACATCTTTGCTGTTCTTCTTTGTCTTCTATTGTTGTTGCATGGGCAATCATCTTTTGTACATGTCTTCCGTACTCAGGTATTATAAGATGATCTCTTTCTGTATTATATTCCATAAAAATTGTTTGCTTACAAAAGTAGTAAATTAGATGTTAGATATAAGTATTTGAACATTAGATTTTAGAATATTAATGGAACAGGATAAGCTATTTGCTATATGTTCTTTATAAAAGCTACTACAAAAAATGAGTTTAATAAAAAAAGCCTACCAATTTGGTAGGCTTTTTTTAATGCTTATAGCAGCTTATTATTAAAATCCTAATGTAAGACCTAATAAATAGTTTCGTGTAGCTTGAGGGAAATATCCTGCCATATTATATCCTTTTTCACTATCCTTAGTTACATAGGGGTCACTACTTCTTGGGTCCCAACCGTCAGAAGTAAAGCGGTATACCCAAGCATTACTTATATACTCGTTATTTAAGAGGTTATTTATTTGTAGGCTTAGTTTTGCAGTGGTAAATACTTTGCTTTTCCACTCATAGCTCAGACGTAAGTTATTGATTAAATAGTCATTTAGCATTCTGTCTGCAGACTCACTATTGTCAATATATTGTTCGCTTACATACTTGCTAATTAAATCAATATTGATGTTTTTATTCACCTTATAGTTAAATTGTGAAGCCCAAATAATATCTGGAGAAAATGCAATATTTACATTTTCATAAGTAATTTCTTTAGCTACTCCAGTATCCCAATTGTCAATATCTGCTACAAAAGGAGAAACTATTTTGTTTTCGCTTAAAGTCATATTTGCAGCCCAAGATAATTTGTTGGTTGGCTTAATGCTACCTTCTAATTCAATTCCTTTTCGGTAAGAGTCTTTAACGTTAACATGCGTTATAGCTCCAACATCATTTATTTCTCCAGTAAGTACAAGTTGATTGTTGTATTTCATTAAGTAGATATTGGCATTAAATTTAATCATGTCTCCGTTGTATTTATACCCAATCTCAGTGTCATAAAGTGTTTCATGTAAAGGACGAGATTTTGGAGTGCTCTCAACATAGTCGCTTCTTCCTGGCTCTTTATTGGCAACGGCAAAAGATGCGTATACTGATTGCTTTTGGTTTAAAGCATGAAAAACACCAAGCTTTGGATTAGAAAATCCTAAGGCAACTTCTTGGTTGTCAGAATCTCCATTATTATTTAAACCTACAAATTCATAGTTAATTCTTCTGTTTTGTAAGTCAATATAAATATTTGTAGCATCGTTAAAGTTGTAATTTGCCTTTACATAAAAACTCTGGTCAAACTTAGTCCCAATATTTCTGTAATATTCATGGTTTAATGCTCCATTACTAGCGTATTGTGCCCAGATTATATTTCCATAATGCTGTCCACTATATCTGTTTCCTGCTCCTCCAATACTAAGGTCAACTGCTCCTATTTTATGATTAAGAGAGAAAGTTATTCCGCCAAAATCATTGTTTAACCATTTTCTTCTGATAAGATTGGTACTTGTTATAGTGTCACTCCCTAGATGAATATTATTTAAATTATAATCTACAAAATCTGCTCCTAGTTTTTCTTGTTCATAATAACCCTCACCATGTGTGTAATGTGCAGCAATATTAAAGTTAGTAATTGAGCTTACTTGTTTAGTGTAGTGCAGCTGGTAATGTGTTTGACTGTAATTGTCAACTTCATTTTCATAACTGTAAGAGTTGTAAGTTCTGTTTGTGTCTAAATAGTTTAGTGGCACACCATTCCAGGCTTGGTAAGTGCGCTCATTTCCTGAGAAAACAATACCTTTTAATACAGAGTTAGCTCCAAAATAAGCTCCTTGTAGATATAAAGACTTTAAGTTAGATGTAGCTCTATCAATATATCCATCAGATGATATGCGTGATAAACGACCATCAAAAGCAAATTTATTATTGATTAATCCAGTTCCAAATTCAATATTGTTTTTTAATGTAGCGTAGCTTCCAATACTATTATTACTAATAGTGTAGGCTTTCTTGTTTAATCCATCAGTTTTTAAGTTAACAGAAGCTCCAAAAGCTGAACCTCCATTGGTAGAAGTTCCAACTCCTCTTTGTATCTGTATGTCTTCAACTGAGGAAGAGAAATCAGGCATGTTTACCCACCATACATTTTGACTTTCAGAATCATTTAATGGAATTCCATTTATGGTTACATTAATTCGTGTTGGGTCAGTTCCTCTTATTCGGAATCCCGTGTATCCAACTCCTGCTCCTGCGTCGGAAGAAGCAACTACTGATGGTGTAAGCGAAATCATATAAGGTAAATCTTGCCCCAGATTTCCTTTTTCAATTTCTGATTTGCTAATGTTTGTAAAAGCAACAGGAGTTTTTTCATTAGCTCTAAGTGCATTTACATTTACTTCTTCCAGTACTTTTTGCATAGCAATAGTATCTGTTTTTTGCTGTGCAAAACCAATTAATGGAATTGTAAGCAAGGCAATTAAGCCACTTTTTTTGTTAAACATTTTTTATTTTTTTAGTTAACATTACACACATAATGGGGTTAATGCGTGTTTATTTAATGAAAACTCATTTTCCTATGATGAATTACCACCTCAGGTTCAATGGGTATGATCTCAGCCTTGCGGCACCCCTTTTAAGACGTCGCAAAATTAGAAATAGATTTTAAATAGAATCTATTAGTTGAGATATTTTTAAAATGGAATCTTTTAATCTTTCTTCTCCTTTAATAATAGAATATTGTTGTCCTAATGTTGTTAATTCTTTAGTGTAAATATTAAAAAGCTCAGCTCTATTATTTGGGTTTTCTCTTTGAGGGTCAGCCTTCCAAGGAATATCAGGTTTGCATAGTAAATAAAAGCGTTGCTCAGTTTTTAGTTGTTCTATTTGTTGAGTAATCCATTTGTCGCAATTATCATATTTATATTCACTCCATATTTTTATGGTAATAAGGTCGGTATCGTGTAAAGATATTTGTTGTTTATGAGTAGCTAGTTGTTCAAGTTTTACTTGTCCTTTTGCAATATTTAATAGATCTTCTTGAGTGTAAGTCTTGTTTAGCTTCTCAAGGTATTTTCGTGCATATTCATCAGAGAATGGAATATTAAAATACTTAGATAGCTGCTTGCAAAGTGTTGTTTTTCCGCTACTTTCTGGTCCTGTTATAATTATTTTAAGACTCACTAGGCATCAGTTTTAGCCACTTAAAATATCCGAATACTGCAATTATTGTATATGCAATAAATAGGAGGGCAGTAAGGTGTAAATCTCTACTAAAATATAAATAAACTGATACAGCATCAATAACAATCCAGTACAACCAATTTCCTAATACTTTTTTAGTAACCATATAGGTTGCAAATATTGAAAATACTGTAGTGAAAGAATCTACTATTGGCATTTTTGCATTTGTATAAGTTGCAAAGTAAAAGCCCATTAAAAAGGTAAGTATAGAAGCAATTAAAATAATAAGTAATTGTTTGCTGATACTCCATTGTGTTATTTGTAATGTTCCTTTTTTTTTATTCCATTGGTAATAGCCGTAAAAAGCCATAATTAAATAAAAAACTTGTAAGCCTGTTTCTGGGTAAAGCTGTGCAGTATAGCAAATATAGATATATAGTATTACACTTATTGCAGCAGCTCCCCAACACCAAATACTTTCTTTGGCGGCAAGTATTACATAGGCAATGCTGAATAGTACAGCAAGAGTTTCAATGATGGTCCAGTTGAAGTTAAGTTGAGCAATTTCTTCCATAGTGTGGGGCGAAAATACAAATTTGTATAAGTTTGCAAGCAAAAAGGTAGTTTTTAGTGAATAAGCATTAAAGGCAACCTTTTATAAACACAGAAAATATTAGACAGATGAAAAAAATTACCATAGTTACTTTATTAAGTTTTATTGTTTCATTAGCACTTGCACAAGAAAAAGCATATCAAATATATAATAAGGACGGAAAGAAGATTACATACAAAAAAATGTTATCTAAGATAGAAGATGCTGATGTAGTACTTTTTGGAGAAAACCATAATGATCCTATTTCACATTGGTTGCAATTGGAACTCACTAAAAGCTTATACGAAAAGTATGAGGATAATTTAATGCTTGGAGCAGAGATGTTGGAGTCAGATAATCAAGTGCAATTAAATGAATATTTACTGGGTTTTATTAGGGAGAAAGATTTTGAAAAAGAATCTAAAATTTGGCCGAATCATAAAACAGATTATAGGCCTCTTGTAAGCTTTGCAAAAGATAATAGTTTACATTTTGTAGCAACAAATATTCCTAGGAGATTTGCTAATATAGTTTATCGTTTTGGCATTGATACTTTAAACTTTCTTCCAGATGCTTCAAAGCAATTTATTGCCCCATTGCCTATGGCTTACGATACTTCTTTGCAGTGTTATAAGGAGATTTCTGAAATGGCTGGAGGTCATGGAGGTGAAAACTTGCCAAAATCACAGGCAATAAAAGATGCTACTATGGCTCACTTCATCCATGCTAATATGAAAGAGAATACAAGGTTCTTGCACTTTAATGGTTCTTATCATTCAAGGTATTACGAATCAATAATGTGGTATTTATTGCGTTTAAATCCTAGCTTAACTATTCAGACTATAGAAGTTGTTGAGCAGGCTGATATTTCAGAGTTTAATAAAGAATTAAAGACTAATGCAGATTTCTTTATAGTTGTTGATGAAGATATGTGTAAGACGCATTAGAACCTAGGTTTCTCTTCTAGGCTAGAATTGATAATTTTTAGTGTAAACACAACAGATTTTTCGTTTAAAAAAGTGTTTTCCATTTCAGAATTAATGGCATTCATCACTCTTTTGTAATCTCCAAAAACTTGAGTGCTCATTCCATTGGTATCTACTTTAATAAAAGCATGTGTTCTTAAGTTTTTAATAAAAGCAATTATTGCTAGTTTAAAATCTTCTTTTAGGGGGTACATTGATATTTCTACTGAACAGTTCATTATAAGTTATGTATTGCTTCTGAAATTTCTAGAATTAGGTTGTCATCTTTTTCTATAGCATTTCCTACTACAATAATATCGGCTCCCGCCTTGCAGTTGGCTATAGCTTTTGCTCCTGAGTCTATACCGCCTCCAATAATTATTGGGCAATCGACTGATTTTCTTACAGTAGTAATCATATGCTCTGATATAGGGTTTTTGGCGCCACTCCCACCATCCATAAAAATAAGTTTTAACCCTAGCATCTCCCCAGCCATAGCGGTACACGCTGCTACTGCATTTTTGTCAGCAGGAATAGGGGTGGTATTACTCATATAAGAAACTGTAGTTGGCTTTCCACTATCAATTAGCATATATCCAGTAGGTAAAACTTCTAATGAAGATTGTTTTAATATTGGGGCTGTAATTACTTGCTTTCCAATAAGCATCTCAGCATTTCTTCCTGATATTAGAGAAAGGAAAAGGATTCCATCAGCTTTATCATTTACTTGCATAGCATTACCAGGAAATAATACCACAGGAATTTCTGAATGGTTTTTTAAGGTAGAAAGACATATGTCTAAACTGTCATTAGTAAGTAAAGAGCCGCCAACAAAAAAGAAATCTGCTTTTGCTTGCTTTGCTTTTTCAATAATAATGAGAAGTTCTTCTTTATCTTGTTTGTCAGGATCTATTAATATTGAGAAAAGTTTGCTGTCTTTTTGCTTACTGTTTAATATGTGATTGTAAATATTCATAGCTTCTAATTCTATTTGCAAACATACGCTAAATAGTGGGTATTAATTTTTTGATAGTTTAAGATTAATTCTTGACCTTTTAAAAAAGCAGTAACTACTCCTTTGTTATTAATATTGAAGTCATCTATTGTAATATCTTTAATAAAGTCAACTCCTCCTTTTTGGTGCCATTTGTAGATGGCTTCTTTTAGGCACCATATTAAAGTTGCTTTTTCTTTGCTAAGATTTTTTAATTTTTCTGAAGGTATAAACTTCGGGGCTATGCGAAGGGCTTTTTCAGATATTTCTTCTATGTCTAGCCCTACTTTTATATTGCTAATAATATGCATGACTAATTTTTTGGAGTGTGAAATAGATATAAATAAATCATTTGAAAGTAAAGGTGCTCCAAAATCATTGTAGTTTAATATGATGCCTGGCTGGGTTTCTTCTAATAATATCCTGCTGGCTAACCATTCTTTCTTTCTGTTTATATTATTTATATTCTTGGGGATTTTAAAAGAAGACAGACTTAAAAGTTCTTCTAGGGATTCTTCTATTTTCCAGCAGCTAATTAAAGCGTTATTTTCTTTGATTTTTAAGGCGATTCCCATATCTTAATATATTGGTTGCTAAAGTAATAATAATGCTTATCTTTGCCATCCTTAAAAAATAAAAAATGGAAGTAACTACTATGAACTATAAAGTAAAAGATATCTCATTGGCAGAATGGGGAAGAAAAGAAATTACATTGGCTGAGGCAGAGATGCCAGGATTAATGTCAATTAGAGAAGAGTATGGAGATAGTAAGCCACTTGCTGGAGCTCGTATTGCAGGTTGCTTGCATATGACTATTCAAACAGCAGTATTGATTGAAACATTAACGCATTTAGGAGCTGAGGTTACTTGGTCTTCTTGTAATATATTCTCTACTCAAGATCAAGCAGCAGCTGCTATTGCAGCAACAGGTGTTCCTGTTTTTGCTTGGAAAGGAATGAATGAGGAAGAGTTTGATTGGTGTATCTTACAGACGCTTACTGCTTTTGAAGGAGGAAAGTCATTAAATATGATTTTAGATGATGGAGGTGATTTAACAAATATGGTGTTAGATAGATTTCCTGAAATGGTTGAGGCTATCAAAGGGCTTTCGGAAGAAACTACAACTGGAGTACATAGGTTGTATGAAAGAATGGAAAAAGGAACTTTAACTTTACCTGCTATTAATATTAACGATTCAGTTACTAAATCAAAATTTGATAATAAATATGGATGTAAAGAGTCATTAGTAGATGCTATTAGAAGAGCTACTGATGTAATGATGGCTGGAAAAGTAGCTGTAGTTGCAGGTTATGGTGATGTTGGTAAAGGTTCTGCTGCTTCATTAAGAGGTGCAGGGGCAAGAGTTATTGTTACTGAGATTGATCCTATTTGTGCTTTACAAGCTGCAATGGATGGTTTTGCAGTAAAAAGAATGGATGATGCGTGTAAAAATGCTGATATTGTAGTAACTACTACAGGAAATAAAGATATTATTCAGTCTCGTCATTTTGAGACAATGAAGGATAAGACTATTGTTTGTAATATTGGGCACTTCGATAATGAAATTGATGTAGCTTGGTTAAATGATAATTGGGGACATACTAAAAATACAGTAAAGCCTCAGGTAGATATGTATACTATTGATGGGAAAGATATTATTTTATTAGCAGAAGGAAGGTTGGTAAACTTAGGTTGTGCAACAGGGCATCCTTCATTTGTAATGTCTAATTCATTTACAAATCAGGTATTGGCTCAATTAGAGCTTTGGAATAATACGGATCAGTACGAGAATAAAGTATATATGCTTCCTAAGCATCTGGATGAAAAAGTAGCAAGATTGCATTTAGCTAAGATTGGTGTTGAGTTAGAGACTTTACGTCCTGATCAGGCTGAATATATTGGGGTAACAGTTGATGGTCCTTATAAGCCTGAATATTATAGATACTAATTAATATAGTGTAAATTATATTTTAAAAAAGGCTCGGTTTTCCGAGCCTTTTTTAATTAAATACGTGCAAGGTGCTACTATTTAAAGTCCAATTGTATTGTTTAAGAGGAAGAAGAGCAGGTCCATTTGAAACCTCGCCATTTTGATCTAAAATAAAAGCCGAGGTACAACAGCCACAATAGGCAATAGTTGAATTTATAGAATCAATATATGAGCAGCTTAATGAGGGTTCATAGCTGCAATTTCTGTCATACACCCGATATTCATTAGTTGCAAAATGGTATATGATAATGCCTTGGTTTCCTCCGCTAACAAGTATTGAGTTACCAAATGCATCCAGCTCACTGTATTCAGGAAGGCTTAAATCAAGCTCAAAGTTAACATAGACATCTTGTATGTAGTCATCTTTAGAGTTGCAGCTAAGGAGTAAAAAAATAGTGCCAATAAATACGGTGCTTAATTTCATAATTGCAATTCTATTAAAAAGAAATGGATTTGTGTGTCTTTTCTCTGTTAAAATATTTGTATCTTTACGCCCTTTGAAAATTAGAATTCATATTTAAACGAAAATTTAAACGAAACATTACACTATGTTGAGAAAGATTTATTTGATAGCAGCTTTAGCATTAACTTCTACTTTTGCTTTTGCACAAACAGGAACCTTAAAAGGGGTTATAACAGACGCAATGACAGGGGAGCCAATTCCTTTTGCTAATGTGGTTATTGAGAAAAATGGAAATCAATCAGGAGGAACAGCTACTGATTTTGATGGAAACTTTACTATTAAACCAATTGAACCAGGTAATTATGACCTTACAGCAATGTTTGTTGGTTATGGTACGGTTAAAATTACAGGAGTGATTATATCTGCAAACAAAATTACATATCGTGATGTGAAGTTGCAGGAGGGTATTGCTATTGGTGAGGTTAAAATTATCGCCTATAAAAAACCGCTTTTAGATCAAGATAATCTTTCTGGAGAAACAAAGACAGCTGAAGAGATAGTTGCTTTGCCAACAAAAAATATTAACTCTATAGCATCAACTACCGCAGGTATTTATCAAAAGGATGAGGGTGATGATGTAAATATGAGAGGGTCTAGAGATAATGCTACTTCTTATTATGTAAATGGTATTAAGGTTAGGGGGTCTATGGGGATTCCTACTTCTGGTATTGAGCAAATAACTGTAGTTACAGGTGGTTTGCCAGCGCAATATGGAGATGCTACCGGAGGAATAATTTCAGTTACTACTAAAGGGCCTTCTAATAAGATTTTTGGAGGGCTTGAGTTTGAAACATCTTCCTTGTTTGACGATTATAATTATAACTTATTAGGATTCTCACTTTCTGGTCCTATTTTAAGAAAACGTAAATTGGATGGAAGTAAAGGGAACTCGATGTTAGGATATTTCTTATCTGGTGAGTTTTCGGATATTGATGATCCAGATCCTTCAGCAATTGGAATGTGGAAAGTAAAGGATGATGTTTTGGCTGATTTAAAGGCAACACCTTTTATTGTAGCTCCTAATGCTTCAGCTGGATTCTTAAGTACTTCAGAGTTTTTGTCAGAAAATGATTTTGAAAATGTACAAGCTAAGCTGAATACAAATGAAAGAAAAATAAATATTTCTGGAAGTTTAGATTTTAAACCTTCTAAGAATACATTCTTATCTTTTGGAGGAACATATTATGCTGAAAATAAAAGAGATTATTCTAGATTAGGCTCAATGTTTTCTTGGGAAGATAATAGAGAGCATACAGAAAACACATATAGAATTTTTGGTAAGTTAACTCAAAAATTTGGGTCTGAAGAGTCTAATGAAGAAAGTAGTTCTGCTACTATTAAAAATGCGTTCTTCACTATTCAAGGAGATTATACTAGTAATAAGGAGACTTGGATGGATGCAAATCATAAAGAAGATTTATTTAAGTATGGTTATGTAGGTAAATTCGAAACATTTAAAACTCCAATGTATACACAAGGTGTTGCTACAGATTCTACTTCAGGTATTGTCTATACAGGTAATATGTTAAGTGGTTGGGGAGATACTCTGTATACGTTTACTCCAGGAGGAGTGAATCCTGGTTTGGAGAATTATACTAGTGCTTATTATGATATGTTTGCTGATTACGGAATGTCTTCATTTATGTTAGGTATAGCAGGTAGTCCTAATGATGGGGTAATAAGAACAGCAGCTGATTTAAAGGGACAGGGATTAATGAATGGTAATCTTCCAGAAAATGTATATTCATTATATGATAATCATGGAGATGCATATAACCGTTCAATTAAAAGACATAATACACAAACTAGTTTTAAAGCTTCAGGATCAGCAGATGTTAAGTCTCATGAGTTTTCTTTTGGGTTTGAGTTTGAGCAAAGAGAAGATTATTATTGGAGTTCATTGCCAATGAATTTATGGAATTTGATGCGTCAGCAGGCAAATAAACATATTTTAGAAAGAGATTTGTCTAACCCTCACCCAGTATATGATGAGCATGGTATTTACCAAGATACAGTAAATTACGATAGACTATATATTGAGAGTGAAGAGTCATGGTTCTCTAATCAATTTAGAGCTGAACATGGTGTTGGGCAATTGGAGTTTATTGATATTGATTCTTATGGGCCTGAAGCTTTTGCTTTAAATATGTTTAGTCCTGATGAATTATTAAACAATGGATCTTCTTCAGTTTATTATTATGGTTATGATATTTATGGAAATAAAAATAATTCGAATCCAACTTTAGATGATTTTTTCTCAGCTAAAGATGCAAATGGAAACTTTAAAAGAGAAATAGCTCCTTTTAAACCTGTTTATACAGCAGGTTATATACAAGATAAGTTTGCAATTGATGATTTAATTTTTAACATAGGATTAAGGGTAGATCGTTTTGATGCTAACCAGAAAGTATTGAAAGATAAATATTTACTTTATAGTGCATATACTGCAGGAGAAAATCAAGGTTTGATTAACTCAACTGATATTCCTTCTACTATTGGAAATGATTATGTAGTTTATGTTGATGATATTTCTGAGCCTTCAACAATAGTTGGGTATAGAGATGGAGATACTTGGTATAATGATGAAGGATTAGTTATTTCTGACCCTACATTATTGTCAGAAGCAGCAGGAGGGAATATTGCTCCTTATTTAAAAAATCCTGAGAACGCAAAGAGTGGAGTAATAACTACAGATGCTTTTGAAGATTATAAGCCAGAGACTGTGTTTATGCCAAGAATTGCATTCTCATTCCCAATATCAGATGAGGCTCAATTTTTCGCACATTATGATGTGTTAACACAAAGGCCTCCTGAAGGAAATAGAATTGAACCTACAAGCTACTTATCTTTAGCTAATAGTGTTGGAGCTATTATAAATAACCCTAATTTAAAGCCTGAAAAAACAGTTGATTATGAGTTAGGTTTTGCAAAAACACTTTCTTTAAAATCAGCTTTAAAAATATCAGCTTTTTATAAAGAGCTAAGAGATATGATACAGCGTACAAATACATTGGCTGCTTACCCTGCTACTTATATTACGTATAATAATATTGATTTTGGTACGGTAAAAGGAATGTCTGTTAATTATGATTTAAGAAGAACAAATAATGTGCAGTTAACAGCAAATTACACAATGCAATTTGCTGATGGTACAGGGTCTTCTGCAACTTCAGGTCAGTCTCTTGTTTCTACAGGGCAACCAAATTTACGTTCAACAATCCCTTTAGCTTACGATCAAAGACATGCAATTTCTGCTTCTGTTGATTATAGGTACGGAAATGGTAAAGATTATGATGGTCCTGTTGTATTTGGAGCAAAAATATTTGAAGATGCTGGAGCTAATGTTATGTTAGCGGCAGGTTCTGGAACTCCTTATTCAAGACAAGCAAATATAACTCAGGAAGGAGCTGAAGGGTTAAATGATCGTTCTACCTTAGAAGGGAGTTTAAATGGTTCACGTTTGCCTTGGCAATTCCGTATTAATGCAAAAATTAATAAGGAATTTGAAATTAAGTGGAGTGATAAAAAAAGCTCGCAATTAAATATATATTTACAAGTACAAAACTTATTAAATGCTCAAAATATTATTTCAGTATATAGAGCTACAGGTAATGCTAATGATGATGGGTATTTAACTTCGTCAGCTGCTCAAAATGCAATTGCAGGTAAAAATGACCCTAGTGCATTTGAATATTTATATGCATTAAAAGTAAACAATCCTTCTAACTACAGCATGCCAAGAATGTGGAGAGCAGGAATTAGTATTCAATTTTAGATAAATTAAAAGTTTAGAAAAACAGAACATTTATGAATAAGACAATTAAAAAAATCGTATTTTTCTCATTAGCAATTATTACTTCAAGTATAGTGGCTAAAGAAAATGTTAATCATTTAGGAGCAACAGTTGTTGTTAATACTAAGGTAGTAGCAGGTTGTGCGCCATCTGCATCTAAAACAGATTTAGATATAAATAATGTAAGGGCCACTATTATGGGGGCTGGAGATATGTGGTGGAACTTATCTGATGCTCAATATGAAATTCCTAAAGGAGGAAATAAAAATTCCCTTTTTGCAGGAGCATTATGGATAGGTGGTGTTGATGATGGAGGGCAATTAAAAGTTGCAGCAATGACATATCGCCAAAGTGGTGATGATTTTTGGCCTGGTCCTTTGGATGAAGTTACTGCTACTATTACTTCTGATGAATGTTATAAGTGGGATCAGCATTTTAAAGTGACTAGAGCAGAGGTTGAAGAACATGTAGCTCGTTTTGGCGATCCTACTTATGTTATACCAAATTCTATTTTAGATTGGCCAGCAAGTGGAAGTCCTTTTGTTGGTGCTGATAGAGATCTTGCACCTTTCTTTGATTTTAATGAAGATGGGAGGTATGATCCTTATGACGGAGATTATCCTGACTATAATATAACAGGTACTAATAAAGAAGCTGCTTTGTTTGGGGACCAAACTCTATGGTGGGTATTTAATGATAAAGGAAATATTCATACTGAATTTGAGGCAACTCCTGTAGGAATAGAAATTCATGCTCAAGCCTTTGGTTTTGCTGCTGATAATGAGGTGAATGATATGACATTTTATAACTATAAAATTATAAATCGTTCTACTTTACCACTTAACAATACTTACTTTGGGCAATGGGTAGATCCTGATTTAGGGAATTATTTAGATGATTATGTAGGTTGTGATGTTGAGTTAGGATTAGGATTTTGTTATAATGGAGACGCTGAGGATGAAGGAGCTACAGGGTATGGGTTTAATCCTCCTGCTATTGGTGTAGACTTTTTTCAAGGTCCTTTAGCTGATGCAGGCGATGGAGTTGATAATGATAGAGATGGAACTATTGATGAAGCAGGTGAACAAATTATCATGTCAAAATTTGTATACTATGATAATACAAATGGAGTACCTTGGGGAAATCCTAATACAGGTACGGATATTTATAATTACCTTAGAGGAATATGGTTGGATAATGTTCCTATGACTTGGGGGGGCGATGGTCGTGGAGGTAGTAATGGAGGTACGGCAACTGAGTGTGACTTTATGTTTCCAGGAACTTCTGACCCTACCTTTCAGGGACAAGAATGGACAGAGGTTACTGCTGGGAATGTTCCTAATGATAGGCGATTTATACAGTCTGCAGGGGCATTTACTTTAAATCCTGGTGATGTAAATACAATTACTACTGGTGTAGTTTGGGCTAGAGCAAAATCTGGTGGACCAACAGCTTCTGTAAAATTAGTTAAGGTTTTTGACCAGGTAGCACAAGCATTGTTTGATAGTAACTTTGATATCATTAACGGACCAGATGCTCCAGATCTTACAATAAGAGAATTAGACAAAGAGTTAATAATTACTTTATCTAATGGGCCTACTTCAAATAATATTAATGAGAGTTATGCAGAAAAAGATCCATATATTCAAAATCCAATAAATATACCAGATAATGTAAATTATGAATTTCAAGGGTATTTAGTATATCAACTGAAAAATGCTACAGTTTCTGTAACTGATTTAGATGATTTGTCATTAGCAAGAATGATATATAGAAGTGATATTAATGATGGTGTTGGTTCTATAGTAAATCAGTATTTTGACCCTGAACTAGATGTTTGGTTCCCACAAGAAGAAATTAGTGGCGTTATTAGCGAGGGGCTTATTGGATCTATTGATGAGGGTATTCAATACTCTTTCCAAGTTACTGAGGATCAATTTGCTTTAGGAAATAAAACGCTTGTTAATCATAAAACATATTATTTCTTATCTATTGCATATGCTTATAATGAAGCAGAGATAAATGAAAACCCATATAATAATACTGATCCTAATTATGATGGTAGAAACAGACCTTATTTACAAGGAAGAAGGAATATTAAATTATATTCAGGAATACCTCATTTTACAACTCCAGAAGCAGGAGGTACTACTGTAAACGCAGCTTATGGTGAAGGTGTAGTTATGACAAGGTTAGAAGGAAAAGGTAATGGTGGAAATAACTTAGATTTTACTGATGAAACAGTTACAGAAATTCTAAATTCTGAGAATCATAGAGCTCTTAATCCTTCTTATAAGAGTGGAGCATCTCCTATCGAAGTTACGGTAGTTGACCCTGTTAAAATACCAAAGGGAACTTTTATTCTTAAATTAGAAAACCCTGTATTAACAAATGCAAAAGAAATTACGTCATATACTAAGTGGTCGTTAATTGATGAAGCAACAGGAGATGTTAAAGCAAGTGCAAATCAGGATATTGTTTTAGGTTCTGAAAAGTATATAAGTGCTTTAGGTTTAAATGTTAAAGTGAAACAAGCTGCAGAGCCAGGGTCTGACCCTGAACTTATCATTGATAATGGTTTTATATCTGGTTCTATGGAGTTTACTAATGTTAATGATAGATGGTTAACAGGTGTTGCAGATAGAGATATAAGTAATGGATTTAATGCTTGGGGTTTAAACTGGATAAGAGCTGGGTCTTATGAAGATGAAGACGATGCTGAAGCAAGTGATTATAATAGAGATGAAGATCCTAAAGGTGTTTATGAAGGAGTAGTGGTACAGACTAATACTATTTTTGGAGGAATGGAAGTTACTGGAGGTACTTGGTCTCCTTATTCTTTTGTATCTAATTTTAATGATGGACCTGGGTACAGTTCAAGTGTAACAAATAGTTATAACAAAATTCAGAACTTAAATTCTGTTGATGTTATATTAACAACTGATAAAACAAAATGGACAAGAGTTTGTGTAGTTGAGGCTCAAGATAATCCTGATTTAGCTATTGGAGGGCAAGTTAAAATGGGCTTAAGGCAATCACCATCTGTTGATAAAGAGGGTAATGATGACGGAAGTGGAACTATGGGTATGGGATGGTTCCCTGGTTACGCTTTAGATTTAGAAACAGGGGAGCGTTTAAATATTATCTTCTCAGAAGATTCATATTTAACTTCTGAAAATGGAGGTGATATGTTATGGAATCCAACTTCAAACATTGTTAATGGATTTCCACAATATAATCCTACTACTGGTGAATTTTCAGGTGGAACTTATTTGTTAGGAGGGAAACATTTTATTTATGTTGTAAATGGTGATGCATGGGTTAAAGGGACTGAAGATTATATTAATGGAGATTTAACTGATGTTAAAATTGCACCAAACTATGATGAATCAGCTTGGATATATGAAAAATTAGCAACTTCAACTCAAGCAAGTCAGAGTGATGTATTTAAGCATGTTGGGTGGGTTGGTGCTCCTCTACTAGCTCCTGGTAGGTCATTATTAACAAATGATGTTAAAATTAAATTAAGGGTTACTAAGCCATATAAACAATATGAGTCAGTAACTGCAGATAAAATATTGGATAGAACAATGCCTATAGTTGTTGGCTCAACTTATTCAGTTGCTTATTATAATAATGAGCTTACTAATAGTCAGGCAAGCTGGGGAGGTAAAGCTGTTTCTCACGATGGTAATACTTATGAAGTTGGAGAAACATTTGTAGCAACATCAACAAGCTTTACAAGTACAAGTAATAAAGCAAGAATTATTGAGC
The DNA here is from genome assembly GCA_965183885.1 of Flavobacteriales bacterium. Taxonomy (GTDB): domain Bacteria; phylum Bacteroidota; class Bacteroidia; order Flavobacteriales; family BACL11; genus UWMA-0277. The sequence continues at coordinate 1,277,884 of OZ238992.1, forward strand.
ATCCTGCTGTAAATGGATTTAGTCCTGCTTATCGCTTTAATACAGATGATATTGTAGCTGTTAAGGGACAATTAAGTGTGGCAAAAGATGCTATGGAGTTAATTAATGTAGTTCCAAATCCTTATTATGGTTATTCTTCTTATGAAACAAATCAGTTAGATAACAGAGTTAAAATTACTAACCTACCTACTATGGCAACAATCTCTATTTTTACAGTTAGTGGTACTTTAGTACGTAAACTTAAAAAGGATGATAAATTAACTTCTATTGATTGGGATTTAAAGAATGATTATGGTATTCCTGTAGCAAGTGGATTATATGTAATTCATGTTAGAGGTAAATTCTGGGATAATGATGCTAAGGAGTTTGTTGAAAAAGATAAAGTAATTAAATGGTTTGGTGCTTTACGCCCAATTGATCTAGATACATTCTAAAATAAAATTTGACGATAAAAATATTATGGATATGAAACAAATTAATATGTGGATAAAAGCTACACTAGTAGTAGCATTAATAACACTACCATTTCAAAATGGATTTGCAGGAAACGAGCAAAGAGCGGGTCAGGCAGGAGCTTCGGAGTTATTAATTAACCCATGGGCAAGAACTTCGGGTTGGGCAGGAGCAAATGTTGCTGGTGTTAGAGGGTTAGAAGGAATCTACTCTAATGTTGCAGGTTTAGCTTTTACTCAAAAAACAGAATTGATTTTTACTCAAACTTCTTGGTTACAATACGGGTCAAAAATGTTTAGTGCTAATGATGCAGTCAGTAGCATAAGCTCTTTTGGTTTTTCTCAAAAAGTTGGAGAGTCAGGAGTACTTGGTTTTGCTGTAATGAGTATGGATTTTGGAGAAATTGAGATAACTACTGTTGATAAGCCTGAAGGAGGATTAGGAACATTCTCTCCTAAATATATGAATATGTCTGTATCTTATGCTAAGATATTCTCTAATAGTATTTATGGTGGGGTTACTGTTAAGGTAATTTCTGAGCAAATTTCAAATGTAAGTGCAAATGGTGTTGCTTTAGATGCAGGTATACAGTATGTTACTGGAGCTAAGGATAATTTAAAATTTGGTATTTCTTTGAAAAATGTTGGTCCAAGAATGGCTTTTACTGGTGATGGTCTTTCATTTAGAGGGATTGTTGGTGATGATGATGGCTATAAAATGACTGTTGAGCAAAGGTCTTCAGAATTTGAATTGCCAGCATTATTAAACATAGGTTTATCTTATGATATTAATGTGATGAAGCATAGATTAACTGGTGCTGGAACATTTACTTCAAATTCTTTCCAAAAAGATCAATACCGTTTAGGTTGTGAGTATGCTTATAAGGAAATGCTTATGATTCGTACAGGATATACTTACGAGGATGGAATAACAGACCCATCAACAAGAACTACAGCCTTAAGAGGGCCTTCAGCTGGTTTTACAGTTGAACTACCTATGGGTAATGGAACTACTTTTGGTTTAGATTATTCTTATCGTCATACTGATCCTTTTCAAGGTTCACATACTATAGGAGCAAGAATTAATTTATAGAATAAAGTAATATATACTAATACTTGTGCAGAAAGGAAGGTAACTTCCTTTTTGTGCGTTTATAAGCTAAAGAGATTATGAGTAAAACAATATATTTATCACAAGAAGGTTATGATAACTTAAAGGCTGAATTAAATGAATTAAAGTCAGTTGATAGACCTAGAGTAATTAACCAAATAGCTGAGGCTAGAGATAAAGGAGATTTGTCTGAGAATGCTGAATATGATGCCGCTAAGGAAGCCCAAGGATTATTAGAGGCAAGGATAGCAAAGTTAGAAGCTGATGTAAGTAATGCAAGAGTATTGGATAAATCTGATATGGATACTTCAACAGTACATTTACTTACTAAAGTAACAATTAAAAATACTGCTAATGGTATGGAAATGACTTATGCTATTGTATCTGAGTCTGAAGCAGATTTAGCTGCTAAGAAAATTTCAGCTAGCTCTCCAATAGGGAAAGGTTTATTAGGGAAAGCAGTTGGAGAAATTGTAGATATTGAGGTCCCTAATGGGATTATGCATTTTGAAGTTATTGAAATAACGTCATTATAATGAGTTCAATTTTTTCTAAAATTATAAGTGGTGATATTCCTGCATTTAAAGTTGCTGAAGATGAAAACTATTTAGCTTTTTTAGATATTCAACCTTTAGCAAAAGGGCATGTATTGGTAATTCCTAAGCAGGAAACAGATTATATATTTGATATTTCATCGGATGAATATTTAGGGCTTTGGAGTTTTGCACAGAAGGTTGCTGTTGGAATGAAATCAGTAATTGATTGCAAACGTATTGGGGTAGCTGTTATTGGCTTAGAGGTACCTCATGCTCATATTCATTTATTACCTCTTAATACAGTCTCAGATATCAATTTTGAGCGCCCTAAGCTTAGTTTTCCAGCTTTTGAGATGGAGGCAATAGCTAAAAAGATAGCTAGAGCTATTTAAGTTTATCAGGGTTGTCTTTTAAAAAAGCACCCCATCCTGTATAATTTTTTCCACCACTACTTGGGTTTCGTTGAAAATAATGACAAACAGCAGCAGCTAAACCGTCACTAGCATCTAAGTGTTTTGGCATTTCTTTAATATTGAGTAAAGATTTTAACATTAATGCTACTTGCTCTTTACTAGAAGTTCCTTTTCCAGTAATTGCCATTTTTATTTTCTTTGGGGCATATTCAAATATAGGGATATCACGATACAATGCAGCAGTCATTGCAACCCCTTGTGCTCTTCCTAGTTTTAACATAGATTGTACATTCTTCCCAAAAAAAGGAGCTTCTACAGCAAATTCATCTGGTTTGTATTCATCAACAAGTTGTAATGTACGTTCAAATATTCGTTTTAGCTTTAGCTCATGTGATTCTAGTTTAGAAAGGTGTAATACACCCATTTGAATTAATTCCATTTTCTTTCCTTTTACATGTATGAGTCCATAGCCCATTATTGTAGTTCCAGGATCTATTCCTAATATGATTTTATCAGTTTGCAATTGTTATCTTTGTTTCGAAAAATTCTACTACAAAACTAAGCAATGCTTACTAAAAAAACAATTGGCTTTCTATTAAAAATTGGAATTGTTGCTTTTGCACTATTCTTTCTGTATCAGCAGCTTATTACTAAAAATAATATAGATCAATTTCAGAGCGTACTTGTTTTTGAAAAGCTAAAAATGTATTCCTGGGCTTTTGTTTTAGTATTATTATTAATGTTTATTAATTGGATTTTAGAAGCTTTAAAATGGAGGTTTTTAATTGCTAAAATTGAAAAAATTAGCTTAAGGAGAGCTATTAGTGCTATTTTTTCTGGAATTACAATATCTGCATTTACTCCTAATAGAGTGGGGGAGTATGGAGGTAGAGTTTTTTGTTTGGAGAAAGCTGATAGAATTCAAGGAGTATTAATAACTGTGATTGGTTCTGTAGCTCAGTTAATAACAACTATCTTTTTTGGTTCCTTAGGGATCATATTATTAGCAAACTATAAAACTCAATTTTCAGCAATGCTTGATGGTATGGAATTTGCTTTTATTATAATAGTCTTTATTCTAGTATTACTTAATGTGTTGTTAGTGCTTTTGTTTTTAAATGCACCTTTAATGTCTACTCTATTATCTAAGATTAGATTATTACAGAAGTATACTAAATATAGTAAGGTGTTTGCTTTTTATAATGCTATTGAATTAGGAAAAGTACTTATTTATTCTGTGGCTAGATACTTTGTGTTTACTACTCAATTTTTTATTTTGCTTCAGGTATTTGGAGTTGAAATACAATATACTGATGCTATAGTGTTTATAATGACAATGCTTCTTGTTATTTCTGTGATACCTACAATTGCAATTACTGAAATTGGAGTAAGAGGTTCTGTAGCTTTATTTCTTTTTGGTATAGTATCGACTAATACAGTTGGAATATTAGCAGCTACTTTTGTAATGTGGATTGTTAATTTGTTATTGCCAGCACTTATTGGAACCTTATTTATTTTCTCTCTTAAATTCTTCCGTAAGTAATGCTAATATCTATAGTTATTATTGCTGCACTTTATGCTTTTTTATTGTTGAATTATCGTTTTGGATGGGATAAGCTTAATAAGAATGTAGTAGAACCTAAGTTTATTGTAAAAGTAAGTGTTGTAGTTGCTATGCGAAATGAAGAGGCTGAGATAATACGATTGCTTAAGAGATTTAGAGAACAAGTTTATCCTACTGATTATCTGCAATTTATTTTAGTAAATGATCACTCTACTGATTGCACTTTAGATTTATTAGAAAAACATAAGCTTGATAATATGTTGATTGTAAACATGCCTGAAGGTAGGTTTGGTAAAAAAAGTGCAATAGCAGAGGCTGTTGCTATTGCTAGTGGAGAAATAATTATTTCAACAGATGCTGATTGCAATTTTACATCAAATTGGATTGCTCAAATGGTTTCTTATTTTTCTGATGAAAAAATTAAGTTGGTTTCAGGGCCTGTTGATTTTAACAAAAAGCCTGGAGTATTTCAAAACTTACAGGCTTTAGAATTTGCTTCCTTAATAGGTTCAGGGGCTGGAGCAATAGGAAGTGATAGTGCTATCTTTTGTAATGGAGCAAATATGGCTTATCGTAAGGATGTTTTCTTGGAATTAAATGATTTTGCTAATGATAAAGCAGTAAGTGGAGATGATGTGTTTTTATTGCACAGTGTTAAAAATAAGTATCCTAAAGGAATAGCTTTTGCAAAGGATAGTGGGGCTATTGTAAGTACTGATGCTTTGGAGTCATTACAAGCTTTTATTAATCAAAGAAAAAGGTGGACAGCCAAAAGTTCATCTTATAAAGATAGAGCAAGTATTTATGCTAGCTTTTTGGTGCTATTTGCTAATTTGTTGGTAGTATATTTATTTTTAAGTTCTCTAATTAATATTGATTATCTAAGCTATTTCTTGTATTATTTAGGGATTAAAATATTATTTGATTTTTATTTGCTCTACCCTGTGCTTAATTTTTTCAAACGTAGAGACTTAATAAAATGGATACTTCCTTTTGAATTATTTTATTCTTTTTATATAGTTTTGATTGTGGTATTATCATTTACTAAGTCTTTTGAATGGAAAGGAAGAATACATAAAAAATAAATGCAAACAGCGTCTTTAAATAAATTAGCATGGCTTAAGTTAAGAAAGGATAAATTAGCTTTTTTATCTTTAGGATACATCATGTTGTGTACTGTTTTAGGGGCTTTTTCTGTAGTTTTTAGTGCTGATAAAACATCTATGGCAAATAATATGAATATTGAGTTAGCAACACTAAGGCCATTTTCTGAGGTGCAGTTTATAGAGGTTCCAAAACAGGATATAGTAAAAGTGTCATTTTTGGAGGGTGTATTTAAAGGGAGACCATTAGTAGTAAAACGAATACCAGTTGATAAGTTTACAAGAGTAGAAGGTGGGGTAGTTTATTTTCCATATAATTCAGAAATTGAGCAGCAATATACAGGGACCTTTAATATTGTTAAGCAAAAGTTTTATTTTGGTACTGATAAATATGGAAGAGACCTATTAAGTAGAGTTCTGTATGGTATTCGCATTTCTTTATCAGTAGGATTTATTGCTGTATTTATTTCTTTATTTATTGGGATTATATTGGGTCTGGTTTCTGGTTATTATAGAGGAAGAGTTGATGCTGTTGTGATGTGGTTTGTAAATGTAATTTGGTCAATTCCAACCTTACTTATGGTAATTGCAATTACATTAGCTTTAGGAAAAGGTTTTTGGCAAGTATTTGTAGCTGTTGGATTAACTATGTGGGTTGAAGTAGCTCGTATTGTAAGGGGACAGGTTTTATCAATTAGAGAGTTAGAATACGTTGAAGCAGGAAAAGCATTAGGTTATAGGTCTTCAAGGATAATTTTTAAACATATATTTCCTAATGTAATAGGTCCAATAATTGTAATTTCAGCTGCTAATTTTTCAGCTGCTATTTTAATTGAGGCAGGACTTTCCTTCTTAGGAATTGGGGCGCAACCTCCTATGCCAAGTTGGGGGGGGATGATAAAAGATCATTATGCATATATTATTACAAATAAAGAATATTTAGCTATAATACCAGGAGTAGCAATTATGACATTAGTGCTAGCTTTTATGTTGTTGGGTAATGGTTTGCGTGATGCTTTTGATGTGAAAAATTAAAAATAAAATAATGGAATTAATATTTTCTGCTTTAGTTGTTTTCTCTCTTAGGTTGGCTGATCAAAGTTTAGGGACTATGCGTGCACTTTTAGTGAGTAAAAATAAACCTATATATGCTGCACTTATAGGTTTAATTGAGTCTGCAATTTGGATAGTAGCTATCTCACAAGTAATAAAAGATATTGATGACCCTGTTTTAATTACTGCTTATGCAGCAGGTTTTGCGGCAGGAACAATTTTGGGCTCGTATATTGAGCGTCTTGTTGGAGTAGGAAATATTGTAGTTCGTGTTTTTTGTCCGGAAGATTCTCCTTCGGTAGCAGAGACCTTAAGGGATAATGGACATGGTGTTACTGTTATTGATGGGCAAGGGAAAGATGGTCCTGTAAAAATTTATCTGTGTATTATTCCAAGAAGAAAGCTAAAGTCTGTTTTAGCTATGATTGAAGAGATAAATCCGAATGCTTATATTACTACAGACATGGCTAACCCTACATCACTAAAAAAGTAACAACCCACCTATAAAAATTATAAGTCCTGCTAAAAGTAGAATTAGTGTATAAGGTAATATTTCTTTTGCTTTTAAACCTGTAATTCCTAATAGAGGTAGTGCCCAAAATGGTTGTAGCATATTAGTAAGTTGGTCGCCGTATGCTAAAGCCATTACACTTTTGGATATACTTACTCCTAACTGTGAGGCAGCTTCTACAATTATTGGGCCTTGTACTGCCCATTGCCCACCACCACTTGGTACAAAAATATTTACTATCCCTGCACTAATAAAAGTAAAAATAGGAAAAGTAGTTTCGTTTGAGATGCTTACAAAAAAATCAGACATGATATGTGCCATTCCAGAATGATTCATTATTCCCATTATTCCAAAATATAAGGGGAACTGGATTAATATTCCTGACGCTCCATTTATTGCACTTTCAATAGCTTTTAAGAAATTAAAAAAGTTTTTATGCATAAGGATAGCGAGCCCTAGGAATACTAAATTAATATAATTGGGGGTAATCACTTTTAGGCTAATGCTTTCAGGAAAAATAAAGGCTTTGTAAAAAGCATATATTAAAATTATACCTCCAAAAGCCCATGCTGTTACTATAGAGTGATCTAGTTTTTCAGCGCCATCAACTGTTTTAACAACTTCAGCTCTTTTTGTAGATAGTATTAGATTTTCTCCTTTATTTTTTCTTCCTATATTGTACATGATTAAGGGGAGTATAATTAATAAAGCAATACTAATGCTAATATTCATTGTGGAAAATACTGTTTCTGCTTGTGAGATAACACCAATTTTATCAGACAAAAAATGACCTTCTTCAGCAATTTTAATGGGTGCTGATCCTGAGATTCCTCCATGCCAAATCATAAGTCCAGAGTACCCTGCTGCACCAATAAGTGGGTAGTTCAATCTGATATTGTTTTTGCTAGCGTGTTCGCCAACTTTTCGGGAAAATATTGCTCCAAATATAAGCCCTAGGCCCCAATTAAAGAAGGATACTAAGAGTGTAAAAAAAGTAACGATAGCAGCAGCTTTGGCTGTGGTATTACAATACTTAACTCCTTTTAAAATTAAGGAATTGATAGGTTTGCTTAATGCTAATGTATGTCCTAAAACTAACATAAGCATCATTTGTAATGCAAAAACCATTAAGGGAGGATGCCAAATACCTTGCTCCCAAAATTGTAAAAGCTGAAGAATATGTAATCCTTCAGCTTTTTGTTCTGTAATAAATAATGCTAAAATAAAAGTGAAAAAGGTTAAGATTACAGCAATAGTAAAGGGTGCTGGTAATATACTTTTAAAAACTTTCTCAAACTTTTTAGCAAAAGCCATTTTTAGAATGGTAAATCATCATCATCCGATGCAGGTGCATTAAATTCAGGTGCAGCTTCCATTTCAGGGCTTCCAGCTCCTTGGCTTTCTATTCTCCAAGCATCAATGTTATGAAAGTATCTACCGTTATATTCTCTAGATGATAAATTGAATGAAACCTCTACTTGGTCACCTTCATTATGGTGTTTTAACATCTCAATTTTGTCATCTCCAAAAAGTTGAAAACAAATTTCAGGGTTATATTGTGCACCTGTATCAATTAAGAATGATTGTTTTTTCCATTCTTTTCCAGCTTTTGATGTTCCGCTTTCGATGCTTAATTTTCTACTTAGTTTTCCTTTTACTGCTAAACTCATCTTATATATTTTAAATTAGAGGCACAAAATTAAATAAATTGAGGTATTAAAAATCTTTAAAGCTGCTTTTGTGAATAAATGTTAAAAAATAATATCTTTGTCGCCCTTTTAGCGGGTATGGCGGAATTGGTAGACGCGCTAGACTTAGGATCTAGTGCCGCAAGGCGTGGGGGTTCGACTCCCTTTACCCGCACTTTTTAAAAGCCTTCAAGAAATTGAAGGCTTTTTTTATTTTCAATAGTTTACTTTTGCCGCAAATGAATGCCGAAAAAATAATATGTTCCCATTGTAGTGATACTTGTAGTAATGATACTATTCGTATTGATGATAAGGTGTTTTGTTGTGAAGGTTGTAAAACTGTTTATGAGATTTTAGGAGAGCATCAATTGTTTGACTATTATACTATGGATGCTCAGCCAGGAATAACTCCAGGAGAACAATTTGAAGGAAAATTTACTTTTTTAGATAATCAACAAGTACTTAATAAAGTGTTGTCTTTTAATGATGATGGAGTAGCTGTAGTGCAGTTTAATATTCCAACAATTCATTGTAGTTCATGTATCTGGCTTTTGGAGCAGCTAGCAAGTTTACAGAAAGGCGTGTTAAGTTCCCAAGTTAATTTTATTAAAAAACAAGTTAAAATTACCTATGCTACCGATAAGGTGCTGCTAAGTAAGATAGTTTCTTTAATGGCAACTATAGGTTATGAGCCACTTATTAATCTGGAAATGTTAAGTGGAGAAAGTGCAGTTGTAGATAAATCAGAAAGCTATCGTTTAGGAATTGCAGGGTTCTGTTTTGGAAATATCATGTTACTTTCTTTAGCTGATTATTTTGGAATGAATAAGGAGGTCTTTAGTACATTCTCTTCCTTTTTTAATTATTTAAACTTATTACTAGCATTACCTGTATTTTTTTATAGTGCTCGACCTTATTTTACATCTGCATTAAAGGGGTTAAAACAGCGTTGGCTAAATATTGATGTACCTATTGCTTTAGGAATATTAGTGTTGTTTTTCAGAAGTGCTTATGAAGTTATTTCTGGATATGGGACTGGCTATTTCGATAGTTTGTCAGGTTTAGTGTTTTTCTTATTGATTGGAAAATATTTTCAGAATAAAACTTATCAGCACTTAAGTTTTGAGAGGGATTATAAATCTTATTTTCCTATGGCTGTTACTTTAGTTAAAGAGGAAAAAGAACATCAGGTGGCTGTAAATAAATTAAAAAAAGGAGATGTTATTCTTATTAGAAATGGAGAGTTAATACCTGCTGATTGTACTTTAAGAAAGGGAATGGCTCAGATTGATAATAGCTTTGTTACTGGAGAAAGTAAGACTATCGTGAAAAATATTGGAGATCTTATTTATGCTGGAGGTAGGCAAATGACTGATGTTATTGAATTAGAAGTGCAACAAGCTGTTTCGCAATCTTACCTTACTCAGCTTTGGAATAATGCTGTTTTTAACAAAAATACAATGGAGTCTGTTAGAACAGTTACAGACAGAATTAGCAAATATTTTACAATTGTTATCTTGTTGATTGCTGCAGTATCTGCTTTCTATTGGGGGCAGACTGATATGGGTAAGGCTATAAATGTGGTGTCTGCAATTCTTATTGTTGCTTGCCCTTGTGCTTTGGCTCTTGCAGCTCCTTTTGCATTAGGGAATACACTTCGTATTTTTGGAGATTATAAATTTTACTTGAAGAATACAATGGTTATTGAGGCCTTAAGTAATCTTGATCATATTGTTTTTGATAAAACAGGAACGTTAACTGTTAGTGGAGCATCAGAAGTTTTGTTTGTGGGAAATAAACTGAGTGCTGAACAAGAACAATTGGTAAAATCGCTTTGTAGAAACTCAAACCACCCTTTAAGTAGAATTATTTACAACAGTATTGATCTGCCTTTAGTTGTATTGTCGGATTTTAAACAGGAAGTAGGGAAAGGAATAACAGCAAATTATAATGGGCAAAATATCATTATGGGATCGGCAAGTTATTTGAAAGTTGATACCGTACAAGAAAATATGATTGTGCATGTAGCTGTTGGTGAAGAGTATTTGGGTTATTATAAAATTGAAAGCCAGAAAAGAACAGGTTTGAGCACAACTTTAAGTCGCTTAAAGCATTATATGCTGCATTTAATATCTGGAGATAATGAGTCTGATAAAGACGATATGAAAGTATATTTCCAACAAGATAAGATGTTGTTTAATATGCAGCCTTCGGATAAGTTATCTTACATCAGTTCTTTGCAAAAAACGGGAGCAAAAGTATTAATGATAGGTGATGGTTTAAATGATGCAGGAGCTTTAAAACAAGCTCATGTTGGGCTTAGTGTTTCTGAGGATATTAATGCGTTTTCTCCAGCTTGTGATGGAATTATTGATGCTCAAGTTTTTGAAAAATTGCCTGCTTTTATTCAGTTTAGTAAAAAGGCAATGTGGGTAGTCTATATTAGCTTTGTTATTTCATTTATTTACAATATTGGAGGTTTATACTTTGCAGTGCAAGGTGAACTTACCCCAATTTTTGCAGCTATATTGATGCCAATCAGTTCAATAACAGTGGTAGGCTTTGTTACAATTGCAACCAATTTCTTGTCTAAAAAACTTATTTAGAATCAATAAAAATATGCTCTAAAGCATAGAAGTATGATATATATCATGCTATCAGTAGTATTTAGTGTGTTTATTTGCAAAATAAATACAGTTACAGATGTCAGTTTTATTTCTTTTGATAATTATTAGTTTAATATTAGCCGGAGGGTTTCTATTTGCTTTTATCTGGTCCGTTAAAAGCGGCCAGCTTGAGGATGATTACACCCCATCTGTACGTATGCTATTTGATAATAACATTAAAAACATTGAAAAATGAGTTTGGAGAAATTTAGTTACGACAATAAAATCGTAAGAAACTTTGCCTTTGCTTCTGTACTTTGGGGGTCAATTGGTATGTTAGTAGGATTGATAATTGCAATTCAATTATACTATCCTGTGCTTAACTTGGATACTTCTTGGTTAACTTTTGGTAGGTTAAGACCATTGCATACTAATGCAGTGATTTTTGCATTTGTAGGTAATGCAATATTTTCTGGAGCTTACTATTCTATGCAGCGTTTATTAAAAGCTAGAATGTTCTCCGATAAGTTAAGTAATATTCATTTCTGGGGTTGGCAATTAATTATTGTTGCAGCAGCAATCACCCTTCCTTTAGGAATTACTTCATCAAAAGAATATGCTGAGTTAGAGTGGCCAATTGATATTGCTATTACTTTAGTTTGGGTAATTTTTGGATGGAATATGTTTGGTACTATTCTTAAAAGAAGAGAGCGTCATTTATATGTTGCTATATGGTTCTATATCGCAACATTTGTAACTGTTGCTGTATTGCATATTGTAAATAACTTGGCTTTACCAGTTCATTTCCTTAAGTCTTACTCTTTATTTGCAGGAGTGCAAGATGCTTTGGTGCAATGGTGGTATGGGCATAATGCAGTAGCCTTTTTCTTAACTACACCAGTTTTAGGTTTAATGTATTATTTTGTTCCTAAGGCTGCTAATCGCCCTGTATATTCATACCGTTTATCTATTGTTCACTTTTGGGCATTAATTTTTATCTATATTTGGGCAGGACCTCACCACTTATTATATACTGCTTTACCTGATTGGGCACAGAGTTTGGGTGTTGTATTTTCGGTAATGCTTATTGCTCCATCGTGGGGTGGTATGATTAATGGTTTATTAACTTTAAGAGGTGCTTGGGATAGAGTAAGAGAAGATGTAATTTTGAAGTTCTTTGTAGTTGCAATTACTTGTTATGGTATGTCAACTTTTGAAGGGCCAATGTTATCATTGAAAAATGTAAATGCAATTGCACACTATACGGATTGGATTCCAGCCCATGTACACATTGGAACATTAGGGTGGAATGGATTTATGATTTTTGGTATGCTATACTGGTTATTACCAAAAATGTACAATACAAAATTACACTCTGTTAAATTAGCAAATACGCACTTCTGGATTGCAACTTTAGGTATTATCTTCTGGGCATTACCAATGTACTGGGCAGGGTTTACGCAAAGTTTAATGTGGAAAGAGTTTACAGCTGATGGTTACTTAGTTTATGGTAACTTCTTAGAAACTGTAACACAAATTATACCAATGTACATCTTAAGATCTATAGGAGGTTTATTATATCTAACAGGTATGATTATGATGATGGTGAATTTGAGAAAAACAGTAAACTCAGGTACGCTTATTGAAAACGAAGAAGCAGAAGCTCCAGCTTTAGTAGTACATAAAAAACATAAAGGAGAGCACTGGCACAGATGGGTTGAAAGAAAGCCAATACAGTTAATGATAGCTTCTTTAGCTTTAATCTTATTAGGGTCTGCAGTTGAGTTAGTTCCTACTTTATTAATAGAGTCAAATGTACCTACTATTAGTTCGGTAAAACCATATACTCCATTAGAGTTGGAAGGTAGAGATTTGTATATCCGTGAGGGTTGTAATAACTGTCACTCGCAAATGATTCGTCCTTTCCGTTCAGAAACTGAGCGTTATGGAGAGTACTCAAAAGCAGGAGAGTTTGTTTACGACCATCCACATTTATGGGGTTCTAAAAGAACGGGTCCGGATTTACATAGGATAGGTGATAAGTACAGTTCATCATGGCACTTTAACCATATGTATGATCCAACGATGACATCTCCAGGTTCTATTATGCCTCCTTATCCTTGGATGTTTACAGATAACTTAAGCACAGCTAACACTAAAGGAAAAGTAAAAGCAATGATGACTTTAGGAGTGCCTTATACTGATGCTGAATATAAAAATGCTTTAGAAGATTTAGATGCTCAAGCAACTCAAATTGCTGCAGACTTAAATAGTCAATTGCAAGATCCTGTTGTAGCTATTGATAAGGATAAAGAGATTATAGCATTAATTGCTTACTTACAACGATTAGGAACGGATATAAAAACAAAATAAAATGTTAAAATTTATCAAACATCACATGGGAAGTATCATTGGTATTGAAGTATATCCAATGATTAGCTTGGCAATCTTCTTCTTATTCTTTGTAGCGGTAGTATACTGGGCTGTTAAAGTAGATAAGAAACGTATTGCTGAGGTAAGTAACTTGCCTTTAGAAGATTAGTATAAGACATTAAAAATTTAAAAAATAAACAGATGAAGACTAAAAATATCTTAACATTAATAATGCTCTTGTTTACAGGAGTAGCCTTTGGACAGGAAGTAGATCCTGCTACACAAATGAGCTCAATGATTTATTTCTCATTTATTACAATTATTGTAATTATAGCAATGGTTATCGTAGGTAACTATATTAACCAAAGAAAGCAAAGAAATCAAGGTACTAAAGTAAGAAAAGCTGCTATTGGTAGTAAGTTGGTAACTACAATAATAGCTATTGTGGCACTTATTGTGGTAGGGTTTTATTTAAGTATGTCTGATTTATATGCTGTAGTAGCTTGGTCGGTATTTGCTTTGGTGGTAGTACACCAGTTAGTCACAGCATTGCTTAACTACAGAGAGGCAGCACAAGAACTGCCTAGTGCTGAAGTAGCTGAAGAGGAGCAGGTTGAAGATGTATTATTAGATCATGATTATGATGGAATAAAGGAATTAGATAATAACTTACCTTCTTGGTGGTTGTATGGGTTTTATGCTTGTATAGGTTTTGCATTATTGTATTTATACGATTATCATATTGCAGCAACAAGTCCTTTATCAGCACAAGAATATGAAATTGAAATGCAAGAGGCAGTAACTAGTGTTTCTGAAAATACACTTATTGTTGAAGTTGCTCAATTAACTGATGAAGCTTCTTTAGCAAGCGGTAAAAAGATTTATGATTTAAATTGTGTAGCTTGTCACTTAACAAATGGTGCAGGGTCGGTAGGGCCTAACCTTACAGATGAATATTGGGTGCATGGTGGTGATTTTAATTCAGTTGTAAAAGTAATTAATGATGGAGTGCTAGAGAAAGGAATGATTGCTTGGAAAGCAAGTTTAAATCCTACTCAAATTAATGAGGTAGCTTCTTATTTATTAACTTTGCCAAAAGCAGAAGGAAAAGCCCCTGAGGGTGAATTATATACTGAGAATTAAAAAAGTAATTTATGGATCAACAAGAATCCTTTAGAGATAGCATTGCAACTATAAGCGATAAAGGAGGAAGAAACTGGATATTTCCTAAGAAGCCAAAAGGAAAATTATATAATAAGAGAGGGATAGTGAGTAGTATACTGCTTACTATCCTTTTTTTAGGTCCTTTTATTCGTGTAGGAGGGCAGCCATTTTTTCTCTTTAATATCTTAGAAAGAAAGTTTATTTTATTTGGTTTAGTTTTTTGGCCTCAAGATTTTAACCTCTTTGCATTGGCAATGATTATTACGGTAGTATTTGTAGTATTGTTTACTGTGGTGTTTGGTAGAATATGGTGTGGTTGGGTTTGCCCTCAAACTATTTTTATGGAGATGGTATTTAGGAAAATAGAATACTGGATAGAAGGCGATCGTTTTCAGCAAAAGAAATTGAGTAAGCAAGATTGGAATGCTGAGAAAATTCGAAAGAAAGGGTTGAAGTTTATCATCTTTTATTTCATTTCATTTTTAATTGCAAATACTTTTTTGGCTTATATTATAGGGTCAGATGCTCTGCTGGAAATTATTACTGATAACCCAGCAAATCATTTACAAGGTTTGTTCTCAATTCTAATTTTTACAAGTATCTTTTATTGGGTATTTGCTTGGTTTAGAGAGCAAGTATGTATTATTGCTTGTCCTTATGGTAGGTTGCAAGGGGTGATGTTAGATAAAAACTCTATAGTAGTTGCCTATGATTATATTAGGGGAGATAAAAGAGGAAGAATTAATAAAAAAGAAAAGGAAAGAACACTTGGTGATTGTGTTGACTGTAATCAGTGTGTAGCTGTTTGCCCTACAGGAATTGATATTAGAAACGGAACTCAGTTGGAGTGTGTAAACTGTACTGCTTGTATGGATGCTTGTGATGAGGTGATGGAAAAAGTGAAATTCCCAAAAGGCTTAATTCGTTATTCATCAGAAACAGCAATTGAGAAATCAGAGTCTAAGTTATTAACTACTAGAGTAAAAGCTTATGGTATTGTTTTAGTTTTACTGGCAAGTTTATTTACTTTTTTAATGGTAAATAGAAGTCCTATTGAAACCAATATACTAAGAGCAAAAGGACAGATTTTTCAGAAACATGAAAATACTATAAGTAATTTATATACCTTTAACCTTGTAAATAAAACAATGTTTAAAACAGAGTTAAGTTTTAAGCTCTTGTCTCATGCAGGAGAAATTGTATTTATTGGAACAGATTCTTTATTGGTAAAGCAGCAGGATATTTATAAGGGAACAATGTTTATTCATATCAATAATGAAGCAATTTTTAAAAGTAAAGAAGAACTAACAATTGGAGTTTATAAAGATGGTGAGTTGATTGATGAAATCTACACTAACTTTTTAGCCCCTAACTTAAATTAACCGACTATGAAATTAAACTGGGGACATAAAATTATTATTACATTTTTCTTTTTCTTTTTGATAATGGGAACACTTATTTATAAAAGTGTAAATACTGATTTTCAATTGGTGGCTGAAGACTATTATGCCGATGAAATTGCATACCAGGATAAGATAGAAGCCGTAAATAATGGGAAAAAACTTGATGCTTTTATTCAGCAACAGGGAGCTAGTTTAGTCGTGCAAGTAAAAGAGGTTGAGTTTAGTAATGGAGTTGTTTATTTTTATCGTTCTTCTGATAAGGCTTTAGATTTTAAAATTGATTTGAAGCTAAATGAACAATCACAACAAATTATTAATACTTCGGCTATGAAAAAAGGGAAGTGGGAAGTAAGAGTTTCATTTTTGCATAATGAGGAACTGCATTTAATAGAAGAAATTATAGTATTGTGATAGCAGCTTTTTTATTGGGTTTATTTGGAAGTTTACATTGTATAGGTATGTGCGGACCTATTGCACTATCATTACCTGTTAGGGAGGGTGAAAGTCGTTTTTATGCAGCCTTAAAATATAATTTTGGTAGGATTGTAGCTTATGCTTTATTGGGGCTGTTTTTTGGAATTTTTGGTAAAGGGCTTAACTTATCTGGTGTGCAACAATGGGTTTCGGTTGCGGCAGGAGTGTTGCTTATCCTATCAGTATTTATTCCAGCTTTAATGCAGTTAAAATCTGTAATGATAAAACCTTTGGCTTTACTTTATAATGGAGTAAAAGCAAGGCTGTCTAAGTTATTTAAGTCGGAGTCTTCTTATCGTTTATTAGGAATAGGTTTCTTAAACGGTTTCCTGCCTTGTGGCTTGGTGTATATTGCACTTATTGGAGCCTTATTAGCGGCAAATATTCAGGATGCAGTATTGTACATGGTCTTTTTTGGTATAGGAACATCGCCATCGTTAGCAGCACTTATTTTTGCTTCCAAGCTTATAAGTACTGAGTTAAGACAAAAATTGAATAAGGTAATTCCTGTTTTAATTATTGTTCTAGGGCTACTGTTTATACTAAGAGGGCTTGGTTTAGGAATTCCTTATTTAAGTCCAAATACTACGGTTTTACAACCACAGCAGACAGAGGAAAGTTGTCATTAATTGTCTGATTTCTTTATTTTCAGAAACATCTTCAGTTCCTTATTTCATAATCAGATAAATAAGTGTATTTTTGCAGCCATTTTTAAAAATAGAATAAGATGAACCTTACACAAAGCAAAGCAAAAGATTTAATGGCTACAATTACTGTTGAAGTAGTAGCAAAAGATTATACTGAAAAAGTTGAAAAAGTATTAAAAGATTACCGTAAAACAGCGGAAGTTCCTGGTTTCAGAAAAGGAAAAACGCCAATGGGAATCATTAATAAAAAATACAGAACTTCAGTAGTTGTAGAGGAAGTAAATAAGTTAATTCAAGATGAGTTATATAAGCATATTACTGATAATAAGGTAAGAGTTTTAGGTTCTCCAATGCCAATAGATGAGACATCTATTGATTGGGAAAATGCTGCTGATTTTAAATTTGTATATGAAATTGGTTTAGCACCTGAGTTTGATGTAACTATTACAGATAAGGATAAGTTAGATTACCATAAAATCAAAGCTGATGCTAAATTAGTAAATGGTTACTGTACTGATATCGCTAAGCGTTATGGTAAAATGAGTAATCCTGAAGTTTCTGTTGAAGGAGACTTAGTATTTTGCTCAATTAATCAATTAGATGTTGATGGTAATGTAATGGCAAATGGAGTTTCAAATGAAGCTACAGTGTCAATGGATTATATTGCAGATAAAAAAATAAAGAAACAATTTGTTGGTTTAAAAACTGATGATGTAATTACAGTAAATGTTATGAAAGCATTTACAAACCATGCTGATTTAAGCGCAATGCTTAATATTACTCATGAAGCATTACATAGCTTAACTTCGGAAGAATTTCAGTTTACAGTAAAAAATGTAAATAGATTAGAGCCTGCTGAATTAAATACTGAGCTTTTTGATAAAGTATATGGTCCAGGAGCAGTTAAAGACTTAAAAGAATTTAAGGCAAAGATTAAAACTGAAGCCGAAGGGCAGTTTGTAGGTGAGAGCGACAGAATGTTAAAGAATGATGTAGTTACTTACTTTATTGAAAAATTAAAATTACAAATGCCAGATGATTTCTTAAAAAGATGGTTGGTGCAAACTTCTGAACAACCAATTACTATGGAAATGCTAGAGCTTGAGTATGATATGTACTCAAAGAGCTTACAATGGCAGTTAATTGAGAATAAAATCTTAGAAAACTTTGAGGTTAAAGTAACACAAGATGATGTAGTTGCTCATACTAAGAAGTTAATTGCTATGCAAATGAAACAATACGGTCAGCCAGAAGGTGATGATAAACAATTGACTGATATTGCAACAAATATTCTTAAGAACGAAGAAGAAAGAAAGAAGGTTTATGATCAGATTTTTGATGAAAGAACTTTAACAGTTTATAAAGAAAACTTCAAATTGACTGAAAAATCAATTTCTTATGATGATTTTGTTAAATTAGCATCAGAAAAATAATAAACAATAACATCATGGATTACGGAAAAGAATTTCAGAAATATGCAACAAAACATAAAGGGATAAGTAGCTTACACCTTAATGAGTTTTCTTCAATGCACGGCAATTATATTTCGCCTACTATTATTGAAGAACGTCAAATGAATGTTGCAAGTATGGATGTTTTTTCTCGTTTAATGATGGACAGAATTATCTTTTTAGGCGTTCCTATTAATGATTATGTAGCAAATATCATTCAAGCTCAGTTATTATTTTTGGAGTCTGTTGATGCGCAAAAAGATATCTTAATTTACTTAAACTCTCCAGGAGGTGGAGTGTATGCAGGTTTAGGAATTTATGATACAATGCAATATATAAACCCTGATGTTTCTACTATTTGTACTGGTATGGCAGCATCAATGGGAGCTGTATTGTTATGTGCTGGAGCTACAGGAAAACGTACTGCTTTAAAGCATTCAAGAGTAATGATTCATCAGCCATTAGGAGGTGCTCAGGGTCAGGCTTCTGATATTGAAATTACTGCTAACGAAATTAAAAAATTAAAGAATGAATTGTATGAGATTATTGCAACTCATTCAGGACAAGATTTTGATAAGGTATGGGCAGATAGTGATAGGGATTACTGGATGACGGCTGAAGAAGCTAAAGCTTACGGTATGATTGATGAAGTACTTGTAAAAAATAAATAATGTCAGAAAACGAAGCTATTTTATGCTCTTTTTGTGGGAGAGATAAACAAGATACAAATATTTTAATTGCAGGAAGTTCAGCTCATATTTGTGATGCATGTATTGAACAGGCTCATGAGATTGTAAAAGAAGATGCTGCTAATGATGTTTTTTCAGCTAGTGACTTTACACTTTTAAAACCTAAAGAGATAAAAGCACATTTAGATGATTTTGTAATTGGACAAGATGCTGCTAAAAAAGTAATGTCAGTTGCTGTTTATAATCACTATAAAAGAATTTTACAACCTGACACTACTGAAGATGATATTGAAATTGAAAAGTCAAATATTATTATGGTTGGGCGTACAGGTACAGGGAAAACTTTAATTGCACGTTCAATTGCTAAATTGCTAAAGGTTCCTTTTTGTATTGCTGATGCTACTGTACTTACTGAAGCAGGTTATGTAGGTGAGGATGTTGAAAGTATATTAACACGTCTTTTACAGGCTGCTGATTATGATGTTGAACAAGCAAAAAGAGGTATTGTTTTTATTGATGAGATTGATAAAGTAGCTCGTAAGAGCGATAATCCTTCTATTACTCGTGATGTTAGTGGAGAAGGGGTGCAACAAGCAATGCTAAAATTATTGGAAGGTACAATTGTAAATGTGCCACCTCAAGGAGGTAGAAAGCATCCAGATCAAAAAATGATTGCTTTAGATACTAAGGATATATTATTTATTAGTGGAGGTGCTTTTGATGGTGTTGAACAGCATATATCTGCTCGTATGAATACGCGTTCAATTGGTTTTAAAACAGCTAATGATGCTGGTGTTGATAAAGATAATCTTTTAGAGTATGTTTCTCCTCAAGATTTAAAATCATTTGGGTTAATTCCTGAACTTATTGGTCGTATGCCAGTAGTTACACATCTAAACCCTTTAGATAGAGAAGCTTTGAAATTGATATTAACTGAGCCTAAAAATGCAATTACTAAGCAGTATCAAAAATTATTTGATATGGATGGTGTTAATCTTACTTTCGATAAAAAATCAATTGATATTATAGTAGATAAGGCTATGGAGTTTAAGTTAGGGGCAAGAGGTTTGCGTTCAATTTGTGAAGCTATTATGTTAGATGCAATGTTTGAGTTTCCTTCAGATGCTTCCAAAAAGGAATTGAAGATTACAGCTTCCTATGTAAAAGCACAACTCAATAAACTATCCTTAACTAAATTAAAGGTTGCTTAATAAGGAGATAATTCTACTGGATAAGTAGTCCCTTCAATTATAACATCAAATTTACAGTCGCAAAGGCTATCTCCATAATTGATAACTCTATCGGCATACCCGTTAGGTGATATTGTAGCAATTCCACTTTTAACTACACATGAAGGTAAGCAGCCTAGGTCAACAAGTAATGGACTTATTATTTCCATACTAAAACTATTATTATTTACTCCTGTTCCACTTGCAGTTCCTGTAATTTTATAACTATCATCTGAAATATTTAAAACGCTAGTGTCTCCTGAAAGCCATTCTCTAGTACGTGTTGAATTCCAGTTGATACTTCCATCATTTGTATTGATACTCGCATTATTTACATTTACTGTAAACCATAAATTTCCAGAATTATTTCTTCCTTGATTTGTTACAACTCTTTCCCCTTGTACAAGGTTATTATTTACATAGTAATTGTCAAATGTAGTGGTGATTATAGATAAAGAGTCTCGGTACTTTCCTGTATAAATAATTAATACTTTTCCTCTTCTTAGTTTATAATTATGTAAGCAATTATCTGCTCCAAAATTAATGATTAAGGTATCTTGATCAGTAGAGTCTGCAACTAGTTTTGTATAGGTTGCACATGATTTGTTAACCCCACTAGAGATAAATGCTTCCTCAACAATTCTTCCAACATCATTAAAAGTCTGTTCTGCTAATAAATGGTCTTTACTAGCTTGTGTGCTTGTTAAAGGAAGATTGTCAGTTACATCTTTATCTTTACAAGCATAAAGTAATACAGTTAAGATACTAAGTGCTAATACAGTTTTTTTCATAATTTATTATTTTCGTAAAACTACTTATTTTTTTCTAAGATAATAATATCAAAATTAAAAGCATTTTTTTCATCTGCTTGATATTCTTCTTTGCTGGTTTCAGTCCAGCTTTCATCTAGTTTTGGAAAGAATGTGTCTCCCTCAAATGCTTGATGTACTTTTGTTAGATATATTTTATCTATTAAATTTGCTTCTAAAGCTAATTTATAAATTTGCCCGCCGCCAATAATAAAAGGCTCATTATCTCCATTTTGCTTTGCAATTTCTAATGCATCTTTTAAGGAGTTTACAATAATACAGTTTGGAGCAGTATAATTAGTCTGTCTTGTAATTATAATATTGGTTCTATTAGGTAATGGTCGATATTTATCTGGAATAGATTCGAAGTTTTTACGACCCATGATTACATGGTGACCCGTAGTAGTTTTTTTAAAAAACTGCATGTCTTTTGGTAGGTGCCAGATAAGATCATTATCTTTTCCTATTACGCCATTTTCAGCCGCAGCTACTATTAGTGATACTGTCATTATACGGCTACTTTTCCTTTAATATGTGGGTGAAATTCATAGTCAACTAACTCAAAATCATCAATAGTAAAATCAAAAATGCTTTTTACATCTGGATTGATTTTCATAGTTGGTAATTTCTTACAATCTCTACTTAATTGTAATTCTGTTTGTTCAAAATGATTGGTGTAAATATGTGCATCTCCTAAGGTATGTACAAAGTCACCAACTTCCAAATTACATACTTGTGCCATCATCATAGTAAGCAGGGCATAAGAGGCAATGTTGAAAGG
Organism: Flavobacteriales bacterium; assembly: GCA_965183885.1. Taxonomy (GTDB): domain Bacteria; phylum Bacteroidota; class Bacteroidia; order Flavobacteriales; family BACL11; genus UWMA-0277. The sequence continues at coordinate 1,299,941 of OZ238992.1, forward strand.
AACGCCTAAAAATATATCGGCACTTCTTTGGTAAAGTTGACAAGAGAGTTTTCCGTCTGCTACATAAAACTGGAAGAATGCGTGACAAGGAGGGAGTGCCATTTGCTCAATCTCTCCAACATTCCAAGCGCTTACAATAATTCGTCTGCTATCAGGGTTATTTTTTAAAGTATCAACTACTTGGCTAATCTGATCAATATGCTTTCCGTCAGGTGCTGGCCAGCTTCTCCATTGATACCCATAAACATGCCCTAGGTCTCCATTTTTATCAGCCCATTCGTCCCAAATACGAACTCCATTTTCTTTTAAGTACTTAATATTGGTGTCTCCCTGTAAGAACCATAGCAACTCATGAATAATAGATTTTAGGTGTAATTTTTTTGTTGTAATACATGGAAATCCTTCCGATAAATTAAAACGCATTTGGTGCCCAAAAACACTTTTTGTTCCTGTTCCTGTTCTGTCTGCTTTTAGCGTGCCTTCTTTCATCACGCGTGTCATTAAATCTAAATATTGTTGCATTATTTTTGCTCGTTTTAAACTTACTATTTATAATATCATTCCTACAATTACAGCTGTAAACAAAGAAGCTAATGTTCCTGCTATTAAAGCTAGTCCTCCTAATTTGGATAAATCAGCTCTTCTGTTTGGAGCTAAAGAACCAATACCGCCAATTTGTATTCCAATAGAAGCAAAATTAGCAAAACCACATAGAATATAAGTAGCAATAATTATTGATTTTTCTTCAAAGAATTTTCCGCTAGCTTTTAAGTCCCCTAATGATACATAGGCTACAAATTCATTTAAGATTGTTTTTTCTCCTAGTAGTTGTCCTACTAAAACAATATCTTCTTTGCATACTCCCATTAACCAGGTGATTGGAGCTAATGTATAGCCAAGTATAAATTGTAGACTTAAGCCTTCATATTGCCCGTCTGTGATAGTGCTTATCCAGTTGTTAATCCCTGTAAAATCTCCAATAAAGTCTTTAAGGAAATAATTTGTCATAGCAATAAAGGCAATAAATACTAAAAGCATAGCGCCAACATTTACAGCTAATTTTAATCCTTGAGTTGTTCCTATGCTTATTGCTTCTAGGGCATTGCTTCCAATTTGGGCTTTGGAAATTTCCATGTCCTCATTTACCTTCTCAGTTTCAGGAAGTAGTATTTTTGCAGCTACTACAGCAGCAGGAGCCGACATTACTGAGGCTGCCAATAAATGCTTGGCAAAAAAGAGTTGTTGAGCAGGGTCATTTCCTCCTAAAAAACCAATGTAAGCAGCTAAAACTCCTCCAGCAATGGTTGCCATACCACCTGCCATTAAGCAAAGCAATTCTGAGCGTGTCATTTTTTCTATATAAGGCTTAATCAGTAGTGGAGATTCAGTTTGCCCTAAGAATATATTTCCTGCAGCAGCTAAGCTCTCAGATCCTGATAACTTTAAGGTTTTCTTCATGAAGTATGCAAAGCCATAAACTACTTTTTGTAGTATTCCATAGTAGAAGAAAAGACTGGTAAGTGCTGAGAAGAATAAAATAGTAGGCAAAATTTGGAAAGCAAAAATGAACCCAAATGAGTCCATATTCCCTACAATATCACCAAATAAAAATAAAGACCCTTCTTTTGTAAAGCCTAAAATTGTAATGAATATACTGCTGAGCCATTCAAAACCTTTTTGCACAAATGGAACTTTTAAAATAAGTACAGCAAATATAATTTGTATAAGTAACCCTTTCCAGGCTAGTTTCCAGTCAATCCCTTTTCTGTTACGACTAAAGATAAAAGCAATAGTTAGTAAACTAATAATACCTATTAGCCCCCTCCATAAGTTGTTGAATGAAAAGCCAGAGCTTTGTAAAGGGACTAGTTTTTTTTCTTTTTTAAAAGAAAAATTGATATTCCCTTCATTTAGGAATAGTCTGTTCTCAGTTTGGGTTATGTTGTAAGTTCTTAGGGTATCCTTTGGAGTACTGTATTGAAAATGAAGCTGATTATTGGTTAATTCCCAGCTTCCTGTTGCAATTAGATTCTCTTCACTTAAACTGTAGCTAAATGCCCCAGACTCTTCAATGAGCATATAATCACCTTCATTAATTGCTTTTAAGTCTTTTTGGATAGTGTCATTTGTGTGCCTGATGCTCTCAAAGAACCATTTTCCTTCAATGTTCTCTGCAATAGAATAGTTGGTTATAAAAAGTAATGAAAATAATAAGTAGAGTTTTTTAACCATAATTATTATTTAGTAGCTAGATTGATGAATAATTTTTGGTTCATCTAATTGTCTTTCCTTTTATTAATTTCGTCTCTTAATTCAGAGGCCTTTTCATAATCTTCATTTTCAACAGCTTCAGCTAATAGCTTTTTAAGCTTGGAAGTGCTTTGCATCTCTATGCTTTGTTCTTGAGTGGTCTTGTCTTCCTCTAGCTCTAAGTCTAAATCATCATTTTCTCGGGCACTATTAATAATAATCCCTGCTCTAGCTAGAATGTCTTCATAGGTAAAAATAGGGCAGGAGTATCGTATTGCAAGAGCAATTGCATCTGATGTTCTGGCATCAATAGCTACTTCCTCTCCGGTAACTTTATGTTTGCAATGAAAAGAAGCATGAAATATTCCTTCAATTAAAGTATGAATAATAATTTTTTGAATGGTGATGTCAAAGTTATCTCCAAATGTTTTAAATAAATCGTGGGTAAGTGGCCTTCCAGGTTCTTCAGTGCCGTCCAGAGCAATAGCAATAGATCTGGCTTCACACCAGCCAATAACAACAGGTAGTTGTCGCTTTCCAGTAGTTTCATTTAACAATAAAACATAGGCGTTATTTTGCGAGTCACTTTGCCTTATTGCTGCTATGTCTAACTGAACCAGCTTCAAATTTAGCTATTTAGTTTTTTAATTTCTTCAATCATTTTTGGAACTACTTCAAAAGCATCTCCTACAATTCCATAATCAGCTGCTTTAAAGAAAGGAGCTTCTGGGTCAGTATTAATCGCAACCATTACTTTTGAAGAGTTAACACCTGCTAAGTGCTGTATTGCTCCTGAGATTCCTATAGCAATATATAAGTTTGCAGTTACTGGTTTTCCTGTTTGTCCTACGTGCTCAGCATGAGGTCTCCATCCTATATCAGCTACAGGTTTTGAACATGCAGTTGCAGCTCCTAAGAGTTCAGCAAGTTCTTCAATCATGCCCCAGTTTTCAGGTCCTTTTAATCCTCTACCTCCTGATACAACAACTTCAGCTTCTGATATTGATATTTTTCCACTAGTAGTTTCTTGTCCTTCAATTGTAAGTGCTCCTTTTTCAGCACTTGTAGTAGTTTCAATAGTGCAACTTCCTCCTGTTTCAATAAGTTCATAAGAGTTAGGAGCAATAGATAGTATTGCTGTTGCTGTATTTACTTCTGTTGTTTCAATTGCTTTTGATGAAAATGCTTTTCGTTTTACCCTTAATACTGAAGGGCTCTCAATTAAACTAATAACATTGCTTATAGCTCCAGCTTTAATCTTTGCAGATAATCTTGGAGTAATCATTTTTGCAGTGTAAGTGTTTGAAAAAACAATAACAGTAGCATCTGAAGCTATATTGGCAATTGTATTGCTAGCTGCTTGGCTATCACTTTTTTCAACTTCTGAACAAGAAATTACTTTTCCTGCTCCATAGTTTCCTAATTTATTTAATTCGTCATCACTTACTGCTCCTAATGAAATGGCAGTAACATCGGTGCCTAATAATTTTGCAGTTTCATTTGCGTAAGATACTGCTTCAAAAGTACTTTTTCTAAAACTTCCATTCCAACTTTCTGTATATACTAATACTGACATTTTTCTAATTTCTTTTTATTAAATAACTTTGGCTTCATTATGTAGTAAACTTACTAGTTCAGCTACATTGTTTGCATCAACTAATTTACAGCTTCCTTTTTCTGCAGGCTTTTCAAAACTTATTGATGTGGTTAAGTTTTCGCTTGTTGATGGTTCAATAACTTGTAAAGGTTTTGATCTGGCTTGCATTATCCCTCTCATATTAGGAATTCTTAGTTCAGATTCTTCAACTAGTCCTTTTTGTCCTCCAATAACTAAAGGAAGGTTAGTAGATAATATTTCTTTACCGCCATCAATTTCTCTTGTTAGTTTAGCTGTATCTCCAGCTATTTCTAATCCATTACAGGCATTAACAAATGGTAGGTTAAGCATTTCAGCTAACATTCCAGGAACAGCTCCTCCGTTATAATCGATAGATTCTTTTCCTGCAATAATTATATCAGCAGGGTTTTCTTTTAGGTAGTTAGCAATTTCAATTGCTGTTGAATGGCTATCAGTTGCATTTTTGTTAATTCTTACAGCAGCATCAGCTCCAATTGCTAAGGCTTTTCTCATTACAGGCTCAACACTTGCATCTCCAACAGTAATAATTGTTAGCTTTCCAGCATTAGCTTCTTTTAACATCATTGCTTTAGTTAAACCAAACTCATCGTAAGGATTAATCACAAATTGTATTCCACTAGTGTCAAACTGACTGTTGTTATCTGTGAAGTTAATTTTTGAAGTAGTATCAGGGACACTACTTATACAAACTACTATGTTCATCTTTTATAACGTTTATTAAATTAAGACTGCAAACTTAATTAAAATGCAGCATATATTAATAGGCAACCCTCCATAAATAATGTAAAATATAAGATATTGTTAATCGATATAATGTGTTTCCATTAAAAATACTATTTTTGCAAACCTTTTTAAAATAAAACTAATTAAAAAAAGAATATGGAATCAATGATGATTTATATGCCAATAATAATGGCAATTGTTGGATTGCTTTACATGGCAGTCAAAAAATCTTGGGTAATGAAACAAGATGCAGGTGATGGGAAAATGAAAGAAATTTCTGATCACATATACGAAGGAGCGTTAGCATTCTTAAAAGCTGAATATAGATTGTTAACACTATTTGTTATTGGGGTAAGTGTGTTGTTATTTATTGTGTCAACAATAGTTCCTTCTACACATTGGCTTATAGTAATTGCCTTTATTATAGGTGCATTTTTCTCAGCTTTAGCTGGAAATATGGGAATGAAAATTGCAACTAAAACAAATGTAAGAACAACACAAGCTGCTCGTACAAGTTTACCAAATGCATTAAAAGTTTCTTTTGGTGGTGGAACTGTAATGGGATTAGGAGTCGCAGGTTTAGCTGTTTTAGGGTTAACTTTCTTTTTTATTATTTTCTACAACTTCTTTATGGGAGGTGTATGGACTAATACTCATGATATGACTATCGTTTTAGAAACTTTAGCTGGTTTTTCATTAGGAGCTGAATCTATTGCTTTATTTGCAAGAGTAGGTGGTGGTATTTATACTAAGGCTGCCGATGTAGGAGCTGATTTAGTAGGAAAGGTAGAAGCTGGTATTCCTGAGGATGATCCAAGAAATCCTGCAACTATTGCTGATAATGTTGGTGATAATGTTGGTGATGTTGCTGGTATGGGAGCTGATTTATTTGGTTCTTATGTAGCTACAGTATTAGCTGCTATGGTGTTAGGAAACTATATTATAGATGTAAATGATATTAGTATTTTTGAAGGATTTGGTTCTATGGGGCCAATTTTATTGCCAATGGCAATTGCTGGTGCTGGTATTGTAATCTCATTATTAGGAACAATGTTAGTTTCTATTAAAGATAATGATGCAAAAGAAAATGAAGTAATGGGAGCGTTAAATAAAGGGAATTGGTTTTCAATTGCTTTAGTTGCTGTATCTTGTTATGGTTTAGTGGTATGGATGTTGCCTGAAACTATGAAAATGAATTTCTTTGAAGCTGAAGGAGATATATTAAAAGATATTACTGCAATTCGTGTATTCTATGCAACAATTGTTGGTTTAATTGTTGGTGGTGTTATTTCTTCTGTAACTGAATACTATACTGGTTTAGGTAAAAAACCAATTTTGAATATTGTTGAAAAATCAGCTACTGGTGCAGGAACAAATATTATTGCAGGTTTAGCTACAGGTATGATTTCTACTTTTCCAACAGTTATCTTATTTGCATTAGCAATCTGGTCTTCTTATGCATTTGCAGGTTTTTATGGTGTTGCTATGGCGGCTTCAGCAATGATGGCTACTACTGCTATGCAGTTAGCAATTGATGCTTTTGGACCTATTGCTGATAATGCAGGTGGTATTGCTGAAATGAGTGAGCAAGATCCTATTGTTAGAGAAAGAACTGATATTTTAGATTCAGTAGGAAATACTACAGCTGCAACTGGTAAAGGATTTGCTATTGCTTCTGCGGCTTTAACTTCTTTAGCATTATTTGCTGCTTATGTTACATTTACTGGAATTGATGGAATTAATATCTTTAAAGCTCCTGTTTTAGCAATGTTGTTTATTGGAGGAATGGTTCCTGTAGTATTCTCTGCATTAGCTATGAATGCTGTTGGTAAAGCTGCAATGGAAATGGTATATGAGGTAAGGCGTCAGTTTAAAGAAATTCCTGGAATTATGGAGGGGACTGGAAAACCACAATATGATAAATGTGTTGAGATTTCTACTAATGCTTCATTAAAAGAAATGATGTTGCCAGGTATTTTAACAATTGGTTTTCCTTTAGTTATTACTTTTATTCCAATGTTATTTGGAATGGATAATCTTATGATTGCTGAAATGTTAGGTGGTTACATGGCGGGTGTTACAGTAAGTGGTGTGTTATGGGCAATCTTCCAGAATAATGCTGGTGGTGCTTGGGATAATGCTAAAAAATCATTTGAAGCTGGAGTAATGATTAATGGAGAAATGACGCATAAAGGTTCTGCTGCTCATGAGGCTGCAATTACTGGAGATACTGTTGGAGATCCATTTAAAGACACTTCAGGTCCTTCAATGAACATCTTAATTAAATTAACATGTTTAATTGGTTTAGTAATTGCTCCAATTTTAGGTGGTGTTGATTCTCATGCTGCAGAGCAAGGACATGCTACTGCTATTGAGTTAACAATTGAAACAACTGAAGATGTAGTTGAAGAAAGTACTACTACTGAAGTAGTGGTAGAAACTACTGAAGATATTGCAACTGAGGAAGCAATTTCTGTAACAGTTAAAAATATAAAGAAGTAATTATGAAATTAGCATTAAGATACGGAGGAATAGCTTTAGTTGCTTTATTGATAGTAAGTTGTGGAGAATCAGCTACTGAAACTACTGAGGTTGCTGAAACTGCTGAGGTTGAAACAATTTCTTATAGAAGTACTTTTGAGTCTATTACAAGTAATTTTGATGTAGAACCTGATCAGGGGTTGAAATCTCTAGCTCTTGTTGACTTTAGGTACAGTGGTGCTTTAAACAGTAAAGAGCTAGAAGATTTTGTAGCAAATAGTACTATTATTGACTTTACAGTAGATAAGAGAGATATAGCTATTGATGCTGAGTATAAAAAGTATGAGAATGCTGTTTCAGGTGTTTTAACAATTGGAGATTTAGTGGTGAATACTGCTTTTTACTTTACTAATAAAGGAAGTGAAATGATAAGTGGGATACTTGTTTTTGATACTCCTGAGGATTTAGCATTCTTAGAGTCAGGTCAAACTACTATTATGGTAAAAGGAAGACAATAATTTAAGTCTTATATGATATAAAAAAAGCCACTTAATTAAGTGGCTTTTTTTTATGAGTATTTTTTAGTTTTAGAATAAACCATGAATCTCTGCATCAATTTTTTCAATTATCGCTCCTAGGTCTTCTTCATTTTCTGCAAAATTAATGTCATCAACATCTATAATAAGTAGCTTTCCATTAGTATATTCTCCAATCCAAGCTTCATAGCGTTCATTAAGGTGAGTAAGGTAGTCTAAGCGGATACTGTTTTCATAATCTCTTCCTCTCTTTTGAATTTGACTAACAAGTGTAGGTACAGAAGCTCTAAGGTAAATTAATAAGTCAGGTCCTTTAATGAAGCCATCCATTAAGTTAAATATCTCCATATAGTTCTCAAAATCTCTTGAACTCATTAATCCCATAGCATGTAGGTTAGGAGCAAATATCTTAGCATCTTCATATATAGTTCTGTCTTGGATATATTTTTTCCCACTTTCTTTAATGTCAATTATCTGACGAAACCTACTGTTTAAAAAATATACCTGAAGATTAAAAGACCATCTTTGCATATCTTTATAGAAATCATTTAAATAAGGATTATTTTCTACATCCTCATAATGTGCTTCCCATTTGTAGTGTTTGGATAGCTGAGTGGTAAGCGTAGTTTTTCCTGAACCAATATTTCCTGCTATTGCTATATGCATATTCTAAATTTTGGACTAAAATAAAAAAAGATATTTTACTAGAACTAGAAAATAGGATTTAGCCAAGTTTTTGTTGAAAACTTCTAGCTTAAGGCAAGAAGCTCTTCAGCGATCTTTCTGTTGTTGCTTAAGCGTGGTACTTTGTACTGTCCCCCTAGGCGTTTATTTGCTTTTAGCCACTTATAGAACTCATTATTTTTAAGAACAATTACTTCTGGTGGGTTAAGAATTAAGTTCGATGTTCTTTTAGCAGCATAATCAGAGTTAAGAGTTTTTAATGTGTCATCTAGCAGCTGTGTAAACCTATTTATATCTTTTGGAGGAGTATTAAATTCAATAAACCATTGATGCCCTCCTGATTGTTTATCTATAAATATAGGGGCTACTGTGTAATCTTTTAAAGTGGCTTTACTAGTATTGCAAGCACTGAAAATAGCTTTGTCAGTATTTTCAACTACCAATTCTTCACCAAAAGTATTGAGGAAGCTTTTTGTTCGCCCGACAATCTTTATACGATAAGGGTTAAGGCTTGTGAAACGAATAACATCTCCTATTAAGTAACGCCAAAGTCCAGCGTTTGTAGTAATGACAAGTGCATAGTCAGTATCTAATAAAATAGCTTCTAAAGTAATTGCTTTTTTTATTCCTTTATTAAAATCTGACATTGCAATAAATTCATAAAAGATACCATAATCAAGCATTAATAGCATTCCGTTTGGAGTACTTTCATCTTGTATTGCTATAAAGCCTTCAGAGGCATTGTATCCCTCTAAGTAGTTCATCTTCTTAGAAGGGATTAGTGCTTCAAATTGTTTTTTATAAGGAGTAAAATTAACCCCTCCATGCATATAAAGCTCAAGGTTTGGCCATACCTCACTAATGTTTCTCTTGCCGCTAATTTCTAATACTTTTTTTAGTAGGATTAGCATCCAAGAAGGGACTCCTGTTAAGTTGGTTATATTTTCTTTTACTGCTTGATTTGCAATGCGTTCTAGCTTTCTCTCCCAATTTTTCATTAAAGCAGTTTCAATATCAGGAACTCTATGGTAGTTTACCCAAAATGGAAAGTGATCAAGTAGTATTGCTGAAAGGTCACCATCAATAAATTCTCCATCTTCTGATGTTTGTAAGCTGCCACCAAGCATTAATCCTTTTCCATGGTAAACATCTGTATTAGGGAAGTTATTTTCGTATAATGAAAGCATATCTTTTCCTCCTTTAAAATGACAGTCATGTAAGGACTCTTTTGTAATTGGAATGTATTTGCTTTGATTGTTTGTTGTTCCTGATGATTTTGCAAACCATTTTACTTTCCCAGGCCATAATACATCCTGTTTCCCTGTTCTGATTTTATCAATATAAGGAACAAGTTCCTCATAAGTTCTAATGGGGATATTTTTACTAAAGCTTTGGTAATTGTTAATCTGTTTAAAATTATGGTCTTCTCCAAATAGGGTGTTATTTCCTTTTTTGATAAGAAAATTAAAAATAGCTTCTTGTGCTTGAAGAGGATTTTTAATAAACGCATTAATGTTATTTATGCGCTTTTGCATCATGAAAGAAAGTAGAAAATTTTTGATTGAAGATTGATTCAATTTTGGTATATTTAGGGTTTGAAAAATACAAAAAATTATGTTGAGAGATACGCTAAAAAAAATGGATACCAATTTGCAAGATGTAGTACATTATACTCTAGATATTCATGGGCTTAATCATAATATGAATGACTATATAGGTAAGCAAATTAGGATAGAATGGAGTGGAGTAGTGCTTTGCCAATGTGGGAAAAAATCAGATAAATTTTATCGATCGGGCTATTGCTATACTTGCTATTGGGAATCTCCTTTAGCTTCACAAAGTATTTTTAAGCCTGAACTATGTACTGCACATTTAGGTATTGAAGAAAGAGATTTGGAATGGGAAAAAGAATTTCAAATAGCACCACATTATGTGTATTTAGCCAATTCAAGTGGAATAAAAGTAGGAATTACTAGAGGCTCTCAAGGAGTAATTAGATGGATGGACCAAGGGGCAAGCCAAGCAATTTTATTAGCAGAAGTTCCTAATAGAAGGTTTTCTGGAGATATTGAGGTTTCGTTAAAACGATTTGTAGCTGATGTAACAAATTGGAGAAAAATGCTTTCTGGAAACCCTGACCCTGTAGATTTAGTAAGGTTAAAAGAAGAGCTTTCAGTTCATGTTCCTGAAGAATTGAAACAGTATATATTGCCTGATAATACAGTTACAGAAATTAACTACCCTGTAAATGAATACCCTAAAAAGATAAAAAGTGTAAAGTTAGAGCGTACTCCTTTAATTGAGGGAGAGCTAAAAGGTATTAAGGGACAATACTTACTACTTGATGGTGATAGAGTATTTAATATTCGATCACATGAGGGATTTATAGCTAAATTTTCATACCAAGAAGTAGCTCAGGGGACTTTGTTTTAGGCCGCTGAAAGTATTTTAATTGTTGAATTAGGTTCTAATTTCTTAATTTATTTCCATAATAAAAGGAACTCTAGCTTGTATTTTATCACTTTTTAATAAAGTTTCAATAGGCTTGCTAAGTTCAGTCTTTAACCCAAGTTTAGTAAGCATTAGATCTGTAATATTACTTTGACCTTCTAGTTGTTCCATGATTTTTGTAAGAGGGTCAGTTTTTTTAGGTAAAGAAATTATTCTATAATCGTCTACTTTTGCTAAGTAAGCAGCAACATCTATTGCCTTTTCTAAGCCGCCATAAGTGTCTATTAAGCCTATTTTTTTAGCATCATAACCTGTCCATATTCTTCCTTGCCCTATTTCATCTACAGCCATAGTTGTCATTTCTCTACCTTCAGCTACATGTGTAATAAAGGTGTTGTAAATATTCTCAACACTTTTCTGTATTTTATTCTTTTCAAAAGAAGATAGTTTTCTGTTCATCCCCATGTCAGCATAGGTTGCAGTATTTACGGTGTCAATTGTTATTCCTAATTTGTTTTTATAAAAAGATTTAAGATTAGGGATAAGACCAAATACTCCTATTGATCCTGTTAGGGTTGTTGGGTTTGCAATAATACTATCAGCAGCACAAGCAATATAATAACCTCCACTAGCTGCATAATCACCCATAGATACTACAAGAGGTTTTTCAGTTTTAGCTAATATTGTTTCTCTCCAGATAACATCAGAGGCTAAGGCACTACCTCCTGGGGAATTTACTCTTAATACAATTGCTTTTACTTTTTTATCTTCTCTAGCTTTTTTTATTGCTTTGGCTGTAGTAATAGACCCTATACTTGTTTCACTTCCTTTTCCTGAGTTTATTTCTCCAGTTGCATAAATTATAGCTATTTTATTTCGGCTTATTTCTTTTTGTGTTCCTTTAACATGCTTATATTTACTTAAGCTGATAAGATTAAGCTCTTCCCCTCCACTAATTTTAATTAAAGAGTCTTCTAATTGATCTTGGTATATAAGTGCATCAACATAGCTTAAATCAAGGCAGCTATTTGCATCTTCAAGGCTTAAATTATTGGCATGGTTTTGTACTTGTAGTAGGCTAAGACCTCTTTGTCCAGCTATACTGTCCATAATATTATCGGAAAAAGAGTTAAGTAGTAATTGCATTTGCTCACGGTTAGCAGCACTCATTTTATCTAATACAAAAGGCTCAATAGCACTTTTAAATTTCCCGTGTCTTATTACTTGCACATCAATGTCTAGTTTTTCTAATAGGCCTTTATAGAACATAATTCCTGCTGATAATCCTTTTAGCTCTACCACACCCTCTGGGTTTAGGTAGATAGTATTGGCAACAGAAGATAAATAATATGCAGATTGACTATATACTTCAGCATATGCAATAATTTGCTTCCCACTATTTTTAAACTCTAGTAATTTATTTCTGATTTCTTCAATTTGAGATAAGCCTGCATTTACGTAAGAGGTATTAATATAAATTGCTTTAATATTAGCATCAGTTTTTGCTTTTTCTATATTATCTAACACTTGTTTAAGTTCAATAGATTGTTGATTTTCTCCAGAAAAGTTTAAATCTTTAAACGGGTTCTCTTCGGTACGCTCTACTACAGAAATGGTTGATAGGTTAATATTTAAGATGCTGTTTTCTTTTATGCTTACTTCTTCTTTTGGGCTTTTTACAACAATAAGACTAATGAATAATGCTAATAGTAAAACGACAGATATTACAATGCTAATTATTGTAGCTAGAATGTTTTTAAAGAATGATTTCATTTATGTTTGTTTTTTTGAGTTGATAAAAATAAGCATTTTTAAGTTTAGGTTTTACTTTTCTTGCTATATTTGGTGACCATAAAAATAATAATGAATACAGTTTATTTACAATTAGGTAGTAACTTAGGGGAGAGAGCAGATCTTTTGCTTGCTGCTGTAGTTGCTATAGGGAGTAGGGTTGGAAGAATAAAGGAGGAATCTAAAGTATATGAAAGTACGCCTTGGCGTGTTGAAGGTCAGCAAAATTATTTAAATCAAATATTAAAAGTAGAAACAAAATTAACTGCAGAACAAGTATTAGAAACAATACTTGATATTGAAAAAGATTTGGGGAGAATTAGGCTTGAGAAGTGGGGAGAACGTTTAATTGATATTGATATTATTTTTTATAATGATGCTATTATTGAAACGGCAACATTATGTGTTCCTCATAAGCACATGCATAAACGTTTATTTGTATTAACTCCTTTAAATAATATTGCAAGTGAAATTATTCATCCAAAATACAATAAAACAGTTCAGCAGTTATTAGAGCAATGTAAAGATACTGAGTTAGTTGAAGAGTATGCAGTATAAGTTTATTGCTATTGAAGGAAATATTGGTTCAGGAAAAACAACATTAGCAAAGCTTTTAGCTAAGGATACTAATGCTCGTTTAGTTTTAGAGCAATTTGAAGATAATCCTTTTTTGCCCAAATTTTATAAAGACCCTGATCAGCATGCTTTTGCTTTAGAGCTATTTTTTATGGCAGAGCGTTATCATCAATTAAAAAAAGAGAAGGAGCAAGATTTATTTCAGCCTTATGTTATTGCAGATTATTTCTTTATAAAGTCAAAATTATTTGCTCAAAATAATTTAAAGAAAGATGAGGAGCAGTTATTTATTCGTCTTTTTGATATTATGCTTTCTTCTTTATCAAAGCCTGATTTATTGGTTTATTTATATGCTGATATAGATCGTTTACAGGAGAATATAAAAGTAAGGGGACGGTCTTTTGAACAGCAAATAACTGATGAGTACCTACAAAACATACAAGATAAGTATTTGGATTATTTAAGGAAGCAAAACAATTTCCCGGTACTATTACTGGATGTATCTGGGGTGGACTTTGTTTCTGATAAATTAGTTTATAAAAAGATTAAAGAATGTCTTATTAAAACTTATGATAATAAGATTTATCAAGAAATATTATAGCCAATGAGAAAGGTCTTTATTAATTAGCTTCTCTAATTTTTTTATATCCTCTTTGTAGTGTAATGTTGTTAACTTATTCACTAATTCAGGAGCTATTTTATTTGGCTTTGAATAGATGGATCTCAATATAAATGTTATTAAAAATTCTGGAAGAACCTTACTAAACTCAATGTTAGGGATGAGATTGTTTTTTCTTAGTTTCATTATAATCCAACCTGAGAGCCCCTTTGGTGTTCCTGATACGTTTGCCTTCTTACTTGTATCGGGAATAAAACTATCATCTACATTTAGATATTCAAAAACTTCTTGAGTTATTTTTAAGGGGTCTTTAATAATATCCTCAAATAAGATTACTTTTATTTGTTCTTTAGGGAATAAATTATAATACCTACTTAGCTGCTTGTAATAATACCCTTTTTGTTTATAGTGATACAATGGACTCCAGTTTTCACTTCTTCTTTTGTCCTCTTCATTAAATGCTTTTTCAAAATTATCTATAGGCTCTCTGTCTGCTCTTCTTGCATGTAAATAGTTTGAGTAAGCTCTTTTAACGGGCTGCCTGATAATAGCAATAACTTTAGTATCTGGCAGGTGTTCTTTTATAAGGGTAGGGCACTTTTTATTATATATGTAGGCTGGTGATGCTTCTCCTATTGCCTTTTCTTTTCTTACAGGGTCAAATAATGAATAGTATTCGTCAAAAGTTGTAGTTCTCTTAGCTTTCTTTCCTTTTAAATAATAAGAATCGTTATTAAGGTTATTAAAAAACATAGGTTCTTTAATTTGAGTCATGAAAACATCAGGGTGTTGCTTTAGGTAGGTGTATAAAGATGTTGTTGCCGCTTTCATGGCACCAATAATAAGAAAGTTGGGTTTTTTTTGTGTTGTCATATTAAACAAATAACCCTTCTTGGTAAGAAGAAGGGTTATTAATTTTATAAAATCAATTTATAGTTTTATTTACTTAATAAGGTTTTTGAATTCCTCATTTGCTCTTAGGTTTAAAAACTCAGCATCTACTCTTGCTTCAGCTTTGTAGTTAGCGTCTAAGTTAATTGCTCTTGATAGGCTGCTAATTACAGCATCATTATTTCCTGATCTTGCGGCAGCAATAGCGTTTAAGTAATAACACTCAGCAGTATTATTATTACAGCTTGTTGAGTTATCTCCATTCATTAACTGTGCTAAAGCAGCATTGTACGAAGTTCCATTTTTGTAGAACCTTGCAGCTTTTGCATATTCACCTTGTCTTATATCTAATATAGCTTGGTTAAGCTCACTAGCATTAGCATCATTAAATAGTTTTTGTGCTTTTGCTAATTCACCTTTTCTTGCAGCTACAATACCTTTATTAATAGTAATGTCATCTTGTGTTCCTCCTAAAGCTTCTGCTTTTTCAAGAAATACCATAGTTTCATATAGGTTGCCACTTGCTAAATGCATACAAGCAATGTTGTTGTATCCTCTCCAGTCATTGTGTAATTCAACTGCTTTGTTGTAAATAGTTTCTTTTGTTGTTAAATTATCAGTTAAAGTTGCTGAGAATAATAATTCTTTTACATCTAATACCTCAGGTGTAGTAGTAGATAAAGCAGCAATTTCTTCATCAGTTCTTTTTGGCTCGTAAGAACGGATAGTAATAATAGCTTTTCTTAGTTGAGGTAATACGTCTCCTTCTAATGCATCGTAAATTTCAGATAAATCTCTAATTTGTTGCTCTCTTAATTCTAAATCTTCAACAGAGTTTACAATTTTATTAATTCTTCTTCTGTCTTTAATTCCTGAAGCTCTTACTAAAGATTCAAATCCTTCCCAATCTTCACCAACTGAAGTTTCAGTATATAATTCACTGTTTCTAGCTCCATCAACTTTTAATGATCTTAATAGTCTTTTAGTGTAGCTAAGTGTACTTTTCATTCTGTTTTCAGAAACATCATCATTTGTATTTACTGATCCTTCAGGAGAAGCAAATGATTTTATTTCAATAGAATGAGTTTTGTAACCATTTTTAGCAAATGCTTTTAATCCTTTAATATCGTCATCACTTTTTTCAGTAGTTCTAATATTAGATTGGTTTACTAAAAAGTAGATAGTAGCAGTTTCTTCTAAAATAGTTTCATGCTCATAGCCGTGGTTGTTATCTGCACTTTCTTCATTTGATACTACTCTTGTAGGTGTTGCGATAACTCCTTGTGCTATTGTTCTAGGTCCTAAAACTTTTTCTTTTTTCTTAATTTTTGCTACTGCTCTTAGTTCTAAGCTAGCATCTTTCATATCACTATTGTAAGCAATCTCATCTTTATAAGAAAAGTCCCCTCCAGGAGTGTAGAAGATAGTTTTTTCACCACCTGCAGCTTTTTCTCCTTGGATAACAATTGATTTAAAAGCTGTTTCAGTTCCATTATAAACAAGAACAGGAGTAAATGTTACATTTGCTTTTTTTGCAAAATATTTTTCAGCAAAAGTTGCATCTAAAGTTAGTGTAATTGTACCTCCGTGTGTTTCTAATATTTGAGGAGTAACAGCAACATTAATTGTATCGTATTTTTTTGCCATTTTGTTTAGTCCACAACTACTTATTACAGCTGTTAAAGCTAAAACATAAAAGATTTTTGAAATTTTCATTTCGTTTTTTTTAAAATTATTAATTGCCGCAAATATAATCTAAATTATTAGATGGCTGCAAATCTTACAACTAGCTTTTAAGCCAAACTATATTGCTATGTTAATCTATTTAGAAATTTGAATTTTGTGCCATAAATCCCATATAACAATAGCTGTAGTAGCTGCAATGTTTAAAGAGTGCTTAGTTCCAAACTGAGGGATTTCGATTACTTCGTTACATTGGTTAATTACTTCTTGTGCTACACCATTAACTTCATGTCCCATAACAATTGCGATAGGTTGGTTAGGAACTTTAAAAGAATTTAGCATGGTAGCATCTTCAGTTTGTTCTATCCCTACAACATGGTAGTTTCTCTTTTTTAGTGTTGCAATAGCATCAAGAGTATTTTCTTGATATTCCCAAGTAACAGAATCACTTGCTCCTAAAGCAGCTTTTCTAATTTCTTTATTTGGAGGGCAGGCAGTAATGCCACATAGTATGATTTTTTCAATTAAAAAAGCATCTGATGTACGGAATACAGCACCAACATTTAAGGCACTTCTAACATTGTCAAGAATTACAGTTATTGGTGTTTTTTCAACCTTTTTAAAGTCTTCAATATTTATTCTTCCTAATTCGTTGTTTTTTAACTTTCTCATCTATTATATTTGTTGCAAAATTAAAGAATAAATTCTTGACAGCTAAAAAGAAGAAAGAAAAGAAAGAGACCCCTTTAATGGGGCAGTATAATACTATAAAAGCAAAGTATCCTGATGCGCTTTTGCTATTTAGGGTAGGTGATTTTTATGAAACTTTTGGGGCAGATGCAGTTGAAGCTTCAAAAATATTAGGGATTGTACTTACTAATAGAGCAAATGGTTCGTCTAATACAGAATTGGCAGGATTTCCTCATCATTCCTTAGATACTTATTTGCCAAAATTAGTTCGTGCAGGAAAAAGAGTAGCAATTTGCGATCAGTTGGAAGATCCTAAGGCAACAAAAAAGATTGTAAAAAGGGGTGTTACAGAATTGGTAACCCCTGGAGTTTCGTATAATGATTTAGTGCTAGAGCACAAGAAGAATAATTTTTTAGCTGTTGTTTATTATGCTAAGGATAACCTTGGAGTTTCGTTTTTAGATATCTCAACGGGAGAATTTATGATAGCTCAGGGTAAGAAAGATTATATTGATAAGCTCTTACAGAGTTTAGCTCCTACTGAAGTAATTTATCAAAAGAAAAAGAGAAGGGAGTTTGAAGAAGATTTTGGAACTTCATTCCATACTTTTATGCTTGATGAGTGGGTATTTACGGATGATTATGCAAATGAGTTATTGTTAAAACAGTTCGATACTAAATCGTTAAGAGGTTTTGGGGTTGATGATTTAAAAAATGGAATAATTGCTGCTGGTGTTGCGCTTCATTACCTTAATGAAACCAAGCATCATCAAACCAAACATATCTTGGCTGTATCACGGATTGAGCAAGATAGATATGTGTGGATGGACCGCTTTACCATCAGAAACTTGGAGTTATTTTACTCTCCAAATGAAGGAGCAAAAACGCTTATAGAGGTATTGGATGCAACAAAATCCCCTATGGGATCTAGGATGTTAAAGCGATGGTTGGCACTTCCTTTAAAAGATGAAAAACAAATTAAGGAAAGGCATAATAGTGTCGCAGAGCTAATTAAAGATGATGCTTTAATTGAAGAGCTTTCAGCAAATATTGCAGCTATTGGCGATTTGGAACGTTTAATATCAAAGGTAGCAACCTTAAGAATAAATCCTAGAGAATGTGAGCGTTTAAAAGATGCTTTACTTGCTCTTAAGCCAATAAAAGAAGCGTGTAGTAAGCAACCATCTTTAAAAAATAGAACGGAAGGAATTCAACTTTGTGAGGATATTAAACAAAAAATAGAAACTATACTTGCTCCTAATCCTCCTATGTTATTGCATAAAGGAAATGTAATTAATACAGGAGTAGATGTTAACTTAGATGAGTTGCGTGCTATACAAAACTCAGGGAAAGAGTATTTGGACAAGATGTTGGAGCGTGAGATTGAGCGTACAGGAATCCTATCTTTAAAAATTTCATTTAATAATGTATTTGGATATTATTTGGAGGTAAGAAATAGATATAAGGATCAAGTTCCTGAGGAGTGGATTCGTAAGCAAACTTTAGTAAGTGCTGAGCGTTATATTACTGAAGAGTTAAAAGAATATGAGCAAAAAATACTAACAGCAGAGCAGCAAATCTCTGTTATTGAGGCTAAACTGTATCAGGACTTAGTACAGGATATTTCGGAATATATTCAGGATATACAGCTTAATGCAAACATTGTTTCTCAGTTGGATTGCTTGCTTTCGTTTTCAATAATTGCAAAGCAGAATAATTATGTAAAAGCAAGTGTTAATACAGGTTCTGACTTAGTAATAAAACAAGGAAGACACCCAGTAATAGAGCAGCAGCTAGCAGCAGGGGATAAGTATATTCCTAATGATGTGTTTTTAGATAGAGAGCAGCAGCAGGTGATGATGATTACAGGGCCTAATATGTCGGGTAAATCGGCTTTATTAAGGCAAACAGCACTTATAGTACTAATGGCACAGATTGGTAGTTTTGTTCCAGCTCAATCGGCTGAAATAGGCTTAGTGGATAAAATATTTACTAGGGTAGGAGCTTCGGATAATATATCTATGGGAGAATCTACTTTTATGGTAGAGATGAATGAAACAGCAAGTATACTTAATAATCTATCGGATCGAAGTTTAATCTTATTGGATGAGATTGGTAGAGGAACTTCTACTTATGATGGAGTGTCTATTGCTTGGGCAATTGCAGAATATATTCATGAGCATCCTACTAAAGCAAAAACACTTTTTGCGACCCATTATCATGAGTTAAATGAAATGAGTGAGCAGTTCAATAGAGTTAAGAATTTTAATGTTTCTGTAAAAGAGAGTGGAAAGAATATTATATTTATCAGGACTTTAAAGGAAGGGGGAAGTGAACATAGTTTTGGTATACATGTTGCTAAAATGGCAGGTATGCCTAGGCAGATAGTAAAAAAAGCAGAAAAAATATTAAAACAGCTTGAATCTTTACGTACTAAAGAAGCAAATACAACGGCAATTACTGAGAATGACGAGCTACAATTGAGTATTTTTAAACTTGATGACCCTATTTTGGAACAGCTAAGAGATGAAATAACAGACTTGGATATTAATACGTTAACTCCTGTTGAGGCACTGATGAAACTTAATGAAATAAAAAAACTGATAGGAAATTAGTTTTTAGTTTTGTAGTATTGAATATTTAATTAAATTTGCCGACCCTAATGCGAGTGTAGCTCAGGGGTAGAGCATCACCTTGCCAAGGTGGGGGTCGTGGGTTCAAATCCCATCACTCGCTCAGAGTTCTTTAATTTAGGAATAATACACACACCCTGCCCGGGTGGTGGAATTGGTAGACACGTTGGACTTAAAATCCAATGAGCAGTAATGCTCGTACGGGTTCAAGTCCCGTCCCGGGTACATAACGGAAGATTATCGAAAGATTCTCTTCCGTTTTTTGTTTTTACTCGCTCTAATGCATTGATATTCTGATATATAAAATCAAAACCTTTATTTAATTTTGGTGTTCGATATTTTTTATTTTCAAAAATTAGTTTTGAACTGAAAATCGAACACAATAACTTTTGTTTAGTAAAAACATCTGCATTTGAATAAAATTCTCCAAGGTTTTCTAATGCATAAATTCCAAAGTTTACAAAATCAGCAGTATTATCTTTCCCTTTAGTTTCTAACTTCTGTTTTTCTGCTTCTAAGGTTAAAAGATTCTCTTTCATTTCTTTATTTGTTATCTTATAAGTATCGTTATCAATAACCCCATCAATAAGTTTCATTGTTAGCGTTTTACTTTTTGCTTTTAGGTCATTGATTTTATCTCCTTTTCTTTTGATGATTGCCTTTTTGCTTGACTCTGAATTACTAAATCTTTCTTCTAAAATGCTTTTGAATAAATCACTAATTTCTTTTTTGGGCTTTAATTTATTAAAGTATTTGTAGAGTGCTAAATGAGCATCTTTTATTGTGAATCTTGTTTTGCAACCTGACCTTGTTTCACAATGATAGTAATAGTAGATAGTACCACTTTTACTTCTTGATCCACTTCCAGTTAAATTTCTACTACATTTAGGACATTCTAAATGACCTCTAAGTGGTAGATTTTCATTTACTTTTGAAGCCTTTCTTTTATACCTACTTCTTATTCCTAATTGTTCCTGTATTCTATTAAAAGTGTCCAGTGTAATTAATGGAATGTGTAAGCCGTCAACAATTTGTTCAGGCTCATCTTTGTAAGCAGGAACAATAATCTTTCCTGCATAAACAATTTGTTTAAGCATTCTGCTTAAAGTACTTCTTGTAAGAGCAAGTGGTTTATATTTTTCAGATTTTAGTAATTCGTTTTGAGATATAATACCCATTGAAAACTCAATAAACATCTCTTTAACTAAGGGAGATATTTCAGGACAAGGTTGCATTAGGACTTTTCCAAATGGATCTCTTCCTTTTATATATCCTTTAGGTTGCATATTTATCCATCTTCCCTCTAATAATGCTCTCCTATTTCCTTCTTTAACTCTTTCGCTCCTAATCCTATTATCGATTTCAGGCATACCTAAATTAATTAGCAACATAAGAAGTTGTGTGCTTTGTTCGTGCTCAATCCAACCTTCTATACTATTTACTTCAACTCCCATACTCTTAAATAGTTCTATTTGCTTAAGAGCCTCTAATGTGTTTCTTGAAAATCTATCCCATCTATGAACTAATAAATAGTCAATTTTCCTTTTATTCTTAATTATATATTCAAGTAACTTTATAAATTCTGGTCTAATAAAATTCTTAGCAGAATAATCCTCAACAAAGACAGAATCTACATCTACATTATTTTTTAAACAGAACTCTGACAATCGTGCTTGTTGGTCTGACAGACTATGACCGTGGTCTTTTTGGTCAGTAGTGCTAACTCTTGCGTAAAGTACTGCTCGTTTCCCGTTTAATTTCTTCATCTTTTCTTTGTTTTGATTCGTAAATAATATCAGCAATCTGATATAATGACTTTCTTATCTCTTTTGTTTCTTCTATTGTGTATCTTTTTCTATTTTTATTTAGTAGTTCATAACACTTTTCAATTGACAACATTCATTTTAATAATGTTGTATTCCGCCTTTTTTAAGGTTTAGGAATCCTCTGTTTTGACTATAGATTTATCCTCTCTTAGAGTTTATTATGTTTTGTTATTACAATCTTTCTTTTGTTCCCATTTGAAGGACTAAATTTTACTCCATCTCTATTGTGTTTTAGGTATAAATCAGTCATACCTAATTTTCCATCTATTTCATATTCTACCTGCGTAGATTTGGGCTTATTCTTTTTCAATATCACCTTTACTGAAGACACCTTATCTTCTCTTATTTGATTGATAATTTCTTTCTCCTGCTCTGTATAAATGTATTGGCTTTTGATCTTCTGATTAAGACCAAATTCTGCAAGTATTTTGTTAAAAGAGATATATAAATGAGTATTGTGGATTTTCTCATTTAATATTGGATAATGTTCAATAAAACTTTCTGACCATAAAATTACATCACCTTCTTCAGTAATAAGCAAGCCTGTATGACATCTAAATAATATTGCTATTAGAATCAACATATCAAAAGTTGTGCAATCAGTTTCAATTATACTGCTCATTCCTTTTGTTTCTAATACTTCTAAGTATTCTTCTATTTTTTCCCCATTAGGAAAATGACTTTTGAGAAGTTCTTTTAATTCCTCAATATTGTTCTCAACATACTTGAATGAGTTTTCTTTGTTTATTATTTGTTTTAAATTATAAATAGATGAAATAGAAACACCTACTTTTCTAAGTTTTTCAATAACCTTTAACCAAAAGAGTTCAGATAGATTAAAACGAGCAGTAGTATTTTTAGATGATTTTTCTTCTTCTTTAAATAACAAATTACTTTTTCTCCAATGACTAACTACTCTTGTGGAAATACCTATATCACTTAATTTATATTTCTTTTGTTTTACTTCATTTAACATTAAATGGAAATCTTTGTTCTTTGAGAGCATTTCTACTCCCTTATCCATTAATCCTTGTAAAATTTCGTGATTCATAGTATATAATTCGTATTAATACGCAAATGTAATAATAAATTACATATATAACACATATGTAATAGAAATAATGTATATTTGTACATATAATTTATTAAGTAAAACATATAAAATGCAAAGAATTTGCCCATTTACTAATCAAACTTTTACTCCAAAAAGGAGTAATCAGAGATTTTCTAACACACAGGCAAGAATTGCATACCATAATGCAAATGCCAAAAAAGACAGAAGAAATAAACTACCTATTCTAAATATCCTTAAAAGGAATTATGATATACTTTTATCAAATCTAAAGTCAACTAGCGAAGTAATTAGAAGTAAGGAGTATTTAAGAGGAGCAGGATTTGATTTTAAACAAATGACCTCATTTCAAAAAGTTGAAGGTATCAATACAGCAGTATTGTTTGACTTGGGATACCAATTAACAGAAAAGGGTAATTATAGAATAATTAGATGTGGATAAGGCACTGGAAATTTTAAACCATAGTGAATTACACAAGATACCAAACGAGATACCTAATTCTAAAGAGACGGATGAATCATTCTCTTATATTGTCAGTATTAGTCTTATGGTTGCAATGGCTTTTGTATTTATAAAAACTATATCAGATGCAAACGAAAGAAGACTTCCAAAAACAAGCGATTAAAGAGGTATTATCAAGCGATTATATGAAATACGCTCTTTATGGTGTAGGTGCAGTTATTGCTATTTATCTAAGTGGTATTGTGATGAAAGTAATCGGAAACACCACTCATTCCTATAAGTATATGCAAGAAGCCTTTAAGAAATGAAAGTAGCCCTATATAATAGAGTGTCTACCATTAAGCAGACGAATGAAAATCAGAAGATTCGTTTAGAGGAATATGCTAAGATTAAAGGTTGGGAATATGATGTGTATGAAGAGGTAGAAAGCAGTAGAAAGACACGACCAATCAAACAGATGTTACTTTCTAAGTTAAGAAGTCAGGTATATGATGCGGTAGTGGTTTACAAGTTAGATAGGTGGGCAAGAAGTTCCACAGAACTTATTTTAGAAACTAAAGAGTTAGTAGATAATGGTATCATATTTATTTCTGTGTCGGATAACTTAGATTTCTCTACAGCAAGTGGAAAACTTCATTTCCAGATTTTATCGGCTTTTGCCGAGTTTGAGCGATCACTTATTAGCGAAAGAACCAAAGAGGGTTTGAGAAGAGCCAAAACTCAAGGTAAACAGTTAGGACGACCAAAAGGCAGTAAAGACAAGAAACCAAGACGAAAAAGTGGCTATCTGCTGAAAGAAGCCAAAAAGAGAATGGTATCCGACCAACAAGAGGGAAAGTATTTTGATATAAATTATTATTTAAATAATCGTCCCCCAAACAACTAAATTGACGAAAATTACCGAATTTACTCGGTAACCTCCCCTTTTTTTCAACAATAAAAAAACGACCGTTTTTTTACTACTTCTTTTCTTATTTTTATGCATCTAACATTTTACTTAGTTGTATGCCAATTTTCCAAAATTCTATTGTAGAGAAATTTCTGAATGATTTAGAAGAAAGCGTTATTGATACTGCTTTTGAAAGATTTAAGGAAGTATATAGTTCAAGAAGGATACACGAGATAAAGAAACTAAAAGAGGAACAATATCAAGAGGGATTTATTAAAGACATTTTTGGAAAGGTTTTAGGATACACTATACCTCCTGAATCTCCTATAAATATTGAACTCGAAAAGAAAAATGAAACAAATGCCAAAAAGGTAGATGGAGCGATAATGAAAGATGGAGAGGTTATAGGTGTAATTGAGTTAAAAGACAACAAAACCAAAAACCTTGACAAGGTAAAAGACCAAGCCTTTGGATATAAGGTAAATCATAAAGGATGTAAGTATGTAGTAACTTCTAATTTCCAGAAGTTGAGGTTTTATATAGATGATGCAACAGAATATGAAGAGTTTGATTTATACAATTTAGATAGAAAAGAGTTTTCTCGCTTTTATCTCTTTTTGAGAAAGGAAGGCTTGTTGGATAAAAACACACCTGAAAAACTAAAAGAAGAAACCAAGTTTCACGAAGAAGACATAGGAAAAAAATTATACAAAGATTACTCAGCATTTAAATACAAGTTCTTTGATAATATAGTAAAGAACAACCCTCAGTACGACAAGTTGTTGTTGTTTAAAACATCACAGAAGTTTTTAGATAGAATCCTCTTTGTGCTTTTTGCAGAAGATAAAAAATTGATACCTGAAAATGCCATTTCACGAATAGTTGAGAGTTGGGAGAAAGCAGATGATTTACACTACAAACCTTTGTATGAACTATTCAAAATTTTATTTACTCATTTAAATGTAGGACACACCTATAAAAGTGGATACGAAATACCTGCGTATAATGGTGGTTTATTCTCAGAAGACGAGGTGTTAAACAATCTGAAAGTAGATGATGAAGTATTGAAGGACGATTTACTGACATTAAGTAAATACGATTTTAATACTGAAGTTGATGTAAACATATTAGGACACATCTTTGAGCATTCTTTGTCGGAGTTAGAACAAGTAGAAGCAGAAATTAAGGGGGAAGTAGCAGATAAGACAAAAGGAAAACGAAAGAAAGATGGTGTATTCTACACTCCTAAGTACATAACAAAATACATAGTTGACAATACTATTGGAAAACTCTGTGAGGAGAAGAAATTAGAATTACAGATAGATAACTATGATGTAAGTCAATACCAAAACAAAAGTGGGAAATTAAATACAAAAGGAAAAACCTTCTTTAAGATTTTGGAAGATTACAAAGAGTGGTTATTTGAGTTAAAGATAGTAGACCCTGCTTGTGGTAGTGGTGCATTTTTGAATCAAGCACTTACTTACCTAATAGATGAGCATAAGTTTGTAGATGATTTAATAGCCGAATTAACCAATACTCCTTTACGACTATTCGATACGGACAAAGCAATTTTAGAAAAGAACATATTTGGTGTAGATATCAATGAAGAGAGTGTAGAAATTGCCAAACTATCCTTGTGGCTAAGAACTGCTCAAAAAGGAAGAAAGTTATCAAACCTGAGTAATAATATAAAGTGTGGAAACTCTCTAATAAGTGATGTTGAAGTTGCAGGAGACAAAGCGTTTGATTGGCAAAAGGAATTTCCAGATGTATTTGCTAATGGTGGCTTTGATGTTGTGATTGGGAATCCTCCCTATGTAGATATAAAAGGGTTAGAGAAAGAGATGGTGAAGGAGCTATTCAATAGTTATTCAACAACTGAGAATCGTATAAACTTATATTCAATTTTTATTGAAAAAGGATTTGAGATAGTTAGGTCTAAAGGATACCTTTCTTACATTAACCCAAATTCAATACTTGTCAACTCTTCTTATACTAAAATAAGAAAGTTGTTAATGGATCATATTACTTCAATCATAAAGTTGCCTGATGGAGTTTTTGAAGATGCAATAGTTGAAACAATAATTTTTGAGTTTAGAAAAGACTCTAATTATAAGAGTGTAAAAACAATAGTGTTTCCTAAGAGTGAAAAAATTTCATTTGTTGATGATTCAAAAGCAAGGTATGTTAACAAGGAAGATTGGAAAATAGATGAGTCTTGGAATTACAATATTTATGTGAGCAATAAGCAACTACAATTACTAAGAAATATTAGTAAGGATTCTATTGAATTAAATGATATTGCTGATTTCACATTAGGAATAACACCTTATGACAAATATAAAGGTCATTCTAAGGAACTAATAAAAGGGAAAGGGTATCACTCAAAAACAAAAGATGATGATACTTATAAACCCTTGATTACTGGAGGTAATATTGTAAGGTTTAATGTGACAAACACTATTAAAGAGTATTTGAAGTATGGAGATTGGTTAGGAGCACCAAGAGAAGAAAGATTTTTTACAAACCCAAGAATTCTTATTAGGCAAATTGTTTCAGGAAAACCTCCAAGAATTTATGCTGGCTATTCAGATGAAGAATTATATTATACACAAATAGGATTTGGGGTTATACCTAAAGAAAATACAATTAAAGTAAAGCAATTGTTGGGAATAATAAACTCAAAACTCATTAACTTTTTTCATAAGTATAGTTTTTTAGACCTTGAAAAAGAATTGTTTCAAAAGATACTTATTGCAAATTGTAAAAAGTTTCCAATTAAACAAAAATTGTTAAATAATGATTTGAAAGATTTAGAGGAATTAGTAAATAAAATGATTCAAAATGGAAATAAACATCTTGAATTAGGAGATAATTTTATAACCTATTTAAAATCCTCTTTAAGGATTGAACCTACCAAGAAAATCTTAAACTGGCACGAATTAGATTTCATAAACTTCATTAAAGAACTCAATAAAGCCATTAAAAAGCAGGGAGGAGAGAAACTAACTAAACTCCAAGAGATGGATTGGATGGAAGTTTTTGAAACTAAAAAAACAGAAGCATTAAACCTAAAAACAGAAATTGATAAAACAGATAGAGAAATAGACAAAATGGTTTATGAATTGTACGGCTTAACAGAAGATGAAATTAAAATAGTTGAAGAGAGTTGATGGATAAAACGAATTATTATTTATAGAATAAATAAACTATGGAAGTATATATTTTAAGAGCAGATTATGGTCGTTACACTAAATCTTTTAAGGATAATAAATATGTAGGAATTGGTTGGTTTGAGGGGGTGAATCCAATCAATGAGAATTGGAAATTAGACGATAAAGATTGGTTAAAAGAAAAATACAAAGAGAAGTATATAGACGACCCGAAAATGAGGGTAAACCAAAATGTTGGACAAATATTCAGGTTTATAAATGACTTAAATATTGGTGATATTATAATATGTCCATATAATACTTCTGAGTTATTGATAGGTCAAGTTGATGGAGAATTGTTTTATAAGGCGGATAATACATCTCCATATTCTTGGAGAAAATCTGTTAAATGGATAAAAGATAATGTGAATAGACACGATTTTTCACAGCCGCTACAAAATACTCTGAAGGCAACCTTAACTCATTTTAAAGTTAAACAAAAGGATGAGATACTTGAAATTTTAGGATTTAAAGTGTCTGAACATAAAAAGAAGATTGAATCAGATTTCAACCCCAATTATGTTTATGAGCAAATAAGAAAACAGTTTTTAGAATTGAACCCAACTGAATTTGAGCAATTAGTTTCTTATGTTTTAAGAACTCTTGGATTTGAACCAACACAAGAGATTGGTAAAGTTGGAGATGGAGGAATAGATTATGAAGGTGTGTTAGATGTTCAAGGGGTTGCATCAATTGATTTGCAAGTTCAAGTAAAACGATATGATAAAAATGTCATAGGGGAGTTAGATGTTAGAAATTTTAGAGGTGCTTTAAAAAAAGATTTTCAGGGTTGCTTTATTACACTTTCTAAATTTAACAAAAAGGCAAAAGAATCAGCAACAAATGATGAAATGAAACAAATTCAATTGATAGATGGTCATCAATTTACAGAGTTGTTTATTGAGCAATATGATAAGATTGTAGATGTGATAGAAAGTGAAGAAAATGATGTTTTATTAGATAAACTTCAGTTTAAAAAATCACTTTTGCCTATTTAATATCATAAAATAATGAACCTAAAACCCCTACATAAATCAAAGGAATTGGAGTTCTATACTGCTGAGGAGATACAGCCTATATAAGTGTTTAATACCATAGTAGTACTACTTTCATCATATAGACTACATAAATGAAAATGTGTTCTTGTCCATTAAACCTTGAGATATAAGTAATGTTTTTAAAGAGAAAAGAGCCTCTAAATCCCCTTTCAGATTTTGAATTTCCTGTTCGTCAAGAGTACAAAGTAAACGCCTGAAACTCAACAAGTTTCAGGCGTTTTCTAGTTTTAAAGAAGGTTTGGAATCACTTGTGGAATCAGTAAGTCCACATTTCGTTCCCAAAAAAAAAATGCAAAACACTTACGATTTCAAAAAAGCCAGACTGGTTCAATCCAACCACAAGAAAGGATGGTATGTTCAATTCTATGTATGGCATGTTCAAGAAAACAGATTAGTTAGGAAAAGAAAATATGTTCCTGATAGTATTTATACTACTAGTGAATCTAAATTAGCTTATGCTAAGAATATTGTTAAGGAGATTAATAAACTTCTTAAAAAAGGTTACCATATTGACTTGTCAGAAACTAATGTTGTAGAAGAATCAGAAGAGGTAACATATTTTTTAACGATAAAAGAAGCTATCCCTAGATACTTTAATTATTGTGATAAAATTGCTAAAAATTGCCAACAAGAGTTAAGTAATAAATTCTACCTTATTAAGAAATTCTTTGATTGGTGTGAATCTCACGACTATGAATTTATAATGCTTAGTGATATTACCGAACAAGCTGCTTTAAAATTCTTTGATGATTTAGTAGAAATAGAAGGCAATAGTGGTAAAACTTTTAATAACTCACTAGGAAGATTAAGGAACTTCTACAATGTAGCTTTAAAAAGAAAGTGGGTAAGTGGAGTTAGTCCTTTTAAATTAATTGAAAAGCAAAGAGTAGGTTATGGAGAGAAAAACAGAGCCTTTTCAGATTATCAACTGAATATTCTTATACCATACCTCAAAGAGAATGAAGAATATCTTAGTAAGTTTATTGGTTTTATCTATTATGCTTTAATGCGACCTTCTGAGATAAAAAGATTGAAGGTTAAAAACATTGATATGGTAGGTAGATTGATTAGAATAGAAGCCGAACAATCAAAAGTAAAGAGATTAGACATTTTACCAATTGCAGATGGTTTGTATGAAATTTTAAAAACTATGGATTTAGAAAATCAAAATCCTGACCATTATTTATTTTCTTCTAAAAAGACACCTTCTGAATTTCCAATGAGTAGAGGTTGGACAACTGAAAGGTTTAAAAAAGTAAAAGATAAGTTTAACCTAGATAGTAATTATTCTATTTATGGATTTAAGCATACAGCAGTTTGCAAATGGTATGAACAAACAAAAGATATTGTAAGAGTACAAAGAATGTGTAGGCATACTTCAATTGATATGACAGCTAGATATTTAAAATCTTTAGGTCTTATGCAAGACCAGTATAAGATTGATAGTTTACCTAACTTGATTTAATAAATAATAACCCTTTTCTCCACCGTACCATCACTAAAAATATAAAACAAAACCTGCCCTTTAGTAGCTTTGGTTTCTTTACCTAAAACATCTACTATTTTTATTAATATTTTTTCTTGTTGTGGTATTTCATTAATGGCGGTACTTAAATGCTCATCAGTTTCAGTAAGTACAAAATTATCTATAAACACTCCATAATCAATAGTACCATTTACACCAACAGTTACAGTTATATGCTCTTCTGCATTTTGGGTTTCAAATACCCAAGTGTATTCTTTCCAAATAGTATCGCCATAATTAGTAGTAAGTAAATGCCTACCCAATGAATCCTCATAATTTGAAATGCCCACATTCACATAGTTGTTTTTTGTATAGATGCAGTTAGGCTCTGGTGGTGGGTCTTTAATCCAAAAAGAAAGTTTATAGCGTTTTGTACTCAATAAAGGAGCAGCTAAAGCTAAAGAAATTTTACCTTGTTTAATAAGGTGAATGGTATCATCAGGTGGTGGCAATACTACCACTTCATCTCTACCATGTATAGTTAATAGCCAACCTCCATCTTTTGCCCCCGCCCCCCAAAGTACTGGAGGAGAACATACTAAACAAGCCCCATTTATTAGAACAGTTGTAAATTTATTGCCAAAGTGTTTTGAAGATGAAATAGCATTGTCATAATCAACTTTAGAATCTAAATTATTAATACATTGAGTTGCAGAATTTAATTCAAAGCTACCATTAAGCACTAAATTAGTTTGTGCTTTAAGATGAAAAGCACAAACTAATAAAACTCCTACACAAGCTATTTTTCGCATTATTCTTTAGTTAGTTTTTGAGTAGCAATAGAACTGCCATCAACATCCGCTAAATTAAGTAAATAAATCCCACTAGGCAAATGACTTTGTTACTGCGAACAGAGTGCGGCAGTCTAAAACAGATTGCCACAAAATTGAAAAAACAATTTTTCGCAATGACAACTATTCTAAAATAATTCGCTTCTCAACACTACCATCACTAAAAATATAAAACAATAAGCCTTTTTGTTTGGGATTTGCTTCTTTCCCTAAAATATCTACTATCTTAACAAGTTGTTTTTGGTGTTGTGGCATTTCATTAATAGCTGTACTTAAAGGCTCTTCAGTTTCAGTAAGCACGAAATTATCCAATAAGATTGATTGATTGATTGTATCATTTAACCCTACTTGCATAGTGATGTATTGCTCTGAATTTTGAGTTTCAAATACCCAAGTAAAGTTTTGCCAAGCGGTATCTGCTAAGGGAGTTGTAAGTAAATGAGTTCCAAAAATAGTGTCAGTATTTGAGATGCCGACCTCTACAAAATTGCCTTTTTTTGTAATACAAAAAGGAGTTGGAATATCTGTTGGTGGGGACTTAGCATAAAAAGATAATTTATAGCGTTTATTATCCAATAAAGGAGTAGTTAATTCCAATGAAACCTTACCTTGTTTAATATTATGTACCGTAGTATCTAAAGGGGGTGGAACTACTATGATTTGATGAACACCATCAAGTCCTAAGATCCAATTTCCATCTTGTGCTTGACCTCCCCATAATATAGGTGGAGAACAAACCCAGCAAGGTAAGGAAGCTATTCCTGTTGTGTAGTCATTTCCATAAGACCTAGAGTAAAAGATAGTGTTGTTATATTCAATATTATCATCCATAGCATTAAAACAAGCAGTAGCATTATTCAATTCAAAGCTACCATTTAGCACTAAATTAGTTTGTGCTTTAAGGTGTAAAGCACAAACTAATAAAACTCCTATACAAGCTATTTTTCGCATTATTCTTTGGTCAATTTTTTACTTTCAATACTTACTCCATCTTGGTCTGCTAAGTTAAGTAAATAAATCCCACTAGGCAAATGGCTTACATCTATACTTATTTCTTGATAAGAACCTACAATATGAGTTGCTATAATTTGTCCTAAATTATTGATTACTTGTAATTCTAATATCTCTCTTCTATCTCCTAAATCAACCTTAACCGTTACCCTATCTCTTGTAGGGTTAGGATACACTTTAAACACACTTGCTAAAGACTCTGGAGCTGCTAGTCGGCTACTTGTTGGTATTGTAGTTTCACAAGGTTGGCGGTAATCTACCCACAAGCTATCGTGATAACGGCATAAGGTACGAGCTGCAAACACTACCTTTCCATAAGTAAAAGGGCAAAGGTTGGCAATCGTTCTCATATCAGAGAGTTCCGAAGTGCTAAAGCTAGTGGCTACTTCTCCCCTTAAATAAGGGGCTAAGTGTATTGTATAAAAATCCTTAGCGGTAATCTCAATATCATTTACCCCTAATATGCTATCTGTAATAGCAGCAGCCTCTACATAAGCACTATCAACTATGGCTTTTTCTATACGCACCAAACGCCCCATATCTGTTTGAGCAATGCTATCTCTAAAGTTTTCTAAGATTAAACTACTATCAGCCAATTCTGGGCGTTCCAATAAATCTCGATACAATTCTTCTTTATTTTGATACACATCAGGATTATTATCATAATCTTCCATTAAAACCTCTAATTCTAATTGTGCTAACTCCGTAAATTCAGTATTAGTTATTGGTGTTGGCTGCACCTTAAAATTACAGCTTGGCAAAGTACCACAGGCAGGAGGTGGAACTGTAAAATATGCCCAAGAATAAGGAACAGAAGAAGATAGCCATCCAAAAGTACTATTCCAAGGGACATGGTTAGGTAAAGGGCGTACATAAAATTCTGATAATGCCCCAGTAGTACTATTATCTGTATAGATTTGGTCAACCCCAACACCTGAAATACCATAACCTATCCATTGGTTATGAAAACTTTGTGAAGGTAAAGCAAATGATGGTGGAACGCCTTGTACTCCTATGCTTCCACTAAAGTCAATCATTATTCCATTGTCAGAATAAGAAGGGTTGGCATACATTATATTTTGTTGTAGCCTACTTACACAAGAACCCCTAAAGTACATAGCTGTTCTGTAATTTTCAATACTATTACATTGATAACGCTGCTCTGATAAATAGGCATAAGTACCGTAAAGATGAGTGTTATTGCTTCCTACAATTCTATTGCTTTGTATTACCCCAGTATTACTTAAATAAGAGGCGATACCATATTCTGAATCTTTAATATAGTTGGCTTCAATTTGAGCATTATCAATAAAGCCTTGTCCTATTGCTTCTTCATAATTCTCAATGCAATTCTTACTAATATCTAAGTTTACCAAGCCACTAAAACTATAATTAGCAATATTAATTCCTAACCATTGAAAATAAGTTTGTCCTAGTATCTCATTATCAATAATAGTATAACTAGCCCAATTATTATCTATTCCAGCCACACCAACGCGTACCCCTTGCATATAGTTCTCCTTAATGTTTATTAGCTTCATATTAGCTGTTTGGGTATAAACTCCAATATTACTTCCATCATAAAAATTATTTCCTATTACATCCGTATTCAGCATTTCACTATAAACCCCTGTGCTAAAATCTTTAAAAGTATTTTTATGATTTGCAGTTGTAGTACCCCCAATAGTAGATTTAAAAGGTGCAAAGGGTGATGACCAACCCCTACCATAGACACAAGCAGAGTTTAAAGCTACATTATAATCTGGATTTATAGCGTTAGAATGGTAATGATGGATATTTTCAAAATGATTGTTATACACTTTAATTACCGAGCGTATGGCTACTATACCATATTGTAAATCCTCAAAATAGTTTTTAAAGTAAGGGTTTAAATGACTTCCAATAGTTAAATTATAGACATTATTGATATAAATCCCTGTAAAGCTGCTATCCACATTTGCGGGGTTAATCTTTAAAAGATTAGGGTTAGAAATGCGGTTGCCTCTAAATACTGAAGTGGTATCTGTTAAAGGATTACAAATCATCGTGTAAATATTATTCTTAAAATAGGAATCGTAAATACTATATGATGATGCAAAAGTAGTTGGGCTTATTACTACCGTTTCAATAGCATCCTCAATAACACTCTGCCCTCTTATATTAATAGCATTGCTATTTACATAAATTCCTTGCCACATCGTATCATTACAAGAGTGGATATGACTTTTTATAATTTCTAAATCCCCACCTTCAACCCAAATAACGGCATAAGGTCCCATAATGATATTACAGCCATTAAATGAAAGTCCAGCAGCATTATTTACAAATAAGGTGTCTTTTATCAATATGGTATCGTTATTAAAAACATAAGAGCCTCCATTTTGTGCTGCTAAATCATTAGAATTTCCTCCTTGTTCCAATCGGATATAAGCCGAAGGAGCATCACAACAAGCAAGGTTAATTGTTACCGTAATACTATCCGTAGCGGGGCAATTGTTGGAGTCAACGGCACTAACCCAAAGCGTGGATGTTTGATATACCCAAAGGCTATCATTAGCCCAAGAGCTATTGTTAAGGTTAATATTGGTATTTGGAGAAGTAAGGACTAATAAAACACTATCCTCACAGGGGTCTAATGTTGTACTTGAAGCGATATTAACACTTATAGTAGGTAAACTATTTACCGTAACATTAATAAAAGCCGTATCGGTACATCCATTAAGGTCAGTAACTGCTGCCCAATAAGCTCCACTAGTAGCAACAACAATATTGTCAGTTGTAGCCCCTGTATTCCACAGCACACTATAAGTATTTGGAGGCGGAGCATTATTAACACTATCCAATACCGTTAAATAGACTGAATTGTTATCACAAATATTGGTGTCAGGTTCATAGAATATATAATAATTATCTTGTGGAAATTCAGTTACTACAATCTCTTGATAAGAGTGGCAATTTGTTGTAGTATCAACAATGAGTAAAGAATAAGTTCCTGCTCCATTAATATAAAGTATCGTATCTTGTACGCTTCCTGTCCAGCTATAATGCAATCCTGAAAGGGAATCCGTCCATAAACTATCCAAACCATTACCACAGATATTTGTATCCCCATAAATAGTTTGTGAACTAGGAGCAGCAACAGCAGTAATATTAATGGTATTAGTAGCTGTACATCCACTACTATTATGGATAATATCTACGATATAAGTACCTCCATAATAGGCTGTAATTCCTGCGGTAGTATTCCCTGTCATCCATTGGAAGCTATAAAGCGAAGAGAGTAAGTTTACCGCAATATCTACACTATCGCCAATACACAAAATGGTATCCCCAATAAAAGGAGCATTAAAATTATTGTGAAAAGAAACAGTAGCATCGTAGTTATTGGTACAGATTCCATTGCTAACACTCAAAGAATATAAATTTGCCGTAGTAGGTAAAAAAGTAATTGAGGCATTAGTATCAGTATAAGATGTTCCTCCGTCCGTCCAAGTCCAAGTGTAAGAATAGGAAGTGTCTTGCGGACTGGCACTTAGCTGTATACTATCGCCAATACAAATGACAGGGTTATTATTAATAATCCCTGATATATTTGGGAATATCTCAAAATGTAGCGTGTCATAATCTATACATGTTCCATTTTGTACCCTTAAATAGATCTCATATACTCCTACTCCTAAATCGGAAGCAGGGAAACTAATGTATGAAAGATTAGAATTTACAGGAGTATAGTTTGCTGAAGTAGTCCATTGTATATTTGTACCTATTGGAAGTGGTGCTGTATTTAGCATAATTTGTTCATTAACACAATAGGTGGAATCACCTCCCATAATTTGAGCATTTAAATTGGCTGCATTTACGATATAACTAGTAGTAGTTGTTGTTCCTGTTATAGGGTTAAAAGCATTGACGCTGTAAGTTCCTGCAATAGCAGTACTAATACAACTTGTAGTTGCTCCAGTATTCCAAGTGTATTGATAATTTATTGTAGAATCAGAAGGATAAAAACA
This sequence comes from Flavobacteriales bacterium, assembly GCA_965183885.1. GTDB lineage: Bacteria > Bacteroidota > Bacteroidia > Flavobacteriales > BACL11 > UWMA-0277. Next base: position 1,335,448 of record OZ238992.1, read on the forward strand.
TAAAGTTGCTTCATCTCCGGGACATAAAGTACTGGATATAGGGGCAGAGCAACCTCCTTGAGGACAAATTTCTATACTATCTTCAGCTACACATCCTGTTAGGGTATCGGTTACCCATAAATGATAAACCATAGGAGTAGTAGCATTAATTGATGGCGTTGTAGCTCCTGTATTCCAATGGTAAGTATAGTTAGGGTTATTAGGTACTTGAGTAAGGGTGGCAGGTACGATAGAAGAACTTGTGGAAATAGCAGCCGTAGGCGAGATATTTTCGATTACTGTAAATGTAGTGTTATCAGTACAGCCATTAGGGGTACTTACTATTAAAGAATAAGTACCAGCAGCAGTAGCAAGTGTAGGTGTAGTATAAAGGTTTCCATTTCCTAAGTTTTGCCAATAATAGGAGCTTATTGTTCCTGTTGTAATAGGACTTACTACTGGATAGGGAGCGTATTCACAATATGCGGTATCGCTAACACTTACAGTTGGGGAAGGGGTTACCGTTATATTCGATGAAATCACAGAATCACAAGGCGTACCTACACTAACAGCATAAGTAATAGTATGCGTTCCTAGTCCTGCCAATGCGGGATTAAAATAATAAGTCCCTCCAGTTTGTGTAACTCCTGTTCCAGTATATATTCCTCCAACTGGATAACCTTGATTTAATAAAAGAGAATCGCTATTATCGCACACTCCATTAGGAAAATTAAGGTTCAGTTGTGTAGTAGCATATATGGTAATACTATAATTAGCAGAAAATACTTGAGCAGTAGAATCTGTACAAGAAGTGTCAAAAAGTGTAATCGTAAAATTATAAGTAGTGGTAGCGTTTAAAATGGGAGCTACAAAGTTAATATCAAAAGTAGGTTGCTGCAATCCACTAAATTGTATGATTGAGTTTGAAGTAATTAAGCCACTTGTAGTGATAAGACTCATGTTAACCGAAGAACCTTGACCTCCTCCTCCGTGAATGGTAAGATTAACCACCTCGCCTCCACAATAACTTGCAGTATAACCTGAAGTTTGAGAATAACCATAGAGGTATAAACCACAAGGGTTTGTTGTTTGGGCTTGTGTAAATTGCAGCATTAATACTGCAATGATACTAAGTATAATTCTTTTCATAATCTTAAATGTTTTAGTTAGTGATTTTATATTATTATTATTTTGTTCTTTTGATTCTGTTATGTTTTTTATCTGCTTTAAAGTTAATAAAAAAATAATAGTTTAAAAACAGACTTTCTTAACAAGTAGTTGTTCATACACCTAGTTTTTAGAAACTTATGGCGTATCTAGTAAAATTATATATCCAATATTCTGTCTATGTACCTACTTTGATTTTCTTACTTTTTTGATTAAACAGCGTTTTGTTGTATTTTGTTTATTATTACAAATGTTTATCATTTTTTATTCAACTTCTATGGACACTAAAAGCCCTTTTTGGACAATGGTAAAATAAGATAAACTGAATATTGCTATTTATGCTTAAATGCAGCATTTTTTATAGACCTTTAAGTTTCCTTGCGTATAAATTTGAGAAGATATATTTGATAAATAATTGTAAAAAATGAATTTAATAGACATCCGCTAAAAAATAACATAACACATTAAAAATCAGTAGTTAAAGATTGTATTGAAAATGAAGAGATTTTAGCCTCTAGAGATGATGGTTTAAAATTATTAACAAAAAACGACTTATCCGACATTCACTATTAAATCTTTAACCTAGGAATATATTTTAAAAAAATAAAATCAAAAAATAACTACTAGATAAGAGGTTTTTGAAATGTCCACTATTTTTTGAACCTTTTAGTATGCTTAAATCTAATTTTTAGTCTGTTTTAAGTAAATGAGTTGTGTTTTTCACAAAAACTTAGTTCCAATCCAAAGCCCACATACAAATATTCCAATGCGTTCTAAATTCCTCCACAATCGTTTTTTCTTTTTGGTCTGTACTCTTCCTTTTTGATTGATATTTAAATGAGTAAAATCATCAACAGGATAGATTGCAAGGTTAGGCTCTCCTTTTGGTGTTATAGTATGTATTTCTGCTGTTTTAGGACTGATAGCAATAAAAGTAATAAGCGTGTCTTTTTCTAAAGCTGCTCGGTAAATAGTGTCGGTTTGATACACATAAACTTTAACAGGTACTTCTACTTCCTTAATTACAATTTCTTTATAGGGTTTGTCAATGTAGATAGTATCAGTAGTAGTAATAATTATCTCCTTATCAAAATATCCTTTTTCAGCAAAGAATAGCCCAAACAATAAAGCTAGGGCTATTCCAATAAGAATATGTTTAATAGTAGCATTCATTAACCTAAACTGACATATTCATCTGCTGTGTAAAGTGATTGTAATTGACTGATAGACTTTCCAAAATTCATTTGAAAGTGGGGTTTATCTTTTAAACTCTTCCAATCTCCACCCCAAGTAAAACCTAAGCTTTTACCTAAGTCTGCAATCTCATTCCAATTTGGATTGTTCCAAAGAGCCTTGCCGTTTTTGATTTCAACAACATCAAAAGCCAAGCCGTAATTATGATAACTCTCGCCACCTTTAGAATGGGTTAATATTTGACCAGGTGTTGTTCTGCCACTAGCATAGAGTTTGTTTTGTGCTGCAAAACTTCTAAGTCCTGAACTTAATCGTAATGTAATTCCTAATTCTTCTTTAGCACGAATAATGAACTCCTTAACCTTTGCACGAACTAAAGGGTGTAGCTTTTCGATTTTAGCATCGGTTTTAATATCCCAAGTCTTTTCTTTAAGGTAATTAATCGTGTTCATAGTCCAGTTTTTAAGCTGTTTTCTTTTGCTAATAGCAACAAAGAGTACAAGTACCCCAATTACAAGCCAACCGTTCTTATTGGGCTTAAAAGCAAGGGGCATTAGTCAATGATATTTTTCCATTCTTGAAATTCATCTGCATCTAATTCCTTTCTCATTCTATCGGTTAGGGTTTCATCAAACTTTTGTTTATAAGCATCAGCAACACTTTCTATTTTTCCTTTGGATTGATAGCCTAAGCGTTCAATAGCATCTTCATCTGTTCCATCAGCATCTATAAGCCAAGAAATAGCAGAAGGATTAGCAGCAGACCTGTATTGCTGAGCTATTTGATTTACATCATTGGTTTCATTTTTATCAAAACGAGATTCACGATATTTACGAATGAGTTTTTTAACTGTTCCTTTCAAAAAGAAGAAGGCTACTATGGAAATGATAGTAGTCATTACATATTTGTTTTTAAGAGCTTTTTTTGCAAGTAGTGGTAACATTAGCTGAATTGTTTGTAAGCCTTTTGGGCTATGGTTAAATAATCGGATATAGAGAGTTCTTTTCCTTCTTCAGGAGCAACTTCTTTTATGAAGTCAACCAGTTCAGGGTTTTCTACTATGACCTCTACAGCCTGTAAAAGGTCATCATGAGATAAGTGGTCTTGTAGGTCTTGAAAAGCTTGTAATTTCTCTTCAAGTTCCCCTTGACTATTTGCTTTAATCTGTAATGCTATCTTGTATGTCTTCATTTTCAATATATTGTGAAATAATTTATATCTTTGTTCCAGAGTTTTGATTTATGAATAAGGTTAAAAGGCGCTATGGTCTTCTACCATTGTAAGTGTTCCTTATTAATAAATCTTTTTAAGAGTTTCAGTAGGGGTGGCATTGGATTTTCCTCTAAGCCAATACTGTTATTCTTTTTCAACCTCTTCTAAATCCTCATCTGTTGCTTCCTCAATTAAATATTCTTCCTCTAAAGGATAATCTATTGTTTCTTCTATTGCTTCATTAATAGGTTCTTCTTCTTCAATAAGTTCATCTTCTAGTCCTGCTAATTCAGGCTCATCCTCTTGAATGTTAAAAGCAACTTTAGTGCGTTTAGGTTTTTCTTTTACAACTTCTTTTTTTACCTCTCCTAAATCAGGGCTTGTATTAGGTTTAAAAGCACTTAGCATTCCCATTACGAGTGAGCCTAAAGCAGGAGTAGTTTGTTTAAGAACAGTTTTTACTTTATCTCTAACATCTTCTTCCTTTTGATTGACTTCATGTTCTCTAAAGTTTAAGTTCTGTTCCTTCTCATTAATGCGGTTTTCTCTTTCAGCAAGCATCATTTCTTTAAACTTCAAGTTCTGCTCTGTAAGTTTATTGTGCATATCATCTTGCCATTTCTGTTCTTTGAGTTCGTATTCCTTTCTCATTCCAGAGAGTTGCATATCCATTTCTTGCCTGAAGTTATCCATTTGTACAAATTCAACTTTTGGAGCTTCTTTATGCTCAGGTGTAGTAAGGTTGATGTTTACATTTCCATTTCTATCTAGTTTGTGAGGTACACCATTAATACTAACCGTATCATCAGGCTCAGGATCTATCCATTCAATCGCTTCATTAATTCTAATGAATAGGGGAGGATTACTTCTTGCTGAAAGCTCGTTAGTACCGTACTTTATTTGTACTTCAGCATCTACATTGTCTTTCGTGATTTTATCTAGTAATTCCTCAAAGTTCTTACCATCAGGATTGTTTCCTTCAGAAGAACAAATTGTAATGCCATTCTCATCTTTAATTGACCAGTAGGAGTAGCGAGCTACTTTCTTTTTAGCAAGCTCTATGTTGATATAATGCTTTACCTTTTTCATCTTAGAAGATTACTCTTACATATTGAATTAAGAAAGGCACATCTGCATTGGATTCTACGGTAACTGTTCCCCAATGTGTAGATATAGTATCATTTACAAAGTCGATAAATTCTCCTCCTGATTTGTGGCAATTTCTCTCATTGTAGTTCACAACCTTAGTTGCAGAGTTTAGATTGATACTAAAAGCAGAACGACCGCTTAAATGGAAGTTGTGTACAAAAACTACTTCATTAGCACTTACGGCTATTGATGCTGGAGAAGTTGCGGATTCGTCAACGATGTGGTAGTCTGTTATTCCTCTGTGGGAAAGTTCGTTTTGGATTTTTAGGGTAAGTAAGTTCATAATGTTTTTATTGTATGATTAAGTAAAGGTTAGTTTTTCGTTTGTTGTTTGCTTTGTTTCGGACACTTCCTTTAATGAAATTGCTTTTACTTCTAAAGGGAAGGATATTGCTTTTTGGTGCTGTGTGAATACTTTTACCCAAAGGCAAAGATTCAAAGAGGAGTTTTGTACCTCCTTTTACTGCAAGAGAAACCTCCATTTCAGGAGAACTCATTAGCCCTACAATTTCTTCTTTGTCTTGTAAACGATAATGAAAAGCAAGCATCTGATTGGGATCTAAATTAGCAGTATGTATGTTTATGATGCGTTTCATTTTACAAGTGCTAAATAGATTCTAAGGGTATAAGGGTAGTTGTCAATCAGTCCTCCATCTTGATAAGCTATTTCTAATCTATTTCCATTTGCAGCAGCTTCTAAAGGAAAGAAACGCTCAGAGGGAGCAACATGATTGGAAGATTGTAGAAACAAGACTTCAAAACCTTTGGGTAAAATATCTTTTCCATTAATGGAACAAGATGTTAAACTACTACCAAGAGGTATATTGTCAAGCACAGCAATTCCAGTTAATAAACTAAATTCTCGGTCTAGCTCTTCATGGATACGCACCAACTCATTAGCTGATGTAATCTGTTTTTCTATGATTTGTATCTTTTGCATTATTCAGCTTGGGTTTGAATTGGTGCAGGTGCTCCTACGCCATAATTAAAGGCTTTAAAGGCATTTATTCCCTTTGTTGTACTTCTTACACTTTGTGCAAGTATTTTTCTCTGTGCAGGGCTTAAATTATTGATAGTATCAATAATGGCATTTACTGCTTGGTTTTCTGTTGTATCGGACATTGTTTAATGTTTTAAAAGGTTAAAAAAAGAGTGGGAGTGGATAGCTCCCACTCTGAAAAAAATGAAACTAGTATCCGTAGACACTTGTTCCTTCAAAGAAAATCTTTAAGAATCCTGGTACTTCAGAAGGTAGATTAATATTAAACTCAATTGGAGTTTGTGGTTCAATCGTTTTAGGATTGTTCAGCATATACATTCCAAAAGGCTTGGTGATATTATAGCCATAATGCCCATCATCGAACCTACGCATTGGTTGTTTTTCAAATACCTTCTTTCCGTTAATTTCTAGTTCCCATTCTCCATTTAATAAGGCAGGAGGGAAAGGATGTGTAAATCCTCCATCAATAGCAGTAGCATCATAAAGTACTCTAATTCCTGATAGAGTAAGATGTCTGTCTTTTCCTAGTTTACCATTGTCGATATTGGTAATTCCTAATTCTTCTGCTTGTGAGAGTTTAATCATCTCTGTTCTTGTTCCTCTTATTGCTGCGGTAGCATAGTAAGGAGCATCAGAAATTTGTGCTCTACCACTTCTTAAGGCTTGTTGTGTTGTTCTAGGCAGCTTGTGGATGCGTTCTAAGAAATGTTTACGAAAGCGTGAAGCTCCGATTTCATGTTTTGCAGCTTTTCTTAGGCTTCTGCTACCTCTTCCATCTACTCCTGATAAGATGATTTCTTCGTTTGTTAAGTCTTCCATTGTGTTTTGTTTTTTTAATGGGTTAGTAATTGATAAATTCTTAAATTAGTTTTGAAGCTTTCTTTAATAAGCTTGAGTACTTCGATCTTGGATGTGTTTTCTGCAATTGCTTTGCTTTCTTGTGCATCAGTTTAAGTCTAGTTGCATTACTTCTTTTTGAAGCTCTTGCTTTACGGATACTTTTAGAAGGTACTTTTATGATGGTGGTACTTCCTCTTAGTGCAGGAGTTTTCTTTCTTCTTTTTCTAGGGCTACATTTTCTTTTGTAGCGACCCAAACTAAGCTTTGCATTTCTTTTTCTAGTTCTCGCTCCTTTTAATCCTGCTATAGAGCGTTTTCTTTTTTGTTTAATCTTGTTCCAAGCAAATAGGGAAACAAGAGCAACTATTCCACCTATCCCAACTATCATTATTTTCTTCTTATTGGAAATAAAGTAGGACTTCACTTTCTGTAAGATAGAAGTGTTGTTTTTTGGAATAGAAATTTCTTCATTAGTGTTTGAGGTACGCATGGCAGGGGTGTTTGGGTTTTGGTTAAAATCATTTTCATCAGCAAAGGAATTGCTAGGGGTAGTGCTGTCAGCACTTTCATTGTTCTTGTTTTTCTTTTTAAAGAGTTTAGCAGGGTTAATTGCTGAGAGTATCTTTTTCATAAAGGCAATAAATCCACTTCCTGCAACAGCAGTTCCAGTAGCTACTACTCCTAATTGTAAGCCTGTTTTTTTAGCTGCTTTTCCTTTTATGATTGCTGCTTTGAACTTAGAAGATTTCCCACCTATTTTGGTGTAGAAGTTCTCTGCCTTTTTACGAGCTTTTACTAATTTACGCCACTCACTAAGGTCAAGGTTTTGGTCATTGGCTTGTGATTCGTTTAGATAGCCGTAAATCAAACGAGAAGCAATTTTGAACATATTGGTCTTTAAGATAAGTAGGGTAGCTCCACGAATAGCCATAGTAGCAGGGTTGTACTTTACAACTGCTTTAACTACTTTCTTTAATCCTTTTCCTATTTTCTTAAAGAAGTTCTTTAATCTGAACCTTCCTAAACCATCTATTGAATCATCAAATACTTCTGATAAATCGATTGAATCAGCTTTCGCTAAATAGATAGGACTATCATCATCTATTCCATTTAAAACATCAGCATCCAATTCATTTAAGGAGAGTAAGATTGCTTTATAGAAATTCTTGTAGGAGGAATTAGATTGTATGTATTCATTTAAAAGGTCTTCTCTTTCGTCCTCCTCTTCAAAAGCATTCATCAACTCATGCATACGATCAAGCTCAGCTTCTACATTTATGGTTTGAGAAAGGATGGTAGGTTGTTTGCTTTCATTAGCAAGAGTAGTTTTTGCTTTATTAATTTCAGCTAGGATTCCTCTTTCTATGATATTAGCTATTTCTACTGAACCATTGAGTACAATGTCTGCTTCTTCTTCCGATTGTACTTCTTTTAATCCTTGTAGAAAGGAGTGTTCTAAGATAAAATCATCTTCCTCAATTCCTGATAGGGTAAAAGGTTGATTCATTTGTTCTAAGAGTTCATTTTTAGCTTCTTGGTCTAAGCCTGAGAGTTCTTGTAATTCCATAATTTTTAGTGTTTTTAAATCTTTTATAGGTTTTGCTTCATAGTTAAAGTGAGGGATTTCGGGTACTACATCTATCACATATTCATTCCCCAAATCATCAAATGCTACTGGGTAGATGTGTTGAAATTTCCCTTGTTCTTTGTAAGCTGCAATTCTGAATTCATGAGGGATGTTTAAATTGAGTAGGAGAGAAGAGATAAGGATGGTATAATCATCACAATCAATACCTGAATCTTTGTCTTTTAAGCTTCTGAGTGGTGTTCTGAGTTCTTCTATTCCCTCAGTATCTAAATGATAAGTCGTATTGCCTCTCATCCACTCCCAAATGTTCTTGGAAGTTTGAGCAATAGTATTTCCTTTTAAGGAGAAAGCCAATTCTGAAACATCCTTGTAATCTCGCAAAACAATATGTTCCATATAGGAAATAGTATCGTCTAGGTTTGCATTGTGTTTGATGGTAGTTCTACTAGTTAATCCATTCAAGTTTTGGTTATCAGCAAAGAGTTGAAAGGCATTTCTGATGATGTCTTGTAATAGGGGTTCTACTTCTTCTAAAAGTTCAATAGAAGGGTAGTGTGAAGTAGAATAATTGCTATCGGATAGGAAATGATTAGTCCATCCTTTCTCATTCATCAGGTAAGTAATATAAGCCTCAAAGGTTCTTGCAAATACTTCGTTTCTTCTGTTCCAATATTCTGGTAAGTGTTCTATGTTTCGGTGGAAAGAAGTTTTGCTTCCATCTTCCTCCCAAAAGAGCTTGTTTAACAAGAGTTCAAATTGCTGCTCAAAATAGTTTCCATTTTCTAAAACATCAGTATCTAATCTTTTTCTTGTGCTTCTTCCTCCAGATGCAAATTTTTGATGTGTTTTGGTATAGTAAGAAATAATATTATCAATAGCGTGTCCGTACTCGTGAGCCAATGCTCCAAAACCTTTTGTTTTTGTAATATTGATTACAGAATAAGGCATGGCTTCATAATGTGCAGCAGCTCCACCTTTTCCTCTTGCACCTAATGCAATAGACAAGCGGCTGTTTAATCCCACTTTGTCAGCAGGTATATCAAAGAGGTTAGAAAGATGAAATAAGGAGAGCATAGCTCCATATAAGAAGTTTCCTCTTTCTTCTTGGTTCATCCAGTTGCCGTATTCTATACTTCTTAAATTGAAGTGTGTTAAAGCAGTTGGAGTATCTAATAAAAAAGGATGAAATACCATAACATTATCATCTGTTACGCTTTGGGTATTAATATCAATTTCATTGAGCCAATGTTTGTCAATTCTTCCTCCAGGTACAAGTGTTCCTGCATCCTCATATTTTCCTAATATGTTGTTGGCTGCTATCATTGTTTGTGTATTCTTTGATTTAAGGCAGCGATATGTGCATCTTGTTTATTGATTCGACTTGTGTTGTTTCTTACATCTTCTTTAAGTTCAGTAATATCCGTTTCTATGCTCTTTTCTATCTGCATCTGAATACCAACTATCAATTGTCGCATTTGATTAGTATAATCTGTGAGTTCTCCAATCAAGCGTTTAAATTCTTTGTGTACTGTTTTAAGCCAATAGCCCACGAGTCCAATCAATGCTGAAATCATAATAGAAGTGATAATTAAAAATATTTTTTCCATTATACCTCTAGTGTTTCATTAATATTAATTGTAAATCCATCAGCATCTACAAATCCTTTTAAGTTGATAGTAAATCCATACTTTCCTGTATCACTTTTTCTTTCCCCTACACTAATATAACCTCCAGATTCCATAATTAAGGCATTGAGTTCTTGCGAGGAAATATTGTAAGTGAGGGGTAGTAAAGTGTTTTTATTAGCAGCAATTACTACTTTTTCTTTTAAGGGTGTTGTTTGCTCTGCTATGAGTTTACCATCTGTATTGAAGACATCAACATTGATTTGTGTGATGTTAAAGATAGAAGGAGAAAAATTACCTATCTTAATATTGATATTTAGTTCAATATCAGAAAGCAAGGAAGAAAAGCCGAAGTCTTGAATACTAATACTATCAATACCTACCTTTAAGCGGTTAGCGTGGTCGTATTTATTGTAATAACCCCAGCTTTTCTTTCCAAGAAACAAGAGAGCAATAATAAATGTAAGCACTATGAGTTTTTTCATGGTGCAAATATGAGGTAGCCTTAATTAGTGCTTTTGGGTAAAAGGGGGTAAGTGGGAGTAAAGGAAGGTAATTATTAGTAAAAGGGAGTAACTAGCTTTTAAATGAGAAAGTCAAAATTACCTTTCAATCTTAAATCTACTTAAACTTACATTCTCATCAGCAACACTATATTTATCTTGGATAGATTGTAATGTTTCGATTGCGGCTCTAAAATGATAAGAATCTTTAGTTTTAACTATATGCTTCTCTTTGGTTTTATTATAAGGAATTAGACCTAGAAAAGATCTTGGTTCTGTAACTGTAATAACAGTTTGGTCAGTCAATTCATTAATTTTAATTGTATATTTATTTTTCATTCCTTTTATCTGACAATTTTTTTCATCATGTTATACGCTAAAGAAAATGAACCATAAATAGCTTTTCCAGTTGTTTTGATTATCTCTTTTGCAATTTTTTTAGTTGTTTCATGCGTAGTGATTTCCCAAGCCTTTTTTCCTGTAGCTCCAATGATTTCTGCTGTAGTTCCAACTATATTGATTGCAATGACACCAGTAAACTTAGCCAAATCAACGGTAATTGGGTGGGAAGCAATTTTCCAAACTCCATTAAAACTTGCTTTAATTAAGTCTTTTGCTTTGTATAGAGTGTACGCAAATCCTCCTGCAACTAAAACAGGAGCTCCAGAAGATAAACATACTCCAATTATTGCGCATTTAACTATCTTTCCGCCTGCATCAACCAATATAAACCTAGGAGCTTCATTTAGTGATATTCCACCTTCCTTTACTTTTTGATATGCCTTAGCAGAAGATAGTCCTAGTCCAATAGCTGTTGAACCCATCAAAACATCAGGTAGGGCATCAAGAAATTCAATATTATCTTCAAACTCTTGAATGTCATTGTAATAATCAGATTGAGCAGTATCAATTTCATTCTCAGTCATTATTTCTGCGCCTCTACTTCGGTTAATAGATGAGTCTTCAAGAATAATATTATTAATATCTGACTCTAATTCTGGATATTGAGATTTTGGCATGACATGAGAAATATCTTTTGTTCTTAATATTTCTATAATCTCATCAGAATTTAACTCTTTAACTTCGTTTGGGAAAAGAGTATTGTCATTATAGGCTTCCTCTCCACTTATGCCATACACAGCGAACCTTCCATTTATGTATGACTGTGCTTCTTCTGATAGTTGATTTAAAGTAGTTTTCATTTAATTCTGGTATAGGGTTTCTTTTCTTGTATTTAAGAATACTCACGAAGTCCCTTTAAAACGCGTGGATACTTACTGAAAAAATCGTTAAAAATAAGTGTTTTTGATAATGTCTTTCTATCAAATTTACGAACCCTTTTAGAGTTCAGGTTTGTCAATCCTTTAAGAATAAACTCCATAGGAATATGTAGGTTTTCTTTTTTCGGATATTCTCCAAAATTATCCCAAAATTCAAATTCCATTATATGTTTAATTAATGGGTTGTTTTTAAAGAATGTTTTGTCTTGATAGTAGTTGCAAACTTCCCAAGTTTGATTAATAACATTATTGTTGTCATTACTTAATCCTGTTTCAAATGGTGTTGATTCAATGTCTAATGTGAAATAAAACATATTTGATGCTTTAATGAAAGCTGTAGGCGATAGTATGTCAGTTGTTTCTTCTGGTTGAATTTCTATCCCAAATTCTGATTTTCTAAGTATTTTTAAGATGTGATCTTGTGTATTTAATTTCATTTACTTAATTTTTAAATTCATTTTTTCGTTTCTTTATTTCGTCTTTATTTTCTTTAGCCGTTTTTTTTCCTTCTTTTTGTGCAGATTTAAAAATGCTTTTCAGCATTTCTTCATCTATTTTTTCTCCTTTTGTTTTTGTTATAAAATAATAGTCCATTACTCTTCCTATTCCATAAGTTAAACCAAAAACTAAAGGAATAGTTGTAATTGCTCCTAAAAACGGTAAAACCGTTTTGTATGCTCCAATCGCTAATTGTTGTGATAAAAATCCTAACCCAACTAAACCTCCAAGTTCTTTAATTATTTCTTTTGTTCCTGATTCAGAAATATCATATCCTCTAATGTCTGCAATTTTTTTCCCCATAAATGCTTGTATAGGTGTTAGTATAAAAATATCAGCAAAGGGAATTGGTTGTATAGCTATTGCAGAACAAGTTGTGCCAAAAACCGTAATTATTCGTGTTATTTTTTCTTCTTCGGTTAAATCTGTTCTGTTTTCAATGTTTAGAACTTCCGAACTCAATTTTTCTTTTACTTTGTCTATTACTCCGTCGTTAGCTTTAGCGTTGTTCACACCATTTTTAACAAGCTGTTGACCTGCTCTGTAACTAGCTGTTGCTATTTTAATAGCCTCTTCACGCGTTACTTCTTTACCACCTACCATTAACTTTACCATCTTTTTAACGCCCATATTAGTCGGCAAGGACTTTTGCCTAGTTATTCATAATACTTGTATTCTTTGATAAAAAGTTTAATATTCTATATCATATCGTTCTCTCGCTTCTTTATTTTTTAAGATTAAAATTGCTTCATAGGTTAATTAATAAGTAAGTATTGCGAAATTACATATTTGTAATTTATTATTCATCAGTATAAATACGGAGGTATTGAATTTTTATATTAATCTCCCATAAAATCTGATAATATCTTGAGGAAAATAATAGCATATCTTGAAAGATATTTAGAAAAGTTAGAGCGTACTTTGAGAAATATAGAGGATTTTGGCTTGTTTTTTATTGTAAAAAGTTAATTCTGGCGTTATTTTCCTACTACACTACTACAACTACTACAGCTACTACATTTATTTCTTACTATTATTTATATAAATATATAATAATCAATACTATATATGATTTGTAGTAGTGTAGTAGTTGTAGTAAGTAAAAAAATCTTTTTTTGAGATCTAAAACCTGACTAGGGAAGAGGTTAAATTGATTGTGTAGTTTAAACTGTAGTAAGTAATAAATACATTTTACTACTTCTACTACAAAAAAAGCCCAACCGAAATGGTTGGGCTAGGTAAGAATGATGATTTAAAGAAGTTTAATTGGAGTCTTTCATTTCAGCTTGAACTCTATCTTCATCTGATTCTGAGCATTTAATAACAGGATATACTTTTCTTGGTCCTCTATTGTTTAGTCGTTTTGATACTGGATCTCCATACCCTAACTTTTCCATTGCTCTTGCTAATTTCTTTATTGAGAGTCTTAATCCTGAATACGCATTGATTCTTGCAAGTATTTCTGATGGCATTACAAAAGATACTTTAGGATGATTCTCTTGACAGGGCTCATACAATTTTATCAGCCACTCTTCCTCTGGTGGTATATGTCTGTAAATCTCATTCACTTTATTTAGTTTTTTCATATCCTCTTGAGCAAACCAGTATTGGTATTTTTCTTTAACTAAATGAGCTGCTTGCGACCAAACCTTATTCATATCTACATTATGCTTAAAATCAATCTCAGCAGTTGAGAATACTAAGTACCTTCTGTTTTCAATATCTGTTAAGAATTGAGGGTTGTTTACTGAGCCCATAAAAGAGCAGATTCTAGGTCTTGTTTTAGTCATCTTGTGCCAAGTCTTCCTGTTAGTAATAAAAGGAGCTGTAATGATGGCTTTCATAGAATTGAAATCCTTTCCAAATATGGTTTCTAATTGGTCATCTACATTTAAGAACCATTTCTCTGCTAAGAAATTGGCTGTGTTTTGGTCGGTAAGTGAAGGGTTGATATGTGAGCAAGCTAAGAAGTTTTTCATTTCTTTAGGGCAGAGCTTATTTAGCCATGTTGTTTTTCCTGCTCCTTGTCCTCCAACTAGAATAAGACAAGTTTGGTTTACTCCTCTACCTAATATTGTTGAGGCACTAGCAACAAGCCATTTTTTTAAATACTCTTCCCAAAGTTCAGCTAAATGAATACCATCTACTTCAATATCTTTAATGGTAATAGTATCAGCAAGCTGTTTAATGTAGTCAATCCCATCATAAGGAGGTAATTCATCAAAGTAGCGTTGTAATGGATTGTAGGAGGGGGTAAGCTTAGAGTTAAGGATTTTTAGAAGGAGTCCATCAGAACATTTATAGCCATCCATTTGTAAGTCTATCCAGATAGAATTAAGCATATCCTCTTCAAGGAGGATAAACTTATCAGATTTAAGAGCTCTAATTTCTACTTCCATAGTAAGGACATTCTTTCTAAATTCAAAGCGTAAATCTAGGTAGTCCTTTAACTCTTTTATGAAATGTTTCTTTTCGTTTTTATCCTCTGATTGCTTTTTGATTTCCTTATGCTCTAATGCCATTGATTTGCTCTTTTATAATGTTTAACTCTTGTTCTGTATGTTGTGCTGCTTTCTTGTCTAGTATCTTGTTGAAGATTTCTTTATCTTCTTTTTTCCATCTTTCAAAGTATTCTAAAAACTCTATGGGTAGAGTGAAGGACTTTGTATTACAGGCTTCAATTGTTAAAGATTCCAGTAAGCTGAAATCTTTGTTTAGCCATGATTGTAAATCCATTATTCCATGAATGAAACAAATGGCTTCTAATGCTAATATCTTTTCTTGGTACTTGTCTATGTGATTAGAAAGTAAGAATTGAAGTTCTGCCTGCTCCAGCTCTAAATCACTAATGCGACTTTCACTTGCTTTCTGATAGTTTATTAAGGACTTGATGATGCTATTCTGCATGGAAATGAAACGATTGCTTACAGCTTCTTTATTAGCTAAGTATTGAAGGTTTTCCTGTAGTAGTGTTACTGCTCGTTCAAAATTATCTGTTTTTCTCTCATACTCCTTCATTTATAACTCCTCTGGTTCTCCCAAAAAGTCGAATATTAGCTGTACCTGAAAAGGGGAGTATGTTTTTCCTCTGTAAGTGCCTAATTTAGATTTAATAGGCTTTAACCAAGACTTTAAAGTCATATCGCTAATACCGTAGAGTAGGGTTAGCTGTTTCTTAGAATAGGACTTGTATTTTCTTGTTTTTCGCATTATTGAATTAATTTTAGATTCTTCGCTAGATTATTTCCTTTTAATGCTTGTAGCTTCTTAGTGTTGTACTGTGGGATTTGGTAGTTAAACATATCTTCTATTTTACAGTCTAAGAATTTTGCAATGACTGCAAGTTTGTCTGCTGGTATTTCTGCAACATCTTCCTGAAGTATATATAACCACCTATCAAATGTCCTTTTGTTAATTTTTAATGCAATTGGAAGCTTGTCTTTAGCAATTTTGTATTCATTGTAAGAAAGTCTATTTAGCTTATTTTGAATGGTATATTTTCTTTTATTGTGTAAATTTGTCATAAATAGTGTAGGAATTTGTCATTAAATGTTTATATTTGCTGTAAAAATAAAGATAAATACACAAATAATTGCATTTATTTTATAGATAAAAATCAATATGTTAAAAAAATTTAATCGAAATATTATTACTGCTAGAATACTTCAGTTGGCAGAGGGGTTGAAAGAGAAGAGAGCGTTTAAGAATTATACAGAATTGGCTGAACTCTTAGAAATGTCTACCACCTCTGTATCAGATATAAGAAAGGAGAGAAGAGACTTTACATTAATGCAGGTAAATCGTTTTATTGAGTGTTTCAATATGCCTCCAGCCTTGATATTTGATTATTCAAAAGAAAAGGAAGGTTATTTAATTGAGAAACCAAGATTGCAAATACATCCTATAGTAGTTGATACCCAAAATAAGGAAAGAGTAGTGTTAGTTGATACAAAAGCATCAGCAGGCTATTTAGAGGGTTTCTCTGATCCTGAATATATTGGCTCACTCCCTACAATGTCAGTTCCTCCTCACTTGTCTGATAAGTCTTTGTATGGCTTTCAGGTGTATGGTAATTCTATGGAAGATAATATTTGTGAGGGAGATTGGGCTTTAGCTAGTCTGGTAGAAGACTTAAACAGAATAAAACACAATTATGTTTATGTTGTAGTGTGTGAAGATGGAGTGGTAATCAAAAGAGTTTCCTCAGTTGATAAAGAAAATAGATGTGTTATCTTAACTTCTGATAATAAAGCTTACCCTCCTTACCAAGTAGCCTTAAAGGATATCAAGCAGCTTTGGTATGTAGAATGTACACTTAAAACCTCATTTAGAAATAAGAATAACGACTTAGAAGAAAGAATAAATTTATTGGAGAAAAGGTTGTTGGCGGATTAATTTATATTTTCCCTCCTATACCCTTAAACTTCTCTACAAAAGTACTAATCTTGAGAAATACGCTTTGCTTTTTCATTAAATACTGAGGATTTAAAGGACTCATTTTAGGTAAAACTGTATTTAATTCTGTACCATTCTCAGTAGCATACTCTCTTTTTAGAGAAGTAATGATATATCTCTTTGCAGCTGCCTCATTTAGGCTTTCATCAGATATTAAATCATCTGCTTCTTTCTTTTGTTTCTTTTGTGCAAAATTGAAGAAAGCATCAATAATTGAGGCTTTATCTTGAATCTTATCAAGGTCAGAATTTTTGATGAAATCAATGACTAGACTCTCCTTAGCACGATTTCCTATACTTGCTCTAAGTACTCTACGAATCTCCTTAATAAGCGTATCCTTATCAGTTGTTTTCTTGTTGTTCTCGAAAATCAATTCAAGGATATAGTCAAGGTTTATTTCTTGAGATTTTAATAAGTCCACTTCAAAAACAACATCATCCCAATCAACACTAGACTCCTCAGCTTCTTTACCGTCTCGTTCTCTCCTTAGCCATTCACGGATGTCATTATAAGTTGATCTATAATCTTGTATATCACGCTCAGAAGGTACTTCAATCCCTTGCATTGACAGAATATTCTCATCAGTCAGATGATAAGTAGCTTTCACTTCCTCCACAACTTGAGCATCACTCATGTCTAGCTGTTGGATTGCTTTTAGGCTTGTAAACTCATCATAGTTTTGGAGTATATTCTCAACTTTCAAGTATTCTCCAAAAAGTTTAGCAAACTCCTTTTTGTCCTTTTCTTTAACAATCTCATCTGGGTTAGGGAATTTAGAGTTTAACTCACTTACTATCTCTATATATCCTCTTTTAGCTTTTCCTGTAGCTATTTCCTCAAATCCTTCTAAATACTCCTTAAAACTCTTTTCAAGAACAACATTCTTTGTACTACTATCTCCAAAAAGTGTGATAGAGTCTATTGTTGACTTTTCAAGATCTCTAAATGTTACAATATTTCCAAAGGTCTTGGTAGAATCATAGATGCGATTGGTTCTTGAGAATGCTTGCATCAAGCCATGATATCGCAAGTTCTTGTCAACAAAAAGTGTATTTAAAGTAGGTGCATCAAAACCTGTAAGAAACATCCCAACAACAATCAGTAAATCAATTTCCTTGTTTTTTACTCTGTTGGCTAAGTCCCTATAATAGTTTTGAAACTCCTTACTATCAACACCAAAACTTGTTTTAAACATTGTGTTATAATCATTGATAGCGGAAGTCAAAAACTCCTTAGCACTCAAATCCATTGCTGAAGGCTCAAAGGTCTCGTCTAAGATTTCTCCTATTGCACTTTGTTCTTCATTAGCAGCATAAGAAAAGATAGTTGCAATCTTAAGAGGATGTTCGCTTTCTGCTTGTAGCTTATTCAATTCCTCATAATAGCATTTTGCAGCATCCACACTACTAACGGCAAACATGGCATTAAAGCCTTTATTTCCTCTGTGTAGTCTATGTGTTTTCTGCTTGTAATTTTTCAGGATATAATCTGAAATTTTAGTTATTCGTGTTGGGTGCAGTAGTGCTTTCTTATTTTCTGCTGCACTTAACTTTTTTTCATCCTGTTCAGTTTCAATAGATTTAAACTGAGGTCTTACATCATTATAATCAACCTTGAATTTTAAGACCTTCTCATCACGAATTGCATCCGTAATAACATAAGAGTGTAACTCTCTTCCAAAAACGCTTGCAGTGGTTTCAGAGCCTAATGCATTCTCTGGAAAAATTGGAGTTCCTGTAAAACCAAACTGATAATACTTCTTAAACTTCTTTTTAAGGTTCTTCTGAGCCTCTCCAAACTGTGAACGGTGAGCCTCATCAAAAATGAAGACTACCTGCTTTTCAAAAACTGGCAGGCTTGCTTCACCTTTCATTAGGTTGTTTAGCTTTTGAATTGTCGTTACTATAATCTTATTGTCATCTTTTTCAATATTTCGTTTTAAACCAGCTGTGCTGTCAGAACCATTTACACTGTCAGGAGAAAATCGTTGATATTCTTTCATTGTTTGAAAGTCCAAGTCTTTACGGTCAACAACAAAGAACACTTTATCAACAAACTCAAGCTCTGTTGCTAATCGTGCAGCCTTAAAACTTGTAAGCGTTTTACCTGAACCAGTAGTATGCCAGATAAATCCTCCACCTTCTACATTCGACCATTTTTTTGCTTGGAATGAACTCCCAATTTTCCATAAGATTCTCTCAGTAGCAGCAATTTGATACGGTCTCATTATGAGTAGCGTATCAGAAACATCAAATACAGAGTAGGTGAGAAGTACATTTAAGATTGTTCTCCTATCAAAGAATGTAGCTGTAAAGTCTTTTAGGTCTTTAATCAGAGTATTGTCTGATTTAGCCCAGTTCATGGTAAAGTCAAAACTATTTTTGTTTCGCTTTACGGTATTGGCAAAGTATCTGCTATCCGTACCGTTTGAGATAACGAACATTTGCAAATACTTGAATAATGAGTTCTCACTATTAAAACTCTCCTTGCTGTAACGGTGTACTTGGTTAAATGCTTCACGGATTGCAATCCCACGCTTTTTAAGTTCAACTTGCACAAGCGGTAAACCATTCACTAAAATGGTTACATCATATCTATTAGCATGTATACCTGTTTGTTCAAACTGAGAAATGATCTGAAGTTTATTTCTAGTGACATTCTTTTTGTCAACTAAATATATATTTTGGATATGCCCATCATCAAAAACAAAATCATGTATGTAGTTATCGTGAAACTTTCTTGTTTTATCTGTAAGATTCTCACTAGGCTTATCCAAATACTCTTCAACAAACCTTTGCCACTCAACATTTGTAAATTCCATGTTGTTGAGCGTTTGTAATTGCACTCTAACATTGGCAAGCATTGTTTCTCGAGAAGTAAGACTTGGCAAGTACTCATAACCCTGATTTTTTAAATCTTGAATTAGCTCTTTTTCTAAGTCTGCTTCACTTTGATAAATAGCAGGAGCTTTATTTACTTCTGAAAACTTGGTGTACTTATCAAGTACAATAAAGTTCTTTGTTTGGGCTATTGTTTTATATGTTGACATAATATTTTCTAATTAGTATCTTTAAAAAGTGCTTTAAAACGATACATTGAACTTATTTCTTTTACTAAAAAGGCTAAAACCCTTTTATCATTATCTCCTATTGGTCTTATCTCTTCTCCAGAAAATTTACCGTGACTTGAAAGATTTATAATACGATTATAATATGCTTCTCTTGCTCCTTCTGTATCGTTCGGTAATAAATCTCTCCATTTCTCATAACCTAAGAAAGTAGAGGTTTTCTCTAAAATATTCCTAAGAAAATTGAAGTGATATTTTTGAATTTGAACACTGTCATTTTTATCGTCAATAGC
Organism: Flavobacteriales bacterium; assembly: GCA_965183885.1. GTDB lineage: Bacteria > Bacteroidota > Bacteroidia > Flavobacteriales > BACL11 > UWMA-0277. Next base: position 1,355,298 of record OZ238992.1, read on the forward strand.
TTTTTCTAACTCTGAAAAAAGATAAAGATGATAAGAGAAGGGTGAATCACTTTCTTGATTGATGAGTGAGTAAGTTCCATCACTTAGCTTTTCAAAACGCAACTTTCGGGAATGTTTAGCTCTATATCCAAAACGGCTATCTGCATTGTTAAACTCATTGAAAAGAACATTGTAGAACAATGGATTGTGAGTAGTAATAACAAACCTTAAGCCTGATTTTTCAGACCAATTATAATGACTAGCTTTTATTAACTCAGCAATATTTACTGCCAATTCTATTAAATGTGTATCATCTAATGAACTAACTGGGTCATCAATAAAAATATATTGCAAATCATTGAATTGTTCAGTCGCTCTATCTTCAATTTCAGGTTCATTTAATACATTAACAATCTCTTCTAGAAAACTATAAAAAACGCTCCATACAAAGTTACTCTCTTCGCCTTTTGAAATCTTTACATTTTCAGAGACTTCTTCATTACCACGCTCAAAAGAGAAAGAAACTTCTGAAAATGCTTTTACTACAACATCTTCACCATCCTTATTTTGGGTAGTGTATTCCTCATTAAACTTAGGCGTTAATTTATCACTTGTGTAATGCTGAAAATTGTTGATAATATTAGGCTCTTGTCCTTGCTCAACAAGTATCCAGTGTGTAAAACTGTTTGGACATATGATTAACTTTCTGTCTGAGTCTGTATCCAAATCATTATCCCAATAAAATAAGTCTTCAGTAAAAGCATTGTAATAAAGCACTTTTCCAATAGAGTTATTAGATTCATCTTTATCCTCTATTTTAGGTGAAACTAAATCTTTAAATTCTCTTGAAAGTCTTGTTTTACCAACTCCATTAAAAGCATATATTAACTGAACTTTCTTATCAGATTCATTAAGTTTTTTCGCTATGTCTTTTAAGGTTTCTCCCATATTAAGCTTTGTTTTCTTCTTTAGGGAATGATAGCAATAGATCTCTGTAATACTCGTATTGCTTTTTTCTTAGCTCTATCTCTTTTGGCAAACCTTCACTAATTGAAGAAGTGAGTGTATCGAATTTATCTAAAGTTGATACGATTTTTTGTTTTTCTTCAAGAGTTGGATTGGGAATTTTAATACCACTTAAGTTCTTTTTATTTAACTTAGGTTGAGCTGCTCCTGAGATATAGGGTGATAAATCAATATTATTTAGATAATACTCAACATACTTTCTTTCTGCATAAGTATTAAATGATAAAATATGTGCATGATTGTTTACCCAACTTTTTCCGCTTATACTAAATGCTATTGGTGTTTTCCTAGCTATAAGATTAGCACCATCTTCTGAAACAAGAAGATAGTCCCCATCTAAGATGAAATCCTTTACATAATCAACAATTCCTGACGCTCCATAATACGGTATCTCTCCAGGTTCTCTTAATCCACTTTTAATAGGTTTTCTTTTTGAATTTTTATTTTCACACAAGTCCCCTAAAGTACACCACTCAACCAAATTCTCATCAAAGCTCAACAATTCATCACGGTAGTGATGAAATTGCTTTTTTCGTGCTGTAAGCTCTGCTGTAAGCTCTGCTGTAAGCTCTGTAAACTTATCTAATATTCCAACTATTTCTTGTTGAATTTCTAGTGGTGGGATGGGTATTTGAAGTTTTTCTATAACAAAAGCATCCAAAGTGGGTATTCCAGCTTTTCTAACTCTTGATTTCAAAAAATGCTGTTGCCCAATTAGAAAATAGTAAAGAAATCTATTATTAATTCTTGATGAATGTTTGATACAGTAACAACCATCTGATGACCAAAAATCTATATGGCTATACCCAACAGTTCCAGCTGATGCTCCTACATTTATGATCATAACTGTATTAGCAACTCTATTGCTTTCTGAATAAAACCCTAAAGGGTCTAGACCTCCATGAAAAACTGGTATTTTCTCATCAGTTGAAAGGAGATTACGAGTTAATCTTTTTCCTCGTAGAACTTTAGTCTCCTCACCAATAGATACCCACTCAACAGTAATACCATTTAGTATATCTTTTATATTACTCATCCCTCAATCTCCTTTACGATTAAGTCAATATCTGAACGCAGAGTATCAATTTTACCAACAGTAACAGCAATCTGTTTGTTCAACTCAACAATATCAATTACTTCACGGTTATCCTTTGCTTCTACATAAGAGCTTACCGATAAGTTGTATTCATTATCTGCAATCTCATTGTTATCAATGGAGATGGCGACATGTTCAACAAATTCTTTGTTGTCAAACATTTTCATGATATTATCAATATGTTCATCTGTCAAGACATTGTTGTTTGTTTCCTTTTTAAAGAAGTTTTCACCACTAGCATCAATAAACTGTGTGGTGTTATCTGTTTTGCTTTTTGAAAGTACTAAAATGTTAACCGCAATAGAAGTTCCATAGAATAGGTTAGGAGGAAGAGAAATTACGGTCTCCACAAAGTTATTGTCCACCAAATACTTTCTAATTTTTTGCTCAGCACCTCCACGATAGAAGATGCCAGGGAAACAGACAATTGCTGCACGCCCTTTACTAGAAAGGTAGCTTAATGCATGAAGTACAAAAGCAAAGTCCGCTTTAGACTTAGGAGCTAAAACTCCAGCAGGAGCAAATCGCTCATCATTGATGAGCGTAGGGTCTTCACTTCCGATCCATTTTACAGAGTAAGGAGGGTTAGATACAATAGCATCAAAAGGCTTATCACCCCTTAGTTTAGGACTTGTCAATGTATTTCCTAGTACAATGTTAAACTTGTCGTAATTGATGTTGTGTAAGAACATATTCATTCGTGCAAGGTTGTAGGTAGTGTGGTTAATCTCCTGCCCGAAAAACCCTTCTTCAATTATATGTGCATCAAAGTGCTTTTTTGCTTGTAAAAGTAATGATCCAGAGCCAGCAGCTGGGTCATAAATTTTATTCACCTTGTCTTGCTTGTGCATAGCAATTTGAGCAATAAGCTTAGATACAGTTTGAGGAGTGAAGAACTCACCTCCAGACTTCCCTGCGTTGGCAGCATAATTTGAAATCAAGAACTCGTAAGCATCACCAAATAGGTCAATTTTATTGTCCTCAAATTTTCCGAACCCAAGTCCTGCAACGCCTTTTATAACATCTGCTAAACACTTGTTCTTAGCTTCTACTGTGTTTCCAAGCCTGTTACTAGTCGTGTCAAAATCTGCAAATAATCCTTTAATATCTTCTTCTGAAGGATATCCGTTTGCAGAACTTTCAATTGCTGAAAAGATTGCCGCTAAATCTGTATTAAGGTTAGGATTTGTTCTTGCCGAATCAGCAATGTTTAAAAATAACTGACTTGGGTAAATGAAATATCCTTTTGTCTTAATTGCATCATCTTTAATGTCAGATGTAATAACATCATCAGAAAGACTAGCGTAGTTTACGCTTTCATCTCCACCTTCAATATAGTTTGTGAAATTCTCACTTATAAAACGATAGAAAAGTGTTCCTAAAACAAAATGTTTAAAATCCCAACCATCTACTGATCCTCTAACATCATTTGCTATCTTCCATATTTGAGCTTGTAATTCAGCTCTTTGATTTGTGCTTGTCATTATTTTTCTTCTATTAGTGCTTCTTTAGTCATTTATATTTTTTTGTGATTGTAGAATAATTGATACATTTGGTAAATGTAATAATTTATGTTTTCGTGTAACTTTTTTGTTTGCTTGTTTTGGAATTATTATCAGACTCTTTATTTTAGTTTTATTTTTTTCAAAATGTTTTTTGTTGCTTTTTCTAAATCAACCATCTTATCAATAGCGTTATTTGCTATTTCTTCCCAATCAGTTTCATTATTACGGTAACCACCATCTTTTAACTGTTTTCTTATAGCACACATTCTATTTCCTTCCGCTTCATCCCAATTTAGTTTATACCCAATTACTTTTTCAATTTCATCTTTATACTCTTTTATTGCATTAAATGCTTTTAAGTTATATTCTTCACTATCTTTTCCAGCATCAATCTGTATTTGTAATCTAATACCGTCTTTAGTTAACCAATATGCATAAGAAATACCCTTAGGTAAACCTGCACTAGTACTAATCCATGTGTCTTTTGTAGGAGATATTGCTTGAAATAAATTATGTTTAAGTTTCGAAAGCTTTAATAAGTTAGTCCAAAACTTTAGTCTTAGCCTATGTCGCTCAGAGTCTTCTTTTTTGATTCTTCCAATTTGCTTTGTTTCAATACTTGGACCAACAATTTTAGTTATTAATGGAGCTGGGCTTGAGTTTCCGATTTTTATTCCTTCAATTTTTAGCAAATAGAAATCACAATTATTTTCCCCTTCATTTAGCCAGTTTATTGCACCTATATGCTCTTGCCTTGGTTCAGAAACTATCCAAATAGCTTTCTTAGCCTCAAATGCAGATAAATAAGTGATAATTTTTCCTAAATGATCATGATTGCTTCGTTCAAGCTGATTTTCTATAACTACTGTATTTCCAGATTCGTCCTCTGCCTTGATATCAACATTAAAATTCCCGGTAGATTGTTCTCTTTCTGCATTAGAAAGTTCAAACCCAACAACTTCATTTAATAATTCAATATTTTCTACAAGCCAAACTGTAAAGTCTGTTGCTTCGTGTTTCCAAATATCTCTTAACCTTATTCGTTCTATTCTATCTATCATTTTTTTGCTAATTTATTAATAATACAACTCTACAAAGATACTTAATTCTGTAATAGACTTTATCCGTATTTATACTGAGATATTAGTTTAATTAATTAGGCTTTTAAATTAATAAGTATGAATTTGTCATGATAAAGTCAAATTATTTATTAAATGAGAAAAATATATCAAACTAGCCTATCTGGTAAAAAATAAAAAACAGCAGAAAATATAATTATTAACAGTTTAAAAGATTAAAAATCAATAAATTGTAATGGAATCACTGGAATCAGTAAAGTTGTGTCATTTCTTTGTATATTTGTGTCAGTATTTGGAATAATTATTCCATTGTAAATATTTAAAAATAAACAACTTATGAGAGTTTCTTTACAAAGGAAACTTGATGAGTATTTAGGCGTTAAACATACGGTTCAAGTCCCGTCCCGGGTACATAGATAAGCCTTTGAATTAATTTTCAAAGGCTTTCTTGTTTTAATAGCTAAAGTTAAAAACTTTAAATATATAAAAAAGCCCTACCAATACGGTAGGGCTTTTTGCTTTAGTACACCGATAAACTCTGTGGACTATAATACACTCCATCACAAATAAGGAGTACAGTATAAGTTCCTGGTGAGTAATAGGCTACATTAATGCTCTTTTGGCTATCATAAGTATTGATAGGATACATATTTGCAGCTCCTGTGTTTTGATTGATAAGCATGATATAAGCTACATTAGCACCATCGGCTGAATAATCAATATTAACAATACTACTTGCAGGGTTAGGCGACATTGCAGTAATAAAGTAAGGGTTTACTGCTACAGCTACAGCATCATAAGCGCTAATACCATTAGCAATAATCTCTAAATGATAACGCCTACTATCCTCAGGACTTACACTTACATCTGTTCCTGTGTAGATGAGGTTGCCATCCATATCGTACCAATTATAAGTTGCTGCTGCATTTATTTGTTCGGCTGATAAGGTAACCGATTCTCCTCGGTCAATTTCTTTATCTGCTCCTGCATCAGCACTAAAAGGTTCGATAGCTTCAATATTTGCAATGATGTGTACAGCACCTCTGTTGTAATTTCCTAAACTATCAGCAGTACTGCTTTTCTGAGCCACTAAATATTGATACTCGGCACCACTTTCTTCTGCAATTAAGAAATCAAAAGTAAGTGCAATAGGCACACGAGTATTGGCAGGGAATACTACATTTTCAAAATTAATTTCATTAGCGTTTAAACTAATCCTTTGCTCGCCCTCAATAGTAACATTAGGATTACTTTGGCAATGGGCTTGGAAAAGATTCCAGCCATTGGCATCAAATTGTAGGCTTACCTTAGTGCTATCAATAATATGACTTAAACGGTATTCTTTAGGAACTTGAAAACTAAAATCGATTGTAGCGCTAGTATTAGTGGTATTTCCTACATAAACTTTTTTGGTAATTTCTTCCCTTACTATAAGGTTGTTAGGGTTGTACTTCCAACTTTTTAGGTTGATTACCTCACAGTTTTTGAGGGAAATATTATTGTTATAGAATACTTGATCTGATAGGAAATTAAAGGCTGTATTTATAGGGTCGGCAGCGGACTCAATACGTGCTAAGAGGCAATGTCCCCAATCCATACCTGCTAGGGTATCTGTATCAGGAACTACTACCCAAGGAAAAGACAATACAATGCTACTATCTGGGTCTAGTGGTGGTATTGCCAATGCACCAAGCGAAGCACCCATACTAGGGTCAGCATGGCTGCCATCCCAGTAGCTTGACCAACCTGAAGCTGTTGCAGACTTGGACCAATAGAGGTTTAAAGTATCTGTTCCATCAGAAGTAACTCCAGAAATATTACGCACCTTTACATATACATGATTAGTAATAGGATTTAAAGCATCATATTTTGGAGATTGATGTTCTTGTGTTGTAAAACCATCAGCTTGGTTTCTTACCCAAATATCGGAACTGTTATTTACATTGGCTAGAGTTTTAATATAACCCGCATTATAGCCATTATCTGTTGGGCAATCGTGTATGGATAAATCTAAAGTATTGGAACTTTTATACTTAAACACCGCAGCACCATAAGCAGGGAGGGTGTGTACAGTTCTTGCTTTATATGTCCCTGTATTCAAATTTGCTGCAAATTGTATGTTTTGATTGCTATTGCTAATCAATTCTTGAGCAGCAAAAGTAGGAAGAGTTGATATTGGAATTTCAGTATCAAATTTAATTTCAAAATTAACAGTGCTCTCGGTAGAATTAACTGCAAAAATATAAGTATCGCCTTGCCATTTTTTAGTCAGCATTTTTATAGAGTTAAACCTTATACCTGAAACAGTAGGAAAAGATTTATAAGGTTTAAGGTCAAAAATTGCTGTGTGAGTAGGTCCAGATAATATTCCTATTGCAGTATCTACATTAGCATCTTCTTTTCCTTGGAGAAGTATTTTTCCGAGTTGATGTTGTTTAAAAAGACTTACTGCATGGTGGAGGGTATCTAAATTAGGCTTGAGAGTATTTCCTAAAATATTTTTATGGTTTTTCCCTGCCCTATAAGAATAGACCATAATTCCTTTTACATCACAGGCTAAAGCCAACCAAAAATCATGCCAAGTTTTCTCTGGTATAGTAGTAAAAGCATCATAGTGTTTGTCTTTACAGCCCGTACTATATAGCTCTATGGGTGCAAAAATATTTTTTTCACCATTAAGGTAATCTTTTCCTAAAGTAAAACCAGCACTATCAATAGCTCTTTTAGTTTCTTCTAAGCGCCAGCGCACAAAGGAATGAGGAACTTCTCCTTGTTCTAAAACAGTGCTGTCTAAATCATCAACAGTCTCTATATGCTCAGGATAGCATTGTGTAGGGATAATATCCAAATGTTCTATATGATCAACTAAATGATTTACTCTATATTCTCCAAAAAGATGCATGTAAACAGGGCGTTTCATAGGGTCGTTTACTCGTGTTAAATCAGAATAGTCTGTTAGGATATTCCATTCTTTTTGGCAAGTGTCAGAATAAGTAGGGCTTGTAAATCGTATTTCCTCAGGAAGATCCCAAAAAGCAATATTATTACTCATTCTTTGCTTATTTATTTCTTGAGCAATAATAGCATCTGATTTTGGGTATTTCACATGTTTTCTGTAGAAAGTATCTGTACCAACAATCTTAAGTATCTGTGTACCTTTATTGATATAGCTTAAGCGTCCCATAGCATTCATATCATTAGCACTACAACTGTCAAAATAGATTTGAGGGATAGGAGCTGAAGCTTTACTATACATTGGATACTTACAAAAGTTAGTGTCATAGGCAATAAATACATTATTAGCATCAAAAACTGTGTCTAAGCTGTACCCTTGTTTATAAAAATCAGGAAATACTGTGTCATTATCAAGATGGGTACTTGTATTATTATAAAATACTCTATAGGCATAAGAATGTCCAAAGTTCCAGCCTATGGCACTTACTTTGGAAAAATCTTCATTCAAATCATAGAACCCTAAAGGAAATTCATCACCATAGGGATAAAGCTTAGGAGGGCTTTGTGCTGCAAGGTTAAAGCATAGCAAAGTAATTACTATGCTTAATACTAGTTGTTTCCCTTTTTGAATATTGCCTAGATTTTTCATTGGTTTTTGGTTTTAGTGATTAGTTTCTAGTTTTTGGTTATTAGTTTTTGGTTTTATTGTTTTTTGTCTTTGCGAGCGTTAGCACGGCAATCTTAAGTGTCCCTCTGTCCTTCGGACATCTCCCCTACAATAAGGGAGAAGTTTTTTTATTTAGTCTCATATCTCAATACTAATTACTCATATCTAATTCACTATTAGTTTCTTCTCCACACTTCCATCCTTATAAATATAAAAAAGCAAGGTATTGCGTACTGCTTTTGTTTCCCTTCCTAAAATATCTACTATTTTTATCAGGGTTTTATCTTCTTGGGGTACTATAGGTTCTATGGTGTCTACTGTTGGGCAGTTTTCACTAAAATAAGTAGTACCATTGTAATACCAACCACTAGTATTATTAGAGTAGATTGAATCATCTACATTTACACATTCCAATTGAGGATTATCAACTACCGAAAAAGTAGTGAAATTGCTATTGTTACCATTACGTGCATCTACTACTACTAAATTACTACAATCAGGCGCATAAAATTCTTCTAGATTAATGTTATTTGTAATGTCTAAATGTGTTAATTGATGATTCCAAGCTAAGCCAATATAAGTTAAGTTAATATTAGCACTTAAGTTTAAAGCTATGAGTGGGTTAGAATATGCACTTAGGCTCTCTAAGTTAATATTAGTGCTTAAATCTAAATTGCTTAGATTGTTTTCTTCACAAATTAGTGTCTTTAAATTAATATTATCACTCAAATCTAGATTGCTTAAATTATTATTTCTACAATGTAAATAATCTAATTGCGTACAGTTATTTACATTAATACTTTGTAAGGCTCCATTTGCAACATAAACATGTTTTAAATTCAGATTATGGCTTAAGTCAAAATGTGTTAAGCTTCCAGATTGAAAGACCTCCTCTAAAGCTGTAAAGTCTTCAATTCCTGTAGCATCACTATATTGAAAGTTAAGAAATGTTACAGTATCAATAGCAGCTGTATATACAGAGTCGTTAAGGTTCCCCCAAGAACCATCTCCATAACCCATTGACTCAAGCCAACTTTCAAAATTATCATCAGGTACATAGGTTTTTTGTTGTGCTTGGCTAAGTAAGGGTAAAGCCACTACTAGTAATAGACCAAGTGTTATTTTATTCATAATGTTTATTTTTAGTCTCATATCTCAATACTAATTACTCATATCTAATTCACTATTAGTTTCTTCTCCACACTTCCATCCTTATAAATATAAAAAAGCAAGGTATTGCGTACTGCTTTTGTTTCTCTTCCTAATACATCTACTATTTTTATTAGAGTTTTGTCTTCTTGGGGTACTATAGGTTCTATGGTGTCTACTGTTGGGCAGTTTTCACTAAAATAAGTAGTACCATTGTAATACCAACCACTAGTATTATTAGAGTAGATTGAATCATCTACATTTACACATTCCAATTGAGGATTATCAACTACCGAAAAAGTAGTGAAATTGCTATTGTTACCATTACGTGCATCTACTACTACTAAATTACTACAATCAGGCGCATAAAATTCTTCTAGATTAATGTTATTTGTAATGTCTAAATGTGTTAATTGATGATTCCAAGCTAAGCCAATATAAGTTAAGTTAATATTAGCACTTAAGTTTAAAGCTATGAGTGGGTTAGAATATGCACTTAGGCTCTCTAAGTTAATATTAGTGCTTAAATCTAAATTGCTTAGATTGTTTTCTTCACAAATTAGTGTCTTTAAATTAATATTATCACTTAAATCTAGATTGCTTAAATTATTATTTCTACAAAGTAAATATTCTAATTGTGTGCAATTGTTTATATTCAGGCTTTGTAATACTGTATTGTCAGAATGAATTCTTTTTAAATTGAGGTTATGGCTTAAATCTAAATGGGTTAAGCTTCCAAAACCAAATACTTCTTCCAAAGCGGTAAAGTCTTCAATTCCTGTCGCATCATAAGTACCTCCAAAACCTACTATTTTTACCGTATCAATAGCGGAAGTCCATATAGAATCATTAAGTATTCCGTCTCCATAGCCCATTAATTCATACCATGTCTCAAAGTTATCATCAGGTACATAGGTTTTTTGTTGTGCTTGGCTAAGTAAGGGCAAGGTGCATAATGCTAGTAGTAGTATGTAGTTATTTTTCATAGTGCTGTTAATAAAAAGTTCCCCCAAAGTTAAAGCAAAATTAATCATAAAAGCAAATTTTTAGGCTGCTTTTTCAGAGGTAAAAGCTTCATTTCTAGCCTTTTTTGCTTAATGTTCTTTAGCTTTTATAGGTCAAAGATATGAAAATATTTTGAATACTGACAAATATGTCATTGTGAATTATTTTAATATTTCAGAATTTGCAAAACATTATGACACAATTATCAGATACTGAATTATTAAAAGGTCTTGCAAATCGCATTAAAGAACTGCGTCATAAAAAAGGAATTACACAAGAGGATTTTTATACTGATACAAATATTCATATTGCCAGAATAGAAAGAGGGAAGACAAATATTACAGTGAGTACGCTTAATGCTATTTGTAATTACTTTGGCATTCCTTTATCCGACTTAGTAAAAGGTCTTTAGTGTTTTTTTATTTTTAATTCTAATGTAAATGTTTTTTTAATTACCCATAACGTTTTGTGTAAAATGCGTTTTAATGCATCTTTACACAGTGTTGTGCTTAGTATTTTCTTTATTTAACTCTAATGCCATCTTGATGAATTCAGAGAGGCTTTTTCCAAGAATAGCCATTCCCGCATCATGTGGGTTTTCTAATTTATATCTTCCTTTTGCTGAACCATTCAATGCGTAGTCAAAACCATCAATAGTAACTATGCACCAAAATTGTTGCCTACATTCAATAATTACCTCATCAGAATAAAACGGCCAGTCACCTTCAAATTCTGACCTCTTAATTTTCCTTGATTTGTAATCTGGATTGACTTTTCGTTTTATTTCATCAGCTACAGTTCTTTTATGAACCGTTTTAGGAGACTCTTTATATCGGGTTGTTTGTTTCCGATAATCTTTGTTTCTAAAATCTTTCTCATAAAGCATCCCGAATTCAAAAAATGATGAAGCCGTTATTTGACTTCCTTTTTGTCCCAAACACTTAAAGATAAATTGTCTGGATAATGCAGAAATAAATCTTTCAAATACTTTTATAATGTGTTTCGATATTTTTTGAGAAACCTCATGGCTCAAATTAAAATCCATTAATTTTTCAAAATCTTCTTTATCGAGGACTTTGTTTTCAAAATCTTCCCATAATTTTTTGGTATCAACTCCAATCTTTGCATTATCCGTAATCAAATCAAAATTGTGATATCTCGATAACTTGCCAAATTCTGACAAAATGAATAACAACTCTTTTAAATCTGAATTGGATCGAATAAAATCATTATCTAAGTCAAATTGAGGTCGTTCAAAATCGAAGTAGTAATTCTTGGTTATTTCCTTTAATAATTTTTCTAAATCGTGGCCGATATTTTTGAGATATCTAAAGTTTGGCATTTCTTGGTATTTATGAAAATATCCTAAGCAGATATAGGCTTTCATAAACCTCTCAAAGCCTTGAGATAATAGTTGAAAAGGTAGAAAGTAAAACCCATTATCGAGGTTGATATTTTGTAATTCACCAAACCCCAATTTTAGAAGTTTATCTGATGTTTCAAATTCCTCTAAAAGAGCAAAGTATTTTATGTTATTAATTTCCGACATTTCAGTTTTTTTGGCATCCAATTTAGTAAAAGGTCTTTAGTGTTTGGTTTAAAGAAGACCTGATTGGTTTTTGGTTTATTTTTCTTTTCCCATTATTTTTTGTAATTCTTTTAAAAGCTCTATAGGATTTTCGTAAGCAGGAGGAGCAATTACTAATAGCCATTGTTGTACATAGTATTTTTAAAATGATAAATCGTCAAATTCAGGAACTTTCTTTATAACTTCTTCAAGTTCTTCATCTGATAATTCCCTCTGTTTAAAATTAATTTTTAATTCACAATAGCTTTCAATTGATTGTAATATATTTTCAGAAAATAAGTGAAGACTGAATTTTATTTTCATTGAAGACTTTGGAAATAACAATAGAATTGGTTCAATTACTTTTGCTTTTCTAGGAAGAAGTGTAAAGCTATTCATCTTGAATTCCCAAGAATCAGATGATATTTGAACTTCATCGTCATTTAATATATTTCTAAAGTTTTCGAAATCTTCTTCTGGAACTAAATTACTCAATCTATAAAATGACTTATTATTTTGAGAACTACCATATGTTCGTATATTGAGCGAATCTTCTTTAGAAGATTTAAGTCTTAATTCTAAATTTATATTACTAAATATTCTATCGACATTATTCTTTAAACCAAATACTACAGGGGTATTATTTCTCTTATTTAAATACGAATAAAGAGCTAATTGGAATGCTTTTTTATTATTAACTAATCTCTTATCTTTTTTAATCAACTCATCAACTTTTTTGTCTGCTAAGTCAATTCGTTCTACACTTATCTCTTTCGAACCTGTAGTTAAATTTCCAGTAGCTTTATCAACAAAGGAAAAAGTAATTAGATTCTTATTGCCATCTTTTCTTTCTTGTAACTCTCTGATTTTCATTTCAAGTTGCCTAGATAATTTATCCCGAAACTCTACTATGGAATTGAAATTTTCTACAAGCGCAGTTTTATATACTTCTAATTTAAATTTGTTTAAAGATTCAAGTTGTTCTAAATCTATCAATGACGGGTCTTTTCCTCTTTTTGAAAAATAAAGCATAACAGGTTTATCTGCTTTGGAAACTCTTTTTATTTCTTCTACTGTACCTCCTATCTCTTCTCCTGTGGGTGTTCCAATTTTTGTCCAGAAAAAACCAATTAGCAAATCACAATCATCCGCTAATTGTTTATTAATCGCTTCTTGAGGACGAACTCCAAATGTAGGTGAAGAGTGAGTTTCCCATCTGACTGGTAATAGAACAATTTTTTTGTTAAATGAATTTAAATCATTCCAATCTTGAATAATTCTTGAGACTACTTCTCTTTCTTCATCTACATCAGATGGTGAAGCAATTAATATTCTATAAACTGTAGATTCATATGACATAATTATTTGTTTTTTATATTGTGTACAGCTAGTGAGTATATGCAGTTGGGTTAATTATAATAGATAACCCTATAAATTCTTTGTTTATAGGAAGTTTATCTATTTTATATTTTTTTTTAAATTGACCTACTCTCTAAGCTTCTTTTTTAAAGACTAGCATTTTAAAAGTTTTCTTTTCTGTTTTTCCTCCAAAAAATAGAGAGAAACAACCTGGTTGCTGTAAAGAGGTTACAGTATCAATATGTATTAATTCCCATCCTCCTGCTGCGGATGTATTTATGATTGATTCATAGCTTTCCACTGCTTTGTTGTGTGCATCGTTTCCAGTATTAATTACTGAAGGTACAGGAACACATTTGTAGGTGTAGTTTTTCATAATTTTATTTTTCAGTTTTAAATATATCTCCTTCTCCAAATATTATAGAATAATGCTTGCAAGCGTTGTAGTTTCCTTCAAACTTATTTGCAATGTTAGCCACTGGGTCTTATTCAGTTTTCTCAAATACTAGCATTTCGTCAAATCCACTTCTCAAAGCCAAATCTTTTAATGTTACTATAAATCTTTCTAATTCACGACTTAAAATCGATTCATAATCTTCACTCATAGAATTGAAATCATTCGGCAATAGATTTTGAATTGCATAATTGATTCCTGCTAATATTGTTGGGAAGTCAATGAATACTAATTTATTCTCCTTAATTTCTGTTTCAAGATTTATAAATCTTGGTCGACCTGCATAATGAAATGATACGCTTTTGGTTGAACGTCCTTTTTTTAGTCTTTCAAATTGAAAGTTTAAGTCTGTATTAAGCTTTTTGGGAATAATAACTTTGATTAAACAATCTTCATATTTTGTGCCATCTTCTTCAAATCCACCGTGCTCAATTAAATATCTGCAAGTTGGTGAGATTAAATTCTCAAAATAAACAGAAGCTAAAGTTGAAGAAGGAAAGAAATTTACTGACGAATCTTTTTGGGTGCTGAATAAATCTCTAACTGTTGAAATTGCACTTATGAAACTATCAGGTTCTTTTTTAGAAAATCTGGCAAGTGAAATACCTTTAATGTCGGATAATATCTTTAGTTCTTTCTCAACAACAAAAGTACATTTAGACAACCCTAATCGCCCCATAAATAGTCCTAACTCGAAAAGAACATTATCCCGAGATTGAAGCATTTCTTGTTCTCTTACAATTACTTTGTCATCAGTTGTTCCAAGTAAAATTCCAAAGTCATATTGTAAAGTTGCTTTGAGCAAATCGTGAAGGAAGTTGTTATTTATCTTAAATACCGCTGTATCCCAAACAGTATCATTCCAAATAGTTACGTCAAATTCAGGCTCTAAAATTTTTTTAGCTGATTCGGCTAAACTTAATTCTTCTGAAGATGAGCCAATGAATATTCGCTTTTTTCTCATATTACTACTGCTTTTTTAAGGTCTAACAGGATAGAGTCAATTTCCGACATAAGATTCCGTAGGCTATTTAGCTTACTGCTATCATTACGGAAGATGTATTCATTATCGTCAACGGATTTTAATCTATTTGAGTGTTCTACATTTTCAGATAAACTCTTTAATTGTAAGTATATGATTGGCACTAACTCATAAAAGTTTTTACTTGAATATTTATATATTTCAATGTCGTAGCAAATAGCGTTAAAATCAAAACTTGTCAGTTTAATTTTTAGGTCTGAATCGGCTTTAATATTTTTTAAAAACCGAATCATTTTTTTTAATCTTCCATTTGCTTCAGAACTTCTATCATTTATTCTTTTAATGCTCAAAAATGGATAATCTGGGTCGCCTTTTGAGTTTAATTCCTTATTATAAACTTGAATGCCACGGAAATCTGAATCTTTATCTCTCAAGACGGCAGTAACATTATCATACCAATTCGCAATCACTATATCTACATCTCTATTAAGGCTTTTGTTTGTGATTTTAATTGCTTTTGGATGTGATATGTCGCATATGTCATAAACAGGTACTAATATGCTTTCTGAATCTGTTCGATTCTTTTTTAAATCATTTATCGCACTACCTGAATAACCTGCATTGTCTATTTCTCCCTGAAGTTTGTGAATTTGAGTATTATTTAGTTGATTTTTTAAGCTTTCTGTAGTTAAGATTGTCGTTATTGATTTGTGGTCAAAAGTGTAGAACTTGTCACATATAACTAATAAATCAATATCACTAGTTCCTTTGATATGTGTATTAGTCATTACAGAACCTTGGTACTTGTAAACTGCATCTGATAAATTGTCCTTTAGATGATTTTGAACTCTTTCGCCTGCTAATCTGCTTTTTTGAGTGTATTCAGGTTCTACTCCTTTCATTGCATAACGTACATATTTCAATATGTCGCTATATGAAATAGAAGATAATTCATCTGAAAATGCTTTTTCAAGAATTACATTTTCAGGATTTGTTCTTGCCTGTATATTTTCTATTAATTTTCTGTAGTCTTTCATTTTTCAAATATGTTCAATGGTTGGTTTGTCTTATGGTTAGCTAGTGGTTATGTGTAATTCAGTTAATTTCTATAGATAACTCTATTATTATATTGGTTATAGAAAGTTTATCTGTTTTATGTTTTTTTAAATTGACCTACTCTTAAGCTTTTCGGTATCTGCTTTATTTTTGTTTAGCTAGTATGGCATGCATTGCAGCATATATAGCAGCCATTAGTTTGGGAATAAATTTTTTCAGCATCTTTAACTGCATCACGGCAGGATATAAAAGCACCTAAGTATTCTTTGTTTCCTGATTTAGGAAGGTATCGGCAACCTTCAATATGAACTTCATGGTCGCCATTAGCTTGAGCTTTCTTATTTACATAATACTTTTTCATAAATTTATTCAGGTTAATATTTTTTGAGCTTAAATTCCAACATCAATCCCGTTAATGTCAACATTAATATTGTGTTCTGTTCTTAATTGTTCTTTTAGTTCGTATTCAGTAGAACATGGGTTTACAATTGAACCTAGGCTACATAATAGGCAGATTAAGAAATGGATCATAAATAGAGTTTTTTTTGATTAATAATTTTAGCAAATGAAAAGAAAGATTCCTTTTAAAGAAAAGACATTTAAGTAGATAAATCACAAACAAAATAAAATGTATAAATTTGTAATCATTACAAATGTGAATATTATGAAATCATATCTAGAAGTAGCAGGGCTAATATTATCTATGAGCGTTGATGAAGTTAATATATTGAAGAAATATATTAC
The DNA here is from genome assembly GCA_965183885.1 of Flavobacteriales bacterium. Lineage (GTDB taxonomy): Bacteria > Bacteroidota > Bacteroidia > Flavobacteriales > BACL11 > UWMA-0277. Next base: position 1,371,921 of record OZ238992.1, read on the forward strand.
ATCCTTTGATAAGACTAAAAAGGAGAAGGAATCAAAATATATAATTCTTATAAATCATATAATCCACGAACAAGGAGAAAAAGAAAATGAAATATTTTATCAATTATATCCTAATAAGGAATTAAAGCCCTTTAGAGCTTTATGTTATCGATTAAGAGATAAAGCCTTGGAAAGCCTTATTTTAGAAGTAAATGTAAATAGGAAAAATCAGTTGACTCCCTATGGTAGAGCCTTTATACGAGTAAATAAAATGATTATGGAATTGCGTCTTTGTTTTACAAGAGGGCAGGAGGAGTTAGGAATGAAGTTGATTGAAAAAGTAATTGTTACTGGAGGTAAGTATGGATTTTATGACGAAGTAATACAAGTACTATATATAAAACAAAAGGTAGTAAATGTTAAATACGGCTCAAAGAAAGAAAGAAAACTGGCAGAAAAGATTGAATACTATGAGTTGTTAAGAGATTCTTTGCTTTTAGCAAATAAATATATTGATAGGCTGCATGGGGAAACAGCTTTTAAAAAATCAAAATCCAAAAAGATTACTTATTATGAAAAAGCAATTCAAGATATAGAAAAGAGGGTTAAGCAAGCTAGTTCAAAAGAATTGTATTATCAGTTGCAGTGGATGAAGATGCAGTATTCTCAAGAACAAAAAGACTATAAGCAATCATTATATTATGCATCTAATTTACTTAGCTATATTCTTGCAGAGCCCTTTGTGTATAAGCATATCCGAAAAGGAACTATTTTATTAAATATTGCTCATAATAAAATATTTACGGGTCAGATAGAAACTGCCTTAGCTGATGCAGATTTAGCTATAGAATACCTTCCAAAATACACGCATAATTATTACTTATTGCAAGAAGTTAGGTTTCATATTATGTATTATAGTAATAAAGGAGAGGATGCATTAGCTTTAGCACAAAAAATGTGTTTAGATGAGCACCCAGATAAAACAGATTTTCAGGAAGATAAATGGCATTATTGGTTAGCAGTTTGTTTGTTTAATAACAAGCAGTTTGCAGCAGCCCAAAAGGAGTTAGAGAAGGTACAAGAACTAAGAAGAGATACCGAGGGTTGGAACTTAAGTATTAGGATACTTAATATTATTTGTTCAATTTCTCTAGGTTTAGAACAGAAAACAGAAAGACAAATACAAGCCTTAAAAAGACAATATAATAGAAGGCCTAACATTCAAGTAAGATTGAAAACAATATTGTCTATACTATTATCTTTAGAGGGAGAGCTAAATTTTAAATCTGTTTATAAGGAGCATCAATTAGCCTTTGATAAATTAGAAAAGCGTAAAGGTTGGTATAAGTGGGATGTAAAAACACCTGAGCTATTTTTATTCGACCAGTGGTTCCTTTCTATGATGGATGATGAAAAAGAATACAGCCCTAACTATAAAGAATTACTTAGTGATGAATAAGAAAACAGTAAAATTTTACTAATTCCCTTGGCTACCTTTCCATTAAAGGCTTTTTAGTATTTCCTGTGTAGCGCCACTTTTTGTATTGATATATTCTGTGGCAATTTTGCTGTCAAAATTCTTAAACCCTGCAATGGCTTTTTCAAGAGAAGCATAGTCCTTAATTGATACTGCTCCATTCAGTGCTATTAGGTCATTAGCCTCAGCAAACCTTGAGTAATTAGGACCAAAAACTACAGGTAATCCATAAGTTACTGCTTCCAAGATGTTATGTATTCCTACTCCAAATCCTCCACCTATATAGGCTACAGCTCCATACCTATAAATACTTGATAATATTCCAATACTGTCAATTATAAGTACATTGTTAGTGTTTATATTTCCTACAGTTGCTTCTGAAAATAGTAAACCCTTGGTTTGCTCTTTTAAAGCTTTAAGGTGCTGCATTTCATGGGGTGCAATAATATAATTGTACTGAGGATTATTTCTTATAAATTGGATTAAAATAGCTTCATCTTTTGGCCAAGTGCTGCCACAAACAATAGTTTTTTTATCTTTAGTAAAAGCAGCAATAAGGGGTAATTCTTTTGGATTGCTTACTTTTTCTAAAACGCTATCAAAACGCGTATCGCCACTTACAGTTACATTGGTATATCCAATGCCAGCTAATAATTCTTTAGAGCTCTTATTTTGCACAAAAAAGTGGCTTACATTCTCCAATTGTTTTGCAAACCATTTGTATTTGAAAAAAGCTTGTTCAGCCCTAAATATTGTAGCTACAGTATAAAAAGGAATCTGCTGTTCTTTAAGCTGTTTCATGTAGTTGAACCAAAATTCATACTTAATAAATACAGCTTTTATAGGTTGCACCAGTGTTATAAACTGTTTGGCATTATTAGGCGTATCGGCAGGAAGGTAAAAAACCCAATCAGCACCCTCATAGTTTCTCCTAATTTCATAACCCGATGGGGAAAAGAAAGTAAGTAGTATTTTGTGTTTAGGATGCTTTTTTTTATAGCCTTCAATAATAGGTTTCCCTTGTTCAAACTCACCTAATGAGGCGCAATGAAACCAAACAATATCTTTTTCCTTATTTAGTGCTTTTTCTAGCTTTGTAAATAGCTGTTTTCTTCCCTTTACCCATTGTTTTGCTTTAGGGTTAAATAGTGCCGCAATATTTACGGTAAATACATATAGCTGTATGCTTATGTTATAAAGAAGCTTCATTTAGTAATAATGAAATTCTTCTTCATTTTTTCGGTGTACAGGAATAATAATACCCATGTTTATTCCTAATAGATTATCCCAACTTCTAGTTTCTGTGGTGTACTCCATTTTATCAAAAAGATAAGGTCGCTGTATTTGAGTATTTGCTATTGTCATGTTTATTCCAGTATAGAATTGAAATTTCCCATTCTTACTGTAATATTTATAGGAAGCTTCCCACTTGGTGCTAATGCCATTAGTGTATCTGTCATAGCCTTTTTTATATTCTTCATCAAGCTGAGGAACGCTCTGATTTTTAGTGTCAATAAAAATTTTATGCTCTAAATAACCAATGCCTCCTGAAAAATAGAACCCGCTCAAACTTTTTTTCTTTGGATGATAAGCGTAACCAATAAATAGATGTGCATCAAATCCTCTTTCCATTAAAATAACATTTGCATAAGTACCATCACTACTAATTATAGCTCCTATATCGGTACTAATATTGTCAAATATTGTGGAGTCTTTTACATTGCTTCCAAAAATATAGTTTGCTTCAATTCCATAAAATAGATTGCTTTCTCTCTCTTTAAAAAAAGAAAATCCAACTGCGGAATTATCTCCAAAGCGATCACTTAAATCGCCAATAGGAAATTGATGAGTGTAACCAAAGCTAAAGGCACTTTGTTTATTCTGAGCAATAGCAGGAGTAATTATCAGTAAGGTCAATAAGGTTAATAGCGTTCTCATAGGTAGTTTTCAGATTTGTGGCTAAAATACATTTTCAGTTGCGAATAAACGCAAAGCATTGTGTAATAATTGCCTATATTTGTTGACTATTTTAAAATTAATCTTAAAGATGAGCAAAACAATATTAATAACAGGAGGGGCAGGCTTTATAGGTTCGCACGTGGTTCGTTTATTTGTAGAAAAATATAAGGACTATAAAATAGTTAATTTAGACAAGTTAACTTATGCAGGAAATCTAGAAAACCTAAGAGATATTGAGGGGAAGGATAATTATATCTTTGAAAAAGGAGATATTGTTGATGAAGGCTACATTAAAGGTTTATTTGATAAGTACCAGTTTGATGGTGTAATACATTTGGCTGCCGAAAGTCATGTAGATAGATCAATTACTAATCCTATGGAGTTTATTATGACTAATGTAGTAGGAACAGTCAATTTATTAAATGCAGCAAAAAACTCATGGAAAGGTAAAGAAGAAGGAAAGTTGTTTTACCATGTTTCTACTGATGAGGTTTATGGTAGCTTGGGTGAAACAGGACTTTTCTTAGAAACAACTCCTTACGACCCTCAATCTCCATATTCATCTTCTAAAGCAAGTTCCGATCATTTTGTTAGGGCTTATGGAAATACTTATGCTATGCCATTTGTAATTTCAAATTGCTCTAATAATTACGGTCCTAATCAGTTTCCTGAAAAATTATTACCACTGTTTATTAATAATATCAGAAACTCAAAAGCATTGCCTGTTTATGGTGATGGAAAATTTACCAGAGATTGGTTGTATGTAGTGGACCATGCTAAGGCTATTGATAAAATTTATCATAAAGGAAAACAAGGAGAAACGTATAATATTGGAGGGTTTAACGAGTGGACAAATATTGATTTGATAAAAGTACTTTGTAAGCAAATGGATAATGCATTAGGAAATGCTGAGGGTACTGCTGAGGGCTTAATAACTTATGTAAAGGATAGGCCTGGGCACGATAAGCGCTATGCAATTGATGCCAATAAATTAAAGAATGAATTAGGGTGGGAGCCTTCCTTACAATTTGAAGAAGGACTTGCTAAAACAATAGCTTGGTACTTAGCAAATGAGCAGTGGATGGATAGTATTACCTCTGGAGAGTATCAGAAGTATTATCAAGAACAATACAGCTAAAAAAATGCCAGATTTATTATCTGGCATTTTAGTTTAAAAAGAATTAAGTTTAGATTGAAGCACTTTCAGTAGGTAGTTTGCGGTCTACTTTTTTAAACAGACCTTGTAGTACTTTTCCTGGTCCTACCTCTATTACTGAAGTTAAACCATCAGCTATCATTTGCTCCATAGTTTGTGTCCATCGTACTGAAGCAGTAAGTTGCTTAATTAAATTATTTTTAATTTCAGCAGGGTCTGTAACAGCATTAGCAGTAACATTTTGATACACAGGACAGTTACCTTGAGTAAAGTTGGTTGCATTTATAGCTTGTTCTAACTCTGCTTTTGCAGGTTCCATAAGTGGAGAGTGAAATGCTCCTCCTACAGGAAGTTTAAGTGCTCTTCGGGCACCAGCTTCAGTAAGTTTTTCACAAGCAATATCAATACCTTTAATAGATCCTGAAATTACTAATTGCCCTGGGCAATTATAATTCGCAGCTACTACTACCTCATCAATTTCAGCACAAATGTTTTCTACTATTTCATTTTCAAGTCCTAATACAGCAGCCATAGTTGAAGGTTCAGCTTCACAAGCTTTTTGCATTGCTAATGCTCTTTTTGATACGAGTCTTAATCCATCTTCAAAAGATAAATAGCCGGCTGCAACTAAGGCAGAGAATTCTCCTAAAGAGTGTCCTGCAACCATGTTTGGCTTAAAATCATTTCCTAATAACTTGGCTAAAATTACCGAGTGTAAGAAAATAGCAGGTTGTGTTACTTTAGTTTGTTTTAAAGCTTCTGCATCTTCTCCAAACATAATATCAGTAATAGAAAATCCTAATATCTCATTTGCTTTTTCAAAGAGCTCTTTTGCAAGTTCTGATGCTTCAAATAAATCTTTTCCCATTCCAGGAAATTGGGCTCCTTGCCCAGGAAATACATATGCTTTCATAATTTAGTTTTTGGTTGCTAGTTTTTGGTTGTTGGGATTAGTTTCTAGTAACTAATAACCAACAACTATTAGCTATTATTTAATTAAGTTCATAAATTCAGCTCTTGTTTTTTCATCGGACATAAATATTCCTGAAAAAGCTGAAGTTGTTGTTGAAGAGTGTTGTTTTTGTACTCCTCTCATTTGCATGCATAAATGTTGTGCTTCTATCACAACAGCCACTCCTCTTGGGTTTAGCGTATCTTGTATGCAATCTTTTATTTCGTCTGTTAGGCGTTCTTGTACTTGTAGTCTTCTTGCAAAAACATCTACAATCCTTGGGATTTTACTTAGTCCAACTATATGTCCGTTTGGGATGTATGCAATGTGTGCTTTCCCAAAAAAAGGAAGCATATGGTGCTCACATAAGGAGTAAAGTTCAACATCTTTTACTAAAACCATCTGGCTATAGTCTTCAGCAAACATCGCTGATTTTAATATCTCAGTAGGATTTTGATTATAGCCATTGGTTAAAAATTCCATTGATTTAGAAACTCTTTCTGGAGTTTTTTGTAAACCCTCTCTATCAGGATTTTCGCCAATTTCAGATAATACTGTTTTAATATTATCGGCTATATTTTTATTATAAGTATCACTCATGTTATTAAAAAATTGGCTGCAAATATACTACCTTTTCTTTTGGTATATTTGCCAAATGAAAATACTCTTAATAGCAGCTACAGAATTTGAAGTTGTTTCAGCTAAGTTTAAGGATTGTGATATTCTTATTTCAGGAGTTGGGATGTTAAATACAGCTGTGGCTCTTGCTAAAGCTTTAGCAGCTAATAAATACGATTTAGTAATTAATATGGGAGTAGCAGGGGCATTTAATACTGCTTTAAGTATTGGTGATGTGGTTGAGGTAACTGAAGATTGCTTGTCAGAACTAGGTGCTGAGGATGGTACAGAATTTTTAGAGCCAGAGCAAATGGGTTTAGCTCTGAAAACTAATTTTAAAGTACAAGCTAAAACCAATTTGATAAAAACAAAAGGGATTACGGTAAATACTGTGCATGGTAACGAGGCTGCTATTGCTGTAATAAGAGAGCGGTTAAATCCTGATGTGGAAAGCATGGAGGGTGCTGCTTGTTTTATGCTTTGTGAAGAGTTTAAAACCCCGTGTATACAAATAAGAGCTATTTCTAACAGGGTAGAAAGAAGAAATAAAGCAAATTGGGATTTACCTTTAGCAATTAGCAACTTAAATATTGAAGTAGAACAAATAATAAAAGCACTATGAAGCTAACTTTAGGTTTTTCACCTTGCCCAAATGATACTTTTATTTTTGATGCTATGGTGCATCATAAAATTGATACTGAAGGTTTGGAATTTGATGTAGTTTTTGCGGATGTAGAACAATTAAATAAGTGGGCTTTTGAAGGGAAGCTAGCGGCTACAAAACTGAGTTATAATGCTTTTACACATTGTGCTGATACCTATGCTTTACTAGATAGTGGTTCTGCTCTAGGAAATAATTGTGGACCCTTATTAATTAAAAAGCCAAATACTGAGTTAAGTGCTAATAGTAGTATTGCAATTCCTGGAGCGTTTACCACGGCCAATATGCTTTTAAGTATTGCTTTTCCTGAGATGAAGAACAAGAAAGTTGCTTTATTTTCTGACATTGAAAACCTTGTTATTAATGGTGAAGTGGATGCAGGTTTAATTATTCATGAAAACCGATTTACTTATGCTGATAAAGGTTTGGTTAAGGTAAAAGATTTGGGTGAATTTTGGGAAACAACAACAGGGCTTCCTATTCCACTTGGTGGTATAGTTGTAAAACGAGAGTTGCCTTTAGAGGTACAGCAAAAATTAGAGCGTGTACTCAAAAAAAGTGTGGCATATGCTTTTGAAAATCCAGATGATTCTTCAGCTTATGTGCAATGCCACTCCCAAGAAATGGAAAAAGAAGTAGTAGATGCACATATTAATTTATATGTAAACAAGTATTCTCTTTCTTTAGCAGAACAGGGGAGAAAAGCAATTGCACTACTTTTTGAGAAACAAGGAAAAAGTAGTGCAAATATATTTGTAAGCTAGTTTATCTGAAAAAAGAACTATAAGCTCCTAATTGTGCTTTTAGTGCTTCATAATCACGCTCAATTAACTCAATATTATCACCATCAATAGTGGCAAACATACCAAGCATAGGCTTAATGTAATTGTGTAATTGATCATGGGCTTCACCATCCATAGAGCAATTTTTAATAATTAAATTAAATTCCTTTTTTAGTTCCTTATTAACAGTATGATAGTCTTCTATTTTTTCTAACTCAGTTTTTTCAGCCATAATATTTTCAGCTTTAAACTGTGTTTCATAGTTGTGTATTATTTGTTGCATATTATGCACTCCCTCTGTAGTTTCAATATTTGCTTCCCAAAGCTCACCGTTATTTAGTTGTACTGTTGCTAAATGATTAGGTCCGCTATTGCAAGAGATTGCAATTGCTACGAGTAATAAACTTGCAAATTGTTTTATTTTCTTTTTCATGTGTTAAAAGTTATATTTTATTTTTGTGTATATCATATCATTATCATCGTATTGTCCAAAAGTACCTTCGTTTCCAGAAAACAGATTGTACCCCAATTCAATAGTAAGGCCATCGTAAGGAAGGTAGAAACTTCTTAATCTTATAAACGAATCCTCATTGTTCAATCCTAAATATCCAAATAGCTCTACTCTTACTTGCTCGCGAAACATTGTTTTATTCGCCATAAAAGTAAGTAAATTTTCGGTTTCTTCAGCAGCTAAATACTGTTCGTAGTCAAGGATATTTTTTTGTATAAATTGTGAGCTTAGTTTCCAATCTCCAATTGTTTTGTCAATTCCAACTACATAATTAATATAGTCTTTCTCAGTAAGTCCATCAATAGCAGTTGGCTCAGCTGTTTGGAATAGTTTTCCTTGATAGTAAGCTCCTTCACCTCTTAGTATAAAACTCATTATTTCTGTGCTAAAACTAGCGCCAGCTACTGTTAGCCTGTGGTACTCAGGGCTTACCTTTAGGTTTGTTAGTTGCATGCTTGCTGGGTCAATTGTTTTAGAAATATGCATACTTGGATCATCATCCCAAGTGTAAGCACCCATCAATTGTAAATCGTATAATGAACTGCTTTGTGTAAATTTAGCAAAGAACTCTCCATTTTCTAAGCTTTGATTAATAGTAGCCTTACTATAATCAAAAGTAGGGTTTATAGGGAAATTTGTTTTAGGCATCCATATTGACTCTTGCTCAGGAGCAATAGTTGAGCTGAATGTAGGAATGTATACCAACTCAAAATCGTAATTATCACTAGGATAAATCTTCGTTTTTATAGCTGTAACTCCCATTCTTATTTCATTAAAATCCCAAAGTAAAAATTCCGTTAGGTTTTTTGGAGAAACAATATCGGTAATAAAAACACCATCGGCTTGTCCCCAAATTATTTGTTGCTTACCAATACGAATGTCTACTTTGTCAGTAAAAATATCAATATATAGCTCTCTAATATTAAACTGATTGTCTTTGCTTGCATACTGGTTAAAATAAGGATTTGCTACAAAACCTATGTTCCCTTTTTGATGCTTAAGCGTTAAATCTAAAGTGTTTTGATTGATGCTAAAATCATGATTATCATCTAATAGTACTCCACTATAAACTCTTCCAAATCCATTTATTTCTAAGGGAGTAACTTCTTGTGCCTGAGTGTTAATAGCAAGGATTGTTGCAATGCTAAGTAACTGTAGTTTTATTATTTTTTTCATTTTATAAGTATGAGTTTGGTATCAGAAATTGCTTCAACAGCATGAGGTTCCTGCTTTTTAAATTCAAACATATCCATAGGGGCTAATAGGTGTGCTTTTTCGTTAATTTTAAAAAGTAGTTCCCCTTCCAATACTAAAATTGAAGCATCAGTATTTGAAATGTGTTTTTTTAATTCATCGCCTTTACTTATAGCAATAAGGATAACATTTCCTGTTTCGTTATCTACAAGTTTTTTAGTTTTTATACCGTCGTAAGCTAATTGTGTTACTATATTTTCTATCATTATAATCCTTTTTGCATTGCACGCTGACTAATTTTTCCGTCACTTAAATTTTTGTCAATTTGCAGGTTAGTTAAGTTAATTTGTGTTTTATGGTTTGTTTGTACATTTTCCATTTCTTGGTCTTGAACAATCCAGTAGTTATTCAATTTAGTGATGCTAGTAATTTTAAGAATTTTTAATAGTTCTTCATCTTCATCATAAAATTCAATTTTTAATGGCGTATTTTTTTCCTGTGATATCCAAGCAATCTTTTTTGAATATTGCTCTTCTTCAATAGGAGTGGCACTAACAACCCAAACTTTTTCTCCATTATAGGTAGTGGTTTCAATAAGTTCGTGTTTGTCTCTTTCTGGGTTTCTTTTTTCCATATCTTCATAAGTAAAATCAGAGCCCATAAATTCATTATCTTTATTCGAGCTAGAGATTCGTTTCACTTTTTTTAAAGCAGGAAGGTAGAGCCATTGGTCATCATTTTTATCAGCATCAGTATAGGACCAGTTCATAAAAGCAGTGTTCTTTACATCAGCAGGAGCAGTAAAAAACATTAACTGTTTTTCAACCTCACCTAAGTCAATAAAAAATTGATGTAGTTTTCTTACTCTCTCGCTTCCTTTTTTATTGATAAGTGTCATTTTCATGTCACTCTCTCCATCCTTTGGAGTTGCTTTGTTATATACCTTATAGGCAATTTCTTTTGCTGTTTGTGCTGTACTTTTATTCCCAAATGCAAATAGGAATACTGCAATTATCAGTGTTATCTTTTTCATAGTATTATTTTTTTAGGGTTTTATTTTTAAAGTATAAGTTTCCAGAATAGAGGACAATAAACATAACAGTAACAGTAGCAATAAAACTTGTTAGCATATTAAGTGAAACAATTGCTCCTAATGAAATGTTTGGTTTAAAGGCAGAAAGTGTGAGCACTAAAAATCCGAGTATTACAACTACTGCATTAAAAGATATTGCACGCCCAGAATGTGCCATTGTTTCGGTTACAGTCTGCTCTTTAGAATTGAGCCTTTGTGCATTAAGTTTATATCTATCAATAAAGTGTACTGCATAGTCAATACCTATACCAATTGCAATACTTGATATTAGTGCTGTAGTTGTTTGTAAAGGAATATTTAGCCAACCCAATACACCAAATGATATTAGGGTAGTAATAAAAATAGGGATAGTACCAATCAACCCAATTTTTAGGCTCCTGAACATTAATGAAAGCAGGATAATTACAATAATAAATGAATAGGCTAAACTTTTTATTTGTCCAATAAGAATAAGGTCATTAAACACGAGTACTTTATATCCGCTTCCTGCAAAGTTAAGATCTACTCCAATTTCTTTAAAGTCAGGCTTATATTTTTCTATAGCAGCTATGGTAGCATTAAGCCCTTTTGAGTCGTCACTTTTCAGTTGGAACTGTAAGTTAGCAGTTTTAAAATCATCACTTACAACATCCCATAATCTGTCTGAACCACCACTCATTTCATACAGTAAAAAATACTGTGCTATTAGATCTTTATCATTAGGTATGGTGTAGTAGCTTTCTTTATCTTCATTAAGGACTTTGTTCATTCTTTTTATAAAGTCGACTACAGATATTGCACCACCAACAGTAGGGTTGTTTGCGCTTACCTCTTCGCTTACTTTATCAACTAATTTTAAGAGTTCAGGACTTTTAAATTGTTGTTCTTGATCTGCTTCTAGTATTACATTAACAGTTGTAGTTCCTAAGAAATTATCATTTACAAAAGCATCAGTAGTAACTAAAGGATTGTCATCAGGGAATAAGGCTAGGAAGCTAGAATTGATCCATACTTTAGACATTCCAAAACCAAAGAAGAGTAATGTAACTGTTGTAATTGTGATTACTGTTTTTTTATGAGCAACCATTGCTTTTGCAAATCCTTTTGCATTTCTGGTAAAGAAATCATCTTCCTCACCTTCATTTTGTTTAGGTGCTTTTGGTAAGCCTAAAATATTTACTGCTGCAGGGATAAATATTAGAGAAAAGAACATTGCCATCATTACTCCATAGGCTGTAAATACGGCAAAGTATTTTATAGGTAAAATATCGGAAGTTAGTAAGGACAAAAATCCTACAGATGTTGTTACAGATGTCATCAGTACTGGCATAAACATTTCAGCATTCATATTCTTTATGAACTCATCTTTGGTCCAATTTGGATGCTTACGAATTTGTAATTGTAAGTGCGAAAACATATGAATAGCATCAGCTACTCCAATAGCAATTAACATTACGGGTATTAATGAACTAGGAGCATAAACAGAGATTCCCATTCCTAACATAAGCCCAAATGTCCATACTGATGAAAAGATAACTACCATAAAGGAAATCATGGTAGCCTTAAAGCTTTTCAATACAAATAGAAGAACAATAAGTATCAGTAGTAAAACTAAAGGAAACATTTTGGACATGTCCTTAGGCATTAAGTTTGCCATAGTTCCTTCTATTACAGGCTGCCCAGCTACATATATAACTGTGCCATCTTCTTCATACTTAGCAGCGATGTCTAGTATTTCTTGGTATAGTTCTTGCGAAAAGCTATTGTCTTTTATTTTAGTAAATATAATTGTTGATTTTTCATCTTCCGAAACCAACCTTCGGTATACCATTTCATTGCTTCTGACCCCTAATTTTATAGTGTTAAAAGTTGCTTCATCTTTTGGTATGCGTTTAAAGAACTCTTCAATTTCTAAACCTTCTTCCGATCCTTTAATATTATCGGCAGTGTACAGACTTAATACATCATCTTTATGTGCTACTACTTCTAATTTTTGTATTTCTTTAGTTAGTTTCTTTATCTTACTAAAGGTAGATGTGTTATAGATTCCATCTTTATTTTCTATTGCAATAAGTATGGCATCTCTAATATCAAATTGCTCCTCAGCTTTATCACTATAAACAAAGGCAGGGTGCTCCTTAGGCATATAAGTAGATAAATTTGTTTCTAAGGAGAAATTTGTTTTTATGCTGTAAAGATTTACTAGCGTTCCTATTACTATAAAGGCAAGTATTAACTTGCTGTTATTGAGAACGAATTGGGTTATTTTATTCATAATATATGTTAGTATTTACTAACTTGTTAGGGTAAATTTTTTTAATTCTTCTTCATAATAAGTTCAATGGTGCTCCAAAGTGCAGCACCTTCTTTTTCTAAGTCAAATTCGAAGTTTGATAGCCTCCATCTTAAAACTGTTAGGCGCATACTTCCCATAAGTATAGTTGCTAATTGTTGAGCGCTAATATCTGTTCTTAGCTCTCCACTTTCTTGTCCTTTAATAATAATTTCGGTTAGCATTTTTTCTTTCTGAACCATTATTTTACTTACTACACCTGATAAAATACTATTGTACTGAAAACTAGTTTCAGAAAAAATAACCATAATTATGGCAGGATTTTCTGTAAAGTGTTTAAACTGAAATTCAATTATAGTATTAAGTTTTGTAAGTGCTGATTTATCCGATTTAATAATACTTATTAACCCATTACTCAATACTTGTTTGTAGAAGAGTAGTACAGACTTTAGGATTTCTGTTTTGCCTTTAAAGTGACGGTATAAGGCAGGCTCTGAAAAAGCCATTTTTGCAGCTAAATTTTTAGTGGTAAGGTTTTGTATTCCTTTTTCACCAATTAAATTACTAGCTGATGTTATAATTTCAATTTGTCTTTTTGTGAAATTCATGTGGCAAAGTTAGTGTTTACTAACTTAATAGCAATATTAATTTCTTATTTTTTTATAAAAGATAAGTTTTTAGGTCTTTTCTTATCAGATAATTTGGGTAAATTAGTTCAGTTTCCCCTTTTCTGAGAGTAATATTGCTATAGGTTTGGTGTAATTAAACTGAGATAGAATAATTACGATAATAACAGTTATTGGGATACTGAGTACCATCCCTGTTATGCCCCACAATGTCCCCCAAAAAGATAATGAGATTAATGCTACTAGCGGACTTAGGTTTAATGAATTCCCCATTACCTTAGGCTCAATAATATTACCTACTAATAGTTGTATACTTCCTACTACGGTAAGGACAGTAGCAAATTGAGAGAACTCTCCAAATTGCAATAGGCAGAAAAGAGCAGGAAATAATGTTGCTATTAATGAACCTATGGTTGGAATAAAGTTCAGTATAAAAATTAGAAACGCCCAGAACATAGGAGCATCAATTCCGATAAATAATAATGCAAAGTAACTTAGTACTCCAGTTAAAAGGCTAACGATTGTTTTTAGTCCTAAATAGCTTATTACAGAAGATTCAATCTTATTTAATAGTTCAGAGATTTTTGAGTATTCGTCTTTATCATTAAATATTAGTTTTAGTTTCTTATTAAAATTTGTTTCTTCAAGTATTACAAATAAAGCATACAGTACAATTATTAATGCATTTCCTAAGATATCGGAAATAGAGTTGAAAATGGAATTTAGAATAATGCTAAAATCAAAATCTTTAGAGTGATCAGTAATTAAATTAACGATATCAATATTGAACATTTCATTAATCTTTAATGACATTGTTTTAATATTCGATTCATAAGTTTTATAGGATAAGGCTAAGTTTTTAATACTAACCGATAATACTTTAGATATCAATGAAGATATTGAAAAGAATAATAATGTAATTGATATGTTTTTAATCCATGTTGGTATCTTGTTTTTAATCCAATTGTTTTTGTTTAATATGACTTTAACACCTCTAATTAATACCCATAATAGTAGAGAAAAAATAAATGGGATTAATAAGTTTTTCCCATAGATTAAACCTGCAATAGTTGAGGTGAGAATAATGAATAAATAAGCGATTTTTTGCATGTTATTTGGTTGTTTATAGAAAGTTTAATAACCTTTACAAGTATAGTAAATATTATTGGTGTAAGGTGTAATTTCTGTTTTTAGGTAATAAGTACAAACCAAGCTAAAAAAGAAAACCCTGCCATTTGGCAGGGTTTCTTCAACTAACTAAAAACATGATTACCTGTTTAAGGTAACCATTTCGGTGGTAACCACACCACCTGTATTTCCCCAAGAGTTCAATACATAAGTTGCAACTGCGGCAACATCCTCATCTGATAATCCATCAAACTTGGTCATTGTACTTCCAGGATATGTTGTTGCATTTACTGTTATAGGTTCTGAAGTTCCATACAGAATTGTTTTTATTGTTCTGTTAACATCTTCTAGCATATAATCAGACTTTGCTAAAGGAGGGAATGCTCCAGTAAGCCCTTCTCCATTTGGTTGGTGGCAAGCTAAACATTGTGCGTAAACGCTTTCTCCTTTTGCCATTAATGCAGCATCAATAGCTGGGTTTGCTCCAGTGCTAGTTTCTACTACCTCTACTGTTTTTGCAACAGGAGTTTCAGTCTTTTTAGTTTCACCTCCTCCACAAGAAACTAATAATGCAAGTACACCTGTTCCGATTATTGTTTTAAGATTTTTCATTTTTGATGTTTAATTTAATAGTGCAAAGTTAGGGGGTTATTTTTGAAAAAAGTATGATATAGATCAGTAATATAAAACTAATTAATATTGTTTTTTATCTAATGCTCATACTTTAAAATTTTAAGGTTGTAGTTATGATAAATATCATATTTATTTATGATTGCAGTCATAGATTGCCTGTTTGGTATCATTTACTTTTGCGGTATTATTAATAAAAAAAATATCACATTATGAAAACAATGATGAAAAAGACAGTGCTATCAGCACTAATGTTATTTGGAGCTACGAGTATGTTTGCTCAGTTCTCTATGGATGGAGAGTTTAGGCCAAGAACAGAGCACAGGACAGGAACAAAACATGCACTTTCAGTTGCAGAACAAGATGCAAGTGTTTCAACAACGCAGCGTACTAGGCTTAACTTAAATTATAAAACTGCTGATTATACTATGAAGGTTAGTATGCAGGATGTTAGAACTTGGGGGTCTTCAAGTACTTTAGGAACTGGAGCTAATAATAATTTAGACTTACATGAAGCTTGGGCTGAGGTAAACTTATTTGATGGAGTTTCATTAAAAGGAGGTAGACAAGAATTAGTGTATGATGACCATAGAATTATGGGTTCAGTAGGTTGGGCGCAGCAAGCTAGAAGTCATGATTTAGGATTACTTAAGTATGATGGTTACTTAACTGCTCATGTTGGTTTTGCTTATAAATCTGATGAAGCTGCAGCTGGAAATTATAAATCAATGAACTATATTTGGTTACATAAAGATTTTGATATGTTTAAAGTAAGTGCATTAAGATTGGATAAAGATGCATTGATAACTACTGGAGCTAGATTAACAGGAAGTACTAATGGTATTTCGTTAGGGTTGAACTACTATATGCAAAATAATGATGATGATTTAAGTGCTTCTTTATTAGGTTTAGATGCTTCTTATAAAGTAAGTGATGCAATTAAGGTAGGTTTAGGTTACGAATCTCAAAGTGGTGCAGATGCTGATAATATGGCATTTAGTCCTGTATTTGGTACTAATCATAAGTTTAATGGACATATGGATTATTTCTATGTTGGAAACCATGGAAACTCAGTAGGGCTTAATGATATGTACTTATCTTTAGGATATAAGTTTAATAAAGCAAATTTAAAAGCCGCTTACCATATGTTTAGCGCTGTTACTGATATGGGTGACTTAGATGGTGATTTAGGTAGTGAAATTGATTTGTCTATTTCTTATCCTGTTGCAGAAGGTGTGTCATTTAATCTTGGACACTCTATCTATAGTGCAACTGAAAGCATGGTTAGCTTAAAAGGTGGTGAAGTAGATGGTGTAAACAACTGGTCATACTTTATGGTTGTAATTAAGCCTAAGTTTTTATAGTAAACAATTAAAGTAAAAAAAAGAGCCTCCAATTTGGAGGCTCTTTTTTATTTTATCAGTGCTGATTTTGTAAATATGTGGGGAGGTATTTTATTATTAAAACTAATATCGGTAATAATAAAATCTGTTCCTTTCCCTGTTTTAAGCATGTCTTTATAATTCATTTTTGTAGGAAACCATCTCCCTTGTATTTGTTTTATATCACTAAGGGTTGTTCGTTTTAGGAGTTGTCCGCTTTTTGCAAATAACTCTTCTTTTAAAGGGACATATCGCTCCTGATCAACCCACATTATTCTTTTATAATAGGCAACATCATTTACTTTGGCAATTAGTTCTAACTTCCAACATGTTCTATTGTCAAAGGTTTCAGTAGCTATAATAGTAATGGTGTATAGGTCTGTTAACTCTCTGTTCTCCATCATGTCTTCATAAGAGAGATCCGATCCCATAACAGATTGGCGTAACATATGTCCTGATAATTGTATGGTTCTATCAGTATGAGGAGAGTAAATCCATAATTTTTCTCCAAGCTTTAACATCTTCACACCTTTTTCTCTTGCTGGAGCAAGGTACTCGGTAAATGATTTTTCATTTCCTTCAGAATATCCTTTTGATACTATTGTTCTGGTTTTTCTTTTTCCATAAATAATCATTTCAGATGAGGTGATTCTATTCTCTGAGCTCATATTTTGTTCTACTCTTTCTATCACATCTTTTGCAGTAGGGTTTTGTGATTTTAATGGAGTAAAACTAATTAGGCTTAGGACTGTTGCTGTAATTAAGTGTTTCATTTTATTATTGATATTATACTTCAAGTTCTTTAAATAAGTTAGCAGTTTCTCTTTTATAAATTCCTATTCCTGATAACATAGTTCCAAACACCATAGCTAGTAAGCCAGGGATAAAGCCAATATAAAATAGCTCGGCTGTAATTTTTGATCTTATTATAGAGGGCATAATAATAGATGAGTTTTGTAAATAGCTACTGATGTCAATACCTACAACTTGCATATAATACGAAAAACCTAAAGCTAATAATGTTCCTAATATTGAACCTATAATCCCGATGATAATAGACTCGAGAACTAAGTTGCTGTAAATTTGACCTTTTGATTCCCCTAGGGCTAATCGTATGCCAAATTCTTTATATCTTCTTAAGCCTCCTAAAAGTCCTACATTCCATAGTACAATGGACATAATAAGAATAAAAACAATGATAAATATACCAGACATTGTTTCTCCATAATCAATAATGCTTGCTAAATTGTTCTGATGTTTTAGTGGTGTCATTACAGGAGCAAATTCATCATTGCTATTTATATACTTATGATTAAATTCATTACTCACGAGTTCAGCTAACTCATTATTATAAACATTACTATTAAAGAAACCTAATAGCTCTCCAGTGCCATCTTCCATATCCAACATCTCTTGAGCATCTGTAATGTCAACAAGTACAGCTCCTTTGTCCATTGGAGGGATTCCAAAGCTAATTGTTCCTGCTATAATAAAGGATTTAAATGTCATACTTCCTTCCATAGTAGTGCCAAAATATGTAAAGGTATCTCCAATATTAATGTTTAGTTTTTCTGCAAAGGAATGCCCTATTATTGCTTCTCCTTTTTTATTTGGAATGTGCCCGCTAATCAAAGCATTATTTAGGTTCATCCTTTTTATTTCCCTGCTGTTTTCTGATAATAAATCAAGAGCTATTCCTGCTGCAGGTCCTTGAGCTTTTGTATTTCCAATGCTATCAGGCACATCTATAAGTCCACCAAATTTAGTTCGGCTATACCAGTCAATATCTGGGTAAGTAGTTTTAAGTTCTTGCTTTAGCTTACTCACTTCAAGCAGACATAAATCATTAGGTATTTGCTCTTTATTTTCAGCATAAGCACGACTCATCAATTTAATATGTCCTGTTTCAAAACGGGCATTCTGATCAATCATATCGCCAAAAGCTCCTTTTATATAAGCACTTAATGCAACGGTAAGAAATACACCAATTGTAATAATGATAATAGGAAGCGTACTTCTGCTACGGTCTCTTAGGATTCCATTTATTAAGAATTTAATCATTGTAATTTTCCTTTAAGTGCTGCTATTGGGTCCATTTTTGCAATTTTACGAGAAGGTAAAAAACTTACAATAGTTGCAGAAGCTACAACTAGAAATATGGTTCCTAATATTAGTTTTAATCCAAAAACAGGAAAGATTTGTTCAGCTATTGAAATCCCCATATCCTGTTGTCCTTCTGGCATTGCCATTCCGTATTTTGCAAGGTAAGCAAATAAGGGGATCCCATATGCACTTCCAACGAGCATGGCTAAGATGCTATAAGTAGCACCTTCTACAGTAAATAAACCTACTACTTGCCAGCGCGTCATACCAAGGGCAATGTAAGTTCCTATTTCTTTCTGTCGCCTAAAAATAGAAAGTACTTGAGTGTCAAATATTGCTAGTAAAGCTATTGCTAAGAGTAGAACATATAAAATAGCAGAACTAATTTTTTTAGTACTGATAATATCATCTAGTGTTTTTGAGAGCTCTTTTTGGGTTTTAAAATTCCAACCTTGAGTAGCATTATGTGTATAGTTTTCATTTGCAACAAATAGTGTAGCATGATTCTTTAAACCTGTTATCTTCCACATCTTGTCTAATGATATCCATATCTGCCCGTCATCAACTGTAGGGACATTATTGTTAAATATTTCAACTATAGTAATGTTACTAGCATCAAAGGTTCCATTTTTATCTCTCCATCTTAATAGTACTTCATCTCCTTTTTCTAGCTTGGCTGTTTCTGCCATTCTTGTTCCGATAACTGCAGGAAAGTTAGTCTTACTTTCTTTTAAGGCATTGCTTGGTATTAGTAAGGTTTGCTGTTCTTGTTTAATTCCTTTTAGGCTTACAGTAAGCATTCTTCCATTAGGGTATATTGATGCTTGTTGTATAAGAATAGGGGTAAGGTCTTTTGTGTTTTTGGGTATTAAATCATGACCTTCTTGTAATGAAAAAGGGTCGAAAGGATCGTATTTGTTATTAAGTAAGTGTCCTGTTCCGTATTCCCATGATATTGTATCGTTTTTTGCTTGTTGATTCCAGCCATCCATAAAGCCGTTTAAGAAAATAATCAATACAAAAGCAAATGAAAGTACTATAGCATTAAGCCAAGTTCTTATTCCAGCACCAATAAGGTTGCGGTATGCTAGTTGTAATGCTAATTTCATTTTGTGTGGTTATTTAATTTGATGATTTCATCTTGCTCTACATATCCGTCTCTTAAATGAATAATACGTTCTAAATAGCCCATTACTTTTTCATCATGGGTTGAAAATAGAAAAGTGGTGTCTAGCTCTCTATTTAGTTTTTGCATCATTTTTAATACGATATGAGCATTCTCGGCATCTAAGTTTGCAGTTGGTTCATCTGCTAATAATATTTGTGGTTTTTTTACCATTGCTCTGGCTATAGCTACTCTTTGTCCTTCTCCTCCTGATAGCTTGTCGGGCTTTTTACTTGCCATATTTGCTAGTCCTACCCAGTCTAAAGCTTCCATTACCATTTTCTTTCTTTCGCTAGCAGTATAATTTTGTAATAAGAGTGCAAATTCTACATTTTCATAAACACTATAAACAGGAAGTAAATTATATACCTGAAAGATAAACCCGATATGCTTATTACGTAGTAGCGCTGATTCTTTATGAGATAATGCTGCGATATCTTTATTCATTACCATAGCCTTTCCTTCCGAGGGGCTATCTAAGGATCCAATAATATTAAGCAATGTTGTTTTTCCTGATCCACTAGGACCTACAAATCCTGAAAACTCTCCTTTATAAAAATCAAGGTTGATGTTTTTTAATGCCGTAAATTCACCATCACCTACTTTAAAACGCTTGCTTAAATTCTTAATTGATATTATCGTTTCTTTATTCATAGTTGTTGTTTTAATGATTATAAACAAACATTAGTCGTATTCCAGAGTTTGTAAAGTTATTAAATTGCTCGTTTACTGCTGCTTCATTGTTAGCTGATGGTGTGTAATAGCCCATTATATAGGCAGTCAGATACTTAAAATGATGCTCATAGTTTAGGAAAAATGCAGTGTTATTTTGTTCCCAGTTTTGATAAGCGATAGTACTTATATTATCAAAAATACTTAAAGGATATGATACGGTTAAGGCACTTGTATTTGTTTTGTTCTCAAAGTTGAATTGTTCTTGATTATAACTACTTATGAGGTGCTCTCCTATAATTCTTAATCCATTTCCAATTCCGAAAGTATAGTCGCTACCAATATTTATTAGGGTTTGGTTTGTTAAGTTTCCTATATTTTTTGATTTATAACTGTGAGAAGCTTCAATCCAAAATCCTACTTTTAAATCCCATTTTCCATCAAAACCTATTTTATGTTCTTTTACATTAGTGCTATTGTCAATAATAGGGGTATTTATAGCTCTATGATGATAAGAAAGAGCAAGCTCTCCTTTTGGTGTTGGATATTGAATTCTTCCTCCTAGTTCTGGTATTTCTTTTTTGCTTTGGAAAGTATCGAATCCTCTTTGTTCGGTATTCCCATACAAGCCCCAAAGCCAAATGTTAGCATTGTTTAGTAGGTAATATCTTCCTAAAACGCCATATACCCCATTAGTTATTTGTAATGGGTCACGGAAGTCAATTTGGTTAAGCCATTGTAATGGACGAAGCAATGAAGCTGAGCCAAAATCAATTTTTTGTAATCCAACTCTTATCTCATATTGTTCTGAAGAGTATCTTCCTGAAAGACGATAAGGGTTAAGTGATTTTTGTGTTGTAAGACTATCGAATAAATTAAATTGATTAGTTAAAGTAGTATTTGCTTCAGCCTTAAAATCGAAGAAAATATTGGTAGTAACAGGGATTTTATATGCTAGCTTTCCTATATATCTATTGCCATTAAAATAGTTTAAGTCATCAGTAAAATTATTACTGATAATTGCAGTTGCTTGTCCGTTGAATTGCAGCTTTTCTTGTGCTAAGCTCCCGAGACTAAAAGCAATACTTAATATTAAAAGCCCTATCTTTTTCATGATATATTTTGCTTGATACTATATACTCTCAAAAATACAAAAAAACCTATTTATTTAATGCTTTTTTATAAGGATTTTACTCCTGTATTTTGTTAAAATAATAGTGCAAAATTACAATCAACATAGTCTGTTAGCATATGGAATAAAAGTCCTACAGCAATTACCCTACTTTTAGGGAATGCAAGTAAAAGAAAATAAAAGCCAATAGCATAATAGCTATGTAAAGGATGAAAGCCTATGCTGCAACGGTTGGGGTCAAAAATAGGATTAGCAAGTAGGTGATCCAAATCTACAAGCATAGTAGCTAACATAATTAGGTAGGCCTTTTTCCATTTATGCTTAAAGAATACCCAAGCAATGAGTATAGGAAATATAAGGTGTAAGCTATAATGAATAAGAAATTGCAACATAGATATTAGCATTTATAAAGCTTCAAAAGTACTAAATTGGATTGCTTTATCGTTTCATTTTTTCTTATTCCATTTTAAAGTCTAAAATTGCGTATTGCTATTATTCGTATTTGTAGTTTTGTACTTTAAGTAATAAACCAAAATATATTATGAGTAAACAGAGAGTAACCGTAGTTCAAGCCTTTAGAGAATTTATATGGCCACGAAAAGGAATTGTATTTGTAGGTTTAATCCTTATTGTAATTAGTAGGCTTGCTTCTTTGGTACTGCCATTAAAGAGTAAAGAATTATTGGATGAAATTATCCCTAATAACGATATGGATGCTTTAATTAATATGGTGCTCCTTGTTTCTGGAGCTATTTTAGTTCAGGCTTTAACTTCATTTGCTTTAACCAGATTGCTAAGTGTTGAAGCTCAGTTGTTAATTTCAAAACTAAGAGCTAAAGTTCAAAAGCAAGTGCTTTCTCTTCCTATTTCTTATTTTGATAATAATAAATCAGGTGCTTTGGTATCTAGGATTATGAGTGATGTTGAGGGGGTAAGAAACCTTGTAGGTACAGGATTAGTACAATTATTTGGAGGGACTATTACTGCTGTCATTTCTTTATTCTTATTAATTGATATTAGTGGTAAAATGACATTGTTTGTTCTTGCTCCTGTATTGTTATTTGCTGTAATTGCATTAAAGGCATTTGGTTATATTCGTCCTATTTTTAGGAAAAGAGGAGTGATAAATGCTGAGGTTACAGGTAGGCTAACAGAAACATTGAATGGGGTTAGAGTAATTAAAGGATTTAATGCCGAGGCCCAGGAGAATATAAGTTTTGAAAAAGGGGTTGATCGTTTATTCCAAAATGTGAAAAAGAGTTTGACAGCAACAGCAATCATGACCAGTTCATCAGCCTTTCTTTTAGGGTTGGCTTCTGTTGGTATTATGGGAATTGGAGGAGCTATGATTATTGATGGGACTTTAACTACTGGTGATTTCTTGTCCTTTACTTTATTACTTGGTTTTATGATTGCTCCTATTGTGCAGATGAGTAATATTGGAAGTCAGCTTACAGAGGCTTTTGCAGGTTTGGATAGAACAGAAGAGATAATGAATATGCAATCGGAAGCTACTGCTACTGAACGTACAATTCAACTAAAAACAATTGAGGGTGATGTAGCATTTAAGAATGTTTCTTTCTCTTATGAAGAAGGCAAAGAGGTAGTGCATGATATTAGTTTTGAAGCTAAGAGTGGCTCAGTAACTGCTTTGGTGGGTTCTTCAGGTTCGGGTAAATCAACACTTGCTTCATTAGTGGCTAGTTTTATAAACCCTGATTCTGGACTCATAACTATTGATGGAAATGACATTTCTAAGGTAAGTTTAAATTCTTTTAGAAGCCAGTTAGGAGTAGTATTGCAAGATGACTTTTTATTTGAAGGAACAATACGAGAGAATATTCTTTTTCCAAGGCCTAATGCAAGTGAAGAACAATTACTAGCGGCTGTTAATGCAGCTTATGTTAATGAGTTTACGGATAGATTTGATGATGGCTTAGATACCTTAATTGGAGAAAGAGGCGTAAAGCTTTCAGGGGGGCAGCGACAAAGAATAGCAATTGCTAGGGCAGTACTGGCTAATCCTCGTATTTTAATTTTAGATGAAGCAACATCTAACTTGGATACTGAAAGTGAAGCTTTAATTCAAAAGAGTTTGGCTGAATTAATGAAAGGGAGAACAACCTTTGTTATTGCACATAGGTTAAGTACTATTAGGCAAGCAAATCAAATATTGGTTATTGAACATGGTGAGATTGCTGAGCAAGGAAACCATGATGAACTAATAGCAAGTAAAGGAAGATATTTTGAGCTATTTACTTACCAAAGTAGAATATAAATTGCTTACGTATTTTTTATAAATTTGAAGGGTTAAATAATACTATTAACTATGACTGATGAAGATGAAGACAAATTAGTAAAGCATTATATTACCAGAAGCAATTGGTTAAGAGCTGCTGTTTTAGGTGCAAATGATGGAATACTCTCCACAGCAAGTATAGCAATTGGGGTTGCAGCAGCAAGTGATGTTAGGGAGCCAATTGTATTGGCAACATTAGCAGGATTAGTTGCAGGAGCTTTATCAATGGCAGCAGGAGAGTATGTGTCGGTAAGTTCACAAACGGATATCGAAAAAGCAGATATTGAGCGTGAGAAAAAGGAATTAGAAGAAATTCCGGAAATTGAACTTAGGGAACTTGCTAAAATTTATGAGCAAAGAGGTTTGAAAAAAGAGACTGCTTTGGAAGTTGCTCAGCAGCTTACGGCACACAATGCTTTAGAAGCTCATGTAAGAGATGAATTGGGTATAAATGAAATGAATGAGGCAAATCCATTACAGGCTGCTTTTGCTTCAGGAGCAGCATTTACTTTTGGTGGTGCTTTACCCTTTCTTATTGCAGTGTTCTTACCAGTATCGGAGATGGTTTATTATCAATATGGAAGTGCTATTTTATTCTTAGCACTATTAGGAGCCTTGGCAGCAAAAACTGGAGGCTCAAGTATTAAAGATGCAGTAATAAGAATTACCTTTTGGGGAACTATAGCCATGGGGCTTACTGCCTTAGTAGGATATTTCTTTGGAGTGAATGTTTAGGGTTTAACCTTTTTATTTCTCCATTTCAACAACCCATATCCCTCTTAGCTCATTTGCAGCATAACCTGTAGCCTTGTCTTCTGGGTAAAGGGTAGTGATTTTATTTAGGGTCTGTGTTGTAATATCTTCGGTAATTGTTCCGTGGCATTGTAAGCACATTGCATTTGTTACAATAGGATAATATCCTGTTGCTTTATCATCAGTTTCTATTAACTTAGGGCTTGCCTTTCCATCTTTTGCTAATTGGTTTTTAGCCTGATTTATGTAAGCTAACTCTTCTTTATTACATGCGTTATCTGGGTTTCGGTTTTTATCAGAAACTCTTTTTACTGTAGCGTTTAAAGCTATAGCCATACTATCAGTTAATGCTATAGCTCTTTCATTACATAAAGTTACAGCTGCTTCTGTTCCATCTTTTTGTATTGTTGTAATAAGATTTTTCCCTAAAGTGCCTTTTGTTGTTAGTACAATCGTTAAACCTTCTTTTAGGTAGTCCTTAGTATTAGTACTTGTTTCTACTTTAGTATCTTGGTTGCAAATGCTATATGCAATGGCAAGTAAAATAACTATTCCTAAGTATAAATATTTTTTCATGATGTGGTAGTTTTTATTTTAGGGTAAAAATAGGTTTTGAAATTTTGATAAAGCATAAATGCTTTAGTTTTCTTATAACTAGTAGGCTTAGATAAAAGTTAAGAGGTAGCCAATGAAAGCACCTCCTAAAACAATAAAAGCACTATTTAGTTTCTTAAAAACAAAAACGACAGTTAAACTTAGTGCAGCTATTACTATACTTTTCCAATCTACTAATACTGTTTTGCTCATTTCTATACAAACAGCAATTATTAAAGCTATTGCTGCAACGTTTACAGCGTTTAAGATTGCACTCATTATTGCTGATTTCCTAATTTTAGGAATTAAGGGGTTTAGTAAAAGAACAAAAATAAATGAAGGTAAAAATATTCCTATAGTAGCAGCAATAGCTCCTGTGATACTATCCATTTGCCAACCAATAAAAGTAGCTGTAGATAATACAGGTCCTGGAGTTAATTGACCTACAGCAACTGCATCAATTAATACTTGTTGAGTTAACCATCCTTTACTTATTAGTTCTGTTTCTAAGAAAGCAAATAAAACATATCCGCTACCATAAAGTATAGCACCTATTTTAAGGAAAGTTAAGAATATTTTAAAGGAGCCAATTTTTAATGGATTGCCTATAAATAGTAAGATGGGGAGAAAGCTATTAATCTTATTGTTATTCTTTTTAATAAGATAAAGCATAAGACCAAGAAGTCCTGTACCAAAAAGAGCAATTATCTTATTAACTCCAAGTAAGCAAGCACTTAAGCTTATTAAGCCTAAGATTGCAAGTTCAATATTTTTTATAGCCTTTTTCCCAAGTCGATATGCAGCCATAATAATTATTGAAATAACAGCTGGCTTTATTCCATAGATAAAAGGAATTACTTCAGGTAATTGTCCGTATTGTTGGTAAAACCACGAAAAAATAGCTGTGATAATAACAGCAGGAAGAATAAAGCTAAATCCTGCGGTAAAAAGACCTTTCCAACCGGCTCTTTCATAACCACAATGCATAGTCATTTCAGTAGAATTAGGTCCTGGTATTAAATTGGTTGCTCCAATAAGATCAAGAAAATGTTCTTGACTCATCCATTTTCTTTTTTTTACCACTTCATCTTCCATCATCGCAATATGAGCGGCAGGTCCTCCAAAAGAGATGCTTCCTAGCTTTAAGAATAATTTCGCAATTTCTTTTAGCTCATTTTTCTGAGACATAATTTAATTTGGTTTTTTTTAGTTTGTTTTTGAAAATTGTAATGCAAAGATATTAAATAAGGGATAGTCCTTTAGGGATAGATACATTCAAATTCCTGAAACAAGAAAGTAATTTATTTCATTTTTTATCTAACCATTGAGACTTTGTGTGTTGGAAAATTAGATTGCTAACGTTTAATGTATGGTGTTGTGGCTATCCCGCAGGGTAGCTATGCATTATACATTGTTACAGGCTTTTTATCTATTTCCTTTCGCTCTATTATGTGTTTTACAAAGCATTTCACAATTACTAATATCTGTTGCACCTCCTTTACTCCATGCAGTAACGTGGTCAGCATCCATTTCATTTATTTTCCAAATTTTAGTTTTATTAGAGTTGTTACCTAATGCACAAAGGGGGCAATTTGAGTGTCCTTTAGTTTCAGCTACCTTTTTTTGCTTTGCATAAACTGATTTTTTCGTAGCATCATCAAATACACGAACATTTAACAGTTTTGAATCAGTCATACCACCAAGAATATATTCAAATACTCCCTTTCGATTTTTGACATATGAATCAGCATACAATTCTTTTACATTCTCAGAAACTTTCTTTGGATTATAAGGTTGTTTATTGTATGTTTCATACAATTGCCCCCATTCCAAACCACACATTTCTTTCTCAACATCAATAAATACGGAAGATGCCCAGTCTATTACTGTGTTAAAGTATGTTTCTAGCTCTTTTATATTATCATCTTTTCTGTGGAGGCTCATATAGTTACTAATATTACCTTTACTCACCCAATCTAAAGCACATTCCAAAAAATCTTGTCTGATTTCGTTGCCTGAGATATAAGCACGCCATTTCTGGATGTTAGAGTCTTGACTATTACTGAACTTTTCCTTACCAAGAGTTACGAATGGCCCGGAATATATTGCATTTAATAGTTCCTGACTATTTAAAGGTATTCCAGCAATATTGATTGTTTTAAACCATTCTTTTATTTCGCTTTCATTTCCTTCACATTCATAAATTAAAAGCTTTGTATCCAAAATTTGGTTTTGTTTGTCTGAAGCTATACCACTAAAGTATTGTTCCATTCCATTTTCGTCCTTTATTGCAAATTTTCCTGTCACAAAGCGTCCAATACTGGTAATCCTTTGTTGTCCATCTAATACTTCAAATTTATCATTGCTTACTTTATTAAAATAAATCAATCCTAAAGGGTAACCTTTGAGTATAGATTCTATAACTGCGACATCTTTTTTACCATCTGCATAAATATAATTTCTTTGATACTCTGGTTGGATTGTCAGACTTCCAGCTAATCCAAACAAACCTTTACCTTCAAGTTGATTATAAACAAACCCTTCGCAAACTTTTCTTACCGTTATATCTGTCTTTAAGTCAGTTACCATATTATTTTTTATGTCTAATTATTAATCGTTTATATACATTTACCCCCTCTATTGAGACAGACATATTAGTGTTTTTGTCCCATCCAATCGGTCTGCCATAGTCATAAGAACATCCTAAAATTTCGAATTGTTCCGGATTGTATTTGTCTAAAAAGGTAATAGGAACGCCCATTGCTCCTTCATAATCAGAGGGTATTGCATCAGTGTAAGGAACTTCTATTGCATCAAAATTATCATATTTTCTATATTCTTTTCCTTTGACGACTTTATGAGAGCTGTAACGAATGTTGTCTTGCATACTCATTAGTGGCAATGGTTGATGTCTTTTTCCATGGTCAAGATTTGTGAACCATAGACAATTGTTTGTTGCCACAATTCTGTTGCCTTCAGTATCTACTTTGGCCTCAGTGCCGTATAGTTGATATGACTCCGGTACAATAAACCCTGAAATCCATCTGCCCATTCCTGTGCCTAGCCAAATTTTATTTTCTCTAATAAATGGAAATACTTCTTTATAAGTAATGGCGTTTATATTAGCAATGATCAAAAACTGCTTCTCTGAAGCCATCACCCAATGAATAAAGTCACGGAATAATGAAAATGGTGGATTTGTTATAATAATTTCTGCCTCATCTCTTAGTTTGCCAACTTCATTAGAATTAAAGTCTCCATCACCTTCTAAATATTCCCACTCCAAATCATTAATGTCAATCTTTCCATCACCACTTATATCATTATCAAGTGTGAATATTTTACCTCTCACATTAGTTTTACCTTCATCAAATTTAGAGTCGTTAGCCTCGAAAAGGGTAGGTTGGTATTTATTTGGAAGGTCTTTACTTTCTTGTGCAAAGCTTGTGCTGATAAGTTTTTTTAGACCAAATCGCTCAAAATTTTGAGCAAAATATTTTGTAAAGTTACTCCATTCCGGATCGTCACATGGAAGCAGTATAGTTTTGTCTTTAAAGACTTCAGGGTTATATTCTAAATAAGAATTTATCTATGTACTGAGTATAAAATTCATCAGCTTTAGATTTTTTTGCCTTTGCTAGTCCTTTGTGTCTCATTATATATTTTTAACTAGTATTTTTAATTGCCTGTAACGGCTCACCGTGTAAACTTAGTTTTCGTGAGTTTGTGTAAAAATAGTTTTTTATTTTTAAAATAAAAAGGAATGAAAATTAGTTTCAAAAAAAGATGCTGTAGGATATTGAGTTTAGACGGATGTTAGGCGTAAAATAGATTGTGGGAGCTTTGAAAAAGCGTAACAATCGTAGGCGCAGCCTTTTACGCCTAACGTTGGTGTATGGTGTCATAGCATCCCGAAGGGTGCTATGCACTATACATTTTGTTAGTGGCTTTTATTCATTATAGTTGTCGAATCGTATTTCATCTTCAAGAGGATATTTGTACGCTTCGGTTGTTGTTTTTTCAATGATTTCAGGGTGAATTTCAAGAAACAAGCTTCCGCTTTCGTCAAAGTCTTCAGAAACTAACTTCCATTTTACTTCTATCTCCTGAACATTATCAATATTTGGTCGAACACAAAATTCATCTGTTCTAATACTATCTTTTTGAACTAAAATTTCCTGTTTAGGCTCAAAAATACCTTCTGTTGATTCTTTATAGATGAATGTATCATAAGTGTACTTGAATGAGTCAAGAAATTGGCTTTGTTTAGTAACAGTATCTATGGCAAAATTTGTCCCGATGAATTCAAAGTACATTTTAAAATTCTTTATTGCTGAACTACCTGTGTTAGTTAACCTAACCGAAAAAACTGATGCGCTTTTATTATAGTTAGTTCCATTAATAAAATACCTTACTGGCTGTGGTTCAGTCGCAATTTCAATTCTCGTTTTCCTGTTATCTTCTGGAGAGGGATGATGTAATCCAAAACTAAACTCTTCAGGTTGTTTCAGTTTATAAGTGATTTTGTTTTTATAAAGTTTCGGAGTAAAAACTAATCTTTCAGAATCATCCTGAAAACTAACGTTAACAGAGAATTGTGTTTTGAAATTTATATTTCTAACATACCAATCATAAGTTTTCTTGTTCTCCTCAATTAGGTCAACAATGTCTTCCCAACAAAACAAATGAACCTCAAATAGATTCGATTCCCTATGTTCAATATCTTTTTGGCGAATGTATTCCTCAATTGAGGATTCCTTGTTTGCTGATGTTGCGAAATAAAACTTCTTTAAATCTGGTTTAAAAGATTTTGCTTTTTCAATTTCTGAGTTTATTTCCTTTTCGGTTAGACTGGCATTTGTGT
The DNA here is from genome assembly GCA_965183885.1 of Flavobacteriales bacterium. Lineage (GTDB taxonomy): Bacteria > Bacteroidota > Bacteroidia > Flavobacteriales > BACL11 > UWMA-0277. The sequence goes on from OZ238992.1 coordinate 1,401,923, forward strand.
AGTCGTCTTTTCCTTTGCATTGAATTCCATAATATTGATTCTCTTCCGCAGGGATTCCATAGACATCAACTCCATGTTGTTTTTGTCCTGAACGACCATTCTTTTTGATTTCGGAACATTCCCAAATTTCACCCCAAAGTTTTTTGCACAAGCTTTCAAAATCTTGCCAATTCTCTGGTTTTCTAAGTGTTTTCTTCATATTCTTTAATTGCCACTAACGGCTCACCGTGTAAACTTAGTTTTCGTGAGTTTGTGTAAAAATAGTTTTTTATTTTTAAAACAAAAAGGAATGAAAATTAGTTTCAAAAAAAGATGCTGTAGGATATTGAGTTTAGACGGATGTTAGGCGTATCACTTTATAAAGTGAAGCTGTTCCTAGTTTTTTGTATTTTTTTGAATGGTGATCCGTTAGGCGTAAAATAGATTGTGGGAGCTTTGAAAAAGCGTAACAATTGTAGGTGCAGCCTTTTACGTCTAACGGCTTGGGTATGGTGCGTGTCCCTCAGGGCATGCACTATACCCGCTGTTGGCACACGTATTTTATTTATATTTTCTTGTTTCTAATAGCACTTTTTTGTCTTTGAAGATGACGTACCTTTCAGTCCATCGATTCTGGTCGTCATAGGAGTATTTATATCGTTCTTCTGGTGCATGTCGACTCCCACCAACCCAAATTGCTAACGGTTCATCTTCTTTTCCAACTATACTTGGGATTAAACTGTATTTTAAATCTCCGTGCTTATTGTAGTCGAGAATTTCAGTAGTTCGTAGTGAATCTGACTCTTGATACATAATTTTAGTCACCTGTCCATACTGGTTGTAATTTACGAGTTGAATTGAAGTGTCACTATTTGATGAAGAGTAGCGAATTGTTTTTGTCGGTTTGTTCAATTCGTTAAAGTCTTCATATTTTTCCGTCCATGAATGTTGCGGAGAAGTCCAATCAGTTTTTTCAATGATTCTTTTCTCGGAGTCGTAAGTGTATGTAGTCCAATTTGTGTCGATTCGGTCTTTGTCGTTAATGGAATAAGTTTGAATGCTATGAGTTAAGTTTCCAAGATTATCATATAAGTATTCATACTCAGCCAATTTTTTCAACTTGAAATAGTTTGTTGATTTGACGGCTTGTCCTTTTTCATTGAAGTAGTATTTAGCACGATATCCTTCTTTGGCACAGCACCCATTAAACGACTTAATTGTTAAAGTCGAGACATCTGGAATTCTGTCATTCTCCACGTCAAATGACTGTGCAAGACAAAAGTCAATTGTCAGAGTCAAAAGTGCTATGATGGTCAGTTTTTTCATATGTGTTCTAACTAGTGAATATATGCAATAGTAAAAAATACATATAACTAGTCAAAAATAATTGCTTACGTTCGTAAAGGTAAATAAATTACTAACTATAACAAAATATGAATTGCTAATTTTGTTAGAATATGTGAAGTAATGTTTTTGAAATTTGAGCAATAAAAAAAGCAAGCTATATAGCTTGCTTTAGTTTTGGTGGGCAATGAGGGACTCGAACCCCCGACTTCCTCCGTGTAAAGGAGGCACTCTGAACCAACTGAGTTAATCGCCCTTAAATTGGATTGCAAATATATAGCATTTCTTAATCTGAGCAATGTTTTTAATAAAATAAATTATAAAACTTCAGCAACAACAAAAGTACTGCCTCCAATATAGATGCAATCATCAGCATTAGCATAATCTTTAGCGGTTTCAAAAGCTTCATTTACACTAGTATAGCTATTGCCTTTTAGGTTGTGTTTTGCAGCTAAAAGTTTTAATTCGTTTGCCTGCATTGCTCTAGCAATATTTGCTTTGCAAAAGTAATAAGTGGCATCTTTTGGTAGTAAGGCTAAGATGCTTGTTAAATTTTTATCATTTACAGTGCCAAAAACAATATGTAGCTTTTTATAATTAGTGCTTTTTAGTTGCTTGCATATTTCTGTAATACCATCTTCATTATGTCCTGTGTCGCAAATGGTAAGTGGTTTAGTATTTAAGGTTTGCCATCTTCCAAGTAATGAAGTGTTTTTAATACTATTTGCAAAACCACTTCTAATAGCATCTTCACTAATAATCCAGTTGTTCTTTTTAAGCTCTTGTATTGCTACAAGGCAAGTGGCTTTATTCTCTGCTTGGTAATTTCCTTTTAGGTCGCTAGTGTATCTATTATTGGCTTTTGCATAAGTAAGTGGGGCTTTTTTCTGCTGGGCAATATTTTTAAATACTAATGCCGTTTCTTTTTGTTTTCTTCCAATAATTACAGGAGTATTATGCTTTATGATTCCTGCTTTTTCGGTTGCTATTTTTTCAAGGGTGTTTCCTAGTAAATTGGTATGGTCAAGCCCTATGTTGGTAATAATAGCAAGTTCAGGATTAATAATATTAGTACTATCTAACCTTCCTCCTAGTCCTGTTTCAATAATAGCGATATCAACTTTATGTTTTGCAAAATGATGAAAGGCCATAGCAACAGTAAGCTCAAAAAATGACATCTCTAGTGTTTCAAAAATAATTTTATTTGCAGCAACAAAAGTTATTACTTCATGCTCAGAAATCATAGCTCCATTTATCTTAATTCGTTCTCTGAAATCTTTAAGGTGAGGAGAGGTGTATAGCCCAACTGTATAGCCTGCTTCTTGCAATATTGAAGCCATCATATGCGAGGTAGAACCTTTTCCATTTGTTCCTGCAATATGAATGCTTTTAAATTGCTGATGAGGGTTTTTAAGGTACTCACAGGCAGCACTTATATTACCAATGTCTGCTTTGTATGCCGCAGCTCCTTTTCTTTGGTACATTGGCAGCTTGCTAAATAAATAATCTAGCGTTTGGGAGTAGTTCATTTAATTTAACTGGAAATGGTAAATAATTTTACCTTGCTGATTGGTAGGGGCAGAAGTTTTAGGGCTAAACTTAGTTTTAAGGGCAGCTGTTTTTGCTCTCTCGAGCAGTTGCTTGTTTAATGTTGTTGAGCCTTTTGCTCCAGGAATAGCGTTAATTACATTTCCAAGCCTATCAACAGTTATTAGTACTACTACTTTTCCTTCTACTTGCATATTATAGGTAGGCTTTGCTTTAAAAGAAACGCTTCTTCCTCCTAACTGATAAGCACTTCCATTTTCTCCAATTCCACCTCCTTCATACACCTTTGCATTTGGGTCACCATCAATAGCACCTTGGTTTCCATTACCTCCCTTATTTCCTTCTGATGTTTTGCTGTTTTTCTTTTTCCCAGGGTAAAGTGCTCTTCTGTTTACTTTTGGTTTTTCCTCTTCAATTACCTCTTCTTCTACTTCTTTTTTCTTAGTGGTTTTTTTAGGTTTTTCCACAGCTTTAGTAGTAGGTGCTTCTTCGGTAGTCTGCGTAATAATTTCTTCAATATTTTCGACCTGTTGCTCAATTTTCTCTTGTTCAACTACCTCAGGAATTTCTGCATTGTTTTCTGGACTAACTTCTCCAGATCCTTGCTCGGTAAAACCAAAATTAATACTTATTCCTTCTTCAGCTGGAGGTGGGTCTTGATAGGTAAGTCCTAAAAAAAGAAAAGCAATAAGTAGTAATGCATGAAATATGATAGTTCCAATAAACCCATTCCTTTTGCTTTTTTTCTCAGCAGCACTCATTTTATTTAGGAGTTGTTGCTAATACAATCTTGTATTTATTGCGGTAGGCAATATCCATTATCTTAACTACATGTTCAATAGCAACTGATTTGTCCGAGTGTAGGATAATTGCTGCTTCAGGGTCCTTGTTTAAGAGTAGTTTAAGTTGACTTTCTATATTGTTTTCAATCACTTTGTTCTCATTAATAAAGAAGTCAATATCTTTAGTGATAGATACAGAAATAGTTTGTTTCTCTAATGTTTTGGCCTTGCTGCTTGGTAATAGTAGCTTTAAAGCATTTGGACTTACTAGGGTAGAGGTAAGCATAAAAAAGATAAGCAATAGAAATACGATGTCCGTCATAGAGGACATGTTAAAATTAGGACTTACTTTATTTCTACTTCTAAGAGCCATTATTCGTTATGGTGTAATAAATCTAAAAATTCAGTAGTTTTTGCTTCAAGTTGGAAGATTACTTTATCAACCTTAGTTACTAAATAGTTGTAAGCAATATATGCTATAATACCAACAACTAAACCAGCTACTGTGGTTACCATAGCAGTATAAATTCCTTTTGATAACATTTCTACATCAATATTTCCTCCTGCACTTGCCATTTCATGGAAAGCAACAATCATTCCAATTACAGTTCCTAAGAATCCAATCATAGGTGCTGCTCCTGCTATAGTTGCAAGGTTAGCAAGGTTGCTTTCCATCTTAAAGATTTCCAATTTTCCTTGGTTTTCAATAGCAGCAGAAATATCTGTCATTGGTTTATTAATTCTGTCAACACCTTTTTCTATCATTCTTGAAATAGGGCTATCTGTATTTTGACATAATGTTTTTGCAGCTTTAATATCTTTTCCTTCTACAAAGTTTTTGATACTTCTTAAGAAGTTCTCATCTTCTTTACTTGCTTTTTTCAATGCAGAAAAACGTTCAAATAAAATGTAAACAGCAACAATAGATAATATCCCTAAGGTGCTCATTACAATTGTTCCTCCTGTTCCTCCTGAAGTAATTAAATTAATTATAGAGAGTGTTTTTTCAGTAGTAACTCCTAAAGCTAAACTGTCTGTTGCTGCGGGGATTTGTAAGAGTAATGAATTCATAATATGTTAAACGATAAAATTAGTTTTTATTGCATAAGGATGTACGTTGCTGCTCCTGCAAGGTAACCCATTAGTGCTAAAAGAGAAATGTTTTTTAGGTACCAGATAAAGTCAATTTTTAAGATACCCATAACAGCAACTCCTGCTGCTGATCCAATAATTAAAACAGAACCACCAGTACCAGCACAGTATGCTAAGAACTCCCAGAACTTACCGTCTACAGCAAAATCTCCTGCTGGAGCTATTTCATACATTCCCATGGCCCCTGCAACTAAAGGTACGTTATCTACAATAGAAGATAGTAATCCAATAATCATATTAATAATGTAGATGTCACCATTAAATGTTTGGTTTAAATAAGTTGCAACAATATCTAATTGCCCTGCTGATTGTAAGCTAGCAACGGCTAATAAAATCCCTAAGAAAAAGAATATAGTAGGAACATCAACTTTTCTTAATACACCAATAACTGAAAGTTCTAATTTATGTTCTTTGTTTTTAGATCGGTGTATTACCTCAGTAATTAACCATAATACTCCAAGTGAAAGTAGCATTCCTACATACGGAGGTAAGTGAGTAACAGTTTTAAAGACAGGAACGAATAGTAAGCCAACTACTCCAGTGTAAAATATTAAACTTCTTTCTAAAGGAGTAGTAGGATCAGTATAGTGTTCTTTACTTTCAACTCTTATAGGTCTTTTAACTTCTCCTTTTAATCTGAAGGTTAAATAGATTAGTGGCACTAAAGCAGCAACTACTGAAGGGATAAATACTGAAGTGATGATATTACTTGCAGTAACTTGTCCGCCAATCCAAAGCATGATAGTTGTAACATCTCCAATAGGTGACCAGGCTCCACCAGCATTTGCTGATAAAATTACCATTCCTGCAAAAAGCCACAAATCATCCTTGTCTTTTATTAGCTTGGTTAATAGTGCTGCCATTACAATAGAAGTGGTAAGGTTGTCTAGTGCAGCGGAGAAGAAGAAAGTAATTATACTTAAAATCCACATTAAGGCGACCCTTTTGTTTGTTGTTATCCTATCAGTAATGATTGCAAACCCCTCATGTGCATCAATAAGCTCAACAATAGTCATTGCTCCTAAAAGGAAAAATAAAATCTCAGCAATATCAACTAAGTGGTGTGATAAGTGATCGGTCATATGATGAGTGTCAACACCTGAAAAAGAATAAAGAGCCCAACTTAAACCTCCAATTATTAGTGCTGAAGCTGCTTTGTCAACTTTTAAAGGGTGTTCTAAGGCAATTGCCATGTATCCTAAAACGAATACAATAATCATAAGAGTGATAATCATAAAGTGGTTTTTTTATTTTTTTGCAAATATACTGTTGTGGATGGAAAAGCAAAATCACAATTATGCTTTTTTACAATCTCCATTATTTTGTAGTTAATATCTTCTTTTACATCAATTAAATCCTCCCAGTTTGGACTGTTTACAAAATACATAACTAGGATGTTAAGAGAGCTCTCTCCAAACTCTTGAAACCTAACTTTTCCTTCCTGATTTGTTTTTTCATGAAGGTTAATCATTTCTTGTACTTCAGCAACAATTGCTTTTAAATCTTCAGTAGAAGTATCGTAAGTTAATCCTAAATAAAAACGAACTCTTCTTACAGGTCTCATTCCAAGATTATCTAGTTCAGCATCTACCATTTTTTTATTAGGTACAGTTACTAAACTCTTGTCAAAGGTTCTAATTCGAGTGCTTCTAAATCCTACTTTTTCAACTATACCTGTAACTGTTCCAATAGTAACAATATCTCCAACTGTAAATGGTCTGTCAAAAAATATCGTAAAGGAACCTAATAGGTTTTCTAGGCTTTCTTTTGAAGCCATAGCAAGAGCAATACCTCCAATACCAAGCCCAGTTGCTAAGGCAGTAAGGTTTTGGTTAAATATATTTCCAAGGATAATAACAAGGGCAAAAATTATTGCTACTATTTTTGCAATTTCAATTATAAAAGGAATGAGTTGATCATCCATTTTATTCTCAGTAGCTTCAGCTCTTTTTTGCAGAATAAGCCCAATAAAGTCAATGAGTTTAACTAAGATTAAAAATACAGAGTAAACGTAGATTAGTGAGAACCCTTTTTTAACAAACATCTTAAGCCCAAGTTCGCTCACATCAACTAAGTTCCAGGATACTGGGTAGTTGATGTGAGAAGTTCCTAGGTAAGTTATAGAAAGCATTATTAAAAGGCCAATAGGTCTTGTTAATAGCTCGTCAAATTTTTCAACTCCAACAGAATAGTCTCTTTTTCCGATAAACCTATATAGTATATGGCTTAAATGTTTTGAAATTAATTTTCTAAAAATTAATCCTATAATGATTGCTCCAATAAACCAGGCGTAGTCTTTTATAGTATTACTAAAAAAGACAGTTTCCAAAAAAGAGTTTAAGTTCATACTTATACTAGTTGTTTAAGTGCAATTTCAAATGCAGTTTTTGAGATATGTGTTTTGCTATTATTAATAGTATATGATTTTGCTAACGCATTTTTAATAGTCTCTGATGTGTCAGCAAAAATCGCAACATCAGTCATCTCAATATTATCTTCCATTAGATATGCAAATACTCTTGCCATACCACAGTTTGCAATAAAGTCAGGAAGTACACTTATTCTTTCGTCAGCACTTTTTGATATAGGTCCAAAGAAAATTTCTTTATCAGCAAATGGCACATTTGCACCAGCAGAAATAACCTCTAGTCCATTGTCAATCATAGTGTCTAGTTGTGCTTGAGATAGTAGTCTAGAAGCTGCAGCAGGAACAAATATTTCAGCTCCAACATTCCATATCTCTTTATTTGCTTCTTCAAATGAAAGCATGTTTTCTGTTTCTAAGAAGTTTGAAGTTCTATCAACTAAAAGTGATCTTATTTCTTCAAAAGAATATCCTTCTTTGTTAATTACACCTCCTACTTTATCAATAATACCAACAATAATTGCTCCTGCTTGTGCTAGGTAGTAAGCTGCAGCTCCAGCAACATTTCCCCATCCTTGAACAATTACTCTCTTTCCTTTAACATCTCCTCCGTAAATATTGTAGTAGTGTAAGATAGTTTCTGAAACACCGTAACCTGTAATTAAATCACCAACTGAATAATCTTTGCTAGGGTTAGGAGATAAATTCTCATCTCTTACAATTAAAGGCACACCTTCAGTAAGCTGGTTTATGATTTTCATCTTTCCTTCTTCATCTCTTTTGTGATGTCCATTTACAATTCCTTCTAATGGAAATAGGATGCCTTGCTCTTTACACATTGGCATTACTTCGTGTACTTCATCAACATTCATATCGCCTCCAGTACCATAATATGTTTTTAATAATGGTTTAGCAGCAGCATACCATCTTCTTAAAACATCTTTTTTTCTTGGATCTCTAGGGTCAAAATTTATTCCTGATTTCCCTCCTCCAATAGGAGGTCCTGCAACAGTGAATTTAACTTCCATTGTTTTTGCTAATGCTAATACTTCATCTTTAGTAACACCAATTCTCATTCTTGTTCCTCCAGCAGCAGCTCCTCCTCTTAAGGAGTTAATTACAATCCATCCCTCAGCATTTGTTTCAGCATCTTTCCATTCAAAAACTACTTCAGGTTTTTTATCCTCAAATTTCTTTAATAATTCTTCCATCTTTTCTTGGTTTTAAATTTTTTGCAAATGTATAAAAATCAATAGGAGAATAAGGTGTTTATATAGTAGAATGTAAGGGTCTTAAATAGGGGTGGGTGCTAGGTTAAATGATTGGTTGATAGATTTCTCCTCCACAATTGTCTCTTTTTGCTCCAGTGACTGACTGTAAGCAGTTAGGTTCATTTCGCAAACGTAAAACTCCTAAAAACCCAAATAATAAAGCTTCTTTAAAGTCAATAATTGTTGGATTAGGGATAATAATTTGAGCTGATGCATAATGTTTAATACGTTCTACCAAAAAAGAATTATAAGCACCTCCTCCTGTGATTAATGCAGTGTCATTTATTAATAATTTTCCAATTTTCTGAGCAATATGTTCGCAAAAGGTATGTAGCAAATCAGCTGTTGGGTGAGGCATTTCAATAAGTGGGGTGATGTTTTTTTCTACCCATTCTCTTCCTAAAGACTTTGGTGCAGGATTGCTGTAAAAGTTAAGTTTATTTAATCTTTTAAGAAGCTCAGGAATTAGTTTGCCACTTCTGGCAATCTCTCCTTTGTTGTCGTATTCTAAACTTAGTTTTGAGCAGAGTTTATTAAGTACAATATTAACAGGGCAGATATCAAAGGCTGTAATTGTTTGCTTGTTTTTAATTGAGATATTAGCAAATCCACCTAGGTTAATGCAATATTTGTACTGAGGAAATAAGTGTAGGTCTCCTATAGGTACAAGTGGGGCTCCTTGTCCGTTTAAAGAAACATCTAAGCTTCTAAAGTTATTAATAGTAGTAATGTTAGTTGCTTTGGCAATTGCTGCTCCATCACCAATTTGTAAGGTGTAATTATTTTCAGGTTGATGAAATATTGTATGTCCATGTGATGCAATATAGTCAACTTTGTTATTGCTTAAGAATGTATTAATAATTTTTCCTAGAAACAAACCATATTCAAAATCAACCTTTTTAATAGTTTCTTTGTTCTTAGTATGAAGGTTTTTAAGAGTATTTTTCCATGATTTAGGGTAGTTAATTGTTTGGTGTTTATTAATTTTAAATTCCCATCTATCTGTTTTGTAAAAGGTGCAAACTGCTAAATCAATTCCGTCTAAAGAGGTGCCTGACATTAGCCCTAAAACATGGTATTTTTTATTCTCACTCATCAGCTTTCAAAGATAGTGTAAAAAGTGTATTTTTGTGCGAATTTTAAAAAAAGCAAATACATGAATTTTGAATTGACAGAAGAACATAAAATGATTAGGGATGCAGCAAGAGATTTTGCGCAAACAGAATTATTGCCAGGAGTAATTGAAAGAGATGAGAATCAAACTTTTCCTGCAGAACAGATAAAAAAATTAGGAGAGCTAGGTTTTTTAGGAATGATGGTTGATCCTAAGTACGGAGGAGCAGGAATGGATGCAATTTCTTACGTATTAGCAATGGAGGAAATTTCAAAAGTTGATGCTTCATGTTCAGTTGTAATGTCTGTAAACAACTCATTAGTTTGTTGGGGACTTGAAACTTTTGGTACTGAAGCGCAAAAAGAAAAGTATTTAAAGCCATTAGCTACTGGAGAAATTATTGGTGCATTTTGTTTGTCTGAGCCAGAAGCAGGTTCTGATGCTACTTCACAAAGCACAACAGCAATTGATAAGGGAGATCATTATTTGTTAAATGGTACAAAAAACTGGATTACAAATGGAGGTACAGCTTCAGTTTATTTAGTAATAGCACAAACTGATGTAGAAAAAGGACATAGAGGAATTAATGCCTTTATTATTGAAAAAGGTATGGAAGGTTTTGTTGTTGGACAAAAAGAAAATAAATTAGGAATTAGAGGTTCTGATACTCACTCTTTAATGTTTACTGATGTAAAGGTTCCAAAAGAAAATAGAATTGGAGAAGATGGATTTGGTTTTACTTTTGCAATGAAAACTTTATCAGGAGGTAGAATTGGTATTGCTTCACAGGCTTTAGGAATAGCTTCAGGTGCTTATGAGTTAGCATTGCAATACTCTAAAGAAAGAAAAGCTTTTGGGAAAGAAATATCTCAACATCAAGCAATTGCTTTTAAGTTAGCTGATATGGCTACTGAGATTGAGGCTGCAAGATTGTTATGCTTAAAAGCAGCTTGGTTAAAAGATAATGGGCAAAATTATGACAAGCTAGGAGCAATGGCAAAAGTATTTGCTTCAGAAACTGCAATGAAAACAACTACAGAAGCAGTGCAGGTGCATGGTGGTTATGGTTTTGTTAAAGAATATCATGTAGAGCGTTTAATGCGTGATGCAAAAATCACACAAATTTATGAAGGAACATCAGAGATTCAAAGAATTGTGATCTCTAGGTCAGTCTTAAAATAATTATTATGAAGAAACTCATCTCTCTATCGATATTAGCTTGTTTGGCAATAGTCTTAAATGCTCAGGTTGATATTGGTAAATTAGACGTTAATCCAATTTACCTAAAGTTTTTACCTTCAGATGCTAATCCTGAAGATTTGAGACCTTCAGATATCCCTTCGGAACAAGTGTTAAGGCAAATGGGGCTTTCTGATACTGAAATTACAGAAGCCTTGAATTTTAAGTATAGTAAAGGAAAGTATGCTAAACAGATTCAAGATACTCTTGGTAGAAATTTAGCATTATCAAAATTCTACGAAAGTTTTCAGGACTCTTTAGTTCTTGATTCAGTATCTTTTCCTAAGGGGAAAATATTTGGGCAGGATGTATTTAGAAACAATAAGTTGTCGTTTTATCAAAAAGCTTTGGATGCAAAGGCTCCTGAAAACTATAAAGTAGGAAGTGGAGATGAGATTAGTATTTCTGTTTGGGGTTACTCAGATTTTTCAGAAACCTTAGAGGTAGATGAAAGAGGATATATTACTCCAAGCTCATATGGTAGAATTTATGTAAAGGGGTTAACATTTAAAAAAATGAGATCGGTTCTTAAAAATAAGTTTAGTTTATTTTTAGATATGAAAAACTCTGAAATTGATGTAACCCTTTCTTATTCAAGAGTAATTACAGTTAATATTGTTGGTGAGGTGTATAACCCTGGATCTTATGTAATACCAGCAATTAATACAGCTTTTAATGCTTTAATGGCAGCAAAGGGACCAAGTCAGCTTGGGTCTGTTCGTAATATTTATATTAAGCGTGACGGAAAAACAGTTGATTCTTTAGATGTTTACCAGTTTCTATTTAACCCAACACGTTCTCAAGATATTTATTTGCAAGATGGGGATTACTTATTTGTTCCACCAGCAAAGAATATAGTTGAAGTAAAAGGTGCAGTAAATCGTGCTTATACTTATGAGATGAAGGCTGATGAGTCAGTTGCTGATCTAATGACATATGCTGGGGGATATACTACCGATGCTTTTACAGATATTATTACACTTAAGCGAGTAGAATATAATGCTATTAAAGTAAATGATTTGCATAAGGATGATGTTGAATTAGTTAATTTAAAGCATGGTGATGAGGTTATTGTAAATACAATATCAAATAAATTGGCAAATGTTGTTAGTGTAAAGGGGAATGTTGGTGTAGCTGGAGATTATGAATTTATTAAAGGAGAACGTTTATTTGATTTATTAGACAGAGCTAAGTGTATTACTGAAAAAACATTCTTGGATAAGGTTTATATTGCTCGACTAAATGATGATAGAACAAAGTCTCATATTTCAGTAAATTTAAATGAAATATTAAAGAATCAAGCACATGAGGATAATGTATTACTAAAAGAGTATGATGTTATTAGGGTTCTTTCTGTAACAGACTTTGATGATAATTTCTCAGTTTCTGTACTTGGTGCAGTAAGAAAAGCAGCAACTTTTGATTATGGAGATGGAATGACCTTGCAAGATGTTTTACTTCAAGCAGGAGGTTTAAGCCAACAAGCAGAAGGAAGTAGGGTGGAGGTTTCAAGAATAATGGATTATGACTTATCGTCTAATAAATTAAAGCCTAGAAGAGCAGTTGTAAAGACAGTTAAGATTGGAAATGACTTAGTATTAAGTAAGGAGGCAAAAGAATTTATATTAAAGCCTTTTGATCAAATTTTTGTAAGAGAAAACCCTGACTTTGAACCTGCAAAAAACATCGTGCTTTTAGGAGAGGTGAGGTATCCAGGTACTTATACGCTATTAACTAAGGATGAAAAAATTGCTTCTGTAATTAAGAGAGCGGGAGGGCTTACTAATTATGCATATTTAGATGGAGTAAGAATGTATAGAAAGTTTGAAGTTTTAGAAAGTGAAGTAGAAGGAGTGGAGGTTTCAGACAGGCTAAAGGAAATGATTATGGAGTCTCCAGAGTTAGCTTTGTTATATGCAGATGATATTGCTAAGGGAGAAAATAAAGAAGAAAGTATATTTGGAAATGAACAAAAAGAATTTGCTTATGATGTGGTTTATCTTAATACTGAAAAAGCAATGAGTTCATCCAAGTCAAAACATAACTTAGTACTAGTTGAGGGAGATAGTATTATTGTTCCTAAAACAATGGATGTAGTACATATTACTGGTGATTTAATGAATCTTGAAGGGAACTCAATAAGTGCCCCTTATTTTGGTTCAAGAAGAGCTAACTATTATGTAAACAATTTTGCAGGAGGTTTTACAAAAGAAAATAAAAAAGGAAGTACTGTTGTAATATACCCTAATGGAATTGCAAAAAAGGCTATTGATTGTGGTATTTTCTCAATATCACCAAGAGTTAAAAAAGGAGCAACTATTAAGGTTGTGAAAAAGGAGAAAAAGAGAAAAACAGCAAAACAAAAGATTGACTGGAATGCTCAAATAGAAAATGCAATGCTTAAAGCTTCAGCAATACTTACCCTCTGGTTATTAATTGATAAAGTAGCACCTTAATAATGGAAAATTATAACGAGGACATACAGCTGAAGGATATTTTAGTAAAATTATTGGAGTATAGAAAATATATCTTTAAGAAGAAGTTTACTATTCTTTCATTTGGTTTTTTATTCTCTCTTATAGGAATTCTTATTGCTATAAACTCGGAGACTATATATGATGCGGAATTAACTTTTGTTGTAGAGTTAGAAAAGGGAGAGCCTTCTTTAGGGGCTATGTCAGGAGTGGCAAGTCAGTTTGGTTTTGATTTAGGAAGTGGAAGTTCTGAAACTTTTAGTAAGAAAAATATTCTCGAACTTTTAAAATCAAGAGGGGTTGTAGAATCAGCACTAATGCAGGGTGCTACTATAAATAATAGGCAGGACTTATTGATTGAACATTATATAATAATTAATGGGATAAAAAAGGCTTGGGACAAAGATGAAGCTTTTGATGGAATTTCCTTTCATGATGATAATACATATACCCATGATAGTATTCGTGGAGTAATATGGAATAGTATCATCGAAAATAACTTATCTGTTGACATGCAAAATGATAAGGCTAATATTATTAATCTTTCTTATAAATCAACTAATCCTAATTATGCAAAGTATTTTGTTGAGGCTTTAATTGATGAAATGAGTAGAATGTATACTGAACATAAAACTGCACAGGCTCGTGTTACTCTAGATTTCTTAAAAAATAGAGCAGATTCTGTTTTTATGGAGTTAGAATCATCAGAACAAGAGTTTGCTCGAGTTAAGGATATTAATCAAAGAATTGTAAAAGCTTCAGGCCGCTTAAAAGAATTGCAACTTATGAGAAGGGTAGAGGTATTGAATACAATGTACCTAGAGATAGTTAAAAACCTAGAACTTTCTAAAATAACACTTTTAAATAAGACCCCAATTATTCAAGTAATTGACAATCCAATTTTACCTTTAAAGGAACAAAATTCTTCAGCAATAATAATGGGAATCTTAGGTGCTTTTATTGGTATACTTTTGTCAATATTCTTCTTTGTTTTTAGGAAATTATTTAAAGATGCTTTAGAAGGTAGGTAGTTAAAGTACTATAGTTAATTCTTCTAAGCCTATTCCTCTTGATCCTTTTAAAAGTATAGTCTTATTTATAATAGGATTACCTTCTTTAATGAAATTAATAAGCTCATTTTTGTGTTTAAAGCAGTTTTTACTTATTGCTTTAAATTCTTCTCCTACAAATAAGCAGTCTAGTTTTAAGTTGTTAGTAAGGTCAACTATTAGCTTATGTTCCTTTTCTGAGTCTTTCCCTAGCTCAAGCATATCTCCTAGGATACACATCTTATTCTCATAATTTTGTTCAGAGAATGAAGTTAACATTGCTTTCATGCTTGATGGGTTTGCATTATATGCATCAAGTATTAGCGTATTGTTAAGAGTTTTAATTATTTGTGATCTATTATTTGAAGGAGTGTATTCTTCTATTTGTTTTTTAATTTTTCTTAATGGGATATTAAAATATTCACCAATACTAATTGCAAGCATAATATTACTAAACTGATAATTTCCTATTAGTTTGCTTTTAATATTTTCTTCTTTATACTTAATTGTTATAAAAGGGGTGTTGCTAAGTACGGTTCCCTTAGCTTTTCCTTCTTTTCCATAGGTTATAGTAGTTGCTTGCTCTGCTAATTCAGATAATAGCTTGTCATCAGAATTGACAAATAAGGTGCCTTTGTTTTCTTTAATATAGGTATAAAGTTCATTCTTTGTTTTAATAACTCCATCAATATCTTTAAAGCCTTCAAGGTGTGCTTTTCCAATATTTGTAATTACACCAAAATTTGGAAGTGCTATTTTGCACAAAAAATCAATTTCTTCTGGGTGATTAGCTCCCATTTCAATTATTGCTATCTCAGTATCTTTCTTTAATCTTAATATGCTTAAAGGGACTCCAATGTGGTTGTTAAGATTTCCTTTAGTAGCAATTATTTTATATTGACTTTCAACTACCGTAGCTATAAGTTCTTTTGATGTTGTTTTTCCATTTGTTCCGGTAATTCCAATTACTGGGATGTTAAGTTGTTTTCTATGATGTTTTGCTAATTCTTGTAAGGTGCTTAAAACATCATCAACAAGTATCATTTTTGGGTGAGTATTGTGTTCTTCTTCATCAATAATAGCATAGCTACAGCCTTTATTAAGTGCTTGGATGGCATATTTATTGCCATTAAAGGAGTCGCCTTTAAGAGCAAAGAATATTGATTCATTAATAATATTTCTGCTATCAGTGCATATTAATGGGTGTTTCTTAAATATTGAATATAGGGTTTTAATGCTCATCTTCTAATAAAACAAAACCCCATTAAAAATGAGGTTTTGATATAATTTAAAATTAAGTAGTTTTAACGGTTAACTTTTCTATAGTCAGTTCCTCTTCTTTGATTTTCTCTTGCTCTACTTGTTGGAGCTCCAACTCTATCCATAGCACATCTAAATCCAATGGCATCAGTTGATTGGTCTTGGTCTAGGAATCTTCTTGTTCCAGGGTTTAACCAGTAAGCTCTATCTTTCCATGAACCTCCTTTAAACACTCTTGTTCTATCAGTAACTAATGAAGCCTCACCGTAAGCATACATCTCTCTACTGTTTCCTGTTATAGCATTGTCTTCATACTTGTCAGTATTCTGGTTCCATTTGTCAATTTTTACTTTTACAGTATCTTCTGCTGATTTTTCATCTAAGAAATTATTCCAGTCAATTCCCATTTGCGACTCAATGTCACCATCTAAATAGTTGATGTTATCTGACTTCTTATAGTTTCTTCTGTAGATATTTCCTTGCTGATCAACAGGAACCATAGTAATTCTTCCCAAGCTATCTTTTTCAGCAATAAAGCCATCTTCATCTCTTTTTTGAGTTGTAAATACATTTCCTCTAAATACTCTATGGTCAGCTGTAGTTGTTTGTTCAATTTCGGCTCTATAAACATCCATTACCCACTCTGAAACATTACCTGCCATATTGTATAATCCATAGTCATTAGGCCAGTATGATCTAACTTCATTAGTAATATCAGCATTGTCATTTAAGTTTCCAGCAACCCCCATGTTATCTCCTCTTCCTCTTTTGAAGTTAGCCATAATTTGACCTTGGTTTCTTGCTTCTGCATTTCTTAAACCAGAACTATTCCAAGGGTAAATTTTTCTTTCACTTATGTTTTCTTCATTAGTATTTCCTACATATCCTAATGCTGCAAACTCCCACTCAGCTTCAGTTGGCAGTCTGTACTTAGGTAGTAGTAGTCCATCTTCCATACGTACTTGTCTGGTTTTTTCCCCTGAAGCTAAATTGTAGTTTCTAGGATTTCTTCTTACAATACCCTCATATTGTCCTGCAAGGTAAGCTTCAGTATTAAATGTATTATCATCTACTTGTTCAGGGTCTTCTTGTAAGATACCAGCGTTAATTAGGATTCTTTCGTTTACACGGTCAGTCCTCCAAATACAATAATCATTTGCTTGAGACCAACTAACACCAACAACAGGGTAGTTTCTGTAAGAAGGGTGTCTTAAATACTGTGTCACATAAGGTTCATTATATCCTAGTTTATCTCTCCATACTAAAGTATCAGGTAACGCTTTTTTATATACTTCTGGGTAAGATTGTCCGTATACTCTTTGTAACCAGTACAAGTATTCTAAGTAATCTACATTTCTAACTTCTGTTTCATCCATGTAGAATGAAGATACAGTAACTCTTCTAGGAACATTGTTCCATTCGTACATTACATCTTGCTCTACTCTTCCCATAGAGAATGATCCTCCTTCAACAAACATTAGTCCAGGACCAGTTTGTTGTTCTCTATATCTTTCGTTTACTTCAAAACCTCCATTTCTTGGGTTGTTAGTTTTCCATCCTGTTTTTGAGTCAGATCTGGTAGAACATGAACCAAGAATAAATAAACTACTTACTATTAAAATTAACTGATTTGATTTCATCATCTTGTGTATAATATAATTATTTAACTATTAACTAAAATTGAGGGCAGCTTATTGTATTGAATGACTTGCTTCTAGATCGGCAAGGCATAAACAATGTGAATGATAGTTCGTGCGCCCCTAAGGTGTTACTATTTTTAAGGTTACTTACAGTAATGTCATAACTGTATCCAAATTTAAATGAATCTTGAATTAACCCAATCATTAGGATAAAAGAATCAAAGTTTTTCATACTATTTCTAGCCCATAATCCTCCAACAATAGGCCCTCTGTAAACGTAAAGACCATAATTAAACTGCTGAAAATCTTGTTGTTTTTGATACAAGAAGTTAGGAGAAATTATTGTTTGGTTATTACTATACTTGCTTAAAGGGATGTTTCCTCCAATATGTGCTGTAATTTTTGTGGGCAATTGACTTTCGCTAATAAACCCTTGGTTAGGTGTGGTAAGGTGATGCGCTGCTACTCCAAAGAATAAGTTTTCAGAATAACCTAAAAAACCTGCTGAGAAATCAGGATAGCTTTTTGTTGTAGGGTTATTTACAATATCTTCGCTCGTAGGGTAAACAAAACCATTTTTTGGATGAATCATATCTCCAAATTTCAAATTGCTCCAATCTAAAGTTATAGAACGATATGAAGCCTCAAATCCTGCTTTTACAGCAAATTTTCTATTTACTTCTAAGTGATAAGAGTATAGTAATGATGCGTGAGTAGTATTTAAATTACCTGTTCCGGCTCTATCTTGTGATACTAGAATTCCTAATCCACCTCCAATACTTTCAATATGTTGGTCCCATGATGCAGAGTAAGTGACATAGGTTCTTCCAATACCAGGCCATTGATCTCTATAGTTAAGGTTAGCTCTTGGGCATCCACTAGGAGTAGCTCCTGCAAAAGCAGGGTTTAAATAAAGTGGATTTGCATAAAATTGACTGAATGCTGGGTCCTGAGCATTAGCATCATTACTTACAAAAATACAAATAGTGATTGTAATGAAAATCTTGGAAATTCTATTTAACATAAATTGGTTTTTTCTTAATTTCAATTTCACAAAAATAAACAAATTATTTATTATCTAGTTTTAGCAGTTAAGAAAAAACATAATATTTGTATTTTTATGTCGTTTTAGTACTGTTTTTAATAATGATGATTAGCTTTGCAACAATGAATAAACCACTTTCAATACTGTTATTTATAGTATTATTTTCCACTCAAATTATTGGGCAAAATAACTCAGTACTTTCGCAAGGAAAATGGTATAAAATTTCCACTAATAAAAATGGAATTTACAAACTCTCTTACTCTAGTGTTTCTGATTTAGGTGTGAGTATGAATGATTTAAAAATTGCTCATATTAAATTGTATGGAAATGGTGGGGGAATGTTGCCTAAATTAAACTCAGATTTTAGGCATAATGATTTGGTTGAAAATGCAATTGAAATTTATGATGCAAATAATAATGGGATTTTTGAAACAGAAGATTTTATTTTATTTTATGGGCAATCGCCACATATTTGGGAATTTAACTCTTCAACTAACCTTTTTAAACATCAAACCCATCTTTTCTCTGATGAGGTAAATTATTTTTTAACGATAAATAAAGAGGAAGTTGGGAAAAGAGTTTTAGTGCGCAATGAATTGCAAAACCCTAATATTACTGTAAATTCGTTTAATGACTATGATTTTCATGAGAGTGAAATAGAGAACTTAATTCACTCAGGAAGAAACTGGTTTGGAGAACAATTTGGATTCCAGAATAGTCAAACATTCAATTTTAGCTTTCCAAATATAATAGCAACTCATCCTTTAACTATTAAGACTGTTGTTGCGGCTCGTTCTTTTGTTAGTTCATCATTTACAGTTAAAGCAAATACTACAAACCTTGCTGTAATCGGTATTCCAAATATTACCTCAGATTATTTATCTGAGTATGCAACTGTAGCCTCTAAATCATCTGAGTATATTAGTTCTTCATCTAATTTAGCAATAAATCTGGATTATGCTTCTAATGACAATAATGCAAATGCTTGGTTGGATTATATTGAGATTAATGCAAGAAGAAAGTTAAAAATGTCTGGAAATTCACTTAGTTTTAGAGATGTTGAGTCTTTGAGTGAGCAAATTGCAGCCTTTACTTTGGAAGGTGCAACAGCATCAATTAGAGTTTGGGATATTACAGATCCTACTTCAATTTCAGAGTTATCAACTACTATTAATAATAATGTACTCTCATTTAATGATTCGGTAAGTGAATTGCATGAATATATTGCTTTTGATAAAATAGGTTATTATACTCCATCCTTAAAAGGAAGTATTGAAAACCAAAACTTACATAATATTCCTTCTGATGTTGAATATGTTGTGATTACGCATACTGATTTCTTATCAGCCGCTAACGATTTAGCTGTTTTTCATGAGGAAGTAGATGGGTTAAAATCAGTTGTTGTTACTCCAGAGCAGATTTATAATGAGTTTTCTTCTGGAGCTCAGGATGTAAGTGCTATTCGTGATTTTTTAAGAATGTTGTATAAAAGACCAGCTTCTCAATTAAAATATGTTTTGCTTTTTGGAGATGGATCTTATGACCCAAAAGATAGAATAGCTGATAATACAAATTTTATTCCTACTTATCAATCAGAAAATTCAACTTTTTTATTGCAATCTTATGTTGCAGATGATTATTTTGGGTTATTAGATGATAATGAAGGTCTTTTTGTTAATGATTTAGTTGATATTGGTATTGGAAGATTTCCTGTTTCTACATTAAATCAGGCTAATGATTTAGTTGAAAAGGTTAAGTATTATTATGCTAAAGAGTCTTTTGGGACTTGGAGGAATGATGTTGCTTTTGTTGCTGATGATGGAGATGCTTCTGATGGAAATACTCATATGTGGCAAGCCGATAGCTTAGCAAATATTATTAATAATAAATATGGTAATATTAACTTAGAGAAAATTTATCTAGATAATTATGAGCAGGAGTCTACTCCAGGAGGACCAAGGAGTGCTGCTGCAAAAGCAGCGATAGATAGTAAAATTGCTAAAGGAGCATTATTGGTTAATTACACTGGGCATGGTAGTCCTACAGGTTGGACTCAAGAGCGTGTTCTTTCTCATGACCAAATAAATGCTTGGGAGAATAAAGATCGTTTGCCTCTTTTTATGACAGCTACTTGTAAGTTTTCTTATTTTGATGATCCATCAAGGACATCGGCAGGAGAGTTGGTGCTATTAAATCCCAATGGAGGCGCAATTGCATTGTTAAGTACTACAAGGTTGGTGTATTCTGGTCCTAATTATAATTTAAATACTAAGTTTATAAAGGTATTGTTTGAGAAAGATAATGGAGATTTTCCAAGATTAGGAGATGTATTTAGAAAAACAAAAGTACTGAGTGGTACTTCAACAAATAATAGGAACTTCACATTGTTAGGTGATCCTGCACTTTGTTTAGCTTATCCAAAATATGATGTTAAAACGACTGTGATAGCTGATACTTTAAAAGCTTTGGGAGAGGTTATAGTTGAAGGTGAAATTATAAATGATGAAGGGTTTTTACTAACTTCTTTTAACGGAACAATATATCCAACGGTTTATGATAAAGAAATTATTAGTACTACTTTAGGGCAGGAATCCTGTACACCTATGCCTTATCGTGATCAAAATAATATTTTATATAAAGGAGAAGCCTCAGTAGTTGATGGAAAGTTCTCGTTCTCATTTGTAGTTCCTAAAGACATAGCCTATAACTATGGAAAAGGTAAAATAAGTTATTATGCAATAAGTGATTCAGAAGACCCTGAAGATGCGAGTGGAAATTCATTAGATTTTGTTATTGGAGGAACAGCTAATGATGTTGACTATGATTATGATGGTGCTGACTTAGAATTGTACATGAACACAAGGCAATTTGTTGATGGTGGTATTACTGATAAAAATCCTACTTTATTAGTTGATATAGCTGATTTTAGTGGGATTAATACTGTAGGCAATGGTATTGGACATGATATTGTTGCTGTATTAGACGGGGTAACAAGTCAGCCTTATATACTTAATGAGTATTATAGGGCTGAAAAAGATAATTATAAGAAAGGAACACTTAGTTTTCCGTTTTCTAATTTGGAAAAAGGAGAACATACTATTCATTTAAAGGTTTGGGATGTATTTAATAATTCTTCAGAATCATCTATTACCTTTGTTGTAACTGATGATAATGAATTTGCAATTGCTGATTATATGGCTTTTCCTAACCCGTTTTCTAATACTGTAACTTTTGAATTTCAGCACAATAAAACAAATCAGGATTTAGAAGTAGTTCTTGATATTTATTCTATTACCGGAAGGTTGGTTAAAAGTATTGAGAATAGTTATTTTGATAATGGATACTTGATAGGGCCAATTAATTGGGATGGGAAAGATGATTATGGTCAGCAACTAGGGGCAGGTGTTTACATAGCTCAGTTAAGAGTGAATAGTTCTGATGGAGATTATATTTCAAAATCTATCCGAGTTATACTATTACCACAGTAGTTTCGTTAAACTGCATAATAAAAAAAGTATATTTGCAAACTAAATTTAAAATATGAAGAAGATAATAGGAATAATCAGTGCATCACTTATAATGTTTACGGCTGTTGCTCAGGATGAGATTGAATACAGTGAGTTAACTGGAGGGTTAAATACCATTACTACGGCAGTTCCTTTTTTAATGATCTCTCCAGACTCTAAAGCTGGAGCAATGGGAGATGTTGGGGTTGCAACTACCCCTGATGCAAACTCTATGCATTGGAATCCTGCAAAATTAGCTTTTATTGAGGATGATATGGGCTTGTCAATTTCTTATGTTCCTTGGTTAAGAGCTTTAGTTCCAGATATTAATTTATCTTACCTATCTTATTACATGAAATTAAACGATAAGGAAGCTTTTGGTCTTGAGATGCGTTATTTTTCTTTAGGGAATATTACATTTACTGATATTAATGGAGGGACTATTGGGCAGTATAAGCCTAATGAGTTTGCACTTGGGACAGCTTATTCTCGTAAGTTGTCAGATAAATTTTCTTTAGCAATTGCAGGTAGATATATATATTCTAATTTAACTGGAGGGCAATCTTCAGGAGGTATTGATACTAAAGCAGGGCAGTCTATAGCTGCTGATATTGCTGGGTATTATGAAAAGCAGATAAGATTAGGAAAACAAGATGTTGATTTGGCAATAGGAGGGAACATTTCTAATATTGGTCAAAAAATATCATATACTGAAACTGCAATTAGAGATTTTATTCCAATTAATTTAAGGTTAGGAACATCATTAAGTACTGATATTGATGAGTATAATAGAATATCATTTGCATTTGACATTAATAAATTACTAGTTCCTACTCCTCCTATTACTGAAGAAGGAGAGATTAAACTTGGACAAAGTTCAGAGGTTTCAGTTGTTTCAGGTATTTTTCAGTCATTTGGAGATGCTCCAGGAGGGTTTGATGAAGAAATGAGAGAAATTAATTATGCTGTTGGTAGTGAATATTGGTATGCTGATCAGTTTGCATTAAGAGCAGGATATTTCTTTGAGCATGCTACTAAAGGAGGAAGGCAATATTTTACTTTTGGTTCAGGAGTTAAATACAATGTATTTACTCTTGATTTTTCATATCTAATTAATTCATCTCGAGCTATTAATGGAAACAATCCTTTAGCAAATACTATGCGTTTTACTTTAGTGTTTAACCTTGGGGAGATGGTAGATCCAAACTAAGCAATGAATTTTAGAGTAGGGTTTGGCTTTGATGTACATCAGCTACAAGAAGGTTTAGACTTCTGGCTTGGAGGTATAATTGTACCTCATACTAAAGGAGGATTAGGGCATTCAGATGCTGATGTTTTAGTACACACTATATGTGATGCGCTTTTAGGTGCTGCTAATCTTGGTGATATTGGTAAACATTTTCCTGATACTGCTGCTGAATTTAAAGGAATTGATAGTAAAATTCTTTTAAAAGAAGTAATGGTTCTTATTAGAGAAAAGGGTTTTGAGATAGGAAATATTGATTCTACTATATGTTTGCAAACTCCAAAAATTGGTCCTTATATTCCTGAAATGCAAAAAGTATTAGCCTCTTGTATGGTAATTGACCCTGATTTACTTTCAATTAAAGCTACAACTACTGAGAAATTAAGTTTTGTAGGAAGGGAAGAGGGAGTTTCAGCTTATGCTACTGTGCTTATTAATAAGGCTTAAAATCCAATCTCACTTTTAACTTTGTTATCTCTAAGGTAAACAAGCATTTCTGCTTCTGCACAAACTACACCTTTGGTATTTATAGCTTGTACAGTGTGCCATCTTTCAAATTTTCCAACTTTATTTAAAGTGTCTTCAGCTTCAATAATATCAGTATTACTTATTTTAAACGTAAGGAATAAGTTAGTACTTGCTGGGCGTTTATATTTTATATTGGCACTTTTTAGCCATACTTCTAGTTTTCGCCCTTTATTATTAAAAATATTATAATACATAGTAGGGAAGTAAGGGTCAAAAGCTGAAAATATAGTTCCTCCAAAAATAGTTTTATGGAGATTGATATTTAAGATTGATTTTTTTAGCACTACTTTAAATTCCATATAGTCCTCAGAAACTTTCTTTAATACTATACGATTAAAAAATAGGGGTGGAAAAATATTGAGTACGAAACGTAAAAGTCTTCTTCTAAACATAAATTCAAAGGTAATAAAAAAGCCTGCACTTGCAGGCTTCTTTATTTTTTATATCTATAACTTCTTAGTGTTTAGATAAGTAGTCAGCTACGCCTTCATGTGACTCTTTCATTGCATCTTCTCCTTTGCTCCAGTTTGCAGGACAAACCTCACCATTCTCTTCAAAATGTTGTAATGCATCAATCATTCTTAATGCCTCGTCAACATTTCTTCCTAATGGAAAATTATTAACTACTTGGTGTTGTACAGTTCCAGTTTTATCAATAAGAAATAAACCTCTGAAAGCAATCATAGGACCGTTAGCAACTAAGTTGTCGTCTTCATCTAGCTCATAGTCACCAGCTAATACTCCAAAGTTAGTACTAATTGTTTTATCAGTATCTGCAACTATTGGATAAGTGATTCCTTTAATACCTCCTTCTTCTTTTGGCATTTGTAGCCATCCCCAGTGTGATTGCTCTGTGTCTGTTGAACATGCTACTACTGCACAACCTCTAGCTTCAAATTCAGCTAACTTACTTTGAAAAGCAAATAGCTCAGTTGGGCATACAAAAGTGAAATCTTTTGGATAAAAGAAAAATAAAACTGGTTGTTTTCCAACAAATTGATCTAAAGAGTAATCTGCTACAAATTCGCCTCCATTTACTACTGCTTGTGCAGAGAATGAAGGGGCTTTTTTACCTACTAATATTGACATAATTTTTATTTTTTAGTTATTAAAACGATTGCAAAATTACTACAAATTCAGGACAAAAATCATATTTTGGAGAGAATAAAATCAACTCTTTCTTTAATGCTTGTTTTAGGAATTTCTATTAGGGTATACCCCAGTTTCTCATAGGTTTTGATTAAAGACCTTTCAATGTTAATAGCAGATTCTATATCTTCTACGCGTTCTTTATCATTGATGTAAATCTCTTTCCAAAAGGGTGCGATAAATACGTTCTTATTGAAAACACATTCTTTAATAGCTTCAGCTATTTCAGTTGTTGTTTCTATTTTATTTGCGTCTAAGTATGCAATGCAGTCAATACTGCTTCTGTCAAAAAAACAAAGTTTGTCTTTAGGGATCTTATGATACTGTTGGGCACGTAAAGTAGCTATATGATTTTCAAAAGCAATTTGATCTTTCCAAGGTAAAATGTCGCCCCCAGTAGCTAATTGTTCTGCAATTATTTCTCGGGATATCTCTTTAGCACAATTGTAGCCTTTTTCTATTAAAGCATTAATAATAGCTGTTTTTCCAGTTCCTGGAGCTCCAGTAATTATATATTTACTATTCATTTAAAGGCTTAAAATAACTACAATAGCACCAATAATTATAGCTAAGATCTTTTGAAGATTAAATTTGTGCCCATCACTACTCTCAAAAAGTATAGTAGTTGATATATGTAAGAATATACCAATAACCATTGCCATAATTTCATTATGGTAATTAGCAAGTGTAGTAAATAAACTTCCTGCAAAAACTCCTAATGGCGCCATTAAAGCAAAAAGGAGTAAATAGAAATAAGCTTTTTTCTTTGTCATATTGCTTTGTAAGAAAAAGCTCATAAGTACTATGGCAACAGGAAGTTTGTGTAGCACAACTCCTGTAAGTAAAGCATTATGGGCATGATGGTGAAGGTGCCCCCCTAAAGGAACGCCCTCCATTAAAGCATGTAAACATAGGCTAATAAGTACTGAAAAAGGAATTACATTACTTTTATGAAAGTGTCCATGCTCTATTCCTTGAGAAAAGAATTCTAATAATATTTGAAATAAAAAACCACCTAAAATATAAAGCCCAATATTCTGTGTTGAATTGTGTTCAAATAACTCGGGTAATAAATGAAGTATACTTACAGCTAGTAAGTAAGCTCCACTAAAAGTAAGAAGTAGCTGTATGTTTTTACTTTTCTTAGGTTTAAAAAGTTCAACAATTACTGCTCCTGCAATTACAGACGCAAAAAGTAAGGTTATGGTAATTAAATTCATTTTTTACAAATTAATATGAGTCTATCAGAAGTTTGGGCATTAAAATCTTCTAATTTATAGTTGCCAAAGATATCAATTATTTTCAGGCCTGCATTTGTGATGAAGTGAGAAAAATCAGAAAGTGTAATGGCCTTTACTTTTTCTTGATATTCTTGCTTTATTTCTTTATCGTTAATAGCAATATCTTTTATAATATAATTGTTTTCTAGCTTCCTGTTAATATCAAAAATAATACCATTAATTTCTTTTTGTTCTTGTTTTACTAGATTGGCAATTACTTTCTTTACATTCATAAAGTCAATGATAAGTAGACCTTCTTTTGTTAAATTACCTGCCATAGCATTAATAGCTTTTTGCTCATCTTCATCTTTATCAAAATACCCAAAAGAGGTAAATAGATTTGTTGCTACATCAAAATAACCTTTTTTATATTCCTTACGCATATCATGTACGGCAAACTTTAAGCTATTATTTTCATTTTGCTTTGCAGTTGTAATGCTATTAGGAGATAAATCTACTCCAACAACATTAAACCCTAAAGAGTTTAGAAAGGTGGCATGTCTTCCTTTCCCACAAGCAATATCAATTATCTTGCTCCCTTTTTTAAGACAAAGATAATTGCTTAGGTTTTTTATAAAAAATTCAGCTTCTTTTTCATCTCTGTTTTTATAAAGAATATGATAGTATTTGGAATCAAACCAGTCGGCAAACCAACTCATAGTTAATTGTTATTTCAAGATAGATAAAATTATCTTTCTTAGGTTAATTTTAAGATGCTAATGTACAAATTTTCATAGGTATAATGATTTTCCTTTCTTTAACTGTTCTGTAAATTATTTTATAATAATTTTGTAGAATAAAATTTTTAGAAAATGTCAAAAGGAAAATGGATTGGAGCAGCAGCAGGTTGGTTCTTTGGAGGACCGATAGGAGGGATAATAGGGTATTATGTTGGAAAAAACATTTTCACTTCAAAGGTTGACGATAAAAAAGCATTTGAAATCTCGTTATTAATTCTTTCTTCAGTAGTAATAAAGGCTGATGGTAAGGTCTTAAATTCAGAGCTAGACTATGTAAAGAAGTTTTTTACAAATACTTTTGGGGCAAAAAAGTCAAATGAGTATTTCAGAATGTTTAATAGCTTAAATAAAGAGGATCTTAACTCTAAAATTAGACAGGTGTGTTTGCAATTAAATACTCATGTTAATCATGCTTCTCGTTTAGAAATTATTCATTTCTTATTTGGTGTTTCAGCAGCAGATAATGAAATCCATGCTGAAGAAGTTGTTCAGATAAAAAGGATAGCTACTTATATAAATGTAAACCCTTACGATTTTGAATCTATTAAATCAATGTTTTTGAAAGGTGGAGCTAATAATTCTGAAAAATGGTATACTATTTTAGAAATCACAAAAGATGCGACAGATAAGGAAGTGAAAAAAGCTTATCGAAAAATGGCTATAAAATATCATCCTGATAAATTACAGGGAGTGAGTGAGGATATTAAGAGGTTAGCAGAAGATAAATTTCTAAAAGTGAAAGAAGCTTACGAACAAATAATGAAGACCAGAGGTTAAAGTTTTTCTAATTCTAACTTTAATTTTTTTGGCATTTTAGCAACAACTAAATCATAGGAATGTTTTATCCATTCTTGTATTTGTTCATTGCTAAGATCTCCTTGTAGATTTACTGAATTCCAATGTTTCTTATTCATGTGCCATGCTGGAGTAATTTCACTGTGTTGCTCTCTGAGTTCAATTGCTTTTTCAGGATTACATTTCAAATTAATAAATTCAAAGGTCATCATATTGCTTAATGCAAACATTTTACCTAATACTTTAAAAACTAAGGTATCTTCATCAAAAGGAAGTTCCTCAGTTACTCCTTTAAATGCTAGGCAATATTCCCTTAGTTCATCAAGAGTCATTTTAACCTCTCTGTCTTATAGCTTCATACAAAATAACACCAGTAGCAACAGATACATTTAAGGAAGCAATTTTTCCACTCATAGGTATTTTTGCTCTTGCATCACATAGTTTTAAAAACTCAGGAGAAACACCATCTTCTTCTGATCCCATAATAATTGCAGTAGGAGGAGTGTAGTCAGGTTTATACATGTTATCTTGTGTTTTTTCGGTGCATGCAATTAATTGTACACCACTATCCTTTAGGAATTGAAGACTTAGTTTTAGATTCCAAGTTCTACATACTTTTATTTTGTGTAAAGCTCCTGCTGAGGTTTTAATAGCATCAGCGTTTATTGCTGCTGCATTTTGTTCTGGAATCAAAATAGTATCTACTCCTGCACATTCTGCTGTACGAGCAATTGCTCCAAAATTTCTAACATCAGTTATTCTATCTAGCACTAAGACTAGTGGGTTTCTCCCATCTTCATATAGTTGAGGTACTACATCCTCTATGTTATGAAAGTCAATAGGAGAGATAAAAGCAAAAACTCCTTGATGATTTTTTCTAGTAAGGCGGTTTATTTTTTCTAATGGAACATGTTTGTAGTTTATTCTCTTTAGTCGTACAAGTTTCCAAAGTTCAGCAAATAGGTCATTGTGCAATCCTTTTTGAATAAAAAGCTTGTCAATAGTTTTTCCTGCTTCAATAGCTTCAATAATGGCGCGAATACCAAATGTGTAATTTTTTTCTTCTTTATGCATCAAGTTGTGGTTTTTCAAGTGTGTTTTGTTCAAATTTAAGAGAAGATTTTCCTCCTGAAATTTTTGTAATATCTTTATCTATCTTATTAAATTCTTTTGATGAGTTGTTGTAGTGGTTTACAACAGTTCCTATAGTTTTTCCAAGTTTGTCATGAGACTCTTTATATGAATTAAGATGATTACTCAATTTCTCAATATTCTTCATAATTTCATCAATTGAGCGCTCAACTTTCATGTTGTGGAGTGCTTTTACAGTAATTTGTAGCATAGGGAATAAACTCATAGGCGATACTATCATTACTTTTTTGGTATAAGCATAAGAAACTAAATCTTTGGAATTAATTTTTAATGCACCAACTCTACTGTTTAGCAAGTCTTGATATAATCCATCAGCAGGAATAAACATATAAGCGTAATCAGTTGTTTTTTCTGCGGTTCGGATGTACTTTGAAGTTTCATCAATTCTTTTCTTAATATCATCTTTAAATGATTTCTCAAGCGATTCAATTTCGGATTTATCTTCACTCTCAATCATTCGATTGTAATTGTCTAATGAAAATTTTGCATCAATTGGAATAATAAAATCTCCAACTCTTACTATTGCATCTACAGCTTCTCCATTTTTAAAGTGATATTCCATTTGGAAAAGTTCAGGAGGCAATACATTTGCTAGTAGATTTTCAAGTTGGATCTCTCCTAATATTCCTCTTTGCTTTTGATTACTTAGAATTTTTTCTAAGGTTTTCATTTGGTTAGCAAATCCTAATACTTGATCATTAGTTCCTTTTATTTTTTCTAATTCAGCAGTTACTTCTTTTATTACTTTATTTGATGAAGCAAATTGCTTTTGCATGTCTTCTTTTGAGCTGGTTTGAAAAGTGTTGATACCGTTATTTATATCTTTTAGTTTGTCTTCAATCTCTTTTCTTCCTTTTTCAGAGTTATCAGAAACTTCTTTTCTTATATCTTGAATCTCTTTTCTTAGTTCAGCATTAAGTTGTACTAAGAGTTCTTTTGAAGTATCTTCTTTCTCCTCAGGCTTTTTATTAAAGTTTAAATATCCTAAGCCAATAAGTATAACAAGTAATAGAATTATGATGATTTCCATGTATGGATTTTTGAATTATAAAATGAGGACTAAAGTACCAACTTCTATCAGCTTATACAAGTCAATTACTTCTTTATTTTTCATTCGGATACAACCGTGTGATGCTGGTGTGCCTAGCCTTCCCTCTTCTGAAGTTCCATGTATGTAAATATAGCGTTTATATGAGTCTATTCCTTCTCCTTTATTCTTTCCTTCTTCCATACCTTCTAGCCATAGGATTCTACTTGTTACATCATCAGTTTTACTTTTAGTAGTGTCTGTATATATTGTGGCGATATCTCCATAAAAGACTCTGCCTTTCATTCTTCCGTTAATTGGAGTTTTGTCTCCATATTTTCTGTTTATTTTATGTAGTCCTAAAGGAGTTTTGTTACTTCCTGCTTTGCTTCCTGTTCCATAAGATGAAGATGAAATAATATAAGATCTAATAATTTGCTTCTCTTTAATATGATAAAGTTTTTGATCCTTTATTGAAACAAACAAGATTTCATTATATGTAATATCTTGCTTCTTTAAGTAAGAGTTTATTGGTTCAAGTACTAAATCTTGCCCAAAAGCAAAGGAAGAGAAACAAGTGATTAAAATAAGGTTAAAGAGTCTTCGCATAGTTTCCAGTTGATGGGTTTTTGATTATTCTTAATGAGAATCTTATTAGTTTTTGAGAAATGTTTACAGCCAAAAAAACCTCGGTAAGCTGAAAAAGGAGAGGGGTGAGCTGCTGTTAAAATATGATGTTTATTAGTATCAATGAGTGTTGCTTTTTTTTGAGCAAATGCTCCCCAGAGTAAAAAAACTAGATTTGATTTCTCCTTAGAGAGTTTAGTTATTATGGAATCAGTAAAGTTTTCCCAGCCTATTTTTTGGTGAGAGCCGGCTTCTTTTTCTCTTACCGTTAAGGTTGAATTTAAAAGCAGTACTCCTTGTGTGGTCCATTTTTCCAGATTTCCACTTTTAGGTGTAGTTAAGTTCAAGTCTGTTTTTAGTTCTTTAAAAATGTTTCGTAACGATGGAGGGATTTTTGTGTTGTTAGGGACGGAAAAAGAAAGTCCATGCGCTTGCCCTTTTCCGTGGTAAGGGTCTTGTCCTAGAATTATAACTTTTACTTCTTTTAGAGGAGTGCTATTGAAGGCGTTAAAAATATCATCATGCTTTGGGAAAATATTTTGTTGCGCTTGTTCTAT
The DNA here is from genome assembly GCA_965183885.1 of Flavobacteriales bacterium. GTDB lineage: Bacteria > Bacteroidota > Bacteroidia > Flavobacteriales > BACL11 > UWMA-0277. The sequence goes on from OZ238992.1 coordinate 1,432,792, forward strand.
TTTTAATTTTTCCTGAATTTCTCTAAAGGACTTGTTGTTAAATTCTTCTTTTAGGAAGGTTAGCCAGTCTGTATTAATATGTGGTTTTTTACTTGTCATTTTAAGAGTATCAAAAGTAGTTATTAGTTTTCATTTATTTGTTGATTGGTGTTAGTTGTTTTTGGGGTGAGCATTTAAAATATTGGCCTCTATTTTTTTATTTTCATTACTTTAATACTTAAGTCTGTTTTTTTCCGTTAGTAAACTAATTGTTTTATGTATTTTTGTCAAAAATTATTTCTCATGAAAAAGTCATTTTTATTTTTATTTGCTGTGCTTATGCTACTAGTGATTTCATCTTGTGGTGTTTATGAACATCAATGTCCTGGTGTAGCAAGTGTTGATTCTGTTTCATCTAATTCATAAACTCTCTTTATTTTGTCATCAGTTCAAAAAACTAAGAAGCCAAAATGGCTAAAGGTGAAGTTGCCTACTGGAGAGGCATATAAAAAAGTAAGAGGGATTACTAAATCACACGATTTACATACAATTTGTGAAAGTGGAAATTGTCCTAATATGGGAGAGTGTTGGGGTGAAGGAACTGCAACATTTATGATTTTAGGAAATATTTGTACACGTTCTTGTGGATTTTGTAATGTTATGACGGGTCGTCCCTTAGCAGTTGATGTTTTAGAACCTAAAAAAGTTGCTCGATCTGTACGTTTAATGAAGGTGAAGCATGCGGTAATTACTTCTGTTGATCGTGACGATTTAAAAGATGGAGGGGCTAGTATTTGGGTAGAAACTATTAATGAGATAAGGAAAGAAAATCCAGAGACTACTATGGAGACTTTAATTCCTGATTTTAAGGGTAGATTAAAAGATATTCAGCCAATAATTGATGTAGCTCCTGAAGTTGTTTCACATAATATGGAAACGGTAAGAAGGCTTACTAAAAAAGTAAGGATTCAAGCAAAGTATGATAGGAGTCTAGATACTTTACGTTATTTAAATGAGGGAGGGATAAAAACAAAATCTGGTATTATGTTGGGTTTAGGAGAAACTGAGGATGAGGTTATAGAAACAATGCATGATTTAAGAGCTGTTGGTGTTTCTATTATGACAATTGGACAATATCTGCAGCCAACAACAAAGCATCTTCCTGTTGTTTCCTTTATTACACCTGAACAATTTGATAAATATAAGGAGATAGGATTGTCTCTTGGTTTTCAGCATGTTGAAAGCAGTCCTTTGGTTAGATCTTCTTATCACGCTGAAAAACATATTCACTAGCAGATAACTGTTTTTTTATTTTTTTTATTTAATGAGGTTTTTTTGTTAGAGAATCATTATATTTGTTTCCTTAAAAATTAAACAAATTCATTAGATATGAGAAATAGAATTTTACTATTTATTTTTGGAGCTTTATTAACTACAAATTTTAGTTTCGCACAACGTTGTGGTACTTATGAAGGTTCTTTCGAAGAGCAAAAACAAAAATACCCTGCCTTTTATCAAGGTCTTGAAGACTTAAACTCTGAACTAGAAGCAGAGCATCAAACAGCTTTAAGCAAGATGAAAAATCTTAAAGTAGAGGATGGTAAAAAGATTATCCCTGTAGTAGTGCATGTAATTCATGATTTTGGTAATGAAAATATTTCTGATGCTTCAATTCAAGAGGCTTTAGATATATTAAATGCTAACTTCAATGGGCAATCAGATAACTTCTTAGCAAAAACTCCAGATGTTTTTGCTCATGCAGCAGGGAATTTAAATATTGAATTTCGTTTAGCAAAAATTGATCCTGCAGGAAATCCAACTACAGGTATAATTAGAATTCAATCAACTTTAACATCAGAGCCTCAGCCTAGAGATGCTGTAAAATCTTTAAGTTACTGGAATTCATATGAGTATTTTAATATTTGGACTTTAAAGAAATTTGCACCTCAAGCTGATGGAAATACATTATTAGGATTTGCACAATTTCCTTTTGGAGGGGCAATGTCAACTGATGGAGTAGCTCTTTTAGCAAGTCAAATGGAAAGCGGAGGTACTTTAACTCACGAAGCAGGTCACTGGTTAGGTTTGCGTCATGTTTGGGGAGATGCTGTATGTGGAGATGATGGTGTTGCGGATACTCCTCCAGCAAGAGAGCCTAATTTTAATATTAATTTATCACATTTCCCTTACCATGTTGGGGCTTTAGCTTTAGGATGTATAGCTGATTCATTAAATTATGCAGGTGAGATGTTTGTTAATTATATGGATTACTCTGATGATGTTGATGTGACAATGTTTACTAAAGGACAAAATGCTGTAATGAATGAAACTTTAGAAGGTGTTGATGGAGGTTTTGGATATAGACAATATTTATGGTCAGCTGAAAATGTTAAGGCAGCAGGTGTTGCTAATGGGTATGTAGCTCCAACTTGTACAGGTGAACCTAAATTCTATGAATATTATTCAAATCATTCTGCATGTTTAGGGAATACTCAAAGGCTTATAGGAAATCAAAACATTTTTGATAATGTTACTTCTCTTTCTTGGGATCTTGGTGATGGAAATACAAGTACGGTAAATACTCCAACATTTATATATGATGCTGTTGGTAGTTATGATGTGTCATTAACATTGAATTATGAAGAGACTAATACTGCATCTTCAACAAATTTATCAGATTTAGATATTGCTACTGCAACTTCTTATGACTCTGTTATTAACTCATTAATAGTACAAGGGACTGAAGCTGAACTTTTAGATATGGGAGCTACAGGGGTTACAGAAATTCTTTTAGATAGTATGGGAGTGTATTATGGTTTAGCTGATTCTTCTTATTTTAGAGGATTTGTAGAAGAGAAAGTATATACTGCTTATTATGTGAATTCTTGTACAGTAACAGAACTTAAGGAAGATTTTATAGTTATTCATCCTACTACTTCTACTAATACTGAAGGTTCTTATAATTATAACTTTGATGATGCATCAGATTTAGGAAAAGACTGGGTTTCTTCAATGCCTTTACCAAATGATGAGTGGAACTTTAATGCTGTTGAGAGTATTTCATGGGATTGGAGGTTAGGAACTTCTGTAAATGGAAATGGTGCTGCTTTAATGATTGATAGAGAAGACTTAACATTTGGCTCTGCAGAGTTAATCTCTAAGGCGTATAATTTAAGTGCATTATCATCTCCTGCTATTAAATTTTCTTGGGCAGGGGCTGGAGTAAATACTTTTCCAAGTAATGAGTTGAATGTAACTTATTCAATAGATTGTGGGGAAAGCTGGAAAACTTTAGGTTCTTTAACTACTAGTGAAGTAGTAAATGCAGGTTTCTATATTAATAATTTCTTGCCAACTGCTAATGAATGGTCTGATACTATTATGACTAAATCACAACTAAAGAACAGTAATGTTCGTTTTAAATTTGAGTATGTTGCAAATGATGTTGCAAATAATTTCTTCTTAGATAATATTCAAATTGGAGAAGCTGATGCTTTATTCCAGACACAAACAAATAATAATACTTCAAGGTTATCAATATATCCTAATCCTGCTAGTGAGAGTTCTGCAATTAATATTAGATTAGAGAATTTAGCAAATAAAAATGTTGAGGTTAAATTGATAAATATTCTTGGAGAAGAAGTAATGCATTTATTTGATGGAGAAGTTCAGAGCAATTATGAAGCTATCCCTGAGCATGATTTCTCACACCTTAAAGGTATTTACTTTGTAAGAGTTAGTGCAAATGGAGATGTTATTATTACTGATAAAATTGTTTTAACAAAATAATAATAAGAAAAATATATAAAAAGGGCTATCAATATTGATAGCCCTTTTTTATTTGGTATAAATTTTTAGTGATAGTTTATTTCTTGTAAACTTTTAAGTTAAGATTTCCTGACTCAAAAACAGCAAAAGTAAAATGATTTAACCAATCTCCAAGATTAATATACTTTGCTTGCTGATCAATAGTTATCTCTAAAGGTAAGTGTCTATGCCCAAAGATATAATAGTCAACAGGATTAAACCCTTGTTGTTCCTTACAGTAGCCAATAAGTATTTCTTTGTCATCACTAATGTACTTGGCCTCTGAACCGCTTTTTCTGCTGTTTAAACTCCAAGTGTGTGCAAGTGATAGGGCTAGATTAGGGTGTAGCCTTGCAAATGCCCATTGACAAAATTTAGAGGTAAATATTTTTCTTAGTACTTTATAGGTGTAGTCTCCTTTTCCTAGGCCATCACCATGACCAATAAACAATTTCTTATTTCCTTCTTCAACAATAAGGTTGTTATGATGTACTTTAAGTCCAATTTCAGTTTCAAGATAATCCCTTATCCATAGGTCATGATTTCCTACAAATAGGTGTACTGAAATTCCACTATCAATGAGTTCAGCTAGCTTTCCTAAGAAACGAACAAAACCTTTAGGAACGACCTTTTTATACTCAAACCAAAAATCAAATATATCACCAACAAGGTAAATGCTTTTAGCATCTACTTTAATTTCATCTAACCATTTTATAATGAGGCGTTCTCGTTTATGACTTTCCTCAAGGTTAGGAGCTCCTAAGTGAAAATCGGAGGCGAAATATAGTTTAGTTTTTGTCAAAATTATTTCTCTAGTTCAGCTTTTAATAATTGATTTGCTAGTTTTGGATCTGCTTGCCCTTTAGATAGTTTCATTACTTCTCCCATAAATAAGCCTATAAGTCCTTTCTTTCCTCCTTTATACTCAGTAACTTTTTCTGGGTACTTTGCAATTGCTTGTGATATATATTCTGCTAAGGCATCGCTATTACTTTCTTGTATCCAGTTGTTATCATTAGCAATCTTTTCAGCACTATCAGTACATGTGAGCATTGCAGGAAATACCTTTGATGTAGCTACAGAGTTACTTACTTTTCCATTATCTACAATAGCAATTAAACCTGCTAATTGTTTAGGGTTAATACTAAAGTCAACAATAGTAATAGCATTTTCATTTAAGTATGATTTAACACTACCATTTATAAAATTTGCTGCTGATTTATAGTTTTTAGTTTCTTCACAAAGCTGATTATAATATAAAGCTATTCCTTTTTCATCTATTAATATATTGGCATCATAATCAGAAAGCCCAAACTCTTTTGTAAACTTAGTAAATAGCTCATTTGGTAAAGCAGGAAGTTTGCTTTTTATAGTATTTATATATTCTTGAGTAACAATTACTGGTTGCAAATCAGGCTCAGGAAAGTAGCGATAGTCATTTGCTTCTTCCTTATGTCTCATTGATATTGTAGAATTATTAGCAGCATTAAAACTTCTTGTTTCATGAGAAATAGGCTTTGAATTCTCTAGACATGAAATTTGTCTGTCAATTTCAAATTCAATAGCTCTTACAACATTTCTGCTAGAATTCATATTTTTCACTTCTACCTTTGTTCCAAATTCTTTAGCACCTTTTAATCTGACTGAGATATTTGCATCGCATCTTAATGAACCTTCTTCCATATTTCCATCGCAAATATCTAAATAGCGTACTAGTTTTCTTACTTCAGTAATATATTGATAAGCTTCGTCAGAAGATCTAATGTCAGGTTCAGAGACTATTTCAACTAGAGGTACTCCAGCTCTATTTAAATCAACTAAGGTGTTAAAAGGATCTAAATCATGGATGCTTTTACCTGCATCCTCCTCCATATGAATTCTTGTAATGTTAATATCCTTAGGGTTACCCTCTTTATCTTTAATATTGATTATTCCACCATTGCAAATAGGGGTAGTGTCTTGTGTTATTTGATAGCCTTTAGGTAGATCGGCATAAAAATAATTTTTACGAGCATATTCATTGCGTTCGCGAATATTTGCTCCAACTGCAATTCCTAGCTTTACGGCATATTCAATTACTTTATTATTACTACGTGGCAATGTTCCTGGGTGTCCCAAGGAAATTACTGATGTTTTAGTATTTGGAATTGCTCCATATATATTCTCGTCAGAAGAATATGCTTTAGTTTTTGTAAGCAATTGTGCGTGAACCTCAAGCCCAATTACAACTTCATATTTATCTCTTGTACTCATTCTTATTTAAATAATACTTTGCCTGATTTAATTAAAGTTTTGTTATTATTCAGGCTGTAAAAGTACAAACCATTAGCCAAATTATTCCTGTAAATTGTATTTTGATTTGAACTTAATTTTTGTTCCATTACTTTAATGCCTAAAGTGTTATAAATTATAATGTGAGTAGCCTCTTTATTTTTCACTGTAAAATGAGTTGTCGCAGGGTTAGGATATGCTTTTGAGGATATTATATTCTCAATAATATTAGTAGGGGTTGTGCAATCAAAAAGATAAAGTCCAGTTTGCATATCAGAAACAATAATATTTCCAGAAGGTAAGTATGGGTATACTCCCCATGCACCTTTATAAGAAGCATGACTACTTGGTGTATAAGTATCATATTTCCAGGTTTGAACAGGATTGCTTGGGTCAGAAATGTCAAATACCCTTAGCCCGTCATGATAATACGGGATATAGGCCAAATTACCTTTAATAATGCCATTGTGAGCCATAGATTGAGGGTCAACTCCTGAATTGAAGATAGAAAGAACTGATATGTTACTAAGGTCAGATACATCTAATATTTTAATATCATACCCGTGATTTTCATCTTGCATAATATAAAGAGTACCATCATCATTAAGCCATCCTGAGTGGTTGTACCCTGCGTCAGGGTAAGAGGTAAGGCTTCCTAATTGTGTAGGCTGATCTCCTAATGTATTTACTGAAGAAAAATCTAAGATTCTTAGTCCGTTATTACCACAATTTAAGAATGCAGTATCATTTCTTACAAATGCATCATGTACATGTCCGACAGCTCCAGTATAAGAGTAAATTAAGTTAGGGCTAGTTGGAGATGCTAAGCTGTAAACATCCATAGCTGTATTGGATGCACAGGCATATAGTTTTGCAGTTGTTGTGTCAATATATATGTTGTGAGCTTTATTAAATAAAGAGTCAGAATCATAAACAGTAGTTACACTATTTGGAAGATTGCTAATATCAATAATTTGTAAAGTGCTTATTGTTTGTCCTTCATCACAAACAACATATAAATAGTCGTTAAAGTCATGATAGTCTCTATGAACTACACCGCTCCCTGTATATGCACCAGCTACAAAAGCAACCTCACTTGCAGTAGCAGGGTCAGTTACATCAAAAAAGTGTGTTCCCGCAGTAGAACCAATTATTGCAATTTCTCTATCATTTACTACTACTCCCCAGCATTCGTTATAGGTATTGTCGTAAGCAGCAGAGCCAACAAGAGTAGAGTCTTGCCAGTTATATAATAGTGTAGCAGTTTGTTGAGCATTAACACTTAATGAGCTTAAGATAATGACTAAAGTTAGTAAGTTTATTTTCATTATATATTTGATATTAGTTCTTTAATAATAAGAGTAAGTTTAGGTTCAGCAACTTCTGATACAGCTTGAATTTCTTCATGGGTTACTTTTTTTATTTTTCCAGGAACTCCTAGATCAGTAATTACTGATATTGCAAAGCAAGGAATATCCATATGGCGAGCAACAATTACCTCTGGGGCTGTTGACATACCAACAGTGTCACCTCCAATAATACGCATATATTTATACTCTGCAGGAGTTTCTAAAGTTGGTCCTGTTAATGCAACATATACTCCTTTTTGTATAGGAAGATTATTTGCTTCTGCTACAGCTTCTGCTATTTTGATAAGTTTAGGACAGTAGGTTTCGCTCATGTCAGGGAATCTAGGTCCAAGCTCAGCAATATTAGCTCCAATTAAAGGGTTTGGTATAAGGTTGATGTGGTCATTAAGTATCATTAAATCTCCAACCTCATAATTAGGGTTTATCCCTCCACTTGCATTTGATACAATAAGATTTTTTATGCCTAATAATTTCATTACTCTCACAGGGAAGGTAACTTTTTCCATGCTATACCCTTCATAAAAATGAAAACGACCTTGCATAGCTACTACTGATTTTCCTCCTAATTTCCCAAAAATTAATCTTCCTGTATGCCCTTCAACAGTAGAAAGTGGAAAGTTAGGGATATTTTCATAAGAAATAGAGTGTTCAATTTCTATCTCATTTACTAATCCTCCTAGTCCTGTCCCTAATATGATTCCAGTTTCAGGGTTGTAGTTTGTTTTTTTGTGTAAAAAGTTAGCTGTTTCTTTTATAGTTTGCAACATATTCGGTAATTCGTTTATTAAAGTCGGTTGTATTTTCAATTTCTATTTCAATTGGTATATAATAGATAGGAATATCTTTTAAGAGGCTTTTGAATTCAATAAGCCGTTTGGCATCTTTTTCTGTGGTTAGAATTATTTTCTTAGTAGCTTTGTTTTTATGAAATAGCTTTACGATTTCTACTATCTCTTTTTCTTTAAAATTATGATGATCTTTAAACTTATGATGTGTTAAGTTTTGATTTTCTTCTAAGAAATTAAGAAGTGGTTTTGGGTTTGCAATGCCTGTAATAAGATTAATATGTTGTTCCTTTTTATTGCTGATAGCAGGAGAGTCAAATAAAGGCAAGTAATTCCCATAATTAATATGAGAGAAATAGCATTTCTGCTGGATATGAGTTTTAATGCTACTTGAGATTCCTTTCTTTTCAGTAGGGTTCGTGCTTTTAGGGCATTTGCTAATTATAATGATATCTGCTCTTTCAGCTCCTTTTGAAGATTCTCTTAGATTTCCTGCGGGGAGCATAAAGTCTTTAGTGTAGAGGTTTGTGTAGGTAGTAAGTAGAATGTTTAACCCCACTTTTACCCATCTGTGTTGAAAGGCATCATCAAGTAATATAACATTTATATTAGGATGGTCATTTATTATTTTTTGTATGCCTTTTCTTCTGTCTTTGTCTACAGCAACAATACAATTAGGGTGCTTTTGTTTAAGTTGTAGAGGCTCATCACCTACTTTATCTGCTTTACTATTTGTTGTTACGTAAAGAAAGTCATTTGTTTTTCTTCCATATCCTCTGCTGAGAGTAGCTACTTTGTATTCTTTTTTAAGCAGGTTTATAATGTAATCAGTGTGTGGTGTTTTTCCTGTTCCTCCAACAGCCAGGTTTCCAATACTAATAATAGGAAGATTAAAGGCTTTTGATTTAAATATTCCAAAATCAAACAATAAATTTCTGATGGTAGTTATACTACCATAGAGTATTGCAAAAGGAATAAGCAAATAACGCATAAGAGCAAAGATAGGATAATAGAGTTGAAATAGAATGTTTAGTTATAAGATTTTTAGGATTAGCTTTTAGTTTTAAAGAAACTCTTGAAGGTAAATTGCACAAAATGTAGGGGATTGTAATGTTAATTCCTTAGTATAAAAGTGTAAGTTTGCTTTTAAACGTATTTAAAATGAAAATTAAAGAAATTATAAGTTTTTTAGAGGAGTATGCTCCGTTACAATATCAAGAGAATTATGATAATTCTGGGTTAATTGTAGGGGATTCAGATGCTAAAGTAAGTGCAGCACTTATTTCTTTAGATTGTACTGAGTCAGTGATTGATGAGGCAATTGCTAAAAATTGTAATTTGGTAATAGCACATCATCCAATTATTTTTGGAGGACTTAGAAAGTTAACTGGGAGTAATTATATTGAGCGTACTGTAATTAAAGCTATTAAAAATGATATTGCAATTTATGCAATTCATACTAACCTAGATAATATACATAATGGTGTAAGTGCTAAAATTGCTGAAAAGCTAGGTTTAATAAATTGTGAAATACTTGCTCCGAAATCAGATATACTAAGGGAGTTAGTTGTTTATTGTCCTGTTGCTAATGCTCAGGACTTAAAAACAGCATTATTTGCAGCTGGTGCAGGGGATTTAGGTAATTATGATCAATGTAGTTTCTCATTGGAAGGTAAGGGAACTTTCAGAGCAAATGAAGATGCAAACCCTTTTGTAGGTGAAATTAATAAACAACATGCTGAAAATGAGCAGAGGATTGCTGTTGTTTATTCAAAAGATAAGGAAAAAACAGTGTTGAATGCTATGCTGAATAATCATCCTTATGAAGAAATTGCACATCAAATTTACACACTTGAAAATAAACATAAAATGATAGGCTCTGGGGTGGTTGGAACTCTTAAAAGCGAAATAGATTCAGAGAAGTTTTTAAAGCATTTGAAATCAAGTATGAAGACTGATTGTGTCCGGTATACACCCCTAGTAAAAAGTAAAGTAAGACGTATTGCTGTTTGTGGAGGAAGTGGTAGTTTTCTTTTAGAAAAAGCTAAGGCTGTTAAGGCTGATGTTTTTATAACTGCAGATTTTAAATACCATGAGTTTTTTGATGCAGAAGATGAAATAATAATTGCAGATATTGGACACTATGAAAGTGAGCAGTTTACAAAGGATTTGATTTATGATTTGCTTACCGAAAAATTTACTAAATTTGCCGTCCAATTATCAAAAGTAAATACAAATCCGATAAATTACCTATAATGGCAAAAACAACTAAAAAAACTACAGCTTCTGTTGAAGATAAATTGAAAGCTTTACACCAACTTCAAGTAATAGATACTGAAGTGGATAAAATTAGAATTATTAGAGGTGAATTGCCTTTAGAAATTCAAGATTTAGAAGATTTAATAGAGGGTTTAAATACTCGATTAGAGAAATTTAATGAAGAATTATCGGTAATTAATGATACAATTGCAGCTAATAAAAACTCTATCGCTTTAGCTGTTGATGCTATTGAGAAGTATGAAAAGCAATTGAAAAATATTAAGAATAATCGTGAGTTTACTTCTTTGACTAAGGAAGTTGAGTTTCAGAACTTAGAAATACAACTTGCTGAGAAGAATAAATTGCAGAATGAAGCAAACGTATTGCATAAAACTGAAATTATCAATGCTTGTACAGCTCAAATTGCAGAAAAAGAAGAAGAATTAAAAATAAAACAAAGTGAGCTTGATGAGATTATCAAGGAAACTGAGAAAGAAGAAGCGGCTTTATTAGTTGATTCAGAAAAAGCAGAAAAAGTAATTGATGAAAGATTATTAAATGCTTACAAAAGAATTAGAGGAAAAGTAGCTAATGGTTTAGCTGTTGTTTCTGTAGAGCGTGATGCTTGTGGAGGATGTTTTAGTCAAATTCCACCACAAAGACAATTAGACATTCAAATGCATAAAAAGGTGATCGTTTGTGAACACTGTGGTAGAATTATGGTTGATTCTAATATGTTTGAAGAGCAAGAAGTAGAAGCTTAATCTAAAATGATTTAAATGTAAAAGGGATTTCATATTTTTGAAATCCCTTTTTTTATGCAATGAAAAAAATAACAGTATTATTCTTGTTTTTAAGCTCAGCAGCTTTTGCTTCATTTAATATGAATGAGAATATGAAACAGTCCTATGTTCATATTATGAATTTAGAATTTGATGCTGCTAAAGATAGAATTAAGCAAGAACAAGTTATAAACTCTAATAATGGGTTAATTGTTCTGCAGGAAAATTATATTGATTTTTTAACAATATTAATTGGTGAGGATTATTCTTATTTTAAGAAGAATGAGCCTTTAAAATCAGGACGTTTAGAAGTGTTAAAGGAAGCTGATAAAGGTTCTCCATACTATTTGTATGCTCAGGCAGAGTTGCATTTGCAGTGGGCTTTTTCAAGACTTAAATTCCAAGAATATACTACGGCAGCTTATGAATTTATTAAAGCTTATAATTTACTTGAAAAAAACCAAGAAAAGTATCCTGAATTTATTCTAAATAAGAAAGGTTTAGGAATATTACATTCCCTACTTGGTGCTGTTCCTTCTCAATACCATTGGATACTTCATGTGGCTGGTTTGTCAGGAAGTATTGAGTTGGGTCTTAATGAGTTAAATCAAGTTCTTAATGATTCAACAGCAATTTTATATAAAGAAGAGGTGTTGTTTTTAGTTTCTTTCTTACAAATAAACCTCACTAATAATCCTTTAGTTTGTCAGTCTTATTTGGATAAAATAGGAGTGGGCTATAAGAATAACTACTTACTTAATTTTGCTGCAGCAAGGTTGTCGTACAATCTTGGGGAAAATGATTACACTCTAATGGTTCTGGAAAATAGGCCTGATACATTAGGTAAATATCCATTTTATTATTTGGATTATTTGTTAGGAATGTCATATCTATATCAATTAGATTATAAAAATTCAGCGTATTATTTTGATTATTTCCTTAAGCATTTTAAGGGTGATAATTATATAAAGTCAGCTTATCATAAATTAGCTTGGATTGCTTCTTTAAAGGGGGATAGGGAAAATGAATTAAATTATTTTGAAAAAGTAAAATTATCAGGAGAGACTTTTGTTGATGAGGATAAAGTAGCTCAAAAGTATGCTGTTTTGGGGAGTGGGAAAAAATATTATATTCATCCAGGGCTATTGAAAACAAGATTGCTTTATGATGGAGGCTATTATAAAAGAGCTCTTCTTGAAATTAACTCTATACCTACAGTTAAAGAATATTCTGGTTTTTCTGATGAATTCTGGTATCGTTTAGCACGTATCAAATCAAAGCTTAACTATGCAGAAAAAGAAATAATTAGTCATTACCAGAAAGCTTCTGATTTAGGAGCTAATTCTAGTTCTTATTATGCTCCCATGTCAGCCTTACAAATAGGGCTGATTTATGAAAAGAATAAAGATTTTAAGTTAGCAACTATTTACTTTGAAGAATGTTTGTCTCGTTCAGATTTTGACTATGAAAGAGGGATACATCAAAAAGCAAAAGCAGGACTTGAAAGAATAGTTGATTAATAACGGAATCCTAAAGTGAAAACAAGGTTATGGTTAGTACTTTCAATAGTAACAGGGTTTACAAAGGTTTGGTTATAGAGTAGGTGTTCGCTTTTCCCTTGAGATAGCACGTAGGCTGCATCAAAGTAATAAGTTCCATTATTAATTCCAATTCCAAAGCTGTAGTTCTCAGAGCCCAGATCTTTATTGGCAAATGCACTTCCATATTTTGTATAACCTGCTCGTAGAATAAATGGTTCTGTATTTATTTCAGCACCTAAACGAATATTATTAGTCTTAGTATATAGATTGCTTATAGTTGTATTTTCTTCTTCAAAATCATAGTTGGTAGAATGCATTCTAGTGAATGAATAATCAACTATTTCATAGTCAGCACTTACTAATATTTTCTTTTCAATAACAGTTGAGGCGCTTAAAATAGCTTTCCAAGGTGTAATTAGCTGGTATTCGAAACTATTAATAGGTGAGTTTTCTTTGTAAGTTTGATCAGTAAAGTGAGTAGTTATACTGCTGTTATAACTTTCTTCTATTGTGTATGAAGTTGGAGAGTGTATGCTTGCACCAACTTTAAAAGTTTCGCTTAATCTAAGGATAGCTCCAATCTTTAAGTTTATTCCATTTCCATTTGATTGTAGTTCTTCCTCATAATTGAAAGCATTTAGTCCATTTATGGTATCTTCAAAATTACTTTCTTTATAGGAAGATTTTTCATAATATTCTAGTGTAGGCATTCCTATTGTAGCTCCTACATATAGTTGTTCTTTATAACTTCCTCCGAATGCTAGGAAAAACTCATTTTTACCTCCTGCTGACTGATGATATTTGCTTTGTAACTTATTAGTGCTTCCATTAATATGTGAAATATATGATCCATTATCGTGAGTATACCAGTTTGGTGTGATAGTAGTGTCAACACTATTGTTAGCTAGGTCAATTAAATCAGTCCAAAAAGCAGGTCCTGCATGAAATATATTTAAATCATCTATTTTATTGCCTTGTGCTTTAGCTAAGATGTTGTCAGCCATTGATGTTGTATTATTCCATCCTCTTATAATAGTGTTGTAATTATAATCTGCTAGTTGATTCCACCCAATAGCATAGTTAATTCTTTTCCAATCAGAGTCATCTTTAATATTAGAAAGTACTAGTCCTAAACTTTTTATGTTTAAGTTCCCTTTAAAATCACTTGCTTTGTTAGAAGCAAAATAAGAAGTGTTATTGTTTAGTGAGAAAGATGGGGTAATTGAAAGTTCAGTAAATTGATACATTCCTATTCCGGCAGGATTGTAGCTTAATGAAGAAAGGTTTCCTCCTAAAGCTCCAAAGGCTCCTCCCATTGCTGAGAATCTAGCATTTCCTAAGGGAATATCTTGAGAATATCTTAGAGCATCAATTTCATTTTGTGCTTGAGTAATAAATGTACTTAGTGTAACAGTAGTAAGGATTAGTAAATATTTTTTCATGTTATTTTCTTCTTGGTTTTGTACTTCTGTTATTTGACCTTCCTGAAGAGCTTCTGTTTGAGTTGTTAGATCTTGGGGCTGAATAACTCTTATTGTTATTTGTAGATCTATAGGTAGAGCTTCTATTATTGCTTTTTGGTTTAGTATAAGTATTGCTCCTGTTACTTCTAGGGGTATAAGAGTTTGAATTATCTCTATTAGGTTTGGTAGGAGCTTTATATGCATTTTCTCTAACAGGTGTTTCGTTTACAGTGTTACTTCTTGAATTTTTATAGGTATTATTTTTTGTGGGTCTGGTAGGGTAGTTATATATGTTTTCTCTAACAGTTGTTTTGTTTGTAGCGCTATTTTGTGTTGAACTTTTGGTGTGAGTGGTTTTGTTTGTTTTAGGGGTTGTTCTTATTGTGTTACTGGTATTTCGAGTCGTATTACTGTTATTACTATTAGGGATAATAGTATTGTTTTTAACACCTCTAATGTTTCCTCGTGATGACAAAGAGCCTCTATGTCCTGTTGAGTAAGTATTTGAGTTATTACTACTAATAGTATAATGATTGGTATTATTATGATAGTGGTTGTAGTGATACCCTGAATAATAACTTCCATAATAATAAGGGCTGTAATAATAAGAGCTGTAGTAGTTATTCCAATAAGGGTTATGATTGTAATAAGAATAGTAAGGAGAGTTCCAATTATAACCATAATAAATACTTGTTCCGCAATAGAAAGGGTCATTATTATACCAGTAGTAATCAGTATATATACCTCCGTAGTAATTACTATAATACATAGGTCTATGGAATCTTCTTATTCTTGAAGAATAACTGTAATCATAGTAGTCATTTGATTGATATTCTTCCTGTTCGTAAGAGTCTTCAGTTGGAGTGTTTTCGTTAGTTGTAACTTGTTCAATATCTTTAGGGTAAGCATCTTGGTAGCTGGTAAAGTTGTTGCTATTTAGATAGTTAGGATCACTATAATGTACATGTGAAGTACTTATGCATGATGATAAAAAACCAAGAAATAATAAGGGTAGAAATAAAGTTTTCATAGTAATATTTTTTTGTTTGACACTGATAAACCCATGCTCGTTTAATTTATTAGTTTTGTACAGACTATAAAAGTAACGAAAATAACAATACAAAATTATATTTTTTTAAGAATAAATGGCAAAGAAACTAACATCAAGAGAGCAGGATTATTCGCAGTGGTATAACGAAATTGTACAGGGAGCTGATTTAGCTGAAAATTCAGGAGTAAGAGGCTGTATGGTGATAAAACCTTATGGCTATGCTATCTGGGAAAAAATGCAAGCAGAATTAGATAGGAAATTTAAAGAGACAGGACATGAGAATGCTTATTTCCCTCTTTTTATACCAAAATCGTATTTAAGTAAAGAAGCAGATCATGTTGAAGGTTTTGCTAAAGAATGTGCTGTTGTTACACATTACCGTTTAAAGAATGCTGAGGATGGAAGTGGAGTTGTTGTTGATCCAGCAGCAAAATTAGAAGAAGAGTTAATTGTACGTCCTACTTCTGAAACTATTATTTGGGATACTTATCGTAAATGGATACAGTCCTATAGAGACTTGCCAATATTAGTAAATCAATGGGCTAATGTAGTGCGTTGGGAAATGCGTACCAGATTATTTTTAAGGACTGCTGAGTTTTTATGGCAAGAAGGGCATACCGCTCATGCTACAAAAAAGGAAGCTATAGAAGAAACAGAGCAGATGATTAAAGTATATGCTGATTTTGCACAAGATTTCATGGCAATGCCAGTAATACAAGGTTTAAAATCAGCAAATGAACGTTTTGCTGGAGCAGAAGAAACATATTGCATTGAGGCTTTAATGCAAGATGGAAAAGCTCTACAAGCAGGGACGTCACATTTTTTAGGGCAGAATTTTGCAAAAGCATTTGATGTTAAGTTTGCAACAAAAGAAGGAAAACAAGAATATGTTTGGGCTTCTTCTTGGGGGGTTTCAACACGTTTAATGGGGGCTTTAGTAATGACACATTCTGATGATAATGGTTTAGTGTTGCCTCCAAAGTTAGCGCCGTTTCAAGTTGTTATCGTTCCAATCTATAAAGGAGATGAACAGTTTGAAGCAGTGTCAGAAGTAGCTAAAAAACTAAAGAAGGACTTAGAAGCAAAGGGAATTACTGTTAAGTTTGATAATAGAGATACGCATAAGCCAGGATGGAAATTTGCTGAATATGAGCTTAAGGGAGTTCCAGTTAGGTTGGCCTTAGGAGCTAGAGATTTAGAGAATGGAACTGTTGAGGTTGCTCGTAGAGACACTTTAGAAAAAGAAACATATCAAATTGTAGATATAGAGAATAAGGTAGAGCACTTATTGGAACAAATACAAGACAACTTATATAAAAAGGCGGTTGATTTTAGAGAAGAAAAATCTTATATTGTAGATACAAAGGAGGAGTTTGTAAAGTATATTGAGGAAGGTGGTTTTGTATATGCTCATTGGGATGGAACCTCAGAAACAGAAGAGTTAATTAAGAAAGAAACAAAAGCTACAATTAGATGTATACCTTTAGGTGCTGTAGCTGAAGAAGGGCTTTGTTTATTTACCGGAAATAAGTCTGCTAAGAGAGTTTTATTTGCAAAATCATATTAGTTTAGTATGGAAGATGAAATTATTGAACTTTTAAAAGAAAAAGCTTGTACTAAGCAAACTGTCTATAAAGTAACAAAAGAGAACTTTGCTAAGTTTCAGAATGTATTAAAGCAGAAGGCTGAGCGTGTTTCTAGTAAAATAGAAGATAAGGATGTGCAAATATCTTATGAATCAGAAGGAGAGTTTGAAGCAAAATTAAAATTTTCAGGAGATACATTGCTATTTCACATGCATTCAAATGTTTTTGATTTTCCAGCATCACATGCTATTCATAAAACGAATTATATTAAGGAGGATAAACTACGCTCTTTTTGTGGGGTAATTCATGTTTATAATTTTCTTTCAGACTCATTAAAGTATAATAGGTTGAATGATGCAGGCTATTTAATAGCTCGTATTTTTATTAATAAGGAAAAGCATTATTTTGTTGAGGGAGAAAAACAGCTTAGTTTTTTGTTTAATGATTTTGTAAATCAACAAATAAATACAAGTGAAATTGAAAAAATTATTGATGCAAGTATGATTTTTGCTCTAAATTTTGATTTGCAGACTCCAAATTTTAATGATGTAAAAGTAGTGTCAGTGCATCAAGTACTAGATATGAGTAACAATCAAAAGATAAAGACGTCTAAGCGAATGGGCTATAAATTTTCCTTTGAAACAAATAATGATTAAATTTTTGTGAGATTTTAAAAAAAGTATAAATTTGCACCCTCAATTTTGAGAATAATTATGGCCCGTTCGTCTAACGGTTAGGACATGCGGTTTTCATCCGTAAAATAGGGGTTCGATTCCCCTACGGGCTACAAAAAATTTAAAACTATGGCAAATCATAAGTCAGCAATAAAAAGAATTAGACAATCAGAGACTAGAAGATTGTTGAATAAGTACCAGCATAAAACTACAAGAAATGCGGTAAGGACTTTACGTGCCTTAACTGATAAGAAAGAAGCTGTTGCTTTATTTCCTAAAGTTGCAGGAATGTTGGATAAATTGACAAAAAGAAATATTATTCATAAAAACAAAGCTGCTAATTTAAAATCAAAATTAGCTAAGCATGTAAATGCGCTTGCATAAGTAAAAGAATAATTTAGTTATAATTAAAGGGCTTATCATTTTTGATAAGTCCTTTTTTTTATATTTGTTGCATGGCAAATAAAGGCTTATTAATTTACATCCCTAAGGTAACTATTAGGCACCAATACATCTTTAAATTAATTTTAGAAGAATTATATGGGATTGAAGTTGAGTACACATCAGATAAAGAAGTATACCTTGCTGCAGAAGAGAATAAATTAAATTATTCTAAGAGTAGTATTGACCCCTTGGAATTATTTGTTGAAAGTAATGGATTGCTAGAAGAAAAGGGGATAAATGAAATTGAGATTATTGTAAAAAATTTTGAGGGAATACCAATTTTTTTTACAGCCATAAATGAGGCTGCTTATCCTTTTGATTTATTTGCTGCAAGCTTTTATTTAGTAAGTAGGTATGAAGAGTATTTACCTCATGTTAAAGATAAGTATAATAGGTATAAGCCTGAAGAAAGCTTAGCATATAGAAATGGTTTTTTACAATTACCAATTGTAAATATTTGGGCAAAGCATTTTATAACTCAATTAAAACAGCAGTTTCCTTCCTTAAAAATAGTAAGTCCAGAATTTAAATATATTTCTACCATTGATATTGATAATGCTTATCTATATAAAGGCAAAGGTTTTGTGCGTTCAGTAGCATTTCTTTTAAAATCATTTTTCACTTTTGATAAAGATGCTATAGATATGGCTATTGCAGTAGCTTTTAAGAAGAGAAAAGATCCATTTGATACTTATTCTTTCCAGCTTAATCTTCAAAAAAAATATAACTTATTAGTGCGTTATTTTGTATTGTTAGGGGATTATGGAGTTAATGATAAGAATATATCTCCAAATAATATTAACCTCCAAACTTTGGTAAAACGCTTGGCTGATTTTGCTCCTGTGGGTATACATCCTTCTTATGGTTCTAATAAAAATGAAGAACAGCTTCATTTAGAAGTAAAGCGTTTAGAAGATATTCAAAAGAGATCAGTAACTTTTAGTAGGCAGCATTTTTTGCAATTATCATTACCTAAAACATATAAAAATTTAATTGAACTAGGAATAAATGAAGATTTTACTATGGGTTATGCGTCAGAGCTTGGTTTTAGAGCAGGTATAGCAAGTCCTTTTATATTTTATAATTTAGATATGGAACAAATATTGCCTATTACCGTATACCCATTTGCAATAACTGATAATACCCTAAGGTTTAATATGGAATTAGATGTTGAGAGTGCAATAAAAAGTATTGGTGATATTGTTGAATCTGTAAAACAAGTGAATGGAACTTTTGTAAGTATTTGGCATAATGATACATTTAGTGATATTGGAGTTTGGAAAGGGTGGAGAAATGTTTATGAAGATATGATAATTAAGGTTGAGCAATAAATACAAAAAGATGAGAGTAAAATATTTAGGAACACAGAATTCAATTTTTAATCATTTTATCAGGGAGATAAGAGATGTTAATACTCAGAAGGATGCTATGCGTTTCAGAAGAAATATTGAAAGAATAGGAGAGGTTTTTGCTTATGAAATAAGTAAAGAAATGGATTATAAAGAGATTGATGTTACTACTCCTTTGGGAATATCTTCAGAGGGTATGCTGTTAGAAAAGCCTGTATTAGCAACAATATTAAGAGCTGGTCTTCCATTGCATCAAGGATTCTTAAATTATTTTGATGGTTCTGATAATTGTTTTATTTCTGCATTTCGTAAACATAAGAAAGGTGGAGATTTTGAAATAAAGATTGAATATCTAGCATCTCCAAGATTAAAAGATAGAACAGTTATACTTTGTGACCCTATGTTAGCAAGTGGTAATTCTATGGTAATGGCTATGGAGGCTTTGCTTTCAAAAGGAGAACCCAAACATATACATGTAGTAGCAGTAATAGCAAGTTCGGAAGGGATACAATATCTTAAAGAAAATGCTCCAGTAAAAAACTGGAGTTTATGGGTAGGAGCAGAGGATGAAGAAATGACCTCACAATCTTATATAGTCCCAGGTTTAGGAGATGCAGGCGATTTAGCATTTGGGGAAAAAAGTTGAGTGAGTAAGAATTTAAAATGAGTAAGTAGCTTTGTATCTGTTTTTTTAGGAACTTAGCAAAAAATAAAGAGTAAGTATTAATCATGTCAATAATATTTAAAATAGCGGCTGTAATATTCTTAAGTAGCATAAAGTTTATGCTTGCTATTCCGCTTTCTGTATTAAAGTATGACTTTACTTTTCTTCAGACATTATTATTTTCTGCTATTGGTGGTGTAATTGGAGTATTTGTATTTTCTTTTTTTAGTAGTAGGATAACCGATTTTATAAATAAAAGGAAAAGCAATAAGAAAAAGAAAAGAAGTGTAAAAAAGGCCATTGTAATAAAAACCGCCAGAAAATATGGACTGTTTGGTATTGCATTCTTAACTCCCATATTTTTATCTATTCCTATTGGAACTTTTTTAGCTTTAAGTTTCTTTCCTGAAAAAAGAAAAACAATTCCTATACTTATTACTTCTGTTGTAGGTTGGTCGCTTGTGCTTTCAATTGCTGTTTCAGCATTTTAAGAATGATAAACCATATATTTTTTGATTTAGATGGTACGCTCTGGGATTTTGAAAAGAACTCCTATATTACTTTAGTTCAGTTAGTTTCAGATTTTAGACTTCTTGATAAAGGAGTAGATGCTCCTGATAAATTTATTGAAAAATATAAGTTGCATAATGATAAATTATGGGCATTATACCGAGAGAATAAAATTGAAAAAGAAAAACTATTATGGAAACGATTTGCTTTAACTTTAGAAGAGTATAGAATAAATGATATTGCTTTAGCAGAGAAAATAGGATTAGCATATATAACAGAGTCTCCATTAAAAACAGAATTATTTCCTTATTCAATAGCTCTTTTAGAGTATCTGCAAAAGAAGTATAAACTTCATATTATTACTAATGGTTTTGATCAGGTGCAGCATGTTAAGTTAGCAGTTGCAAAGTTGACTGAGTATTTTGATGTTATCATTACCTCAGAACAAGTAGGGGTAAGGAAACCTGATGCTAAGATATTTGCTTATGCCTTAGCTAAAGCAGGAGCAAAACCTGAAGAAAGCATAATGATAGGGAATGATTTGGAGGTTGATGTATTAGGTGCTGAGAAAGCTGGGATACAAGGGGTCTATTTTAATGTTGCTAAGCTAAAACATAATGAAAGCGTTGTGCACGAGATTTATTGTCTTAGTGAGTTGATGGCTTTATTATAAAACCTGCCTTTTTTAAATCTTCCCAGTAGTTAGGATAAGATTTTGTAACTACTGAGATATCATTAATTGTTAGCGTTCCATATTTTAAAGACAAGGGAGAAAAGCTCATTGCCATCCTATGGTCTTCATAAGTGTCTATATTGTTTGATTCCCCTAATTTTAGAAGCTCATTGTTTACTGCTGCTACTCTATCTGTTTCTTTGTCTTTTAAAGTTTGTAGCCCAGTAATTTCTGTAGTTAAGTTTAAGGCTGCTAGGCTGCATTTTAAAGGTTGATAAAGGTCAGGAGTAGTTAGTAGGTTAATTGTGTTAGGGAGTTTACTTACTTTTTCTTTTTTTAAGATAAGAATACCCTTTTTAAAAGTAGCATGAACTCCTAGGGGGGTGAAAAGATTAAGTGCTGCTGAGTCTCCTTGAATTGACTGTGTATGCAAACCTTTTAGTTGTATGTTGCAATGACTAGTAAGTGCTGCTATTTCAAACCAGAAAGAAGCTGCGGACCAGTCCCCCTCAACAGTATAGTCTTTTCCAATATATTTTTGCTTGCGAATATGTATGTTGTTATTTGTCCAATTGTATTCAATCCCAAATTCTGACATTAAATTAAGCGTCATTTCTATATAGGGCTTAGAAACAATAGTACCTTTAATATTAATTTGCAAACCGTTTACTAAAGTTGGAGCGATAAGGAGTAATGCAGAAATAAACTGAGAGCTAACGCTGGCATCAATATCAATTATATTCCCTTTTATAGTTGAGTTGCTTATTTTTAAAGGAGGGAAGCCTTCTTTGTCAAGATATGAGATTTTAGCCCCTAAGGAATTAAGGGCTGTAACTAATCCTTTAATAGGTCTGGACTTCATACGCTCCGAACCTGTTAAGGTAATATCTTCTTTAGTGCTTGCAGCATAGTAGGCGCTTAAAAAACGAAATGTAGTTCCTGCTGCACTAACATCAATTAGGGTGTCTGTATTTGTTAGAGCCTTTTTTAATGCCTTAGTGTCATCAGAATCTGATAGGTTGTGAATAGTAAAAGGCGTATCACAAATAGCTTGGATAATTAATAAACGGTTTGAAATGCTTTTAGATGCAGGTAAATTAATTTCACACTCTATTTGTTTTGTAGGATGTGATACCTTATAATTCATCAGCTAAGAATAGATTATTAAATGTGCAAGACCCAATACCATCTAGTAAGCTAAAATTAATTTTAGCTTCAGAATTTTTTTTGTCATTTTTCATAAAGAGAAGAAGCTCCTCTTTTTTAGGAAGTGTAGGTAGTTTAAATACAGAAAGAATGAAGTTGTTAATCTCTTCTCGTTCTTGAGTGCTTAATTTTGAAAGCTTAATCTCTTCTATTATTCCTAAAGCAATAGCTTCCCCATGTAAAATCGGATTTCCTTTTTCTAGGTAGTAGCTTTCAATTGCATGGCCGTAGGTATGTCCAAAATTAAGTTTCTTCCTTTCTCCTTGCTCATTAGGGTCTGCTAGTGTAATTTGATTTTTTATCTTAATTGAATGTGTAATTACTTCTTCCCAATTTAAGCTGTTAAAATTACTTGTGATGAGTTGTTTCCAATAGTGTTTGTCAGTAATAAGGGAATGTTTTATTACTTCTGCAAATCCTGAAATGAGTTGTTCTTTTGCTAAGGTTTCTAAAAAAGTAGGGTGGATAAGAACAGTTTTAGGATTATTAAAAAGCCCTATTTGGTTTTTTAATCCATTAAAATCGATTCCTAGTTTTCCTCCTATAGCAGCATCAACCATTGCAAGTAAAGTAGTTGGGATTTGGATGAATGAAACACCTCTTTTGTAGGTGCTAGCGGCAAAGCCACCCATATCGCCAATAACTCCACCTCCTAAATTAATAACTAATGAATCTCTATCAAAATTATGTTGACTTAGTGCCTCCCAAATAATATTACAGCTAGTAATATTTTTATTTTCTTCACCAGATTTTAATATTATAACTAGTGCATTATTAAGCTCTGGTTTGGCTTTTAGGAGAATGGGTAAGCATGCTTTTTTTGTATTCTCATCTACTAATACTGCAACTTTCGAGTATTTAGAAATAGCTAATTTGGAAAGGGAGTCTGTTCCAATCCAAATAGAATAATTAGATGAGATTATCTCTTTCACTGGGTTACTTCTGGCAAAGGGTTTCCAGTACATCCATTAGGGTATGAGATTCCTAAAATGGTAGAAATAGTTGGGGCAATATCACGAATGTTTACCTTTCTATCCGTTTGTCCTTGTGGAATATTTCCTCCCCAAAATATTAAAGGAACATGGGTATCGTATGAGTAAGAAGATCCGTGTGTTGTTCCTCCTTTTTCCCAGTAAGATGATAGCCATCCTGTTTGTAGGCTCACAATAACATCTCCTGATCGTTTTTGATTAAACCCTCTTTGAATTAAGGAATGAAATGAATTTTGATATTCATTTTCATTTAATTGTGTAGCAGTATAAGTATTTTTTACCCATTCATATTTTAAAAGGAATTGAGCACAATTTCTTTGAATTTCTTCAATGTCAATTTTCTTATCTGCAATTAAATCATGATTTAAAAATAAATGGTTGTTAGAATAGTTCTTTATCCATTCTTCTTCCCCATACATTGTATTTAGGTGTGTTAGTAATTCGGTTTTCATAATAGCTCCATTAAAATATCCTGCAGGAATATTTCTTTCTAAAAGCTTGTGAGGTTCTGAAACTACACCGTGATCAGCAGTAATAAATACTACTGCATTTTCAAATCCTACTTTGCTATCAATCACCTTTAATATCTTTTCTATGTCTTTGTCAAGTCTTAAATAAGTATCTTTTATCTCAGGGGCATGAGGTCCGTATTGATGTCCAATATAATCGGTAGATGAAAAACTAATGGTTAAAATATCTGTGTGTTCTCCTTTTCCTAGTTTTTCTTTTTTAAGAATTTCAATAGCTAAATCCTTTAAGATGCTATTTCCAAAAGGTGTTTTTTTAATAATAGCTCCTCCTTTCTGAGAAAATAAAGTGTCTAGATTATGAGAGAACTTTCCTTTAGATTCCCAATTTCCTTTTAAGTAATTTTGTGTAGTGTTATTATCATTTATTTCTTGAATATAATCAGGAAGAGCTTCCATGTAAAAAGTAGAGCTAATCCATTTTCCATCACTATCCATCCAATAGGCTCCATTTGCAGTATGACCTGCAGGAAGTATAGCTCCTCTATCTTTTAGAGACACTCCAAATACTTTACTGTTTTCATTAAAAAGCTTTAGTTCATCCGAAAATGTAGTGGTTAGCATATGATGTGGAGACATCTTTCCATCAGCAGATTGTATGTCTACATTTTTTTGTTCACAATTGCAAACGGTATGCATATCTCCATCTCCAGCACAGTAGATATAATCTCCAGAATTTTTATCGTACCAATCGTTTGCAATAATACCATGAACAGCAGGAGTAGTTCCCGTAAAAATAGAAGCATGACCAGGACCAGTATAAGTAGGAACATAGCCAAATTGTGCATTTCTAAAAAAATGACCTTCATCTACTAAACGCTTAAAACCATCCTTTCCAAAATCATCCCAGAAACGATAGATGTAATCGTATCGCATTTGATCTACTACTATTCCTACAACAAGTTTAGCTTGTTCTTGCTTTTGAGCTTCAGCAACAAAAGTGCTAAAGAGTAATGCAATAATTATTATTTTCTTCATTGTTTTAAATTTTTATACTGATATGCTAAAATTGAAAGCGCTGCGGCTACTAAAACATCTGCAATAGGAGGAACACTTGGCCAGCCAAAATTCCAAATAGCAACTAATACTAACCAGACTATCCAAACACTATCAAACTGTTTCATTTTATTTTTATTTTATAAACTTGATAGGCAATTAGACTTGCAGTTAAACCCCAAAACATACCTCCTAAGATGTCAAATGGAAAATGTACCCCTAGATAGATTCGACTAAAGCCAACTAATACAGCCCATGAAAACAGATGTATAAAGCCCCAAATATTTCTGAATACTAGACCCATAAAAAAAGCAATAGCAAATACATTGGAGGCATGAGAGGACACAAAACTATATAAGCCACCACAATTCCCTACTACTCTTATTCCTTCGAGTTGATGGCAGGGACGTAAGCGTTCAAAAACATTTTTGAAGAAGTGTACACTTCCAAAATCTGCAAGGAAAACAAGTACTCCTAAAGATAAAAGGGTCCAGAGGATTTGTTTTTTATTTTTTTTGTACAGTAAATAGAGTAGGAGCAAATAGAGAGGAATCCAAGTAAGGGTGCCACTTATTAAGCTCATAATAGGATCCATAGCCTCAAAACCACTAGCATTTAATAGTCTAAAAAGATAAATGTCTATGGAATTGAGTGTCTCCATTATTCATTCAACTTTTTCCAGATTAAATCTTTAAGTTCAGTAAGCCCTTGGTTTGCTACCGAAGAGATAAATAATGAAGGGATATCACTTGGTAGTTCCTCTTGTATTTCAGCTTTTAGTTCATCATCTAACATATCAGATTTACTAATTGCGAGTATTCTGTCTTTATCTAATAATTCAGGATTATATTTTTGTAGTTCTCCAAGTAATACCTCATATTCTTTTGCAATATCATCAGCATCGGCAGGAACTAAAAATAATAGGGTAGAGTTACGTTCAATATGACGTAAGAAGCGTAGTCCTAGTCCTTTTCCTTCAGCAGCACCCTCAATAATACCTGGAATATCAGCCATAACAAAGGATTTATGATCACGATAAGCCACAATTCCTAAATTTGGAACTAAGGTAGTAAAAGGATAATTCGCAATTTCAGGTTTTGCTGCTGATACTACTGATAATAGTGTTGATTTTCCTGCATTAGGGAATCCTACTAAACCAATATCGGCTAATACTTTAAGTTCTAAAATAAACCAGCCTTCGGTTACATCAATTCCAGGTTGAGAATATCTTGGTGATTGGTTAGTTGATGATTTGAAATGAGAATTTCCTCTACCTCCCATTCCTCCTTCAACTATAATATGTTCTTCACCGTCCTCTGTGATCTCAAAAAGGACTTCTCCTGTCTCAGCATCTTTACCAATAGTCCCTAAAGGCACATCAATAAATCTGCTTATTCCATCTTTACCGTGCCTATGATTTCCCCCTCCATCTCCACCATGGTCGCCAAAAATGTGTTTTTTATATTTTAAGTGTAATAGGGTCCACATTTGCTTATTACCTCTGATGATAATATGCCCTCCATTACCTCCGTCACCTCCGTCGGGTCCTCCTTTACTAGTTGTTTTATCCCTTAAAAAATGTGCAGACCCAGAGCCTCCTCTACCTGAACGGCAAAAGATTTTCACATAATCAACAAAGTTGGAATTTCTAACTCTCATTTATAGGGTGCTAATAACAGCGTTAAGTCGTAAAGCAATATCAGTAATAGAACCAACACCTTCTATTTCGCTTAACTTATTTTGAGCATCATAAAATGCCTTTAGTGGTGCAGTTTTTGTATTGTACTCGTTAATTCTATTTGCAATAATACTTTCGTTTTGGTCATCTGCACGTCCTGAATCTTTACCTCTTTCTAAAAGTCTTTTTATAAGTTCAGCATCTTCAACTTTTAAGGATAACATTCTTGATATTGCAGTTCCTTTATCTGTTAATAAAGTATCTAAGGCTTCTGCTTGGGCAGCTGTTCTTGGAAAACCATCAAAAATAAAACCATTAGCCTCAGGGTTATTATCTAATTTAGATGATATCATTCCTATTACTACGGCATCAGGAACTAAGTCTCCTTTATCCATTAATTCTTTTGCTTCTAATCCTAAAGCAGTACCTGCAGCAATTTCTCCTCTCAAGATATCTCCAGTTGATAAATGTACTAGATTGTATTTCTCAATTAATAGGTTAGATTGTGTTCCTTTTCCGGCACCAGGAGGGCCAAATAATACTAGATTTAACATTGTTAAGTGTTTTTATTTTTTCAGTTTATAAATATGTGGCAAAGTACGGCCAATTTCGTCATAATCCAAGCCATATCCAATAACAAAATCATTAGGAATAGATTTTCCAATATATTCAATAGGGATTTTATGTTTAAAGGCATCTGGTTTATAAAGTAGTGTTGCTGTTCTTAAGCTTGCAATTTCTTTATTTTTAAAGATATCAATTGCCTTTGCTAAGGTATTTCCTGTGTCAATAATATCTTCAATAAGAATAATATTTCGTCCTTTTATATCTTGATTGATTCCTATAAGTTCATTTACTTTTCCTGTACTTTCAGTACCTTGGTAAGATGATAGTTTTACAAAAGAAATTTCGGCATCTTTTAATGTGATTTTACGCATTAAATCTGCTGCAAATAAAAATGAACCATTAAGTACAGCAATAAAAAGAGGGCGTTCAATAGCAGTTGCATTTATTTCTTTAGAGATAGCAGTTATAATGTCTGCTATCTCTGTATTTTGAATATAAATTTCAAAGGTTTTATCGTGTAGTTTTATATCTTCCATGTTAATTGTTGCTCCAAACTTTTCTTAAAATAAGTTGCTCTTCAGTTATATTATCTAACTTTATAAGTTCTAATAATTGGTAATGATTCCCAATTTTTAAAGTAATATCTTTTTCAGAAAACTTTTTCTTAATAGTAAAAACAACTTCTTTTTCGCAATTCTTTAAAATGTCATTAAGCTTTCCTTCAATAGCTTTTCCGTTTATTTTTGTAATCTCATTTTCAGGGGCAA
Organism: Flavobacteriales bacterium; assembly: GCA_965183885.1. GTDB lineage: Bacteria > Bacteroidota > Bacteroidia > Flavobacteriales > BACL11 > UWMA-0277. Next base: position 1,460,733 of record OZ238992.1, read on the forward strand.
TAGCATGCTTGTCAGTAATTGAGTGAGGTTCTACTTTCTTGATGATGATTTTTCCATTTTCTTTTGCAGCTACAAAACCAAAATATTGAGCAGTTAAGGATTTATTTTTTTTCTCTTTTAATGTTAAACCAACAGTTGTTAATGCTGCTGTAAGTGTTGGAATATAGTTCTCAGTACCGTAGATATGATCTTCAAAAATTTCTGCAACTTTTAGTCCTCCGTGTTTTACACAGATATTACGGAAATCATCTTCAGTATAGCCTTTGTTTTGTTTTGCAAAATCATGATATAACTCTCGCATTACAGTATGTAAACTTTCTTGTCCTTCAGTATTTCTGATAGTTTCTAGGTCAATCATTAGCATGCAAAGAGCAGCATCAGGATAAATAGAGGTCTTTCTGTCAGGAGCTCCTAGTTTATAACCATCTAACCAATTGTCAAAGCCACTATCGGCAACTGAAAGATTAAAACGGCCGTAGTTAGTAAGGTGACGTTCTAAGTTTTGATTCTGTGTTTTTGCAAATTCTTCCCAGTTAAAAACTCCTGAGTTGTATAGCATCATATCACCCATATAGGTAGTGACACCTTCGGCAACAAATCCTGTTTTAAAATAATTTTCCTTAGTATAATTGTAAGGATACATTTCTACTGGTCTAATTGCTTTTATATTCCAAGTATGATAAAGTTCATGTGAGCTTACTCCAAGTAAATCATCATAATGTTTATCCATAATTTTATCTCCAGGCCCTAGTAAAACAACAGTATTGTCAGTATGTTCTACTCCATGGTACGCCCTGTAAGGTGTAATCTGGAAAAAGAAATGATAGGAGCTAGTAGGGAAGCCTCCAAAGTATTTTATTTGACTTTTACTAAAAGCTGAAAAATCGTTCTTAAGTTTTTCCCAATTAGGAGTACATGGTCCTTGAAACCATAGGTGGAAGGTAATTCCTTCAACTTCATAAGTATCGTGTTGTAAACTATTGGAACATATTATTGGAGATTCTGCAAGTGCATCATATCCTTTTATATGCAAGGTATTTCCTTCTTGTTGCATAGCTGATGCAATTTCATAGTCTTTAGGAAGTTCAAGATTTATCTTGTAATCTTCTTCCATTCTGTCCACAATATAAAACATACAATGTACAGGGTTTAAATAGAGTTGGTGCTCGTCTAAATAACAAGCTCCTGCATCTAATTGGTTGGCATAAAAATTGTATACAATTGTTACTTCCATTGCCCCTTCAGTTGTAACTTCCCATAAATCTTTTGTTATTTTATTAAAAGAAAGGGGATTGTTATTTTCATCAAAAGCAGCCCATTTTTGTATGTTTTGAGAAAAATTAGCAAGCTCATATCGACCAGGACGCCAGGCCGAAAGTTGAAACTGCATGCTTTTTGCTCCATTAGTAGAGGCGTTTAATTCAAAATCAACATAGTGTCTGTGCGGATTTGAATAAGATATATTGTATTGTATCATTGCTTGTAGTAAAGGAAGCAAAGATAGTTTTTTAGATTATAGTAATTGAGATTTATGTACTAGATGTAGCCTTAGGCAAAAACTTCCTTTTCTGATAGGAGCTATCTTTTAAAAATTTGTGCGTATCCTAGCTTAATTTAAGATGTTTTATCTAATATTGCATTCTTAAATAAGAACTTAAAAAAATAGTAAAATGAACTATGATGTTATTGTATTAGGTAGTGGACCTGGAGGTTATGTAACAGCTATCCGTGCTTCACAATTAGGCCTAAAAACTGCAGTTATTGAGAAAGAAAACTTAGGAGGTATTTGCCTGAATTGGGGATGTATTCCTACCAAAGCATTATTAAAAAGTGCTCAGGTTTTTGAATACATTAATCATGCTGAGGATTTTGGAATTACTGTAAAAGATGCAAATGCTGATTTTCCTTCAATCATTAAAAGAAGTAGAGATGTTGCTGATGGAATGAGTAAGGGGATTGCATACTTATTAAAAAAGAATAAAGTTGATGTTATTAGCGGTTTTGGAAAAGTAAAAGCAGGAAATACTGTTGCTGTTACTGCTGATGGTAAAACTACTGATTATACTGGAAAGCATATTATTATTGCTACTGGAGCTCGCTCAAGAGAGTTGCCTAATTTATCACAAGATGGTAAAAAAGTAATAGGATACCGCGAGGCACTTACTTTACCTACTCCTCCTAAAAAGATGGTGATTGTTGGATCAGGAGCTATTGGTGTTGAGTTTGCATATTTCTATAATGCAATGGGTGTTGAGGTAACTGTTGTTGAGTTTATGCCAAATATTGTTCCTGTTGAGGATGTTGATGTGTCAAAACAATTACAAAGATCATTCAAAAAATCTGGAATTAAAGTAATGACTAATTCTTCAGTTGAAAAAGTAGATACTTCAGGTACTGGATGTAAAGTATTGGTTAAAACTAAAAAAGGTGAAGAAACTATTGAGTGTGATGTAGTGCTTTCAGCTGTTGGTATTGCTGCTAATATTGAAAATATTGGTTTGGAAGAAGTAGGAATTAAAACAGATAGAGGTAGAATTTTAGTTGATGATTACTATAATACTAATGTTCCTGGTTATTATGCTATTGGTGATGTGTTGCCAACTCAAGCATTAGCACACGTTGCTTCTGCAGAAGGAATTACTTGTGTTGAAAAAATTGCAGGACATAACCCTGAGCCAATTGACTATGGAAATATTCCTGGATGTACTTATGCTAGCCCAGAGATTGCATCTGTTGGTATGACTGAAGCTGCTGCTAAAGAAGCAGGTTATGAAATTAAAGTAGGGAAATTCCCTTTTACTGCATCAGGTAAAGCGTCTGCTGCAGGACATAAAGATGGTTTTGTAAAAGTTATTTTTGATGCTAAATATGGTGAGTGGTTAGGTTGCCATATGATAGGATACAATGTTACAGAAATGATTGCTGAAGCAGTTGTTGCTCGTAAATTAGAAACTACAGGACATGAAGTGTTAAAAGCTGTTCACCCTCATCCAACAATGAGTGAAGCGGTAATGGAAGCAGTTGCTGATGCTTATGATGAGGTGATACATATATAAAAAAACATTTGTCATCCTGAATGAAAGTGAAGGATCTCGTTTTAAATGTTTTTTAGATTTTAGTACTGAGATATTAGACTTAAAGCCCACCAATTTGGTGGGCTTTTTTTATGCTAAATTTTATTTTTTGTAGTTTTGAAGAAAACAAATAATGAAAGATTTTTATTGCACTCAAATAATTTCAGGAAAGGTTAAGGTAGATGTAGTTTTTGAAACAGAAAGAGTAATTGCATTTCATCATACTAATCCTTATTTTGAACAGCATATTGTCATAATACCTAAGAAGCATATTGAATCTCTTTCAAACTATTCAAATGATAATGAGCTTAATTATGATTTTTTTGAAGCTATTAGGTTTGTAACAAGTAAGCTTGAGGAAGAATATGGTGGCTGTAGAATATCTTCAAATATTGGAAGCTATCAATCAAATAAACATCTTCATTGGTATGTTCATTCTGGGGAGCGATTAAGAACAGAAGAAGGAGAATTAATTAAGAAATAGAATAAAATGGGAAAACTAGTAACACCGCTTATAGGGTGTGATGTGTTTTTTACAAATGAGAAAAATACTTTATATAAAAAAGGGAGCTAATTAGTTCCCTTTTTTATAATGTAGATTAACTGAAATTTAATATATTACAAGCTAAATGCAGCTTTAACTTCCTCTTGACAATCTAGTTTTTCCCAAGTAAAAGTTTCTACTTCAATATCTTGATTTTTTCCATTAATAAGGAAATTTACTGTTTTGTTTTCAGATTTTCTTCCCATATGTCCATAAGCAGCAGTCTCAGAGTAAATAGGAGTTTTTAATTTTAACCTGCTGATAATTGAAGCTGGTTTTAGGTTGAAACAAGGCATGTTTTTAACAGTTTCAGCTATTTCACCATCAGTCATATTTACTTTTGCTGTACCGTAGCTATCAACAAATATTCCCATAGGTTCAGCAACACCAATAGCATAACTCACCTGTACTAATAATCTGTCAGCAATACCTGCTGCTACTAAATTTTTAGCAATATGTCTTGTTGCATAAGCAGCCGACCTGTCAACTTTTGATGGGTCTTTTCCTGAAAAAGCTCCTCCTCCATGAGCTCCTTTACCTCCGTAAGTATCAACAATAATTTTTCTTCCTGTAAGTCCTGTGTCACCATGTGGTCCTCCAATTACAAATTTTCCTGTAGGATTTACGTGGTATTTTTCGCTTCCAAATAAAGCAGCGTTTTCAGCAGATAATTGCGCTTTAATTCTTGGTATTAAGATGTTTCTAACATCTGCTTCAATTTGTTTTTGCATAGGTGCTTCATCTGCAAAATCATCATGCTGAGTAGATACTACAATATCAGTAATTCGTTTAGGAGTATGGTCATCGTTATACTCTAAAGTTACTTGCGATTTTGAATCAGGACGTAAGTAAGTCATCTCAGCTCCAGCTTTACGAATTGCAGCTAACTCAATTAATATCTTATGAGATATATCTAAGGCTAAAGGCATTAGATTTTCAGTTTCGTTTGTAGCATAACCAAACATCATTCCTTGGTCTCCTGCTCCTTGTTCTTTATTTAAACCTTCTCCTTCAACAACTCCTTGTCTGATATCTGCTGATTGTTCGTGTATTGCAGAAATAACACCACAACTATCGGCATCAAATTGGTATTCAGATTTTACATATCCAATTTTACGGATAACCTCACGAGCTACTTTTTGTACATCTACATAACCTTGAGTTTTTACTTCACCACTTAGTACAGTAAGTCCTGTAGTTACTAGTGTTTCACAAGCTACTTTTGAGTTAGGATCTTGAGCTAAAAAATTATCTAAAAGTGCATCCGAAATTTGATCGGCTACTTTATCTGGGTGTCCTTCTGATACGGACTCTGATGTGAAATAATATGACATCTTCTTAAATTTTAAATTAACAATTATTTATAGGAAGATTTGGCGAAAATGCACTAAAAGGATACTGTTTTAGCATTTTTTTTAGTGGTTGCAATAGGCCAAATCTATCCACTTAGGTCGGCAAACTTATAAAATTTTTTAAAAATGTTGTTCTTTTTTATTTTTTTTGTTTTTATTTGTGCCATACTTATCAAGAAAGACGGAGGGATGGGCCCTATGATGTCTTGGCAACCTTGAAATGCAAGGTGCCAAATCCCACTCCAAAATGGAGGAAGATGAGCGGAACACATAAATTTCCCCAACCTATCTTTTTTGTTAAGTCTTATTATTATGAGACCTAAAATAGAACAACTATTACTTAAAAGAATCCTTGTGCTTGATGGAGCAATGGGGACTATGATTCAAAGATATAATCTTTCAGAAGAAGATTTTAGAGGAGAAAGATTTAAGAATCATTCTTGCGATTTGAAAGGAAATAATGATTTGCTTTCGGTTACTAGGCCCGATATCATTAAAGCAATACATAAGGAATATTTAGATGCTGGAGCAGATATTATCGAAACCAATACTTTTAGTGGAACTACAATTGCTCAGGCGGATTATAATTTAGAATCGGTAGTATATGATATTAATTTTCAGTCTGCAAAAATTGCAAAAGAGGTTGCTGTAGCTTGCTCAACGGCTGATAAACCAAGGTTTGTAGCTGGGTCTATAGGTCCTACAAATCGTACTGCATCTATATCTCCAGATGTAGAAAATCCAGCATTCAGGCATATTACATTTGATATTTTAAAGGATGCATATACTGAGCAAATAAAGGCTTTAATAGATGGAGGTGCAGATTTATTATTAGTAGAAACAGTATTTGATACCCTTAACTGTAAGGCTGCTTTATTTGCTATTGAAGAAGTTTTTGAGTCAAAAGGAATTAGAATTCCTATCATGGTTTCTGGAACAATAACTGATGAAAGCGGAAGAACACTTTCAGGACAAACTGCTGAGGCATTTTTAAATTCTATTGCGCATATACCTTTATTAAGTGTAGGTTTTAACTGTGCTTTAGGAACAAAAGCTATGCGACCTTATGTGCAAGAGTTGGCTACAAAAGCTCCTTTTTATGTAAGTGCATATCCAAATGCTGGTTTGCCAAATGAAATGGGAGCGTATGATGAAAGCCCTAAGGCTATGGGCAAGCAGCTTGAGGATTTTATGAAAGATGGACTAGTAAATATTGTTGGAGGTTGTTGTGGAACAACTCCTGATCATATTGCAGAGTTTGCTCGTTTAGCACAATTATACAATTCAAGAGTAAAGCCAGAACTCCAACAGCAAATGCGCTTAAGTGGCCTGGAGGCTGTAACTGTTGCTCCAGAAAGTAACTTTGTAAATATTGGTGAGCGTACTAATGTTATGGGTTCTATTAAGTTTAGGAGGTTGATAACTGAAGGGAATTTTGAAGAGGCACTTTCAGTAGCCTTACAGCAAGTAGATGGTGGGGCTCAGGTTATTGATGTAAATATGGATGATGGATTAATTGATGGAGTAGAGACAATGACTCATTTCCTGAATTTAATTGCTTCTGACCCTGATATTTCAAAGGTTCCAATTATGATTGACTCTTCAAAATGGGAAATAATTGAAGCAGGATTAAAGTGTATACAAGGCAAGGGAATTGTAAATTCAATATCTCTAAAGGAAGGTGAAGCACAATTTATTGAGCAAGCAAGAACAATACTAAAGTATGGTGCAGCTGTAGTAGTTATGGCTTTTGATGAACAAGGACAAGCTGTAAATTATGAAGATAAAATTAGAATTTGTGAAAGAGCATATCGTATTTTGGTTGATACGGTTGGCTTCCCTGCTCAGGATATTATATTTGACCCTAATATCTTAACAGTTGCAACAGGAATTGAAGAGCACAATAATTATGCAGTAGATTTCTTAAGTGCTAGCAAATGGATAAAAGAAAATCTTCCTCATGCTAAAGTGAGTGGAGGGGTTAGTAATGTTTCATTCTCTTTTAGAGGAAATAATATTGTTCGTGAGGCTATGCATACTGCTTTTCTTTATCATGCTATTAATAACGGTATGGATATGGGAATTGTAAATGCAGGTATGATAGAGGTATATGCTGATATTCCAAAGAAACTATTAAAAGCTGTTGAAGACGTATTACTAAACACTGATGTTGGAGCAACAGAAAGATTATTAGAGATTGCTGAAAGGGTAAAGGGAGAAGGAAAGAAAAGAGAAGAAGATTTAACTTGGAGAAATCAAGCTGTTGAAGAACGCTTAAAGCATGCTTTAATAAAAGGAATTGTCGCTTTTATAGATGAGGATACTGAAGAAGCACGTTTAAAAGCTAAGAATCCTTTAGATGTAATTGAAGGCCCGTTAATGGATGGGATGAGTGTGGTTGGAGATTTATTTGGTTCAGGAAAGATGTTTTTGCCGCAAGTAGTGAAAAGTGCTAGGGTAATGAAAAAATCAGTTGCACACCTTACTCCTTATATTGAACAGCAAAAATCGGAGCGTTCTAATGCAGGAAAAATATTATTGGCCACAGTAAAAGGAGATGTACATGATATTGGAAAAAATATTGTTGCTGTAGTTTTAGCGTGTAATAATTTCGAAATTATTGATTTGGGTGTTATGGTTCCAGCTCAAAAAATATTAGATGAAGCCAAAAAACATCAAGTTGATATTATTGGTTTAAGTGGGTTAATCACACCATCTTTAGATGAGATGATTCATGTGGCAAGTGAAATGCAAAGACAAAATTTTGATACTCCCTTATTGTTAGGAGGGGCAACTACATCACAGGTGCATACTGCTGTAAAGGTGATGGATAAGTATACGAATAATGCTGTTTTTCATGTGTTAGATGCTTCTAAGGCAGTTGGTGTTTGTAGTAAGATATTAGCTAAGGATAGTCATGAGTTTGTAAAACAGACTAAGGAAAAATATGAGCAAGTTCGTACACATTATTTAAATAAGAAAACAGCAAAACAGTATGTAAGCTTAGCTGCTGCAAGAGCAAATGCATTTAATATTAAAGGGGAAATAACAATCCCTAAGCAATTAGGGGTGCAAGTCTTTAATGATATTGATATTACTACAATAGTTGATTATATTGATTGGACTCCATTTTTTACTACTTGGGAAATAAAAGGAAAATATCCTGAAGTGTTAGAAAATAGTGAGTATGCAACACAAGCGCTTGAGCTATTTAATGATGCACAGCATATGCTCAAAGACATTATTAAAAATAATTGGTTGAGCTTAAAAGCTACAATTGGAATTTGGGAAGCAAAAAAATATGCTGATGATGTGCAGCTCTCAGAAGGAGGGCAGCCAATAGAGACTCTTAGTTTCTTAAGGCAACAAGCTAAGAAATCAAAAAATAATTTGTGTTTAGCAGATTATATTTCGGATACTACTCAGGATTATATGGGGGCGTTTGTATGTACTGCTGGCTTAGAAATTGAGAAACAATTAGCGCGTTTTGATAAGGAGCATGATGATTATAACAGTATCTTATTAAAATCTCTTGCAGATAGATTGGCTGAGGCACTCACCGAATATATGCATGAGAAAGTACGAAAAGAAATTTGGGGATATGCTGCCAATGAGACTTTTGGAAATGAAGATTTAATTAAAGAAGAGTATAAAGGGATAAGACCAGCTCCTGGATATACAGCTTGTCCTGACCATACTGAAAAGTTGAAAATTTTTAAACTCTTAGATGCAGAAAATAGCATTGGAGTGGGTTTAACAGAGAGTATGGCTATGAGTCCGAATGCTACTGTAAGTGGTTATTATTTTGCACATAGTGATGCTAAATATTTTAGTGTTGGGAAAGTACAGGATGATCAGATTGCAGATTATGCAGAAAGAAAGAATATGAGTATTGCAGAGGTTGAAAAATGGCTACGCTCAAATATATAAAACAAAATTATGAAAGTAACAGAACATATTAAACAGGCAAAGAAAACATTATTCTCATTTGAGATTTTACCGCCTTTAAAAGGAACAAGCATACAATCTATTTATGATTCTTTAGATCCAATTATGGAATTTAACCCATCTTTTATTGATGTAACTTATCATAGAGAGGAGTTTGTGTATAAGAAAAGAGAAGATGGATTACTGGAAAGAAGAGCAGTACGTAAGCGTCCAGGTACCGTTGGAATTTGTGCTGCAATTATGAATAAATATCAGGTAGATACTGTGCCACATATTATTTGTGGTGGTTTTAGTAAGGAAGAAACGGAGAATGCATTAATTGATTTAGATTTCTTAGGGATTGATAATGTATTGGTGCTTAGAGGAGATCCTATAAAATCAGAAACTTATTTTACTGCTGAGCAAGATGGACATAAATATGCTTCAGAATTATTAGGGCAAGTAAATGAGATGAATAATGGAATCTATTTAGATGAAGATTTGAAAAACTCAGCACCTACTGATTTTTGTATTGGAGTAGCAGGATATCCTGAAAAACATTTTGAGGCTCCTAATATGAGGTCCGATATTCATTTCTTAAAAAAGAAAGTAGCAGCAGGAGCTGACTATATTGTTACGCAAATGTTTTTTGACAATCAACAGTATTTCGATTTTGTAAAACTATGTAGGGAGAATGATATTAATATTCCAATTATACCAGGTTTAAAACCACTCTCAACAGCTAAGCAGCTTTCAGTATTGCCTCATAGATTTCATTTGAACTTGCCAAATCCTTTAGTTGATGAGGTGTTGAAGTGTAAAGACAATAAAGCAGTACGCCAAGTAGGGGTAGAGTGGGCAAAACAACAAACTAAGGAACTGATTGACTTTGGAGCGCCATGTATTCATTTCTATACTATGGGAAAATCAGATAATGTACAGCAAATAGTAGGTAGCTTTGCTTAGGAAGTTAGTTTCCTGAAGTGAGCCTCTAAGTCAATATTGTTTTTCTGGTAATTAGAAATAAGTTGATCATCAACAATATTACCTTTATTGATAATAATTACTCGGTTACACATCTTATCTACTTCTTGCATAATATGTGTGGAAAGTAATACTGTTTTATCTTTTCCTACTTCTTTTATTAGATTTCGAATTTCTACTAGTTGGTTAGGATCTAGTCCTGTTGTAGGTTCATCCAAGATTAAAACTTCAGGGTTATGAATTAAAGCTGCTGCTAAGCCAACTCTTTGTTTATATCCTTTAGAAAGTTGTCCTATCTTTTTACTTTGCTCAGGAGTTAATCCCGTTTGTTTAATAATAGCAGTAATACGACTGTCAAGATTTTCAATCTTATAAATTTTCCCAACAAAAGATAAGTATTCTTTAATATACATATCAGTATAAAGTGGGTTATGTTCGGGTAAATAACCAATTTTTGATTTTACTAAAAGTGTATCTATCTGAGTATCTAAATTGCAGACTTGTACTTTTCCAGAGTCTTGCTGTAAATAGCAACAGATAACCTTCATTAAAGTAGATTTTCCAGCTCCATTAGGCCCTAAAAAACCAACAACTTCACCTTTATTTAAGGAAAAGGAAACATCCTTTAAAGCTTGTTGTTTGCCGTAAAATTTATTGACTTTATTGATGTTGATTGACATGAGGTAAAAGTAAGATAATGTATTAATGTGGCAATATGAAAAATTGATAATTATATATTTGCTGAATACTTCCTGCTCTATAGGGGATTTCTATCTTAGAACATCTATTGTCTAATATCTATTTTTATCTTTGCCTTTATGCAAGGAGTTGTTATAAAAACTACAGGAAAACGCTATACAGTAAAAGCTACTGATGGTGCTTTACTACAATGTCGTTTAAAAGGAAAATTCCGTATTCAAGGAATAAAAAGTACTAATCCCATTGTAGTTGGTGATAAGGTTGAGGTGGAACAGGAATCTGAACTGTGGATGATTATAAAGCTATATGACAGGAAAAATCATATCCTTAGAAAATCAGTAAACCTCTCTAAGCAAACCCATATTATTGCAGCTAATATTGATCAGGCTCTACTTATGATTACTATGGATAGCCCTGTAACAACTACTGGTTTTATTGATAGGTTTTTGGTAGCTGCAAATGCTTATGGGGTTGAGGTGGTTCTTATTTTTAATAAGGTTGATTTATTAAATGATGAACTGAAAACAGCACAAAATAATCTGCTTAATATATATGAAAAGATAGGCTATACTTGCTTTGTTACTTCTGTTATTAATGATGATTTGTCAGAGATAAAAGATTTAATGAAAGGAAAAATAAATATGATTTCTGGTCATTCAGGTGTAGGGAAATCTACTTTGGTAAATCATTTACAGCCTAATTTGCATATTGATACTAAAGAGGTTTCTGATACGCATAAACAAGGGCAACATACCACTACTTTTTCTGAGTTACACGACTTAGATTTTGGGGCTTCCATTATTGACACTCCAGGGATAAGAGGTTTTGGATTAGTAGCCTTAGAACCTAATGAGATCGCAAATTATTTTCCTGAATTCTTCAAGTTAAAATCAGCATGTAAGTTTCATAATTGTATTCACAAGAATGAACCTAATTGTGCTGTGAAATCAGCCTTAGAACAAGGAGAAATTGCACAAAGCAGGTACAAGAATTATTTAAATATGCTTGAGGAAGAACAAGAGCATTACAGAACTAATAATTACTAGTGTGAGAGCAGTAATCCAAAGAGTAAGTGAAGCAGCAGTTGTAGTTAATAAAAAACAGGTTTCCAGTATTGAAAGTGGCTTATTAATCCTTTTGGGAATTGAAATTGAAGATGGGAAGGAGGATGCATTATGGTTGGCTAATAAAATTGCTCAGCTCCGAATTTTTTCAGATGAAAATGGTGTGATGAACAAATCAATTGTTGAGGTGAATGCTGAGGTGATTGTAGTAAGCCAATTTACACTACACGCTAAAACAAAAAAAGGAAACAGACCTTCTTATATAAAAGCTGCAAGGCCAGAACAAGCTATTCCTTTATATGAACAATTTAAGGAAGATTTATCACTAGCTATTACTAAGCAGGTACAGTCAGGAGAATTTGGTGCTGATATGCAAGTCTCTTTGGTAAATGATGGCCCTGTTACGATAATAATAGATACTAAAAATAAAGAGTAAATGAAGAATAGAATATTACTTGTTTTATTTCAGGAATATACTAAAGCTGTTGAGGAGTATATTGATGTTTTGAATACTCTTTCTCAAGTTGTTTTTGAAAAAGTGTCTGATAAAAAAACAGAAGATGCTGATTGTAAATCAATACAAACAATTACTTCTCATGTTCTTTATTCAGGATATATATATGCAAACTATTTAAACTCTGTTAGGGGTATAGAGTGGTATAGATACAATGAAACGATAGATACTCCTAATAAAGGGGTTTTGGAGCTAAGAAAGATGTTAGCTTTTACAGAAGAAATATTTAATAGTTTTTCTGAAAAGAGTAATGATGAGATAGCTCAGTGGAAATATGAAGTAAGTTGGGGAGCAAGCTATGATTTTGAGCAATTGATAGAGCATGCTATTGTACATGTTTTAAGACATAGAAGACAAGTTTATAATTTTTCAAAAAATAAAGAATAATGCCAATTTCTGAATTACAAAAGCAAGTTGATGACTGGATTAAAAAATACGGTGTTCGTTATTTTAATGAGCTTACCAATATGGCAGTACTTACTGAAGAAGTAGGAGAAGTGGCTCGTATTATTTCTCGTAAATATGGAGAACAATCTTTTAAAGAAAGTGATCATTCAGACTTAGGAGAAGAACTTTCTGATGTTTTATTTGTCCTTCTTTGTTTGGCAAACCAAACGGGAACGGATTTGCAAAAAGCATTTGATAAAAAGATGGTTCTAAAAACAGAGCGTGATGCTAATAGGCATCAGAATAATGAGAAGTTAGGTTAATTTTCTTTTAGCCCAATAATAAATCCAAAGGGAGTTTTAATTTGGCAAATAGATTCGTTTTCACCGAAATATATTGTGTTTCTATAGATACTACATCCAGAATTTAATAGTGTTGATTTAAAATCTTCTAGGTTTTCTACTTCCCAGTAAGAGACCTGATTGCCAATAATGTTTTCATTTTTATTATCTGCTTGATGAAAACTAATTTCAAAGTCATTTATCATAAATCCAACAAATCTTTCTTCAGTGTGGAAGGGTTTAATTTTGAAAATTCTTTCTAACCAATCCCCAGCCCCTTTAACATCATCAATAAAATAAACAACACTTTTGAGTCCTTTCATTTAACCTCTTAACTCTTTAGCTTTAGCTTTTGCCTTTTCGTTTCTTTCAATTTTATGGTCAGGTCTGCTCCATTTTATGTTTCCTTTAGTAGATAAACATTCTCTAGAAGTCTCTTTAGTTTCAGGTTGCTCGCCATCTACAAAAGGTGCTTTTGATGAAAGTCCTAAAATATCAAATAATTCTTTATCGCTATTAACATCAGGGTTAGGAGTAGTTAGTAATTTTTCTCCAGAGAAAATAGAAGAAGCTCCAGCTAAGAAACAAAGCGCTTGCCCTTCATCACTCATATCTGTTCTTCCTGCTGATAAACGTACTACAGCTTTTGGCATTACAATTCTTGTTGTTGCAACCATACGCACCATATCCCAGATTGGAACATTTTTTTGGTCTTCTAAAGGAGTTCCTTCTACTGCAACTAGAGCATTAATAGGTACGGATTTAGGTTGAGGGTTCATATTTGCAAGAGTTACTAGCATTCCAGCTCTATCCTCTGCTGATTCTCCCATTCCAATAATCCCTCCAGAACATACTGAAATTCCTGCTTTATTAGCATTTTCTATAGTTTTTAATCTGTCATCATAGCCTCTTGTAGAGATGATTTCTTCATAATGATCTTCAGAGGTGTCTAGGTTATGGTTGTAAGCATAAAGTCCTGCATCTGCTAATCTTTGCGCTTGGCTTTCAGTCATCATTCCCAAAGTACAACATACTTCCATGTCTAAGCCATTTACAGTTTTCACCATTTCTAAAACTTGGTCAAAATCTTTATTATCTTTTATATTACGCCAAGCAGCCCCCATACATAAACGAGAGGACCCATTTGATTTTGCTTTTAATGCTTGTGCCTTTACTTGGCTTACACTCATTAGTGCTTCACTTTCTACATCTGTAGCATATCTTGCAGCTTGAGGGCAGTATCCACAATCTTCACTACATCCTCCTGTTTTAATAGAAAGTAAAGTACTTACTTGTACCTCTAAAGGGTTATGGTTTAGTCTATGTGTCTGTGCAGCTTCATACATCAACTCCATTAATGGTTTGTTGTAAATTTCTAGTATTTCTTCAGTAGTCCAAGTAGTGTTCATATTTCTGATATTTTTTACAAATTTAATTTAATTTATGGTTTTGAAATGATAATGCTAACAGCATTTCCTCCAAAACCAACTGCATTAACTAAAATGGTATTTGGTGTTGTTTTTTTTGTTTGTATACTGTTTTCGTAAGGGATATTAATTGCCTCTTTATTCTGAATCATAAGTACAGCCATTTCTAAACTTAATGCTCCAGAGTTTCCTAGTGTATGTCCGCATAAATGCTTGTTAATTGTAAGGTGTGGAGTATCGTTTTTAAATACTTTCTCTATTGCATTTAGTTCTGCATTATCTCCTTGTGTTGTTCCTGGAGCATGCATTATAATGCTGTCTACACTTTCTATTTCAGCATCTTTTAAAGCCATTTTCATACTATTTTGTATGCACTCGGCATTACTCGAAAGGGAAGCGTTATGTGCTATCATTTCAGTAGCATAACCTATTCCTATAATCTTAGCTAATGCAGGTTGTTTTTTATTTGCTTCTAATGCAAAAACTGTTGATCCTTCTCCAAGAATCATGCTGTTTTCAGTTTTGTCTTTTGCTAGGGGATTACAAGGCCATTGTCCAGTAGTTTTACTGTAAATTCCTAAAGCTTGCATTTGTGCAATAGTAAAATCAGTTAAGGGAGCTTCAGCACCTCCAGCTAAGAATTTATTTGCCATGCCACTTTTAATCCAAACACAAGCATTTAAGATACTATGCAATGCTGTACTACAAGTAATAGAGTGGGATAGTGTAGCGCCTTTACTTCCTAAATCCATGGCTACCCATGATGAGATATTTCCTAGTGTTGTAGTTGGGGAACTAAGTGGACTTAATCGTTTCTCTGTTTGCAGATAGTGTTTATGATATTTCTCAAATAAGGTTGTGGCACCTCTTGACGAACCAATATTTATTCCTACTTCTTCAAAAGTATTCCAGCCTGCTTGTGCTGCTGCTTTTCGGCTAGTAAGCATACTCATAATAACGCTTTTGTCTAACTTCCTGAAAGCAATTTTTTCTTTGCGTAATGCTTTTATGAGAAGTTCTGAATCAGTATTTAGTTTCCCAACTTTTACATCACCATTGTTCAAGCAGCAGTCACTTATCAAAGAAGTATTGTTTTGATAGTTTCTCCATATTTCAGTAGTATTATTTCCTAATGCTGAGATACTTCCGATTCCTGTAATTACAATGTTTTGCATGAGGCAAAAATAAGGATAGTATTATAAATCTAATGCTTTTTTAGTAGCAGAATAAATACGATTTAACTCTGTGTTTGTAATGCAATAAGGAGGAAGTATATAGATGACATTTCCTAGGGGTCTTATTAAGACTCCCTCAGATAAAAAGTGTTTGTAAAGTAAGGTTCTTAGATCACTTGCATATCCGCTGGTATTATCTTGTAATTCAATAGCTAAAATTGTTCCTCTTTGTCGTAAATCTACAATTTTAGGATGTTGTTTTATTTCTTTTGCAAAGGCTTTATGACGTTCTATGATAAACTTAATGTTTTCTTGGCATTCTTGTTTTTCTAATAAATCTAAACTTGCAATAGATACTGCACAACCAACAGGATTTCCTGTAAATGAATGTCCGTGTAAAAAAGCTTTTGTTAAATCATTGGATAAAAAAGCGTCATAAATTTCTTGGCTACAGGTTGTGATTGACATGGGTAAAGTGCCTCCTGTTAATCCTTTAGACATACAGATTAAGTCAGGCTGATTTTTAAGTTGATTTACTGCAAAAGTAGTCCCTGTCCTTCCAAAGCCTGTCATTACTTCATCAGCAATACATAGTACTCCATATTGATGGCAGAGAGCAATCATTTTATCTAATATTTTAGGAGAATACATGCGCATTCCTGCAGCTCCCTGAACTAGGGGTTCAAAAATAAAACAAGCTACCTCTCCTTTCTCTAATTCTAGTTTTAGAGTTTCTAATATTTGTTCATCTTTAGGAAAGGGTAGGTGGGTAACATTAAATAAGTAATTGTTAAATGGAGCAGAAAATAGACCTCTTGCTCCCGCAGACATAGCTCCAAATGTATCGCCATGATATGCACCATCTAAAGCTAAAAAACGCTTACGGTTTTCTCCTTTATTATGCCAATATTGAATAACCATTTTTAGAGCAATTTCAATAGCTGAAGAACCATTGTCAGAGAAAAAGAATTTTTCTTGATTTTTTGGTAGGTGTTTCTTTAGTCTTGAGCATAATTCAGCTGCTGGTTGATGAGTGCACCCTGCAAAAACAACATGTTCGAGCTCAAGCATCTGCTCATTTACTTTTTTTGCAAGGTAAGGGTGGCTATGCCCGTGTAAATTTACCCACCATGATGAAATTGCATCTATATAAGTGTTCCCATTGGTGTCAAATAAAAGGCTCCCTTTTCCTTTGCTTATAGCTAAAGGTTCTCCTGCAGTTTGCATTTGTGTAAATGGGTGCCAGATGTATTTCTTATCTAAATTTTCCCAATTCATAATGTAATTTCTTGTGCATATTTTTTGATTGTTTCTTTATCAAATTTCTTTTCTTCATTAATTCTGAATAGCATTTTCTGCTTACTCATTTTTAATATAATGCTTTCGGTGTCTTTATTTTCATTACCGCTAAATATAATTCCTTTTATTGGTATATTTTTCTCTTTTAGGGCTTGTATAGTAAGTAGGGTGTGATTAATGCTTCCTAAATAATGACGACTAACAATTACTACTTCAGCTTTAGTTCTTGGGATAATATCAATAATACAATTGGTATTATTTAAAGGAACTAAAAGCCCTCCTGCACCTTCAATAATTAAATGATTGTTACTTATTGGAGTTGTTATTGCTGAGAGTTGAATCTCTACATTGTCTCTTTCTGCCGCAGCATGAGGTGACATTGGGGCATTTAATTGATAAGCTTCTTGATAAAAGAAGCTTTTACTATTACTAATTAGATTTTTAACTTTTTGAGTATCTGAATTGTCTAGCTCACCAGCTTGTATAGGTTTCCAATAGTCAGCTTTTAATGCTTCAACTAATATACTGCTTGCAATTGTTTTTCCTACTTCTGTTCCTATTCCTGTTACAAATAATTTCATAATAGTTTATTTAGTTTGTCACATAAGAGTGTAATTTCTTCTTTGCTGTTAAACGAGTGTAGGCAAATTCTAATTCTTTCGCTTCCTTCTGCAACTGTAGGGTGAAGAATTGGGCGGATATCCATACCAGCTTCTTGTAGTTCTAGGGCAATAGTTTTTGTAGCTTCATTTCCCCCAATTACAATGCTTTGTATGGGAGAGTTGCTTGGAATAAGTGTTTTGCCTTTATAAAGTGTTTTGAATAAGGAAATATTTTTATGCAGTTTTGCAAGTTCGGTTGTATTTGTTAACTCCTTGTATGCTGCAGAAATATTTGCAATACTATGTTTGGGTAAAGCAGTAGTGTATATAAATGATCGTGCAAAGTTAATTAGAAACTCTTTTAAAATTTTAGATCCACAAATGGCAGCACCATGGCACCCTAGGGCTTTTCCGAAAGTATGAATTTTAGCAAAAGCATCTATTCCTTCTTGTACGGCAAGACCTTCTCCATTATTTCCAAAAACTCCTGTTGCATGGGCTTCATCAATTATTAGATGGGCTTCATATTTTTTACAAAGTTTAGCAATTTCTTTTAGGGGGGCACTATCGCCATCCATAGAGTAGATGCTTTCAATTGCTACAAATATATTTCCTGTAGCTCGTTTTAGTTTCTTTTCTAAGTCGTTTATGTTGTTATGTGTAAAAGAAAAGTTTCTAGCAACTCCAAGTCGTAAGCCATCTCGTATAGAAGCATGGCAATATTCATCATAAATTACAGTGTCATTTTTACTAGGGAGTGATGAAAAAAGACCAATATTTGCATCATATCCAGAATTAAATATTAGTGCTGCTGCTGTCTTATGAAAAGTAGCAATTTGCTGTTCTACTTTTTCAAAAATAGGAGAATGTCCACTTATTAAGCGAGAGCCTCCAGAGCCATTTTCTTTTTCAGTATTTTCCCAAGTTTTTTTAGCAAATCCTAGATAGTCATTGGAACAGCAATCAACCAAATCATTATGGGTTAGAGTTCTGAAAGCATTTGTTTCTTTTCTGGTATTGAGCTTGTCAAACATTAGTTAGTTTCTTTCATTCCATCAGGAGTTCCGTAGAAATGTACCATTTCTATTCCCTTAGATAAAGACATGATTCCCGGGTTAATACCTACTTCATTTTGAGGAATTTCATTTCCTATTTCTGAATAATAATCTTTCCAAGTAGTTAATGTATCCTTAGTGTTAGGATGTAAAAAAGTCATAGGTTTAAGCTCAAAAATGCTGTCTTTCTCAAAGGCCTCATAAATAAGTTCAGAGCAGTAGTAGCTGTTGTTATTCATCAAAAATACATCATCATAAGGTAGTCCTATTTGTTTCTTTGCAAAAAGAACAGCTTCTTTTATACTGTGTTGGTGTTCTTTTTTAAGTCTGCCAACAATTACTTTTGGTTTATTGTTTTTATCAAATGAACGATTGATAAAATCATAAATAGGAGTTGCAATTACTTTAGGAGGGATTGCTTCTAAAACTTTTAGTGTGTCGTTATGCTTAACAACCAACCCTATATGCGAAAAGTTAGCACCTTTATAGCCAGGAGTAACTAATTCAATAGCATCACATAGGGGAGAGGAGTCTAAATCTTGGAATAGTAAATCTCCTTCTTGTAAACTAAATTTTTGTTCTGATGAACAAGAGCTTATCAGTAAGATAATTAGGGATATAAAAAAGTAATTTTTCATTTTTCAAACATAAAAAAAGAGGACTATAATATAGTCCTCTTTTAATAATTTATTTAATAGTAATTAATCAGCTAAAACAATGATCTTATTGTTTTGCATTTCAATTACACCACCATTAATTGTAAAATTTTCAGTGCTATTATCTAATGTAATTACTCTAATATCGCCATTAGTTAATGTTGATATTATAGGAGCGTGATTATTTAATATTTCAAACTCTCCTGAAATTCCAGGGAATTTTACTGAAGTAACTTCTCCTTCAAAAACTTTTTTTTCTGGTGTTATTATTTCTAATATCATTGTCTAATTATTTAGCGTCAGCTAACATTTTTTCTCCTTTTTCAATTGCTTCTTCAATTGAACCTACAAGGTTAAATGCTGCTTCAGGGTATTGATCAACTTTACCATCCATAATCATGTTGAATCCTTTAATTGTATCTTGGATATCAACTAATACACCTTTAAGTCCTGTAAATTGCTCAGCAACATGGAAAGGTTGTGATAAGAATCTTTGTACTCTTCTTGCACGGTGTACAGCTAATTTATCTTCATCAGATAATTCGTCCATACCTAAAATTGCAATAATATCTTGTAATTCTTTATAACGTTGTAATAACTCTTTTACATCCTGTGCACATTTATAGTGCTCTTCACCAACAACTTCAGGAGATAAAATTCTTGAAGTAGAATCTAATGGATCAACCGCAGGGTAAATACCTAGCTCAGCAATTTTTCTTGAAAGTACTGTAGTTGCATCTAAGTGAGCAAATGTTGTAGCAGGAGCAGGGTCAGTTAAATCATCCGCAGGTACATATACAGCCTGTACAGAAGTAATAGATCCGTTTTTAGTAGAAGTAATACGCTCTTGCATAGTACCCATCTCAGTTGCTAATGTTGGCTGGTAACCTACCGCTGAAGGCATACGACCTAAAAGTGCAGATACCTCTGAACCAGCTTGAGTAAAACGGAAAATATTATCAACAAAGAATAATACATCTTTTCCTTTTCCTTCACCATCACCATCTCTAAAGTATTCAGCAATTGTTAATCCTGAAAGAGCAACTCTTGCTCTTGCTCCAGGAGGCTCATTCATTTGTCCGAAAACAAATGTTGCTTTTGAATCTCCCATTTTTGATCTATCAATTTTTGATAAATCCCATCCTCCTTCTTCCATAGAGTGGTTAAATGCTTCACCATAGTTGATAATACCAGACTCTAGCATCTCTCTTAATAAATCATTCCCCTCTCTTGTTCTTTCACCTACTCCAGCAAATACTGACAAACCACCGTGTCCTTTTGCAATATTGTTAATTAACTCTTGGATAAGTACTGTTTTTCCTACACCTGCACCACCAAATAAACCAATTTTACCTCCTTTTGCATAAGGCTCAATAAGGTCAATTACTTTAATACCAGTAAATAGTACTTCAGTAGCAGTTGATAATTCTTCAAATTTAGGTGCGTCTCTGTGGATAGGTAATCCTTCTGAACGGTCTAAGTTTTCCATTCCATCAATAGCATCACCAATTACATTAAATACTCTACCTTTAATGTGTTCTCCAACAGGCATTTTAATTGGAGCTCCAGTAGCAACTACTGCAGTTCCTCTACTAATACCATCAGTAGATTCCATTGCGATAGCTCTTACAGTGTCTTCACCAATATGTTGTTGGCACTCTAATACTAATTTAGTTCCATCAGCTCTAGTAATTTCTAATGAATCGTAAATGTTTGGTAATCCAGCTTCATTGTTTTCGAATGTAACATCGATTACAGGACCAATTACCTGTGATACTTTTCCAGTGTTTGTTGACATTTTTATATCTTTTAAAGTCGTTAAAATACTTAGTTTAAATCGGCTGCAAACTTACTATTTTTAAATTGTATTGAACTAAAAATAAATGGATAAAATTAATTGTTAATTTTGAACACTTTTTCAACAAAAATAAAAAAAGAATAAATTAGTGAAAGTATATCGTTCAATTGAGGAGTTTCCTTCTGATATTAAGGCCGTATTAACCTTAGGTACTTTTGATGGAGTGCATAAAGGGCATCAGTATGTGTTGGATAGATTAAACAAAATTGCAAAAAAGAAAGGGGGCGAAAGCGTGTTGCTTACTTTTTATCCGCACCCAAGGCATGTGCTTTTTCCTGACGATCAACAATTGAAATTGCTCAACACCATTGATGAAAAAATAGAGGCATTAAAGAAAACTAATTTGCAGCATTTTATTATTCATGAGTTTACTCAGGATTTCTCCAGAACAAAATCAGTAAATTTTATTCGTGATTTTTTGGTAAATAAGCTTAATATGAAGCATATGGTTGTGGGATATGATCATCATTTTGGCAGAAATAGAGAGGGCTCTTATACAGAGTTAAAAGAACTTTCGGAGCTTTATGATTTTGGTTTGGAACAAATTCCTCCTCAGGATGAGGGCGATGTAACGATAAGCTCTACTAAAATAAGAAAGCTATTGTATGCTGGAGAAGTTGCCAAGGCAAAGACTTATTTGGGCACTGCTTATACTTTAAGTGGTAAAGTTGTAAAAGGAAATGCTTTAGGGCGTACTATTGGTTATCCTACAGCTAATATTAATATTGCTAATGCTTGGAAATTAGTTCCTGCTGATGGGGTTTACGCTGTAAAGGTAACTGTTGATGGAGTTTCTTATTATGGAATGCTTAATATAGGTTTGCGTCCAACATTAGTTAATAGTAAACATACTATTGAGGCGCATATATTTGATTTCTCGGATTCAATTTATGATAAGGAAATTACAATAGATTTTGAAAAAAGGATTAGGGCTGAGAAACAATTTGATACTATTGAGAGTTTGCAAAAGCAATTAGAGATTGATGAAAACAAATGCAAACAGTTTTTTGGTGTTTTAAGATAAAAGTCATTTTTCAATTTTAGTAATTTCTTACTGATATTTTCGTTTATTGCTGTTCTTTAGTTTTAAGAAGCTAAGTATCAAAACAATATTTTATCTCTAGTAAAACGGAGATACTATGCTTAGCATAGCATTTTATTTTTGCTTGTTTAATTTTGTACTGTACAAATAAATACAAGTTACTATGAAAAATTATCGTGTTGTTTTATTAGTTATTCTTTTATTGGGCTTTAATAGTCAACTGTGTGCACAGGAAAAAGAAGAGGTGAAAGAGATTGAAAGTATTTCACTTGGAGTAGGATTTCCTGAATTATTTTCAGCTGGTTTGCACCAAAAAGTAGGTAATATTAAGTTGGGCTTGGGTATTGGTGGTGGAGGTGAAGTATTTACTCTTTCCCCACACATAAACTATTATCTTAATAAAGATTTGGAAGTGTTAAAGAAAAATTATTGGTACTTAAGAACTGGTTTGAGTTGTGTTTTTTTTAATGGGAGATATGTCTATTTAGATAGTAGAGTTGGAAAAGAAACTAGCCTTTCAGATAAAGTAATGGTAAATGTAAATATTGGTGTTTCTATTGGTCAATCTGATGATTTTAGATCAAATTTTTTATTATCTCCAGTAATGCCTAGTTTTGGAGTGACATTTATTTTTAATTCTAAGAGAACTGTTCTGTAGCACTCTTTTTTTTTATGTTTGAATGATGAAAAAACATTTTTTATTTACTTTCTTTTTTTTGCTGGGGAGTACATTGATTTATGCTCAGATAGGTAACGTGGTTGAAAAGTTTAATATGCCTGTAGGACAAATAGAAAGTTCAGGGCTTATCTTTTATAATGGGAAGCTAATTACACATAATGATTCAGGAGGAGAAAATAAATTATTTGAACTTGATACTATTACGGGACTTGTAACTAGGGAGGTTACTGTTGCTAATGCTACAAATATTGATTGGGAAGATATTACTCAGGATGATGGCTATATATATGTAGGGGATATAGGTAATAATAGTGGTAATAGAACAGACTTAGTGATTTATAAAATAGCAAAGTTAGATTATGATATTTCTGATACTGTAAGTGCAGCTTTTATAGCATTTTCTTACGTTAATCAAACAGATTTTACGCCAGCACCTAATAATACAGTATGGGATGCTGAAGCTTTACTTTCTAGTTCTGATACAAGCTTATTGCTTTTTAGTAAGGATTGGGTGTCGGGAACTGCATTAGCGTATACTATTTCAAAAACACCAGGATCCTATGCCTTGCTTCCTATGACTACTTCATTAGCAAATTCTGGGTTAATTACAGGAGCAACATTTAACCCTTTAAGTAGTAGCGTTTTTTTAACGGGGTACAGTGCTTTGTTAATGCCTTTTGTTTGGCAGCTAAAAGACTTTGATTTTACTGATGTTTTTTCGGGCATAAACAGTCAGTATTTCTTAACTAGTTTAAGTTTTGAACAGCTTGAGGCTTTGTGTTATGTAGATGCTAATAATTATTTGGCAAGTTCTGAGTCTTTTAATATTCCTCCTTTTTCTGATGTTGCTAAGCTTATTGCTTTTAAAGATGTGAGTGGAGTCTCTGCTAGTACTGATATTGCCTTAGCTGCTGTTAAAGTATATCCGAATCCTGTTGCTTCTCTTTTGTATGTTGAGGTTTTAGAGCCTATTCAAGTGATATTGATAAATAGTGTAGGGCAAGTGGTTTTGCAAGAAAACATTTTTTTTAGTGCTGACTTGGATATGGCTATTTTTTCAAAAGGAGTTTACACACTAAAATTGATAAGTGAAGAAGAAATAATTACAAAAAGGATAGTTAAAATTTAAAGTAATCTCTTTTGCTAAAATTGAAGTTGTATTAATATTATTGTTAGCTGTAAAAGCTTATGCTTTTTTATAATCCATGTTGATAAGCACCTCTGTTCCTTTCCTTTTTTTAGTATTGATAATGACATTCCCATTATAAAGAAGGGCTCTATGTTTTATATTACTGAGTCCTAACCCTTTATTGTTAGTATTAATGTTAAAGCCTATTCCATTATCTTGTACTCGTAGTAATAGGTGGTTGGTATTGTTACTAATTTCAATATTTACAATGGTAGCTTCTGAATATTTAATAATATTTGTAATTAGCTCTTGAATAATACGGTAAATATTATGACTCAAATCTTTTTCTAGACAATTTATGGTTTCAGGATTGTTACATGTAAAAGTAACTTGGGTATTTAAACTAGTAAAGACATTTTCTAGATACTTTCTAATTACTTCGGTTAATAGAGAATCTTCTAAAACTGGAGGTGAAAAGTTAGTGCTTATCATATTGATAAAATGAATGGCCTCATTAATGTGCTCTTGCTCTTTTGTTATTCTTGTGGTAGACTCCGGATTATTTAGTTTGTAATTAGTTAGGTCTTCTAGTATTTTCTTTAATTTAAGTGTGGCTTCAGTATTTAATAAGGCAGCAATTTCGGAGGTTAATATTTCTTGAGCAGTATTTATTTTTTGAGCAGCAGTTTCTTTTTCAGAAAGCACCTTTTTAGTGCCTTGTATTGCTAATAATGAGGCTTCTTTCTTGGTTAAACTATCTTGTAGTTTGTAGTGTTTTATGGCTTGATTAATAATATATAAAGCAATGATTGCAATCAGTATGAGTATAATAATTAAGATTGAGCGCTTTAGAATTAATTCATCAGCATTTTTAACTTCGGTTTGTAAAAGAAGTTTGTTGTAGAGTTCTTCAGCGTTTTTAATCTCTTGTTCGCCGTTCGCCATTAATATTTGAGCCTCAGTACTATTAATGCTGTCGCTATAAAGGGAATAATTTTTTTTATGTTCTAAAGCTAGTTTGTAGTTTCCTAACTTGTAATAAGTTTTAGATAAATTATCATAAAATAAAGGAAGGTCTTTAATGATTTTGATTTGTTTTGAAGTTTGTATGCAATACTTAAAATAGGGAATTGCTTTATTGTATTTTTCAGTACTATAAAATAAGTTTCCTAGGCTATTATGGGATTGTAATAAGTCTTGTTTTAACCCATATTTTTTTCTTATAGCTAATGATTTTAGGTGGTGTTTTTCAGCCTTATCATAGTCTTTATCTACTAAAAAAAGATTAGCCATATTATTGTAGTTAAAGCTAAGCGATTGGTGATTGTTCAGTCGATTATTAATTTTGGCAGCTAAATTTAAATAAAACATTGAGGAATCATATGCGGCTAGTTCTCTATGATATACTGCAATATGATTATAGATTTTAGCTAAATTTGAAGTGTCTGCGATAGATTGGAAAATTGTAAGGGCTTTGTATTGGTAATTTAGTGCAATTTTATAATCTTTTTCATAGCTATATAGTGCTCCAATTTGTTTATAGTTCTGAGCAATATATAGATTGTAGTCAATTAATTTAGCTATAATCAATGATTGATTGTGATGCTTTAAAGCTTCAGGTACGTTACCTGAGTTGAAGTAGGAAATTCCTATCTGATATAGTGCTGCAGTTTTTCCTTTTTCATCTGAAATATTATTTGCAAGGTGAAATGCTTTTTTTGCATATGTTAATGCAGAATCATTATTTTCTTGTGTGTATTTATTGCTTAGTTGTATGAAGTGTTTTAGTAGTGTTATATTTGTTTTTTCTACCTTAAGTTGTAACTTAATAGCATTAATTTCATTTTGAATTGTCGCAAAACTATTTGCATAGGTAAAACATAAAAGTAGTAAGGAGAATATTTTTTTCATATTACTTAGTTATTTTTTATTGGTATAAAAATATAAATGGCACAGCCTTTTCCTTTTTGGCTATCTATTTCTAACTCACCATCTATAACTTTCAGTTTTTCTTTAATAAGTGTTAATCCAGTATGTCTTTCTAAAATGTTATTGCTGGTAGTGAAGCCAACTCCATTGTCTTCAATAATTAAGCTAAGATCATTTTTGTGAGCAATTAATTGAAAATTAACGTTACTAGCTTTGGCATGTTTTTTAATATTGGAACATAGTTCTTGGGCAATTCGATATATTGTAAGTTGAGTGCTTAATGGAAGTTTGTTAATTTTAGTTTTTGGAAGTATAGTTGTGCTAAGGGTTAGGTCAGTAGGGTTAAAAATATGATTTATATAATCCTGAATAATAATGCAAAAAGCTTGGTTTTTAAGTAGGGGAGGGTGCAGTTCATGGGAAATAAACCGTATTTTTGATGCTACCTCTCCAATGGTATTAATTGTTGTAAAAATCGTATCATTTTGTTTTAATAGCATTAAGTTCATTTTAATTGCTGCTAATGTTCCGCCAAGCCCATCGTGTAACTCTTTTGCAATTCGCTCTTTTGTTATTTCATGATTTTTAGTAACCTCATTAATTGCATTAAATTGTTCTTATCTAATTTCATTAGCAATCAACTGATTTGCAAGTTTCTTTTCCTCTTTAGCTATTTGCAGTATTATTTTTCTCTTTCGTAGGGTGTTTATGATTAGAAGAACGAATATAATGAGTGCAATAGTTAAGATGATAATAAGTATTTTTCTTTTTTTATTACTACTAGATTGTTCTTTTTTTTGTGCTTGTAAAGCAAGATTTATATTTTTTAATTGTACTAATTCTAGTTCTCCTTTTTGTTTTTTAAGTAGTATTTGTTCATCTTTATATTGAATGCTATCCTGTAAATGTATGAATTTTGTATAGCTATCTAAAGCTATTTTATGCTGACCTAATGATTCTTGAACAAATGATAAGTCTTTATATAAAGAAGGAAGGTGTCTTAAGTTCTTAATCTGTCTAGCTATGCTAATAGCTTTCTGCAGATAAGATATTGCCTGACTGTATTTTTTTTGTTTCAATGATATTTTTCCAAATATATGATAAGTGGCTACAAATTCAGATTGAACACCATATGTATGTTGTAGTTTTATGGATTTTTTGCAGTAATACTCAGCTTCATCTATATTGTTATTTGTTAAATAGAGATTAGCAAGGTATCTATAATTATTTCCTAAGTTTCTAAAATTATTTCGTTTTATGTTTATAGCAATTGCTTTGTGGATATAAAAAAGAGCAGAATCTAATTGTGCTTCCGACTTCCATAAAGAGCTTATTTGAGCGTAAGATTGCGCTATATTTGATGAGTCTTTCGTAGTGATAAAAAAGTTTAAGGCTTTGTTTACTAGTTGTATGGATTTATTTAAGGATGGCCGGTCTGTTTGCCTGTGCTGTATGGATGCAATGTACCTATAGCTTCTGGCTTCCCAATAGGTGGCATTGATAGGTTGTCCTTTTTTGAGGCTCTTATTAAGATATAAAAGCGATTTTTCTAAATGATTTAAAATAAGATAAGCCTCTCCAATTCTAAATAAGGCCTCTGTTTCCCCTCTTTTGTCTCCTATCTTAGTTGACAATGTAAGTGCTTTTCTTGCCATGATTAGGGCTGTGTCATTGTCATGGTATTGATATTGTACTGATAAACTTAACAATGCCATTACTTTATTTTCATTTTCTGGTAAAAAACGAAGTGCTTTAATATCTGGCTTTATAGTATTTAGCTCTTGAGCTGTGCTGATTCCTGAAGCAATAATAAAAAATAGTAGGATTCGAAATCTCATGTTTAAAAACGAACTGAATGGATTGCGATAGTTTTTGTTTTATAATTTTGATTATAAATACAAAAGAGTAAAAAGAGAAAAATACTAATGAAAATTTGTGACATAATATTTTTTTCGAATATAGTGATTATTTTATCAACTCAAGTTTTGCAAATTTTAATAGTAATTGTTTTTGGCCAATACCGCTGAAAAATACGATTGCTTTTTTGTCAGCTCCATCTCCAGAAATACTTAATACTTTTCCATCTCCAAATCGAGCATGTTTTACTTGCATTCCTGCTTGTATCTTACTTAAATCACTTGGGTTAATTGCTATGTTTCTTGCCCTGTTAATATTGGTTAGGTTTTTAGGAGGTACAAACTTTTTTGTTGGAGGAGATAATGGTTTCGCTTTTACTTTGGTTTTAGCGTAAATTTTATGAGGACTGTATTCTTTTTTCTTAGGGATAAGTTCGTGCTTTTCTAGGTAGGTGTCGTCTAGTTCGTTTATAAAGCGACTTGGTTCACAGTCAACAAATTGCCCCCATTTAAATCGGTTTGAAGCAAAGGATAAAAAAAGTCTTTTTTCAGCTCTTGTAATGGCAACATAAAATAAACGTCTTTCTTCTTCCAAATTTTCTTGGCTCTCGCCACTCATCATGGATGGAAATAGTTGTTCTTCTAATCCTACTACAAAAACATAAGGAAACTCTAGTCCTTTTGCAGCATGGACTGTCATTAATGTTACTTTATTAAAGTCATTCTCATCCTCTTTGTCTTGGTCGGTAAGTAAAGCTACATCTTCCATAAAATCCCCAAGTTTCTCTAAGCCTTTTTCGGCTGTTTCGCTAAAGTCCTTTATTCCGTTTAGGAGTTCTTGTATGTTTTCAAATCGACTTACGCCTTCTGGGGTTTTGTCGGTGTATAATTCATTAAAAACTCCTGTGCTTTTTGCAATCTCTTCAGCAACAGTGTAGGCGTCTTTAGTTCGTGCTTGTATCATAAAATTATTAATGAGCAGAGCAAATTCTTGTAGCTTTTTTTGTGTGCCTTTATTGATGTTTATTTCAACTTCATCAAGATGATTTATAACCTCCCAGATACTTTTGTTAAATTCATTGGCAGCAAGGTTTAATCGCTGTATAGTAGTGGCTCCAATTCCTCGGGTAGGGTAGTTGATTATTCTTTTAAAAGCTTCTTCATCATTAGGGTTGATGACAAGGCGATAATAAGCTAGTAAATCTTTAATCTCTTTACGCTGATAAAACGAAAGTCCTCCATATATTTTGTAAGGGATATTTCTTTTTCTTAGTGATTCTTCCAGGGCTCTTGATTGCGCATTGGTTCTGTAAAGAATTGCAAATTCTTTATGGTGAGCTTGGTTGCGTATTTCAATGTCTGAAATGGTATTGGCAACTAATCTTCCTTCATCATTATCTGACCCTACTTTGCAAACAATAATTTTATCTCCTTTAATATTGTCGGTCCAAACCTCTTTTTGTATTTGTTTCTCATTGTGCTTTATAAGGCTATTTGCTGTAGCTACAATGGTTGATGTAGAACGATAATTTTGTTCTAGTTTATAGGTTTTGTAGTCAGGATAATCTAATTTAAAATTAAGGATATTTTGAATGTTGGCTCCTCTAAAAGCATAGATGCTCTGGGCGTCATCTCCTACAATACAAATGTTTTCATTTAGGGCAGCTAGTTTTTTTATAATGAGGTATTGTAGGTGATTGGTATCCTGATACTCATCAATTAAAAGGTATTTAAATTTCTCTTGATATTTTAAGAGTACATCAGGAAAGTTCTCAAGTAATAGGTGAGTTTTGAGTAGTAAATCATCAAAATCCATTGCTGAAGCTTTTTCACAACGCTGTACATACATTTGATAAATTCGAGAAAATTCGGTGCGTTTGGCAATCTTATCTGTCTGTACAAGCTCAGCCTGATTTTTATATCCTTCAGGGGTTATAAAATTGTTTTTAAGTGAAGAAATTCTATTTTTTATTACATTTGCTTTGTAGATGTCTTTGTCTAAATTAAGCTCTTTTATAATACTTCGGACTAAGCTTTTTGAGTCGTCAGTATCATAAATTGTGAAGTTGGTGGGGTAGTTTAGTTTGTCAGCTTCAAAGCGTAATATTTTTGAAAAAACAGAGTGAAAAGTTCCCATCCATAGACTTTTAGCATTGCTTTCTCCAACAATGCTTTCTATCCTGTTTCGCATTTCTTTAGATGCCTTGTTGGTAAAGGTTAAGGCTAAAATATTATGAGGACTAACATTGTTGTTTAGTAGGTGTACTATTCGGTAGGTAAGTACTCTGGTTTTTCCTGATCCTGCTCCGGCAATTACCATTAAAGGTCCTTCAAGGTGTTCAACAGCTTTCCTTTGCTCGGTATTAAGAGTTTTTAAATAGTCAGTCATAATATTTTTAAAGAGCATCAAAAGTACGGATATTACTAAAGTTAAAACAAGATGTTGATAAGTTGTTAGGCTAATGGTTGGTGGCTTAAGATTTGGTATTGATAATGAGTGGGTAAGATTGTTGCTTAAGCCCTTTGTTGAAAGCTGAGATTTTTGTATTTTTGTGGAAAATACGAATGTTATGAAAAAACTTATACTTTTAGTACTTGTATTGTCTACTTTTTTTAATGCAAAAGCAACCCATATTATGGGGGGTGAAATTACCTGGGAATGTATTAAGGATGGTGGTCTTAATGACGGTATGTATGTGTTTACTATGAAGGTTTATAGAGATTGTGATGGTACTTCGCTTTCTACATGGGCACAAACAATTGAAGTTTGGGATGGTGGAACAGCTCCTTTTACAACCATTACTGTTGATTTTATTTCTAATACGGATATCTCTCCAAACTGTGATGTTACTAATAGCGGAAATCCTGCTTTGGATTGTGCAACCAATCCTGTTGGGGCTGTTGAGGAATATATTTATCAGTCAGCGCCTATTTCTTTAGTAGGAACTCCACCAGCAACAGGTTGGCATTTTACTTGGGATTCTTGTTGTAGAAATGGGGCAACAACAAATTTAGTGCTTTCAAGTACAACAAATCCTTCTGAAGGATTTACCTTAAGAGCATCAATGTTTCCTTATTATCCAGGAGGGTATGTAGGAACAACTCCTGTTGGTCCTGCTAATGCTAGTAATCCTTGTTTTGATTCTTCGCCAATCTTTAATGAAGGGCCTAAAACAATTATTTGTACAGGTTATCCTTTTTCATATTCGCATAATGCATCTGATCCTGAGTTAGATAGTATTACTTATGCTTGGGCTGAAGCGTTAGATGATATTGGTTGGGGGCAGGCATATAACCCTCCGACTAACCCAACTCCAATTCCCTATGTTGCTGGATATACTTTTAATAGCCCATTGCCTGGAAATCCAACTTTAGATTCAGAAACTGGTGAGATTTCCTATAATTCAACTACAGCAGGAAACTTTGCTACAGTAGTTAGGGTAGATGCTTATAAATGCGGACAATTGGTTGCTTCTATTTATCGTGAAATACAGGCAGTGCTTATTGCTTGTCCTACTATGGCAAATGGTCTGTCAAATAATCCGCCAAATATTGGAACTCCTACTCAGCCTACATCAACACAAAACTGGAATGTAACTTATAACAGTGTTGGTTTGCCTTCTTATGATATTACTGTAAATGCAGGAGCACTTATTGACTTTGATATTACAGCTAATGATAGCGATTTGTATGCTCCAGGGGTAATGCAAGATTTGACTATGGAAATTACTGGAGGGCAAATGTTTCCTTGTAATAACTCGCCTTGTGCTTTCTTTACCGATATGAATGGGAATGATACCATTACAGGTCCTATGGTGGTTTCGGGGAACTTTAGTTGGCAAACAAGCTGTAGTCAAATAATGTCAGATGCTGGTTGTGGAAATACAACCAATGTATTTACTTTCTCAATAAAAGCGTATGACGATTTTTGTCCTGCAGTGGCAATTACAATTGCAACAATTAAAATTACTATTTTACCTGCACTAACTCAGCCAGCACCACTTTTTAAGTGTGTTACTGAAAATAGTGCTGGAGATATCTCTCTTACTTGGGATCATCACACTGTGGCAAATAATTCCACCGTGTATTATATTTATGGAGCAAGTAATATTAGTGGTCCTTATTCTTTAATTGCGGTAGAGAACTTCCCTAGTAACTCTTTTACTGAAACAGTAAATAATTTGCCTGCTTCAGGTATAGAGTATTGGTATATGACTCTTGAGTCATTATGTGCAAATACATCAGCCTCTTCAGATACTATTATTCCTTTGAAGTATGATGTAAATCATTCAAATGTTGCTTGTTGGGATGATACTGATGGTAGAATTGCTATTGACATGATTACAAGTTCATTAGCTGCATTTACCTATTATTTGGATAGTGTTCCAAACACGAATGCTTATCCCTTGGATTCTGTTTGGGATAATTTACCAGCAGGAACTTATGATGTTACAGTTAGTGATAATGCTTATTGTACGATTACTGAACAAATTGAGATTACGGCTCCAGGTTATACTTTACAGGCTTTGGCTTCTGATACTATGAACAGTTGTTATGGTGCTAGTTTAGGAATGGCTATTGGTTATGGGGCAGGAGGTACACCTCCTTATGCTTATGAGTGGTTTGATGCTAGTCTTTATAATTTTAGTAGTAATGATACTGCTGCTAATCTTAGTGCTGGAGGTTATTTGTTAGAGGTTACTGATGCTAATGGTTGTGATACTTTTACTACAGTTACCGTTATTGAGCCTCAAACTCCTTTAAGTGGTTCTCCACAGATATTTGGTGTTGCTTGTAAGGGTGATAGTACAGGTATGATTATTGGTAATGCTCAGGGAAGTTGGGCTCCTTACACTTACCTTTGGTATGATGCTTCTAATAATTTAATTCAGTCAACATCTTCAATAGCAACACGTGATACTTTGCAAAATGTCCCAGCTGGTACTTATGCTTTGGAGGTTTATGATGCTCAGGATTGTTTTGTGAGTTATACTTTAACTGTTGGAGAGCCTGCTACAGCTTTAAAGGTTGATAGTGTATCTGTTATTGCTACTAATGCTTGTTATGGTGATGCTGATGGGGAGGCTATATTTTATGCTAGTGGAGGTATGCCTTCTTATGTTTATGAGTGGGATAATGGTTCGGTGACTACTCTTGCATCTGGTCTTACTACAGGTTATCATACTTTTAGTGTTTCCGATACTTGGGGTTGTGAGGTTGTGGATAGTGTTTTCATTTTTGGGAATTCAGAGATTCAATCTTCTATTAATATTTTAGATAATGTAAGTTGTTATGGGAACTCAGATGGAAGTGTTGGTATTAGTAGTGTAGGAGGTATTCCAAACTATGCTTATCATTGGAGTGTTAATGGTGCCACTACTTATGCTACCCCTAGTGGAATGGCTAACCTTCCTCATGGAGTTTATTATGTTACAACAGATGATATTTTAGGGTGTTCAGTGCTTGATAGTTTCTTTATTAGTGAGCCAATGCCTTTGAGTGTGGAGGCTAGTGAATTTTCTTGGGTTTCTTGTTTTGGTGCTGATGATGGTTCAGGTATTGCTATAGCTCAAGGAGGGACAGCACCTTATATTTTTGATTGGGGAGGCGGTTTATTTGGAGATACTGTTTATGCTTTAACTCCAGGTTATCATACTGTTACTGTTACTGATGCAGAGGGTTGTACAGCTACGGATACTATTTTAACTCATGAGCCTCCATTATTATCTATGTTTATAGATAATAGTTTAACCGTATTGCCTTATTGTAATGGAGTTGCAACAGGTAGTTTAACAGGTGTTTCTTCTGGGGGTACAGGTTCTCATTCTTATGCTTGGTCTGAAGCAATAACAGGACCTATTTTTGGAGAATTTACTCCAACATTAAATAATGTATTGCAAGGAGTTTATACGATTACAGTAACAGATGATAGAGGTTGTATGGCTTCAGCTACTGGAGATATTGATACTATTACGAGTACAATGTCTGCTTTTATTACTCCTTTGGTTACTTATTCTGGGGGTTGGGGTGTAAGTTGTTTTGGTGCTTCTGATGGAGAGTTAGAGGTAATTGCTTTTGGTGGTGTAGCTCCTTATACTTATGATTGGTTAACAAATTCAAGTACTACAAATACTGCAATAGGTTTTCCTGTAGGATATCAGTCTGTTGATGTAGAAGATACTAATGGTTGTAAAATAACTACAGGGTATAATATTACAGAGCCTACAGAATTAGCATTTACTACTTTAAGTTCTTTTGATGGTAGTTGTTTAGGTTCTTGTGATGGTGTTATAGAGCTTTCTGTTTCTGGGGGTACTTCTTCTTATGATCTTATAGGAACTGATAATCTTACTGGTTCTGTAATTACTTCTCCTATTGTTGGAGGTTTTTCTAGTGGTATTTGTTCTGGAGATTATACGATTAGTGTTAGTGATGCTAATGGTTGTAGTTCAGTATTACTTTCTGGAGGTAATGATCAGATAGTAATTAATGTTCCTGTTGCTACTTCAGCAGCTATTGATGCTTCTAGTGTTGTTGATGTTGCTTGTAATGGAGGTTCAGATGGTGCTGCTTCAGCATTAAATCCTAGTTCTGGTTCTTTATATTCTTATAATTGGAAGGACCTTTCTGGTAGTGTTGTAGGTACAGGAACTAGTGTTTCTGGTTTAGCTGCAGGTACTTATGTTTTATATTCTTATTATAGTTCTTATACTGGTTGTACTAGTTCAGATACTGTAGTTATTAGTGAGGAGTCAGCAATCACAAGTTCTTCTAGTGTTGTTGATGTTGATTGTTTTGGTAATGCTACTGGTAGTATAGCTGTTACTGCTCAGGGAGGAGTTGGTCCTTATGTTTATAATCCTGCTATATCTAATGGTTTATCAGCAGGTAATCATACGATAACAGTAACTGATGCTAATGGTTGTATTCATACTCATGTTTCTAGTGTTGGTAGTCCTTTAGCTTTAGGAGTTATAGTTAACAGGACAGGTTTTGTGTTGACGGCTAATACTCCAACTGGAGGAGTTTCACCATTTTCTTATAAGTGGTTTAAGGTTGGTTTAGGTCAGGTTGGTACAGGATCTGTTTATACAGTGAGTAATCCTGGAAATTACTACGTTGTAGTAACTGATGCTAATTTTTGTACAGTTACTTCAGCAGATGAGACTTATATTGATGCTGGAGTTTTTGATTTGAGTAGTTCTTTATTTTTAAGTGTTTATCCTAATCCTTTTAAGGATGAGACTATGGTTGATTTTGGAGGTTTGGTTGAGGAAGGTAATTTACGAATAGTAGATGTTTATGGTAAGTTAATAGAGGAGCATAAGGTTTTAAATGCTAAATCATTTATTGTTAGCAGAACGAATAAGGCTAGTGGAATCTACTTTATGGAAATAGAAACAAATGGAGTGAAATTATTTACAAAAATAGTAATAGAATAAGGTTGTTAAAAATAGATTGTTGCTAAATATAACTTTAGAAATAAGTACTTTGTAATTTAAGAGTATATTTGCAAAATTAGAAATATAGAGAAATTCAATAAAATTGAAAAATGAAGAATAAAAATATTTATAGAAAATTTAGAAAGAGTAGTGTTAAAAGTATCGGTAAAATAAAATCGGTACTCTTTCTGTTTTTAGGCTTGGCTATTTCGGCTAATGTTAATGCACAAGTTACGTTCTCAACTACTGCTGCTAGTGCAGTAGGAGTGAATGATGGGCAAGCAATAGCACAAGCTATTGCTGGAATAGGAAATTACACTTATACTTGGACTAATGCAACAACAGGGGTAATAGTACAAGGTCCTACTACTAATGCTTTGCTTTCTGATACTCTATCTAATACGGCTTCAGGTTCTTATGTTTTGACATTTACTGATAATGGATCCTCAACAACAATTACTGATACAGTTACTATTACAGCTCCAGGAGGAAGCTTTACCTTTAATAAGAATTGTGATACACTAACAGATGTTACTGCTTTTGTTGCTGGATGTACTTTTTTAAATCCAGTTTTAGGTACACAATATGTAGTAACGGATGCTTCTTCAACAACAGTTTTAGATGTAATAGTATTAGCAGATTCTGTATTTATACCAGCATTAGCTTCAGGGACATACACTGTAACAGCATTAAATTTAGATAATGGATGTACAGCAAATGGAAGTGTTACAGTAAATGGAACTCCTTTTACAGTTAATAGTACTGTTGTTAACACACTTAGTACTGTAGCATGTGATGGTTCTGTAAGTGCAAATGTTCTTTCAGGTCAATTTCCTTATACTTTTACATTAACAAATTCTTCTGGTACTGTAGTTTCTTCAACTGTGGGTTTAAATATGAGTACTTTATCTTTATGTGATGATACTTATTGTTTAAATGTAGAGGATGCTAACTCATGTGTTTCTGATGAATGTTTGGAAGTATTGTTTATTCCTTGTGATGTTAATTTATCTGTTTCAACTCCAATTCCTTGTAATGGGGGGGTAGGTGATATTCAAGTGGATTTAGATACAAATAATCTTCCTTTAGGTCCAGTTGCATTTACAGGTCCTCGATACACATACACTTTATTTACTGTTTCTCCTTATGTCCAAATTAATTTCCAGGGGTCAAATAATAATTCTTTTGTGTTTTCTGGTTTACCTGAGGATTCTTATTCAGTATCTGTTTTTGATGCTTCTTATGGAACAAACTGTTTGTCAGATTCAATAACTTTAACAGAACCTAATATAATTCAAATTTTTACAACAGTTGATAGTACATCTGCTCCTTGGATTAGTGATGGGCAAATAACAATTGACTCTATTACGGGTGGTACACCTGGCTTTACAATAGAGTGGAGAGATGATAATGGAGCAGTTATTCCTGGTACTGGAATGACACAAACTGGTTTATCATATTCTAATTCTTTTACTGGTGGGTATACTATATTTGTTACTGATAGTAATGGTTGTGTAGGAGCAAGCTCAGTTTATATACATCCTGAACATTCAGGAGATTCTTTAAGAGTAGATTCATCTCATGTTACGCATGTTACTTGTTTTGGTGATTGTGATGGGCAGCTTTGGGCTCAGTTAGATAGTGTAGGGACTAATGCAATACCTCCTTTTACTTTTGAGTGGAAGAATGCTGCTGGAACCATTATCAGAACAGATGTTATAACTTCACCTTCTTATAATATTGATCATTCAGCAAAATACTCAAGTATTTGTGCTGGAGATTATTCACTTACAATTACTGATTTTTATAATAATACAATTGATTTTACTTTTCCAACACTTACTGAGCCACTAGCTCTTACTCTTGATTTAGGTCCTGATTTTACTATAGATTGTGGTGAGGATACTTTATTGACGGCTACTCCTGTTGGAGGAAACACAAGTAATGATACTATATTGTTTAGTACACACGTGGTAAATTTAACAGGTACTCCTACTGGATTTCAAGACACTTTAATCCCCGGAACAAATTACTTAATGGTAGTAAGTGGAACTTGCATTAATTTTACTCAATCACCATCTAACTTTGATGCTGCTTATCAATATGGTCCACCTTCTCCTGTAGTAATTTGGCAAATGAATGGAGTAACTCCAGCAAGACCTGTTCCTGATGTTTATAATTTAGGACATACCTATAATTTCCCTTTTGTTGCTACAACAGCAAATACTACTTTTTCTTTTCCAAATGCTGGTTTTAATGGAACATTAACATTTCAGTTGTACCAGATTAATACTAATGTTCCTTTCTATAATTATTCATGGACCACTAACCCTCCAACAGGAGTAGTTAGTACAACTAATACGGTTAATGCTTATCCTGGTACTTCAGGTACTGAATATATCCTAAATGTTGAAGATGTATTAGGGTGCTCAGCTGCTGATGCAGTGTTTATTGATCGAAACTTAGAAATATTGAACTTTACTAGTGTTACAAGTTCAGATCTTAATTGTAATGGTGATACTTTAGCTTATATTGCTATGGCTGTTGACTCTTCAACAGGTTTTTCTCCATATACTTTTTATGTGGATAATGCTCCAATAGTTGGTGATTCTACTGCTAACCTTTCAGCAGGGACACATATAATTTATGTTGAAGATACTGCAGGTTGTAAGTCGGCAGATAGTACGGTAATTATTTATCAACCGGATTCATTATATGCTTGTGGAGTTGATACAGCTAAGGTTGCAGTTTTAGTTGAATCATTTACAATGACTTTTAATGCCTCTTTCTCACATACCCTTGCTAGTCCATTGTCATCAGGAGTTGACTATAGGTTAGTAGTTAGTGGTACTTATAATGAAACTTGGGGAGCTCCTTATTTAGATGCTGCATATCAATTTAATGTAAGCCCTCAAATAGTTAGTAATGTTTGGACTCTTGCAAATCTAGCGCCAGTAACAATACGTCCAACAATTGATGTATATAACCCAGCTCATACTTATGAGTATTCTCTTACAGGTAATGGTTTGTCAGCTACTTTTGGGTATACTGATGGTGACGGTGATTTTACAGCAAATGGAGGGGCTTTAACATTTGATCTTTATAAATTAGTATGTAGTAATACTGATACTGCATTTACTTGCTTTGGAGATAGTACAGCAACAGCATTTGTGTCGCCAGTAGGAGGTACTCCTTTTATTGATGGCTCAGGAAACCCATACTATAATGTGGTTTGGACTGATAACTTAGGAAATGTTTGGGGAACATCTGCTACTGTTACTGGATTGCCAGCAGGTTTCTTTACTGCTACTATTACTGATAGTTTAGGCTGTTCTTATGAAAGGTATCTTCAAGTAATACAATCAGCATTACCTTTACAAGTCGATTCTTTATCACAAGTTAATGTGCTATGTAAAGGAGATTCAACTGGTGAGATATTTTCCCTTGTTTCAGGTGGTTTTACTACAAGTTATGCAACACTTGTTTTGGGAACTGATACAATATATAATGTTAGTGGTGTATTGGATACTATACATATTACTGGTTTAGTGGCAGGAACATATAACTTATATTTATACGACACAATACCTGATGCCTTATATGGAGTTTATGGTTGCCCTCAAGATATACAGATTGATATACTTGAACCTCAAGATCATTTGTCATCAACAGTAAATTTACTTTCTGATGTACCTTGTTTTGGTGATAGTACAGGGGTGGCTATAGCTACTGCTATTGGAGGACAGGCTGGCTATACTTATGTTTGGGATTCAGGAGCGTTTGGGCAAATAGCAAATAATCTTTGGGCTGGATGGCATACAGTATTAATAACGGATGCAAATGGATGTACATTACTTGATAGTATCGAGATAATAAATCTTCATGCTGAAATTACAGGTACAATACAAATTATTGAACAAGTATCTTGTTTTGGTGCTTGTGATGCAATTGTTGAGCTTTCAACAACAGGAGGAGTATTACAACATCATTATGATTGGGATATAGGTCCTGATTATTATGGTAGTGGTCCTGACACAAACTATAACCTTTGTTATGGGGGGCACGATGTTATTGTTATTGATGCTATTGGTTGTCAAAAAACAATTTCATTTAATATAACACAACCTGATGAATTATTTGCAACTGCTAATAATATACAAGATGTACAGTGTTATGGGTTTGATGACGGTATGGCTTCAGCTATAGGTACTGGAGGTACACCTGCATATACTTTTGTTTGGGATAGCATTAACGGGCCAGTAGGACCTAATATTGATAGTTTAACTCCTGGTATACATACAGTGTATCTTACAGATGCTAATGGGTGTACTGCCTCTGATACTGTTGTGATTTTAGAGCCAACACAATTAACAGTAGAAATTATTGATAGTATGACGGTTTACTCTTACTGTTTAGGTACGCCATCAGGACAGTTATGTGCTCAAGCAAGTGGAGGAACACCTTACCCTGCTACTCCAAATTATACTTATATTTGGAATGATCCTTTAGGGCAGAATACACCTTGTGCTTATGATTTAATAGCAGGAGTTTATACAGTAATTGTTGTTGATGATAGGTCTTGTACAGCCTCAGCTACTTTTGATTTAGATTCTATTACTAGTAGTATGAACCCTGATTCAGTTGATCTTACTATTACTGATGTAAGTTGTTTTGGAGGGTATAATGGTTCGGTTATGGTTAATAGTGTAGTAGGAGCAGTAGGTCCTTTAACTTATGAGTGGACAGGATGTGCTACAACAATTACGGGGAACCCTATAACTTCTTTAGAAGCATGTAGTTATTCTGTAATTATAACAGATAGTTTTGGATGTGCAATAACAGTAAATGCTGAAGTAGAACAACCTGATGAATTAAGGTATAAAACTTATAATGTAATTGATGAAACTTGTTTAGGTGCATGTGATGGACAAATTTGGGTATATGCTGAGGGAGGAACAGGAGATTATTATTATGATGGAGATGAAGTTGGTGATTTCACACAACCATTCTCAAACCCTATACAATTAGTAAACGACTCTCTTATTTTTAATTTATGTGAAGGTCTACACAGTATATACCTAACAGATGATAATGGTTGTGAGGGAGCAGTAATCTGGAATTCTGACTGGCAAGAAACAGTAGGAGAAGGTGTAGTAGTTGATATTCCTGGAGTTATGACTAGCTCAGCTAGTTGTTCTAACTCTAATGATGGTGCTGCTTGGATACAATGGCCAGGGGCTAATCCTTTATTTACGTATACTTGGGAAACTTATCCTGCAGGTATTGTAGCTGATACAGGTGTTTCAACAGAAATTTTATATCCTGGTAATTATATGCTTGTAGCTCATTATGCTGATAGTGCTAGTTTTGGACAAGTATACCATGGGTGTAATGATACAGCTCTATTTAC
This sequence comes from Flavobacteriales bacterium, assembly GCA_965183885.1. Taxonomy (GTDB): domain Bacteria; phylum Bacteroidota; class Bacteroidia; order Flavobacteriales; family BACL11; genus UWMA-0277. The sequence continues at coordinate 1,501,178 of OZ238992.1, forward strand.
AATAACGGCTCCTTTGCCTATAGTTTCAGGTGCTGTGCTAACTGATGTTAGTTGTTTTGATGAAGAGGATGGTAGTATTACTTTAAACCCTAGCGGGGGTATGGGTGGAGCTGCAGGGTATACGTACCAGTGGGATGTTACAACATCTATCCCTACACCATTTTTGACTCAACAAAACCAAACAAACTTATTGCCAGGTACCTATACAGTAACAATAACAGATACAAATTCTTGTGAGCTTACAGAGGATTATATTATAGGAGAGCCTGATCCAATAACAGCAAGTATAACTTATGTTGAACCACTTTGTTTTGCTGATGCTAATGGTAGTGCTACTGTTGTATCTTCAGGTGGTATTCTTCCTCATACTTATAACTGGAATCCAGGATCTGGAGCAACGGTTAATGGTTTGCAAGCTGGGTCTTATACGGTAACAGTAACAGATGCTAATAGTTGTCAAGGTGACTTTGAGGTAATAATTACAGAACCTACTCAAATTATCTCTTCAGTTGAAGCTAATTCATTCTATGGTGAGGATGGAAATGGAAACCCTTACCATATAAGTTGTAATGGTTTAGCTGATGGTAGTGCTATAGTTTATAATGGCGGTGGAATAGCTCCACTTAATTATGTATGGAATACTTCTCCAGTTCAAACAACTGCTCAAGCAACAGGTTTAAGTGCAGGAGTATATAGTGTAACAGTTGTTGATGCAAGCTTATGTACTGAAACACAAATGGTTACTATAGTAGAGCCAGATACTTTAGTTGCTAATGGTTTACAAAGTGGAGAGGTTAGCATTTATGGATTTGATATTTCATGTTATGGACTTTCTGATGGTTGGGTAGAGTTAGATCCAACAGGAGGAGTAACTTTTAATGGAGGTGTTTATCATTATGATTGGACAGGTCCTTTTAGTGGTCATGCTACTAATACATCATCAATAAACGGTGTAATTCATGGAACTTATGATGTTAGAATTACTGATGCTAATGGTTGTTTCTATGACACTACATTTGTATTAATTCAACCTGCAGATACATTTATTGCTGTTGTAACTACTGTAAATTATGCAGGTCCTTCGCATCCTCCAGTAATGGTAATGTTTGAGGATGCAACAATAACACCTAATACTATTCCTGCTGACCCTGTTAATCATACTTGGTATTGGAATGATATGGATGTTGAACCTTTTACAAATAGTGCATTTAATATGTTTAGTTATACTTTTACAGAAATTGGTCCTAATGAAGTATATGTACTTGTTCAAAATGCAAATACAGGTTGTATTGATTCAGTTTCCTTTATTATTGATGTTCAAGGTATACCTGATTTAGATAATGTATTTACACCTAATGGAGATGGCATTAATGATGAATTTGTTTTTGGAGAATATGGAATGACTTCAGTATTTGTTAATATTTATAACAGATGGGGGCAGCAAGTATATTCTTGGGAAGGAGATAATAAGGCTTGGGATGGTAAAGGAGCTGATGGGCAGAATTTACCTGAAGGAGTTTACTTCTTTGTATTAAAGGCAGATGGTGAAGATGGACATTATTATGAAGAAAAAGGGTCTATAACTTTAATACGCTAAAATATTAGCATATAAATAAATAGAAAATCCCTGAAAGCATATGTTTAAGGGATTTTCTTGTTTTTAAAATAATAAATTATGAAAAAGTTTTTAATCATTTTAGGGGTTGTTTTATTTGCATCCCAGTCAATTAAGGCGCAAATAATAGTATCTGAAGATACTATTACATGTGGTATTTATACAGATACATTGCATGCAGTAAGTTCAGTGTTAACTAGTATTAATTCGGATGATATTAATGGAGATGTACTTCCTATTGGATTTACTTTTGATTTTTACGGTATATCTTATGATTACCTTGTGGTTTCAGGGAATGGTTATATATCTTTTGATACAACAATAGCAAATACATGGTCACCTTGGTCAATTAACTCAGCAATACCAAATCCAGGCTCACAGCCTGAAAATGCTATTATGGCTCCTTGGCAAGATATTAATTCTGGTACAGGAGGAAATATTTTTTATTCAGTTTCAGGTATTGCTCCTAATAGAAAGTTTATAGTAACTTGGTGTGCTGTTCCAATGTTCTCTTGTACCTCTCTTATGCATACTTCTCAGGTTGTTTTGTTTGAAGGTTCTAATAAGATAGAAATGTATCTTGAAAATAAACCACTTTGTTCTACTTGGAATGGAGGACAGGCTATACAAGGTTTAGTTGATGCAACATCAACTAATTTTGATATTGTTATAGACCCTGCCTCAGGTACAGCAAGGAATGCACCACTTCAATGGACAGCAGTAAATGAAGCATGGGAATTTATTCCAAATGGAGCTACAGCTTACCTTATTGATACTATACCGTATACTCCAATTATTGCTGGTCTTTGTACTTGGACTGATGCAGCAGGAAATGTTTTAGGAGTTGGTCCTACTCTTCCTGTAGTTATTGATACAACAACTGTAATTTATGCTGATATAACTGGGGGTTGTATTGGAGGTGGTATGGCGCAAGATTCAATTGAAATTACGATTACAGCTTGTTTTGATATTAGTTTGACTTCTGTTGAGGCTTCTTGTTTAGGAAATGATGCAACTATTACGTGTTATCCTAACTTGTCATTAACAAACCCTCCTTGGACTATAGAATTACTTGATATGGCTAGTACTGTATTACAAACAGCAAATAATGTTACAGCTAATTCTCATACTTTTATAAATCTATTTCCAGGAACTTATATTGTTAGGGTTACTGATATCTATGGGTATTCTTCACAAGATGTTATAGTGGTTGGGCAAGCAGTTAATCCAGTTTCAATAACATCTAACCCTGTTGGAGTAAATTGTTATAATGAAGATAATGGACAAATTGGTGTTTGGCCTCAAGGTGGACTGGCTCCGTACCAATTTTACCTTAATACAGTTCTTAATACAAATGCTTATCCTTTGGATAGTTTATTTACAGGCTTGATAGGAGGAACATATATAGTTTCTGTGGTGGATGATAATGGTTGTATGAATCGCGATACCGTAGAGGTTACAAGTCCTGCACATCCTCTACAGGCTTTAGCCGCATCAAAGGTGGTGGTTTGCAATGGAAGTTCTGATGGATTTTGTGTTGCTTCTGCAGCAGGAGGTACACCTCCTTATGCTTATGAGTGGTTTGATGCTAGTCTTTATAATTTTAGTAGTAATGATACTGCTGCTAATCTTAGTGCTGGAGGTTATTTATTAGAGGTTACTGATGCTAATGGTTGTGATACTTTTACTACAGTTACCGTTATTGAGCCTCAAACTCCTTTAAGTGGTTCTCCACAGATATTTGGTGTTGCTTGTAAGGGTGATAGTACAGGTATGATTGTTGGTAATGCTCAGGGAAGTTGGGCTCCTTACACTTACCTTTGGTATGATGCTTCTAATAATTTAATTCAGTCAACATCTTCAATAGCAACACGTGATACTTTGCAAAATGTCCCAGCTGGTACTTATGCTTTGGAGGTTTATGATGCTCAGGATTGTTTTGTGAGTTATACTTTAACTGTTGGAGAGCCTGCTACAGCTTTAAAGGTTGATAGTGTATCTGTTATTGCTACTAATGCTTGTTATGGTGATGCTGATGGGGAGGCTATATTTTATGCTAGTGGAGGTATGCCTTCTTATGTTTATGAGTGGGATAATGGTTCGGTGACTACTCTTGCATCTGGTCTTACTACAGGTTATCATACTTTTAGTGTTTCCGATACTTGGGGTTGTGAGGTTGTGGATAGTGTTTTCATTTTTGGGAATTCAGAGATTCAATCTTCTATTAATATTTTAGATAATGTAAGTTGTTATGGGAACTCAGATGGAAGTGTTGGTATTAGTAGTGTAGGAGGTATTCCAAACTATGCTTATCATTGGAGTTTTAACAATGCAACTACTTATGCTACCCCTAGTGGTAGTGGAATGACTAACCTTCCTCATGGAGTTTATTATGTTGCAACAGAAGATGACCTAGGTTGTATTGTTGTTGATAGTTTCTTTATTAGTGAGCCAATGCCTTTGAGTGTGGAGGCTAGTGAATTTTCTTGGGTTTCTTGTTTTGGTGCTAATGATGGTTCAGGTATTGCTATAGCTCAAGGAGGGACAGCACCTTATATTTTTGATTGGGGAGGCGGTTTATTTGGAGATACTGTTTATGCTTTAACTCCAGGTTATCATACTGTTACTGTTACTGATGCAGAGGGTTGTACAGCTACGGATACTATTTTAACTCATGAGCCTCCATTATTATCTATTTTTATAGATAATAGTTTAACCGTATTGCCTTATTGTCTTGGAGTTGCAACAGGTAGTTTAACAGGTGTTTCTTCTGGGGGTACAGGTTCTCATTCTTATGCTTGGTCTGAAGCTGTAACAGGACCTATTTTTGGAGAATTTACTCCAACATTAAATAATGTATTGCAAGGAGTTTATACGATTACAGTAACAGATGATAGAGGTTGTATGGCTTCAGCTACTGGAGATATTGATACCATTACAAATACAATGTCAACAGCTATTATTCCTTTGGTTACTTATTCTGGAGGTTGGGGTGTAAGTTGTTTTGGTGCTTCTGATGCTAAATTAGAAGCGTTAGTAAATGGTGGTATAGCCCCTTATACTTATGATTGGTTAACAAATCCAAGTACTACAGCTATAGCTGATAATTTAGGAGAAGGACAACAGTCAGTATATATTGAGGATGTAAATGGTTGTAATAGGACATTAAGTTTTTACGTTACAGAACCTACAGAATTAGCATTTACTACTTTAAGTTCTTTTGATGGTAGTTGTTTAGGTTCTTGTGATGGTGTTATAGAGCTTTCTGTTTCTGGGGGTACTTCTTCTTATGATCTTATAGGAACTGATAATCTTACTGGTTCTGTAATTACTTCTCCTATTGTTGGAGGTTTTTCTAGTGGTATTTGTTCTGGAGATTATACGATTAGTGTTAGTGATGCTAATGGTTGTAGTTCAGTATTACTTTCTGGAGGTAATGATCAGATAGTAATTAATGTTCCTGTTGCTACTTCAGCAGCTATTGATGCTTCTAGTGTTGTTGATGTTGCTTGTAATGGAGGTTCAGATGGTGCTGCTTCAGCATTAAATCCTAGTTCTGGTTCTTTATATTCTTATAATTGGAAGGACCTTTCTGGTAGTGTTGTAGGTACAGGAACTAGTGTTTCTGGTTTAGCTGCAGGTACTTATGTTTTATATTCTTATTATAGTTCTTATACTGGTTGTACTAGTTCAGATACTGTAGTTATTAGTGAGGAGTCAGCAATCACAAGTTCTTCTAGTGTTGTTGATGTTGATTGTTTTGGTAATGCTACTGGTAGTATAGCTGTTACTGCTCAGGGAGGAGTTGGTCCTTATGTTTATAATCCTGCTATATCTAATGGTTTATCAGCAGGTAATCATACGATAACAGTAACTGATGCTAATGGTTGTATTCATACTCATGTTTCTAGTGTTGGTAGTCCTTTAGCTTTAGGAGTTATAGTTAACAGGACAGGTTTTGTGTTGACGGCTAATACTCCAACTGGAGGAGTTTCACCATTTTCTTATAAGTGGTTTAAGGTTGGTTTAGGTCAGGTTGGTACAGGGTCTGTTTATACAGTGAGTAATCCTGGAAATTACTACGTTGTAGTAACTGATGCTAATTTTTGTACAGTTACTTCAGCAGATGAGACTTATATTGATGCTGGAGTTTTTGATTTGAGTAGTTCTTTATTTTTAAGTGTTTATCCTAATCCTTTTAAGGATGAGACTATGGTTGATTTTGGAGGTTTGGTTGAGGAAGGTAATTTACGAATAGTAGATGTTTATGGTAAGTTAATAGAGGAGCATAAGGTTTTAAATGCTAAATCATTTATTGTTAGCAGAACGAATAAGGCTAGTGGAATCTACTTTATGAATTTAGAGGTTGACGGTTCTATATTGCCTGTATTTAAGTTAATTATTGAGTAAAAATACAAGACTTATATTTTGAAAAGGGTGCTATTTATTTAGCATCCTTTTTTTATTTGATTATTAATACTGATTCTTTTCAAGTGTTGAGGTAGTAAGATTTTAATATAAGTTGATTGTAGGCGTACTATATTTTTGTAGTTTTGTGTAAAATATTGATAATGATGATGAAAAGAAAATTACTTGTGTTAATACTAATGTTTAGTGTTTATTTTATTAATGCTCAGATAATAGTAGATAATAGTCCTCCAAATGATTCCCCAGCATGGTTAGTTGATAATGTTTTACTAGGAGGAGGTGTAGTTGCTTCTAATATTTCCTATCAAGGAGATTCTATGCAGATAGCTTGGTTTGATGCTGTAAATACTAATTTAGGAATTGATAATGGTATTGTTTTATCTACAGGTAATGCAAAAGCTTTAATGCCTGATAGTTTCTTTTTTGGTAACCCTCCAAATTTAGTTACTGATCCTGATTTGTTAACTGTAGCTAATTCTGTTCCTCCTTTACTACCACCACCTTTTACTAATGCTTTTACAGTTGCAAGTATAAATGATGTAGCAATTTTAGAATTTGATTTTATCCCTACTTCTGACTCTTTAACATTTAGTTATGTTTTTGGTTCTCAGGAATATTTTGCTTTTGAGAATAGTCAATATAATGATGTTTTTGGTTTCTTTTTATCAGGTCCTGGAATTACTGGGCCTTATTCTTCTCCGCTAGGGTTTCCAGGAGGATCAGTTAATTTAGCTGTAGTGCCAAATTCAACACCTCCATTGCCAATTACAATTTCCTCAATTAATAGTGTAACACCAATAAATCAACAGTATTTTGTGCCAAACCAAGGTACAGCTTTAGATACTATTGCTGATGCTGATGGAATGACAACAGTACTTACTGCTAGAGCTTTAGTGCAGTGTGGACAAACTTATCATATTCGTTTGGCTATTGCTGATGGGTCAGATCAAGGTTTAAGTTCTTATGTTTGGTTGGAAGCAGGAAGCTTTTATTCTCCTTCTTTAAATATTACAGATAATTTAGGAATTGACTCTTCTTATATGAATTTGGCTTGTAATCCATCAATTACCTTAACAGCAAATGCTGGAGATGGAATTACTTATCAGTGGTTTGATACAACAGGTACTGTTATTAGTACAGATTCAGTTGTAACAGTTCCTGTGGGTACATATTGGGTGTCTTCATCTGCATCTACTTGTGCAGCTATGTCTGATACGTTAACGGTAGTTTCTCTTTCAGATTCCTTAGGTCCTGCAACTTTAGAGTGTGTATGGTTAGATGGAGATGATATGAATTTTACCTGGCATCATCCAGTAGGGGCAAGTAATACAACAGTATATAATATTATGGGAGCAGCAAGTATATCAGGACCTTATTCTGTGGTAGCATCAACACAATTCCCTGACAGTACTTTTTCTCTTCCTTTAGTGAGTATTCCTCCAAATACTGAATTTTATTATGTGAGAATCCCATCAACATGTGATAGTCTTCCTGTTACTTCAGATACTATTGCTCCAATTAATGTAGATATATTGCATTCTAATGTAAATTGTTGGGATGATACTGATGGTAGAATATCAATTGATGTACATAGTACTATGCTGACTCAATATAGTTTTTATCTTGATTCAGTTCTTAATACTAATCCTATTCCTTATGATACAGTTTGGGATAATTTACCAGCAGGAACTTATGATGTTACAGTTAGCGATAATGCATCATGTACTTTTACAAAACAAGTTAATATTACAGCTCCAGGTTATACTTTACAGGCTTTGGCCTCTGATACTATGAATAGTTGTTATGGTGCTAGTTTAGGAATGGCTATTGGTTATGGAGCAGGAGGTACACCTCCTTATGCTTATGAGTGGTTTGATGCTAGTCTTTATAATTTTAGTAGTAATGATACTGCTGCTAATCTTAGTGCTGGAGGTTATTTGTTAGAGGTTACTGATGCTAATGGTTGTGATACTTTTACTACAGTTACCGTTATTGAGCCTCAAACTCCTTTAAGTGGTTCTCCACAGATATTTGGTGTTGCTTGTAAGGGTGATAGTACAGGTATGATTGTTGGTAATGCTCAGGGAAGTTGGGCTCCTTATGAGTATTTTTGGTATAATGCAGCTGGTGATTTATTGCAAAGAACATCTAATACTATATTTAGAGATACTTTGCAAGGTTTGTCTGCTGGCACTTATACTTTAGAGCTTTATGATGTAAAGGGTTGTTTTGTGAGTTATACTTTAACTGTTGGAGAGCCTGCTACAGCTTTAAAGGTTGATAGTGTATCTGTTATTGCTACTAATGCTTGTTATGGTGATGCTGATGGGGAGGCTATATTTTATGCTAGTGGAGGTATGCCTTCTTATGTTTATGAGTGGGATAATGGTTCGGTGACTACTCTTGCATCTGGTCTTACTACAGGTTATCATACTTTTAGTGTTTCCGATACTTGGGGTTGTGAGGTTGTGGATAGTGTTTTCATTTTTGGGAATTCAGAGATTCAATCTTCTATTAATATTTTAGATAATGTAAGTTGTTATGGGAACTCAGATGGAAGTGTTGGTATTAGTAGTGTAGGAGGTATTCCAAACTATGCTTATCATTGGAGTTTTAACAATGCAACTACTTATGCTACCCCTAGTGGTAGTGGAATGACTAACCTTCCTCTTGGAGTTTATTATGTAAATACAGAGGATAATTTAGGTTGTATTGTTGTTGATAGTTTCTTTATTAGTGAGCCAATGCCTTTGAGTGTGGAGGCTAGTGAATTTTCTTGGGTTTCTTGTTTTGGTGCTGATGATGGTTCAGGTATTGCTATAGCTCAAGGAGGGACAGTACCTTATATTTTTGATTGGGGAGGCGGTTTATTTGGAGATACTGTTTATGCTTTAACTCCAGGTTATCATACTGTTACTGTTACTGATGCAGAGGGTTGTACAGCTACGGATACTATTTTAACTCATGAGCCTCCATTATTATCTATGTTTATAGATAATAGTTTAACTGTATTGCCTTATTGTAATGGAGTTGCAACAGGTAGTTTAACAGGTGTTTCTTCTGGGGGTACAGGTTCTCATTCTTATGCTTGGTCTGAAGCTGTAACAGGACCTATTTTTGGAGAATTTACTCCAACATTAAATAATGTATTGCAAGGAGTTTATACGATTACAGTAACAGATGATAGAGGTTGTATGGCTTCAGCTACTGGAGATATTGATACTATTACGAGTACAATGTCTACTTTTATTACTCCTTTGGTTACTTATTCTGGGGGTTGGGGTGTAAGTTGTTTTGGTGCTTCTGATGGAGAGTTAGAGGTAATTGCTTTTGGTGGTGTAGCTCCTTATACTTATGATTGGTTAACAAATTCAAGCACTACAGCTATGGCTAGTAACTTGCCGGAAGGACATCAATCAGTATCTGTTTATGACGCTAATGGTTGTTATAGGCCAGCTGGATTTGATATTACAGAACCTACAGAATTAGCATTTACTACTTTAAGTTCTTTTGATGGTAGTTGTTTAGGTTCTTGTGATGGTGTTATAGAGCTTTCTGTTTCTGGGGGTACTTCTTCTTATGATCTTATAGGAACTGATAATCTTACTGGTTCTGTAATTACTTCTCCTATTGTTGGAGGTTTTTCTAGTGGTATTTGTTCTGGAGATTATACGATTAGTGTTAGTGATGCTAATGGTTGTAGTTCAGTATTACTTTCTGGAGGTAATGATCAGATAGTAATTAATGTTCCTGTTGCTACTTCAGCAGCTATTGATGCTTCTAGTGTTGTTGATGTTGCTTGTAATGGAGGTTCAGATGGTGCTGCTTCAGCATTAAATCCTAGTTCTGGTTCTTTATATTCTTATAATTGGAAGGACCTTTCTGGTAGTGTTGTAGGTACAGGAACTAGTGTTTCTGGTTTAGCTGCAGGTACTTATGTTTTATATTCTTATTATAGTTCTTATACTGGTTGTACTAGTTCAGATACTGTAGTTATTAGTGAGGAGTCAGCAATCACAAGTTCTTCTAGTGTTGTTGATGTTGATTGTTTTGGTAATGCTACTGGTAGTATAGCTGTTACTGCTCAGGGAGGAGTTGGTCCTTATGTTTATAATCCTGCTATATCTAATGGTTTATCAGCAGGTAATCATACGATAACAGTAACTGATGCTAATGGTTGTATTCATACTCATGTTTCTAGTGTTGGTAGTCCTTTAGCTTTAGGAGTTATAGTTAACAGGACAGGTTTTGTGTTGACGGCTAATACTCCAACTGGAGGAGTTTCACCATTTTCTTATAAGTGGTTTAAGGTTGGTTTAGGTCAGGTTGGTACAGGGTCTGTTTATACAGTGAGTAATCCTGGAAATTACTACGTTGTAGTAACTGATGCTAATTTTTGTACAGTTACTTCAGCAGATGAGACTTATATTGATGCTGGAGTTTTTGATTTGAGTAGTTCTTTATTTTTAAGTGTTTATCCTAATCCTTTTAAGGATGAGACTATGGTTGATTTTGGAGGTTTGGTTGAGGAAGGTAATTTACGAATAGTAGATGTTTATGGTAAGTTAATAGAGGAGCATAAGGTTTTAAATGCTAAATCATTTATTGTTAGCAGAACGAATAAGGCTAGTGGAATCTACTTTATGAATTTAGAGGTTGACGGTTCTATATTGCCTGTATTTAAGTTAATTATTGAGTAAAAATACAAGACTTATATTTTGAAAAGGGTGCTATTTATTTAGCATCCTTTTTATTTACTTTATAAAATAAGTAAAAAAGAAATAATATTAACAGCTGTTTGTTAGAATAAAAACGAGAATAAAAATTAAGCGAAAAAAAAATGGTTACAATTTTACTTTTGATTAATAAATTACTACATTTGCCGCCCATTTTAGTAAAGATATAATATGCCAACAATACAACAATTAGTAAGAAAAGGAAGGACTAGCATCAAGAAAAAGAGTAAGTCGTTAGCCTTAAAAAGCTGCCCTCAAAGAAGAGGAGTATGTACTAGGGTTTACACAACAACACCTAAGAAGCCAAACTCAGCATTACGTAAAGTAGCTAGGGTAAGGTTAACAAATGGTAATGAGGTTAATGCTTATATTGGAGGAGAAGGACATAATCTTCAGGAGTACTCTGTAGTGTTAGTGAGAGGAGGAAGAGTGAAAGATTTACCTGGTGTAAGATATCACATTGTTAGAGGAGCTTTAGATACTTCTGGAGTAAACGAAAGAACTCAGAGAAGATCAAAATATGGTGCTAAGAAGCCTAAGAAATAATATATAATAAGTAATGAGAAAAAAAAGAGCCAAGAAAAGAATTTTATTGCCAGACCCAAGGTTTGGTAGTGCAACTGTAACAAGGTTTGTAAATAATCTAATGTTAGACGGTAAAAAGAATACTGCTTTTAAAGTATTTTATACTGCTTTAGATAGTATTGCGGCTAAGATTGAGGAGGAAGAAGCTTTAGTAGTTTTTGAAAAAGCATTGGAAAATGTAATGCCTCATGTTGAAGTAAGATCAAGAAGAATTGGAGGGGCAACGTTCCAAATTCCTCACCCGGTAAGGGAAGATAGAAGAGTTTCTTTAGGTATGAAGTGGATGATTGGTGCTGCTAGAAAAAGAAATGAGAAAACTATGGATGCTAAGTTGTCTGCAGAATTAATTGCTGCATATAAGGAAGAAGGTACTGCTTATAAAAAGAAGCAAGATACACATAGAATGGCAGAAGCAAATAAGGCATTTTCACACTTTAGATTTTAATAAGAAATGGCAAGAGATTTAAATTACACTAGAAATATTGGTATTGCAGCGCATATTGACGCTGGAAAAACAACTACCACTGAAAGAATTCTTTATTATGGAGGGGTTTCTCATAAAATTGGAGAGGTGCATGATGGTGCTGCAACAATGGACTGGATGGAGCAAGAGCAAGAAAGAGGAATTACAATTACTTCTGCAGCTACAACTTTATCTTGGCCTTATAGAGGTACTGATTATCATGTAAATATTATTGATACTCCTGGTCACGTTGATTTTACTGTGGAGGTAAACAGATCATTAAGAGTACTTGATGGTTTAGTATTCTTGTTTTCTGCGGTTGATGGTGTTGAGCCACAATCAGAAACAAACTGGAGACTTGCTGATAACTATAATGTTCCAAGAATTGGGTTCGTTAATAAAATGGACAGACAAGGTGCTGACTTTTTAAACGTTTGTAGACAAGTAAAAGAAATGTTAGGTTCTCATGCATTGCCATTACAAATTCCTATCGGATCAGAAATTGATTTTAGAGGAGTAGTTGATTTAATCAACTTTAAAGGTATTGTTTGGAATGAAGAAGATCAAGGAATGACTTTTGAAGAAGTTGAAATTCCTGCTGATATTATTGATGAAGCAAGAGATTACAGAGGGCAGTTGTTGGAGGCTGTAGCTGAATTTGATGAGTCATTAATGGAAAAATATTTTGAAGATGAAAACTCTTTGACTGAAGCTGAAATTTTAGCTGCATTAAGAGAGGCTACAATTTCTGGGAAGGTAATTCCTATGATGTGTGGTTCAGCTTTTAAAAATAAAGGTGTGCAAGCAATGTTGGATATGGTAATGGAAATTTTACCTTCTCCACTTGATGTAGAAGCAATTACTGGGACTAATCCTCATACTGATGAAGAAGAAAGTAGATTGCCTTCTGTTGATGCGCCATTTGCAGCATTAGCATTTAAGATTGCAACTGACCCTTATGTAGGTCGTTTGTGTTTTACTAGAGCTTACTCTGGAAGGTTAGATCAAGGTACTTTTGTATTGAATGCAAGAACTGGTAAAAAAGAGAGAATCTCTCGTATCTACCAAATGCACTCTAACAAGCAAAATCAAATTGATAACTTAGATGCTGGGGATATTGCAGCTTTAGTTGGATTTAAAGATATTAGAACTGGAGATACTTTATGTGATTTAAAATCTCCTATCGTTTTAGAATCAATGGACTTTCCAGATCCAGTAATTGGTATTGCTATTGAGCCAAAAACTCAAAAGGATTTAGATAAATTAGGTGTGGCTTTAGGTAAATTAGCTGAAGAAGATCCTACATTTACTGTTAAGACTGATGAAGATTCAGGGCAAACAATTATCTCAGGAATGGGTGAGTTGCACTTGGATATTATTATTGATAGATTAAAAAGAGAATTTGATGTTGAATGTAATCAAGGTGCTCCTCAGGTAGCATATAAAGAGGCAATTACAACTTCAATTGATCATAGAGAGGTGTATAAGAAACAATCAGGTGGTAGAGGTAAGTTTGCTGATATCAGATTTGAATTATCTCCTGTTGATGCGGACTTTGAGGGTGAAGGATTACAATTCTTAAATGAAATTAAAGGAGGTAACATTCCTAAAGAGTTTATCCCTTCAGTTGAAAAAGGATTTAAGATGGCGATGAACAATGGTGTTTTGGCTGGTTTCCCAATTCCATCTATGAAAGTAAGATTATATGATGGTTCTTACCATGATGTGGATTCTGATCAATTATCATTTGAGTTGGCTGCACAGATTGCATTTAAGTCTGCTGCTAAACAAGCTACGCCAAAAATTCTTGAGCCAATTATGAAATTAACAGTTATTACTCCAGAAGAAAATATGGGAGATGTAATTGGAGATTTAAATAGAAGAAGAGGACAAGTTGAAGGCATGGATGATAAAGGAGGAGCAAAGGTTGTAAATGCAAAAGTTCCATTATCAGAAATGTTTGGATACATTACAGATTTAAGAACAATTACTTCAGGTAGAGCAACTTCAACAATGGAATTTTTTGATTTCGTTGAAGCACCAAGAAACATCTCGGATGAAGTAATTAAGAAAATTAAAGGAGAATAATAGAATAATATAGCTACCCATGGCACAGAAAGTTAGAATAAAATTAAAATCGTTTGATCATACATTAGTTGATCAATCAGCTGAGAAAATAGTTAAAACTGTAAAAAACTCAGGTGCAATTGTTAGTGGACCAATTCCATTACCAACACATAAAAAGATATTTACAGTATTACGTTCTCCTCACGTAAATAAGCAAGCTAGAGAGCAATTCCAATTAGCAAACCATAAAAGGTTAATGGATATTTATAGCTCTTCTTCAAAGACTATTGATGCTTTGATGAAGTTAGAGTTGCCTAGTGGAGTTCATGTTGAAATTAAAGTAATTTAAAAAAGAAAAAGATGCCAGGTTTAATAGGTAAAAAAGTAGGAATGACATCTATCTTCTCTGAAGAAGGTAAGAATATTCCATGTACAATATTAGAAGTAGGACCTTGTAAGGTTACTCAAGTTAAAACTGAAGAAGTTGATGGCTATAGTGCTATTCAATTAGGTTTTACTGATCAAAAAGAAAGTAGAGTTTCTAAAGCTGCTCTTGGGCACTTTAAGAAAGCAAACACTACTCCTTTGAAAAAATTAGTTGAATTTGCTGCAGATTCTGATGTTGCTTTAGGTGACGTTGTTAATGTAGATATTTTTGAAGAAGGTGACTTTGTTACTGTTGTTGGTACTTCTAAGGGTAAAGGTTTTCAAGGGGTAGTAAAAAGACATAACTTTAGAGGAGTTGGTGATGCAACTCATGGTCAGCATAACAGATTGCGTGCTCCAGGTTCTATTGGTGCAGCGTCTTATCCTGCAAGAGTATTCAAAGGAATGCGTATGGCCGGACAAATGGGTAATGCAAGAGTTAAAGTTGAAAACTTACAAGTATTAAAAGTTTTAGCAGATAAAAATATGATAGTAGTAAAAGGAGCAGTTCCTGGAGCTAAGAATTCATACATAACAATAGAGAAATAATGAAGTTAGCCGTACATAACATTACAGGAAAAGAAACTACAAAGAAAGTAGATTTAAGTAAAGATGTTTTTGGTGTAGAACCAAATGATCATGCTATTTACTTAGATGTTAAGCAATATTTAGCAGCTCAAAGATCTGGAACGCATAAAGCAAAAGAAAGATCTGATGTTAAAGGTAGTAGAAGAAAACTTAGAAAACAAAAAGGAAGTGGTGCTGCCAGAGTTGGTGATATTAAAAATCCATTGTTTAGAGGTGGGGGTAGAGTTTTTGGTCCAAGACCAAGAAAATATGACTTTAAAGTTAATAAAAAAGTGAAGCGTTTAGCACGTAAATCTGCTTTAACCTACATGGCTAAAGATAAGAATATCATTGTTTTAGAAGACTTTAGTTTCGATGCTCCAAAGACTAAGTCATACATTGATTTATTAAATAATTTTGATCAGCTAGATAATAAAACACTTTTAGTGCTTGCTGAATCAAATAAAAATATACTTTTGTCTTCCCGAAATTTAAAGAAGGCAAAAGTGGTATTAGCTTCAGAATTAAACACTTACGATGTTATGAGCGCTAATAAATTAATGATTGTAGAATCATCAATTAACGAAATTGAGAAGAATTTTTAATATTTAAGCAATGAGTATTATAAAAAAACCGGTAATAACCGAAAAAATGACATTAGCAAGCGAGCAATTTAATCGTTATGCTTTTGTTGTGGATAGAAAAGCAAATAAGATACAAATCAAGAAGGCTGTTGAAGAGCAATATGATGTTGCTGTTGATGCAATCAGAACTATGGTGTGTATAGGAAAGAAAAGAGTTAGAGGTACAAAGTCAGGACAAGTTATTGGTAAAACAGCAACTTATAAAAAGGCAATTGTAACCTTAGCTGAAGGAGATTCTATAGACTTTTATAGTAATATTTAATTAGAGAGAGATGGCATTAAGAAAATTTAACCCAATAACTCCTGGTCAAAGACATAAAGTAGCTCTTACTTTTGAAGAGATTACTACTTCTAAACCAGAAAAAAGTTTATTAGCAAAAAAGAAAAGATCAGGAGGTAGAAACGATACTGGTAAGATGACTATCGAGAATATCGGTGGTGGTCATAAAAAAAGATATAGAATTATTGATTTCAAAAGAAATAAATTCAATATCCCAGCAAAAGTTGCTACTATAGAGTATGATCCGAACAGAACTGCAAATATTGCTTTGTTAAACTATGTAGATGGTGAAAAAAGATATATGATAGCACCTGCAGGATTAGAGGTAGGTATGGAAGTGATTTCATCTAAAGATGCTCCAATTAAAGTTGGAAACACTTTACCTTTAAGTCAAATTCCTTTAGGTACTGTGATTCATAACATTGAATTAAAGCCGGAACAAGGAGCTATTTTAGTAAGAAGTGCAGGGTCTTATGCACAACTTATGGCAAGAGATGGTAAATATGCTACTGTAAAATTAGCATCAGGTGAAATTAGAAGAATTTTAGTTACTTGTTTAGCTACTATTGGTTCTGTGTCTAATCCTCAACATCAATTACAAATATCTGGTAAAGCAGGTAGAAGCAGATGGAAGGGTAGAAGACCTAATGTTAGAGCAACAATTAAAAATCCAGTTGACCATCCAATGGGTGGGGGTGAAGGAAAGCACTCAGGAGGATTACCAAGAAACAAAAATGGTGTACCTGCTAAAGGATTTAAAACAAGAGATAAGAAGAAAGCTTCTGATAAGTATATAATTGAAAGAAGAAAAAAGAAATAATTTATGGCTAGATCGTTAAAAAAAGGACCATTTATTCATTATAAATTGCAGAAAAAAGTTGATGCAATGAATGAGTCAGGAAAAAATTCAGTAATTAAAACTTGGTCAAGAGCAACAATGATAGCTCCTGATTTTGTAGGGAAAACAATTGCAGTACATAATGGAAGACAATTTATTCCTGTATTTGTTACTGAAAATATGGTAGGACATAAATTAGGTGAGTTTTCTCCAACAAGGACTTTTAGAGGTCACGGAGCTAATAGAAAAAAATAGGTAAATGGGAGCTAGAAAAAGAATAAAAGCAGATGCAATGAAGGAGGCGAGAAAAAAAATCGCTTTTGCAAAATTGAATAACTGTCCAACTTCACCAAGAAAGATGAGGTTAGTAGCTGACTTAATTAGAGGTTTAGATGCTGATAAAGCATTAGCTGAATTGAAATTGAACCCAAAAGAGGCTTCAGGTAGATTAGAAAAACTTTTATTATCAGCTTTAGCAAATTGGGAAGCTAAAAATGAAGGTAAAAGAATGGATGAAGCAAACCTTTACGTTTCAGAGATAAGAGTTGATGGTGGTAGAATGTTAAAAAGAATTCAACCAGCACCACAAGGTAGAGCTCACAGAATTAGAAAAAGATCAAACCATGTTACATTAGTGGTGGATAGTAGACAACTAGATACAAAACAATAGTATGGGACAAAAGACAAACCCAATTGGGAATAGATTAGGACACATCAGAGGATGGGAATCAAACTGGTATGGAGGAGATAACTTTGGTGATAAATTAGCTGAAGATGCTAAAATTAGAAAGTACCTTAAAGTTAGATTGGCTAAAGGTAGTGTTTCTAAGATAGCAATTGAAAGAACACTTAAGTTAGTTACTATTACTGTTCATACTGCTCGTCCAGGTATCATTATTGGTAAAGGAGGACAAGAAGTTGAAACGTTAAAAGAAGAGATTAAAAAAATTACTAATAAAGATATTCAAATTAATATTTTTGAGGTAAAAAGACCAGAACTAGAAGCTACATTAGTCGCTGATAGTATTGCAAGACAAGTTGAAGGTAGAGTTTCTTATAAAAGAGCTACTAAAATGGCAATTGCATCTACAATGAGAATGGGAGCTGAAGGAATTAAAGTTCAAATTTCTGGTAGATTAAATGGTGCAGAAATGGCACGTTCGGAAATGATGAAAGATGGAAGAACTCCATTACATACATTTAGAGCTGATATTGATTATGCTTTAGCTGAAGCGCATACACAATATGGTGTTATAGGTATTAAAGTTTGGATTTGTAGAGGTGAGGTTTATGGGAAGCGTGACTTAATGTTACATTTTAAAGCTCCTAAGAAAAAATCAGGAGGAAATAACAAACCAAATAATAGAAGAAGATAGTTTTTAGAACTTAGAAAAGATATAAAAAATGTTACAACCAAAGAAAACAAAATTCAGAAAGATGCAAAAGGGCAAGATGAAAGGAAATGCCCAAAGAGGTCATCAATTGGCTTTCGGATCTTTCGGAATTAAAGCTCTTGAGGAAACTTGGATTACTGCGCGTCAAATTGAGGCAGCTCGTATTGCAGTTACTCGTTATATGAAAAGACAAGGACAAGTTTGGATTAGAATTTTCCCAGACAAACCTATTACTAAAAAGCCTGCAGAGGTAAGGATGGGTAAAGGTAAAGGTGCTCCAGAATATTGGGCAGCAACTGTAAGCCCGGGAAGAATGCTTTTTGAATGTGATGGTGTGGATATGGAAACAGCAAAAGAAGCATTAAGATTAGCAGCACAAAAATTACCAATCAAAACTAAATTTGTAATCAGAAGAGATTTACAAAAATAATAAAAGATGAAAGCACAAGTATTAACAGATATGCCAGATAACGAACTTAATGATCTTTTAATTTCTGAAAGAGATAAGTTAGTTAAAATGAAAATGAGTCATGCAGTTTCTCCATTAGAGAATCCTTTATTGATTAAGGTTACTAGAAAAACAATTGCTAGAGTAATGACTGAAATTTCAAGAAGAGCAAATACATCAAAATAAAAAAAGATGGAAAGAAATTTAAGAAAAGAAAGAATCGGAGTAGTTACCTCTAACAAAATGGAGAAATCTATTGTTGTTGCTATCGAAAGAAAGGTAAAGCACGCTTTGTACGGTAAGTTTTTGAAAAAAACTACAAAGTTTGTTGCTCACGATGAAGAAAACACTTGTAATGAAGGGGATACTGTTAAGATTATGGAGACAAGACCTTTGAGTAAAAGCAAGAACTGGAGATTAGTAGAAATTATAGAAAGAGCTAAATAATGATACAACAAGAATCAAGATTAAAAGTTGCTGATAATAGCGGCGCAAAAGAAATCCTTTGTATTAGAGTTTTAGGAGGAACAAAAAAGCGTTATGCTTCAGTTGGTGATAAAATTGTTGGGACAGTAAAAAGTGCTGCTCCTTCAGGTAATATTAAAAAAGGACAGGTTATAAAAGCTGTTGTAGTAAGAACTAGAAAAGAGGTGAGAAGACCTGATGGATCATACATTCGTTTTGGAGATAATGCTTGTGTAATTATTGATGAAAATGGACAAATGAAAGGTACTCGTGTATTTGGCCCTGTTGCTAGAGAATTACGTGACAATGATTTTATGAAAGTTGTTTCATTAGCACCAGAGGTGTTATAAACTAAGGAAAATGGCAAAATTAAAAATTAAAAAGAACGACATCGTTATAGTAACTACAGGTAACTCTAAAGGTACTAAAGGTAAAGTCGTAAAAGTATTCCCATCAGAGAATAGAGCAATGGTTGAAGGTGCTAACTTAGTATCTAAGCATACAAAACCTAATGCAGCTAACCCTCAAGGAGGAATTGTAAAACAAGAGGCTAAAATTCATATCTCAAACCTTGTATTGGTTGATCCTAAATCAGGTGAAGCTACTAAGGTAGGTAGAAAAGTGGATGAAAAGTCAGGTAAAATAGTTAGATTTTCTAAGCAATCAGGAGAAGTTATTAAGTAATGGAATATACACCAAGATTAAAACAAAAGTACCAAAGTGAGGTTGTAGACAGCCTTAAAGGGAACTATAAATCAGTAATGCAAGTGCCAAAATTAGTTAAGATTTGTCTTAACCAAGGTATTGGTAGTGCTTCTGCTGATAAAAAACAAATTGAAGCTGCACAAAGTGAGATGACTCTTATTACTGGGCAAAAAGCTGTACTTACTCAATCTAAAAAAGATATCTCTAACTTTAAGTTAAGAAAAGGTATGCCTGTAGGAGTTATGGTTACTTTAAGAGGAGATCAAATGTATGAATTCTTAGATAGATTTATTACATCTACTTTACCTAGGGTTCGTGATTTTGCTGGTATTCCAGTTAAAGGCTTTGATGGAAGAGGAAACTATACTTTAGGGATTAAGGAGCAAATTGCTTTTCCTGAAATTAGTATTGATAAAATTAATAAAGTAACAGGTATGGATATAACTTTCGTTACAAATACTGAATCTGATGATGATGCTTTAGCATTATTTAGAGCATTAGGTTTACCATTTAAAAAATAAGACATGGCAAAAGAATCAATGAAAGCCCGTGAGGTAAAAAGAGCTAAGTGTGTAGAAAAGTATGCTGATAAAAGAGCTGCTTTAAAAGCAGCTGGTGATTATGAAGGGTTACAAAAACTACCTAAAAATGCTTCTCCAATAAGAATGCATAATAGATGTAAACTTACAGGAAGACCTAAAGGGTATATGAGACAGTTTGGTATTTCTCGTGTTATGTTTAGAGAAATGGCTAACTTTGGATTAATTCCAGGGGTGAAAAAAGCAAGTTGGTAATTTAATAAAGAATAGAAAAGATGTTTACAGATCCAATAGCAGATTATTTAACAAGAGTTAGAAATGCTCAGATGGCAGGTCATAAAGTAGTTGATATTCCTGCATCTAATATGAAAAAAGCGATTACAGAAATCCTTCATGATAAAGGTTATATTTTAAACTTTAAATTTGAAGAAACTGAAAATAATCAAGGTAATATTAAAGTAGCTTTGAAGTATAATGCTCAAACTAAATTACCAGCAATTAAAAAAATAACAAGAATTAGTAAGCCAGGTCTTAGAAAATATGTCGATTCAAAAACTTTACCAAGAGTTATTAATGGTTTAGGTATTGCAATACTTTCTACTTCTAAAGGTATTATTACTAATAAAGAAGCAAAAGATTTAAATGTTGGTGGTGAGGTAATTTGCCACGTATATTAATAAAGATAAAGAATTAGTAATGTCAAGAATAGGAAAAAATCCAGTTACAATCACTGATGGAGTTACAGCAACTCTTGAAGCTAATGTAATTACGGTAAAAGGTAAATTAGGTGAGCTTTCTCAAGAGCTTGATACGGATAATATAGCTGTGTCAATTGAGGGGAATGTAATTACTTTAACAAGAACATCTGATCATAAAGATATTAGATCAAAGCACGGTTTATACAGAGCTTTAATTGCTAATATGATTGAAGGAGTTAGTAAAGGATTTACTAAAAAATTAGAATTAAGAGGGGTAGGTTACAGAGCTACAACTCAAGGTACTACTTTAGATATATCTGCGGGTTATTCACATAATATTATATTTGATATTCCATCTGAAGTAAAAGTTGTTGCCGAAACTGAAAAAGGTAAAGCACCAATCGTTACTATATCAGGATGTGATAAACAATTAGTTGGAGCTGTTGCAGCAAGAATTAGAGCAGAAAGAAAACCTGAACCATACAAAGGAAAAGGTATTAGATATATTGATGAGTACGTTAGAAAGAAAGCAGGTAAAACAGCTGCAAGTTAAAATAAGATAATAAGATGATAAAGTCAAAAAAAGATTCTAGACAAAAAGTAAGATATGCTATCAGAAAGAAAGTTTCTGGTACTTCTGAAAAACCAAGATTAGCTGTGTTCAGATCTAACAAACAGATTTACGCACAATTAATTGATGATGTTGCTGGTAATACTATTGCTGCTGCTGCATCTTCAGATAAATCATTAGAAGGAAAAAAAGTTACTAAAATTGAGCAAGCAAAATTAGTAGGTAAATTAATTGCTGATAATGCTAAAACTGCAGGAATTGATGCTGTAGTGTTTGATAGAGGAGGTTTTTTATACCATGGTAGAGTAAAAGCATTGGCTGATTCAGCTCGTGAAGCAGGACTAAAATTTTAAGAATTAGATATGTTAAAATTAGCACAAACTAAAAGAGTAAAAATTTCTGGCGATATTGAGTTGAAAGACAGATTAGTTGGAGTACAAAGAGTAGTAAAAGTTACTAAAGGGGGTAGAGCTTTCGGATTTTCAGCAATTGTTGTTGTTGGTGATGAAAAAAGTGTAGTTGGTATTGGATTAGGAAAATCGAAAGATGTTGCTACTGCAATTGCCAAAGCTATTGAAGCTGCCAAAAAGAATTTAGTAAGAGTTCCTATTTACAAAGGAACAATTCCTCACGAACAAGCTGCAAAGTTCAGTGGATCTCAAGTTTTAATTAAGCCTGCATCACATGGTACAGGAGTAAAAGCTGGAGGTGCAATGCGTGCCGTATTGGAAAGTGCTGGAGTAAAAGATGTATTGGCAAAATCTAAAGGTTCTTCTAACCCTCATAACTTAGTAAAAGCAACTTTAAAAGCTTTACTTGAGTTAAGGGATGCAAGAACTGTTGCAATGCAAAGAGGAATAACAATGGATAAAGTATTTAACGGATAATATAATTAGCATGGCTAAGATTAAAATTAAGCAAGTTAGAAGTAGAATTGGAAGACCAAAAGATCAAAAGAAAACTTTAGATGCTTTGGGATTAAGAAAAATGAATGCAGTTGTTGAGCATGAAGCAACACCTCAAATTTTGGGGATGGTTGCTAAAATTCAACACTTAATAATTGTAGTAGAATAAATCAGATATGGAATTACATAATTTAAAACCTGCAAAAGGAGCTGTTAAAGGTACTAAGAGAGTAGGTAGAGGAGAGGGGTCAAAGAAAGGAGGTACTTCAACAAGAGGTCATAACGGTCAAAAATCTCGTTCAGGATATTCAAAGAAAATTGGTTTTGAAGGTGGACAACAACCTTTACAAAGAAGAGTGCCTAAGTTTGGATTTACAAGCCCAAATAGAGTAGAATATAACGGTGTAAATTTGGATACTATTCAAGCTTTAGTTGATGCTAAAAAAATTAAAGGTACTGTTGTAAAGCAAGACTTAATTGATAATGGTCTTGTACAAAAGAATGATTTAGTTAAAATTTTAGGAAGAGGAGAGTTAACAGCAAAGTTAGATGTTACTGTTAATGCTTTTTCTGCAACTGCAAAAGCTGCTATTGAAAAAGCTGGTGGTTCTGCAACTGTTATAGAAAAGTAAGATGAAGAAATTAATAGAAACAATAAAGAATATTTGGGGAATTGAGGATTTGAGAAATCGAATCTTAACTACATTAGGAATTTTAGCTATTTATAGACTAGGTTCTTTTGTTGTAATTCCTGGTGTTGATCCTGCGCAGCTTTCTGCTTTACAGGAACAAACAGCTGATGGTCTTTTGGGTCTATTAAATATGTTCTCTGGAGGGGCGTTCTCACAAGCATCTATATTTGCTTTGGGTATTATGCCTTATATCTCTGCATCTATTGTAATTCAGTTATTAGGAATGGCTATTCCTTATTTCCAGAAACTACAAAAAGAAGGAGAGAGTGGTAGAAGAAAAATTAATAACATTACAAGATATTTAACAATCTTAATTACTGCAGGACAGGCTCCAGGTTATATTGCTAACCTTAAATCAACATTGCCTGAAACAGCATTTTTACTCCCAGCAGGAGGGTTCTGGTTGTCATCAATTATTATCTTAGTTACAGGTACTATGTTTGTAATGTGGTTAGGTGAAAAAATTACTGATAGAGGTATTGGAAACGGAATCTCATTATTAATTATGATTGGTATTATAGCAGGATTCCCACAATCATTAATGCAAGAATTTGTGTCTGCTTTAGGATCTGCAGGTGGAGGATTAGTTATCTTCTTAGTAGAGATGTTAGCCTTATTAATTGTAATTATGATTACGATACTATTAGTTCAGGGTACAAGAAGAATTCCTGTACAGTATGCTAAGAGAGTAGTAGGAAACAAACAATATGGAGGAGTAAGACAATTTATTCCATTAAAAGTTAATGCTGCTGGGGTAATGCCTATTATCTTTGCACAAGCTATTATGTTTGTTCCAATTACATTAGTTGGGTTTTCTGAAAACGAAAGTTTACAAGGAATTGCTAGAGTATTAACAGATTTTAGTGGATTCTGGTACAACTTTATGTTCTTTGTAATGATTGTATTGTTTACATATTTTTACACAGCTATTACGGTTAACCCTAAGCAAATGGCTGATGATATGAAAAAGAATGGAGGATTTATACCAGGTATTAAGCCAGGAAGAGCTACTTCTGATTATTTAGATGCTGTAATGTCAAGAATTACATTGCCAGGGTCTTTATTTTTAGGATTTGTAGCTATTTTACCTGCATTTGCTATGATAGGAGGAGTTAATATGCAGTTTGCTCAGTTTTATGGAGGTACTTCATTATTAATTTTAGTAGGTGTAGTGTTAGATACATTACAACAGATTGAAAGTCATCTATTAATGCGTCATTATGATGGACTAATGGATTCAGGTAGGATAAAAGGTAAGTCTTCTGGAAATATGATGTAATCATAAATTAATTATGATTTATTATAAAACAGAAGAAGAGATAGATTTAGTAAGAGAAAGTTCTTTACTTGTTGCAAAAACCCATGCTGAAATAGCAGGGCTGATAAAACCAGGGATAACTACCCTAGCATTAGATAAAATTGCTGAAGAGTTTATCAGGGATAATGGAGGAGTTCCAGCCTTTAAAGGTTATGGAGGATTTCCTAATACCTTATGTATGTCACCAAATGATCAGGTGGTACATGGAATCCCAAATGATACAGTTCTTAATGATGGCGAAATTTTATCTGTAGATTGTGGTGTAGTGATGAACGGCTATTATGGCGATTCTGCTTTTACTTATGAAGTTGGTGATGTAGATGCTCAGACAAAACAATTACTGAAAGTAACTAAAGAATCACTTTATAAAGGAATTGAGAAAGCTGTTGCAGGAAATAGAATAGGTGATATTGGTTACGCTGTACAGCAACATGCCGAAAGCTTTGGATATGGTGTAGTTAGAGAATTGGTTGGACATGGTTTAGGTAAAAGCCTGCATGAATCACCAGAAGTACCTAATTACGGAAGAAGAGGAAGAGGTATTATGCTTAAAGAAGGGTTAGTTATTGCTATAGAGCCAATGATTAACATGGGAACTAAGCGTATTTTGCAACATAATGATGGATGGACAATTACAACAAAAGATAATAAACCATCAGCACATTTTGAACATACTATTGTAGTTCGAAAGGGAAAAGCTGAGATATTATCAAGTTTTGAAGAAATAGAAAAAAGAATAAATGGCTAAACAAGCTAATATAGAGTTGGATGGAACGATAACACAAGCATTATCTAATGCTATGTTTCGTGTTGAATTAGAGAATGGGCATATTGTAACTGCACATATCTCTGGTAAAATGAGAAAATTTTATATTAAATTATTGCCAGGTGATAAAGTAAAGATGGAAATGTCACCATATGATTTGACAAAAGGTAGAATAACATATAGGTACTAATAAAATAAAAGAAAATGAAAGTACGAGCATCAGTAAAAAAGAGAAGTGAAGATTGCAAAATCGTCAAAAGAAAAGGACGTGTGTATGTAATCAATAAAAAGAACCCTAAATTTAAACAAAGACAAGGTTAATAGTATGGCAAGAATTAAAGGTATTGATTTACCAAAAAATAAAAGAGGAGTTATTAGTTTAACTTATGTTTTCGGAATTGGACCAGCTTTTGCAAAAGCAATTTTGACTGAAGCTAATGTGCCTCATGATTTAAAAGTTCAGGACTGGAGTGATGATCAAGCAAATGCAATTAGAGCAATTATTGCTGATAAGTATACTGTTGAAGGAGAGTTAAGAGCTGAAACTAAAATGAACATTAAGCGATTAATGGATATTGGATGTTACAGAGGAATTCGTCATAGAATGGGCTTACCTTTAAGAGGACAAAGAACAAAGAATAATTCTAGAACCAGAAAAGGGAAAAGAAAAACTGTTGCTAATAAAAAGAAATAGTAAATAATTATGGCTAAAACAACAAAAAAAGGTACGGTAAAAAAGAATAAAGTTAGAGTTGAAGCTGAAGGGCAAGCGCACATTCAAGCAACTTTCAATAATATTATTATTTCCCTTACTAACAAAGGAGGACAAGTAATCTCATGGTCTTCAGCAGGAAAAATGGGATTCAGAGGTTCTAAGAAGAATACACCTTATGCTGCACAAATGGCTGCTGAGGATTGTTCAAAAGTAGCTCTTGATGCAGGATTAAAAAGAGTTAAGGTTTATGTTAAAGGACCTGGTCAAGGTAGAGAATCTGCTATCAGAACGATTCATAATTCTGGTATCATTGTTACTGAGATTGTAGATGTTACTCCATTACCACATAATGGATGTCGTCCACCAAAAAAGAGAAGAGTTTAATTCATTTATATTAAGATAAAAACATGGCAAGATATACAGGCCCAACATCAAGAATTGCAAGAAGATTTGGAGAACCAATTTTTGGTCCAGATAAAGCATTAGCTAAAAAAGCTTATGGTCCAGGACAACACGGTAACCAAAGAAGGAGAGGTAAACAATCCGAATATGGTGTGCAATTAATGGAAAAACAAAAAGCTAAATTCACTTATGGAATTCTAGAAAAGCAATTTTCTAATCTTTTTAAAGAAGCTTTAAGAAGAAAAGGAGTTACAGGTGAAAATTTATTACAAATGTGTGAGATGCGTTTGGATAATGTAGTGTACCGTTTAGGTATTGCTCCTACAAGAAGAGCTGCTCGTCAGCTAGTAACGCACAGACATATTACTGTTAACGGTAAAAATTGTAACATTCCATCTTATGCATTAAAAGTAGGAGATCAAGTTTCTGTACGTGAGCGTTCAAAATCATTAGAAACAATTACAAATTCAATTGTTGCAAGCCCTAACCAAATGGAATGGCTAGAAATGAATGCTGAAACTAAGCTAGGAAAAGTGGTTGCTGCACCAGAAAGAATTCAGATTCCTGAAAACATTAAGGAACAATTAATTGTAGAGTTATACTCTAAATAAGAATAATTAAAAAAAGAATAAATATGCCAATCTTAGATTTTCAAAAGCCGGATGAGGTGATTATGATTAATGAGCATGCTAACCAAGGAAACTTTGAGTTTCGTCCGTTAGAGCCTGGTTATGGATTAACAGTAGGAAATGCTTTAAGAAGAGTATTATTATCTTCTTTAGAAGGGTTTGCTATCACGTCAATAAAAATTTCAGGTGTTGATCATGAATTTACAACTCTTGAAGGGGTTGTGCAGGATATTACTGAAATCATCCTAAACTTAAAACAAGTTAGGTTTAAACAACAAATTGAAACTGTTGAGTCAGAAGTTGCAACTTTAAGTGTATCTAAAAGTGAGACTGTAACTGCTGCTGATTTAGCAAGTAGTCTTTCAAACTTTCAGGTTTTAAATCCTGATCAACTTATTTGTGAGTTAGATAAGAAAGTAACATTTGAAATGGAGTTTACTATTGCAAAAGGTAGAGGGTATGTTCCTGCTGAAGCAAATGTTATTGAAGATGCTCCTATAGGAACTATTGCAATTGACTCAATATTTACACCTATCAAAAATGTAAATTATAATGTTGAAAATTACAGAGTTGGACAAAAAACTGACTTTGAAAAATTAAATTTTAACATTACTACTGATGGGTCTGTTAACCCAAAGCAAGCATTAACTGAAGCTTCAAAAATATTAATTCAACACTTTATGTTATTCTCTGATGAGAAAATTAGCTTAGAGGAAGATACAGTTGAAGAATTTGATGAAGATACTTTACACATGCGTCAGTTATTAAAAACTGAGCTTACTGAGTTTGGATTATCAGTTAGAGCATTAAATTGTTTAAAAACAGCAGAAGTATTTACTTTAGGTGAGTTAGTATCTTTCAAAAAATCTGATATGTTAAAATTCAGAAACTTTGGTAAGAAATCACTTTCAGAATTAGAAGATTTAATAGAAGAAAAAGGATTGACTTTCGGTTTTGATACTGTAAAGTATAATTTAGATAACGAATAGAGAAATGAGAC
The DNA here is from genome assembly GCA_965183885.1 of Flavobacteriales bacterium. Lineage (GTDB taxonomy): Bacteria > Bacteroidota > Bacteroidia > Flavobacteriales > BACL11 > UWMA-0277. The sequence goes on from OZ238992.1 coordinate 1,529,074, forward strand.
ACGGAAAGAAATTTAACCATTTAAGTAGAAAAGCAGCGCACAGAAAAGCAATGCTTGCTAATATGGCATGTTCATTAATAGAACATAAGAGAATTAAAACTACATTAGCTAAAGCTAAAGCTTTAAGAGTATATGTTGAGCCTTTGATTACAAAATCAAAAGATGATACTACACACTCAAGAAGAACAGTATTTAGTTACTTAAAACAAAAAGAAGCTATTACTGAATTATTTGGAGATGTTGCTGCTAAAGTAGCTGACAGACCAGGAGGATATACTAGAATCCTAAAGTTAAGTAATAGATTAGGAGATAATGCTCAGATGGCATTTATTGAGTTAGTAGACTATAATGATAGTTACACTACTGCTAAGCCTAAGGCTAAGAAAGCAAGAAGAACTAGGAAAAAAGCTGTTGAAGCTGTAGCTCCTGCTGTTGAAGATGCAGTAGTAGTTGAAGATGCTCCTCAAACTGAAGAAGTTGCTGTTGAAGAAACTCCTGCTGTTGAGAAAGCTGAAGAGATAAAAGCTGATAACTCTGAAAAGAAAGAAGAAAAAGGAGAGTAGTATATAACTTCTTTTTATGATATCAAAAAGGGTAAAGCTTAAAGGTTTTATCCTTTTTTTATAAATTAAAATAACAGATGAAATACAATAATAGAAAAGCAGCAGTTTTATTACTAAAGGATGGAACTATTTTTCATGGTAAAGCAGCTGGAGCAGAAGGAACAGCTACTGGAGAACTTTGTTTTAATACAGGGATGACTGGGTATCAAGAAGTATTTACAGATCCATCTTATTTTGGACAATTGATGATTACTACCAATGCTCATATAGGAAATTATGGAGTTAGTAATATTGAGCAAGAGTCTGAAAGCATGAAAATATCAGGATTAATTTGTAAGAACTTTAATAATGGCTATTCAAGAACTGCTGCAGATGGTGATCTTAATGAATATTTTGTTGCTCAAAATAAAGTAGTAATATCTGATATAGATACACGTGCAGTTGTACGTCATATTAGAGATAAAGGAGCAATGAATGCTATTATATCTACTGAAACAACTGATATTGCTCAGTTGCAAAAACAATTGGATAAAGTACCTTCAATGGAAGGTTTAGAGCTTTCATCATCAGTATGCACTAAAGAAGCTTATTTTGTAGGAGATGCTTCAGCTACACATAAAGTGGCAGTTTTAGATTTAGGAGTAAAGAAGAATATTTTGAAATGCTTAACAGATAGAGATTGTTATTTGCAAGTATTCCCAATGCATACTTCATACGAAGAAATGAAAGCATGGAACCCTGATGGTTTCTTTTTGTCTAATGGACCTGGTGATCCATCAGCAATGCCAGCAGTAATTGAGCAAGTAAAGAAAGTTACTGCAGATGGTAAAGCTGTTTTTGGTATTTGTTTAGGACATCAAGCTTTAGCTTTATCTGAAGGTATTAGTACTTATAAGATGCATAATGGACATAGAGGAATTAATCATCCTGTGATTAATTTAAGTACAAGAAAGGCTGAAGTAACTTCACAGAACCATGGTTTTGGAATTTCTGAAGAAGATATTAAAAATAATCCTAATGTTGAGATAACACATCTTAACCTAAATGACGATACTGTTGAGGGGATTAAACTGGTAAATAAGAATTGTTTCTCGGTTCAATATCATCCAGAGTCTTCTCCAGGGCCACATGACTCAAGATACTTATTTGATGAATTTGTAAATAATATTAAAAGTACTAAAAACTAAAGCTATGGGAAGAATTATTAATGTACATGCACGCCAGATATTAGATTCAAGAGGAAACCCTACAGTTGAGGCAGAGGTATTAACTGAAAATGGTGTTGTAGGTAGAGCAGCTGTACCTTCAGGAGCATCAACAGGTAAACATGAAGCTGTAGAGTTAAGAGATGGAGACAAAGGAGCTTATTTAGGAAAAGGAGTCTTAAAGGCAGTACAGAACATTAAAACAGCAATTAATGAAGAGTTAAATGGTGTTTATGTTTCTGAGCAAGCTTTAATTGATCAGAAAATGATTGATCTTGATGGTACTCCAAATAAAGCAAACTTAGGAGCAAATGCAATGCTTGCAGTTTCTTTAGCTTGTGCTAAGGCAGCAGCTGAAGAAAGTGGGCAAACACTTTATAATTATATTGGAGGGGTAAACGCAAGAGAATTGCCTATTCCAATGATGAATATTTTAAATGGAGGTTCTCATGCTGATAATAGCATCGACTTTCAGGAGTTTATGGTAATGCCAGTTGGAGCGTCATCATTCTCAGAAGCATTAAGAATGGGTACAGAAGTATTCCATCACTTAAAGGCTGAGCTAAAAGCACAAGGCCATTCTACAAATGTAGGGGATGAAGGAGGATTTGCTCCAAACTTAGGCTCTAATGAAGAAGCTATTCAGGTAGTTTTAAAAGCAATTGAATCTGCAGGATATACTCCAGGAGTAGATATGTATATTGCAATGGATGCTGCGGCATCAGAGTTCTATAATGCTGAAGAAAATGTATATCACTTTCACCAGTCAACAGGAGAGAAATTAACTCCTGCTGAAATGGTAGATTTCTGGGCAGATTGGACAGAGAAGTATCCAATCTTATCAATTGAAGATGGTTTAGATGAAGATGATTGGGCAGGATGGAAAAGCTTAACAGAAAAAATTGGAGATAAAGTTCAGTTAGTTGGTGATGATTTATTTGTTACTAATGTTGATCGTTTAGGAAAAGGTATTGATACTTCAACTGCAAATTCTATTCTTATTAAAGTAAATCAAATCGGTACTTTAACAGAAACAATTAATGCAGTACAATTGGCTCAAAAAAGTTCATATACTTCGGTAATGAGTCATAGGTCAGGAGAAACAGAAGATACAACTATTGCTGATTTGGCGGTGGCTTTAAATTGCGGACAAATTAAAACAGGTTCAGCATCAAGGTCGGACAGAATGGCAAAATACAATCAGTTATTAAGGATTGAAGAGATGCTTGGCGATCAGGCAATTTATACAGGAAAAAAGTTCAAGTTTTTGAAATAAATTTTCTTGTTAGGCATGAGGAATGTCATAAGTTAGTTATTAAAAATGTTGTAATATTATAGCATTATATTGGATAGAAAAAAATAAAGAAAAATGGAGAAAAAAGCAGCGTTACACTTCGATGGCAAGGTATATGAAATACCAGTTGTTACAGGTACAGAAAATGAAAATGCATTAGATATTAGCAAATTAAGAGGGCAGTCAGGCTTAATTACTTTAGATAGAGGATTTAAGAATACTGGGTCTACTGAGAGTGCTATTACTTTTTTAAATGGTGAAGAAGGAATCTTAAGATATAGAGGATATTCTATTGAGGAATTAGCAGAGAAGTCATCATTCTTAGAAGTTTCATATTTATTAATTTATGGTGAGCTACCAACAAAAATAGAGTTAGCTAACTTTCAAAATGAAATTTCATCTCATACTTTAGTTCATGAAGATGTAAAATCAATTTTAGATGGTTATCCATCAAAGGCACATCCAATGGGAGTATTATCTTCTTTGGTATCTTCATTAACAGCTTTTTACCCAAAATCATTAGATCCAAACAGATCAAAGGAATCAATTAATGGAACAATAATTCGTTTCTTAGCAAAGCTACCAACGCTTGCAGCTTGGAGTTTTAAGAACAGAATGCGTCAGCCAATTATGTATCCTAAAAATGGATTGAGCTATACTGCTAACTTTATGCACATGATGTTTGCTTTGCCAACTCATGAGGCAGAGGTAAATCCTGTAATTGCTAAAGCATTAGATAAGTTACTTATTTTACATGCTGACCATGAGCAAAATTGTTCAGCTTCAACAGTTCGTATTGTAGGATCATCTCATGCAAGTTTATACGCATCAGTATCGGCAGGAATTGCTGCACTTTGGGGGCCATTACATGGTGGAGCTAACCAAGCAGTAATTGAAATGCTTGAGGAAATTAAAGCTGATGGAGGTGATGTAGATAAATATGTTGCTAAGGCAAAAGATAAATCGGATCCTTTCCGTTTAATGGGCTTTGGACATAGAGTTTATAAAAACTTTGATCCTAGAGCAACAATCATCAAAAAAGCAGCTGATGATGTATTAAAAGAATTAGGAATTGAAGATCCTGTATTAGATATTGCAATGAAGCTTGAAAAAGTAGCATTGGAAGATGAATACTTTAAGGCTAGAGGTTTATATCCTAATGTAGATTTCTATTCAGGAATTATTTACAGAGCTTTAGGTATTCCTACAGATATGTTTACAGTAATGTTTGCTATTGGTAGATTGCCAGGTTGGATTGCACAATGGAAAGAAATGAGAGAAAACCATGAGCCAATTGGTAGACCAAGACAAGTATATACTGGGGCTACTGAAAGAGCTTATGTAGCTATGGAAAACAGATAATAAATCTAAATATTAGTATTTAGATGTTAGATTAAAAAACTCAGCTATTAGCTGAGTTTTTTTTATTTTTGAACTATGGCTTATAAATCTTTACAGCATTGTATTACTGACCTTGATAAGCAAGGAAAACTTCTTAAAATTACTAAAGCAACAGATCCTAATTTAGAAATGGCAACTGTGCATTTGGATGAATTTGAAAAAGCAGGGAAGGCACTCTTATTTGAAAATGTAAAGGGAAGTAAGTTTAGAACAGCTTCTAATCTTTTCGGAAATATGGAAAGGAGTAAGTTTATGTTTAGAGATACTTTAGAAAAAGTAAAACAGTTAATTGCTCTTAAAACAAACCCTGCAGCAGCTTTAAAGAACCCTGCAAAAACAATTTTTACTGCTTTACATGCTATTTATGCTATTCCTTTAAAGGTAAGGTTTCCTAGAAGTTTTCAGGAAATACAAATTGAAGATATTCCTCAAGTAAAATGTTGGAAAGATGATGGGGGAGCTTTTATTACTTTGCCTCAGGTATATTCCGAAGATATTGATAATCCTGGAATAATGGGTGCAAACTTAGGAATGTATAGAGTGCAACTTTCAGGAAACGATTATATTAAAAATAAAGAGGTAGGTATGCATTATCAAATTCATAGAGGAATTGGAGTGCATCAGAAAAAAGCAAATGAAAAGGGGCAGCCTTTAAAGGTTTCTATATTTGTTGGAGGGCCACCTTCACATACTTTTGCTGCAGTTATGCCTTTGCCTGAAGGAATGTCGGAAATGGCTTTTGCAGGAATCTTAGGAGGTAGAAACTTTAGATATGCTAAGAAAGAAGGCTATACTATTTCGGCTGATGCTGATTTTGTAATCTGTGGAGAACTGCACCCTAATGCTGTAAAGCCTGAAGGACCTTTTGGTGATCATTTAGGGTATTATAGCTTAAAACATGATTTCCCGGTAATGAAGGTGGAAAAAGTATATGCTAAAAAAGATGCAATTTGGCCTTTTACAGTTGTAGGGCGTCCGCCTCAAGAAGATTCTCAGTTTGGAGCATTGATACATGAAATTAGTGGTAAGGCTATTGAAAAAGAAATTCCAGGGCTAAAAGCTGTAAATGCTGTAGATGAAGCAGGAGTACATCCTTTATTGTTAGCAATAGGTAGTGAACGCTATACACCTTATAATCCTACTAAGCAACCACAAGAACTATTAACCATTGCCAATCATATTTTAGGAACAGGTCAAATGTCTTTAGCAAAGTATATTTTTATTTGTGATGATGAAGCAGCTCCAGATGTAAATGATGAAAAAGCATACTTTACACATTTTTTGGAAAGAGTGAATTGGCAAAGAGATTTACATTTCCAAACCAAAACTACTATTGATACCTTAGATTATAGTGGAGATGGGCTTAATGAGGGCTCAAAAGTGGTAATTGCTGCTGCTGGAGTAATTAAAAGAAACTTAAAAGAAACGCTAGCCAATTTATCATTGCCTTCAGGCTTTTCTAATCCTCAATTAGTGAGTAATGGAAATTTAGTAGTTGAAGGTACAGGAGTAATAGAAGATTTAATTACAGCTTTAGAAAAACAAGATTTGGAAGGTATAGGAATGATTACGCTTGTAAATGATTCTAAATTTGTAAGTGAAAATTTCTCTAATTGGTTATGGGTTACTTTTACCCGATCTAACCCTGCAAATGATATTTACGGTTTAGCTGCAACAGTTATAAATAAACATTTTTCTTGTGCTATTCCTATTATAGATGCTAGAATAAAACCACATCATGCTCCAGTTTTAGAGCGGTAATAATTTTAATAAAAGTTCTCAGCCCTCTTTTAGTTTATTCTATATCTATCTCTGTATGCTGTTGGACTTAAACCTTCTTTCTTTTTGAATAATTTTGAGAAATATTGCGGATACTCAAACCCTAGTTCATAGGCTACTTCGGAGATGTTTTTATTTGGTTTCAATAAAATATTTTTAGCTTCATCTATTAGGTATAAATGTAGGTGTTGGGTTGTAGTTTTACCTGTTTCTTTTTTAAGTGTATCACTAAGGTAGCGTTGTGTAACCAACATCTTATTTGCTAATTGTTCAATACTTGGAATACCTTGTTCTTGAAATAGTCCCAACTCAAAATATTCTTCTAATTGTTGGTTAAATTTTCCTAGCAGATTATTTGATAGTTCTTTTCGATTTAGAAACTGTCTTTCATAAAAACGATTGGCATACTTCAAAAGGGTACTTAATTGAGAGATGATAATTTCTTTACTAAATTCATCTTGATTGTTATGATACTCTATTTCAATATTCTTTACGATAGATTCTATCTGTTTTTCTTCTTTTGGAGAAAGATGTAAGGCTTCATTTGCTGAGTAGGAGAAGAATCCATATTTTTTAATTTGTTGTGCGAGTTCAGTTCCTTTTAGAAAATCTTTATGAAAGTTTATTGAAAATCCTTTTTGTTCAAAAACTACACTGCTATCCCATTGTAGAACTTGTTTTGGAGCCATAAAAATCATTGCTCCATTAGTAAAATCATATTTTGTTCGCCCATAGTTTAGCTCCCCTTTAATTATTTTTTTAAAACTAATACTATAGCAGTCATTTGTAATTGGGGGTGAACTTTCTTTTGGACAAGGAAGAAAATTATCTCCTGTTGCAGATAAAACACTCAACATAGGATGCTCAGGACTAGGTAACTGCATGTAATCGAAATAAGCTGATAGTGTTTTAAAGTGTTTCATTTTTTACTTTTTTGAAAGTGATAAGGTTTTCATTCAGCATACTGATTTATAACAAAATCAGTAATCCAGTTTTGTATTTGTTGTTTTTGATGCGGTGTTGCATCTATAAAGGCATGATCTACTCCTTCTAAAACACGGAATTGAACAGGTGCTCCTATCGATTCCATTTTTTCTTTTAAAATTATAGATTGTGATATTGGTACAACTCTATCTTTATTTCCATGAACAATTAAGGTGTTCGGAACTTCCTTTTTTACATAATGAATGGGCGAATAAAGTTGGGTGAGTTCATTTGCTTTTACAGTATCTTTTTCTGTATCAAATCCTAGGAGATATTGATTAATATCAAAATACTCTTGAATAGATACAGGCAGTCCTGCAGTTGACGCCTTTACTTTTATTTGTATCTCTTTTTGGTCTACATATAGTTTACTTAAGTCCGTTGGAGGATAAATAGCAACGACATAATTCAATAAAATACCATGTGGTGTGGTGAACTTTCCAATATCTGCATAAGCAGTCATTAAAGCCAAATGACCTCCAGCCGATTCGCCAAGAACTCCTATGTTATTAGTGTCAATATTGTAAGTAGATGCATTTTGTTTAATCCAAGAGATTACATCTATGGCATCTTCAATACAAGCTGGGAAAGGAGAAGTTTTAAATTCTGCCAAGGTATAGGAAGGGCTTATTATCGTATATCCCTTTTCACGTAGCGTATTGAATGCTCCATGAAAGCGAGCGTTATTTACTGTTATTTTATTACCTCCTACCCATGCACCACCATGATAATATACTAAGACTGGACGCTTTGAATAGACTTCTTTTGTTGGCTCGTAAATATCTAATTGAAAATCGTCTTTATAATTAACGCATAAATCTACCTTACCTTGCAGTATAGGGGCATCCGTTTTTTTAAAAAAGTAAAATAAAAGGACTGGTATTGCTAAGATTATAAATAGAATAACCCAAAATAATTTTTTTCTTTTTTTCATACATTTAAATTATGTCAATAGCTTCTGAAAAATGAGTCTCTTGCTAATTGATTATTTACAAAGATAGGTGTATTATCACTTATCGGTGCCATAATTTTTTAAAGTTGAATTATTAATTTTTTTCTGATAATAATTGTTAATTATAGGCAATAGCACAAAAAATAAAAACTAGTTAAGAGTATAGTTTTTTAATTTAAACTGTGCCTGAATTCATTTGGACTCATTGCTGTTTTCTTATGTTGTTCCTATTATAGATGCTAGAATAAAAGCGCATCATGATCCTATTTTGGATCGGTAACGTTCAGTATAAGAAACGTAAGTGATTTCGAAGCTCTTACCTGTCAAGTTGCACCGAGCCAAATTTGCGTTTTGACACAAATTTAAAGTTTTAAAACAACCCGTCAAATCGCAGATTTGGCGGAGCTGAATAAATGCTCTAAAGTTCCGTAAACCACTGAGCCACTTATGTTTTTTATACATTGTTGTGCTTAGTTATTTTTGTTCAATTACTATTTCTCCTTCATTTATTGGTTCTTCAAAACCGTGATAATATCTATCTAATATCTCAACTGTTATTTTATAGGCGGCATTTGCATCAAATCGTTTATTTCTTTCTTTCAATCTTGATTGTAACAATTCCAACGATGCACGAAGGTAAATCAACTTCACGGTTCCATTATTATTCTCTATCAAGGATTTATATTCTTCTCGTCTTGATTTACTCCAGAAACTAAAGTCAACAACAATATTTTTACCTTCATGAATCAAGTCAAGCATCCTCTTTTTCAATTTATCTTCTGCAATTTCTGAGTATTCTTCGTATAAGTCTTTGGGGTAATCAATTCCATATCGTCCATAATCTTTCCAGACTTGTTCATCTATCGATAACCGAACATATCCTTCCAACTCTTTCTCTTTTGCAAATGTTGTTTTCCCAGCCCCAGAGACGCCACACATCATTATCACTTCAGACTGTTTCATTGTTTCTTTATTAATTAAGCACAACGGTCTAGTGTATGAGTAGTAGCGGGTTTCTACTCACAAACCTTTCGGTTTTGTACTGACCTTTGTTTTATGTTTATACTTTCGTTTTATCACTTAAACCGCTATTACTTATACACATTGTTGTAAGGCGTTTTTAATCTAATTTTGATGCTTCCCATCCTATTATTGCCTTCTTTCTGATTGGATTCCAGCGATAACCACCTGTTTTTCCAGAAGATTGAATTACTCTATGACAAGGAATTAAATAAGCAATAGGATTACTTCCAATTGCTGTTCCTACAGCTCTTGAAGCTTTTGGTTTTTCGATTTTTTTTGCAATTTCTCCATAGGTAGCCAATTTTCCTTTAGGAATAGTCAATAAAGCCTCCCAAACTTTTAATTGAAAATCAGTGCCTTTTAAATGTAATTTTATTTTACTAAGTTTATTCCAATCATTTAAGAATACCATCAATATTTCTTGTTGAATTTTATCAACATTTTGTTGGTAATTTGCATTTGGAAAACTATTTATCAAAACCTGTAAAGCCTCTTCTTTATTATCTACAAAAGCAATATGACATATTCCTTTTTTAGTAGTGGCAATCAAAATATCACCAAACTGGGTTTCGGCATAGCTATAGTTTATATTTAAGCTCTTACCTCCGTTTTTATATTCTCCTGGTGTCATTCCTTCTATGTTTATAAATAAATCGTGTAAACGACTAGTACCTGAAAGCCCTGTGTCTAAAGCAGTATCAAACAATGTATTTTTATCTTTTTTAAGTTTGCTTTTTGCATAATTTACACTCAAAAATTGAATGTATTTTTTTGGTGTAACACCAACCCAATCTTTAAACAATCTTTGAAAATGAAAAGAACTCATATTTAAGTGTTCAGCAATATCATCTAGAGTAGGTTGCTCTTTAAAATGCTCATCTAAATATTCAATAGCTTCTGCTATTTTATCATAATGATATGTGTTTGTATTATTTGACATAATTAATCTTGATATGCTTTTCTTTCCTTATTTAATTCTTCAATTAATTCGTTTATTTCTGTTTCGGTTGTATTGTAATTTGTAATACAAGCTCTAAATGTTGGAACATTTTTTATTGGGTAAACCGATATCCAAGAATTTCCTTTAGCCAAAATGTTGTCTAAAATGGTTTTTGTGAAATTTGCATCCGATTCAAATTTTTGGTGTGTAAAACAGATTACTGGTAATTCGGTACTGTTCTTAATAATCCAATTATTTTCTGTTAGTTTAGTTCTTAAATATTTTCCCATTTTAGCTTGATGATTGATTACCTTTTCATAACCATTCCAACCGTAAAATAATAAAGATGAATAGACTTTTAAACCTATAAATCGTCTTGACCATTGAATGGAATGTGAGAATGGTTCAACAATTTCTAATTCATTTGCCTCTTTAGGCATATATTCTGTGGTAATTCTAAATGTTTTGTTTAGAATTTCTTGATGAGAAGTCAAGAATACGCTTGTTCCCATAGGAACAGACATCCATTTATGTGCGTCAAAAGTTATAGAATCGGAAGCAGAAATACCTTTCAGTATGTGTTTTAGATTTGAACTTAAAACAGCTCCTCCACCATAAGCGGCATCAACGTGAAACCAAATATTATGTGTTTTGCATATTTTTGAAATTTCTTCTAAGTCGTCTATTGTTCCTGTTCCTGTTGTTCCTGCTGTACCAATAACCATTAATGGGCTATGTGTTGAATTATTTAGGTTTTTGATTTCTTTTTCTAATAAATCAGTGTCTATTTTTAAATCTTTAGTCGTTGGAATTGTTTTTACAAATTCATATCCTAAGCCTACAATTTTCGCTGCTTTTTGCACAGAATGATGTGCTTCTTGAGAACAAAAAATAACAGGTTTTTTATCTAAACCAAACATTCCGTTTTTAGCGAAATCAGGATATTTATTATTTAATGCAGATAATACGGCAGTTAAATTTGCTTCAGCTCCGCCAGTTGTAAAAACTCCGTCTGATTTTTTTGGATTTAAGCCAAATTTTTCAATAAACTGATTAATTACGTGAGCTTCTACTTCAACGGCAAAAGGAGCGTGACTCCAAGCTGCTAATTGAGGATTATAAGAAGCGGTTATAAAATCTGCAATAATTCCCGCAAAATTTGCTCGAGGATTAAATAAACCAAAATATTTTGGATGTGGTGTGTGAACAGAATAATTTTCAAGTCCGTTTATTATATGCTCTATAGCTTTGTTTGGTTCGGTTCCAGAAACTAAATTTTCAGATTCTATAATATTTCTAATTTCTTGTAAGTTAAGTTCTGGTGTAGTACTGTAATCTTTAGTATTAGTGTAAAAATGCTCTATTTTTTGTGAAACAGTATTTAGTATTTCTTTGCGTTGTTTTTCGTCAAAATCAAAATTCATTTTATGTATCGTTTTATTTTTTGACAAAATTCTAAAATGTTTTTTTGCTATAAAACCCGATTCTTGCGGTTTTCTTCTAAATGGCTTACAACTAGCGAATATATGCAATATTACAAAAAACTGCGTATAACCTATTAAAAATTAATGGTTATGCTTGTAAAAACAAATAAAAACTTAAAAAGCACCAAAAATGTCAGTTGTTGATTTCGTTAGAATACTTGAGGTTAAACGCTATAATGTTATTTTGGACTCTTCTTAAACTTCCTTTTATTATTCCATTGCTTCTTCTTTTTGTTCTTAGGAGCAATTTTATATTCTGGAGCTTTTTCAAACCCTTTTGGAAGCTCTAATTTTGGGACTTCTTTTTCAATTAATTTTTCAATATCTAAGAAATTACGCACTTGTTTCTGGTTGATGAAAGTAATAGCTTCTCCTGTTCTGTCAGCCCTAGCAGTACGCCCAATTCTGTGTACATAATCTTCAGCATCATGAGGCACTTCATAGTTTATTACCAATTCAATTCCTTTAATATCTATCCCTCTGGATAAGATGTCTGTTGCAACGAGTATTCTAATTTTCTTATTCTTGAAATCACGAATAGTATCTTCTCTTTGGTGTTGGTCTAAGCCCGAATGCATATCGCTGGCACGCATTCCTGCTTTATTAAGGGTTTGTTTTATTTCTTTTACACTCTTTATACTAGAAGCAAAAATAAGTACATGGCTGAGGTCTTTTCCTTTGGCTCTTAAAATTTCTCGTACTAACTTTACTTTTTGGCTGTCATGAACCATATAAGCAGCTTGTGTAATTCCTGCCGCAGGTTTTGATATTGCTAAACTAATGCTCTCAGGATTTTTAAGCAGGGTATTTGCTAAATTCCTAATTTTAGGAGGCATAGTAGCGGAGAACAATAGGTTTTGCCTTTTTATAGGAAGCCTTTTTGCAATGGTCATGATATCATCATAGAACCCCATATCTAACATACGGTCGGCCTCATCTAATATGAAGTGTTCAACTCCTGAAGTATTAAAATAATTAAACTTTAAGTGGGCTAATAATCTACCTGGAGTACAGATGATAATATCGGTTCCTTTTACTAAAGCTTGTTTTTGTTTGTCAAATTCAGGTCCTGTTCCCCCTCCATAAATTGGGTATGATGATGAATTGGTAAAGTAAGAGAACCCTTCAATCTGCATATCAATTTGTTTGGCAAGCTCACGAGTTGGAGCTACAATAATTGCTTTTACTTTATTGGTTTGCTTTACTTTGGTAAGTTTATCTAAAATTGGTAAAACAAAAGCGGCTGTTTTTCCTGTTCCTGTTTGTGCACAGGCTATTAGGTCTTTTCCGTTTTGTATTATTGGTATTGCTTGTTCTTGTATTGGAGTGGCATTCTCAAAGCCCATCATGTCCAACCCTTCTTGCAGTTCGTTTCCAAACTTAAATGTTGTAAATTTCATTGTGTAAAGATAGTAAAAGGATTACTCTAAAAGAAACTTAAGAATTTTCATTTTAAGATTGGTAAAGGGAGTGTACTTTACATTGGGTTCAAATAAGAAAGATTTGTGCAAGATACTTTTATAATGTGTAAAGCTATCGAATCCTGCTTTAGCATGATAATTTCCCATTCCACTAGCACCTACACCTCCAAAAGGAAGGTTAGGGTTGGACATATGTACTAAAGACTCATTAATTGCACCTCCTCCAAAAGAAATTTCATGAAGTATTTTTTTAATTACTTTTCTATTTTTGGAATAGATATAAAGCGAAAGTGGTTTGTCTTTTCCTTTTACTTGTTTTATTGCAGTATCCAAATTATTGAAAGTAATAACAGGAAGTATAGGGCCAAATATCTCATCTTTCATTATCTGATCTTCGAAGCTGATATTATCTAGAATAGTCGGCTGTATAATCCTTTCTTTAGCATTATGTTCACCTCCACAATACACCTTGTTTTCAGGAATAAGATTGGTTAACCTTTGAAAGTGTCCATCATTTATAATCTGAATATAATTCTCTTGTACTTCCTTAGTATTTGTATAGGTGTTCTCTATTTCCTCTTTTAATGCAGCTAGTAACTTATCTTTAATCTGTTCTTCTACTAATAAGTAGTCAGGAGCAATACAAGTTTGTCCAGCATTTAGGAATTTAGCCCATATTATTCTTTTGGCTGTAAGCTTTAAGTCACAGTCGTTAAAAACAAAAGTTGGGCTTTTCCCTCCTAGTTCTAAAGTAACAGGAGTTAGGTTTTTAGCGGCAGCTTGGTAAATAATTTTTCCTACATTAGTACTGCCTGTAAAGAATATTTTATCCCATTTTTCTTGTAAGAGTTCAGTAGTGGTTTTTACACCGCCCTCAACTACTGTAAGGTATTTTTTGTCAAAATTAGTATTAATGAGTTTGGCTAAAATATTACTGGTGTTACTAGGAATTTCACTTGGTTTTATAACAACTGTATTTCCAGCAGCAATAGCCGATATAGCAGGGATTAAAGCTATTTGGTAAGGATAGTTCCAAGCAGCAATTACAAGTACTGTTCCTAAAGGTTCTGGGATAATGTAGCTTTTAGCAGGGAAATTAGCAAGATTAGTTTTTACTCTTTTTTTCTTGCTCCAATTTTTAAGGTTGGCAATAGTACTGTTAAGCTCATGATAAATAAGTGCTAATTCAGCAATATAGGTTTCAAAAGCTGATTTCTTAAAGTCAGTATAGATGCCTTTATATAACGCTTCTTCACTTTCTTTTAAAATGCGTTTTAACTTTTTTAAAGTTTTAATCCTTAAAGCAACATCCTTTGTTGCATTGGTATTAAAAAAGTTTTTCTGATGATCTACTATTTCGTGAATGTCCATTTTTCAAAGATAGGCTATTATTTACGGCCTGTAAAGTTTTCCATAGTTTTGTAAATTCCCATAATACTGTCTGCAAACCAATCAAAGAAATTGATGGACATAAACGTTTGTCCAAATCGAGTAAAACGATAAATCCATCCGGGAATCGTAATAATTTTTTTGTTCTTTTCTATGGCTTTAATAATTGTTAATGCAGCATGCTCAGCATTCAAAATTGGAATCTTAGATTTTACACCATCAAACATTCCTGTATTGATGTAGTAGGGTAGGATAGTGGTGATTTTTATAGCTTTCCCTAATTGTTTCATCTCTAGTCGTAAACTGTCAGACCAAGCAAAAAGAGCCCACTTACTTGCAGCATATACTGACATTTTAGGGTTGGCAACCAATGCCGCAGAAGAAGCAATATTACAAATGTGTCCTGAGTTCTTTTCCATCATCTTAGTTAAAAACTGATTGGTGATATGCATAGGAGCAGTAGTATTTATTTGCATGCTTTTATCTATATCAGCACTAGTATGTTCATTAAAATACTTGCCAACAACAATCCCTGCATTATTGATTAAAACATTAACCTCACCATGTTCTGCAATTACCTGCTCTGCTAAAGGTTTTAGTTTGTCTGTTTTTGTTACATCTATTTTGTAAGCACTAATATTTCCTAAAGAATTTAAATCATTTAAGGTTTGCTCAATGTTATTTTTGTTAATATCCCAAATAATAACCTTTGCATTTCGCTCTAAGGATAAGCGACTCATTATTTTTCCAATTCCTGAAGCCCCTCCAGTAATGAGTATGGTTTTATTTTTGAGTTTTGTCATTCTATTTTCTTAATCTGATGATGTATTTTTTAATCTCTTTCTCACTCTTTAATTTTATGTTTGGAGAAACTAGTTTCATTTTTTTGCTTAAGAAATTTTTACTATTTTTCTGTAGGATATCTTATTGTCAATTTTTATTTCAAGAAGGAATATGCTTTGAGAGTATTTCTCTAGATTGATAAATGTTTTTTCTGAATTATTTTTAATAGTTTTTGTTTGTAGTAATTCTCTTTTTAAACTATAGAGATTAATAATTGCACTTTCTTTTATTAAATAGTTGCTAAAATCAATAAACACATGTTTCTCAGTAGGGTTTGGGTAAATGATAATATTATTTAGCTCTTTTTTAGAAGTATGTAAGGTATCTATAGTTACTTCATTTTTTGATAATATATTAGTTAAGGTAATTGTGTCTGTATATCTTCCTGAGCAATCCTCTCCATACCTTATGTAGGTGGAATCAAACTGAATACTATCTGTATAATATTCATTTATTATTATAGAGGAATCCATTATTTCTGAGTAATAAGAGTAATCATTATTCATGAAATAAGAGGTGTCAAGGTAAGTTGATGAATAGAGTGTGTCAATATTAGTCTTTGTTAAAGTAATGCTGTCAAAGAGATTTGGAACAGAACTATTATAAAGTATTAATAATCCTTCTAGACTTAACGCAATTACTATATCATCTTTATTATCGCTATTTACATCGCCAATACTGAGTCCATGATGTTGATAATGACTTGATGAGGGGTCAATACTTATTCTGTTAAAATCTTTAAATTCATGAGATTTGTTTTCTTCATAGATTGAGATGCTTTCCCACCCTCCATGAACTGTAATAATCTCATTTAGCCCATCACAATCTAAATCAGAAATTTTTATTGGTTGTGGAATTTCATAAGATACTAGGTTTGTTTCTGATTTAAATTTTTTATTTATAGGGTCTTGTAAAAAAACAAAAAGCTTACCAGTTGGAAGATTACGGGAGATTGTTCCGACAATATCATTTAAACCATCTGAATTTACATCCCCAACATCAAAACCTCCAATCCAAGTATTTCCTACAAGTAATGTTGTGTCATGAACAAATTCTTCAGTCGATTTTTGTAAATAGATATATATACCTGCTGAATAATGAATATCAGAATGATAAACTAAATCAGTTAGTCCATCATTATTTAAATCGACAATTTCAATTTGATTCATAAAGGAATAGGGAGCAAATATAAAATCAGGGGTAAAACCATTTTCTGTTTGATATAATACACTAAGGAATGTGTCTTGAATATGTGATACAACAATATCAAAGAGTGAATCATTATTAATATATCCTGTTTTTAAAGCATCTGGCCTTTCTCCACCACTATAAATATATTCAATGTTGTTAAGAGTACAAGAATCATTCATGTATATAATTGCAATACTATCGGAACATGCAATAATAATATCATTAAAGTTATTATTATCTATATCGCATATATCTATTGCTGAGATGCTGTAAAATATCTCTTCAGATACTATCTTATTATTAATATTTCCAATACTATCTTGTATAAATACACATAATTCAGTTCCTTCAGAAGTTATAATGTCAGCTCTCCCATCATTATTAATGTCATCAACACAAACTATTCCATTTTGGCGCGGTAATTCTATAGTTTGATTCTTGTTAAAATTAATTTGAGCATGTGATAAATGAAAAAAAAGTAATTGTAAGATTAAGAAGAATGATATTTTTGTATTCATAAGTTTTTAGACTTATTTATTTTTTTATATACAATAATACAAAAAAGAAAACCCCCAACAAAATGCTGAGGGTTCTCAATAAAAGTTTAATTGTAATTAAAAACAATACTTATTTTCTTCAATTAATTTAGAAGCTATTGCCCTTCTCATTTCTTTAGGGTTAATAGTGTACCCCTTAGTAAAGCGTTTAAGTCCCATTAATAGCATTCTTTGTTCATCACCTTCAGCAAAAGACAGGATTACTTCTTCTCCTGATTGGTTACAGTCTTTAATAGCTTGATATAAGAATAGTTTAGCCATCATTATTTTATGCTCTGCGGCAGCTTCTCCATTTTTAAGTGCTAATTTCTCAGTTCTTAGTATTGTTGATTCAGCAGCATATACTGCAATTACCATGTCAGCCAAGTCCATTAATACTTCTTGCTCCTTTTCAATACCCATTGCATAATGTTGTGCTGCTTTTCCAGCAGTCATAAGTATTGCCTTTTTTAGTTTCTTAATGTGCTCTTTTTCTACTGCAAAAAGGATGCTTTCATCAGGTTTGTCAAACGATGGGATACTCATTAAATCTCCAGCAACCTTCATTGCAGGTCCCATAATATCTAATTCACCTTTCATTGCTTTTTTAAGTATCATACCTACTAAAAGCATTCTGTTTATTTCGTTTGTTCCTTCATAGATCCGTGAAATCCTGGCATCACGATAAGCAGCTTCCATTGGGGCATCAGCTGAATAACCCATCCCACCATAAATTTGGATTCCTTCATCTGAGCAATGTTGAATAGTCTCTGATCCTAGAACTTTTACTATAGAACACTCAATAGCGTATTCTTCAACCCCTTTTAGGTGTGCTTGTTGATGATCCATTCCTTCTCCCTCAAGTTTCTCTATGTTCTTTTCTATATCACTACCAGCACGATAAGTCGCTGATTCAATTGCATAATTTCTAACGGACATATCTGCTAGTTTGTATTTTATAGCTCCAAATTTTGAAATTGGAATTCCAAACTGAATACGCTCATTTGCATATTGAGTAGAAAGAGAGATTACTCTTCTGCAGGCGCTTAATACTCCTGCCGATAGTTTAATCCTACCTACATTTAGAGCATTCATTGCAATTTTAAACCCATTTCCTCGGCCTCCTAATAATTGCTCAACAGGAACTTTTACATCATTAAAGAATACTTGTCGAGTAGATGAAGAATTGAGTCCTAGTTTATGTTCTTCTTCCCCTAAAGTGATACCCTCCATTCCTTTTTCTAAGATGAACCCTGTAATGTTTTTATCATCTTCTATACGAGCAAATACTATAAATACGTCAGCAAAACCAGCATTTGAGATCCACATTTTTTGCCCTGTAATAAGGTAGTGTTTACCATCCTCGGTAAGTACTGCTTTTGTTTTTCCAGAGTTAGCATCTGACCCTGCTCCAGGTTCTGTTAAACAGTAGCAACCCATCCATTCCCCTGAAGCTAACTTAGGTAAATATTTTTCTCTTTGTTCTGAGTTTCCATAGAGTTGTATTGGTAAAGTTCCAATTCCAGTATGTGCACCAAAGGCAGTAGAGAAAGAACCATTAGCTCCTGAAATTCTATCACAAATAAGTACAGAAGTATTGAATGGCATTCCCATTCCTCCATAAGCTTCAGGAACTCCAATTCCTAATAGCCCTAAGTCTCCAGCTTTTTTCATGCAGTCTAAAGTTAACTGATAGTCTTTCTTTTCAAACTGTTCTCTTTTAGGATCTAGTTCTTTTTCTACAAATTCTTTTGTTGCAGCGGCCATCATTAACTGATCTTCACTAAAATCTTCTGGAATAAAAATAGCTGCTGCTTCTTGGTCTTTTATGAGGAATTCTCCTCCTTTTATAGTTGTCATCTTAATAAGGTTTTAAATTATAATATTTCAAAAATACCTGCTGCTCCTTGTCCTGCTCCAACACACATGGTTACCATTCCGTATTTTTGATCTCTTCTTTTCATTTCGTTAATTAATTGTACCGTTATTTTTCCTCCAGTGCATCCTAAAGGATGTCCTAAAGCAATGGCACCTCCATTTACATTTACAATATCTGGATTTAAGCCAAGTTCACGAATTACAGCTAATGATTGTGAGGCAAAGGCTTCATTTAATTCTATTTGCTCAATGTCATCTAGTTTTAGTCCTGCTTTTGCTAATGCCATAGGTACTGCTTCTACAGGTCCTATTCCCATATGTTTTGGTTCTACTCCAGCAACTGAATAGCTCAATAGTTTTGCAATAGGCTTTACATTAAGTTCGTTTACCATTTTTTCCGACATTAAAATAACAAAAGCTGCACCGTCTGATGTTTGTGACGCATTACCTGCTGTTACACAGCCTTCTTGAGCAAATACAGGTCTTAGCTTTGCTAGTGCTTCAACTGAACCTCCTTTTCTAGGGCCTTCATCAGTATCAACTACATAGCTTCTTTCTTGTCTTTTCTCATTTTTGTCTAAGTAGGTTTCCTTCACTGTTATAGGAGCAATACCACTTTTAAAGTAGCCTTTTTCAATTGCATTTAATGCTTTTTTATGTGAGTTGAATGCAAATTCATCTTGGTCGGCTCTGCTAATTTTCCATTTGTCAGCTACAGCCTCGGCAGTTAAGCCCATATTCCAGTACCAATCTGAGTTGTCTTTAGCTACATCATAGTTGGGAATAATTCTCCATCCTCCAAATGGGATAGGAGACATAGACTCTACACCTCCTGCAATAATACAATCTGCCATACCACTTTGGATTTTTGCATTTGCAATTGCAATGGTTTCTAACCCTGAAGAACAGTATCTGTTTACTGTCATTCCTGGAACTTTTATAGTGTCGAGTCCCATTAAAGAAATCATACGACCAATATTTAATCCTTGTTCAGCTTCAGGGGTTGCATTTCCACAAATTACATCATCAATTTTATCCTTATCTAATTCTGGTACAGAAGCTACTAAGTGTTTTATTACATCTGCTGCTAAGTCATCTGGTCGTGTGAATCGGAAAACACCTTTTCCTGATTTTCCTACTGCTGATCGGTATCCTGCTACTATATATGCTGTATTCATTTTAAAATAGATTTTAGTATTTAGACATTAGATTTTAGATAGTTTTGAAATGAAAAATTCATCTTTGTATCTCTTCTCAGTCTATAATTATTTTAGTAATTTCTTTTTTAGTTATTAATTTTAATTCTGATGTTAGTAATAATTGTGTTTTTAATTCATAAGAGGAACCTTGGGCAATTCCAAGAAAATAAATAAACTCTTTATTTGAGTTTCTTCCTGCACCTTCTGCAATATTTGAAGGGATTGAAATAGCACATTTTTTAATTTGGGATGTTAAGCCGTATTGCTCATCTTTAGGTAAATCACTGATGGTAATATAAACTTGTGTTACCAAGTCCATAGCTTTTCTCCAAATTTCTAATTTTTCTAAATTGTGCATTTCTTGTCTATTGTCTAATATCTAACATCTTAATATTGGAACTTTAGTTCCTTAATGGTTTACCTGTTTTTAACATATGTTCTATTCTTTCTAAAGTTTTCCTTTCTCCGCAAAGGGATAGGAAAGCTTCTCTTTCTAGGTCTAATAAATATTGCTCAGAAACTAGAGTTGGGGCTGATAAATCTCCACCACAAATTGCATAAGCTAATTTCTCAGACATTAATTTTTCGTGTGCAGTAATATATCCTGCTGCATGCATAGAGTGTGCACCTACCATAAACATTCCTAGTCCTTCTTTTCCTAAAGCTTTTATTTTTTCAGCAACAGGCTTAGTGTATCCGTTATTAGCAAGATTTAATGCAGCTGCTTTTGCATCTGTAATAAGGTTATTGTTTCCAATCGTAACTTTATCTCTATTCTTCAGTAGTAAATCTAACTCTATTGCTTCTTGTGCTGAGGTAGCTACTTTTGCCATTCCAATGTTTAAGTATCTTTCCTTAATGGTTGGTAGTTGTATGTCTCCAGAAAAGTAAGCGTCTGAGGCTCTTTTTGCCATTTCTTTTGTTCCACCACCACCAGGGATAACACCAACTCCCATTTCTACTAAACCAATATAAGTTTCTGCTGAAGCTTGTACATGGTCGGCATGTAAGGAAATTTCACATCCACCACCTAAAGTCATACCATGTGTGGCTACTACTACAGGGATTGATGAGTGTCTGATTCTTCCTGTTGTATTTTGGAAGGCTCTAACTGCAAAATCAATCTCTTCATATTCTTGTTCAATAGCCATCATAAATATCATTGCAATATTTGCTCCAACAGAGAAGTTTGTTCCTTGGTTAGCAATAACTAATCCTTTGTGATTTTTCTCTGCTATTTCTATAGATTTCTGTATTCCCTCTAACACTTCACCTCCAATAGAGTTCATTTTTGTTCTCCACTCAAGGTTTACAATTCCATCTCCAATATCAGTAAGGTTACAGCCTGAATTACTCCATATAGTACTGTTTTCACGGATGTTATCTAAAACAATGAAGTTTTCCATTCCTGCAACCTTCTCTTGTGCTTTATCAGGGATGTTATAGTAATTTAAAGTTCCGTTTTCGGTAGTGTAGAAAGAAGTGTTTCCTGATTTTACCATATCATAAACCCAGTCAGCAGCTTTATAGCCTGCTTCTTCCATTTTGCTTAATGTTTTCTCAACATCTAAAGCATCCCACATTTGGAATGGTCCTATTTCCCATCCAAAACCAGCACTTAATGCACGGTCTATTTTATAAAGGTCATCGGTAATCTCAGGGATACGGTGCGACACATAAGCAAAAGAGGAATAGAAAGATTTACGGTAAAACTCACCTGCTTTATCTTTTCCATTAACAAGAATTTTAAGACGTTTTAAAAGATTTTCTTCTTGTTTTGCTGCTGCAATAGTTGCAAATTTTGCTTTTTGTTTTGGAGTATACTCCATAGTGTTGAGGTTAAGGGCCTCAATGATTCTTTTGCCACTGCTATCTTTCGATTTTTTATAGAATCCTTGTTTTGTTTTATCTCCTAACCATTTATTTTCACTCATTTTTGTGATGAAATCTGGAAGCTCAAATTTACTTCTCATTTCATCATTAGGGCAGTTTTCATAAACTCCATTTGCAACATGGATAAGTGTATCGAGCCCTACTAAATCACAAGTACGGAAAGTAGCAGATTTTGGGCGTCCAATAATTGGACCACTTAAGCTATCTACTTCCTCTACACTTAGGTCTAATTCCTTTACTAAATGGAATAAAGACATAATATTTGCTACCCCAATTCTATTTGCAATAAAAGCAGGAGTATCTTTACAAAGTACCATGTCTTTTCCTAAAAACTGATCTCCATAATGCATTAAGAAGTCAATTACTTCTGCATCTGTTTTTGAAGAAGGAATTATTTCTAATAACTTAAGATATCTTGGTGGATTAAAAAAGTGTGTTCCACAGAAGTATTTTTGAAAGTCGTCACTTCTTCCTTCTAACATACTTTCTATAGGAATCCCTGAAGTGTTAGAAGATATTAAAGTTCCTTTTTTTCTGAACTGTTCTATTCTTTCAAAAACTTGTTTCTTAATATCAAGTCGTTCTACTACTACTTCAATAATCCAATCAGCATCAGCAATTTTATGTAAATCGTCATCCAAATTACCTGTAGTAATTCTATTTATAAATTTTTTACTATAAATAGGAGAGGGCTTACTCTTTAAAGTGCTTTTTAGGGCATTGTTCACAATAGAGTCTCGTATTGACTTATCTTGTTTTTGCTCTTCTGTTAAGTCAAAAGGAACAATATCTAATAATAAAACTTCAACTCCAATATTAGCAAAATGGCAAGCAATACGCGATCCCATAATTCCAGAGCCAATTACAGCTACCTTATTAATGTGTCTATTTGTTTTCATCTATAATTTTGTTTATTTTTTTTAGGATAGCAAAAAAGGTATCCATTTCTTCTTGCTCAAAGTGTGATTGTATTTTTTCATTAAATTCAATTACAACTCCTTTAGCAACTTCACGCCAATCCATTCCTAAAGGGGTTAGGTGTATTACTGATTTTCTTTTGTCATTTGGGTCTGGCTTGCGTTGAATAACGCCACTTTCTTCTAGTTTATTTAGCGACCTTGATAAAGAAGTAGCCTCCATACCCATGTTAGGCCCTAGTTGTGTAGATGGAGTTCCTTCCGTGATGTCAATATTTAATATAATCATCCCTAGAGCCATGCTTGCCATGTATTCAGTAGCAGTTCGGTTATACATTTTTGTAATGTTATACCAGGTCTTCCTTATATTGTAATCAATTGTATTTTCGGGTTCCATATTTTAATACTTTGGGCACGAAGGTAATAAAAAATACTATGCACGCATAGTAAAGTGCAAATTTATTATGCGTGCATATTAAATAAATGAAAAAAAGTGTATTTTTAGCAAAACGAATTAACCTTATATGAAGAACTATTTATCACCTTTAGAAATGCTCTATAAATGGGAGCATGAGAAAGCAAACGAGATTTATTTAAGCCAGCCTATTGATGGGGTTTGGCATAATTGGACTTGGAAAGAAGCGGGAATTGAAATACGAAAAATGGCTGCATATTTGAAGTCGTTAGATATTCCTGCAAAGAGTAAGATAGGAATATTGTCAAAAAACTGTGCACATTGGATTATGACGGATTTAGCAATAATGATGTCAGGACATATATCTGTTCCTTTATATCCAAACTTAAGTGCAGATACTTTAGGATATATATTAGATCATAGTGAAACAAAATTATTATTTGTTGGTAAGTTAGATAACTTTGAAGTTATGCAGCCTGGTATACCATCTGATATGCCTTGTATTACTTATCCTTTTTATAGTGAAGACTATCCAAAGTGGAATGATGTAACAAAAGATCTTTCTCCAATTACAGATAATGTAGTTAGGGATGAAATGGAGTTGGCTTCTATTATTTATACTTCAGGAACTACAGGAGCTCCAAAAGGAGTAATGCATAAGTTTTATAATTTTTCATTTGCAACAACTAATGCGGTAGAAGTAATGCCTTTAGTAAACGAATCTTTCTTTTCTTATTTGCCTTTGTGTCATATTGCTGAGCGTTTACTAGTAATGATGGGGAGTTTATACTCAGGAGGAAAAGTTTACTTTGCAGAAAGCCTAGATACTTTTGCTGCAAATTTATCAGAAGCTTCTCCTTCAGTATTTTTAGGTGTTCCAAGAATTTGGACTAAATTTCAACAGGGTATTTTAACAAAATTACCTCAAAAGAAACTGAATGTATTATTAAGTATTCCAATCATCTCAACGCTAATAAAAAATAAGATTAAAAAAGGGTTGGGTTTAAGTAAGGCCCAAAATATATTTACTGGTGCAGCACCAACACCTGCATCTACAATAAGATGGTTTGAAAGGCTAGGGATTAAAATACAAGAGGCTTATGCAATGACAGAGAATACTTGTTATTCTCATGTTAGTTTTAAAGATAAGATAAAGATAGGATCGGTAGGGCAAGCACTTCCTCTTTGCGAAGTGAAATTGTCTGAGCAAAATGAAATACTGATAAAGCATGATGCCCTAATGGATGGTTATTATAAAAATGAAGCTGAGACTAAAAAAACTATAGTTGATGGCTGGCTTTATACAGGTGATGAAGGTAAAGTTGATGAAAATGGCTTTTTAACTATTACAGGAAGAGTTAAGGATATTTTTAAAACAAGTAAAGGGAAATATGTGGCACCTTCACCAATAGAGATGAAGCTGTCTGCAAATAAAAATATTGAACAAGTATGTGTAGTTGGAGATAGTATTCCTCAGCCTATCGCATTAATAGTACTTTCAGAAAGAGGTAAGGATAAGGAAACAGCAGCACTAATAAGTAGTCTAAAAACAACTATGGAAGTAGTGAACCCTAAATTAGATAAGCATGAAAAACTTCATAATATAATAGTAGTAAGCGATGAATGGACTGTAGAAAATGAGTTGCTTACACCAACTATGAAAATAAAGCGTAATGCTATTGAAAAGATTTATAAAAGTAAATATGCTACTTGGTATGAAGGGGAAAGGGTTTTAGTTATCTAAGAAGTTACTAAATAGATTAAATTTTCCTTACAGGAATAGCATATCTAGATTTTTTATTCTTCGCAAATATCTTTTAAGTTGTTTAGCCCAGTGCTCCAATCTTCACCTAAGTGTTTTTCCATATTCATAAATGGAATCATGATATTAAATGGGTAAGGTAATTCGCTTACAAATCCCCAGGTTACAGTTGTACCTTTTTCAGCGTCTGTTAATTTTATATAGGCAGCAGACTCCATTTCTTCAGGAGTATAGAATTTTAGACTTGTTTCTAGTAAATTTGGAGCCTGAATATTAGCAATAGTTTGGCTTCCTTTTCCAACACCCTCAACTTTACTGTTCCAACTTTGTACTGCGCCAACTGTTCCGTCAACCCCTGACCATTCTTTTGTCATATTTGGATCTTTTGCATTCCAAGGACTCCAATTATCTAAATCAGATAAGCTATTAGTGTGTTCCCATACACTGTCAATAGGAGCTTCAATTAAGATTGACTTTTCGTAAACTAAGTCATTATTTAAAAAGGCAGCAATTACTAATGGGATAGTAATAATGATAAGTGAAACTTTAAGAATGTTATTCATGATAAATGTTTTTATTTACTGCAATATTACTAAAAATTTAGGTCTTTAGCTTTTTCTTTTTTGCAGCAGGGAATAAAATATTGTTTAATATTAGACGATACCCTGGAGAGTTGGGGTGTAATGATAGGTCTGTTTTTGGATCTCCTACCTTATGTTGATAGTCTTCTGGGTCGTGCCCTCCATAAAAAGTCCAAGTCCCGTTTCCTAGTTTTCCATGTATATAACGGGCTTCATTAGTCGCTTTTGTTTCTCCCATTATAAGTACATCCGATTTTATATATTGGTTTTTAAAAGAAGTAGTTTGTCCCATAAATCCTTTAATTACTTGCATATGGTTTTGGCATAACATGGTAGGAACTGGGTCCCATTTTGCCGAAAAGTCGAATAGAGTAAAGAAGTCTATTTCAGCTTTTATTCTTCTTGTTTGTGTGGCGTCAATAGATGAAAATTCATATTGATTAGGGTTTTTTACTAGCGTAAAGTCCTTAAAGGCTAGTGTTTTGCTAAAATCTAAGTGTTGATCAGGATTAGAGTCAGCCCCATCTCCATCAAACATGTGCTGACAAATATCAGTGCCTTCAGCAGCTAATGCTATATCATAGCTATCAGTTGCACTACACATTGCAAAAAGAAATCCTCCACCAGCAACATATTGTTTAATCTTTTTTGCAACTGCTAATTTTTCTTCAGAGACTTTGTTGTATCCTAATTTGTTTGCAAGTGCTTCGTATTCCTTTTTCTGGTCTTTATACCAACTTGCATTCTTAAAGGAGGCATAAAATTTTCCATATTGTCCTGTAAAGTCTTCATGGTGGAGGTGAAGCCAATCATAAATAGGGAGTAGCCCAGAAAGCACTTCTTCATCATAAATTACTTCATAAGGAATCTCAGCATAAGTAAGTGCCATAGTTACAGCATCATCCCAAGGCTGCTTGTTACTAGGGGAGTAGATGGCTATTTTAGGAGCTTTTTCGAGCCGTACAATATCTTGGTTAACCTCTGGACTTGTTATACTTTGTAATATTTGGATAGCTTGTACATCAGCAATTAGTTGATAAGAAATACCTCTAATATTGCATTCATTTTCAATAGTACTGTGTTGCTTTATAAGGAAGCTACCTCCTTGATAGTTGAGTAGCCAATCTACCTTTACATCTCGCTCAATTGCATAGTAAGCAATTCCATAAGCTTTAAGGTGATTACTTTGGTTTTCATCCATTGGGATAAAAATATAAGCTGCTTTTGCAGAGAAAAGCAAAGCACTCAAAATGAGTGTAAGAAAAAGTTTTGTACTGTTTTTAGAATGGAGCATCTCCATCGTCTTCATTCATGCTTGATGGCATTGAAAGCATTGAAGAACTTAATCCTTCGCCATCATCATCGCTACCATCAAAGTAATCTAAGTCAGAGAATTTTGCAAACTCACCTGTAAACTTCAAACGAACATTTTTAAGAGATCCATTTCTGTGTTTTGCAATAATTACCTCTCCTTGTCCTCTTGAGTCATCACCATTATCCCATTCGTAAATTTTATAGTATTCAGGACGGTAAATAAAAGTTACAATATCGGCATCTTGCTCAATAGCTCCTGATTCCCTAAGGTCAGAAAGCATAGGTCGTTTACTTCCTACACCAGTACGGCTTTCAACCCCCCTGTTTACTTGCGATAGTGCAATTACAGGGATCTTTAGTTCTTTGGCAATTCCTTTTAATGATCTAGAAATTGTAGAGATTTCTTGCTCTCTATTTCCTGAATTCCCTCCTGCATGCATTAGCTGTAGGTAGTCAATCATAATAATTCCTACGCCATTATTTTTTACAAGTCTTCTTGCTTTTGCTCTTAGTTCAAAAACAGTAAGTCCTGGTGTATCATCAATATAAATTGGTGCTTCAGATAGGTGTTTTATTTTTTCATGGAGCTGAACCATTTCATGATCAGCTAAATCTCCTTTTCTTAATTTACTTGCTCCTAGCTCTGCTTCACTAGCAATTAGCCTGTTTACTAATTGTTCTGATGACATCTCTAAAGAGAAGAAACCAATAGGAGTATTATGGTCAACAGCTACATTACGAGCCATAGTTAAGGCAAAAGCTGTTTTACCCATACCTGGTCTGGCAGCAACAATAACTAAGTCAGATTTTTGCCACCCAGAAGTTACTCTATCCAAGTTTGTAAATCCTGATGGAACACCACTTAAACCATCTTCTTTATTTCTTAGGGTTTCAATATTTTCTAAAGCTCCTTTTATTAAAGAACTCATTTTATCATAACTCTTCCTAAGTGTACCTTCGGTTACTGTAAATAGTTTTTCTTCGGCAGTATTCAGTAGGTCAAAAATATCAACTGACTCATTAAAGGCGTCACCAATAATATTATTAGAGATACTGATAAGCGATCGTTTAATAAATTTCTCGGCTATAATACGAGCATGGAATTCGGTATTTGAAGAAGAAGCAACATTATTAGTAAGTTCAGAAATATATCCTAGCCCTCCAATGTTTTGCAGTTCTTCCATTCTTTTCAGTTCTTCCGATACTGTAAGAATATCAACAGGTTGGGTATGGTTGAATAGGTTTACAATTGCTTCAAAAATCTTTTGATGCTCAGTTTTGTAAAAATATTCTGCTTGTAAGGAATCAATAGCGTCAGATAACGATTCATTATCAATCATTAAAGCTCCTAATACTGCTTGTTCTAGTTCTATTGCTTGGGGTTGTAACTTCCCATCAATCTTAGCAGTTGTAGTTGCTTTTAATGTTCTTTGTCCTACTTTTTTTGCCATAATTATTCCTTAACTACTCCCATGTTACAGAATTTCTCCATTCTGTTATCTACTAATGTATCTTTATCTAAAGCAATAAATTCAGCTATTGCTTTAGTAATTGATGTTTTAACTATTTTGTAAGTTTCATCAGGGAAAGTATGTGCTCCACCTAATGGTTCTTCAATAATTTCATCAACTAAACCTAAGCCTTGCATATCTGTTGCTGTTAGTTTTAATGCATCAGCAGCAGTTTCTTTATAGTCCCAACTTCTCCATAAAATAGTAGAACAGTTTTCAGGAGAAATTACAGAGTACCAAGCATTATTAAGCATTAAAATTTTATCTCCAACACCTATTCCTAATGCTCCTCCTGAAGCTCCTTCACCAATAATAACTACGATAATAGGAACTTCTAGCTTTGTCATTTCAAGTATATTACGAGCAATAGCTTCTCCTTGTCCTCTTTCTTCAGCTTCTAATCCTGGAAATGCACCTGGAGTATCAACTAAACATACAACTGGTTTTCCAAATTTCTCAGCCATTTTCATTAATCGTAATGCTTTACGATAGCCTTCAGGATTTGCCATTCCGAAGTTTCTATGTTGTCTTTGTTTGGTGTTCCTTCCTTTTTGCTGACCAATAAACATTACAGATTGATCGTCAATTGTACCCCAGCCACCTACCATAGCCTTGTCATCTTTTACTCCTCTATCGCCATGTAACTCGATAAAATCTCCATCAGTTAGGGCCTCAATATAATCTAAAGTATAAGGTCTTTGTGGATGACGTGATAGTTGTACCTTTTGCCAAGGAGATAAATTATTGTAAATATCTTCTCTAGTTTTTTGTATTTTATTCTCAATGTCAGCAACAGTTTTACTTACATCAACTGTATTATCTGAACCTAGTTCTTTTGCTTTTTCAAGTTGTATTAAAAGCTCTTCAATTGGTTTTTCAAATGCTAAATAATCCATTATATTTTTATTTAAATAAGGAGAACAAAGTTAAATAAAATGATTTGCCTACCCTTAAGAATTTTGAGTTGATTATTTTTGTTGTTGAAAACTAAATTTGACTATGATAGTATACCCTAATGCTAAAATTAATATTGGACTAAATGTGCTTCAGAAAAGAGCAGATGGATATCATGAGCTTTCTTCGGTTTTTTATCCTGTTAAGGAGCTGTATGATATTTTAGAAATACTTCCTGCTTCAGTATTTAGTTTTAATAGTACAGGTATAGCAATTCCTGGAGGAAATAATATTTGCAAACAAGCATTTGATTTATTGCAACAAGATTTTGGGATTGCTAATGTGAAAATGCATTTGCATAAACAAATTCCTATTGGGGCAGGTTTAGGTGGTGGTTCTGCTGATGGAGCCTTTACTTTAAAAGCTTTAGATACGCTGTTTGATTTGAAATTAACGAATACTCAATTAGAAAAATATGCTTTGCAATTGGGTGCTGATTGTCCATTCTTTATTGATAATACAGCAAAATATGTAACAGGAATAGGGGAGCAGATGGCTACTATTGATTTGGAATTATCGGCTTATAAGCTGCAATTTACTTTTCCTGATTTGCATATTTCTACTGCTGAAGCTTATGGAGGAATTACCCCCAAAACTCCAGAGGTAGATTTATTAAGCTTAATAAAGCAACCTATAGCACATTGGAAAGAAAAAGTAAAAAATGATTTTGAAAGTTCAGCTTTTACAAAATATCCTCAATTAGCAAAAATGAAAGAACAATTATATGCTGATGGGGCTGTTTATGCAAGTATGACTGGAAGTGGAAGTGTGCTTTATGGTCTGTTTGTAAACAGTAAGTAGAAGCTATTTCTTTATTGCTGTAATAGCATACACCATAGGGAACTTGTCTCCTAGGTGTTTTACTCGGAACTTTCCTTTTTCATCTTCAATAAGTTCATTAAAGCAATTATAAGGAGAGTAGTTGTACTCATTTAAAGCTGTTATCTCGATATTGTTCTTTAAGAGGTTATTTACTACTTCACTTATAGGGTGGTTCCAGCTAACAGAATTTTCTTTTATAGAAGCATTTTTATCAGCATAAGTTCCTTCTTCAGTTTCTTTGATTGCTTCTGTATTAAAGTAATGATACTCAATTTTGTTAAAGTAATCGTCAAACATCCATAGTGTAGGATGGAAATCAACAAAGATAAACCTCCCTTGTGGTTTTAAATATCTTGAGATGATCTTAGCCCATTTGTCCATATCTGGCAACCATCCAATAGTTCCGTAGCTTGTATAAACAATATCATATTGTTTGTTTAAGTGCTGTGGTAAATCATAAATATCACAACAAATAAAATCTGCTTCTGATTGGGTTAGCTTGACTAGTTCTCTTGCTTTAGTAATTGCTTCTTCCGAGAAATCTACTCCTGTTGTTTTTGCTCCTAATCTATTTAAGGAGATGGTGTCTTGCCCAAAATGGCATTGCAGATGTAGCACGGATTTTCCTTTTATATTACCAAGTAAGCTAAGTTCAATCTCGTTTAAGGAGTTTTTTCCTTTAATGAAGTTATCGTTATCATAAAACTCAGAGGTATAATGGATTTCAGTTTTTTTATTCCAAAGTTCTTTGTTTACCTTTATGTAATCTTCATTGTTTTTCATTGCAATAGTTTATCGCCTCCCTTTTCTATTTCCTGATTGTTGAGCATTTCTTTTCTTATTTCTATTTGCAAAAAACTCTTGTTTTCTTCTATTTTTTTCTTTTTCCATTTCCTTTTTTTCTGCTGCATTCATTGGTTTATCTGTTTGTGGAAATGGGTTGTCGTTTATGCGTTCTATTTTTTTATTGATGAGTTTTTCAATATCTTTTATGTAAACATTTTCTTCAGGCTCACAGATAGCAATAGCTACTCCTTGTTCACCAGCTCTACCACAACGTCCAATTCTATGCACATAAGTTTCGGACTCATTAGGAATATCATAATTGATAACATAACGCAGCTTATCAATATCTATTCCTCTAGCAGCAATATCTGTAGCTACTAAAACTCTTATGTTTCCTTCTTTAAATTCTTTTAGTGCTTTTTGACGTTGGTTTTGGCTTTTATCTCCGTGTATTGCAGCACTGCTAATGTTTTGTTTGCTTAGGTTCTTTACAATACGATTAGCTCCATGTTTAGTTCTGGAGAAAAGAAGTACTTGTTCTAAGTCAGGGTTTTTAAGGATGTGAAAAAGTAGTTTTCCTTTATCGCTTTTATTGGTAGTGTAGAGGTATTGTTGTATTGTTTCTGCTGTAGAAGAAACAGGGGTTACGCTCACCTTTTTAGGGTTGTTTAAAATTTCTTGTGATAGCTTAACAATGTTTTTAGGCATAGTAGCTGAGAAAAATAAGGATTGTCTCTTTTTTGGTAATACTGCTAAAAGCTTTTTAATATCATGTATAAAGCCCATGTCTAACATACGGTCGGCCTCGTCAAGTACAAAATACTTGATGTCTTTTAAGGAGATATAACCTTGGTTCATTAAATCGAGTAAACGACCAGGGGTAGCAACTAAAATATCAACTCCACTATTTAATTTTTTTACCTGAGCACCTTGAGGAACACCTCCAAAAATAACGGTGTTTTTAATAGTAGTATACTTTGCATAAGAGCTAATGCTTTCACCAATTTGTATTGCAAGCTCTCTAGTAGGAGTAACAATTAAAGCACTGATTTTTCTTTTGCCACTTGTGTGCTGTTCGTTATTTGCTAGGTGTTGAATAATAGGGATAGAAAAAGCAGCTGTTTTTCCTGTTCCTGTTTGTGCACAGCCCAATACATCTTCATTATTTAATACTAATGGAATTGATTTTTCCTGTATTGCTGTGGGTGTTTTATAGTTTTCGTCCTTTAATGCTTTAAGTATAGTAGGGATAAGTTTTAACTCTTCGAATGTCATTCTTTTTTATGTAGATTTTTTAATACAATTTGAAGTATCTAAAGTACATTTAAAATTGGACTAGTAGCCTATTAGAAGCTATTCTTTTAATGGGAGTTTAAAGTTTGTGAGTTATGTTTAATGTATTGCAATATTTCGGCTATTGCTCGTATACACTGTTGTACTTAGTATTTGTTCAATTTCTTATTGTTTTTATAGTTCTTAATCATCTTTCCAAAATCTTTATCCTTTTTTCGTTTTTCGGCTACAGTAGATTCAAAATGCTCTTTTTCCCGCTCCATTTTTAAGTAGTTTTCGTAGGAGGACTTATCTACTTCAGAACCTTTAACAGCTGCTATAACTGCACATCCCATTTCTAGTGTATGTGTACAATCTTTAAATTTGCAATTCTTGGAAAGTTCTACTATTGTATCAAATGTAATTTCTAATCCATCTGTAGTATCTGTAATACCAACCTCTCTCATCCCTGGATTATCAATTAAAATCCCGCCACTTTCAAGCACTAACAATTCACGATGACTTGTAATGTGTCTCCCTTTGTTTGTACTTGCACTAATTGCATTGGTCTTCATCTTTTGCTTACCAGAAAGGTTATTTAAAAGAGTTGACTTTCCTACTCCGGATGAACCCAACAAACAATAAGTCTTAGCTTTTTCTATACTTTTTTTGAGGCTTTCAATTCCTTTTTGGGACTCATTGCTTATGGCAATTATTGGTACTTGCTTTATTCGTTCTTGAACTTTAGTAATCAACTTTGCTAATTCGGTAGCATCTATCAAGTCAATTTTATTAAGAATGATAATTGGTTTTACTTTGGATGTATTGCAGATTATCAGATATCTTTCTAGTCTGTTGATGTTAAAGTCCCTGTCAACGGCTTGTACAATAAAGGCATAATCAATATTTGTTGCTATAATTTGTTTCTCGCCTTGCTTGCCGACTGCTTGCCTTTCAATGATTGTCTTTCTTGGGAAGACAGAATGGATCAGCACTTTATTGTCATCATATTCAGAAATTGCAACCCAATCGCCAACAGCAGGAAAAACAGACCTGCTAGTGGATGAAAAACGTAAGTTTCCGATTATCTCACCATCCCATTCTTTTTCGGAGGTTTTTACTACATATCTTTCCTTATGCTCGGATATAACTCGTCCTACTCCAAATGAATCGAGATTTTGGTCTTTTCTGTAATTTTCTAATTTTATATTATATCCTAAATCTTCAAGTGTCACTTCCTTCTTCTGTATTAAACACAACAATTGCTTATATGCAATATTACAAAAAACTTGGCATAACTAATTAAAGCTTAATCTTTGCTTATAAAATAAAAAATCCCACTGCAATGAGTGGGATTTTAAATATATATGAGCTAGAAATTATCCATTCATCGTTACTAAAAACTCATTATTGTCTTTAGTTTTTTGTAAACGATCTTTCATAAATTCTATAGCCTCAATAGGATTCATGTCTGCTAAGTAATTACGCAGTACCCAAATTCTTTGTATGTGTTCTTTATCTAGTAATAAGTCTTCACGCCTAGTAGAAGAAGCCACTAAATCAACAGCAGGATAAATTCTTCTGTTGGCAATTCTTCTATCCAATTGCAGCTCCATGTTACCAGTACCTTTAAATTCTTCAAAGATTACTTCATCCATTTTACTTCCTGTCTCGGTAAGTGCAGTAGCTAAAATGGTTAATGAACCTCCTTTTTCAATTTTACGAGCAGCACCAAAGAAACGCTTAGGTTTGTGTAATGCATTAGCATCCACACCACCACTTAATATCTTTCCTGAAGCTGGCTGTACTGTGTTATAGGCTCTTGCTAAACGCGTAATAGAATCCAATAGGATAACTACATCGTGTCCGCACTCTACCATTCTTTTGGCTTTTTCTAATACAATATCAGCAACCTTTACATGTCGGCTAGCTGGTTCATCAAAAGTAGAAGCAATAACTTCAGCATTTACACTTCTTTCCATATCCGTAACTTCCTCAGGTCTTTCATCAATCAAGAGGATAATCATATATACCTCAGGATGGTTATCGGCAATTGCATTTGCAATATCCTTTAAAAGTACAGTTTTACCTGTTTTTGGTTGTGCAACAATTAAACCTCTTTGTCCTTTTCCTAGTGGTGTAAAAATATCTAACATTCTTGTAGATACATTATTATGTCCGTTTCCTAAAAGATTAAACTTTTCATAAGGAAATAAAGGAGTAAGGTGGTGAAAAGGAATTCTATCCCTAACAATACCTGGGTCACGCCCATTAATACTATCTACTTTTATTAAAGGGAAATATTTTTCGCCAGTTTTTGGTGGTCGAACACAACCTTTAATAGTATCACCTGTTTTTAAACCAAACAATTTAATTTGTGAGTGAGAAACATAAACATCATCAGGAGATGATAAATAATGATAATCACTTGAACGCATAAATCCGTAGCCATCAGGCATAATCTCAATTACTCCTTCAGTATCAATAATTCCGTCAAAATCATAATCGTATTTTGAGGGTTTTTGCTGGTTAGCATGTTGAGGTTTTTTGTGCTGAGGTTTAGGGTGGTTATGCACAGGTTTCTTTGGAGCATTTTGTCCGTCAGTATTTTTATTTTTCTGATGGTTGTGTACAGGCTTCTTAGGAGCATTTTGTCTATCAGTATCTTTGTTCTTTTGATGATTGTGTACAGGCTTCTTAGGAGTGTTTTGTCCGTCAGTATTTGTATTTTTCTGATGATTATGAACAGGCTTTTTATGTGTATTCTGTTCAGTATTTTTGTCTTTATTTTCTTCTTTAGTAGCAGGTTTTGATGTAGGCTTGTTAACTGCCTCTTTTTTAGCTCTTGGCCTTTTTGGTTTTGGAGCTGGTGTTTTTGTAACTTCTTTGTTTTCTGCTTGATGATCTAGAATGGCATAGGCCAATTCTTGTTTTTTTAATTTCTCAAATTTTTTGAGGTTTAACTCTTTTGCAATTGCTTTTAAGTCAGCAACTTTTTTTGCATTTAGTTCTTCTAATTTGTACATAAATGTTTTTTAATATAATAATCTTAATTCGGTTGTAGCTGGGTGAATTCTCAAGATGTTTTAAGGGGTGTTACTTTAGATAAGTTGTGCAATAATACAATTTTTTTAATAGATAGGCTAATCATTCAATTTTAATTAGTTTTGCATTAAATTATAATATTATGATACAAAGAGTACAATCCCTTTTCTTTTTCTTTTCAGCAATTTGTTCTATTGCTATAGTATATACTTTTCCTGTACTGCAGGACGGAGCAACAGATTACCTTTTAAAAGAGCATTTTTCTGATGCACGTTTATTTGTGTTTTTATCAGCAGCACTTTCTATTTTTGCTATTTTTCAGTTCAAAAACCGTAAAAGACAGCAGTTAATCGCTGCAATTGCTCGCTTTATGATAACTATAGCATTCTTTTTAATTGTATTTATACATAGGGAAGAAGAAGCTTTTGGTATTGGAATGATTCTTTTAGTAATTCCATTTATTACTTTAATTGCAGCTAACTTTTTTATTAAAAAAGATGAGAAGCTTGTAAAATCAGCGGATAGAATCCGTTAAGATTTACCCCTAGGAAATTCAATAACTTTTAAGTCTTTTATTTCTTTTTTATCAATGGTAAAGCTAAGTACTGTTTTTACCTTATGTATACCATAATCACCTATAGCTCCAGGGTTCATATGAAGTAATTGGTGCTTTTTGTCGTACATCACTTTTAGGATATGAGAGTGTCCGCAAATGAATAGGTCAGGGTTTGCTTGCTCAATAATAGCAAGTATCTTTTTATTATACCTTCCAGGGTAACCTCCTATATGAGTCATCATTACATTTACTTGCTCACATTTAAAATAAAGATTGGCTTTAAATTCATTACGAACTGTACGGTCATCAATATTCCCATATACTGCTTTTAAGGGAGCATATTCTGCTAATTGATCAGTTACTGCTAATGATCCAATATCGCCTGCATGCCATATTTCATCAGCATTTTTGAAATGAGGAATAAATCGCTCATCTATAACATGATGAGTGTCTGATAGTAAAATTATTTGTTTCAATTATATTACCTTATAAGTGTAATTGTGCCTTCAAAAGTTCTTACTTTACCATTAGTATCAGTAATTACAATAGCATATATGTATACACCTGCTTCTGAGAATTTCCCATCATTATAAGGTTTTCCATTCCATCCTATGTTGATGTCTTTTGTGTTGAATACTCTTTCTCCTAAACGGTTGTAAATGCTAAAGTCATATTCAGCTACATTTTTTACAATAGGTAGGAAGTAGTCATTACTTTGATTACTGTTTGGAGTAAATGCATTAGGTATAAAAATTGAGAATGTAGGGTCAATAATAACAGTTTGGTATGCAATTTCAGAGCATCCATTTCCAGCAGTAGTAAATGATACTATAAATGTACCTGTATCAGCATAAATGTGAGATACTTTATTTATTGAAGAGTTTAGGTTTTCACCATCTCCAAAGTCCCAAGTTCCCGTAACACTATGGCTTGCAGTATTAATAAAATTTATAATAGGGTCATCTATATCTGTTCTTTCAGGGGTAGCAGTTATATTTGATTCATTTACAGGAATCAGTACAACATTTGCTGATCCACTAATTGATTTAGCAGTACACCCTTTACTATCAGTTAATCCTGTAATGGTATATATACCTGTTTGGTTTGTGCTTATTGTATGGTTAGGATTTGCATTTGATATTAGATATGGATTTATTCCTATAGAATAGTTTATACTAAAAGGAGGAGTTCCTGAAGTAGTATTGAAATTAACATCTATAGTACTTCCATCATCACATGCTGTACCACCACCACTTAGTACTATTGTAGCTAAAGGATTAACCTTAAGAGTAGTAGAGTCAATAACTGTAGTTGTACAGAAAGCATCACTTACAGAGTTTATAATATAAGTTGTAGTAACACTAGGGCTTATGGATACATTGTCATTAGGGTTGTTTAATGTTACTGATGATGGAGATCCATTTACGGTATAGTTTACGGTCCATGGTGTGCTACCAGCGTCAAAGTTGAAAGCAAGAGCAGTTACATCTTGTTCACATATTTCCACATCACTACTAATACTCACATTAGGTAATTCTTTTACGTCTAGTATTGCATTATTAGCAAATGTATTTGTACATCCTTTACTATCAGTTACATTGTTAAGTGTATAGGTAGTTGCGGTTATAGGGTTTACTACTAAAGCCATTCCTGAGCTTAGTAAGTTTCCATTTGCATCTACATTAATAGTTGTAGGTGTTCCTGCATCAGAATAATTTACTACATAAGGAGGAGTTCCTGAAGTTACAGGGAAGTTAATAGCAGAAGCATCACCAAAGCAAATAGGGTTAGCGCCACTAATATTAATTCCTAAAACAGGAGTAGGGTTAACAGCTATAGTAACTGAGTCAAGAGGGTTTATGGAGCAGTCATTTGCATCTTTTAGTAATGTTAGGGTATAAGTGTTAGTTCCTAAACCGGGTTGTGGGTTAAGTGTATATGTTTGTACACCACTTCCTAAATTATTTAAAGTAGTTTGTGGTATAGTATTTATATTGTAATCAATGCTATACGGAGCTTTTCCTGTAATAAAATTAAATTCTAAAACACCATCATCTCCAAAGCAAATCTCAGGGGTAGTTGTATTAAAAATAACTGATGGGTTTTCATGAATAGTAATATCTAATGGAGCAGGAATTAAACTAGTAGGTGAGTGAGTTCCACTATTATCAATAACACTATCAATAGTAATGGTATTAATACCTAGGTTAAGTATACTAGTATCTAGATCAATATTTGTTGATCCTATAGTATTAAATATCTCAGTATAATTAGTTCCATTATAGCTGTAGTATACAGTAACTGGTGTTGTTCCAGAAGCTAGGTTCATATCTACATTAGGTATTGTTCCTTCGCATATTTCAGGTGTAAGCGTTGTAAAAGGGTTAACAATAGGAGTAGGCTCAACAATAACATCAGTAGTTAGTGCCGAGTTAGCTGTACATCCATTAGTGTCAACAATTGAAAGAATAGAGTAAGTGGTAGGAGAGATTACAGTAGGAGTAACATCTAATGTCCCTGAAGTGTCAGGAGCATTAATAGAGAGGGGTTGAGTGTTTGAATTATTATCTGAGATAATAATATTATAACCTGGACTACCCCCAGTTAAAACAATAGTTAATGTAGTTTGAGATCCTTGAGCTACAGTAGTTGGTGATGCAGAAAAAGAACTTACTACAGGCTGCGGATGAATAGTGATATTAGTTACAACAGTATCATTTGGGCAAGGGGAAGCTCCAAGAACTATATAAGTGAATTGATGCGTTCCAGCTCCATAAGTACTAGGGTTTATAATCGCAGATATAGGAGCGCCTACACTATTTGTCCATATTCCACCTGGATTTTCATTACTTATTAAAAAGTTAAGGTCGTATGCATTAGTACTATTTATACATATTTCTTGTTTATCTTCTTCTCCAGCATAAGGTAAAGTGTTAATAGTTGTAGTTAAACTAGCTGTTGATATAGCTCCTATACATCCTGTGCTATCAGTAATGCTTAAAATTGTATAAGTGGCTGTATTTGTTGGAGTAAAGGTAACAGGATTTCCATTGCTAATATTATTTCCATTATTATCAAGATTATAAGTTATAGTGTTTCCTCCGGTATCTAAGACTAATGTGAAAGGAGGGATGCCTGTTAAAGTAAAGCCAAGTGTAAGAGTATCTCCTTCACAAATTGCTGTTGCACCACTAATAGCAGCATCAATAGAAATATTTGGAGAAACATTTATTGTGTCTGTTATATTACATAATGGGTAGTTGGCATCATAGGCATAAACTTGTACCTGAGTAGGAACAGTAAATGAAGCTGTTGTTGTATTTACATTTGGAGTGTTTATTCCTGTAGTTATAGGAGTAGTTAGGTTAGTCCAGTTATAGTTGTAGACTGTTGTTGAAGGACAGCTGGCTATAGTGCTAAAATCTGTTGGGCTAGATCCAGGAAAGCCAATACCTACTGGAGGGGTTAAGTTGTTTGACTGGCTATCAATAATAGTATATTTACATTCATCTGAGGCATTACCTGAGTTATTAAATAAAAAGTCAAGAACATCTCCATCAGTTACAGGAATAGTATAGATTTCAAAAGTATTATTTCCTCCACTAACCATACTGTAAGAGTTATAAAAAACATTATTGTTATTTAAGTTTAAAAAATGATAATTGTTAGGTGCAGCACCTCCAGTTCCCCACCCTTGTTGAGTAGCTCCTGTTCCAGGTAAATAGTTCCAAAGTTTTAGAGTGTATTCACAATAGCGTTTAATATCAATTTCTGCACTTAAAGTGTCCTCATCACAAGGAACATCAATTAATGTAACATCTATTGTAGGTTGTTCTACAACAATTGTTTTACTTGCAGTACAAGTATCATCTACCCAATTTGAGAAAGTAAGGTCATAAGTAATAGTAGTAAAAGGAGCTACCATTTCGGAAAGTTGTGTGCTTCCGGTTATAGTACCTCCATTCCAAAGTGGAGTATATCCAGTTGGTCCGTCAATACTTACATTGTCAATTCCCCACTGGTCATAGTCTGGTCCACTTGTTTGAATTTGGTTCCAACGGAATTGAGTTGCTACAGTCATTGCAGCTGGAGGAATTACATAACAAAAATTTTGCCAGGAATTATATTGATTTGTAGGAAAAGAGCTTAAGTATTGAATATCAGTCCAAGTAGCGCCTAGAGCACTGGTCTTGTATTGTAAATAAACTCCTTCATTTGGGCCTTCAGGACCATCACATACAAGACCTCCTGGATGTGTTCCTGTTTTAAAATCAAAACAAATATTACCTCCAAAAGAAACATCTACAGGGATAGTAGTTATAGTTCTAGGAGTTGCACTTCCATTTGTAAACCAAAGATGTTGTCCTCCTCCTGCTGCTGCTATTGTGTTAGGACCACAAGGCATACCAATAATATATCCAGTAGTTACTGATTGCCATAAAGGATTTAATGTATTTGGGGTAAAGTCATCCATATAGGCCCCTCCAACACCAATTACATTTAACTCTAAGCTATCTCCACATGAAATAGTATCTCTAACAGAAATAATATTCGTATTACATTGTGCTTTTAGCTGAATAGCTGGAGTTATGAAAAATAAGAATAAGAAGTATTTTAGGAATGTAGAGGTATTATTCATTTTTACTAATATTTAAGTTTTTTAATTGAAATTCTGTTAGGGAAACAATTTTGTCAACCCCAGGCATTTTAGCTAAATCTTCAGTAAATTTTGAAAAAATACGTAGTGCATTTTGGTTTGTACAATTTCCCTGAATAGTTGTATTTGCAGCAACTATTATTTGTTTGTTAGACTCATCAGAATCTGATTCACAGTTAATACAATTATTGTTATACCATAGTTCTTCTTTCCAGTTTATAGTAATTTCGTTATTGGTATAATTGCTAATTTTTATTACAAGAAACTCACTGTTAAACTGTTCTATGTACTCACAATTGGAGTATGTGTATTCAATCTTTACTTGATTGTCTTCATGATAGGTTGTCCAATCATTAGAACTTTGGGCAGTTAATAGTGTAATGCTAAAAAGCATTAATAAGGAGATAAAGACTGGTTTAAGTAATTTCATTTTCTTGAGAATATGTTGTTGGTCTCAAATGTACGAAAAAAAAAAGGAGTTTTTTTTCTTTTTTAATTATAAGCTTACGTACCTAAAAATAAAAAGGTGTATTACAAGTTGTAATACACCTTTTTAAAATGATTATTTTTATAGTTATCTTATAAGTGTAACTGTGCCTTCAAAAGTTCTTACTTTACCATTAGTATCAGTAATTACAATAGCATATATGTATACACCTGCTTCTGAGAATTTCCCATCATTATAAGGTTTTCCATTCCATCCTATGTTGATGTCTTTTGTGTTGAATACTCTTTCTCCTAAACGGTTGTAAATGCTAAAGTCATATTCAGCTACATTTTTTACAATAGGTAGGAAGTAGTCATTACTTTGATTACTGTTTGGAGTAAATGCATTAGGTATAAAAATTGAGAATGTAGGGTCAATAATAACAGTTTGGTATGCA
Organism: Flavobacteriales bacterium; assembly: GCA_965183885.1. Classification (GTDB taxonomy): domain Bacteria; phylum Bacteroidota; class Bacteroidia; order Flavobacteriales; family BACL11; genus UWMA-0277. The sequence continues at coordinate 1,570,525 of OZ238992.1, forward strand.
ATTTCAGAGCATCCATTTCCAGCAGTAGTAAATGATACTATAAATGTACCTGTATCAGCATAAATGTGAGATACTTTATTTATTGAAGAGTTTAGGTTTTCACCATCTCCAAAGTCCCAAGTTCCCGTAACACTATGGCTTGCAGTATTAATAAAATTTATAATAGGGTCATCTATATCTGTTCTTTCAGGGGTAGCAGTTATATTTGATTCATTTACAGGAATCAGTACAACATTTGCTGATCCACTAATTGATTTAGCAGTACACCCTTTACTATCAGTTAATCCTGTAATGGTATATATACCTGTTTGGTTTGTGCTTATTGTATGGTTAGGATTTGCATTTGATATTAGATATGGATTTATTCCTATAGAATAGTTTATACTAAAAGGAGGAGTTCCTGAAGTAGTATTGAAATTAACATCTATAGTACTTCCATCATCACATGCTGTACCACCACCACTTAGTACTATTGTAGCTAAAGGATTAACCTTAAGAGTAGTAGAGTCAATAACTGTAGTTGTACAGAAAGCATCACTTACAGAGTTTATAATATAAGTTGTAGTAACACTAGGGCTTATGGATACATTGTCATTAGGGTTGTTTAATGTTACTGATGATGGAGATCCATTTACGGTATAGTTTACGGTCCATGGTGTGCTACCAGCGTCAAAGTTGAAAGCAAGAGCAGTTACATCTTGTTCACATATTTCCACATCACTACTAATACTCACATTAGGTAATTCTTTTACGTCTAGTATTGCATTATTAGCAAATGTATTTGTACATCCTTTACTATCAGTTACATTGTTAAGTGTATAGGTAGTTGCGGTTATAGGGTTTACTACTAAAGCCATTCCTGAGCTTAGTAAGTTTCCATTTGCATCTACATTAATAGTTGTAGGTGTTCCTGCATCAGAATAATTTACTACATAAGGAGGAGTTCCTGAAGTTACAGGGAAGTTAATAGCAGAAGCATCACCAAAGCAAATAGGGTTAGCGCCACTAATATTAATTCCTAAAACAGGAGTAGGGTTAACAGCTATAGTAACAGTATTAGAAGGAGTAACAGTACAGTTGTTATTATCAGTAATCAAGTTTATTGAATATGTATTATTTCCTACTGCAGCTTGTGGGTTAAGTGTATGGTTTTGTAGTCCAGCCCCTAAGTTTAAAGGAGTTTGTGGTATAGCATTTATAGTGTAATCAACATTGTAAGGGGCTTCACCACTTAAGAAGTCAAAAGATAAGATGCCGTCTTCATTAAAACATATTTCAGAAGTAGTCGTACTAAAGGTTACGCTAGGGTTTTCATTAACAGTAACACTTAGTGGTGCTGGAATTAAACTAGGAGGTGAGTGGGTTCCACTATTATCAACAACACTATCAATAGTAATAGTATTGAGCCCTAGATTAAGGATAGTAGTATCTAGATCTATATTTACAGAGCCTATAGCATTAAATACTTGAGTATGGTTAGTTCCATTATAGCTGTAGTATACAGCAACTGGAGTTACACCTGCGGCTAATGTTATATCTAAATTAGGTATTGTTCCTTGACATACTTCAGGAGTAAGTGTTACAAAAGGATTGACTGCAGGCGTTGGTTCAACAATAACATCGGCTGTAAGATTGGAACTTGCAGTACACCCGTTGGCATCAACTATAGAAGTGATGGAGTAAGTATTAGTTCCTGGAGATATTATAATTGGAGTTGGACTTATTGTTCCAGACATGTTTGGGTCAACAATTGTAAGAGATCCATTGTACATAGGAACGGCATTGTCTACAATATTAATAGTAAAGTTTGGTGTTCCTGCTGACATAACTACTGTTAAATTAGTTGCTACAGTTTGTGGAACTGTAGTTGGTGATGCAGTGAAAGAACTTACTATAGGTTGAGGGAAGATTGTAAGGTTTGCAACAGTAGAATCATCTGGACAAGGTGCGTTTCCTAAAACAGTATATATAAATTGATGAGTTCCAGCTCCATAAGTGTTAGGGTTTATGGAAGGGGGAACAGGAACTCCTGCTAGCGTAGTCCAAACTCCTCCAGGGTCTTCATTTGTTAATAATGTTCCCATGTTAAATGAGTTAGTACTATTAATGCAAATCTCTTGGTTGTTAGCTACTCCTGAATAAGGAAGAGTGTTAACGGTTGTAGTTAAACTAGCTGTTGATATAGCTCCGTTACAACCTGTACTGTCAGTAATACTTGTGATAGTATAGGTAGTTGTACTTGATGGAATAAAGGTTATAGGGTTTCCTCCTACAGTACCATTAATATCAAGCGTGTAAGGTGCTATTGCACCTCCTGTATCTAGTAGTAATGTAAAAGGTGGTGTTCCTGTTAATGCAAATCCAAGAGTAACTGTTTCACCTTCACAAATTGCAGTAGCACCACTAATAGAGATATCAACTGTTGAATTTGGAGTTACAGAAATAGTATCAGTTATATTACATAATGGATGAGTATTGTCATAAGCAAATACCTGTATTTGAGTAGGTACACTTACTGAGACAAGAGGACTTTGTGATGAAGGGTTTGTAATATCAGTAGTTCCTCCACTTGTAAGATTTGACCATGTGTAGTTGTAAACAGCAGATGAAGGACAGCTAACAACAGTGTTGAAACTTCCAGGAACACCCCCAGGGGCTCCTTGCTGTGTAAGTAAATTATTTCCGCTATCAAAAACTTTATAAAGACATTCATTTGCGGCATTACCTAGTGATGTGAATATGGTGCTAAATTGATCGCCATCAGAAACAGGGATAGAGTAAGAAACAGAAGTTGCATTAGCTCCATTAGACATGGTATAATTACTGTATAAACTTGAGTTAATATTGACATCTAAATTATGATAGGTTTGAGGGTTTGTACCTACAGTCCATCCTGGGTTACTTGCTCCTCCAGGTAAGTAGTTCCACAATTCTAAAGTGTAGCTACAGTAGCTTTTAATAGTTGCTTCGGCATTAAGAGTGTCATTAAGTGCACAAGGAATATTTGTAACAGAAGCATTTACAGTAGGTTGTTCAACAACTATTGTTTTTGTAGCATAGCAAGTATCATCAACCCAGTTAGAATATACCAAAGAATAAGTAGTTGTAGCATACGGAGCAACAATAACACTATCTTGAGTGTAACTAGCAGGAATAGCTCCTCCACTCCATAGTGGAGAGTATCCAGTACAAGTTGCAATATTTACATTGTCTATCCCCCAAAAGTCCCATCCAGTTCCAGAGGCATTAGTTTGTATCCATCTAAATTGAGTAGTAGAAGTTTGTGCAGCTAAAGGTATAGGGTAGCAATAGTTGTTCCATCCAGTATAAGGATATCCAACAGGGTTAAAGTAGAAAATTTGAGTCCAAACTCCACCAGCAACCTTGTATTGTAAATAAACTCCTTCGTTAGATTGGTCAGGTCCGTCACAAGTACCCCCTTGAGTTTCTTGTCTAAAGTCGAAACAGATATCTCCCCCACAAGATGCATCTACAGGGATTGTAGTGGCTGATCTTGGAGTTGGAGATCCAGCACCAAACCATAAGTGTTGCCCTCCATTAGGGTTTGTTCCACAAGGCCCACCAATAGTGTATCCACTAGTTACAGATTGCCAGAGTCCACTTAGGGTACTAGCTGTAAAATCATCTGATGAGGCTCCTCCAACTCCAATTTGTTGCAGCTCTAAACTATCACCACAAGAAATAGTATCTCTTGAAGATGCAATGTTAGTACTACATTGAGCATTTAATTGAGTAGAAGCAGCTATGAAAAATAAGAATAAAAGATATTTCGAAATAGTAGAAGTACTGTTCATTAATAAATATTTAAGTTCGTTAATTGAAATTCTGTTAGGGAAATAATTTTGTCAACCCCAGGCATTTTAGCTAAATCTTCAGTAAATTTTGAAAAAATACGTAGTGCATTTTGGTTTGTACAATTTCCCTGAATAGTTGTATTTGCAGCAACTATTATTTGTTTGTTAGACTCATCAGAATCTGATTCACAGTTAATGCAATTATTGTCATACCATAGTTCTTCTTTCCAGTCTATAGTAATTTTGTTATTGGTATAATTGCTAATCTTTATTACAAGAAACTCACTGTTAAACTGTTCTGTGTACTCACAATTGGAGTATGTGTATTCGATTTTTACTTGATTGTCTTGGTGGTAGGTAGTCCAATTATTAGAGGTTTGAGCAAATGTTTGAACTGTACCGAAAAAAGTAAATATTGAAAAAAGTGTAGCAAAGAATAATTTCATGGTTTATTTTGAAGTTTATAAGGCTCCAAATATACGAAAAAAAAGACTTAACTATTTATATTTCTATTTTACTCTTATGCGTTTAAAATTTAGTGCAGCTATTCTCTAGGACCCAAGCGGTATTTCCATTAGATAATTTAATGTTTATCCACTCACCAATTTGATCAGTTATTATAACTTTTGTACCAGCATGAAGACTGAAAAGTTCGGTGCTATTGCTACTAGGAGCACTAAAGGCTACAACTACATCATTAAAAATAATAGCCTGCCTTAAGTTATAATTAGAGTAGGAAGCAAAGCTTAAAGTTAGTAATAAGAGTGATGATAGAATAAGAGGTTTGATATAGTTTTTGGAGTTGAAAGGAGTTCTTTTTCCAACTATCCATATTAGTAAAACTAACCAAATAGAAATAAGAGTTAAGTATTGCCAGGTTTTGGTGTTAAACAAGTTAACTGTTTTTTGCCACCATTTCTTATAAAATAATTGAGGGAGGTCCTCTATTTTATCTATAATCTTAAGTTTAGTTAATGCTAGGTTTTCAGCAGCTTGTGTAGTATGATTTAGCTTTAGACTTCTTTCATAGTTTAAAATTGCAGCAGCCCAGTTATTTGTTTTATAATAACAGTTTGCAAGATTATAATAAAGCTCACTACTAATATATTCAGTTTGTATTATGCTATCATAAAGTAAAATAGCTTCTTGGTATTTCTCACTAGCATATAATTCGTTAGCGCTAATAAATAATTGTTCATTTGGTAGCGCAACGATTGAATGTAAGAGTGATATTATAAATAGTATTTTTCTCATTTTAAGGAGGTCTCTACTTCAATTATTATTGTTTTTGCTTTTTCTAGAATTGTATCCATTTGTGTATTTTTATTACTAGCTGGAGCATATCGAGCAAATTCACATTCGTCAAGCAAAGCAATAAAAGCAGTTTCAATATTTTTATTAATGGATGATTTATTAAAATGCATATTGATACTTTCTTTTGAAAGCTCAGCAGCATTAACTTTAAATTTGTCAGAGAAATAGCCCCAAAGTGATTTTTCTATTTCTTCAAAAAACAGATCAAAATCATTGTTCTTTATGCAGTTTTGAGCAGATTTTAATCGTTTTAGTGCAATTTTATTGGCTTTTTTTGTTTTTGAGCTATTCTTATCACTTTTATTGATGGCTGTATATGCTCTAAATATTAGGAGTATGAGTAGGGGTAGTAAAAATAAGGTTAGGAATAAATTCTTTGATAATAGTACATCATTTATCTTTTTAAGATTTGTGTTTTTGCTAATATAATGGATATCTTTATTATTACTAACTAATTGCTGATTTTGAGTGTTTCCATCTTCGTTATTCTTGCTCTTAGTAACTTTAATATTATGGCTGCTTGCTCTTTTGTTTTGATATTTTTTTGTTTTGGTATTAAAAACGCTGAGTGTAGCTTCAGGAATAGTATATTCCCCTTTATATCTAGGGATTAATAAGTATTCATAGGTTTTAATGCTTCTTTTTCTTCCTCCCTCAAAAATACGTTCACTAATCTTTGGGTCATATACCTCAAAGTCAGACGGAAAATTTATTGTTAAGGGTTCTATTAGCTCAAGGTTACCTGTTCCTGTAAGTTTTAGTTTGTAAGTTATGGCATCATTTGCTGCTATTGTATTATTATCAATACTTGATGTAACGCTTATATTTCCTACAGCACCATTAAAATTATTAGGTGTAGGTTTTGGTAACTCTTTTACTTTAATGTGTATTGGTTTTGAAGTAATAAATTCATCTTGTGTGGAATATCCTCCTCCAAACATATTTGCAATAGGGTCTCTGCTATTTCGTTTGTTTTTAACCCGAATACTGCATTTAAGCTCTAAAGGATCAATTATTAATTGTCCTGATTTTTGTGCGGTAAGAACTGACTTTTTTATTGTAGCAGTATTATATGGAACACCATTAATCACTTCCCTTTTAAAACGACTGGATGCTTCTAAGTCTTTTGTCCAAAAACCATTGAGTGCAGGAAGGTTTGATGCTACTGTACTTGCTAAGTCAATTCTAGTGAAAAGCTTATAGGAAACTAGTATCTGTTCTCCAACATAGATATTACTTTTACTTACACTAACTTTAATAAATAGGTTCTCAGTTAATGACTTTTGTTCTGCTTTTGTTCTCTCACTTGCCTTTACAACTTTTAGTTGTAGGCTCTTACTTTTAATAGTTTTACCATTAACATTGATGCTAGCAGGGCTAATTGTGTAGTTTCCTTCTTTTGAAGCTTTTAAATAAAAAGTATAAGTTGTTGAGCTTGTATTTTGGCTTTTCCCATTTACATAGCTATAACTACTTTGTGTAGATGGGTTGGGACCGCTAAGTACACGTAAACCATTAAATTTTGGAGCTTTAAAGCCATTGCCTTTGGTGTTGATAGTATATTGCACTAGAATTTGTTCTCCAGCAATAGCAGGATTTTTGTCAACAGCTACAGTAAGTTGTTGTGCTTTTGCAAATAGACTGCAAAATAAAAATATAATAATACTTATTTTCTTCAATTTACCAATCTTTTAATACTTTAACTCTTTTTCCTTTAACCTTCTTTTTTTGTAATTCTTCTTGCAAGTCTTTTTCTTGTTGTTGTATAGCTTCTAGCATTTTCTCAGCATCCTCTTTGGTCATATCCTCTTTTTCTTTGGATTGCTGTTGTTCCTTTTTTTCTTCTTGTTCTTTTTGTTGTTCTTGGTTTTGTTCTTTATTTAGCTCTTCTTCTTCCTTATTTTCTCCTTCTTTGTCTCCTTCTTTGTCTTCTTTTTTGTCTTTATTATTTTCGTTGTTTTTATCTCCTTCCCCTTTTTGTTGTTCTTGTTCTTTTTGTTGCTGCTTAATAAGAGTTATATTTTCTCTAGCCTCTTCATCATTAGGATTTAGTCTAAAAGCCTGCTTGTACGCTTCAATAGCATCATCTAATTTCTGCTCTTTTGTTAATGAGTTTCCTAGATTGTAATATACTTTAGCTAAATCTTCATCAGTTTTTGCATTATCAATTAAGGATTTAAATAAACCTGATGATTCTTCATACCTTTCTTGTTTGTATACTGAGTTTGCTAAGTTATAAGAAGCATTGAAATAATCTTGGTCTTTTTCTAAAGCTTTTCTGTACTGCATCTCAGCTTCATTATAGCTACTATCAGCATATAAATCATTTCCATCTCTTAAAAAGGATTTTTTATTTTGAGCTAAGGTAGCTGTGCTGCTTATTACTAGCAATAATATGAGTAATATATTTTTCATTATTCCTTGTAAAAATTAATTCGGTTACTCCATTTATTTTTTCTTCCTAAAAGGATTAAATCAATAAATAAAAAGAAGAGTGCTATTCCTAAAAATAGTTGGAAACGGTCTTTATATTCTGTAAAAACCATAGTGCCAATTTCTTTCTTCTCCATTTTGTTTATTTCAGCAAATAATGTTGAAAGCCCAGCCTGTGAATTATTAGCACGAACATAGGTTCCATTACCAGCACTTGCAATTTGTTGGAGCAAGCCTTCATTTAATTTACTTACAATGGTATTTCCTTCCTTATCTTTTCTGTATTTAGTTATAACTCCATATTTATTATAAACAGGTATAGGTCCTCCTTTACTTAGTCCCATTCCTAAGGTGTGAATAAAAACCCCTTCTTCTTGAGCTTTTTTAGCACTTTCAATTGCTTCTTCATCGTGGCTTTCTCCATCAGTAATTATAATGATAGCTTTGCTTTGAGCATTTTCTTTGTCAAAAGACTCTTTACATAAATCAATTGCCTTTCCTATTTTAGTTCCTTGTGTAGGAATTATATTTGTATTTACTGTAGATAAAAATAATTTGGCAGCAGAGTAGTCTGTAGTAATTGGTAGTTGTACGTAAGCTTCTCCTGCAAATACAACTAGTCCTATTCTATCTCCTTTTAGTTTGTCTATTAAACGAGAGATGGCTTGTTTAGCCCTCTCTAGTCTGTTAGGTTTTATATCTTCAGCTAACATGGAGTTAGAGAGGTCAATAGCAATCATAATATCTGCACCTTCTCTTTTTACTTCTTCCATTTTTGCACCTACTTGAGGGTTACTAATCCCAACAATAAGAAGGGTGAAAATAAGAATAGTAAGAATGTTTTTTATTTGTGATCTTTTTTTAGAAAAAGAATGTAAAAGTTCTTTTACTAGTGCAGGGTTTCCAAATAAAGCCAAAGATTTTTTCTTCCATCTATTGTGTAAGAAAATAGCAATAATTAAAACAGGAACTCCATAAAGGAGGTTTAGAAATTCTATGTGTTCGTACCTTAACATTATGGAACTTGTTTTAAATAAGTGATTTTGAGTATAAAGCTAATAAATAATAGACCTAAAGCCCATAGTGCAAAAACTCGAAACTCTTCTTTAAGCTTATGAAATTCTGTAACTTCAATTTTTGATTTTTCTAGGCTGTCAATATCTTTATAAACTTCCTTTAAAGAGTTGTTGTTAGTTGCTCTAAAGTATTTTCCATCGGTTAAACTTGCAATATCTTGTAAAGTTTTTTCGTCAATTTTAACTTCAACTTCTCTGTATTGTATTCCAAAAGCAGTTTGGAATGGATAGGGGGCAAATCCTTCTGTTCCAACACCAATAGTATACACTCTAATATTAAATTTTTCTGCAATTTCAGCAGCGGTAAGTGGAGGTACCATTCCACTTGTATTAACTCCATCAGTAAGTAAAATAATTACTTTGCTTTTTGCTTCACTATCTTTTAGTCGATTTACTGCTGTAGCTAAGCCCATTCCTATAGCAGTCCCATCAGTAATCATACCACTTTTTACATCTTTAAATAGATTGGTAAGTACATTGTGATCAGTGGTAAGGGGGCATTGGGTAAAACTTTCTCCTGCAAAAATTACTAAGCCTACTCTGTCATTTATTCTTTTACTGATAAAATCCATTGCAACATTCTTTGAGGCTTCAAGTCTGTTTGGTTTTAGGTCCTCAGCCAACATACTACTTGATATATCCATAGTAAGTACAATGTCAATTCCTTCTGTTGTACTTTCTTCCCACTCACTACTAGATTGTGGTCGAGCAAGAGCTATAATAATTAATGCTGCAGCAATTAGCTTTAATAAATAGGGTAGGTGTCTTAATCTTTGTCGTAGTGTTACTGTTTTGCTGAATGATTTAGTATTAGAAAATAAAATACTACCACTTATATTACCTTGTTTCAGTATATACCAAATAAGTAGTGCTACAGGAAGTATTAGTAGGTAAAAGAGTTTGCTATTTTCAAAAATAAAACTACTCATTGTTAGCAATTTTTTTAGTTGCATTAACAAATCCTTTTGCAAGAGTCATACTTTCTTTATTTTCAGTGTCAATAGGTTTGCTTTTTGCAAACTTTGCTAAGTCGGCCCTTTGTAGTAAGATGCGTAAACTATTGTTTTGTTCTTTAGTAACCTTACTTTCTAATTCATGTAAAATCTCATCAGTTGCTAATTCAAGTGCAATAAAGTTGAATCTATTCTCAGTATATCTTCGAATAATTTCGGAGAGCTCAGTATGATACTCTTTGGTTTTTCCTTCTTGCCAAAGTTGTGCGTCTTCAAGATTTTTTAGAGCTGATAATGCTGTAACTTCTGGAGCAATTATAACTTTAGGTTTTACTTGTAATGTTTTCTCTCTTTTTATAAAAACATATTTTTTAAGTAAGAAAATAATAGCGGCTAGTAGTATTACACCTATAAGCCAAGGCCATATATCACTCCAGCCAATAGGAGCATCCATAACTTCTTTAATGTCGTTTAGTTGAGCGCCTTCTTCAAGTGTTATGCTTGCTACATTAAGTAATAAACCTTCTGTTTTATTTTGCTCACTAAAATGGAATTCAGGAATATAATAACCTCCGCTATCCCAAGCGGTAATAATAAAATCTTGACTTATTAATCCATTAGAGGTGTCTATTTTATTAGCTTTTATAATTTCAACACCGTTTACAATAGTGTCAATATAGTTAGGCCAGTATTTAGTACCGCTTACTTCATTGCTTATAGTAAAATGGACTTGGTCACCAATAATAATTGCATTAGTATCTAATGTTGCTTTTTGAGCAAAAGCAATACTTTGTATGAATATGAGTATATAAATTAATTTTCTCATTTTCTTTTCCCTCTTGTTTTAAAGAAGTTAATTAAAGGTTTTACATAATCAGTTCCTGTAGTAATATTAATTAAATCAACTCCACTTGCAGGAAATAGTTTGTATAATTCTTCAGTTTTTTGTGCTCTATTTTTTGCAAAATCGTCACGAACTTTTTTGTTTGAAGTATCTACATAGATTAGTTCTTCAGTTTCAGCATCTTGCATAGGAACAAGTCCAATATTTGGCAAGTTATCTTCTCTTTTGTCATGAATTCTTAATGCTACTAAATCATGTTTTTTGCTGGCAATTTTTAAGGGCTTATCAAATTCTTTGCTTATAAAATCAGAAAGAATAAAACAGATGCTTTTTTTCTTAATTACTGCATTAAAGTATTTCAAAGCTCCTGCAATATCTGTTCCTTTTCCTTTAGGTTGAAAGGCTAGCACTTCACGAATAATCCTCAGGATATGGCTTTTTCCTTTTTTAGGAGGTATAAATTGCTCTATTTCATCAGTAAAGAAGATGACTCCAACTTTGTCGTTATTATTAATTGCTGAAAAAGCTAAAATGGCAGCTAGTTCAGTAGCTAGTTCTCTTTTAAATTGTTCCTGAGTTCCAAAATTTCCTGATGCTGATACGTCAATAAGAAGCATAACAGTCATCTCTCTTTCTTCTTCAAACACCTTTACAAAAGGTGCGTTGTATCGAGCAGTTACATTCCAGTCGATAGAGCGTACATCATCTCCAGGTTGATATTCTCTAACTTCAGAAAATGCCATACCCTTCCCTTTAAAAGCCGTGTGATATTCTCCTGCAAAGATATGGTTGGAGAGTCCTTTGGTTTTTATCTCAATTTTACGAACTTTTTTTAAAAGTGCTGAGGTACTCATTAAGGAATTTCTACTGTGTTTAGTATTTCAGTAATAATATCTTCTGAAGTAATATTTTCAGCTTCAGCCTCATAAGTAAGACCTATTCTGTGACGTAGAACATCGTGACAAAGTGCACGAACATCTTCAGGAATTACATAGCCTCTACGTTTAATAAAAGCATAAGCTTTACATGCAGCTGCTAAATTGATACTTGCTCTTGGAGAGCCTCCAAACGAAATCATATCTTTAAATTTCTCTAGTCCGTATTGCTCAGGGTAACGGGTCGCAAAAACAATATCAATAATGTATTGTTCTATCTTTTCATCCATATATACTTCTTTTACTAAGTCACGAGCACGGATAATAGCATCTGTTTTTAAAACTGAATTAGCTGAAGGAAATGACTTTGCTAAGTTATGACGGATAATCATTTTTTCTTCCTCCTTTTTAGGGTAGTCAATTACTACTTTAAGCATAAACCTGTCTACTTGTGCTTCAGGCAGTGGATAGGTACCCTCTTGTTCTACGGGGTTTTGGGTTGCCATTACTAAAAATGGAATATCTAAATTAAAAGATTCACCTCCTATAGTAACTTGGCGCTCTTGCATTGCTTCAAGTAATGCTGATTGTACTTTTGCTGGAGCACGGTTAATCTCATCAGCTAAGATGAAATTGGCAAATATTGGTCCTTTCTTAATTGAGAAATTTTCATTTTTAGGGCTGTATATTTGTGTTCCAATAATATCAGCGGGTAATAAATCAGGAGTAAATTGTAAACGACTAAATTTAGCATCTATAGTTTTGGCTAGTGTGCTTATTGCTAATGTTTTTGCCAAACCTGGAACACCTTCTAATAAAATATGTCCGTTTGATAAAAGAGCAACTAAAAGGCGTTCGCTCATGTGTTTTTGTCCAACTATTACTTTGTTAAGTTCTAGCATTAACATGTCAATGATAGCACTTTCTTTATTAATTTTTTCGTTTAATTCTTTTATGTCGGTTTGTAATGTTTCTGTCATTGTTTAATTTTTATCAAATGCAAATTTAAAAGTTCAAGTAAAAAAATACTAAAATATTAACGAGTATTTTTTTAGCTTAGTATTTTCTTAGAAAAATAATAGTTTTAGGAATAGGAGTTGTTTTCTTTCAGTATAGCTACCTTATTATAAAAAGATGCCCCATCTCTTGGTGTTTCCATTCTTCAAAATCTTGAAAGTAAATTTCATAAACATAAACTCCCATAGGAAGGTCATTTTCTGTTTCATAATGCTTTCCATCCCAACCATTTTCATTTAAGAAACACTCTAATTCATTAATGTTGTTTGTAGTGTAAACTAGGTTAGACCCTCTGTTGTAGACGTTAAAGTAGAAAGTCTCAATTCTAACCCCATTGTATGAGATGCAGAACTTATCATTTTTACCATCTAAATCAGGAGTAAAGCTATTTGGAATATACATCCAATATTTATCAGCTACCCATAATTGTTTAAAGGTTGTATCACTACACCCAAAATTATCCTGTACTACTAAACTTATTTGGTAAACCCCTAATGAGTCGGCATATTCATGGTATGGGTTTCTTGTAAAATTATTAGGCGAATTATCTCCAAAATCCCATGTCCAGTCTGTTATATTTCCTAAAGAGGCGTCATTTAATTGTAGTGTAGGGTGTAAAATATTTATAGTGTCCGAAACTGTTGTAAAATGTGCTGTTGGTGCTTCTCTTAAAGTTACAAAAGCTTGTCCTGATATTGAACCGTATCCATTTATATCTAAAACAGAAACAAGTGTATAAGTTCCTTCCTTACTTGTGTTGATAATATAAGGGTTTATTGAGGTTGTAATGCTTGGTTGTGAAATCCCGTCAATTGCATAGATGAAAGTATAAGAAGCTGTAACGTTACTAAAAGTAATTTTGATTTCAGCAGCACCGGGGATATTGTCGCATATAGTGTCATTCCCGTAGATAAAAGCATTTAAATTACTAGTAACGCAAGTATTTATACAAGAGCTGTAAGAACTGAATGTTCCAAAGCCTGTTCCAGGGTCTATACAGGCACCATTAATACAGTCCCAACTTGGAGTAGTAGCGCAAACAAGCGCACAAGAAGCAGAATCGGAATAAATTCCACTACCATTCCCTGGGTCAATACAAGCTCCGTTTATACAGTTCCAACTTTTTGAGGTGCTAATACAAGTTGAAGTATCTGAACAATCCCCGATATTTAGTATAACGGCATAATTTCCGCTTGAGGTTATTGTAAATGTTTGATTTGTATCTCCAGGAATAATTGTATTATTATTACAATCAAACCATTGATAAGTTGCATTAGTGTCATTAGAGATAAGGGTGTTTCCAATTTGTGAAATGCCTAAGTCAAATATCCCTAGCCCTGTCCCTTCTCTGAACAATGACAATATTTCACAATCAGTTAGGATGTCACTATAAAGTCGAACATCATCAATTTCACCTGAAAAAAATTCGCCAGTACCACCATCTTTAAACCTTCCCATCATCATAAACTGGCCTGTTGTTTCCCATGTTCCTGAAGAAACATCTTTTTCTGCTAGTATTTGAATACCATTCATGTATAGATATACGCTATCTTTTACGTTATCTTTCATAGCAACTAAATGATGCCATGAACTTAGTGAGTAATCGTTACTAGTATGAAATGATATATGTCTAGTCCCTGAAACGTTCCCGAAACTGTATCTTATGTCAAAATCCATATCAGCATCTAGATTGTCAATTCTAAGCATTAAAATATTTCTTGAACTTGGACTATCAGCATCACTATCATCTTTATCATCATATCGAAGTAAATTTTGCTTAGCATTAGTGTTGCAATTGAACCAGAGACTTATGGAACTAATTGTTGATTCTTCATAATGTAATGAGGCATCATTCCCTAAATTAATCCAGTCATCTGTTCCGTCAAAATGGTAAGCACTATTTGTATTTCCAAATCTATCTGCTGTTAAAGAGGCTCCATTTACAACTCCATTATTTGAATTTGCAGAGGCATCATTTGCATTTCCATTAAATGGATAATAAGCATCTAAATTATCAGTGGGAATTTGAGCTTGAACCTGGCAGATAGTTGCTATTGTAATAATAAATAATATTCTTTTCATAGTTTATTTAATCCTTGTTAATTCCCAATTAGCTGTTCCGTGAAAATTATTTCCGCTAAAACCATCAGCATTTCCATTCATTGGGTAATATAAAAGTAGATTGTTGGTGATTTGCCCAAATAGTGAAAATGGTAGGTAAATAAGTAGAATTATTTTATTCATGTAAGAGTTCTTTTTGTACTATGTGCTTTTTGCAAATTTAAGAAATAATTCTAACTGTTATGTGATTTATAAACAGTTTAAATACTAATAAATTGCTCTTAATCTATTGCTGGGAAGCAGCATGTATTTTAAAATCTAATACTATCTTTGCCCAATGCGTTTTTTTGTTGAATTTTCTTATAAAGGTACAGCTTATCATGGTTGGCAAATACAGCCTAATGCAAATACTGTGCAGGCTGAACTTAATAAAGCATTATCAATACTGCTAAATATTCCTGTAGAAGTAAGTGGAGCAGGCAGGACAGATGCAGGAGTACATGCAAAGCAAATGTTTGCACATTTTGATATAGAAAAAAATTTTGATATAGAAAAATTAGTATTTAAATTAAATAGTTTTTTGCCAGATGATATTGCAGTAAGTGATATAGTAAAAGTTGATGATGATACGCATTGTCGCTTTGCAGCTACAAGTAGAACTTATCAATATCATATTTCAAAACAAAAAGACCCATTTAATAGTCAAGCTTATTTTTATTATAAAAAGTTAGATGTTAATGCTATGAATACAGCTTGTAAGTATTTGTTAGGAAAACAAGATTTTACATCGTTTTCAAAAGTACATACTCAAACATTTACTAATAATTGTGAGGTAATGTTAGCGAGGTGGGATGACAATGGTAGTGAACTAGTTTTTACAATAAAAGCTGATCGTTTTTTAAGAAATATGGTGCGTGCAATTGTAGGGACCTTGTTAGCAGTAGGTGAAGGAAAAATTTCTGCTGATAGTATAATTGGGATTATTGCTAATAAAGATAGGTCAAGCGCTGGGGTTTCTGTTCCTGCTCAAGGGCTGTTTTTGATAGAAATAGAGTATCCTTTTTTGGAAGGAGGAAGTTAGTTTTTGATTTTGAATTAGGGATAAAAATGAGTGAGGATAAAACAGGAAATGTATTAGATTGGGATTTACTTAAAAGAGTAATTACTTATGCAAAACCTTATAGGTTGCAATTTGTAATTGCAGCTGTTTCTGCAATCTTATTGTCATTCTTAGGTCCTTTACGTCCTATGCTTATCAATTATGCTATTGATAATTATATTGTTATTCCTGATAAGGAAAAACTTTTAGATATAACAACACTACTAATTGGATTGCTTTTTTTTGAGGGGCTTGTTCAGTTCTTTTATATCTATCTTTCTACTTGGATTGGGCAACATGTAATCCAAGATTTAAGAGTGAAAGTTTTTAAGCACATCTTATCTTTAAAGATGAAGTATTTTGATAATAATGCTATTGGTACATTAATTACACGAACAGTTTCGGACATAGAAACTATTGCAGACATTTTCTCACAAGGGTTATTGGTTATTATTGCGGAATTATTGAAGCTGATTGTCGTAATTACGATGATGTTTTATACTGATTGGCGTTTGGCAATTATTGCAATGTTAACTATTCCTATTTTATTGGTTGCTACGGCTTGGTTTAAACGAAATGTAAAAGCTGCTTTTCAGGATGTTAGAGAGCAGGTTTCACAGCTTAATACTTTTGTTCAAGAGCATATTGTAGGAATGAACATTGTTCAGATTTTTAATAGAGAAACATCAGAGTATAAAAAGTTTAAGTCAATTAATGGAAAGCATAGAGATGCAAACCTTAGATCAATCTTTTATTATGCAGTCTTTTTTCCTGTAGTAGAGGTGCTCTCAGCAGTTTCAATAGGGTTAATTGTATGGTATGGTGGGGAGCGTATTTTATCAGGAGAAAATATTACAATAGGGGAGCTAATAGCATTTATATTATTTGTTCATATGATGTTTAGGCCTATTAGACAATTAGCAGATAGATTTAACATATTGCAAATGGGTATTGTAGGTTCTGAGCGTGTATTTAAGGTGTTAGATACTGAGGATAAGATAGAAAATGAGGGTGATAAGTTATTGGGAGCATTGAAGGGGTCAATTAAATTTGAAAATGTAGATTTTTACTATAAAGAAAATGAATGGGTCCTAAAAGGCTTAAGCTTTGAAGCTGAAGCTGGAAAATTACTTGCTTTGGTAGGTAGGACAGGAGCAGGGAAAACATCAATTATTAGCGTTTTAAATCGCTTTTATGAGATACAGAATGGAACAATAACAATAGATGGTGTTCTAATTGAAAAAATTCAACTTGAAAGTTTAAGAAAAAATATTGCCTTAGTGCAGCAGGAGGTGTTTTTGTTTTCTGATTCTATTTTAAATAACATTACCTTGTATGATACTACTATTACAAGGAATGATGTGGTTAGTGCTGCTAAGGAAATTGGAGTGGATGAGTTTATTAATACACTACCTAATAGTTATGATTATGTAGTGGGTGAACGAGGAGTTACTTTATCGGCAGGACAACGGCAACTTATTGCATTTCTAAGAGTGTATGTTCGAGACCCTAAAGTTTTAATTTTAGATGAAGCTACATCTTCAATAGATACCGCTACTGAAGTATTATTACAAAGTGCATTAGAAAAATTATTAAAAGATCGTACTACTATTGTAATTGCTCATAGGCTTTCTACTATAATAAATGCAGATAAAATTTTACACTTAAAAGATGGTACTGTTCTTGAACAGGGAACTCATAAGCAATTGCTTAGTAATGGTGGTTCTTACGCTGAACTGTATGAGAAACAGGCGGGTGTAAGAGTGAGTGAGTAAGATTGTATTAGCGATTTTTCTCTTTGATTGTCTTTTTTAGTATTTTTGTAGAATGCTAAAAAAAATAATTATTCTATTTGTGGGTATTTTTTCAACGACATTGATAAGTGCTCAAATAGTAATTGATAATAATACACCTTATGATGCTCCTGCTTGGTTAGTAGATAATATCCTTTTAGGAGGAGGGGTTACAGCTTCTAATATTATATATCAAGGAGATTCGTCTCAAATAGGTTGGTTTGATGCGGTAAATACAAACTTAGGTATTGATAGCGGTATAGTGCTTTGTACTGGAGATGTTTATGCTCTTGATCCTACAAATATAGGACTTGGTGCTAACCCAGCAAATATTGTTGCTGACCCTGATTTATTGAATGTTGCAAATTCAGTTCCTCCCTTAATTGGACAAACTTTTACCGTTTCAGGAATAAATGATGTGGCAATATTAGAGTTTGAATTTATTCCTACTTCTGATTCTTTAAAGTTTAATTATGTTTTTGGTTCTCAAGAATATTTTGGATTTGAGAATACTCAATATAATGATGTTTTTGGTTTTTTCTTGTCAGGACCTGGAATTACAGGTGCATATTCATCCCCAGCAGGGTTTCCAAACGGATCTATCAACTTGGCTGTAGTTCCAGGGTCAAATCCACCTTTGCCAATTACAATTTCCTCAATTAATAGTGTAACACCAATAAATCAACAATATTTTGTTCCAAACCAAGGTACAGCTTTAGATACTATTGATGATGCTGATGGAATGACAACAGTACTTACTGCTAGAGCTTTGGTGCAATGTGGAGAAACATATCATATTCGTTTAGCTATTGCTGATGGTGCAGATCAGGGTTTAAGTTCTTATGTTTGGTTAGAAGCAGGGAGTTTTTATTCTCCTCCCCTTGAAATTATTGATGAGTTGGGAATTGATTCTACAGTTATGGAAATTCCTTGTAATTCATCTATTATGTTAACTGCAAATGGAGGAGCTGGAGCTACTTATCAATGGTTTGATTCTTTAGGAGTTGTTTTTGGTACTGATTCATCAGTAATAGTAGGTGCAGGAACTTATTGGGTTGAAGCAACGTCTTTAGGTTGTCCTGTAGTTTCGGACACTCTTCGAGTTATTCAGGATGATTCTCCAGTCTTTGATTTAGGTATGGATTATAATATTCCTTGTAATACAACAACTTTTATTGATCCTGTAGTTACTGGAGGGAGAGGTAATCCTTTTTATACTTACTTATGGAATACAGGAAGTACTGATACTATACTAGAAGTTAATCAGGGAACATATATCTTAGAGGTAGATGATGGGACAGGTTGTTCTTTTAAAGATACACTTGTTATTACTGAAGATGCAGCACCTCTTACTGTTATATCTGGAGGAGGAGCTATTTGTGATGATGGGTCTTTAGCTACAATTTCATTTAATTTTAATGGTTTGTTGCCTTGGGAATTAACATATACTGATGGGAATATTAATAATACTGTTACTAATATTATCTCATCAACTTATACATTCTTATCTTCTGTTGAAGGGGATTATCTAATAGTTAACTCTAAGGATGTTAATTCCTGCGTCTCTGATACTCTTGGAAGTGCTCATATAAGAGTTAATCCTCTTCCTCTTCCTGTAATTACTCCTAATGATACTACAATCTATATTGGAGATATAGCAGAACTAGATGCAGGAAAATTTGTTAGTTATAAATGGTATACTATTGAGGATTCTTTGGTAGCTACTACTCAAGTATTAGAGGTTGCTGATTCTGGAACTTTTTATATATGGGTTGAGGATGAAAATGGTTGTACAAATGTTTCTGATTCAGCAGTAGTACATACCCTTCCTAAAACGGAATTATTTGTACCTACAGCATTTACTCCTAATGGAGACAATCATAATGAGCTACTAGCTATTAAAGGAGTAAATATTGCTGAATATAACCTTAAGATATTTAACAGATGGGGTGAGCTACTTTTTGAGAGCAATGTGTTAGAGAAATATTGGGATGGTTCTTTTGAGAATGAGAAAGTAGCTCAAGGTGTTTATTATTATACAATAGAAGCTCTTGGAGAAGATAATATACTGTTTAATCTTTCAGGTACTGTTAACGTAATTTATTAATTTATGAGAAAAAATTTATTCTTATTCTGTATCTTTTTTAGTTTAATAACTAATGCTCAAACTACTGATTGGGTTAAATCATTTGGAGGTACTGCTTCAGATAAAGGTATTTCTATTGGTACAGATTCACTTGGATTTATTTATGTAAGTGGTTATTTTAATAATGAGGCTACTTTTGGTACTATTACTTTAACGAATAGCCCTTTAAGTACTTGGGGAAATAATAAAGAGAATTTTGTTTTTAAAATGGATTCTCTTGGAAATGTTTTGTGGGCTGTTGCAGGTGGAAATTTAGCAGGAGGTTGTTGTGATGATAGAGCCTTAGGGATGCATGTAACTCCTGGGGGAGATGTTTTTATTACAGGTACATTTTGGTCATCTTATAATATTGGAAGTTGTAGTGTAACTCAAAATGTATGGGGAACAGCTTTAAACTCTTCGGATAATTCTCTTTTGGCAAAATTAGATAAAGATGGGAATTGTCAATGGGTAATTGGATTTGGTGCAGATGAAGGAGCAGGAAGTGGAGCAGATTGTCCTTGGCCTATTTATGATGCTGATGACCATTCCTATGATGTAAAAGTAGATGCTGATGGTTTTATTTATGTTACAGGTTTCTTTTCAGGACTTAGTGCTGACTTTGATACTCTTACAATTACTAATCCTACTTGGAATACTACTTGTACCCCAATGGGCTATATAGGAAAACTTGATCCAAATGGAAACTGGATTTGGGTGGATAAGTTTGATGGAATTAAAGATGCTAGAGGCTCAAGAGATAATAGGTTAGCTATTGATCAATTTTCAAATATTTATGTAGTAGGTGGTTTTGAAAATACTGGGACCTATGGACCATATTCTATTACCTCAAATGGAGAGTGGGATGCTTTTATCTTTAAGATGGATAAAAATGGAAATTGGATTTGGGCTAAGAATGTAGGAAGTAATAAAACAGATAGAGCAAATTCTATTGCTGTTGATGTTTGTGATGATGTTTATATTACTGGAGAATATAGAAACCCTATGGTGTTTTCTGGAGCAAATGCATCAAATGGAACAGATACATTAAGTCATAAAAAGAAAAGAGATGTATTTGTAGCTAAGATGAATAATAAAGGAGAATGGAAGTGGGCAAAAAGAGCAAGAAGTACAGGTACAGATAAACCGTATCAAATGTCAGTTGATGCAAATAAACAGGTGTTTTTAGGAGGTACTGCAGGAGGAGAGATGACATTCTCCAATGGATTAGTAGTTGGACCTCAAATAGCAGGAGATACTACTATGTCCTCTTGGGTAGCACAGTTAGATGGATCAACAAATACTGGAGATTGGGTTTGGGCAAAAATGGCAGGATCTAATACAGATGATGATGATAGAACTGGAGACATTTGTCCTGATGGTTTTGGGAATGTATATGCTGTAGGGTTTTTTGAGGAATTGGCTAATTTTGATGGTACTATTTTAGATGCTACAGGAAGAAGAAAAGATATATTTGTTTGGAAGATGAGCATGACTCCTGGGAGTTTTACTTATAATAATTCTTTCGATACTATTTTTGCAGATAGTATGGTGTTTAATCCAGCAGATACAGGGGTTTTTACCACAAGTTCTCTTGTTTTGGATGGTTGTGATACTACTTTTGTTGATTCAATTATTCATCAAAAATTAGGAGTGCAAATTAATTACAATATTAATAACCCTGGTACAGCTACTATTACTATTGATGGTGTAGTGCAAACTATGCCTTATGCTAAAAACTATTGGTTTGGAGAAACTATTAGTATTGCAGCAACTTTGCAGCCCAATTGGTTATTTAGCCAGTGGAAAACATACTCTAATTCAGTATTACCTAGCTCAAGTAGTATAACAGCTACTTTTATTGCTAATTATTCTGACTCTTGCATTTTCATGACTTATCCTAAACCTCCTTTGGAGGCTTTTATTCTTGGAAATGACACATTATGCAGTAATGACCCTAATGATGCTGAGGTTAAGGTATCCTTTAGTGGAGCTTCAGCCCCTTATACTTTTGTGTATGCTGTTAACGGGATTACTCAGTCAAGTATTACTACATCAATAAACCCTTATGTTATAAAAACAAGGGAAGAGGGTGTATATACTTTAGTTTCTTTTGCAGATGCTTCTTTAACTGGTGCAATATCAGGCTCTGCTCTTGTAACGATAAGGCAAGCTCCAGAAGCACAATTTACAACTGTTTCTGATACACTAAGTGTTTTGTACCCTGTTATAAAACTAAATGATGTATCTTTAGGGAACATTACAGATTGGACTTGGAATTTTGGAGATAATTCTCCTGATGATTATATTAAGAATCCTTCTCATACATATGTCGACTCATTAGGGGTTTACCAAATAAGTTTAGTAGTACAGGATAATTTTGGGTGTAGTGATACAACCTTTAAACAATTATGGGTAGCTGATAAATATTGGATGTATATTCCAAATAGCTTTACTCCTGATTTAGATGGTAAAAATGATAAGTTCTGCATCTCATACAATGGGATTAGAATTGAGACTTTCTACTTTAATGTTTATGATCGATTTTCTAACCTTGTATATACCACGGATGCAGTTAAGGAGCTAGAGTGTTTTTTAAATCAGAATGGTTGGGATGGAAAGCATTATGAAACAGAAAATGACCTTCCTATGGGAGTTTATATCTACAATATCTATTTTCAAGATTTTGAAGGGTGGAAACATCAAGAGGTGGGGGAGATATTTATTATTAGATAAGCTTTTGATCTATTCTCTAATTCCTTTTCCAGAAGTAAGGAGTGAATAAAATGGCAATTGTAAAGAGTTCTAATCTTCCTAGTATCATAAGAAAACTAAGTACCCACTTTGCAGCATCAGGTAGGTGAGCAAAAGATGCTGCTGGGTTAATACTTCCAATACCAGGTCCTACATTACTCACAGCTGTAATAGATGCAGAAATAGCATCCTTAAAGTCTAAGCCGATAAAGGTAAGAGCTATACTTCCGCTTACAAAAACAAAAAGATAAAAGAAAACAAAAGCTAATAGGTTATAAATAGTTTTTGGAGCAACCCCGTCACCATTTAGCTGTACAGGTATAATTGCTGATGGGTGTAAACGTCTTTTAAATTCTAAAAATCCATTTTTCATAAGTAGGGTAATTCGTACTAGCTTCATTCCTCCTGAAGTGGATCCAGCACTAGCTCCACTAAAAAGAAGCAAGAAAAAGATAAAGCTTGCTACTGCTCCCCATTCAGTATAGTTTGCACTTGCATAACCTGTTGTTGTTATAATACTTATTACTTGAAAAAGGGCTGTTCTTATAGCATTCTCTATTGGTGTGTTGGTAGATACTATTATCATAGGTGTTACAACAACAGTAAGTAGTATAACCGCTAATATATACCAGTTAAACTCATCATTATTCCAGAATTTTTTGAATTTTAATTTACTTCCATAATATAGTAACGTAAAATTAGTTCCTGCTAAAAACATAAATAGGATAATGATATACTGTATGAGTGGAGATGTAAAGTGCCCTATACTTGCTTGTTTGGTTGAGAACCCTCCAGTACTCATAGTAGTTAAGGCATGGTTAATTGCATCAAAGAATGGCATGTTAGCAAGCCAAAGTAAAAGAGTTTGAACTAAGGTTAGACTGGCGTAGATAAGCCAGAGACGTTTTGCAGTTTCCTTAATTCTAGGATGAATTTTATCCTTGGTTGGTCCTGGAGCTTCTGAAGCAAATAACTCCATTCCTCCAACTCCTAATAAAGGGAGTATGGCAATAGTAAGTACAATAATTCCCATACCTCCAATCCATTGCGTCATACTTCTCCAAAATAATATGCTCGCAGGCATCTGCTCTATATTATTTAGTATTGAAGATCCTGTTGTAGTTAACCCTGATACGGTCTCAAAAAAAGCATTAGTAACAGAGCTAAATGTTCCACTTAATAGGTAGGGAATAGCACTGCAAATTATCATTGCTGTCCACCCTAGTGCAACTATAAGATAACCTTCTCTCTTTTTTACCTCATCGTCTTTTTTCTTTCGGGTTAAGTATTTGGTAATTACACCTGTAATTAAAGTAATAACTGTAGCGTTAATAAAGACTCCTTGCATGCCATCATTATAGTAAAAACTAAAAGGTATAGCTAATGCCATTAAAAACCCAGTAATGATAATAAGTGTACCTACAACATTTAAAACTACTGATTTATTGATGAGTTTTTTTGCCATTATTTACTGAAAGAATTTTTCAATTTTATGTATGGTTTTATCATTTGTAAAAATGATAGCTTTATCTCCTTCTGAAAGTTGAAACTCTCCAAAAGGAATAAAGCTTCTATTATCCCTTACAACTCCTGCAATATTTACCATTCCAGGTAGTTTTAGGTCTTTTAAAGGTTTAAGCGTTATTTTGCTGCCAGCTTTTACTGTAAATTCAATTACTTCAGCTTCAAGGTTAAGGGTTGCTACTGCATTTACTTCTCCTTTTCTTATATATTTTAAAATATCATTAGCAGCAATAACTTTTTTATTGATTAAAGTATCAATACCAATATTGTGTGATAGTTTAATATAATCAATGTTTTCAACCCCAGCAATTGTTTTACGGACACTATGCGATCTTGCTACTAAGGAAGAGATGATATTGGTTTCAGAATCTCCAGTAACAGCTATAAAGGCATCCATATCATCTATGTTTAAGTCTTCAAGAAGCGATACGTCAGTACCATCACCATTTATTACTAAGGTCTTTTTTAGTTGTAAAGCTATATGATTTGCTTTTTCTTCATTTTGTTCAATTAGCGTAACATTATAATTGCTTTCTAATCGTTCGGCAGTTAGTACACCTATTTTACTTGCTCCTAGAATCATAACATCCTTAATGTCAAAATCTTCTTGCCCACATATAAGAGGAACTTCTTCGTAGCCTTGAGGTGTAGAAATAAAATAAACAATATCACTCTCTGTAAATTTAGTATTTGCCTGAACCATTATAGTTTCATTATTTCTTAAAATACAGATAGGCTTAAAGGAAAGGTTATTGTTGAAGTGCTCTGAGTTAAGAACCGTGCGCCCAAGTAATGGAGAATTCTTGGTTAGCTGTATGCTAAATACGGAGAGTTTCCCTCCTTCAAAATCATAGTTATCTAAAAAAGCTTCGTGTTTTATAAGTTGATGAATCTCTTTAGCGGCAATTTCTACAGGAGATATTACATGGTCAACTCCAATTTCTTGGTAGAGCACACGCATATCACTTCCTATTTCTTCAAAGTTACTGATACGGCTAATAGTTCTTTTTGCACCT
This sequence comes from Flavobacteriales bacterium, assembly GCA_965183885.1. Classification (GTDB taxonomy): domain Bacteria; phylum Bacteroidota; class Bacteroidia; order Flavobacteriales; family BACL11; genus UWMA-0277. The sequence goes on from OZ238992.1 coordinate 1,595,224, forward strand.
AATTTTTTTCCTAAAATACAGATAAGAAGATTGGTTTCTTCGGATGATGTAGCTGCTATTAGTAAATCGCATGAGGATACGCCGGCTTCTATTAATATATCAACATCTTTAGCATCACCTTGTAGACCTATGATGTCATTATGTTGTTGAGCTTTATCTAATTGTTTTTTATTATTATCAATTAGATAGGTGTCTTGAGCCTCATTTGCAAGCATGTGTGCTAGGTATGATCCTACTTCTCCAGCACCTGCAATAATAATCTTCATCTTTGAAAAATTTTAGCAAAGCTAAGTGTTTTTTAGGTAACAGAATAGATTTACTAGATTTTTCACTATAATTTGCTTTATTGTTAATAAAATAAGGAAGGTTTAATATTTACTTTTTAGATTATTCTTAGCTTAGTAGTTCTTTTCAAATGGATATTAAGTGACTCAGAATTTTCAAATTTTTCGTTCCTCAGCAGGCTCAGGTAAAACCTATACACTCTCATTGAGTTATATTGCTTTGGCAATAAAAGGAGGGCGTTATGGTTATGAAGATTATTATCGAAAAATTTTAGCAATTACTTTTACGAATAAGGCAGCATCAGAAATGAAGGAGCGTGTCTTGGAATATTTGGATTGTTTAGCAAAAAAACAAGATAAAGATGGCGTGCTTGATTGGTTAAAAAAAGAAACAAATTTTGAACAAGAAGTTATTTTTAGTAGAGCAAAGTCAATTCATAATCATATTTTACACCATTATGCTGATTTAGGAATTTCAACTATTGATAAATTTACCTATAAAATTGTTCGCACCTTTGCTGCTGATTTAGGTTTGTCACACAATTTTAATCTAGAGATGGATAATTATAAAGTTATTCAGCCTGTAGTTGCTTTGTTATTATCAAAAATATCAGCAACAGGAGGGGACTTGTCAGATGCTTTAGTACATTTTGCAATGCAAAAAGCAGAGGATGGTAATAGTATAAATATTGAAAAAGATTTAGAGAATTTTTCAAAGCAGTTATTTAAAGAGGAGGTTAGTAAGTATGTAGATGTTAAGCAGCTTACTGTGAAAGAATGCATGCAGGTTAAAAAAGATTTACAAAACCAAAAGAAGAGCTGTAAGCAAAGGATAGATGGCTTAGCAGAAGAGGTTACCACTTATTTTATTGTAAATGATTTAACAAAAGAACATTTTTTAAGAGGTACATATTTTAAGCACTTTACACTTAACTTAGGGTATCAGCAATATAAAAAATGGAAACCTTCGGATTCACTTAGGAAAAACATAGCTAATGATGAATGGTACGCTAAAGGAAAAAGTAGTGAAATAAAAAACCTAGTAGATGCTTTAAAACCTCAATTGCTTCAGTTTTATGATGATTTAATGGTTTTACTTGTAGAGTATAACTCGATACAAGCTGTACTTAAAAATATTTACTCAATTGCAGTGCTTAATGAGTTAATGACCGAGGTTAAGGCTTTTAAAAAGGAGAATAATATTGAGCAAATATCGGAGTTTAATAAGAAAATACATTCGGTAGTAATAAAACAACCTTCTTCCTTTATTTATGAACGCTTAGGTGAACGTTATAATCATTACTTAATTGATGAATTTCAGGATACATCACTTTTACAGTGGCAGAATATTTTGCCATTAATTACAGATTCATTGGATTATGGAAAAAGTATGTTGGTTGGTGATGGAAAACAATCTATTTATAGATGGAGAGGTGGAGAAGTAGAGCAATTTTTTCAGTTGCCTAAAATTTATAAAGGTGATGAGCTTTTATTTAAAAAAGATTGGGAATCAAAATTAGATTCTCATTATACTCCCAACAACCTAGCAAGTAATTTTAGAAGTAGGAAAAACATTATTAATTTTAACAATCAGTTTTTTGAAAATATAAAGAGTTTGTTATCTGATGATATCATTGGTATTTATGATAAGCAAGAGCAGACTACTGCTTATGCAAAAGAAGGAGGCTATGTTCATATAGAACTTTGTGGAGATAAAGAAAATGATTTTAAGGAAGTGATTTTGGAAAGAATGACTGAAGAGATAAAGAAAATTACTGAAGAGAATAATTATTCTTATAATGATATCGCTATTCTATGTGATAGTAGAAAAAGGGTAGCATTAGTTGCGGAATATTTGTCAGCAGCTCAAATTCCTGTAATTTCAAATGAAGGTTTATTATTAAGTAAATCTAAGAAAGTAATTGCATTGGTAGCAATGCTTAAATATTTGCAAAACCCAATGAATACAATAGCAAAATCAGTTATTGTAGATTATTTATTTAAAGTGCAATTAATAGATGAAAACCTGCATCAACTTTATTTAGAGATTAAAACTAATGAAGGTTTTATAAGATTACTTGAGCGAGGGGGTATTTATATAAATCCTAAAAAACTTTTACAAGAGTCGCTTTATGAAATGGTAGAACAACTTATTAGAGCTTTTAATTTTAAAGAAGATATTTATTTAGGTTTTTATTTAGATTTAGTGCTTGCTTATTCTGAGAAGAATGGAAGTAGTCTTAGTGAGTTTTTACTCTGGTGGGAAGATAAAAAAGAGACTGAGGCTATTGTGATTCCTGAAGGAGCAAATGCAGTGCAATTAATGACAATTCATAAATCCAAAGGTCTTGCTTTTAATGTTGTAATGATTCCTTTTAATTGGGAGGGAGGTAAAAAAGGAAATGAAATTTGGGTTGACACTTCTTCTTATTTTACAAAAAAGTTGCCATCAGCATTAATTAATGCTAATTCGGATTTAGAATTTTCATACTTTAGTGAGAAGTATAAAAAGGAAAAAGAATTGTCGCTATTAGATAATTTGAATAAACTATATGTTGCAATGACAAGGCCTAAGGAACGCTTATATGTTTATGCAAAGCATTTTCCGGATAAAATTACTAATGCTTTTGTAGAAAAAGGTTATCTGAATTCATTCTTATATAAATATGATACTGACTTTCCTATTATAGTTGGTGATGCTGAACTTATGCATCAGAAAAAAGATAAACAGCTAAATGTTTTTACAACAAAACCAAAAAATAAATTAGATTGGCGTGATGTAATTTCTTTAAAGCATAGTGCTGAGCAAATATGGGATTTAGAAACTACAACTGCTAAAAGGGATTGGGGAATACTTTTGCATGCTGCTTTAGAACAAATTCATTATACACATCAAAAACAAAAAGTATTGGATGGGATGTATAAAGCAGGGAAGTGTGAGAAAGAGGATTATGAAAGGTTGATAGTTACAATAGATAATTTACTTGCTAATGAAAAAATGGGTGTTTATTTTTCAGATGATTGGGAAGTGAAAACAGAAAAAGAAATATTAATGACAAACGGTAAAACATATATTCCTGATCGCTTGTTGTTCTCAAAAAATACTGATGCTGTGGTGGTGGTTGATTATAAAACAGGAATAGAAAAGCCTCAGCATGAAATTCAGATAACAGATTATGCTAGTGCTTTGCAGGAGATGGGATACAAGCATATTAAAAGAGTTCTTATTTATATAAACGATACGCTAAAGATAAAAGAGTTATGAAACCATTTTTAGATAAAATAGCAACACGTTTATTAGTTAAGTTTCCTGATGGTATGGAAGGGGTAGCAGTTGTTTTGCCTTCTAAGAGAGCAGTAGTATTTCTAAAACATTATTTAGCACAAAAAATAAAGAAACCTGTTTTCTTACCTGAGTTTTATTCAATTGAGGAGTTTGTTGAGAAGTTATCGTCTTTACAAGTTTTAGACAATATCTCTTTACAGTTTCGCTTATATCAGAGTTATTTAAATAACCCACCTCAAAAAGTAGATTCTTTTGATGATTTTCTGAACTGGAGTAATGTATTGCTACATGACTTTAATGATATAGATAGGAATATGGTAGATGCAACAGCAATTTACAGCAACCTTAAAGATGTAAAAGAGTTAGAAGGTTGGAGTGTTGAGGATTGGAGCTTATCTGTTGATGAGTTAACACCTATGCAAAGTGATTATATTAGCTTTTTTGGGGCTATGATTAATTGGTATCACGATTTTAAAGAGCAGCTAAAAGCAGAAAATGTAGCTTATCAGGGGATGGCTTATCGACAAGCTGCAGAGTGTGTTGATAGTGCAACTATTTCTTGGAAAAAAGTATGGTTTGTAGGTTTAAATGCACTTACTAAATCAGAGCAGAAAATAATTAATTTCCTAAAAAAAGAGGATGTAGCTCGGGTGTTTTGGGATGCCGATCATTTTTATTATGATAATCCTATGCATGAGGCTGGGGGCTTTTTAAGAGAACAAAAGGAACAATGGTCTGAGATTGATTTTAAAGGTGTAGATAATTATTATGCAAAGCAAAAGGAAAGCTTTAAGGTTATTGCTTGCCCAAAAAACATAACGCAAGCAAAGGTTGCTTCGGAGGTGATTAGAAAATTTTCAAAAGAGGATTTGGATAACAGTAATACTGCAATTGTTTTAGCAGATGAGGGTTTGTTATTTCCAGTGCTTCATAATTTGCCATCGGAAGTAAAACAGTTAAATGTTACAATGGGAAGCCCACTTAAAGGGACTGCATTATTTGCTTTTGTTGAGGCGCTATTTAATATGCAATTACATGCAATAAAGTATAGGCATAAAGCTTTTTATTATAAAGATGTTATTGCTGTAGTTGAACATCCTTATTTCTCAAAACTTGCTGAAGAAAATGAGCTTTCTGATTTTAAACGTTTTATAACAAATCATAATATTGTTTTTATAGGAAAATCAAATATTGATAATTTCTTTAAAAGCTCAGAGATTGTAAAGTCATTATTTATTTTATGGACTACTGTAAATCAAGCTTTGGAGGCTCTTGATAGTCTTATTGGTGCATTGCGATTACCTCTTGTTGGAAAAACAGGATCAATTGAATCAGAAGTTTTATCGACCTTTTATAGATGTTTAACTTCATTAAATAACTTATTGTCAGTTAGTAGTTTTGATATTGAGCTTAGAACCCTGCAAGTAATTATGCAGCAATTAGTAGCAAATGAAACTATTCCGTTTAAGGGAGAGCCTTTAAAAGGGGTGCAGCTAATGGGAATTTTAGAAAGTAGAACTTTAGACTTTAAGAATGTAATTATGTTGAGCGTAAACGAGGGGAAACTACCTAAAGGAAAGTCAGTAAATTCTTTTATTCCTTATGATATGAAACGCTATTTTAAATTGCCAACATATTCCGAAAGCGATGCTGTTTTTTCATATCATTTTTATAGACTTTTGCAAAGAGCAAATAATATCACTTTAGTTTATAGTTCTGTTACTGATGATTTTGGGTCTGGAGAGAAAAGTAGATTTATTACACAGCTTTTATCGGAATATAAATCTTCTGAGATTAAAGAGTATGTATACAAAGGGGAGGATTTTGAGATAGATGAAATACAGCCAATTGTTGTTCAGAATAAAGGTTTAGAGTCAGTTTTAAAGGCATGGGCTACTAATGGGGTTTCTCCTTCTGCTTTAAATAGGTATAATAATTGTAGCCTTTCTTTTTACTATCATTATTTAGCAAAAATAAGAGTTGATGAGCAAATAGATGAGTATGCTGATTCAAGTACTTTAGGTACGGCAGTTCATAATGCATTGGATAAACATTATCCAATTGGAGTTTTGGAAGAATCATTTATAAAAGAAAATACTGGGGCAATTTTAAGTACAATAAGAGATGAATTTGTTGAGGTGCTTTCAGAACAAGGAATGGAAGAAGGAAAGAATTACTTAAGTTTACAAATAGCACAAAAATTAACCAAAGATTTCTTAGCTCTAGAACAAAAAACAATCCGAGAGGCTGCTGCTGAGAATCAACAAATTAAAGTATTATCAAAAGAAGAGAATTTAGATTGTGAAATAAATATTGATGGATTAGAATTTAGACTTATTGGTAAGGCGGATAGAGTAGATGTTAAGGGTGATGTTGTTAGGATTATAGATTATAAAACAGGTATGGTTACCCCAAGTGAACTTAAGTTTCAGGAGTATGATGAGTTAGTTGACAATCCTAAAAGAGCTAAAGCATTTCAGTTGTTAATGTATGCTTATATATATATGAAGATGAATCCTAATTGTTTAGGTAAGGAGCTTATTGTAGGGAATTATGCTTTTAAAAATCTAAAGGAAGGGCTGATAACAGTAACTCAAAAAGCTGGTAGTTCAGAAACTAAGGTTGTAAAAATAACTTCAGCAGTATTGGACGAATTTCAAGATCAATTAGAGGTAGTACTTACTAAAATAGTTAATGATGACTTTGAACAAACGTCTGATATTAACTCCTGTAAATGGTGCGATTATAAATCTATTTGTAAAAGGTAGTTGAGTAGGTAAGATTGTATTGGAGTAGTTTGTATTTGTAACTTGAATTTCACTATTTTTGTAAGAAATAAAACTAGCTATGAAAACTATAAAAGGAATACTTATTTTATCTATTGCAGCCATATTTACTGCTTCAGCAACAGATATTAAACTTACAGAAACAAGCAATAACCTTACTATTACTGAAAAGACCTTAACAGAGTTTACTTTTATAAATCATCTTTCGGAGATTAGTACAATGTCAGTAAAAACAAATGCTGGAACTTTTGTAAAACTGATTGCCTCAGGATATGGTGAAAATGCAAAAAAAGGTACAGCAGAGTTACCTGTACTTGAAGAATTAATTAATATTCCTTTAGGAGCTCAGGTAGCTATACAAATAATAAATAAAGAAGAAAAATTGATTTCTTTATCAGATTATGGGATTACTAATAGGGTGTTCCCATCTCAACCTTCTGTGTTGAAAAGTGAAAAAGCTGAAGATGTTCCTTTTTATTTTAATGCTGACTACTATACTAAAGATGGCTTTTATACCAATAAGCTTGTTTCAACTGAATATTTAGGGAAAATGAGAGGGCAACAATTAGCAAGAATTTCAGTAGCTCCTTTCAGTTATAATCCAACAACTAATCAATTAAAAGTAGTTACTAAATTAGAAGTAAAGGTAATATTTGAAAATACAGATGTAGCGAAACATATTGCAAATAAGAAGAAATACTTTAGTCCTGAATTTGAGCACTTATTTAAAGGTTGTATTAATTACTTGCCAATGCAGGAGAAGGATGTTATAACGACTTACCCTGTGAAGTATGTAATTATTGCTGATCCACAATTTCAATCAGTATTACAGCCATTAGTAGAATGGAAGATAAAGAAAGGATTTATTGTGGTTGAAGGGTATACTAATGATCCTTTAGTAGGAAATACAACAACTTCAATACATGCATATATTAAAGATATGTATGATAATGCTACTGTTGCAGATCCAGCACCAACTTATTTATTAATTGTAGGTGATGATGGGCAAGTTCCTTCTTTTAATGGAGCTGCAGGATCGCATTTGTCAGATATGTATTATTGTGAGTTTGATGGAGGAGGAGATTTTTATCCTGAGATGTATTATGGACGATTTTCTGCTATTTCAGCTGCTGATGTAGAAACCCAAGTGCATAAAACACTAACACATGAACAATATACGTTTTCAGATCCTTCTTTTTTAGATGAAACAGTATTAGTAGCAGGCGTTGATGCTAGTTGGGCCCCTACTCATGGTAATGGACAAATAAACTACGGTACAGATAATTATTTTAATGCAGCTCATGGTTTAACTGTTTATAATTATCTATATGGTTCAGGAACACCTATTACTTCAGATATGTCTGGAGCTTCAGCAGCTATAATTGCTGATATTAGTGGTGGAGTAGGTTTTGCAAATTACACTGCACATTGTGGCTCTTCTGGTTGGTCGGACCCTTCTTTTACTACTTCAGATATTGCGGGTTTACAAAATATTGATGAATTTGGCTTTATGGTAGGGAATTGTTGTCAGTCTAATAAATTTGATGTCCCAGTTTGTTTTGGAGAAGGCTTATTAAGAGCAACTAATAAAGGGGCTGTTGGTTATATTGGTGGTTCAAACAATACTTACTGGAATGAAGATTTTTGGTGGGCTGTTGGTAGTAATAGTAGCAGTAGTATTTCTGCTAACCCTACTTATGCTGGTACAGGTTTAGCATTATATGATTGTTTAATGCATGAAAATGGAGAACAACAAGCTGATTGGTTTATAACAGCGGGGCAAATGATACATTCAGGGAATTTAGCAGTTACTCAAGCAGGAGGTTCTGAGCAGTACTATTGGGAAATTTACCATTTAATGGGAGACCCTTCATTAATGCCTTATGTTGGAGTCCCAACAGCATTAACAGTTACTCATCCTGCTGCAACACCAGTTGGTACTACAACCTTAACAGTGAATACTGAAGAAAATGCTTATGTAGCAATTTCTATAAATGGAGTGCTTTTAGATGCTCAATTAGCAGATGTGACAGGAATTGTAAACCTTACTTTTCCTGCAATATCAGTTATAGCTGCTGCTGATATTGTTGTTACAAAACAATTTAAGCAACCTTACATTAATACTATACAAATTATTGCTCCTACAGGGCCATATGTTATTTATGCTTCTCATACTAATGATGATGTTGCAGCTAATAATAATGGGCTTGTAGACTATAACGAGTTTATAAGTATGGATGTTGATTTTCAGAATGTAGGTGTGGCAGATGCAAATGCTCTAACTGTAGTTATTACTACTAATGACCCATATGTTACATTAATTGATAGTACTGATAATATTACATTGATTGGAGCTTCACAAATACAGAGTATAACTGCTCCTTTTACTTATCAAGTAGCTAATATAGTTCCTGATCAGCATATAGTTGTTTTTGATGTGGTAATGACGGATAACTTAGGTAATGTTTGGAGCTCAACGCTAAATACTACTTTAAATGCCCCAGTTCTTAATCATACTACATTTACAATTGATGATACTTCCCTAGGAAATGGGAATGGAAAATTAGATGCTGGAGAAACGTTAGATTTAATAGTTGATGTAATAAATACTGGACATGCTGATATTGCAAATTTAACAGCAACTTTAGGAAGTTTATCTTCTTATGTTACTATAAATACTATAAGTACAGTAGTTGCAGCGTTAAATGTAAGTCAGCAACAAAGTGTAACGTTTAATATTACAGTTGATGTTGCTACGCCAGTAGGTACTTTTGTTGAGTTTCCTTTTGATATTACTGATGGAGCTTATGCACATAATACAGTTTTTAATGCCATGGTAGGTATTATTGACGAAGATTATGAAACAGGTGACTTTACTCAATATGCTTGGGTGCAAGGGGCTTATCCTTGGACAATAGATAATGTCCAGGTTTATGAGGGAAATAATTCTTCAAAGTCAGGAGTAATACCTGATGGTAGCCAGTCTGAGTTGTCAGTTACATTGGATGTAACTGCTCCTGGAGATATTTCATTTTTTAAGTTTGTATCATCTGAACAGAGTTATGATGAGCTTAAATTTAAAATTAATGGAAATAAAGTAGGGGAGTGGTCCGGTGAGGATGTAGCTTGGAGTTTTGTTTCTTTTCCAGTTGCTGTTGGTCAAAATACTTTTAAATGGGAATATGAAAAAGATGCTTCAGTAAGTTCAGGTCAGGATTGCGCTTGGATTGACTATATTGTTTTTCCTCCTATTGCTTTAGCCCCAGCTAGTGTTAGTCAATTAGAAGTTGATTTTGAAATTTATCCAAACCCTACTATGGGTAGTTTTAATATATTATTTAATGATGCTCAGGTACATACTGTCGAGGTTTATGATGCTCAAGCAAAAGTGATTAAGCGTATAGATAATCAAATAAATACTTCATCTTTTGATATCTCAGAGTATGCAGCGGGAACTTATACTGTAAAGATAATTCCTGAGGGAATAAGTTACCAGATTGTAAAGCAGTAATGGGAAAAGCTCTAGGCATTGATTATGGCACCAAACGAACAGGTATAGCAATTACAGATGCAATGCAAATTATTGCTAGTGGATTAACTACTGTTCCTACTCATTTGTTAGATAACTTTATTGCAAATTTATTTGTGAAAGAAACTATTGATTGTTTTGTAATTGGTGATCCTAAAAATTTAAATGGAACCAGTACCGATAGTACTGGACATGTGAAAGGCTTTATAAAACGATTGCAAAAAAAGTACCCAACTATTCCTATACATCAAATTGATGAACGCTTTACTTCCAAAATTGCAAAACAGAGTATATTAGCTTCAGGAGTAAGTAAGAAAGGAAGAAGAAATAAGGCTTTAGTTGATGAGGTAAGTGCAACTATTATTTTACAAAATTATTTGGATTTTAAGATGTAAGTTTCTTCTTAAGAAACTGCCCTGTAAGAGATTCTTTACAGGTTATAATATCTTCAGGAATTCCTTCAAATACTATAGTTCCTCCTTTATCACCACCTTCAGGACCTAGGTCAATTATCCAATCGGCACATTTTATAACATCTAAGTTGTGTTCAATACAAACTATAGAGTGTCCTTTTTCAATTAAGGCGTAGAAAGAATTAAGTAGCTTATTGATATCATGAAAATGCAGACCAGTTGTTGGTTCGTCAAAAATAAATAGGGTTTTATCAGCAGTATTTCCTTTGCTTAAGAAAGAAGCAAGTTTTATTCTTTGTGCTTCACCACCACTTAAAGTATTTGAGGACTGTCCAAGTTTTACATATCCTAAACCTACATCTTGTAAAGGCTGTAGTTTCTTAGCAATATTAAGCTCATTGCTATTCTCAAAAAATGCAATAGCTTCTTCTACTGATAAATTAAGGATATCAGCAATATTTTTATTTCCAACTTTAATCTCTAAAATTTCATTTTTAAAACGTTTTCCTTTACAGTATTCACATTCTAGGTGGACATCGGCCATAAACTGCATCTCAACAGTAGTTTCACCTTCTCCTTTACAGTGTTCGCACCTACCTCCATCTACATTAAATGAAAAGAAACCAGATTTATATTTTCTGCTTTGAGCTAAAGGCTGATTGGTAAATAGTTTTCTAATATCATCATATACTTTTATGTAAGTAGCAGGGTTAGATCTTGATGATTTTCCAATAGGGTGTTGGTCAATAAATTCAATTTTCTTTAGATTATTAGTGCTTACTGCTATGCTTTCATAGGTTTTACTTCCTTTTGTAGAATTTCCTAAGAAGTTGTTCAGTGCTGGTTTTAGCACATCTTTTACAAGGGTTGATTTTCCAGACCCACTTAATCCTGTAACAAGTGTTAATCCGTTTAATGGAAATGCAGTATTTACATTCTTTATGTTATGCTGATTTATTCCTGTTATTTTTATACTATCTCTAGTTTTTCTTCTTTGCTTAGGAACTGGGATAAGTAATTTCTTTGATAGATATTGAGTTGTTAAACTCTTCTCTTCCTTATAAATGTCTTCTAGTTTTCCTTGATAAATAATTTCTCCCCCATGGATTCCTGCTTCTGGACCAATATCAATTATCTGGTCAGCTTCTTCCATTATTTCTTCGTCATGCTCAACTACAATAACGGTATTCCCTATGTCTCTAAGTTCTTTTAGGATTTTAATTAAACGCTCTGTATCTTTAGAATGTAAGCCTATACTTGGTTCATCTAGTATATACATTGCTCCAACTAATGAACTTCCTATTGATGTTGCTAAATTGATTCTTTGGGATTCTCCTCCTGATAAGGAGTTTGATTTTCTGTCTAATGTTAAGTAGCTTAAGCCTACTTCATTTAAGTAATGGAGTCTACTTTGTATTTCGTGGGTTAGCCTTTCTGCAACTTTAGCATCTGCTTTATTTAGTTTAATACTATTAAAGAAATCTAATGCTTGACCAATATTCATTTTTACAATATCAGCAATGCTCTTACCTGCTATTTTAACATACAAAGCATCTTTTCTAAGACGAGAGCCTTTACATTCAGTACAGGTTGTTTTTCCTCTATATCTAGCTATAAGTACTCTGTTTTGTATCTTATATTTGTCACTTTCTAGTTTCTGGAAAAACTGATCTATTCCTTTACATTTATTTTTTCCATGCCATAGGATGTCCTTTTGTTCATCATTCAGTTCATTATAAGGTCGGTGTACAGGAAAGTCAAATTTTGCAGCTCTAATAATAAAGCGATCTTTCCATTTACTTAGCTTTTCTCCACTCCAACAGCTTACAACTCCTTGGTAAACAGATAGGTTCTCGTTAGTAATTACTTTCTTATGGTCAATTCCTAGTATTGACCCAAATCCTTCACATTTTTTACATGCTCCATAAGGGTTGTTAAAAGCAAATAGGTGAGTAGAAGGTTTCTCAAATTGCATTCCATCTAGTTCAAACTTATTAGAAAAGTGATGAACATCTTTTTTTACTTGTATGCTGCACTCTCCATTACCTTCAAAAAATGCAGTTTGTACTGAATCAGCAATTCTACTTTCTATATCGCTATCATCAATAATAATACGGTCAATTACTATTTGTATTTCATCTGCAGCTACAGTAATTTCTTCTTTTATTAGATCTTTAATTCTTACAATTTCATTTTTATATATTATACGTGAAAAGCCTTGTTGTCTTAATACAGATAATATCTCTTTGTTACTGTTTTCTTTATATTGTGCTAAAATAAGGATAACTTCATCTTTGTCTTGTTGGAGTATGAAGTTTACAACATCACTTATTTGGTGGCGTTTTACCTCTTTTCCTGATATTGGAGATATTGTTTTTCCAATTCGAGCAAATAAAAGCTTTAAGTAATCATAAATTTCGGTGCTAGTACCAATTGTTGATCTAGGGTTGTTAGTTGTTGTTTTTTGTTCTATTGCAATAGCAGGGCAAATTCCTAGTATCTCATCAACTTCTGGTTTTTGTAATTTACCTAAGAATTGTCGTGCGTAGGACGATAGGCTTTCAATATAGCGTCTTTGTCCTTCAGCAAACAAAGTGTCAAAGGCTAATGACGATTTTCCACTTCCTGAGACTCCAGAAATAACAATAAGTTGATTTTTTGGAATACTAATTGAGATGTTTTTTAGGTTGTGCAAGCGTGCTCCTCTAATCTCAATTTTTTCAGTAGTATTTTTTGTTTTTTTTGTAGTCATTAAATTGCAGAATTTGCAAAGCTAATAAATAAGATTTGGATAATTCAAATTGTTTTCCTATATTTGGACCTGAATTTATACAATTAATTAACAATACTTCAGCCTATAGACACATTTTTACTTTAAACTTTTATTAACTAAAAACAACAAAGTAATATGCTGTCTAAAACTATTTCCGATCAAGTACTCGTAAAAAATTTCTTAAATGGTGATAACTCATCATTTGAACAATTATTAAATAGACATAAAAACAGGGTTTTTGCCTTTATTATGTCAAAAGTGAAAAATAGAGACCTTACTGAAGATATATTTCAAGATACTTTTATTAAAGTGATTAACTCTTTGCAAAAAGGGAAGTACAATGAAGAGGGGAAGTTTTTACCTTGGATGATGCGTATTGCTCATAATTTGGTTATTGATCATTTCAGAAAAGAATCTAAGATGAGAAAGATTAGACCTACATCTGAGTTTGATATTTTTGAAGTTTTAGATGATGGAAGTAAAAATCAAGAGCAAGTAATGATTCAGGATCAGGTACATGCTGATTTAAAAGATTTAATTGAGATGCTTCCTGAAGATCAAAAAGAAGTATTAAAGTTAAGATACTTTGAGGATATGTCCTTTAAGAAAATATCTGCTTCATCTGGAGTAAGTATTAATACAGCGCTTGGTCGTATGCGTTATGCACTTATTAATCTTAGAAAGCTTGCAGAAAAACATCATATTGATTTGCAAGTAAAATAAACAAACATTTATATACTATAATTGTAGGATGTTGCGTTAATTAGGTGTAATGAACTTAAAAAATACACTATATGAGCAAAAACTCTACATTAGAATTGTGGAATCACTTATCAAAAGAAGAGTACGTTTCATTTGATAAGAAGGTACACAAAATCCTTTCTGATACTCAGAATGGACCAAAAAAAGAAACAATAGATACTATTCTTGCTTATGCAAGTTCAGTGAAAGGAATTAAAACTAAATCGAAAGATAGAATTTTAATTTCACTTAACTAAAAGTGGTTTTGGTTAGTAAAAGAGGCGTGGTAGCCTCTTTTATTTTTTTAGTTTTGTGCCCGTGAATAAAAAAGAAAGAACAAAACATTTTATTGCTCATTTTTCTGAGCATATGCCTGAAGCAAAAACAGAGTTAGATTATACTAATGCCTTTGAGCTTACTGTTGCAGTAATTCTGTCTGCACAGTGTACTGATAAACGAGTTAATATTATTACTAAAGAATTATTTGAACAGCTACCTACAGCTGAGGTAATGGCTGAAGCTTCAGTAGATATAATTTTTGACTTAATAAAGTCTTGTTCCTACCCAAGGAATAAAGCAAAGCACCTTTCTGGTATGGCAAAAATGCTAATGCAAGATTTTAATGCTAAAATTCCAGAAAACTTAGAAGACTTACAAAAACTACCTGGGGTAGGGAGAAAAACAGCTAATGTTGTAGGGTCAGTTTATTTTGATATTCCTGCAATGCCAGTTGATACTCATGTATTTCGTGTGGCAGATAGGATAGGGTTAACTACTAATGCTAAAAATCCTTTGCAAGCTGAATTACAATTACTGAAACTCTTCCCTAAAGAAAAATTAAATATTGCACATCATTGGTTAATCTTACATGGTAGATATTTATGTAAAGCACGAAGGCCAGAGTGCGAAAGGTGTGAGATTACAGAAATTTGCAAGTATTTTTCAAAACGATAATTTTGTTAATAATTTAAGCTGCTTTTTTTTGATGTTTGCTGGATTATTTCTCTAATTTGTATAAAATAAATAACTATGAGTAAAAAAGACCAAAGTGCTAAAATTAAGGCACTAGAACTTACCTTAGGTAAGTTAGAAAAATCCTATGGAAAGGGAGTAGTAATGAAGTTGGGAGATAAAGTTGTTGAAGATGTAGAGGCAATTCCTACAGGATCAATAGGTTTAGATTTAGCTTTAGGTGTTGGTGGATACCCAAGAGGAAGAGTAATTGAAATATATGGTCCAGAGTCATCAGGTAAAACAACATTAACAATACATGCAATTGCTGAAGTGCAAAAGCAAGGAGGTATTGCAGCTTTTATTGATGCTGAGCATGCATTTGATGCTTCTTATGCGTCAGATTTAGGAGTTGATGTAGATAATTTATACATTTCACAACCTGATAATGGAGAGCAAGCATTAGAAATTGCTGATCATTTAATTAGTTCAGGAGCTGTAGATTTAGTAGTAGTAGATTCTGTAGCGGCTTTAACTCCAAAATCAGAGATTGAAGGAGAAATGGGGGATTCTAAAATGGGACTACATGCCCGTTTAATGTCTCAAGCACTTAGAAAACTAACTGCTACAATTAATAAAACAAATTGTACAGTTATCTTTATTAATCAAATAAGAATGAAGATTGGAGTTATGTTCGGTAACCCAGAAACAACTACAGGAGGTAATGCGCTTAAGTTCTATTCTTCAGTGCGTTTGGATATCAGAAGAATTGGTGCTATTAAAAATGGTGAGGACATTATAGGAAACAGAACTAGAGTAAAAGTAGTTAAGAATAAGGTAGCTCCTCCATTCCGTAAAGTTGAATTTGATATTATGTTTGGTGCTGGAATTTCTCGTTCAGGAGAAGTTTTAGATAAGGCGGTAGACTTAGATGTAGTTAAGAAAAGTGGTTCATGGTTTAGCTATGGTGATACTAAGTTAGGGCAGGGACGTGATGCTGTAAAACAATTAATTGCTGATAATCCTGAACTTTCTGAGGAAATTGAAACTAAAATTAAAGAGGCTTTAACTCAAGAGTAATTTTTTATGATGCGTAAAATTATATTTGCTGTAGCAATACTGTTTATTGCTGCCTGTAGTACTGAAAGTGAAAAGAAGGTTGAAAAATCAGAGATTACTATTTTATCTGAAAAGATAAAAAAGGATCCTCTTAATGTTGCTTTATTGAAAGAACGTGCTACTTATAATAAAGAGCAAAATAATTTGGAGTCTGTTCTTTTTGATTTGAATCAATGTGTTCAATTAGATTCTTTAGATTATCAGGTGTTTTATGAAATTGCTGAGATTTATTTTGAACTTTCAAAATCAAATAAAGCTAAAGGAGAATATCCTTCTTTGTCAAAATATAACCTTAATAGGGCTTTAAAATTAAATAATGAAGCTTATGAAGCCCATGCTTTAATGGGGGAGTTGATGCTGGCTTATGCTAAGTACGATAAGGCTGTTGAGCATCTTAACTCTTCATTGAAATTAGAATATAATCAAGCAAAAACACATATGTTGCTTGGATATACTTTTAAGCAGTTGAAGCAAGAAGAGGCGGCTATTAATTGCTTTAGGAATGCAATAAATGTTGATGCAGAATATAAAGAAGCTTTTGTACAGTTAGGTCAAATATACCACCAGATGGGGGATACTTTAGCGGTTCAGTATTATGATAATGCTTTAAGGATTGATCCTGAAGATGAGATAATATTATACAATAAAGCTCTTTTTTATCAATCTATTACACAATGGAATGCAGCTTTAGAGGCTTATACAGCTTTGCATAAAGTAACTCCATTTCATTCAGATGGGCATTATAATTTAGGGTTTATTCATATGGAGTTAGATTTGCACGATGTTGCTACTAATAATTTTTCTGATGCCATTTATTCAAACTCATCTTTTTTTGAAGCGTATTATGCAAGAGGGAATTGTTTTGAAACACTAGGAAATATAGCTCAAGCTGAATCAGATTATAAAAGAGCTATAGAAATTAATCCTGAGTATACTTTTGCTATAGATGCTTTGGAAAAATTACAAGAACGAAATAAACAATTTAAGAAATAATGACAGTACAAGATCAAATTACACAGGATATAAAGGAGGCTATGAAAGCGAGAAATGTAGATAAGTTAGCTGCATTACGTGCAGTTAAGTCTGCAATAATGTTAGAAGCAACTAAAGATGGAAGTACAACAGTTGCTGATGCCGTTTCTTTAAAGCTTATAGCTAAGTTGGTAAAGCAAAGAAAAGATTCAGCTGCAATATTTATTGAGCAAAATCGTCAGGATTTAGCTGATGATGAAATAAATCAACTGGCTTACCTTGAGCCTTATTTGCCAGCACAAATGGGGGAGGATGAAGTAAGAAAGGTAGTACAGGAAGTTATTGCTCAGGTTGGTGCATCGTCCCCCGCTGATATGGGAAAATGTATGGGTCCACTTATGGGAAGGTTAAATGGTAAGGCTGATGGTTCACTAATTTCTAAATTAGTAAAAGAGGAACTTTCTTAATTACTTTAAGGAAAATTTAAAAATAAAAAAGGCGAACAAATGTTCGCCTTTTCTTTT
The DNA here is from genome assembly GCA_965183885.1 of Flavobacteriales bacterium. Taxonomy (GTDB): domain Bacteria; phylum Bacteroidota; class Bacteroidia; order Flavobacteriales; family BACL11; genus UWMA-0277. The sequence continues at coordinate 1,612,602 of OZ238992.1, forward strand.
TTAGCACCAACTAAAAAATTTATTTTACTTTATCCACAACTGCTTTAAAAGCTTCTGGGTGGTTCATTGCTAAATCAGCTAAAACTTTTCTGTTTAACTCAATTCCGTTAGCGTGAACTTTACCCATAAATTGTGAGTAAGACATTCCGTGTAATCTTGTTCCTGCATTAATTCTCTGTATCCATAATGCACGGAAAGTTCTCTTCTTATTTTTTCTGTCACGGTATGCGTATTGCATCCCTTTTTCTACAGCATTTTTAGCTACTGTATGTACATTTTTTCTTCTCCCAAAGTATCCTTTGGCAGCTTTTAATATTTTGTTTCTTCTAGCTTTTGCAGCTACTGAATTTACCGATCTTGGCATAATTTAATTGTTTTTTGGTGTATAGTGGCTTTTTATTTTTATGCCCTTGTTTGAACTACATACCTGGTTAATAACCTAATTTATTTTTTTAAATACCTAACTGAAGCTTAACGCTTTTTTCGTCAGACTTGTTAACGTAACCAGTTTTGGTTAAGTTGTGCTTTTGTTTAGTCTCTTTCTTAGTTAAGATGTGTGACTTAAACGCATGCTTTCTTTTTAATTTACCAGAACCTGTAAGTTTGAATCTCTTTTTGGCTCCAGCCTTTGTTTTCATTTTTGGCATTGTCTTCTTTTTTTATTTCTTCTTTTTTGGTGCTATTATCATTATCATTTTCTTTCCTTCCAACTTAGGCATACTTTCTACAACTCCTATGTCTTCTAGTGCTTGAGCTAATTTTAAAAGTAAAATTTGTCCTTGGTCTTTAAAGATAATTGTTCTACCTCTAAAGAAAACAAATGCTTTTACTTTTGCTCCTTCTTCCAAAAACTTTTGAGCATGTTTTAATTTAAAATCAAAATCATGTTCTCCAGTGTTAGGTCCAAATCTTAACTCTTTTACTACAACCTTTTGCGCCTTGCTTTTTATTGCTTTTTGCTTTTTCTTTTGGTCGTAAATAAACTTTTTATAATCAATTACTTTACAAACGGGTGGTTCTGCTTTTGGAGATATTTCTACTAAATCCAGATTTAAATTTCTTGCAATTTTTAATGCAGCGTCAAGTTGAACAATTTTTGGTTCTACTTGATCTCCTACCATTCTTACAAATGGGGCTGTAATTTCTCTGTTAGTTCGGTGTAGTTTCTTTTCTACTACTCTACCTCTAAATGGTCTCTTTTTTGCGATCTCTTTACCGTTTTAGTTATTAAAAGTGATTAAATTATTTATTTCTTCTGTTATTATCTTTATCAATCCGTCAACCGAAATGCTTCCTAAATCCTCTCCTCCATGTTTACGAACTGATATAGTTCCTTCATTTTCTTCTCTTTCACCAACTATAATGATGTAAGGGATTTTTGAAACTTCAGCATCTCTTATCTTTCTTCCAGTAGTTTCAGCTCTTTGGTCAATCGGGCCGCAAATATCGTAATTTTTTAATAACCTGGATACTTTTTCAGCATAATCATGATATTTCTCACTGATAGGCAATATGATAAACTGATCTGGGGCTAACCAAAGTGGGAAATTACCACCGCAATGCTCGATAAGAACAGCTACAAAACGCTCCATTGATCCGAACGGAGCACGGTGTATCATTACGGGTCTATGTTTTTGATTATCAGCACCTGTATACTCTAGTTCAAAACGCTCAGGTAAATTATAATCTACTTGTATTGTTCCTAGTTGCCACTCTCTACCTAGGGCATCTTTTACCATAAAATCTAGCTTAGGACCATAAAAGGCAGCCTCACCATATTCTACAACTGTTTCTAAACCTTTTTCGGCAGCAGCTTCAATAATTGCAGCTTCAGCTTTATCCCAGTTTTCATCAGAACCAATATATTTTGCTTTATTCTCAGGGTCACGTAAGGATACTTGAGCTTTAAAGTCTTTAAAACCTAAGGCATTAAATACATAAAGTACTAAATCAATTACAGATATAAATTCTTGTTTTACTTGGTCAGGACGCACAAAAAGGTGAGCATCATCCTGAGTAAATCCTCTAACACGAGTTAAACCATGTAATTCTCCAGATTGCTCATAACGATAAACAGTACCGAATTCTGCAAAACGAACAGGTAAATCACGGTAAGAATATTGCTTTGATTTATAAATCTCACAGTGGTGAGGGCAGTTCATAGGTTTTAAGAAAAACTCTTCTCCTTCATTAGGAGTTTTGATAGGTTGGAATGAATCCTCACCGTATTTTTCGTAATGACCAGAACAAACATATAAATCCTTATTGGCAATATGAGGTGTAACAACAGGTAAATAACCTGCTTGTGTTTGTGCTTTTTTTAGAAAGTTCTCTAATTTTTCTCTTAGTTGAGCTCCTTTTGGAAGCCATAATGGTAGTCCTTGTCCCACTTTTTGTGAGAAAGTAAAAAGCTCCATTTCTTTTCCTAGTTTACGGTGGTCACGTTTTTTTGCTTCCTCCAATAACTCTAGGTGAGCAGTTAGTTCTTTTTGTTTAGGAAATGACACACCATAAATACGCGTTAATTGTTTACGGTTTTCATCTCCTCTCCAATAAGCTCCTGCAATATTTAATAGCTTAATTGCTTTTATTTTTCCTGATGATGGGATATGTGGTCCTCTACATAAATCAGTAAAATTACCTTGTGTGTAGAAAGTGATGTTTCCATCTTCTAGGCCTTCTATTAATTCTAGCTTATATTCATCCCCTTTTTCAGTAAAGTAAGCAATAGCATCTTCTTTTGAAATATCTTTTCTTTCAAATGACATTTTTTGAGAAGCCAATTCCTTCATTTTTTTCTCAATTTTTGGTAACTCATCAGAAGAGAGAACACGGTCTCCTAAATCGATATCATAGTAAAAACCATTATCGATTGCAGGACCAATTCCTAATTTTACTCCAGGATACAATGCTTCTAAAGCTTCAGCCATAATATGGGCTGAAGAATGCCAAAAACTCATTTTTCCCTCCTTATCATTCCAAGTATGTAAGGTAAGGGTAGCGTCAGTGGTTATAGGTCTGTTTGCATCCCAAACTTCTCCATTTACACTAGCCGATAGCACATTTCGTGCCAAGCCCTCAGAAATTCCCATAGCAATATCCATTGCGGAAGTTCCACTTTCTACTTGTTTAATACTTCCGTCAGGAAGAGTAATGTTAATCATTCGTTTTTGTTTTAAAGGATGCAAATATAAGGATTAGATGTTAGATAGGAGTAGTGTGGTTTTAGATTTTAATTGACACGTAAAATTGAGAGAAAAATAAAGTTATTTTATAAGTAACCGAATATTAGATATTGATTGAAAATAGAAACTATTTATTAAATTTGGACAAATTTATTTTTAGGGATGCATGTTTTTTTAATCTATCAAATATAATTATGGATAGGGAGGTACAGATTTTAAAGGGTTTTATTAAAAATCCAGATAACATAAATAGTTTTAAAGAAGCTGAAGAGATATTATTGATGTCAGATAATCTTTATAGGGAAACATTGCATAGTTATCAAAGTTGTAAAATAAAAAATGATAAAGGAATTGTCTCTAAAAATACAATTGCTTTTTCTGAGGTTAAAGCTTATACAGACGAAATTGTTAGCTTGGTTAAATCCGTAATAATTTGTATCAACTCAAAATTTAATAAGGAAGTAAAGAGTCGTTTTGGAAATAAAGTTTCAGAGTTATATACTTTAATGGGAAAAAAAGATATTTCTTTTAGTCCCTTGTTAAAAATATTGATAAAGAAAGAAAGTGAATTGCTTAATAAATATTTTCTTAAGATTAATACTATCAAAAATAGTGAAGGGTTAACAGCATTTGAACCTTATTTTTTAAGTAAGTATCTTGAGATAGCAAAAAATAGTTCAGAAGATATAAGAAAGAATTATTATAAAATTTCTGAAATCTATATTGAGTTAGTTGATGTCCGTAATAGGATTGCTCAGGAAAAAGGTTTTTTGAATTATTATGATTATCAGATGTCCCTTCAGGGAAAAGACAAAAAGGAAATCTCATTATTTGCTAATGAAATGAAAGCTGACTTTAGTTCTTTTCTTTCTTCTTTTTTAGAAGGAAGGGATAGTAATCTACTTCAAAATATACCTCCACAATTGTTTCATTTTTATTTCTTGAATAATAAAGACAGAAAGGATATTGATAGAGAAAATTTAGAAGCAGTCTTTAAGGAAGTTGATGAAGAATTATTTCAAATGTTTAAGAAGTTAAATAGTAAAAATAAATTAGATTCTATTAAAAGCAATACAAAAAGAGATATAGCTTATACCACATATTTATATAATGATAAGCTGCCTTATATTTTTATGCAAGATAGAGGTGGTTTCTCTGATTTAAGAGTATTAACTCATGAATTAGGACATGCATTTGAAAAATACTTAAACAAAGATGTTGAGTTGTTTTCACAATTCACTTCTGATGTAGAAATTGCTGAATCGCAAGCAATTACTATGGAGTTGATTTTTGCTGAAGAGCAAAGTGTGTTACTGAAAGATCGGAATTCAACTGATTATAAAAATTATATAGTATTAAAAAACCTCATGTTAATCCCAGAGGCTTTATGTATCTATGAGTTTGAAAGATTAGTTTATTCTTCAAAGTTGTTAAGAGCAGAAGATTTGAGAGAGACTTGGTTTGATTTAAATGTTAAATTTGGTCTTGTTAAAGAAGATGTTATAGATAAGGAACAGTTTTCTAATTATTGGATTATGAAGAAACACCTGTTTAATGCGCCTTGCTATTATATTAATTATGCAATTGCTAAATTAATAGCATTTCAATTTTATAAGCAATATGTTAATCATAAAAAGGATATGTTTGTTTCATTCAAAAGGTATAATCAATCTAGTGGGTTTGAACTAAAGAAAAACTTATTGAAAAATCATAATATTCATCACCCCTTTAGTGAGGAGTCTTCAAAAGTTATTGTTGAGTTTTTGCAGCAATATTTTACTTTATACAACTCTGAGGTTAATGGTGTTTAACTTTGAATAATCCCAGGATTATATGCTTCTTTTATAGGTGCGTTATTTGCCGCTTCTATCCCCATAGAAATTACTTTTCTGGTTTCTAAAGGATCAATAATAGCATCTACCCAAAGGCGAGCCGCAGCATAATAAGGGGAGGTTTGTGCATCATACCTATCTGTAATGGTTTTTAATAATTGAGCTTCTTTCTTTTTGTCAATTTCTTCTCCTTTAGCTTTTAGGCTTGCTTTTTCAATTTGCAATAAAACCTTAGCCGCTTGTGCACCACCCATTACAGCTAATTGAGCTGTAGGCCAGCTAACAATAAGCCTTGGGTCGTAAGCTTTACCACACATAGCATAATTTCCTGCACCATAAGAGTTTCCTACAATGATTGTAAATTTAGGCACTACAGAGTTTGCCATAGCATTTACCATTTTGGCACCATCTTTTATAATTCCACCATGTTCGGATCTGGATCCTACCATAAAACCAGTAACATCTTGTAAAAACACCAATGGTATTTTCTTTTGGTTACAGTTGGCAATAAAACGTGCTGATTTATCTGCCGAATCGGAATAGATAACACCACCAAATTGCATTTCTCCTTTTTTGGTTTTTATCATTTCTCTTTGGTTGGCTACAATACCTACTGCCCAACCATCAATTCTGGCATATCCACAAACTATAGATTTTCCATATCCTTCTTTATACTCTTCAAAATCGGAGCTATCTACCAAGCGAGCAATAATATCCTTCATATTGTAAGGCTTGGCTCTATCTTTTGGTATAAGTCCGTAAATTTCTTTTTCGTCTTCTTTTGGAGGGTGTGCTGCTTTCCTATTGAAACCTGCTTTTTCATTATCCCCAATTTTATCCATTATATTACGGATTTTATCAAGGGCATCTTTATCGTCTTTTGCTTTATAATCTGTTACTCCAGAAATCTCGCAATGTGTAGTTGCACCACCTAAAGTTTCGTTGTCAATACTTTCGCCAATAGCAGCTTTTACTAGGTAACTTCCTGCTAAAAAGATACTTCCGGTTTTGTCAACAATTAATGCTTCATCACTCATAATAGGAAGGTAAGCACCACCAGCAACACAAGCGCCCATAACAGCAGCAATTTGTGTAATTCCCATTGAGCTCATACGGGCATTATTACGGAACATTCTTCCAAAGTGTTCTTTATCAGGAAAAATTTCATCTTGCATAGGTAAAAACACTCCAGCACTATCTACCAAATAGACAATTGGCAAGTGGTTTTCCATTGCAATTTCCTGTAATCTTAAATTCTTTTTTGCAGTAATAGGAAACCAAGCTCCTGCTTTTACTGTAGCATCATTAGCAACAATTATACACTGCTTATCTTCTATGTAAGTGATTCCTGCAACTACACCTCCAGAAGGGCAGCCACCATATTCACTATACATTCCTTCTCCAACAAAAGCACCAATTTCTAGGAACTCGGCATCAGTATCTTTTAGGTAGTCAATACGTTCTCTAGCAGTAAGTTTTCCTTTTGCGTGTTGTTTCTCAATTTTCTTTTTCCCACCACCTAAAGCGACTTCTGCATGTTTTCTTTTCATCTCTGAGATAAGTAATCTCATCTTGTCATCATTCTTATTGAAATCTAAATTAGCCATAGTGTAAAATTTTGTCAAAAATACTAATAGTTATTAGTTGTTTGTTTTTAGTTGTTAGTTTTTTGGTGATTGCTTACTAACTAATTATTAAACTTTAACATTATAAAGATAATCAGCACTTTCAGGACCTAAATTAAAGAGCAAATCCAAAATAGAGAGGTTGGGAATAAAACCATGTTTTTCCATAAATACTTGGTCGTATTGCTTTTGGTTTTTTAGTTTCCAATGGTAGTTTCTTAAGTCAGAAAAATTACCTTCATGTACATATTCCTGTGTGGGTTTTGTTGTGTTTTCTTCTTGTAAAAGCTTAAGTGTTATTTCTTGTAGCTTACTGTTAAAATCTACTAAGTACTCTTCTTGCTTCTCAAAAAAAGGCTGTAATTCATCCTTGTAATATTCAAAATAAGGGGAGGAGTTGTATGCTGATTGTATCGCATTCCAATGCTCTTTTTGCCAATTTTGTTTGTAGGATATTTTTATGTTTTTTATAAGAGTTTTACTGCTTCCTTTTCGTTCTTTAGGAATAGTAAGTCGTAATTTTCCATTGGCACCATAAATTTCACATCTGTTACGGATGCTTTGCTTTACAAAATGTTCGTATAGTTCAATAGTGCAATTTGGGTGTTTTAGCAGTATTGCGTAGTAGGAAATAGGTGCTAAATATGCAGTAGGAAGTAAAGGGTTATTTAACACTTCTAAATAATCTGTTCCATCTTATTTTCTTCAATCCTTTTGCGTTTTTATCCCAACTCATCCAAACGAAAAGTGCTTTTCCAACAATATGGTTTTCAGGAACAAATCCCCACATTCTGCTATCTGCTGAATTGTGCCTGTTGTCTCCCATCATCCAAAAATAGTCCATAGCAAAAGTATAAGTATTGCTTAGCGTATCATTGATGTAAATTTCACCTTCTATAACTTCTAATTTATTATTTTCATAACGCTCAATAATATCTTTGTAAAGAGGAAGGTTTGTTGTAGTAAGGTCAATAGTTGTTCCAGCAGCAGGAACAGTTATAGGGCCATAATTATCTACATTCCAATTATGGTTTTTGTTATGCGGAAAGATATTAGAGGAATATTGTCCTGCTTTTTCTATTTGCTTGTTAACAGCAGTAACATTTGGAAATTGTTGTATGGCATCCTTACTAGCATCAGTAAGGTTTAAAATATATTCATTTTGGTTACGACCATATCCACCTTCAGTGATGTCATATTTTTCATATAAGATATTAGGATTTAAACCAGCCCCTTTTGTGCTTACATCATATTTCCATTGTTTTTTCATGCCTTCAGGTTCTTCTTGAGGAGCATCATTAACCATTAGCTGAGCATTTACAACTTCTATTTTATCACCAGGAATTCCTACACATCTTTTTACATAGTTTTCCTTTTTATCAACTGGCCTTCCAAGAGTTTCAGCAGGGTAATTAAATACGACACAATCGTTTCTTTCAATACCTCCTAAGCCTTTCATACGATGGTAAGGTAACTTTACAGATTCAGTATATGATTTTCCTCCTACAACTGGCATAGTATGGTGTACAAGTGGAAAAGCAACAGGAGTCATAGGAACTCTTGGTCCGTAACTTACCTTGCTTACAAATAGAAAATCACCAATAAGCATTGATTTTTCCATTGATGAAGTAGGGATAGTATAAGCTTCGATAAGGAAAGTACGTAATAGGGTAGCAGCTATAACTGCAAAACCAATAGCATCAATCCAACTTCTTACTTCAGTTTTTTTCTTTTTAGGTTTCTTTACTCTTTTTTTCCAGAAGGTATAGTTAAAGGTTTTCCAGAATAAAAAATCTGCAACAAATAAAGGAATAAAGTATAACCATTCACCTTCTATTAAATAAATAAATGCCGTCCAAGCAATGGCAAATATTATAAATGCTACTATTTTAAAGAATTTCCCTAATTGTTCTTTTATTTTTTTCATATTCTATTTTAACGCTTTTTTTATTTTTTATTGTGCAAGTACATCTTTCATACTAAAGATGCCTTTTTTACCTACAATCCATTCTGCTGCAATAAGTGCACCCATAGCAAAACCATCACGATTTTTTGCAGTATGTTTTATTTCTATTTCATCAACTAATGAGTCGTATTTTATGATGTGTGTTCCAGGAACATCTCCAATTCTTTCAGCAGTAATTGCTGTGGTATTATTTAATACTTCATCCATTTGCTCTCCTAAAGTTTTGGCAGTTCCACTAGGGGAATCTAATTTTTTGGTATGATGAATTTCATGAAGACTACTTTTGTAATTATGATTTTTCATCAGCTTAGCTAAGATTTTATTGAGCTCAAAAAATAGGTTTACCCCTAAGCTAAAGTTAGAAGCGTAAAGAAATGCTCCTTTTTTAGCTGTACATAAAGCTTCAATTTTATCTAGTTGGTTTAGCCATCCTGTGGTGCCCGAAATAATAGGGATGCCGTTGTTTATTGCATGACTAATGTTTGTAACAGCAGTAGTTGGGATGCTAAAATCAATAGCAACATCAGCCTTACTTAAATCTAGCGTTTCTGCTGGTTGTTTACTTGATGAAGTAAGGATAATTGTATGTCCTCTTTCAATGGCAAGTTCGCTAATGCGTTTCCCCATTCTTCCATTACCTAAAATTGCAATTTTCATTTGGCAAATTTATAATTTAAATGATAAGGAAAGACCGCTTGCATTTTCTTTTGCCATATAGACAGGTTGTATGCGAAGGCTAATGTCTTCACTTACATCATACTCAAATAGATGAGCGCTTACAGAGGCATCAACAATATTAAGGATGTAAGTCATTGTAAACAGTAAGGCAGATATTTCTCTATTCCTTCTGGAAAGATCAATAGCTTCCCTAAGTTGAGCATCAGTATAGTTAATATTGTCTGAATTGTCTCCTGCTATTCTGTTAAGATAAGCATCTTTGTAGTGGTTGTAGTAATCATTACTTTCCTTAAAGTAATAGGCAGATGTAGCTAGTCCTGCATAAATGATAGGAATTTTCCAGTATTTTTCAGCGTATACTTGTCCTGCTCCTGGGATAATTGCAGAATATAAACCTGCTTTCTTTGGTACTTTTACAGCAGACTCTTGAGCTGAAGCTGTAAAGGTATAAAGTAGTAATATACTGAGGATAATTTTTTTCAAATTCAACACTTTTAGCTATTTATAATTTCAAATATTTTGGCTAAATCTTCATCATTGTTAAAAGGAATAATGAGTTTTCCTTTTCCTTTTTTATTTCTTTTTAATTCTACTTCTTTATCTAGGTTTCTGGATAAATCATGTACTAACTTTTGTTGGGCAAAAGGTAGTGGGTTTGCAGTTGTTGTTTTCTTAACTTTTGAAGTTCTTTTGTAAGTACTGTTAGAAAACTCTTTTACTATTTGTTCTACCTCTCTAACAGAATAACCATTAGCAATAGCATCATTATAGATGTTGAGTTGCGTGTCTTTATTTTTAACATTAATTAAGGCTCTAGCATGCCCAGTACTAATAAGACCTTCAGATAATCCTTTTTGGATTTCAACAGGAAGCTTTAATAAACGTAAGAAATTGGTTACAGTAGTTCTGTTTTTTCCTACACGCTCGCTACACTTTTCTTGGGTTAGCCCCAGCTCATCAATTAGTCTTTGGTAGGATAAGGCTACTTCAATAGGGTTAAGTTGTTCTCTTTGTATATTCTCAACCAAGGCCATCTCAAGCATTTCTTGGTCATTTGCAATACGAACATAAGCAGGAATTTTACTAAGTCCTGCTAATTGAGAAGCTCTAAATCTTCTTTCTCCAGAAATTAGTTGGTATTTATTATAACCTAGCTTACGAACGGTTATAGGTTGTATAATTCCTAATTGCTCAATAGATGCTGATAGTTCGTGTAACCTTTCTTGGTCAAACTCAGTTCTTGGCTGAAAGGGATTAGTTTCAATTTCACTTATCAGAATTTCATGTGTTTGTCCCGTAGCTAAGTCTTTATTTTCTTTTGGGTTTTCAGTAGAAATGTTAGTAGTGTTATTGCTGCCTAATATTGCAGAAAGTCCTTTTCCTAATGATCCTTTTTTCTTTGTCATACTATTATATTTCTGCCGTTACAGGTTCTAATTTTTTTAATAATTCATTAGCTAAGTTTAGGTAGTTTATCGCTCCTTTACTTGCAGCATCATGTATTACAATTGTTTCTCCATAAGAAGGTGATTCTCCTAAGCGTACATTTCTATGAATTATTGTCTTAAATACCATATCTTGGAAATGTGTTTTTACTTCTTCAACTACTTGGTTTGATAATCGTAAACGAGTATCGTACATAGTAAGTAGTAAGCCTTCAATAATTAAATCATTATTTAGCCTTTGTTGCACAATTTTTATGGTGTTTAATAATTTCCCTAATCCTTCTAGAGCAAAATATTCACATTGAATAGGGATAATTACTGCATCGGAAGCTGCTAGGGCATTTAAAGTAAGTAATCCTAAAGATGGTGCGCAATCAATAATAATATAGTCGTAATCATCACGAATAGAAGCAAGTACTTTTTTCATTCGGTACTCACGCTCTTCTAAATCTACAAGCTCTAGTTCAGCTCCAACTAAATCAATATTTGCAGGTAATAAATCAAGGTTTGGGCTTTTTGTAGTTACAATTGAGTTTTTAGCTGTTGTAGACCCGATTAAGCATTCGTATATTCCATTCTTAATCTCTCTTGGGTCGTGTCCTACTCCTGATGTGGCATTAGCTTGAGGATCAGCATCAATTAATAATATTTTCTTTTCTAAAACCCCTAAACTTCCAGCCAAATTCATAGCAGTAGTAGTTTTTCCTACTCCTCCTTTTTGATTTGCTATAGCTATTATTCTTCCCATTTATAGTGTTGTTTTTTTACGGCTATAAAAGTAGTATGCAAAGCTTTAAAATCAATTTTCTTTTAATGCTGAATTATCAACAAAAAATAGGAGTTGTTAAGAAAAAATAAGGCTTTTAGTTGTTTTGTAAAAATAAGATAAGAGCTAAATAGTATAAAATTATAGTGTTGATTTTTAAGAGTTAAAATAGAATTTTAATACTTAAAAGAATAGTTTTTTTGTATGTGTTTGAGGTTTACTCGTCTCCTAAATCATCAAAACTTACTTCTGTGAAATCAGTAGAAGGTAGGTCTTTTGTTTCATCTTTTGCTTCAGTTTTAGGAGCTTTTTCAGAAATGATGTCTTCTCCTTTTTCTTTAATGATATAATCACTCACTTCAGCAAGGGCATCTTTAAAATTAGAAAAATCTTCTTTATAGAGGTATATTTTGTGTTTTTTGTAAAATGGTGTTCCATCTTCATTAAAGTCTCTTTTACTCTCAGTAATCGTTAGGTAATAGTCTTCTGCCTTTGTTGATCTTACATCAAAAAAGTAAGTTCTTCTCCCTGCACGAATCGATTTTGAAAAAATATCTTCCATATCTCTCTTGTCCGCCATCTGTAATTTTTTAGCTGATTTATATTAAAGCCAAATATACTAAAAAAATGGATATGTAGTTTTTGCAGTTAATAAGCTAAGAAATTATTAGTAGTAGCTTGTTACTCTATGTTATTTTGACTTTGATGCATTTGCTGGTAGAATCCTTCAGATTTTAATAGTTCTTGATGGTTTCCTTTTTCTGTTATCTTTCCTTTGTCCATTACAATAATTTGGTTTGCATCCTTTATGCTTGCAACTCTATGGCTTATGATAATACTAGTTTTATTTTTAGTTTCTAGTTTTAAATTATGAAGTATCTTTTGTTCTTTATTTGCATCAATAGCCGATAAACAATCATCAAAAATATATAAATCAGGATTTTTGTAAAAAGTTCGAGCAATAGCTAGTCTTTGTCTTTGTCCTCCAGATAGTTGTATGCCTCTTTCCCCAATAACAGTATCAAACCCATCATTAAAATTATTTATTTCATCAAGTATTTCTGCTTTTCTTGCAGCTTCTATTATTTTATCTTCATTAATTGTATTGCTTGAAAAAGCAATATTTTCTTTTATAGTTCCTGAGAATAAGTATCCATCTTGAGGAACATATCCAATTGCAGTACGAAGGTTGTTTAAATTTAAGTTTTGAATTTGGGTTTCTCTAAAGGTTATTGTTCCGTTTGTAGTGTCATAGAGTCGGCAAATTAAATTTGCAATAGTTGTTTTTCCACTACCTGTTTTCCCAAATATTCCTAAAGTTTTACCCTCATTTATTGTAAAGTTGATACTGTTTAGGGCTTGGATGTTAGTGTCATCATAGCGTAAACTAACATTGTTAAATTTAATATCTCCCTTTATAGGGGTGTCTTCTTTTGCAGTGTTTTTAATCTTAGGAGTTAAGTGTAGAAATTTATTGATTCTTTCTTGTGATGCAGCTGCTCGTTGTATTAGTGATGTAATCCACCCTATAGAAGCAACTGGCCAAGCTAACATATTTACATAGATAATGAACTCGGCAATATTTCCAGTACTAATATTTCCTTTAAAACTTTCAAGTCCCCCAATATAAACGGTAAGCACTGTGCTAAAGCCTATCATTGTAATAATTAATGGAAAAAATAAAGCTTCAACTTTTACTAAGTGTAGTTGTTTTTGAGTGTATTTTCTGCAGCTATTAATAAACTGAATCCATGCATTTTTCTCATTAGTAAATGCTTTAGTAATTTGTATTCCTGAAAAGGTTTCTTGTGCTATAGTTGTAATTTCAGAAAGTTGGGCTTGTACTTTTTCACTTTTTTTATTAATATTATTACTCACGAAATAGACTGATATAGCAAGGAATGGTAAAGGTAAAAGAACATAAAAAGTAAGAGTAGGGCTAATGCTTATCATTTTGCTAATTACTAATGAAAATAGGACTACAATGTTAATAGCATACATTAGTGCTGGACCTAAATACATTCTTACTTTACTTACATCTTCAGATATTCTATTCATTAAGTCACCTGTTTTATTCTTTTTATAAAACGAAATGCTTAGTTCCTGATACTTTTTGTAAATCTCATTTTTAAGATCGTATTCTATTTTTCGAGACATAACAATAATTGTTTGTCGCATAAAGTACATAAATACTCCTTTTAGTAAAGCAAAAGCAACAATAAGGCTGCCGTATTTTAGTAATGTAATTCGGGTGCTTGATATTGCATTTTCTTCTTGAGTATTTATAGCCTCAATAATAGCATCAAAAGCTTTACGAACAAATTCCGCAGGGTAAATAGCAAAAAGATTAGCAACTACAATTAAGAAAGCACCAATACTTAGTAGTTTGCGATATTTCCAAAAAAATTTATTGAGATAAAATAAGTGTTTCATTAATTGGTGTACTAGTTTAATAGGAAAGCCAAAAATAATAAGTAAATTCGCGACCCATTTAAAATATAGAAAAAATATTATTTTAAAAAGGATTATCTGATTAGAGAATATAATTTAAGAAGCAATATGATAGCAGAAAAGACAGGAATAACAGAGACTAATAACGGTTTAGTAGTTGGAAAAATGAGTTTGATGGGGCATGAACAAGTAGTTTTTTGCCAAGATAAGGAAACTGGACTAAAAGCAATTATTGCTATACATAACACTACATTAGGTCCTGCATTAGGAGGAACAAGAATGTGGGATTATGATAATGAAGGCCAAGCTATTGAGGATGTTTTAAGATTATCAAGAGGAATGTCGTTTAAAGCTGCAATTTCTGGTTTGGAATTAGGTGGTGGTAAGGCTGTAATTATAGGTGATGCTAAAACTGAAAAGACGGAAGCTTTAATGCGTAAGTTTGGTGAGTTTGTTGATAGTTTAGGAGGTAAGTATATTACAGCAGAAGATGTAGGAATGAGTACTAAGGATATGGAGTATGTGCGTATGGAAACAAAGCATGTTACTGGAATTCCAGAGAGTATGGGAGGTAGTGGAGACCCTTCTCCTGTAACAGCATTTGGAGTATATATGGGAATGAAAGCATCTGCAAAATACAAATGGGGTAGTGATAACTTAGATGGAAAAACTGTAGTTGTTCAAGGTATAGGTCATGTAGGAGAAAACCTTGTAAAACATCTTTCTGAAGAAGGAGCAAAAGTAATTATTAACGATATTAACGAAGTAAGATTGGCTGAACTAGCTGAGCAATATGGAGCTGAGATTGTTATGGGAGATGCTATTTTTGATTTAGATATGGATATTTATGCTCCTTGTGCTTTAGGTGCAACAGTAAATCCTAATACTATTTCTCGTTTAAAGTGTGAAATTATTGCTGGAGCAGCAAATAACCAGTTAGCTGATGAAAATAGAGATGGACAGTTATGTGCAGATAAAGGCATTATTTATGCTCCTGATTTCTTAATTAATGCTGGAGGGTTAATTAATGTATATTCTGAAATTAAAGGATATGATAGAGAGCATTCAATAAATCAAACAAGAGAGATTTATAATACTACTCTTGAGATATTAAAGAAAGCTGAGATGGATGGAATAACAACTCATGCAGCTGCTTTAGAGATTGCTGAGCAAAGAATTGCTGATAGAAAGAATCAATAAGTATGCTAAGTAGAAGACATATTAGATTAAAAGTGATGCAATCTTTATATGCTTATTTTTCAGCAAAGGATAATAATATGCCTGTTGCTGAAAGAGCAATGTTAAAGCATATAGAGGAGGTTGTAGAATTAAATTTAGTAGTTATTGCACTTATGGTAGAGTTGGTGAAATATGCTGATAATTTCATGGATGATGGAAAGAAAAAGCATTTACCTACTGAAGCTGATTTAATGCCTAAAAGGCGTTTTGTTGATAATGACTTAATTCACTTACTTAGAGGAGATGCTGCTTTAATGGATAAAGTGAGTAAGGTATCTGGTATTTGGTTAAAAAATGATCATGATATAGTTCGTAAATTATTTAAAGACCTTTATCAATCAGAATTGTATAAGAACTATGTTAATAATGAAAATACAAATATTGATATTGATCAGAAGTTTTTTGTAAATGCACTAAATGATATTATCCTTAATAATGAATTAGTACACCATATAATAGAAGAAAGAAGTATCTATTGGACTGATGATTTACCATTTGTTGCCACTATTATTATGGGACATCTTAAAACAAAAGGGAATATGAACCCTAAAGGAGTGTTTAAGGATAATACTGATAAAGAATTTGCTTTAAAATTATTTAGAAATACCATAAATAACAATAAAGAATACGAAGGTATTATTGTAAAGTTTGCAAAAAACTGGGAACTAGATCGTATTGCAATAATGGACCAGTTATTCTTAAAAATGGCTTTTGCAGAGATATTAAGTATGGAAGATTTGCCTGTTAAAGTTTCTATGAATGAGTATATTGAAATTGCAAAGTATTATAGTACTCCTAAGAGTAAACTCTTTGTTAATGGTCTTTTAGATAATGCAGTAAGGTCTTTTACTAAGGAAGGGAAAATTAAAAAGATAGGTAGAGGCTTAATCTAAAAGATTATCTTTAATTTTGAAATCAAAAATAAAAATGTTAAGATTTACATATATTATAATATTAGCAGTTCTTGTTGGGTGTAGTAATTCTCCTTCAGAAGGAAAAAGTATAACAACTGATTTAGTAAGTAGTCCTTTGTCAGCTAGTAGTAAAGCGGTTAAGGTTGATGTTCCTGAAATTGAGATGGAAGAAGTTGAATTTAACTTTGGAGAGCTAGTACAGGGTGAGTCTGTAACTCATGACTTTATTCTTAAAAATGTAGGAGAAGGAGCGTTAATAATAAGTGCAGCAAAAGGAAGTTGTGGATGTACTGTTCCTCAATGGCCAAAAGAGCCTATTGCACAAGGAGAAGAAGCTATAATTAAAGTGACTTTTAATAGTGTTTCAAAACAAGGGAAACAAAGAAAGACAGTAACCTTGGTAACCAATGCGATACCAAATACTAAAGTATTAACAATAAGCGGGAATATAATTGTTCCTGAAAATAAATAAATTATGATAATATTACAAGCATCAAGTACAGGTATGTCCTCATTAATTATGTTCGGTATGATATTTGCCGTAATGTACTTTTTTATGATTCGTCCACAAATAAAGAAACAAAAGAAAGAACGTGAATACCGTTCAGCATTACAAAAAGGTGATGATGTAATTACTATTGGTGGTGTTTATGGTAAAATTACTGATGTAAAAGAAGATGCTTTTATTATTGAAGTGCATGGAGGATCTAAGTTAAAAGTTTTAAAAACTGCAGTGTCAATGAATGGTGATGCTACTATAGAGCAGAAATAATGCTCAAACACTTAAAAAACAGAGTAGATAGTTTTTTTAAGTCAGAAACAAATAATAAAAAGATAAGTACTTATACTTTATTCCTTTTTATCTCCTTTTCTTTTTGGTTTTTAAGTATGCTTTCAAAGCAGCATGAAACCACTTTAAACGTTCCAGTAAAATATTCTAATTTTCCTACAGATAAAATTGTAGTAGGTTCTATTTTAGATAATATTCAAGTTCGAGTAAAAGCTTCAGGGTTTTCAATAGTCTCATATAATCTATTTACTTCATCTAAATTGGAGCTAAATTTAGAAGTAGCAAATACTAAACCTAATAATAATGGGGTTGAGGTGTTCTGGATAATGAGTAGTAATAGGAAAGCAATAGCAGAGGTCTTGCCGTCAGCAATGGAAATAATAGCAGTGCTTCCTGTAAAGATAAGTATTCCTTTAAAGGATAAGGCTAAAAAGAAAATAGCTGTAGAATTAAAAGAAGAAATTAGTTTAAAGCCAGAGCTTTGGTATGCTTCTCCTGTAGCGTTAACCCCTGATAGTATTATTGTTTATGGAGAGCAAAACCAATTAGATACTATAAATACAATAAAAACAACCTTATTGAAAATAGTTGATCTTACTGAGGATGAGAGAGTTAAGGTGGTGTTAACCCCTGTTGAAGGCTTGGAGTATAAGCAAGATTATATTGATGTTAGTATTGCTGTTGAGCCTTTTGTAGAAGAGGTGATTACTCAAGATATAAAGGTAGAAAACCTAAAGCCAGGCTATTCTATTAAATTATTTCCTGATCAGCTTGCAGTTACTCTAAGGGTTTCAAAAAATAAATATAGTATACTAAAGACTGACTTTTTAAGTGTTGTAGTTGATGCTTCAACAATCTCAGAAGGGAACAATACACTTGATCCAAAAATTGAAAATCTACCTCCTTTTATTCAGCTGCAAAGGATATATCCTTCAAGAGTAGAATTCTTATTGATTAAGGAGTAGGTTTGATTTGAATAGTAGCGCTTATAGGATAATGATCTGATAGTTTTTGATCATATTTTTTATAATTTGAGCTTTTTAGTGTGCTGTCATGAAGTATGTAATCAATTCTTAATCCTGGTATTTTTATAAAGGATTGCCCAATTCCTTTTCCTGATTCTTTAAATGAATCGTTTAGGTTTTTACTAATAGTTGAGTAAGCAAAAGATAAAGGGGTGTCATTAAAATCACCACATAAAATAATTGGGTAGGGTGATGTTTGCATATGTTCTTTAATTGCTAGTACTTCATTAGCTCTTTTTTGATAACTACTTTTCATTCTTTCAGTAATGCTGCTAATGCCTTTCTTTAAAGAGTCTGTATTGATTGAGGGCTTGTTAATGAAGGAGTAATCACTTTTCTTAAACCAATTAGATGCCAGGTGGACATTATATACTCTTATAGTATCACTTTTAATTACAATATCAGAGTAGATGCAAGTGTTATTCATTCTCTCCCCTTTAATGCTTACAGTAGCTTTATTAATTTGAGGGTAATTACTGTATATGGCCATATGCCATTGGCTCTTTTTACTTTGTAATCCTATATGTCTAAAACTGTAGTCTAAATTAGGGATTTTATCAGGGGCGTAAAACTCTTGTATACAAAGTATATCAGGTTTTTCTTCTTTAATAAAAGAAAAAATATCTGACTTTATATTATTGTTGTCTATCCAGTTGTAAGCATTGAATAACCTTACATTATAGGATAAAACCTTTATGTTTTCTGAAGATTTATTATTAGGGTTTGTTCCTGCAAAAAGACTGATGTATTGTATTCCTATTAGAAGTACAATAATATTTGCTAGCATTTGTTTTTTTAATTTTATAACCCAATAGATTAAAAAACCAATATTTATAGCATAAAATATTGGGAATAGCAAGCCAAAAAATGAAATAGGCCAAAAAGTATTTGGATTAATATATGGAGATAAGTAGGATAATATTAGAGCTAATAAAACTAAAGTGTTTACTAGATACAAAGCTTTATTTATTAATGATAATCCTTTCATTTTTTACTAGCGCTAAATAAAGTTGCTTTTTCCTCCTTACTTAAACTCTCATACCCTGATTTTGCAATTTTTTCTAATACTATATTAACTGCTTTTTGTTCTGCTACTTTTTCAGTATTGAATTGTTTATCAGTTTTTGGTCGTTTATGCACTGTCTTTAGTTTGCTTTTGGGCTTAAACATTGTGCTTGTGCTATCTAGGAAGCTTGTAAACGACTTAGAGTAATCATTTCCTTTTTGGAGTTGCTTAATATATAGGTAGCCAAAAAGTGCTCCTCCTAAGTGAGCAATATGTCCTCCTGCATTTCCTTTTGGGATACTGATTATATCAAGTGCTATACTAAATAGGGCAATATGTTTTAATTTTACAAAACCAATAAATGGAAATTGAACACTATAATTTGGGGTGTAGGTTGCTATAGCAGCTACTATTGCTAGTACTGAGGCTGATGCTCCTAAGGCTTTGGCATTGTAGGTGTATTGTTGCAGTTCTGGAATAAAATTAAATGCAATAATAAACAGGAGTCCACCACTAATTCCTCCTAATATATAAGTACTTAATAGTTGTTTTGAGTTGAGGTATTGTAGGAATAGTTTTCCGCCAAAGTGTAACCATAACATATTAATAAGTAAATGGAGAAAACCATTATGAAGGAACATATAGCTGATAAGTGTCCATGGTTGTGTTGCTAGTTGTTCTCCAGAAGCAGGTAAATATAAACGCTCAAGTATAGGGTTGAGGTTAAATTGAAACATAAATGAGAATACTCCTAAAATACTGAATACTAAAAACAGACCTACATTAATATAGATAAGCTTATGCAGCATACTTCCTTTTTGGAATTCCTGTATTAATTTGTTGTATAAATTATTCATTTAGTAAAATTGGGTGTGGTTTTTTTGCCAATATTTAAGAATAATATATCCGAATAACATACCTCCAAGGTGAGCAAAGTGTGCTATATTATCAGCAGGGTTGTTACTAATCCCTGTGTATATTTCGTATATCCCAAAAGCAATAACAACATATTTTGTTTTTATAGGAATGGTAAAGAAAAGGTATATTAATGTGTTTGGGAATAACATTCCAAAGGCTAATAAAATACCAAATACTGCTCCTGAGGCTCCAACTGTAGGAGCATGAATTAGCCAGTTTAATTTGCCCATTGTTGGGTGAGCATAATTTTGAAATCTTGCTAATAATTGTCCTCCATCTTCTAATAAAGTATTTAGGTCATTAGGGTTTACCTGGCTTTGTAAACTCCATATTTCGTATTGGTTTATTCCTAAGTGAATAAAGGCTGCTCCTATTCCTGTTATCATATAATAGGTAAGAAATCTTTTCCCTCCCCATACATTTTCAAGTATTTTTCCAAACATCCATAAAGCAAACATATTGGAAAATAGATGTCTAAAGTTGCTATGCATAAAAATGTGAGTAATAAACTGATGGGGCATAAAGTAAGGAGATTGAAACTGGTGTAGGGCAAACCATTTAGTAAGGTTTATTCCGTAAGTTTCTAAAGAAACAGTAGCTAAAAAAAACAATACATTTATGATAAGTAAGTTTTTTACTATTTCGGGCAATTGACTATAACTAGAGGGTCTGTACATATTTAAAAATATTTTTCTAAATCAGTTGTGTTTAAATTGATCATTGTTGGTTTTCCTAAAGGGCATATGCTAGGATTTTCACATTTAAATAATTCGTCTTTTAAGCTTTTTATTTCTTCTTCACTTAATTTTTTGTGCTCATTTATTGCAAGACTGTTTGCTAGTGAAACGGCTAAGCTATTGTTTTGTTTTGTATGTAATTCCTCGCTATTTTTATGTTGTTCAATCAAATATTCTATTACAAATTGTAAGTTTTCTTCTTGGCATTCTGGAGGTATTCCAGTAATAGAAATATGATCATTCTCTATAGTTTTAAATAAAAAACCTACAGCCTTTAATTTATTTTCTAATTCTGTAACAATAGTTATGTCTTGTTTGTTAAGTGCTATTTCTTTTGGAAATAATAATTGTTGAGACTGTCCTGTGTTATTTGCTAATAGGTTGCTGAAATATTCAAATAAAATACGGCTATGGGCTCTGTTTTGGTGTATAAGTGTAAAACCATTATTAGTTGGAGTTAAAATAAATTTATTGCTAATTTGTATAGCTTCATTGCTATAGCTTTCATCATTAAAAGAAGTTAGAAGGCTTAAAGCTTCTTCATTAATACCTTCATAGAGATTAATTACTTCATCTTTCTGCTGCTTATTTTTTCCAAAAGGGTTGTAAGAGGCATCAACTTTAATTTGGGGTTGCCTAACAGGTTTTTCTTCCTTTAAACTAGGGCTAATGTCAAATGATAATTCCTGTGAAAAATCTAAAGTAGGGGCAATGTTATATTGCCCTAATGAACGTTTAACACTGGCTCTTATAATAGCATAAATAGCTTTTTCATCTTCAAACTTTATTTCAGTTTTTGTGGGATGTATATTTATATCAATTAACCTAGGGTTAATTTTTAAGTTTATAAAGTAGGATGGAAAATAATTATGAGGGATTAAGTCCTCAAAAGCTTTGCTTATAGCATGTTGGAGGTAATGACTTTTAATAAATCGTCCGTTTACAAAAAAGTACTGCTCTCCTCTTGTGCGCTTTGCTGCTGCTGGTTTCCCAATAAATCCACTTATTTTTACAAGTGTAGTTTCTTCTTCTATAGGTACTAACTGCTCATTTTTTTTGCCGCCAATAACATTTACAATTCTTTGTCTGAAGTTAGTATTTGCTAAATGAAAGATTTCAATATTATTATGAAAAAGTTGCATTTTTACTGAAGGGTTTGCAAGTGCTACTCGAGTAAACTCCTCAATAATATGTCGCATTTCTACTTTGTCGGACTTTAAGAAGTTACGCCTAGCAGGAACATTATAAAATAGATTTTTAACTTTTATTGAAGTTCCATTTGCACAAGCACAATCTTCTTGCTTTTTTATTTCACTTCCTTCAATTATTAAATGTGTACCAAGCTCGTTACTGGTAAGTTTTGTTTGTACTTCAACATGTGCTATGGCTGCTATTGATGCCATTGCTTCTCCTCTAAATCCCATAGTTTTTATGGCAAATAAATCATCAGCATCTTTTATTTTGGAAGTAGCGTGGCGTTCAAAACACATGCGTACATCTGTTTCGCTCATACCACAGCCATTATCAACAATTTGTAAAAGTGTTTTCCCTGCATCTTTTACAATGAGTTGAATCTCAGTAGCTCCTGAGTCCAATGCATTTTCAAGCATTTCTTTTACTGCTGATGCGGGTCTTTGTATAACTTCACCTGCTGCAATTTGGTTAGCAACATGGTCGGGTAATAGTTGTATAATATCCAATGCTTATCTGGCGTTAATTCATTAATAAATTGTAAGCCAACAAAGATAAAATAATTATCAGGAAAATAATTCTCCTTGCTCTTCCTTTTTGTGCAGGATGCTTAAGGTTATTGCGTTTAAATTTTAAAGGTGATTTTCCTTCTTTTTTTAGTTGTGCAATTCTTTCTTTTTGAGCATCATAGTATCTAGGTTTAAATTTAAACTCTTTTACTGCTACTGATTTAAAAAATGAAGGTAATTTAGGTGCTGGCATAGCTTACAAAAATAGAAAAAAGGTGTTAATAATTTTAGTTAATAAGTATTGATTTTCTAATTTCTATTTTCTTTTGTTAATAGTTCTATTTCCTAATTTTACCAGCTATGAAAGATATTAGATTCCTTTTTTTGTTAATGATTGCTTTGCTTAGCAATAGTGTTGTGTTAAAGGCACAGAACAAAGCAGTATTTTTAAATGAAGATTTTCATTGGGTAGATAGTATTATGAATAGTTTATCTGAGGATGAACGAATAGCGCAGTTATTTATGGTTGCGGCTTATTCCAATAAGTCCGAGGATCATAAAAAGGAAATAGCCTACCTGATAACAGAGTATAAGATAGGAGGAGTAATGTTTTTGCAGGGAGGCCCTTTAAGACAGGCTAAGCTTACAAATTATTATCAGTCAATAGCTAACACACCACTTATGGTAGCAATTGATGGAGAGTGGGGGGTAGCAATGCGTTTAGATTCTGCTTTGCGTTTTCCATGGCAAATGACTCTAGGGGCTATTGAAGATACAAATCTGATTTATGATATGGGTGTAGAAGTAGCTCGTCAATGTAAATTATTAGGAATTCATATTAATTTTGCTCCAGTAGTTGATGTGAATTCTAATCCTAAAAATCCTATTATCAATAATCGTTCATTTGGAGAAAATCCTGAGAAAGTTGCAAAAATGGGAATTGCATATATGAAAGGAATGCAAGATAATAGGGTATTGGCCTGTGCAAAACACTTTCCAGGGCATGGAGATACTGATGCAGATTCTCACAAAACATTACCTGTAGTAAATCATAATAGAAAAAGGCTTGATGAAATAGAATTGTTTCCTTTTAAAAATTTGATTAATAATGGTTTGGGGTCTGTAATGGTAGCGCATCTTAATATTCCAGCTTTGGATAATTCTGATGCTAAGGCAGTTAGTTTGTCACCTAAAGTAGTAAATGGATTATTAAAAGAGGAGTTAGGGTTTACAGGTTTAGTAATTACTGATGGTTTAAACATGAAAGGTGTAAGCCAATTTTATGAGCCAGGAAAAGTTGATATTGAAGCTTTAAAAGCAGGTAATGATGTTTTATTATTTGCTCAGGATGTTCCAAAAGCAATTGAAGAAATTAAAATTGCAATAAAAGCTGGTGCAATTACACAAAAAGAAATTGATTTAAGGTGTAAGAAAATATTAAAAGCAAAGCAGTGGATGGGCTTGGATAATTATACTCCAGTTAATCTTGATAAAGTAGATGAAGAAATTATTACTCCTAAAACAAGAGTTATTGATAGGGAGTTAGTTGCTGCATCTTTAACTTTACTACAAAATTATGATAACTTATTACCTTTAAAACGTTTGGATACTCTGCGTATAGCATCTGTGGTTGTAGGTGAGGATGGAAGTTATTTTCAGAATATGCTTTCTAATTACGCTCCTGTAAAACACTTTACAATTAGTGCTAAGGCTAGTGTAAGCGAACAAGCTATTTTATTGACAGAGTTGTCAAAATATAACTTAGTAATTGCAAGCGTTCATAAGTCTAATGCTAATGCTTGGAAATCTTATAAGATAGATAAAAAAACAGATATTTTATTACAATCTATTGCTTTGCAAAATAAAGTTATTGTTCCAATTTTTGCAAATCCTTATAGTTTAAACTCTTTGTTGTTTACTAGTAATTTTGATGCTTTAATGCTTAGTTACCAAAATAGTGAAATAGCTCAAGAGTTAACAGCTCAGGCTATTTTTGGAGGTATAGGTGTAAGTGGGAAAATACCTGTTACAGTGCGTCATTTTAGCATTAATAGTGGACTTGCTACAGCGCCTATTCGTATGAGTTATGTAATGCCAGAACAAACTGGAATTAAAACTGAATATTTATATAAAATTGATAGTTTAGTAAATAATGCAATAGCTCAGAAAGCAACTCCAGGTTGCCAAGTTCTTATTGCTAAGAAAGGAAAGATTTTTTTTAATAAATCATATGGGTATCATACCTATGATAAGAATGAAAAAGTTGAAAATTCAGCTGTTTATGATTTAGCATCCATAACTAAGATTGGAGCTACAGTTCCTATTTTAATGCAGATGGTTGATGAGGGGAAGTTAAGTTTAGATGATGAGTTAGGAAAACATCTTTCTTTAGACTCAACGGATAAAAAGGACTTAATTATTCGTGATATATTGGCACATCAAGCTGGGCTTTATCCTTGGATTCCTTTTTATAAACAAACTTTAGTAGAGGATTCAATTTCAGGGATTATGCAGTTAAGAGATACGCTGTATAGTAATGCATTTAGTATAGAGTTTCCACATCAGGTAGCAGATAAAGTTTATTTACATCATTCGTATCCTGATAGTATTATTGAACGAATTGTTACCTCGGAATTATTGGATAAAAAGGAGTATCGTTATTCTGATTTAGGTTATTACCTATTTAAGGAGCTTATTGAAAGAAGCTATGATAATAAGTTGAATAAGATTGTTAATAAGGAGTTTTATAGGGCTTTGGGAATGGAGAATTTAGGCTACTTACCCTTAAATAGAATTGCTGAGGATAGGATAGTGCCAACTGAGGATGATTTTCAGTTTAGAAGCCAACTGTTAAAAGGCTATGTTCATGATATGGGGGCTGCTATGCAAGGTGGTGTTGGTGGACATGCAGGTTTATTCTCAAATGCAAATGATTTGGCAAAACTAATGCAAATGTATTTGCAAAATGGAGAGTATGCAGGAGAAAAATATTTGTCAGAGGAAGTAATAAAAGAGTTTACAGAATGTCAATTTTGTATAGATGAGAACAGGAGAGGAGCTGGTTTTGATAAGCCTGCTTTGGAAGCACAAGAAGGTGGCCCAACTTGTAAGTGTGTGTCCTATTTAAGTTTTGGACATACAGGGTTTACAGGAACATTAGCTTGGGCTGATCCTGAAACTGAAATAGTTTATGTATTTTTATCCAATAGAATATATCCTGACATGAGTAATAAAAAATTGCTAGATATGGATGTAAGAACTAATATTATGGAAGTGATTTTTAATAGTATAAATGACTGATAAATTAAGGATAGGAATAGTATGTTATCCTACTTATGGTGGTAGTGGAGTTGTTGCTACTGAGCTGGGAATTGCATTAGCTGAAAAAGGACATGAAGTTCATTTCATATCCTATGATCAGCCTTTTCGTTTAGATTTATTTTCAGATAATATTTATTTTCATCAGGTAAATGTTCCTGAATACCCTTTGTTTGAATATGCTCCATATGAGTTGAATCTAACAAGTAAGTTAGTAGATGTTTGTTTACATGAAAAACTTAATACCTTGCATGTACATTATGCAATTCCTCATGCTTCAGCTGCCATAAATGCAAAGCAAATTTTAGCTACTTATGGTATACACATGCCTATAGTAACTACCTTACATGGTACTGATATTACGCTTTTAGGTAAAGATAAATCCTTTAAGCCTGTAATTGAATATGCTATTAATCAGTCAGATGCTGTAACTGCTGTTTCCAAGGATTTGAAAATGGAAACATTGGAGCACTTTAATATTAAAACAGAGATAAAAGCAATTCCTAATTTTATTGATATGAGCTTATATCAGCAAAAATGTAATGTTAGTTTAAGGGCTAAATTTGCAAAAGAGGATGAGTTTATTCTATCCCATATTTCTAATTTTAGGAAAGTAAAAAGGGTAAAGGATGTAATTACAATCTTTAATAAAGTAAGTAAAGAGATTCCTGCTAAGTTATTAATGATAGGTGATGGTCCTGAACGTTTAGAAGCAGAACAACTATGTAGAAAATTTGGGATAAGTAAAAAGGTAAAATTTTTAGGAAAACTTAAGGCTATAGAGCAAATGTTAAGTATTTCTGATGTATTTCTGTTACCTTCAGAAACAGAAAGTTTTGGTTTGGTAGCCCTAGAAGCTATGGCAAGTAAAACAGCTGTTATTTCTACAAATAGTGGAGGTTTGTCGGAGGTTAATATTGAAGGAAAAACAGGTTATTTATCTAAAGTAGGTGATGTAAATAAAATGGCTTTAGATGCTATTAGTTTACTTGCTGATAAACAAAAGTTAGAAGCTTTTAAGGGTAATGCTTTGGCTCATGCAATGACTTTTGATTTGCCTAATATATTACCGCAATATGAGGCTGTTTATCAAGAACTTTCTTGTAAAATGTTATCATGAAGAGAATAGGGTTGACAGGAGGAATTGGAGTGGGTAAGACTTATGTAAGTGATTTACTATTACAGCTAGGAATTCCTGTTTTTAATGCCGATGATCAGGCAAAAAAATGTATGGTTGATGATGAACAGTTAAAACTAGCAGTACAGAAAATTTTTGGTTCTTTAACTTATAAACATGGCGTATTGCAAAGAACGATTTTAGCTGATATTGTATTTAAGGATAGTGATGCTTTAAAAAAGTTAAATGCTTTGGTTCATCCTGTAGTTAAACAACGATTTTTGGATTGGTGCTTAGAACAAAAAACAGCTATAGTTGTTAAGGAAGCAGCTATTTTATTTGAATCGGATTCTCATATAGGTTTGGATGCTGTTATTTGTGTTAGTGCTGATGAGCAATTACGTATTGATCGCGTTATTGCTCGTGATGGATTAACTGTTGAAGCAGTAAAAAGTAGAATAGAAAAACAAATGCCTCAATCAGAAAAAGAAGCACTTTCTAATTATGTTATTGTTAATGATGGAGTACAGTTGCTATTGCCTCAGGTTTTAGCAATTATTAAAGAAATGGAGTAGTATCTCCTTTTCCTTCTCGAATTATTTCAGGGCTATCAGTTGTACAATTTACAATAGTTGAAGGATCTGTTTCTCCATAGCCTCCATCAATTACAATGTCTACTAAATTTCCAAAATGCTCGTAAATTAATTCTGGGTCAGTACTGTACTCAATAACCATATCTTCATCTTTTACTGATGAGGTTACAATAGGGTTTCCTAGTTCTTTTACTATTTCTCTAGGGATATTATTGTCAGGAATTCTAATTCCAATTTCTTTCTTTTTATTTTTAAAAAGCTTGGGAATAGCATTGTTTGCTTCTAAGATAAAGGTGTAGGGGCCTGGTAAAGTTTTTTTCATCAACTTATAAGTTGCAGTACTTAATTGTCGGGTAAAGTCAGATATATGGCTTAAATCGTAGCATACAAAAGCCAGGTTATGTTTCTTAATGTTTAAGCCTTTAATACGACATAGTTTTTCCATTGCTTTTTTATTATTTACATCGCAGCCAATACCATATACAGTATCGGTAGGGTAAATAATTACCCCTCCATTTTTAAGGCAATCAACAACTTTTTTTATTTGTTTTGAATCAGGGTTTTTAGGGTATATTTTTAGTAACATCAGGAAGTGATATATTGTATGAGTAAATAAATAATAGCAAGATCAATAAATAGGAGTATCCCAAATAAACCAGGGTTCATCTCATATAGTTCTTTTAATTTTCCCCAGATATCATTCATGCTATTTTCTGATTTTTAATAGGTTGTAAGATAAATATAAAGGAATAATGGCTCCTATAAAACTTATCCAAATAGGAATGTTCCAATTGTTTATTGTAATATTCCATTCGTAAAAAACACGAATCAGGTGTAGTGTTCCAACTATAAAAAGTAGGGTTGCTGTGGCTGTAATAATGGTGTTTTTTTTCATGCTAATAATCAATTTTTGGTTCCCAATTATTTATTCCTTTAGGAAGGATATTTATAAAATCCCACATGTTGCAATAATTGTCTCCAGGTCCAAAATAGGTCCTGTGGTGGAGTGTTATAACTCCATTTTTATAACTAAATGATGCTGTTCCAGGAAGTGGGTTGTTATCTTCATTTGTAAAACCCAAATCTTGAGCAAAGGTATTATTCATGCGACTGTACATCTCAAAATTCCAGTTTCTTGAAGTTCTTATTTTAGTTTGTTTTTCAGGAGTTTCATTAGAAATTACAGCAAAAGCAGCTCTGTCACTTAAAGGTGCAGTAATGCCATTATAATTATCAGCCCAAAGGGTGCAGTATTTACATTGTATCCCCATGTAAAAAACAATGATTAACTCCTCTTTATTAGTAAATAGTTCAGATAATAAAACAGGTTTGTTGTTTTTATTTAAGAAGGTGTAATCTTGTATTTCCTCTCCTTTTTCTGCTTGTATTAGTTTTGCTAATGCTGCCTTTTTCTCAGCAATTTCTTTCTCTAATATTTTTATTGCAGGATTAGTATTAGGGTGTGTAATAATTAAAGGCATATTAATTTTTTGCTAAAATTACACATTTTTTAATAAGAAAGAGAAGATTTTAGTTACTTCAATTCTAATACTATGATGTTCTCTACATGGTGAGTTTGTGGGAACATATCAACGGGCTGTATGTGGGTTAAGGCATATTTTTCGTCAAGTAAAGCTAAATCACGAGCTTGTGTAGCTGAGTTACAACTCACATATACTATTCTTTTAGCTCCAATTTTTAGTATTTGTTCTACTACCTTTTTATGCATTCCATCCCTAGGAGGGTCAGTAATAATTACATCAGGTTTTTCATTGCTAGAGATAAACTCATCAGTAAATATATCTTTCATATCCCCAGTATAGAAAGTGCAATTAGTAATATTGTTATGCTCTGCATTTTTATAAGCAGCTTTTATACCTTCTTCTACAGCATCAATCCCTACTACTTTTTTTGCTGAGTTAGCAACATATTGGGCGATAGTTCCTGTTCCTGTATACAAATCATACACTACATCATCATTAGTGATATTAGCAAGTTCCTTTGTTTTTTGGTATAATACCTTAGCTTGTTCGCTATTGGTTTGGAAGAATGATTTAGCACCAATTTTAAAATGTAATCCATCCATTTCTTCCATAATATGATCAGCACCATTATAGCAGATTATCTCTTGATCGTACATGGTATTATTTGCTTTAGTGTTAATTACATAAAGCAAAGCAGTGATTTCAGGAAAACTAGTTTTAAGGTATTCCATTAATAAGTTGATCTTCTTCTTATCATTCTCAAAAAACTGCACCAGTACCATTAGGTCATTTGTAGAGCTAGTTCTTATAAGTAAATTTCTTAATAAACCATTTTGATTTCTAATATCGAAATAAGTTAATCCATTTGCATCAGCAAATTCTTTTACTGAAAGACGAATAGCGTTAGATGGTTCTTTTTGTAGATGACAGTTATTAAGGTTAATTACTTTGTCGAACATACCAGGAACATGAAAACCAAGTGCATCTTTATCAATAATATCAGCGTCAGAATTAATCTCATCTTGTGTAAGCCACCTTTTATTAGAGAATGTAAATTCCATTTTATTTCTGTAGAAATATTTGTTTTCACTCCCTAGTATTTCTTCATGTTTTGGAAGTTCAACTCCTCCAATACGCTTAAGGTTATTGAGTACTTCATTTTGTTTAAAATCGAGTTGAGATTCATATTTCATGTTTTGCCACTTGCAACCACCACAAGTACCAAAGTGCTCGCATTTAGGTGTTGTTCTCCTTTCAGAATAAGTATGTATTTTTTCGATTCTTGCTTCCCAAAACTTTTTTCTTCTCTTAAAAACGGTAATATCGCAAATGTCTCCAGGTACGCCCCCTTGTACAAATATAGCTCTACCCTCATGTTTTGCTACTGACTTTCCTTTGTTAGCAGTATCAATAATCTCAATATTTTCTATAAAGATTGGTTCTCTTCTTTTTTGTCTTCCCATGGGGCAAAAATAATTTTATTAAATTAAGGCATAGGTAGTAATTAGAAAAAACTTAAATGTTTTATATGTTGTAGTGCTTAATTAAACTTCTAAAGAAGTTAGTTGGCAAGTAATAAACTTAAAAAAGTGAGAAAAACAGGTTTTTTAATGTGTAATGGTATTAGCTTAGGAATTAGAGTTTAGGAGTTATTTAGTCTTAATTCTAAAAATACAGAATTAAAAATAATTCAATTACCTCAGAAAATAGTTAGTATAGATAAAAACTCTTTGTACGTACAACTAATTGTAAAACAGTACTTTGTGTAGTTGTGGAAAAAATATTAAACTTGAAGGAATAAAATTACTAACTAAAAATAAAATAAAATGAATGAATTCAAGAAGTTTATCAGTAAAGGGAATGTTATGGAGATGGCTGTAGGTCTTATTATGGCTACCTATTTTGGAGCAATAATAAAATCATTTGTTAATGATATTATGATGCCTCCACTTGGGAAGATGTTAGGGGGTGTAGATTTCTCCCAATTGAGGTATGTAATTCAGTCTGCAATTCCTGAATCTTCGGTAGGGATGGGAGATGCAGTAGCTGAAGTTGCAATTCACTATGGGACATTTATTAATACCATAATTACTTTTGTAATTGTTGCTTTTTCAATATTTATGGTGGTTAAGGTATATAATAAGATGAAAGCGAAGAAGGAAGAGGCTTCAACTCCTCTAGGGCCTACTAAAGAAGAGGTGTTATTAACAGAGATTAGGGATTTGCTTAAAAAATAAATTATAACAGAATAGTACTATAAAATAATTATTTAAAAGCCCTACTTTTTTAGTAGGGCTTTTCTTATTTTTGCTTTTTACAAACCTTAATATAATATTATGAAAACAGCAGCAGAACATATAGCATTAGAAGATAAGTACGGAGCACACAATTACCACCCACTACCAGTAGTATTAGCAAAAGGAAAAGGTGTATATGTATGGGATGTTGAGGGGAAAAAGTATTATGATTTTTTATCTTCTTATTCAGCAGTAAACCAAGGGCATTGTCACCCTAAAATTGTCAATGCTTTAAAAGAACAAGCTGATGTACTTACTCTAACTTCTCGTGCTTTTTATAATGATACTTTAGGAGAGTATGAAAAGTATATTGCTGACTATTTTGGTTTTGACAAGGTATTACCAATGAATACTGGTGCAGAAGCTGTTGAAACAGCTCTAAAACTATGTAGGAAATGGGCCTACCAAAAGAAAAATTTAAAGCCAGAAACAGCAAAAATTATTGTTTGTGATGGTAATTTTCATGGAAGAACAACTACTATTATTTCTTTTAGTAATGACCCTGATGCAAGGGCTGAATTTGGACCTTATACTCCAGGGTTTATTAATATTCCTTATAATGATTTGGATGCTTTAAAAGAAGCATTAAAGGATGAAAATATTGCAGGTTTTATGGCTGAGCCAATACAAGGTGAGGCAGGTGTTTTTGTTCCAGATGAAGGGTATTTAAAAGGAGCTCAGGCTTTATGTAAAGAGGCGGGTGTATTATTTATTGCTGATGAGGTGCAAACAGGAATTGCACGTACAGGGAAATTATTAGCTGTGGATCATGAAGAGGTGAAGCCAGATATCTTGATTTTAGGAAAAGCAATATCTGGGGGAGTATTCCCTGTATCGGCTGTATTGGCTGATGATGAGGTAATGCTATGCATCAGACCAGGTGAACATGGTTCTACTTTTGGAGGAAACCCTTTAGCTAATAAGGTCGCAATTGCAGCTTTAGAAGTTGTAAAAGAAGAAAAATTAGCTGAGAATGCAGAGCGTTTAGGAGTTATCTTAAGGAGAGAATTAGAAGGTTTTGATAATGATATGATTTCTTTAGTTAGAGGTAAAGGCTTATTAAACGCTATTGTTATAAAACCAAAAAATGGAAAAGAAGCTTGGGATGTATGTTTAAAACTTAGAGATAATGGTTTATTAGCAAAGCCAACTCATGGTGATATTATCCGTTTTGCGCCACCTTTAGTAATTACTGAGGCTCAATTAATGGAGTGTATCACAATTATTAAAAAAACTATCCTTTCTTTTTAAGAATAACTAGTTTATTATCAGTGTTTTATTTCGTGTTTTGAATTTGGGCTAAAACTTCAGATTTGCTACAGATTTGAAAATTATTTTTGTTGCTATAATTAAGCAATAATAAATGATTGGACTCATAAGTATAAACTACAAACACGCTCCTGTTGAAATTAGAGAACAGTTTGATTTCTCTGCTGAGCAAAAAATCGAGTTTTATAATATTTTAAAAACAGATTATAATGTAGGAGGTTTAATGATTCTCTCTACTTGTAATCGTACTGAAATCTATTTTGATTATGAAAATCATAATGGATATGAAAGTAAACTAATGCATGGAGTCTTAAAGGCATTAGTGGAGTACAAATCATTTAAAGAAAGTTTATCGCCATACATCGAGAAGAAAATAAATAAGGATGTAGTTGAGCATATGTTTAGGGTTGTTGCAGGTTTGGAATCGATGATAGTTGGAGAATACCAAATTGTAGAACAATTAAAAGATGCTTTTGCTTTTGCTGAAAAAGAGAATATGTTAGGCCCGATTATTGGCAGAATGATACAGAAGTCTTTTGAAACAGGAAAGTACATTCGTACTCATACTCTAATTGATAAAGGAGCTGTATCGGTAAGTTATGCAGCAGTAGAAAAAGTAGCTTTACAGTTCGATGTAAATACAATTAGTGCACTTTGTGTTGGTGCTGGAGAAACGGGAGCTTTAAGCGTTCAGCATCTTCATAAAAAAGGCTGTAAGGACATTACTATTACCAATAGAACTTTTGAAAAAGCTCAGCAGTTAGCAGCAGATTTTGGAGTTAGTGCAATTCCTTATGATGAAATGAAAACAGCATTAACTAAAACAGCTATTGCAATGTTTTCAACGGCATCAAAAACAGCATTAATTACTGCTGAAGAAATGAAGGCTATTATGCAAGAAAGGAATGGAGCAGAGCTTTTACTAATTGATCTTTGTGTGCCAAGAAACCTTCCAAGAGAGATAGGAAAGATACAAGGAGTAAACCTAGTTGATATCGATGGGCTTAAGGATGTGGTAAATGCAAATTACAATAAAAGAAAAAATGAGATAAGTAAGGCTGAGAATATTATTGATCAGTTTTTAATGGAGTTTGATGAGTGGGCAACATCTCGCCAGTTAAGACCATCAATCTTAAAAATGAAGGAGCAGTTTAATGCTTTAATTGATACTCATGTTGAAAAATGTAATTGTTGCGGTAAACCATTAAATCAATGTGCTCAATTTTCAATTTACCAAGAGCGTATTAGTCGTAAATTTACTGGGCATATCATTAAACAAATAAAAAGAGTGAGTAATAATGGTAAGGATGAAGCGAGCTTAAAAATAATTAATCAAATATTTGAAGGGACGAATGAATAAAATAAGAATAGGAACTAGAGGTAGTAAGTTGGCATTATATCAAGCTAATTTGGTACAAAGTAAATTAAATAATGCTTATCCTGATTTAGTAGTTGAAATAAATATTATTCAAACTAAAGGAGATAAAATTTTGGATGTAGCTTTAAGTAAAATTGGTGATAAAGGATTTTTTACTAAAGAAATTCAAGATTCCTTATATAATAATGAGGTTGATATTGCAGTACATAGTTTAAAGGATTTACCTACTGAGTTACCTAAAGGAAGTAAGGTTGGTGCAATACTTAAAAGAGTAAATCATCAGGATGTACTGGTAAGTGTAGGTGGTAAAAAGCTTGCTGACTTTACTGCTGAGGATAAAATTGCAACTTCATCATTACGTCGTAAATCACAACTTTTAGCGGCTAACCCACATCTTAATGTAGTAGAGATTAGAGGTAATGTAGATACTAGAATAAGAAAAATGCATGAGGGACATTGTGATGGAATTATTATGGCTGCGGCAGGTATTGAGCGTCTTGGTTTGCAAGAACATATTACTGAGTATTTAAATGAAGAGCAGATGCTTACAGCTCCAGGGCAAGGAGCAATTGCAATAGAAATAAGAGAGGAGGATAAGGAGATAGAGCGTTTATTGCAAGTATTAGCTGATGATAAGACAACAGCTTGTGTTACTGCTGAACGTGCTTTTTTAAATACTTTAGAAGGAGGTTGTCAAATTCCTTTTGCAGCACATGCTACATTTACTAATGATACTTTAGTTGTTGAAGGGTTAGTAGCTACTTTGGATGGTAGAAAAATACAGAGAGAAAGTAAGAGTGGTAGTGCTGAAGATGCTTTCCAGATGGGAGTAGCTTTAGCAAATTCTATACAAGATAACGGAGGTATGGAAATATTAGAAGAAGTAAAAAAAGCATTAAGCTAAGATGACTTTGGCTGAGAAAAATATTGTTTTAACCCATAGTGGAAGTATTTCTTCTTTTAAAAGTTTAGAAGATGCTAGTGCAAACCTGCATCATTTTCCTATGCTTACAATTCAGCCAATTACAACAATACCAATGTTCTCTTTAAGCGATTACGATTATTATATTTTTACCAGTAAAAATGGCGTGCAAGCTTTTTTTGATTTACCTTTTGTAAAGGTGCAGTACGAAAAGAAAGTGAATGCAATTAGTATTGGTTCAAAAACAACTGCTGCTTTAAGGCAACAAGGTGTATTTCCTATTTATGTAGCAGCAAATAATTATGCTAAAAGCTTGGTAGATGCTTTAAGCAAGAATGACTTAATAAAAGGGAAGAAAGTACTTTTAGTGCTTGGTAATTTAGCCGATTCAACTTTAGAAGAAGGTTTAAAAGTAAGTGCTGATATTAGCAGGTTAGATGTTTATAATACGCATTTGGAAGGAACTGAAAATGCTGATTTAGCAGCTGTATTGGCAGCTAAAGAAACGATTAGTGTCTTTACAAGTCCTTCAGCCTTTTTAGCTTTTAGTAGTTTATACGATGCAAGTAAAACTACTATAGTTAGTATAGGAAATACAACATCTGATTTTATTAAAACAAAAGGATTTTCTCCTTTAATTACAGCAGCAACACAGTCTTATAAAGGAATTTGTGAGGCAATTATATCTTATTATCAATTAAAAAATAAATGTGCATGAGTTTTCCAGTAACACGCTTAAGGCGCTTAAGACATAATCCAATTCTTAGAGATTTGGTAAGTGAAACTTCGGTTTCAGTAAATGATTTAATTTACCCAATATTTGTATGTACAGGTACTAATATAAAAAAAGAAATTCCATCAATGCCAGGGCAATTTCAATTATCTATTGATAATGCAGTGGCTTTATGTAAGGAGGCGGTAAGCAAAGGAGTAAAGAGCATTTTGCTTTTTGGTATTCCTGAAGAAAAAGATGAGCATGGGCATTTGGCTTGTTCAGATAACAGTATAGTACAGCAAGCAATAAGAGCTATAAAAGCTGCTTGTGATGATATATTACTAATAGCTGACGTTTGTAATTGTGAATATACAACGCACGGACATTGTGGAACTATTGTTGATGGCGATGTAGATAATGATTTAACATTAAAAACTTTAGCAGCACAGTCGGTCTCTTTAGCTAAGGCTGGTGCTGATATTATTGCACCATCTGATATGATGGATGGTAGAGTAGGTGCAATACGAACAGCTTTAGATAATGCAGGGTTTGAGAAAATACCAATATTATCTTATGCTGTAAAATATTCTTCGGCATTTTATGGTCCTTTTCGTGATGCAGCAGATAGTAGCCCACAGTTTGGAAATAGAAAAACCTACCAAATGAATCCTACAAATACTAATGAGGCAATTCGTGAGGCAGAGCAAGATTTAATAGAAGGGGCAGATATGCTAATGGTAAAGCCAGCATTGAGTTATTTGGATGTAATTTACAGGGTAAAACAAAGTTTTAATGTTCCTGTTGTAGCCTATAATGTTAGTGGTGAGTACTCAATGGTAAAAGCAACGGCAGCTAATAATTGGGTTGATGAAGACGCTATTATGATGGAAATAATGACATCAATAAAAAGAGCTGGAGCTGATATAATAATAACCTATCATGCTTTAAAGGTAGCTGATATTTTAAATAATAAATAAATGAATCAAGAAAAAAGTATAAAAGCTTTTGAGGCAGCAAGGGAAGTTATTCCTGGTGGAGTAAACTCTCCAGTGCGTGCATTTAAAAGTGTAAATTGTAGTCCTATCTTTATTGAAGAGGGAAAAGGAAGTAAGGTAAAAGATATTGACGGCAATGAGTATGTTGATTGTGTATCTTCATGGGGGCCACTAATTTGTGGGCATTCGCACCCT
This sequence comes from Flavobacteriales bacterium, assembly GCA_965183885.1. Taxonomy (GTDB): domain Bacteria; phylum Bacteroidota; class Bacteroidia; order Flavobacteriales; family BACL11; genus UWMA-0277. The sequence goes on from OZ238992.1 coordinate 1,649,162, forward strand.
GATGTATTAGCTGCAATAACTAATACAGCAGCAAAAGGAACTTCTTATGGGGCACCAACACTTATTGAAACTGAGATGGCAGCAGAAATTGTAGCAATGCTTCCTTCAGTAGAAAAAGTAAGAATGGTAAATTCGGGTACCGAAGCTACTATGAGTGCGATACGATTAGCTAGAGGGTATACCTCAAGAGAATGTATTATAAAATTTGCAGGAAACTACCACGGACATGGAGATAGTTTTTTAATTAAAGCAGGATCAGGAGCTATAACTTTAGGTTTGCCAGATAGTCCTGGGGTTACTAAGCATACTGCCGAAGATACTTTAATTGCAGATTATAACAACTTGGAGTCAGTAGAGCAATTATTGATTGATAGAAAAGATGAGGTAGCTGCAATTATTGTAGAGCCTGTTGCAGGGAATATGGGTGTTGTTCCTCCTAAAAAAGGTTTCTTAGAAGGCTTAAGGGCTTTATGTGATAAATACGGTGCCTTACTTATTTTTGATGAGGTAATTACTGGTTTCAGATTGGCTAGAGGTGGAGCTCAGGAGTATTTTAATGTAATGCCTGATTTAACTACTTTAGGTAAAATTATTGGTGGAGGATTGCCAGTAGGAGCTTATGGTGGTAAGAAAGAAATTATGGATTACTTAGCGCCAAACGGACCTGTGTATCAGGCAGGAACATTATCAGGAAATCCTTTGGCTATGGCAGCAGGATTGGCTATTCTTAAAAAAATGGATAAGCAGTTTTATGCTGATTTGAACGAAAGAGCAGAAAAACTAGCAGCAGGATTTAAAGCCAATGTTGAAGCTACAAATACCAATGCAGTATTAAACAGAGTAGGATCTATGATGACGATGTTCTTTACTGAATCGGATAAGGTAACTACTTATGAACAGGCAATGACATCGGATACAAGCAAGTATGCAGCTTACTTTGGAGAAATGGTAGAACAAGGAGTATATATAGCTCCATCACAATTTGAGTGTTTGTTTGCCTCTATGGCGCACTCAGATGAAGATATTAATAAAATAATCACAGCCCATAAAAAGGCATTAGAAAACTTAAAATAAGATGAACTCAGTATTTTTAGACACATTACACGGAAAACAAACAAGCAGACCACCAGTATGGTTTATGCGACAAGCAGGAAGGATTTTACCTTCATATCAAGCACTTAAAAAAGGGCACTCGTTCAGTGATTTAATGAATGATCCTGAATTAGCCGCTAAGGTTACTTTATTGCCAATATACGATTTGGAAGTAGATGCAGCAATCTTATTTTCTGATATCTTAATTGTACCTGAAGCATTAGGTATGGGCTTAGATTTTACAGATAAAGGACCTGTTTTTACAAAGCCGCTAACGCAATTTGAAAAACCATCAGAACAGTTAATTGCTGATAGAAGTAAGCTTACTCATGTTTACAATAACATTGATAAAATTTTAGAAACCAGACCAGATAATACACCCTTAATTGGTTTCTGTGGAGGGCCATTAACTACTTTCTGCTTTATGTTTAGAGGTAGTGCTAGAGATGTAACTTTTAATGATGCAATTAAGTTTTTATACTCAAATCCAGCAGAGAGTAAAAAGATAATAGATGCACTTACGGATCTTTCTATTGAGTATGCATTAAAACAAGTAGAGCACGGAGTAGAGTGTTTCCAACTTTTTGAAACTTATGGAGGATTAATTCCTGAGGAGATGTACAAAGAGTTAATGTTACCAGCATCAAAAAAGATATTGAACGCTGTAAGAGATAAAGGAGTACCTACAATTTACTTCCCTAAAAACTTTGGTGGAGGCTTAAAGTATATTACTAAAGATGTTTGTGATTATGTAAGTATTGACTGGCAAATGCCAATTGAAACTGCACGTACTTTGGTTGATAGTGAAGTAGGTTTACAAGGAAATATTGATCCTAGATTATTATATGCTGATGAAAAAGTAATTGAGCAGCATTTAGAGAGAATGATTCCTTTTGGAGCTGAAAACCAGAATTGGATTTTCAATTTAGGACATGGGTTTTTACCAGATATTAAAATGGAAAAAGCTAAGTTTGTTGTAGATTGGATTAAAGACACAAATTGGGGAAGATAGAGTTTAGACTATTATGCTTTTAGGTAATAGCCTAAAAATAATATCTAAATACTCACACTCTCAATACTAAAATCTAACTTATGAAAATAGATGATAAATTCTTAAAAAAGTACAACAAGTCAGGGCCTAGATATACTTCTTATCCTCCTGCAACTTTTTTTACTCCAGAATATAAAAATGAAGATTTAAAAAATTCTGTTGTACTTTCTAATGCTGAAGATCCTCAAAATATCTCGGTTTATATTCACATTCCTTTTTGTCCGCAATTGTGTCATTTCTGTGGTTGTACTACCGAAACAGGATTTACAAAACCATTTTTGGAACGCTATGTTGCTGCAATAATTAGTGAAATTAAATTGGTAGCAAAGGATATTGATCCTAATAGAAAACTAACCCAAGTACATTGGGGTGGAGGTACGCCAAATGCTATTGCTTATACTTATATTGAGCGAATTACAAATGCCATAAAAGAGAGCTTTACTTTTACTGATAATTATGAAATGGCAATAGAATGTAGTCCTGCTTATTTCGAGTTTAAACATATCGAATTGTTAAAATCATTTGGTTTTAACAGGATATCAATGGGGGTACAAGATTTTAGAGATGATGTATTAAATGCAATTAATCGTAAACCTTCAAAATTAAAAATTGAAGATATAGTAACTAAAATAAAAGCAGAAGGTTTTACAGGAACTAATATTGATTTAGTGTACGGTTTGCCTTTACAAACAGTTGAGAGCTTTAATGAAACTGTTGATAGGGCTATTGCTTTAGATACAGATAGAATTGTAACTTTCTCTTATGCTCATGTTCCATCGGTAATTGAGCGACAGAAAGTATTGGAAAAAATTGGTTTTCCTTCTGCTGAAGATAAAGCTAAAATGTACCAAAATGCTTATGATAAATTAATTGCAGCAGGATATGTTGCTGTGGGTATGGATCATTTCTCTAAACCTCATGATGAGTTTGCAATTGCTTTAGAAAATAAGCAGCTGCACAGAAATTTCCAAGGCTATTGTACCAGAGCAACTACAGGACAAGTTTATGGTTTTGGAGCTTCTTCTATCTCTCAATTGCACTCGGCTTATAGCCAAAATGAGAAAAATGCAGCGAGGTATATTAATTTAATTGAAAAGGAAGGCTTAGCAGTAATTAGAGGTTACCAAATGTCGGATAATGATAAAATTGTTAGGCAAATGATAAACGAAGTAATGTGTAACTATTATGTTGATGTTACAGCTATTGCTAAGGAGTTTGCTATTACAACAGCTCAGGTATATGAGGCTGTAGAGTTTTCTAAAGCTAAGTTTCAAGAGTTTATTGATGATGACCTTATGGAAATTGAAGGTGATGAAATTAAGGTAAATGAAATGGGGCGTTTGGTAATTAGAAATATTGCAATGATGTTCGACCCTTTATTAACTAAGGGCGTAGGTTCTTACTCAAAAACAATTTAATAATGAAAGGAGTATTGCTTGTAAACTTAGGGTCGCCAGATAGTACATCGGTAAAAGATGTAAAAAAATATTTGGCTGAGTTTTTAATGGATAAGATGGTAATGAATTTATCTTATTTATTGCGTTTGTTTTTAGTGAGGGGAATTATCCTTAACACTCGACCTAAGAAATCGGCTGAGGCCTATAAAAAAATATGGTGGAAAGAAGGTTCGCCACTTATAGTGCTTTCCCAACGCTTACAAAAAAAGGTACAAGCTTTAGTTGATGTTCCTGTAGCTTTAGGAATGCGTTATGGGTCAATGTCTATCTATAAAGGATTAGCGGAGCTGCAAGCAAAAGGAATAACAGAGGTATTTGTAATGCCTTTATATCCTCATTATGCTATGTCGTCTTACGAAACCGTAGTAGCAAAAGCAAATAAAGTACAGGCAAAGCATTTCCCAGAAATGAAATTGTCGATGTTGCCTGTATTTTATAATAACCCAGATTATATTAAGGTAATGACTTCAAGTATTCAAAAAGAATTAGAGGGACTAACTTACGATCATATTCTGTTTTCTTATCATGGTTTGCCTGAGAGTCATATCCGAAAGGAAGACCCCAATAGGCATAAAGGAGCTTTTGAAACCGCTAAAGATTGTTGTAAAAATGAATCTGGGAAATGTTACCGTTTTCAGGTATTTGAAACTACACGATTAATAGCTAAGGAGCTTAACCTAAAGGAAGGTACTTATAGTGATGCTTTTCAATCGCGCTTGGTAAATGAACCATGGCTACAGCCTTATACCGATACGGAGATGGAGCGCCTTGCAAAGAGTGGAAAAAAGAAAATGGTAGTAATTACTCCAGCTTTTGTTACCGATTGCTTAGAAACACTAGAAGAGATTGCTATGGAAGGTAAAAGCCAGTTTATGGAAGCAGGAGGGGAGTCGTATAAATTTATCCCTTGCCTTAATGATAATGATGATTGGGCAGCAGTAGTTGCAAAATGGATTAAGGAATATTAATTATGGATTATTTTTATTTAAAAGCTTTACATCTTATTTTTATGGTTTGCTGGTTTGCAGGCTTGTTTTATTTGGTACGACTTTTTATCTACCATAAAGAAGCAGCTAAGAAACAAAAGCAAGAACAAGCAATTTTGCAAGCTCAGTTTACCATAATGACGGGGAGGCTTTTAAATATTATTACTTGGCCATCGGCAGTATTAACTACTGTTTTTGGTATAAGCATGTTGTACTATAATCCAGAATTACTCAAGCAAGATTGGATGCAAGTAAAACTTGTTTTTGCTACCTTATTATGGGGTTATACTTACAGTTGCCAGCATTATTATAATCAGATGAAAATAGGGCAAATTACCAGTAAGGAATCAAAATTAAGAATATGGAATGAAGTAGCAACATTATTCCTGTTTGCAATTATTTTTATGGCAGTACTTAAAAACAGTATGTCTTGGATATTTGCAACCTTTAGTTTAGTGGCTTTAGCGGTTGTACTTATGATTCTTATTAAGTTGTACAAAAAGTATATGCGCTCATGAAAGCAAAATTAGTCTGGAATTTTTCTGGTGAAGGCGCATTAAAAACTGCCGAACACCATATTGTACACTTAAAGGAATATGCTGAGCTTGAAAATATAGCCATTATAGAATTTGGTGCAGCACAGTTAACTGAATTCTCAGCTATGGCTTTTATAATAGTAACACAAGAATTGGTAAACAATCTAAGAAAAAGTTTAAAGCCACATCAAGGTTTTCTGGTAGAATAATTATTCTATAACTATACTCTTTTCTACTGTGCCGTCATCATAAATGTAAAATAATAATCCTTTATCTTTATTTATTACTTCTTCACCAAGGATACTAACTGTTTTAATTAAATTTTTACTAGTAGAAATTAAAGTTTCATCAATAGTGTTTATTCTACAAATAGTTTGGCAATCTGTTAAAGTAGTATACATTCCATTTCCTAAATTATAATCAATACAAGCACCTCCTATACAGTCCCAGGATGGAGTGATATTACAATCAAGACTAAAGGTGTGATGGCTGTCAATGTTTCCATTAGCATAAGTCCAATTTATAGTTGACCAGTTTTCGTCGTCTACATCTATACAGAATAGGTTAGGGTTACTAGTTGCATTAAAAATAGGAGACATATTTATATTATTTCCATTTCTCATATCTAAATTTGTAAGTAGGTTATTATAGCAAATGAAATGTGTTAATGCAGTAAAACAACTAACATCTAGACTGGTTAGTAGGTTATTTTGACAATTTAGAACTAAAGTGGTATTGTTAGTATTAAGTATTAATGAGGTAAGTTGGTTATCATCACAGTGTATTACTTCTATGTTAGTAGAAGTACTTAGGTCTAATGTTTGGAGTTGGTTTTCATCACAATGTAATACTTTCAAATTAGGGTTTGCACTTAAATCAAGAAGAGTAAGTTGATTTTGACTAGTCCATAAATATTCTAAAAGGGGACTATTGCTTAGGTACAGAGCAGGGATAGAGTTAAAGAAACAATATACTTCTTTTAAATAAGGATTATTACTCAGATCTAAATTAGTTAAGAGGTTGTCATGGCAGTATATTTTTTCTAAAATAAGATTGTAAGTCATATCTAAAGTAGTGATAGAGTTAAAGCTACAGTATACTTGTTTTAAAAGGGTATTACTATTCAGGTTTAAAGCAGAGAGAGAATTTGAGTTGCAGATTAAGGTCTCTAAAAGTGTGTTATGGCTAAGGTCTAAGGTAGTAAGATTATTTGAACGACAACCTAATCCTATTAAAAGAGGATTGTTACTGAGGTTTAAATTAGTTAGGAGATTCACACTGCAATCTAATTCTATTAATCCAGGGTTATTACTTAAATCTAAGGAACTAAGTGAATTTCCTAAACATAATAAATCTGTTAAGGCACTATTATTACTCACATCTAAGGAGCTAATAGCATTAATACCACAATCCAAATAGATTAGGTTAGTATTTAGGTTTACGTTTAAGGAAGTTATTAGGTTATCTTTGCAAATTAGGGTGTTAAGTCCTACATTATTATTTACATTTAAGGTGCTGATGTAGTTTTCTTGACAATTTAAATAGCTTAGGTTTGTGTTGTTGTCAATATTTAGAAAATTAAGATAATTTGCACTACAATCTAAATATTGTAAAGCTGTATTACTACTTACATCTAAGTAATTATAGTAGATATTATTATCGTTACACTTTAAAGTTTCTAAAGCAGTAAAATCTTCTATTCCAGCCATTTCATAGATGTTTTTATTACTTACATCTAGGTTTGTTATATTATTAATATTTGTAGTAGGGATACTTCCGTTTATAGGTAATACATCATAACCCAAAGCAATTAGGGCGTGTTCAAAATTAGTGTCAGGTATTATTGTTAACTGTGCTTTTAATTCTTGGCTAAAAGCAAGTATAAGAAATAGGTGTAGTATTTTTTTCATGGTTGTGTTGTTTTTGGTTCCTTCTTATTAAAGTGTTATTTTTAATAGGGGAATAAGTCCCTAAAATAATTATTATTTTAGGGACTTATTATAATTTTTATTTGCTGATTATAAGTTTTTTAGAAGTTAGTATTTGTTGTTTTTTATATAGTTTACAATAGTAAATCCCATTTGCTAAGTGGGTTATATTAATAGAATTTGTGCCTTCAGATAATTCTTTCTCGAGTATTTTACTTCCCATTAGGCTGAAAATCCCCAAGTGGCTTGCTGAGGTATTAGCTATACTAATATTATTCTTAGCAGGATTAGGGTAAATGAGAATATTTTCAGTAAAGACTTCTTCTGCTTGTCGTGCAGGAGGAAAGCAGTTAGGTGGGTTAGGTGCAGGGTTAGGGTTTAAATTTCCTAAAACACTGCCACTTGTGGCTCCTGGAATAAAGAAGGGTGCATTATTATTATAATACCAGTTAATAAGAGTAGGGTTTATGTTTTCAATATCTATAGTACAGGCTAACCACTTATTGTTTGAGTGTGTGTTTTGGTTTCCTACATTTAAAATTCCATTATTGGTACCACCATTAAAGTAAAACCCTGTAAGGCATTCGGATAAGGTATTGCATGAGAATTGTGTATTTGTAAAATCTCCTATTGTAAGGATTCCTATATCAAGCATCATTTCTGCTTTATTCTTTTTAACTATTGATACAGGAGAGTTAAATAATTTAATGCCTATATCTCCACAAGGAGGTAATAAGCCATTTGGATATTCTCTTGAAATAGAGTTGTTTGAAATAGTTGAAGATTTACAATTCTCAACAGTAATTCCTGTAGGTGTGCTGCCTCCTAATTGTGAATGAATAAAACCTTGCTGCTTATTTTCTGTAATTACGGGACTATAAATATTCTTCACTAAAATTCCATTATATGCACCTTCTAACTTATTGTTAGCTATATTTAAGGGTGAGTAAACAATAGTATTTCCTGCTATATTTTGTCCATATATTCTTATGGCATATTCTACTTCTTTAATAATGTTGTCTGTAATATTTATGTTGTAGTTCTCAGTATTTTCTAGTCTTATAGCAGAGTTGTAAAGACCATGCATGTAGTTTTCTTCCAATGTTATATTGTTTGCTCCGTCACTAATAAGTCCATACCTACAAGTATGTATTTCATTATTTCTTATATTCAAATTAACATTGGAATTTACTGCTATTGCTTTTCCATATGCTGTAATACTTGGGGAAAAATTATTTGAGCCAAGATTAATTATTTGGGAAAAATGATTGTTCTCATTAGGATTGGAGCCTCCAACGGTAATGTCATGGATAATTCCATTTCCTACAGGAAGTAATGAGCTTCCATAAATTTTTACACCATAATATTGTAATTTCCCAAATTTATTGTTTTTAATGTCTAAGCTTGAACCTGTAGCGTAAACCCCTATTTCAGAATATTCAAACCGGTTTGGAGCAAATGCAGGGTCTCCAATAGTTAAATGCCCTACATTCATTACTTGTATACCGTAGTTTGAGTTGTAATTAAAGGGACTAGAATTTGTAAAAGTAGAGGAATGTACTGTTCCTGTATGTATTCCAGAAAAGTTTCTAACAACGATATGTCTTCCATTATCAATAAAATGAGTATTGCTAATTTCATAATGTCCACCTCCGTAAGACTGCACTCCAATTAATGCATCTTGTATGGTAGAACTATCTATAATAAGTTCTCCATTAGTATAAACTAAGAGGTTATTCCACTGTACTACTGGAGATACTCCTGAAAGAGGAGGAGGAGTAAAAATAGGGTTAAGCTTTAAGGTGGAATTATTAATAATATTTAATGTACAAGTACCTTGTACATGAATATTAGAGTTTGGTGCTAATAATAAGGTAATATTATCAAATGTAACTGTTGCTCCAATAGCAACAACTAGTGCTCCACTTGAGGTGTAAGTACCACTATAGGTACCAGAAGGTAAAGGGTTAGGCAAAGCTGGTTGTCCAAAAGTACTTTGACTAAAGAACATTGCTATTGCAATGAACATTTTTGTAAGTGTTTTTATCATTTTAGTTTTTTTGTCACCCAAATTATGTTTTAAAATATGGTTGATCGTAGAGTTTTCAGCTACACTAAAATAAATAGATGTTTCAATTAAGGTAGAGTATTATAATTGTTCAGAAAGAAAACAAATTAAAATAGTTTATTTTTAAATAAATTGAAGCTGTTTTGGTTTTTTATTGCATAAAATAAGGTTAGTTAGGAGCCTTTTCATTGTGAATTGGCATTTGGTTGTTTTTACTACTTCTAAAACATCAATTATTTTATTGTCTTAGTTGTTAATACCTACTCTTTTTTTAGCTTTTCAGTTAATCGCTTTTTTTGATTTGATAAATGTATAAACTTTTTTTAAAAAACAAAATAGATTGTTAAATATTAGGGACTATGAGTTGTAGTATTTAGCTAATTACTAGGAGTAATAGATAAAAATAGATGTTGTTGTTGTTGTTGTTGTTGAAAAACAGAGGTATTAAGGTATTATTTAGGAGCTTTGTAAATCAGTATGGCTGCTAGCACTGTGTAGCAAAGGTTAGGAATCCAAACTGCTAAAGCAGGAGATAAGTTACTATTAGTCGCAAAAGTAGTACTTACTTGCATAAATAGAATGTAAGTAAAGGCTATAAGTATTCCTATACCTAAGTGTATTCCTATACCTCCTCTTACTTTTCTGCTTGCAATTGCAACAGCAATTAAAGTAAGTATAATAGAGGCAAAAGGAAAGGCAATACGTTTTTGTTTTTCAATTTTATGATATACAATTTGTTCACTTCCCTTTAAAGTTTCTGTAGCAATATAATCATTTAGCTCATAAAAGTTCATGGTTTCAACTAAGCTTTTTTGTTTAGTAAAATCAAGAGGACTTAGGTTAATAATGGTATCTAACCTATTGCCTGAGTTAATAATTTCACCATTCTTAGTAAACTCTCTAGTTTCATAATTATGTATAGTCCAAATATTTTTTAGGGTATCAAACTCTATATAGTTAGATTTTAATTTAGAAAGTAAGGCTCCACCTTTAAAATTTTCAAGTGTGAATTTATAGCCAATATTACGGCTACTATTAAAGCTCTCCATATACATATATTGTCCTTTTTGCAGTTGCATATGAATATTTTTAGCTCTAGAATAGCGTTTATTTCTAAGGTATTTATTTTCAAAATCAATACGCTCTTTATTAGATGGTGGAATAATGAAATTTCCAAATACAAATGAGAGTACCCCTAGTATTACTGCCGAAACCATAAAAGGTCGAAGTAGTCTGCTAAAGCTCATGCCGCTGTTTAGTATTGCTACAATCTCAGTGTTATTTGCCATCTTTGAAGTGAAAAAGATAACTGAGATGAAAATAAATAGTGGACTAAATAGATTTCCAAAATAGGGTATAAAGTTAAAGTAGTAATCAAAAATGATAGTGCTTAAAGCTATTTCATGTTTTAAAAAGTCATCAATTTTTTCAGAGATATCAAAGATGATAACAATAAGTAATATTAATGCTAAGGTAAAGAAGAATGTACCTAAGAATTTTTTAAGGATATACCAATCTAACTTTTTCATCTATAGTCTGATGTCCAATTTTTTAACCATTTGATTTTTCCAAATTGTAAAAGTACCTTTCTCTAATTGTTTTTGAGCTTCTTTCATTAACCATAAATAAAAACGGATATTGTGGAGGGTTGCAATTTGTTTTCCAAGTAGTTCATTGCTAGCAAATAAATGTCTTACATAGGCTTTAGTATAAGTATTATCTACAAATGAAGTCCCGTTAGGGTCAAGAGAGCTATAGTCATTAGCCCATTTTTTATTTTTTAAGTTAATTGTTCCTTCTGATGTAAATAACATTCCATTTCTTGCATTACGGGTAGGCATTACACAATCAAACATATCAACGCCTAAAGCAATATTTTCTAAAAGGTTACTTGGTGTTCCAACACCCATTAGGTATCGAGGTTTTTCCCATGGAAGAACTGAGCAAACAATGTCAGTCATTTCATACATCATTTCATGTGGCTCTCCTACAGATAGACCTCCAATAGCATTTCCTTCACGCTCAAAGGATGCAATTTTTTCAGCTGATTGTAAGCGTAGATCTTTATAAACACTACCCTGTACAATAGGGAAAAAAGTTTGTTCATAGCCATATTTCCCTTCAGTAGTATCAAAACGATCACAACATCTTTTTAGCCACCTGTGGGTCATATGCATGGAGCGTTTAGCATAATCATAATCACAAGGGTATGGAGTACATTCATCAAAAGCCATAATAATATCAGCACCAATAGTTCTTTGTACATCTATAGCATATTCAGGAGTAAAAAAGTGATAACTTCCATTTATATGAGACTGAAACTTAACGCCTTTTTCAGTGATTTTTCTGCTTCCTGATAAGGAATATACTTGGTAGCCACCACTATCGGTTAATAGAGGTTTGTCCCATCCAATAAATTTATGTAACCCTCCAGCTCCTTCAATAATATCAAGTCCTGGTCTTAGGTATAAATGATAAGTGTTTCCTAAAATGATTTGAGCTAAAGTGTCTTCTAATAATTCATGTTGATGTACTCCTTTTACTGTGCCAGCTGTTCCTACTGGCATAAAGATAGGCGTTTTTATCTTCCCGTGTGCTGTTTCAATTTTTCCTAATCGTGCTTTGGAATGCTTATCTTCTTTTAGTAGTGTAAATTTCATGGTTGCAAAAGTAACTAATTTAATCCTCTACTATCTAAAGTCTATTATCTAAAATCTATTAATTACTTTTGCAGCGGTAATTACTGATGTTATCGCTTCAATTTATTGAAGAGGAAAGTCCGGACACTAAAGAGTAGCATAATGGGTAACCCCCATCTGCCGTAAGGTATGGACAAGTGCAACAGAAAGCAAGTACAGTTCGGCTGTAGTGAAACCAGGTAAACTCTATGCAGTGCAATGCCATGTATATCAGGATTTAAAGGTTACTCGCTTTTTCCTGAGGGGTAGGCAGCTTGAGGTAATAGGTAACTATTATCCTAGATAAATGATAACACTCCTTTATTGGAGAACAGAATCCGGCTTATGTGTAATTACTGATCTAAAGCCGACACTTAGGTGTCGGCTTTTTTTTATATTTGCCTTTATGATAAGATGGTTTTTTATTCTTTATTTTCTTCATTCTTCTTTGCTTTATGCTCAGGATACTCTGATGCCTGTTGTTTTTTTAGATGATATTGTAATATCAGAAGAAAATAACGGATTTACTGTAGAGGATTTTATTGGTTATGTAAAAAAAGACACAAGTTTCTACATGGGTTTTAAGCATCTTAGGTATTATAGTCATAATTATGAAAGTGAATTGAATATATTTGATAAAAAAGGGAATTCAATAGGGATACTTAAAAAGTGGGGGAAGCATTATTCTAATGGGAAAGAAGCATGGATTGTTAATGATTCTGTATATGATAAAGGAAAGCTTTTTAAGCGTAATGGAGAGTATAAGTACTATACTCTTGAGGCTTTTGATGAAGTCTTTTTCCCTAAAGACACAGTGGCTGTAAGTCTTAAAATTTCAGAAAAGAAAAATGAAAATGATAGCCAAAATATGCGAGATGCTAAAACCGTAGGTTTTTCAATTGGTACAGATGGTGTAGAGCAAAGTAAAGGAGGAGTATCTAAAAAACTAGCAATTTTTGATATTAGTATGCAACAATATTATAGGTATAGTATTAGCGATACTAACTATAATGGTAAAGATTGTTATGTTTTTACTGTTAAAGTAAAAGATGAGTTGACAGAGAAAGAAAAAGAAGAAGCTTTAATTAGAAAAATTGTTTCTTTCTTTGATAAAGAAAACTTTAATGTGATTTATAGGGAGTATAAGTTTGTTTACAATCATTGGCTAATTGATTTAGATATGGATGTGGTAGTACATATGAACTATGTAAATGGCAAACACATCCCAACAGAAATATATTATAAAGGCTTTTGGGATGTATTATTTTTTAAACCAGAACGAGCAGGGTTTATTTTAAAAAATACAGATTATATAGTTAATTAAAGTTTTTTGTGTGATCCATCACAGAAAGCTCCTTTGTTAGAGTGTTTGCAGCCACACCATGCAATTTTTCTATCTTCATTAAGTGTAATTATTTCTGGACTAAATCCAGTTCCTTTATGGCTGCCATCGCAGTAAGGGTCTTTTGTGCTTAATCCGCAGGTGCAAAAAGCTTTTTTTCCTGCTTTTTCATTAATAACATAAGCTCCTTTTTTTGCAATTTTTGGTAATTTTTCCATTTAGCAAAGGTAAGCTTTTTGTTGTAAGGATATTGGTCACTTTTTTCAAATATATTTTTTCTTATATTTGAAATCAATAAAAGAAACCTATGAAAAAAAGAATTATCTTACTTTTAATATCCCTTCCTTTGTTAGTGGTATCTCAAAATATTACAGATAGTTTATTATTGTATTACCCTATGGATGGTAATGCTAATGATTTAAGTGGTAATAATTTTCATGGAACTCCTTCTGGAGTTACTTCAGTTCCTGATAGGTATGGAGTTCCTAATTCAGCTTATTATTTTGATGGGGTAGATGATTATATTGATTTTCCTTTAAATGATACTTTAAAGCCAGACTTTCCTATGACCTTTGCTTTTTGGGCTAAGGTTAAGGATTTAAGTGTATATAAGAATAGATTTTTTAATACTGATTTTGTTCAAAATAACTATCATGGTGTATGGATGAATACAAATAATTCTGGGTATTTAGGTATTGGTTTTGGTGGAGGAATGAATGGTTGTAATTCACAGAATAGAGTTAGTTATCATGCTACTGAATTTGCTGTTGATACAGGGATATGGTATCATTTTACGGGGATAATTCATTCAGCTAGCAATATGGAATTATATGTCAATTGTAATAATGTAGCGGCTGCTTTTTCTTCAGGAACAGGACCTGCAAATGTTGTCTATTCTAATAATATATCAGGAACAATTGGAAGAATGGATGCTAATAGCGTACCTATGTATAACTGGGGGGCTATGGATGAGTTTTCTTTTTGGGAAAGAGCATTAAGTGTTGCTGAAATTTATACTTTGTGTGATAGTATGCCTTTGATTAGTTCTAATGCAACTTGGAATTGTATTAATGGGGCTTGTATTGATCCTGGCAATGGAACAGGTATATATAATAGTTATTCTAACTGTAATACGAATTGTATTCCATCAGCAATAAATGAACAGGATGTAAATAGAGAAAAAACACTATTAAAAGTTGTTAATATCCTTGGTGAGGAGGTAAATATTAAGGAAAAAGGATTGCTGTTTTATATTTATGATGATGGTACAGTAGAAAAGAAGGTTAGAATTGAATAAAAATAATTTCATATAAAAAAGTAATTTAAAAAGAAAAAAGATTTTATATTTGCAGCCCAGAAATAACAAAGAAATAAAGCTATGCCAAAAAGAACATTTCAGCCTTCAAACAGAAAAAGAAAAAACAAACACGGTTTCATGGATCGTATGTCAACTGCTAATGGACAACAAGTATTAGCAAGAAGAAGAGCTAAAGGAAGAAAGCGTTTAACAGTTTCTGACGAGATTGGTCATAAATAATAATATCTAATATTGATAATAAGGGTGTTGCTTTTGCAACACCCTTTTTTTAGGTATTAACTGTTTTTTTCTGTTAATATCTATTAATAAAACAGTATTAATAAAAGTAACAAAAAAGCGTACATTCGCACACTACATAAATATAACTATGCCAAGAAATAATTCATTAAAATCAGTACTTATCATAGGAAGTGGTCCTATTGTAATCGGTCAAGCTTGTGAGTTTGATTATTCAGGTTCTCAAGCTGCTCGTTCATTACGTGAGGAAGGGATTGAAGTATCATTGATAAATTCTAATCCTGCAACTATTATGACAGATAAGGTAGTAGCAGATAATATTTATTTAAAGCCACTTACAACTGCTTCAATTGTTGAAATTTTAGAAGAAAGAAATATTGATGCAGTGCTGCCTACAATGGGAGGACAAACAGCTCTTAACTTATGCATTGATGCTGATGAGAAGGGAATATGGGAGAAATATGGGGTGGATATTATTGGTGTAGATATTGCAGCTATTCATATTACTGAAGATAGAGAACAGTTTAGAAAGTTAATGGATAAGATTGATATTCCTGTTGCTCCTGCTCGTATTGCTACTTCATTTTTAGAAGGAAAAGAAATAGCTCAGGAATTAGGTTTTCCGTTAGTTATTCGACCTTCTTTTACTTTAGGAGGGAGTGGAGCAGCGTTTGTACACACTAAAGAAGAGTTTGAGGATTTATTATCAAAAGGTTTACATGCTTCTCCTATACATGAGGTACTTATTGATAAGGCTGTATTGGGTTGGAAAGAGTATGAGCTTGAGCTTTTACGTGATGATAATGATAATGTTATTATTATTTGTAATATTGAGAACCTAGATCCGATGGGGATTCATACTGGAGATTCAATTACTATTGCTCCAGCTATGACTTTAGCTGATACTACTTATCAACGCATGCGTAATATGGCAATAAAAATGATGCGTTCTATTGGTGATTTTGCTGGAGGATGTAATGTTCAGTTTGCTGTAAATCCAGATGATACTGAGGATATAATTGCTATTGAGATAAATCCTAGAGTTTCTCGATCATCAGCATTGGCATCTAAAGCTACAGGTTATCCAATTGCAAAAATTGCAAGTAAATTAGCTATAGGATATACTTTAGATGAGTTAGATAATCAAATTACAAAATCAACTTCTGCATTCTTTGAACCTACTTTAGATTATGTTGTTGTTAAGATTCCTAGGTGGAATTTTGATAAATTTAAAGGTTCAAATATTGAACTAGGTTTACAAATGAAATCAGTTGGAGAGGTAATGTCTATTGGGCGTTCTTTTCAAGAGGCTTTACAAAAAGCTTGCCAATCATTAGAAATAAGTCGTAATGGTTTAGGCGCTGATGGAAAAGGAAAAACAGATCAAGATAAGATATTGTATGAATTAAAACATGCAAGTGGAGATAGAATTTTTAGAGTATATGATGCTATGCGTATTGGTATCCCTACTAAAAAAATTCACGAAATTACAAAAATAGACTATTGGTTCTTACATCAAATTGAAGAGATGGTAGTTTTGGAAAAGGAGATTGAAAAATATACAATTGACTCTATTCCTAATGATTTGCTTTTAGAAGCAAAAATGAAAGGTTATGCTGACAGGCAAATTGCATATCTAGTAAGTTGTATGGAGAGTGCTGTTTATGATAAACGTAACAATGAGAATATTAAAAGGGTTTATAAATTAGTTGATACATGTGCTGCTGAGTTTAAAGCAGAAACACCTTACTATTATTCTACTTTTGAAATGTTAAAGGAAGTTGATGGAAATCAGTTTGCTGAAAACGAAAGTGAGGTAAGTAATAAGAAGAAAATTATTGTTTTAGGCTCAGGACCTAACCGTATTGGACAAGGAATTGAATTTGATTATTCTTGTGTGCATGGGGTGTTGGCAGCTAAGGAATGTGGTTACGAAACTATTATGATTAATTGTAACCCTGAGACAGTTTCAACTGATTTTGACACTGCAGACAAACTATATTTTGAACCTGTATTCTGGGAGCATATCTATGATATTATTCGTCATGAAAAACCAGAGGGTGTTATTGTTCAATTAGGAGGGCAAACAGCCTTAAAATTAGCTGAAAAATTGGAGCGTTATGGTATTAAAATTATGGGGACTTCATACAACGCTCTTGATGTAGCAGAGGATAGAGGTAGATTCTCAAAATTACTTTTAGAGCATGATATTCCGTTTCCTAAGTTTGCTGTTGCTGAAACTGCTGAAGAAGCACTTGAAATTTCTAAAGACTTAAATTTCCCAATTCTTGTAAGACCATCGTATGTACTTGGTGGGCAAGGGATGAAAATTGTAATTAATGAGCAAGAACTAGAGCACCATATTGTAAACTTATTAAAAGATATGCCTGGTAATCAGGTGCTGTTAGATCATTACTTAGATAAAGCAATTGAGGCTGAATCTGATGCAATTTGTGATGGTGAAAATGTGCGCATAATAGGAATGATGGAGCATATTGAGCCTTGTGGTATTCATTCTGGTGATTCATATGCAGTATTGCCAACATTTGACTTAAGTGATAATGTGCGTCAGCAAATGATAGATATCACAAATAAAATTGCTGTTGCTTTAGAAACGGTTGGTTTAATAAATATACAATTTGCTATTAAAGATGAAATAGTATATGTAATTGAAGCAAACCCAAGAGCTTCAAGAACAGTCCCTTTTATCGCAAAAGCCTATGACGAACCTTATGTTAATTATGCTGCTAAGGTTATGTTGGGTGAAAATAAAGTAACTGATTTTGATTTTAACCCTACTAAAAAGGGGTATGCAATAAAGGTTCCTGTATTCTCGTTTGATAAGTTTCCAAATGTAAATAAAGAGTTAGGCCCTGAGATGAAATCAACAGGTGAGGCTATTTATTTTATTGATGATTTAAAAGATGAATACTTTACAAAAGTATATTCTGAAAGAAATTTATATTTAAGTAGATAATATGTTAGTAGGTTTGGTAAAATTCTTATTTTGGTTTTTCTTTATTTCTTATTTAATAAAGATATTAAGTCGTTTATTAGCACCTATATTAATGAAACGCTTTGCTAACAAGATGCAAAGTCGTTTTCAACAACAGTTTAATCAACAGCAACAAAACTATAATCCAAAACAGGAGGAGGGAAAAGTTACTCTTGAAAAAACTAAAAAAAATCAAAGCACTAACTCCAATAATGTAGGTGAATATGTAGATTTCGAGGAGATAGAGGAATAAAAATTAACTTATGGAACAATTTAAAAAACTAAGCCCACATTTGATAGTAATACTATTATTTGTGGGTATTTCTTTTACTTATTTTTCACCACTACTACAAAGTAAAATGTTAGACATGCCTGATATTACTAACCATAAAGGTATGAGTAAAGAAGTAAATGATTATCGAAAGGCAACAGGTAAAGAGGCTTTATGGACTAATGCTATGTTTTCAGGAATGCCAGCGTATCAAATTTCAACAAAGGCAAATACTAATGTGATGCCTTATTTTGCAAAAGCAATTTCATTAGGAATTCCTAGGCCTGCAAATATGTTATTTCTGTATCTTTTAGGATTTTATATTCTCTTACTTTCTTTAAAAGTTGATTACAGGCTTGCTATTGTTGGTGCAATTGCTTTTGCATTTTCTTCTTATTTCTTTATTATTATTCAGGCTGGTCATATGACTAAAGCGCATGCAATAGCTTATGTTCCAATGGTAGTTGCAGCGGTATTATATACTTACAATAGTGGACGCTTACTGTTAGGAGGGGTTCTCGCAGCCTTTGCTGTGTCACTACAGCTTTATGCATATCATTTACAAATAACTTATTACTTAGTCTTGATACTTATTCTTATTGCTATAGTTCAATTTATTAAGGATTTTAAAAGTAAGAATTTGACTAACTTTTTTAAACGATCAGCTGTTTTGGTAGTTGCAGCAATATTTGCGTTTGGTACTGCTGCAAGTCGTTTAATTACTACAATGGAGTATGTAAAGGAAAGTACTAGAGGGAAATCCGAATTAACTAATAATATAGATAACAAAACATCAGGGCTAGATAAGGATTATGCAACTTCTTGGAGTTATGGTGTTTCTGAAACAATGACCCTTTTAATTCCTAATTTCCATGGTGGGGCATCACAGGGAGCATTAACAACAGATTCGGAAACTTATAAAGCAATAAAAAGAGCTCCGAATGCAAAGCAATTAATTAAACAATTGCCTTTATACTGGGGGGATCAGCCTTTTACTTCTGGACCAACTTATGCGGGTTCAATAGTAATATTCTTATTTATTTTAGGATTAATTTTTGTAAAATCAGAGATGAGGGTATGGTTATTACTTGCTACTATTTTATCAATAATGTTAGCGTGGGGTAAGAACTTTATGCCATTAACAGATTTCTTCTTAGAGTATTTTCCAGGATATAATAAGTTTAGAGCAGTATCAATGATTTTGGTAATTGCAGAGTTTACATTACCTCTTTTAGGTTTTATTGCTCTAGATAAGTTCTTAGTTTCAGGTACTGATAATCCTAAGAAAAAGAAATCCTTACAATTGGCTTTTTATATTACTGGAGGAATAACTTTAGTTTTTGCATTAATGCCATCATTGTTTTTCGATTTTGTTGGGGGACAAGATGCTAACTTAGCAAAAAATGGTTGGCCAGTAGATGCATTACAAATTGATAGGGCAGGTTTATTAAGTGCTGATGCATGGCGTTCTTTTATTTTTATTTCTTTAACTTTTGGAGTTTTATGGTTCTTCTTAAAGAACAAATTAAGTAGTAGATATGCTATTCTTATTGTGGGAATATTGGTGCTAACTGATATGTGGACTGTAAATAAACGTTATTTAAATGAGGATCATTTTGCTAGAAAGAATAAGGTAGAACGACCTTTTATTAAAACAGCTGCCGACCAACAAATATTAAGAGATACAGATCCTAATTATAGAGTGTTTAATCAGAGCGTAAGTACTTTTAATGATGCAAGTACTTCGTATTTTCATAAATCAATTGGAGGGTACCATGGTGCTAAATTAAAGCGTTATCAGGAACTTATTGAAAACCATATTTCAAAAGGTAATATGTCAGTTTTAAATATGTTGAACACAAAGTATTTTATTACCCCAAAAGGACAAGTACAACAAAACCCTGGGGCATTAGGTAATGCATGGTTTGTAAATACAATAAATATTGTTCCAGATGCTAATGCAGAAATAGCAGCCTTAACTGGATTAGATGCTAGGAATACTGCTATTGTTGATGCTAGATTTTCTGAGCAGCTTATTAAAGGATTAAATAATACAAATACTACTATATCATTAGTTGAATATCAGCCAAATTATTTAAAATATAATTCAAGCTCAGCAGTGGATGGGATTGCAGTATTTTCTGAAATTTATTATGATAAAGGCTGGAATGCTTATATTGATGGTGAGTTAAAACCTCATTTTAGAACAAATTATGTGCTTAGAGGTTTACAAATTCCACAAGGAAAACATGTGGTTGAATTTAAGTTTGAATCAGATTCTTATACTTTAGGGGAGAATATTGCTCTTGCTTCTTCAGCTATTTTAGTTTTGTTACTGTTATTTGTTTCTTATAAGGAGCTTAAGTCATAATGAAGAAAGTATTAATCATTTCTTACTACTGGCCTCCAACAGGAGGTTCTGGAGTGCAGAGGTGGTTAAAGTTTGCAAAATATTTACCTAAGAGCAATTGGAAACCAATCATTTATACACCAGAAAACCCTTATGGTAATACTGTAGATGAAGAATTATTAAGAGATATCCCTTCTGAAGCAGAGATATGGAAAACATCTATATGGGAGCCTTATGCATTAAAAGATAAGTTATTTGGAAAGGGAGAGAAAGCACAAAGCTCAGGTGTAATCTCAAATAAAGATTCACTTAAAAATAAAATATTAAACTGGGTGAGAGGAAATGTATTTATTCCTGACCCTAAAGTATATTGGGTGAGACCTTCAGTAAATTTCTTACTTAAAAAGATTAAAGAGGAAGGGGTAGAACATATTGTTACTACAGGGCCTCCACATGCTATGCATTTAATCGGACTAAGACTAAAAAAGGCTATGCCTTACTTAAAATGGATTGCTGATTTTCGTGACCCTTGGAGTGAACTAGATTTACTTAATGAATTTCATCTTACTGACTCGTCAAGAAAAAAACATAAAGATTTAGAAAACGAGGTATTGCAAACAGCAGATGTAACTTTAGCTGTAAGTGAGACTTGGAAAAAGGATTTGAAACGTTTAGGAGCTAAAAGAGTGGAATTAATTACAAATGGATATGATGCAGATGATTTTGAGCTAAAACCTAAAACAAATGATAAATTTGTTATTGGTCATTATGGTTTGTTAAACCACTTAAGAAATCCTAAAAATCTTTGGAAAGTATTAGCTGATTTATGTAAAGAAGATAAAGATTTTAATGCTAAATTAGAAATTCATTTGTCAGGGAATATTGATAATGAAGCTCTGAATGAAATTGAATCTTATACCTATTTAAAAAGTAAAGTAAAGTATTTAGGATACCTTTCTCATGCTAATGTTTTAGAGCAATATAATAATACTGATGTGCTTTTATTATTATTGTTTAACTCTAGTAGTGGGATTGGAAATTACCCTGGTAAAATATTTGAATATTTTGCAGCTCAAAAACCAATTTTAGCTTTTGGTCCAAAAGGAAGTGATTCTCAAAAGCTTATTGAAAAAATAAATTCTGGGAAATATTTTTCATATGATGAGACTAATCTAAAGAATGTTATTTTAACATTATTTAATCACAGAGGAAGTTTTGAATTTAAAAATATAGATAAGTTTTCAAGGGAAAGTCTAACTTATAAATTAGTAAAACTGTTAAATACTTTAGATTAATGGGAGTTGTTAGAAATCAAAGTATAAAAAACTCTATAAGCTTCTATATAGGAATTGCAATAGGTGCTATAAATACAATACTTATCTACCCTCGTGTATTTGAGGAACAACCTGAACATTGGGGTTTAGTTACTGTCTTAGTTGCCTATGCAACAGTTGTTGGTACTTTTTCTAGTTTAGGCATGCCTAAAACATTTACACGATTTTTTCCTGCTACTATAGAAAAAGGACAACTGTATTTCTTAAGTTTAATTACTTTATTATTTGGTTTTATAATTACAACATTAGCTTATGTTCTCTTTAAAGAAGAATTGTTTTCTCTGTTAAATGCAAGCCTTTTATTGCAGCAGTACTTCTCTTATATTCTGGTGCTAGTGTTTTTTATTAGCTTTTATGATGTTTTATCGGCTATTTCTCGTTCTTATTTAGATGCTTCAACTCCAATTTTTCTAAATGAAATTTTCTTAAAATCTTATAGTTTAATAATTTTACTACTCCATGGATTTAAAATTATTGATTTTAGTGCTTTTTTAAAATTTTATGTAGCAGGGTATGCTGTAAAGTTATTAACCTTGTTTCTTTTTCAAGCTTATAAAGGGAACTTGGTTTTAGTTATAGGATTAAAAAAACTAAAGTTAAAAGAACTGTTAACTTACGGAGTTTATGTTTTGTTGGGGGGAGGTTCTGTAATGCTTGTTAGTCGTTTGGATATGATAATGATTGGTGCTTTGCTTGACTTGGAAAATGTTGCCTTTTATACCCTTGCCTTTTATATTGGTAATGTAATTAAAGTGCCTGGTAAATCTATTATTTCGATTTCAGTTCCTTTATTAGCTAAAGCTTGGGAAGAACAAAATTTTAAGCAAATACAAACAATTTATTATAAGTCGGCTATAAACCAATTGATAATTGGAGGGCTTTTCTTTTTATGTGTTTGGATTAATATAGATGATATTTTTAGTGTATTGCCTGAGAAGTTTTCTTATGGTAAATGGGTAGTGTTTTTTATAGGTTTAGCTCAGTTATTAAGTGGGGCTGTTGGGGTAAATGGAGCTGTTATTACAAATTCAAAATATTATAAATATGATTTGTATACAAATATACTGTTAGTGTTAATTACTATTGTTAGTAATTATATTCTGATACCAATTTATGGTATTAACGGTGCAGCTGTAGCTACTGCATTGTCTGTATTATTATTTAACCTTATTCGTTTAATTTTGATAAAGATAAAGATGGGTATGCATCCTTTTAGTATTAAAACAGTGTATACTTTACTTTTGCTTTTAAGTATATATTTGTTAAGTAATTTAATACCTATAAGTGGAATAATATACTTTGATCTTATTTGGCGTTCTGCATTTGTTTGTTTGTTGTTTTTCCCTATTCTTTTTTGGTTAAAATTATCGGAGGACATTAATAAAATTGCAGATGATATAATTAAGAAGTTAGGTTTTTAGTAGATTTTTTCTTATACTTGTGTTCTAAAATTATTTGATTATGAAGAATTTACTTGTTGTTTTAAGCCTTTTTGTGTGTACGGCAAGTGCACAGAATATTACGGATAGTTTGTTGTTGCATTATCCTATGGATGCTAATGCTAATGATGTTAGTGGTAATAATTTCCATGGAACAGTTAATGGAGCAACTTTAGTTTCTGACCGTTTTGGAAACCCTAATGCTGCCTATTATTTTGATGGAGTAAATGATTATATTGATTTCCCAGTTACATCTACTTTAAAACCCTCATACCCTTTAACTATTTCGTGTTGGATTAATTTAGATTTATTATTATCTCCTTTAAATATAATTATTAACACTGATTATATAGTAAATGATTATTTTGGAATTGGAATGGCTGTTGATGATGTAGGTAATTTACAAATAAGTATAAATGGTGGTAATGGGTTTTGTAACCCTGGGAATAGAATAACATTTAAATCAACAAATGCTACTGTTGTTCCAGGGGTATGGTATCATATTGTTGGAGTGATTCATTCAGCAACAAATATGGATTTGTATATTGATTGTATTGATGCACAGGCAGTTTACCATTCAGGAACAGGACCTACCACTATTGCTTATACAAATTATGCGCCTGGTAATTTAGGAAGAAATGATGGTGCTGGCTCTCCAATGTATCTTCAGGGTTCTATGGATGATTTTAGGTATTGGAATAGGGCGTTGAGTCAAGTAGAGATTTTGTCTTTATGTGATAGCGCAGCCGTAGCTGTTTCTAGTTGGGATTGTGTAAATGGCACTTGTATTGATTTAGGAAATGCTAGCGGTGCTTATGCAGATTCTGCTAGTTGTCAGCTAGAGTGTATAATGCCTCCAAGTA
The DNA here is from genome assembly GCA_965183885.1 of Flavobacteriales bacterium. GTDB lineage: Bacteria > Bacteroidota > Bacteroidia > Flavobacteriales > BACL11 > UWMA-0277. Next base: position 1,673,107 of record OZ238992.1, read on the forward strand.
CTTGGGATTGTGTTAATAATGTTTGTGTTGATCCTGGAAATGGAACAGGACAATATAATAGCTTATTATCTTGTCAAGCTATTTGCAAGCCTACAGTAGTAAATGGTGTAGCTATAAATAAGGAGAAGGTTCTATTGAAAATAGTTAATATATTAGGAGAGGAAGTAAGTATTAAGGAGAAAGGATTGCTATTTTATATTTATGATGATGGTACAGTAGAAAAGAAAACTAGAATTGAATAAACATTAATACTATGAGAAATTTACTTATTACTTTTAGTTTCTTAGTGTGTACAGCAAGTGCACAGAATATTACAGATAGTTTATTGCTGTATTATCCTATGAATGGTAACGCTAATGATTTAAGTGGTAATGATTTTCATGGAATTCCTTCTGGGGTAACTTCAGTTCCTGATAGACATGGGGTTCCTAATTCAGCTTATTATTTTGATGGGGTAGATGATTATATTGATTTTCCTTTGAATGACACTTTAAAACCAGACTTCCCTATGACCTTTGCTTTTTGGGCAAAGTTAAAAGTAATAGACATAGCTAAGACTAGGTTTTCTGCAACTGACTTTCTGCAAAATAATTATCATGGAGTGTGGATGAGAGTAAATAATCAAGGTTATTTAGGTATTGCTTATGGAGGAGGTATAGGTGGTTGTAATCCTCAGAATAGAAGAGCCTATAATGCAATTGAGTTTCCTGTTGATACTGGTATCTGGTATCATTTTGCTGGAGTAGCTTATTCGGCAAATAATATGGCTTTATATATTAATTGTAATGATGTGGGAGCAGTATATAGTTCAGGAACAGGCCCTCTTAATATTGCGTATTCTAATACTGCTGCAGGAACTTTAGGGAGGATGGATCATAATACTGCTGCAGGGGCGGTTCATTATAATTGGGGAACTATGGACGATTTTTCTTTTTGGGAAAGAGCATTAAGTGTTGCTGAAATTTATACTTTGTGTGATAGTATGCCTTTGATTAGTTCTAATGCAACTTGGAATTGTATTAATGGGGCTTGTATTGATCCTGGAAATGGAACAGGTATGTATAATAGTTATTCTAACTGTAATACAAACTGTATCCCTTCAGCTGTAGATGACTTACCTGTACATAAAGAAAAAATATTGCTAAGGGTAGTTAATATGTTAGGAGAGGAAGTAAGTATTAAGGAAAAAGGATTGCTATTTTATATTTATTATGATGGTACAGTAGAAAAGAAGTTTAGGACTAAATAAGAATTAGTACCCTAGTTCTTTCATATTTTCTTCACAAATCTCTTTTATAATGTTGTAGTTTTCTATTCCAAAAAAATCATTTAAATCTAAATTCGCATTTCCTTTAGGTTGATATTGTACGTTAAGATAGTCATCAATACTCTCTTTTAGGTTGATATCTAAATTGAATGCTAGACTATCGATAAATTGTTTCTTGTCTGATAGAAAGTCTTCATATTTAATCAGTATTATTTTGTCTTTATTTTTTTTGTAAATATTAATAGCATAATTCCATCTAAAAGCCATAGCCTCAATGTAGTTAGAGCTTTGATGTCCATACATTTTTGATTGTAGATTTACTTTCCAAGCAGGGGTTTTCTTTAGTTCAAGAAAATCATCAAAGTTAATTTTCTTTAAGTTTCCAGGAATTTTTAGTCGATTTAAGATACTTCTAATATTCTGATGAGGGTTTCTGACTATCCAAATGAATTTTGCTTCTGGAAACTCTTTTATTAGTTCATCAGTATAAAAAGAGAGTGATGGTTCTTTAATAATATCTTTAGAAAATTCATATCTGTGTTTTTTTATGAATTCACTAAAATCTAATAATTTAAAATCAAGCTTTAAAGTAACATACTTTATTGAACTTTTAATATCAGAAGTTAAGGTTTTTTTTGTTGCTTTACTTAAAAGGTTTGCAATAACAGTTGTTCCACTTTTTGGATTACCTAAAATAAATAATGGTCTTGGGTTTACCTTTGAGTTGAAAAATATTTTCTTTATTAAAAGAATATATAAAGGATAATATTTTCTTTTGATTTTTTGGAAGTTATACACGATTATTATCTTTAGTTCAATTTACTAAGTCGCTTCGATTAATAATCATCAGCTTATGGCAAATATCAATAAAATATCATAGATTTGCATTAAGAATAAGGGAATTTTTAATCTAGATGAATAGATTTATAATTCTTTTTTAAGCAGAATAATACTGTTGTTATATTGAAGGTGATAGTGAGCTGCGATAATAAGGTGCTAAGCATATGATAAATGTAACAAAAACATATTTACCTAATAAAGAAAAGTACAAAAAGTATGTAGATGAAATTTATGCTAATGGTTGGGTTACAAATAATGGTCCGATGGTAAAATCTTTAGAAAAAAGGTTAGCAGCATATTTGGGAGTAAAGAATATTGTATTAGTATCTAATGGAACAATTGCTTTAGAAATTGCATATAGGGTTTTAGGAATTAAAGAGGATGTTATTACAACCCCTTTTAGTTTTGTAGCAACTACGAGTTCACTTGTTATTAATGGTTTTAATCCAATATATGCAGATATTGATTCTAAGACATTAAATATTGATGTAAATAATATTGAAGCAGCTATAACTGACAATACAAGTGCTATTGTACCTGTACATGTATTTGGGAACGCTTGTGAAGTTAAAGAAATAGCCGCAATAGCTAAAAAGCACAATTTAAAGGTAATATATGATGCTGCACATGCTTTTGGGCTAAAGTATGAAGGAGAAAGCATTTTAAATTATGGAGATATTTCAACCCTAAGTTTTCATGCTACAAAGTTATTTCATACAATTGAGGGAGGAGCATTAATTATTAATGATGATAGCTTAGTTGAGAAAGCAAGATATCTTATAAATTTTGGTATTGAAAATGCTGAATCTATTCCTGAACTGGGAACAAATGCTAAGATGAATGAGTTTGAAGCAGCTATGGGTTTGTGTGTGTTGGATGAGATGGAGGCGATAAGTGAAGGAAGGCGTAACGTATTTGAATTGTATAAAAAAGAACTATTAGGAGTTGTACAATTCCAGGAGGTACATAAAGATGTTTCTTTAAACTATAGCTATTTTCCAATTGTTTTGGAAAGTGAAGCGCAATTGTTAAAAGTACAAAAGGAGTTGAATAAAAATGACATTTACCCAAGAAGGTATTTTTATCCTTCTTTGGATACTTTAGCTTATATTAAGCCTGAGCAATTTATGTCAGTATCTAGAGATATAAGTTGTAGAATATTATGTTTGCCTATATATCCAGATTTAGATACTAAACAACAGAAAAAAATTATAGAAATATTAATTAATAATATATAAACGAATAGATTATGATATCAAGTAAAGCAAAGATTGGAAAAAATGTTGAAATAGGTAGTTATGTTGTTATTGAGGCAGGTGTTGAAATAGGAGATAACACAGTTATCAAAAATTTTGTTGAGTTAAGAGAGAACACAATAATTGGAAGCGATTGTTATATTGATTCAAGAGTTTCTACTTCTGGTGATTGTATAATTGGGAACAATGTAACTTTAAGGTATGATTCTATCCTAGCAAGAGGGTGTAGAGTAGGAGATGGTACATACGTATGCCCTAGAGTTATGACAAATAATTTAGATTCAGGAAAAGTTCAGATTGGTGGTGCACATATTGGGAAAAATTGTTTTATAGGAACAAACTCAGTATTACATCATGGAATAAAAATTGGAGATAATTCTACAACAGGGTCTATGTCTTTTGTTAATAAGGATATTCCTGATAATGAAATATGGATAGGAAGTCCAGCTAAATTCTTCAAGAAAAAATAAATAAAAGTGTTAGAACAACAATATTTATCTGTTTTGCAAAATGCTAGTGATGGTGCTATTGTTTATTATGTTGGAGATAATGAAGAAGATGTAAAGCATCTGGAAAATTGCACTTTATTATGTAAACCTAATTTTAAACCTAGCTTAAATAAGGTTGATCTTATTCCAAGTCAAGACCCTCAATTAGATTTTTATAAATTATCAGAAAAATATAAAAAAGATTATTTAGAAAATGATAAATTAGAATTTGTTGAAGGGTATTATTTACATAAAGATGCAGTTATTGGGAAAAATGTTACCATAGGAAAGGGTAGTGTTATAGGAAAATGTATAATTAATGATAATGTTATTATTCATCCTAATGTTGTTGTTTATGCCGAAACAGAGATTAAATCAGATGTTATTATAGAGGCTAATACTGTTATTGGGGCTGAGGGTGTGATGTGGGTATGGGATAATGAGGATAGAGTGTATTTACATCAATTAGGTGGTGTAATTATAGAGGAGCATTGCAGAATTGGTTCTAATGTTACTATTGTTAGAGGATCAGCCAATGAAAACACAATTATTGGTGAAGGAACTTGTATGGCTCATGGTACTTTAATAGGTCATGGTTGTATTATTGGAAAAAATAATCATTTTGCTAATAATGTTTCTTTAGGAGGTGGAGTTAAAATATGTGATGATTGTTTCTTTGGCTCTAGTGCTGTTTTATCTGCTGGTTGTACTATTAATGATATTATTTTAGTTGGTTCTGGAGGGGTGCTAGGTGGTACTGTCGAAAAGTCTGGAGTTTATGTTGGAGTTCCAGCAAAATGGAAAAAAGAATATCAAGGAAAAATGTCAGGAGTACCTTTTAGGTCTCCCCGTTAGTAATAATCTTTAGGAATTGTAATTATGATAGTTCATTTATTTGAGGATCAAAAATTTGTTGATATTACTATTGAGAATTTTGAGAGTGCATCATCAGCTGGAACAAATAAATATATTGTTTTTTCGAATAATGAGAATCTTAGATATGTTTCTAGAACACAAGATGTTGTAATGTTTCCAGATTCAAGTTATAAAGTAAATTTAGATTTAGTTTATAAAGATTGTCAATTGTTGGTTATCCATTTCCTTACACCTTTAAAGCTTTTTATTCTAAAAAATAAACCTCCTCATATTAAGGTTATATGGTCTGTTTGGGGGTCAGATATGTATGATCATATTAATAATCAAAATATTTTTGAACCATTAACAAATACTATTAGGGAAAAAAGTTTAGTTCAACTCCTTAAAAAATCATATTTATTTAATTTTTATCATTTGCTAAAATACAGAGTAAAACCTTTAAGCAAGGAACTTAAATTATTACAATTAGTTAATTATGTTATTACTGTTTTACCTAATGAGTATGCTATAGTAAAGAAGGAATTTAAATTGAATGCAGAATATCTAGACTATAATTACGGTATCAATAATTTTGATGAATTTAAGAATATAACTTTAGGAGATTCAGTTTTAATAGGAAACTCTGCAACTTCATCTAATAATCATCTTGATGTTTTTGAAATTATTAGAAATACAAATAGAAAAATCCTTGTTCCACTCAGTTATGGAGCTTATGATTATAATGCTTATAAAGCAACTATTATTTCTGAAGGAAGAAGGAACTTTAAAGATAATTTTTACCCTATTGAGCAGTTTATGCCATTAGAGGATTATAGAGCCTTAATGGCTTCATGTAATACCGTAATTATGTATCATATAAGACAACAAGCCTTGGCAAATATATTTATGTCTCTATATCAAGGGATGAGAGTATTCCTTAATAGTAAATCTCCAACATATAGTTTTTTGAAAGCTGAAGGGGTTATTATTTTTGATTTAAAGAAAGATTATAAGTTAATAGGAAAAGCATTAACAAAAGAAGAACAGCAGATTAATAAAAACATAGTTTTAAGCTTGAGAAGTAGAAAGGTAATTATTGAAAAAACAAAAGGGATAATTAATTTGTATAAATCAATAGTTAACACCTCTAATATTTAAGCACTAGTTTAAAATTTAACAGCTTATTTTCTTTTCTCCCATTCCCAAGCGGATAGCATAGCTTGTTCTAAGGTTTCTTTGGCTTCCCAGCCTAATTTTTCTTTTACTAAGTTCCCGTTAGCATAAATCTGCTCAATATCACCATTACGCCTTGGGCCAATAGCATAGTTTATACTTAAGTCATTACTACCTTCAAATGCTTTTATGGCTTCTAGTACACTTACTCCAACTCCTGTCCCAACATTAAAAGCATGTTTTCCTGGGTTATTGATTATAAAGTCCATAGCTTTTACATGTGATTTTGCTAAATCAACAACATGAATGTAGTCACGAATACAAGTTCCATCAGGAGTATTGTAATCATCACCAAAGACAGTTATCTTCTTACGCTTTCCAATTGCTACTTCTGCAATAATAGGAACTAAATTACTTGGTCTGTCAGCAGAACAATCTCCAATTAATGAAGAAGAGTGAGAACCAATAGGATTAAAGTATCTTAAAGCAACACTATTAGAGGTGTTCTCTTCTAGCATTTCTTCACAAATTTGCTTAGTTTCACCATAAGGAGATTCAGCCTTTTTAAAAGGAGCACTCTCATCAACTGGTAAAATATCAGGCATACCATATACTGTACAGGAAGAAGAAAAAATGATATTGTTAACATTATTTTCTTTCATACATTTAAGGAGTACCTCTAATGATCCAATATTATTATCATAATACTTTTGAGGGTTCTGTACAGATTCCTCTACTGCTTTGTAGGCTGCAAAATGAATAGCACCTTCAATATTTCCTTCTTCAGAAAATACTTTGTCCATTGCAGCTTTTTTAGTGCAATCTACATTGTGCCATTTTACCTGTACTTCAGTAATTTGAGCAATTCCTTTAAGGTTTTTTATTGAAGTATTACATAAATTATCAATAATAATAGGAGTGTAGCCTGCATCAATTAATTCAATAACTGTATGTGAACCTATATAACCTGCACCTCCTGTTACTATAATTTTTTTCATTTATTATAATGCTCTATTGATTCCAATTAACCATCTCATTTGTGTGAAATCACTATCTGTTGCTGGTGGTCTATTTAAGAAAAGTGGCATATCAAATCGTATTGTTAATGGTTTTACAGCTTCTAAAGGGCCAAAGTTTCTTAAAGTATATGTAAATCCAATTCCAGCATCAGCTCTTAAATCACTAAAAGCATCTTGGTAATTTTTTGTACTTAATGTTTCATTACTAATAATACCTGCATCAGCAAAAATATAAGATGCAATATTCAATCTGCGTACTATATAAGGTAAGTAGGCAGTAAAATCAATTTCTGTATTAAAAGCAGCTCCACTTGTTCCGTTATAATTGTATGATTTTACAGATCCATCATCATTAAATTCTGGAGCTAAATAAGCAGTATATCCTCTTAGGTTTAAACCTCCTGCTTGGTGGAAATTACCTGTACTAGCAGTGTATCCCATCATATCAGCTGATATGATTCCTTCAGCTCTAGTAAATTTAGAGTCCATCATTTCCTCATTATTAGCACCAGCTAAACCTAGTTTACTTTCCTCAGCCCAGTTACTTCCTGCTCCTAGTTGTAAGAATGTTCTTGTATTTATTTTAAGCTTTCCTAGTTTGTTTTTATTATTTGCTGTAAGTGTTAATTTACTGTAGTCATAATTACTTCCTAGGGCTGATGATTGTAAAGATAAGTTTATACTACCTTTACCATAGCTGTAATCGTACTTATGTTCAATACTTACATCAATTCTATTATTCATTTTTTCTAAATCCCAACCACTATTTATTAGGTAGTTGTCATTAGTTCTGTATAATGATAAAAGACTTACACTTAATTTATTATTCCCACTCTTATCTGATTTTTCAATACCTAGTTTGTTAGTATGTAAGCCAGCAAGGAATTGTGTATTTACTTTTAACTTAGTATGTAAAGCAATTCTATCTAAGTTAGTATTGTAGTTTAATCTATAAGAAAAAGCATCATGCTCATCAGCATTAATAATATCTTCTTTTTGCAATGCAGCAGTATTTAGCCAGATACTTCCATTAAATAGGTGATGGTGTCTCATATATCCTCCTTTTAGGTTTAGCCCTACTTTTACTCCGTCATAGTTGTTCCACCATACATCTGGACTGTATTTTACTTCATAGTTTTTCCAATCAGGATATTGGTATAACTTATGGTCAAAAGAATAGCTAACATTACATTTAGAGTTATTGTCAGGCATATATGAATCTGCCAATCTGTTTGTTGGATCTATTATTACTTCTTTTATTCCTGAAGGAATATTTACAGCTACTTCATATGTAGGTTGAAGTAAGTCCCAAGCATGCCATTTTGGAAGTACTTTGGCTTCTGTTTCTTTTGTAAACCAGTGGTTAGGAATATGGTAATCGTGTGTTGTTCCATCATTAGCTACAACTGTAAAGTCGATAGGCATTTGCATTCTTCCCTTTCTAGTAAGAGTAATCTTGTTCTTTTTATGAGATACAGCGTAGTCAATTCTTTTATCAGTATCTAACCATTGATCAAAAAACCAGTTTAAATCTACTTTTGTATATTGAATAACTGCATCCCTAAAATCTTCATTGTAAGGATGTGCAATTTTCCAAGTTTCAAAATAATGTTTCATTGCATTTAAGAAAAGCTCATCTCCTAGTACATACTGAAGGTTGTATAACATTGCAGCAGTTTTATAATATACATGTCTGTAACCACCACCATGTCTTAGTGCTCCATTAAAACAATCTGAGTGAGTAGAAATTACAGGGTCATTTTGTTTTGTAGCATCATTAATATAGGCGAAATATACTCTGCTGTCAATTGCTTTAACAGGCTTATTAAATTTTTGAGCATATTTAGAATGAGGAGTGTGTTCTACAAGAGTATCTCCATCAATTTTTATTAAAGCCCAAGCTGTTAAGAATTGTGTAAACCCTTCATCTAATAAAGCTCTATAAGTTTCATTATTACCTACTTGACCGTAGAACCAGTTATGCCCAATTTCATGTGCTAATAATCCTCTGTATCCAGGGTCAGATCCCCCATCTAATGTCATCATTGGGTATTCCATACCATCTCTAGCATCAGCTACAATCATTTTATGATAAGTATATCTACCAAAATCTTCAGAGAAGATTTGAATACATTGAGCAGAGTAGTCAGCAGCATTTTGCCATTTACTACAATGAGGTTCTTGAACTAGAGAATAACTAACTTTATCTTCCCACCATTTTTCTCCAATTCTGTATGTTGGATCTGCTGTAAACCCAAAGTCATGAACATTTTCTGCATGAAATTTAAATGTTTTTGTTTCTCCTTCTTTATATTCTGTAATTACAGATGGAAGGCTGTTCCATGGTTTATCTTTAAAATTTGTTACATCTAATTTTTCTCTTAATTCTTTAGGGTAAACTTCATTTCTATTTAATAAGAAACCTGTAGCATCAACTACATAATTTGATGCAAATGTTAGTTCTACATCAAAAGCTCCAAAATCACCATAAAATTCTTTTCCTAGGTGTTGATCCTTTGTCCATCCAAATTTAGCATCGTATACACAAATTCTTGGATACCAGTGTACACCATCGTAATGTCTGTATCCCCAAGAGTTAAATACTTTCATTCTTCTTCTTACACCTCCATCATCAAAATAAGTTTTGAAATTCATACTGAAAGTAATGCTTTCTCCAGATTTTAAGGTTTTAGGAAGATATACTTTTAATATGGTATTATCTAGTTCAGTTTTTACTTCGACACCGTTTACTTTAAGATTTTCTACTACAGTACCTAGCCCTTGAGATTCATATCTTCCGTATTTAGGGTTTCTTCCATTTTGTTGTTGTAAATCATCGTAATATGATCCAGGCTGAAAAGCATTTTGATATAAGTGAAAATATACTGCATCTAAATCATCAGGAGAATTGTTCCAGTAGGTTAAATTTTCGCTTGCAGTAATGATATCTGTATTCTCATTAATAGTTGCTTTAATATCATAGTGTACATCTTGCTGCCAATATCCCGCATGAGGCATTTTATTTTTCCAATAGTTTGGATTATCAGCATTCTGATAAGTGTTAGGTTGCGCTAAGGCATCGTATTTTGTTTGAGCAAAAGCTAATGTGTTTACAAATAGTAAAACAATAAGTAGTATTTTTTTCATAATAAAATTTAAGAGTGCGAATTTACAATTCCAAATTGGAATCTTGACCTTTTTGCTTAGCATTTGCTATACTTGCGTTAAGCTCAAAGCCTGTTAGTAGAATAATACAGTTAAAATACATCCAAACTAGGATTATCATTAGTGTACCAATAGAGCCATAAACCTTATTGTATTGTGCAAAATGATTGATGTAATAATTAAAAGCTATTGATGTAATAATAATAAATAGAGTGGCAAAAATAGACCCTGGAGTAAAGAATTTCCATTTGTTTTTTATAGCAGGACCAAAGTGAAATAAAATTGAGATACCAGAAAATAGCATAAGAAGCATAACAAACCATTTTCCATACATAATGAGGTCAGCAGCAACATTACTGATAATTTCAAAATCAGTAAGATAAGCAACAGCTACTTTTCCAAATATAATTAACCCGATAGCAATAATTAGCATAATTGATAGGATTAAGGTTAAAACTAAGGATAGTGCTTTCTGTTGTAATAAAGAACGGTACTCATTGATGTGATAAGAGGAGTTAAATGCTTCAATTAAAGAACTCATCCCATTTGCAGAGAAATATAGAGCTAATATAAAACCTACTGATAATAGTCCTCCTCTAGGGTTGTTAATGATGTCGTCAAGGGTGTCAAAAGTAATCTCATTGGTTGATGGTGGCAGGACTACAGCTAATAGTTCCATTAGTGTTTCTTGCAAGCCTTCAATTGGTATGTAAGGAATAAGTGTAAAAAACACAATGATTGATGGGAAAAATGCTAAAAAGAAGTTAAAAGCTAATGAAGATGCTCTAGTAGTAATTGCTCCCTCAACTAAGCCTTTCCAAAAGAAGATGGTTACATCATAAATACTTAAGCCTGTAAAGCCCCATGGTTTAATTTGCTTAGCAATTTTTATAATGAAGTTCTCTTTCATATTGCTTTTAGGCTTAAATCAAAATTAAGAACTGAGTGTGTTAGTGCTCCAACGGAGATATAATCTACACCACATTTAGCATATTCGGTAATAGTCTGCTCTGTTATTCCCCCTGATGATTCAGTTTGACATTTATCGCCTATAATTGCCACTGCTTTTTTAGTAGTATCGTAATCAAAATTGTCTAACAGAATTCGTTTTACACCTCCTTCATTTAGTATTTCATTAACTTCCTTTATACTTCTTGCTTCTACAATTATCTCTAGCTTTTTATTATTTTTAGTAAGGTACTTCTTAGTTTTTTGTATTGCATTTTTAATGCCTCCAGCAAAATCAATATGGTTGTCTTTTATCATAATCATATCATAAAGACCAAATCTATGGTTAATACCTCCACCAATTTTTACAGCCCATTTTTCAATAGTTCGGTTGAGTGGTGTTGTTTTTCGTGTGTCTAATAATTTTGTATTTGTCCCAGATATTAAATTATTTAGATAAGCTGTTTTTGTTGCAATGGCACTCATATGTTGCATGCAGTTAAGTGCTAACCTTTCCCCAGTTAATATTGATATTGAACTTCCTGTTACAATAAATGCAATATCGCCAAATTTTACTTCATCTCCATCTTGTAAAAACTGTTTTATCTTTAAAGAAGGGTCTACCTCTTTAAATATCATTTTTGCTAATTCAATTCCTGCAATAATTCCATTGTCTTTTACTAGCAAGTGTGCTTTGTTTGTAGCCTCAGAAGGAATACTTGCTAATGAAGTATGATCTCCATCTCCAACATCCTCGATTAGTGCATTCTTTATAAAGTTTTCAAGCTCTTTCTTACTCATACAATCAAAATTATTAATATTGCCAAAAATACAAAAAATGAAGATTGTATTACTGACTATAGGAAAGACATCAGAAAAGTATTTGATTGAGGGGATTACTCAGTATCAAAAACGCTTGAAACATTATACGCAATTTGAGATGATTGAAATACCTAATCTTAAAAATGCTAAGAATTTTTCAAATGCTGAATTAATGAAAAAAGAAGGAGAATTAATTTTAAAGCAAGTGCAAAGTTCTGATCATTTGGTACTTTTGGATGATAAAGGTAAGGACTTTACCTCTCCAAAGTTTGCCAAGAAAATACAAGATTGGATGCTAAGCGGAAAGAAGAGAATTGTATTTTTAGTAGGTGGTGCTTATGGTTTTTCTGAGGCAGTATACAGCAGAGGGAATGAGAAAATTTCATTATCTCGAATGACCTTTTCCCACCAAATGGTACGCCTATTTTTTGTAGAACAAATCTATAGAGGATATACAATATTAAATAATGAACCTTATCATCACCAATAAATGAAATTAGTTTTTGCAACAAATAACCCAAATAAATTAGCTGAACTACAAGCTTTAGTTTCTAAGGGAATTGAAATATTAAGCTTAGCAGCTATCAATTGTAATGAGGAACTTCCAGAAACAAATCCTACCTTAGAAGAAAATGCATTGCAGAAAGCACAGTATGTATACGATAATTATGGTTTTAATTGTTTTGCAGATGATACTGGATTGGAAATAGAGGCTCTAGGAGGTGCTCCAGGTGTGTATTCTGCTAGATATGCTGGGGAAGCCTGTAAGGCAGAAGACAATATGCAAAAAGTATTACAAAAACTAGAAGGAGAGGTAAATAGAGCCGCAAAATTCAGAACTGTAATAGCACTTATTATTAATGGTGAAGAGAACCTCTTTGAAGGAGAATGTAATGGGAGTATTACAAAAACTAAAAGTGGGGCAGAAGGTTTTGGTTATGATCCTGTTTTTAGGCCTAATGGCTATGATGTTACTTTTGCAGAAATGACTAAATCGGAGAAAGGTGAGATAAGTCATAGGGGAAAAGCAGTGGAGAAGTTGATAGCGTTTCTGAAGTAGAATCTATTAGTTTTTCTTTCGTACTTTTGCGTTTATGTATTCAGTAGTTTTAATTCTACATATTATAATAAGTATTTTATTGGTATTGCTTTCTATTTTTATAGTAGGACGTTCTTTTCTTGGGGTTTTAGGAAAAGTTGCATTCTCAGTTTACATGGATATTAAACTAGCAATATGGGCAGTTTTCTTCTTATATGTTGAGTTAGTACTAGGAATGCTCTTGTACGCCATTTATATTAATAAGCTAGAGAGTTTTATAAGCCAGACTAATGCAAGTGCTTATTTCTCGGCTCGGTTTTGGGCTGCCGAACATACAGTCCTCATGATTTTTGCAATTATCTTTGGGCATCTAGGCTTAGTCTATGCCAAGAACCTCGCCAATAATAAACAGAAGTTTCAGAAAAACTTATTATATTTTGGCCTTTCTACTATACTTATTGTGGCTTCTATAACCATGAATATGCTAAGAAATGCTTAATAAAAATACGATATTACTTGTAGAAGATGAACAGGAGTTAGCAGTTTCAATTGTTGCTTTCTTGGAACAAAATGATTATGCATGTACGCATGCTTCTAACTTAAAGAAAGCTAAGGAATATATTGCTAAGCAGGATTTTAACGCTGTATTGTTGGATTTGGGCTTGCCCGATGGTAATGGTATGGATTTAATTCAACAAGTAAAAAATAAAGATCAGTCTATAGGTGTAATTATCTTATCGGCAAAAGATGCTTTAGATAAAAAAGTACAAGGTTTAGAACTAGGTGCAGACGATTATTTAACCAAGCCCTTTTTTATGCCTGAGCTTAATGCTCGCCTAAAATCATTAATAAGAAGGCTAAATTTTGATGCAAACAATGAGCTTATAGTAGGGGGGCTTAATTTATTTCCTGAGCAGATGCGTTTACTGGTAAAAGGAAAGGAAGTTACCCTAACAGCTAAGGAATTTAACCTCTTGCTGTATTTTGTAAGCAATAAAGAAAGGGTGCTGAGTAAAACAGTGCTAGGAGAGTATATGTCGTCCAACTACAACGATTATGGTTTTTCTGACGATATGGTGTATACTCACATCAAAAACCTGAAAAAGAAGCTAGAGAAAAAAGGTTGCCCAGATTATATTAAGAATGTTTATGGTGTAGGATATAAATTTAGTCTTGCATGAAATTAATTACGAAAACAGGGCTTAATTTTATCTTAGTAAGTACGATCTTTTTCTTGCTAGGAAGTATGATAATGTATTATGCTGTTCGTGTAATATTAGCAGAAGATTTGAATGATAGGCTAGTGCAAATGCAAGTTTATTTTGAGCAAGATGCCCTAGGAGTAAACGATTTGGAAGTCTTAGCTAGTCCGCAAATACTTATTGCACCTACAACCGTTAATATTCCTGCATCTTTTATCGATACCGCAGTAATTGAAAATGAATCTTATGTGCTGTATAAGAAGTTAGCCTTCTCGCATTACCATAAAGGCAATTTATATAAGGTAGCTATATTGCAATCTCAAACGCAAACCGATTTATTAATAATGAAGTTTGTTATCCTAAATGTAGGGATGGCAATGCTATTCTTTATCATTGTATTTCTTGTTAATTATCAATCTGTAAAAAGTGCTTTAAGGGTGCTGTACAGTACCATTATGAAGTTGGAGAACTTTGATGATACTAAGGAAGAACTCCATTTGGATGAGGCAGAAACAGAAGAATTACAGAAACTAAATGAGGTATTTGTAAATATGTCCAATAAAATAAAGCAAGATTTTGAGGACCAAAAAGAATATACTGAGAATGTGTCGCATGAATTGCAAACACCACTAGCCATAATAAGCTCTAAGGCCGATGAGTTATTGCAGTCCGATAACCTAACAGAAGCACAGATGCAGCAGCTAGCAATGATAGTAGACACTACTAATCGACTAGCAAAAATTAATCAGGCCCTAATTTTCCTTACTAAAATTGATAATAGATTTTATACTGAGGAATCAACCTTCGATATTAATAGCTTAATAAAAGAAAAATTAGCCTTATTTAAAGAAGCTATTGTTGACAAACAGCTAACTTTAAAGCTTAATTTAGAAGATATTACGCATGTGTATATGAATCAGTATCTGGCAGAAACCTTAATCCTGAATCTGATTAAAAATGCTGTTGTGCACAATACTGATGGTGGGGAATTGGAAATTAGCTTAGCAAACAAAACATTAGTTATTGCAAATAGTGGAGCAGCCTTATCTTTTCCATCCGAAGATATCTTTAAGCGTTTTAGCAGAAATGAAAGTAGTAAAAAAAGTTTAGGGATAGGGCTTTCTATCGTAAGCCGAATTTGTAAAGTATATAAGCTTGGCTTAACTTATCAGTTTACAGATAAGCATATAATTACCATTAAATTTTAAGTTTAGAAAAATTGGAAAATACAATTAGAAATAATTTTGCATATATTTTTGAGGAGGCTCTTCTTGATGAGATGATTAAGGTAGGGCGCAAACAAAACGTAAAAAAAGGAGAGGCTTTAATTGAGATTGGTGCCGAAATGGTTTTTATGCCTTTAATAATTAATGGCGCAGTAAAAGTTTTTAGGCAAGATGATGATGGTGATGAATACATCCTCTACTTTATTGAAGGGGGCGATACTTGTGCTATGACGCTTAATTGCTGTATGACAGGAGCAAAGAGTGAAATAAAAGCAGTAGCTGAGGTAGACACAGAGCTAATAATGATTCCTATTACTAAGATGGAAGACTGGTTACATTTTAAAAGCTGGAGAACCTTTGTTTTTCAATCTTATAACAACAGACTATCGGAAATGTTAGCTGCAATTGACTCTTTGGCCTTTATGAATATGAATGAAAGAGTGTTAAAATACTTAAGAGATAAAGTAATTATAAATAAAGATGAACTCTTAGATATTACCCATAATATAATCTCTATGGAACTCAATACCTCAAGGGTTGTAATTTCTCGTATCCTTAAAAAACTAGAAATTGATGGCTTTATAAAGCTGCACAGAAATAAGATTGAACTCCTAAAACTCTAAGTAAATTTCCTGTGTAACAATTGTTACATCTCAAGACTATTATTGTGCTTTTATTTGCACCATAATTTAAGAGTAAGAAAATTGGAAAGAAAAAAGATAATTGTAATTGGTGGGCTTTCAGCAGGACCATCGGCAGCAGCAAAAGCAAGAAGAGAGGATGAAAATGCCGAAATTATTATGTTTGAGAAAGGCGCTAACATTAGTTATGCTACTTGTGGTATGCCTTATGCCTTTTCTGGGATTATAGAGCAGCGAGAAAAACTAATCGTAGTAAAACCTTCATTATTGCGCGATAGATTTAATATTGATGTAAAGCTAGGAGAAGAGGTTACAAATATTGATACTGCAAACAAAACAGTTTATACCCCAAAAGGAACATATCAATACGATAAGTTAGTATTCGCAACAGGAGCAAAATCTATTGTGCCTCCAGTAAAAAATATTGAGACTACCAATAATTGGTCTACTTGCAGAAGCATGGTCGATTTTGATAAAATTACTTCGAACCTTATAGCTGAAGATAACAAGCATATTACTGTAATTGGTGCAGGATTAATTGGAGTTGAGGTTGCCGAAAACTTATTGAAACTAGGAAAAAAGGTTACGCTAATTGAAGGGTCGGCAAATGTATTACCTATGTGGCAACCAAAATTTAGTCAGTTTGCAAAAACTGCTTTACTAAAAAAAGGAATGGAAGTAGTTACCAGTACTTTTGTTAATGAGTTTGTAGCAGAAGATGGACGCATTGTAAAAGTAAAGGTTGCCGAGGATAAATACATTTCTACTGATTTTGTGATAATGAGTATAGGAATAAAGCCAAATTCAGATTTACTAATTAAAGAAGGTGCAACCCATATAGGAAATGGTGCCTTAAAGGTAAATGAGCATATGGAAACCTCTATAAAAGATGTATATGCTGCTGGAGATAATGTTGCCTTACTGAATAAACAAACAGCGGAGTACGATTATTTTCCTTTGGGAACACACTCTAACAAAGGAGGAAGGGCAGCAGGAGCAAATGCTGTAGGAAAAAGCATTAGCTTTAATGGAGCTTATAAAACAGCTATCATAAAGGTATTTAAATATACTATGGCTCGTACAGGAATGAATCCTACTTTTATGGATAAAATGGGAATAAAATACGATAGTGTATTGAGTATCTCAGGAGCTACACCTTCTTATTATCCTGGGCAAACCGATTTAATTTCTGAAATCTATTTTGATCCTACAACATATAAAATATTAGGGGGTGAATTTTTTGGAGAAGTAGGAGTAGATAAAAGAGTAGATGTACTAAGTACTGCAATTTATGCAGGATTAAAACTAGATGATTTATCACAGATTGATTTGGCTTATGCACCTCCATTCTCTCCAGCTAAAGACCCTATTGTAGTAAGTGGTTTTGTAGGAGAAAACAGTATGAAAGGAAAAACAAATCAGATTAGTGTAGAGGAGTTAGAGCAGCTAATAAATAATAACACACTATTAAACTATCAATTTATTGATGTAAGAGATATTGTTGAATTTGATAGAGGAACAATTAATGGAGCAAAAAACTTACCTTTGCATGAGCTTAGAGGTGCATTGGGTACTTTAGATAAAACGCAAGAAATAATCTTATTCTGCCAAAAAGGAATGAGAGGCTATCTTGCCGAACAAATTTTAACGCAAAATAACTTTAAAGTTCGTAACTTATCAGGTGGATATAAGTTATGGGACATGTACGCAAAAAATAATTAACTAAATAAAAACTAAGAAAAATGAATTTACAAAATTTAATTAACGACGCATCAGTAGCAATTGTTGATGTAAGAACAGAAGGAGAATTTGCAGGAGGTAGAGTAGAAGGGTCAATCAATATCCCTTTAGACCAAGTAGTAGAAAGAATAGAAGAATTAAGAGCAATGCAACCTATGGTACTTTGTTGTGCTTCAGGAAACAGATCAGGGCAAGCAGTAGGTTACTTATCAGCAAATGGTTTTGACCAAGTTTATAATGGTGGTGGATGGATGATGGTTGATGCGCAGAAGTCATAACAACACTGTTGGAAAGCCTTAATCTTTATGGTGTAATAGGGGCAATGCTTATTGGTGTTGTTCTTGGATTAACTGGTGGTGGAGGGTCAATCCTAACGGTTCCGATACTTGTATATGTCTTAAGTATAAACCCAATTGTAGCAACAGCCTACTCTTTGTTTGTTGTAGGAGGTACAGCTTTATTTGGTACGCTTAAAAATATACAACGGAAAATGATTGATTACAGAACGGCATTTGTTTTTGCTGTTCCTTCTTTTATTGCTGTTTATCTTACAAGGAAGTTTGTTATTCCAACAATTCCTGATGTGCTATTTAGCATTAATACGCTAGTAGTAACTAAGGAGCTTTTTATCATGATATTTTTTGCAGTAATTATGTTTGCTGCATCCATAGCAATGATAAAAGGAAGGGCTGAGGTAACACCTAAAGCAGTAACACGTTTTAATTATCCGCTTATAGTTTTAGAAGGCTCAGTTGTTGGTTTTCTTACAGGGTTAGTTGGTGCTGGAGGAGGGTTCTTAATTATCCCTGCATTAGTTTTGTTGGCTAACTTACCAATGAAAAAAGCAGTGGCAACATCATTAATGATAATTGCGGTTAAATCGTTAGTGGGGTTTTTAGGAGATGTAGGAAATATCTCAATTGATTGGGAGTTTCTATTAACGTTTACTTCAATTTCAATTGTTGGAATAATCTTCGGAATTTACCTCAATAAATACATTGATGGGAAGAAACTTAAAAAAGGATTTGGCTGGCTAGTACTAGTAATGTCAATTTATATATTATTAAAAGAATTAATTTAGAAAAATAAAGAAAAGATGAAAATAGAACAAGTATATACAGAATGTTTAGCGCAAGGAGCGTATTATATTGAAAGTAATGGTGAGGCTGCTGTAATTGACCCTTTAAGAGAGGTAGGGAATTATATTGATATGGCTGAGCAAAGAGGAGCAAAAATCAAATATGTTTTTGAAACACATTTCCATGCTGATTTTGTTAGTGGACACTTAACACTTGCTGAGCAAACAGGAGCAAGTATTGTTTTTGGACCTACAGCAGCACCTGAATTTGATTGTTTAGTTGCTGAGGATAATCAGGAATTTAAGATAGGAGATATTACAATTAAGCTTTTGCATACTCCAGGGCATACTATGGAAAGTGCTTCTTACCTTTTAATTGATGAGAATGGTAAGGAAACAGCATTGTTCTCAGGAGATACTTTATTTTTAGGAGATGTAGGAAGACCTGATTTGGCTCAAAAAGCGGCTAACATGACACAAGATGAATTAGCAGGAATCTTATTCGATAGTTTAAGAAATAAAGTAATGACTCTTGCTGATGATGTAATTGTTTATCCAGGGCATGGAGCAGGATCGGCTTGTGGAAAAAATATGAGTAAAGAAACTGTAGGAACTATTGGTAACGAAAAAGCAACTAATTATGCTTTGCGTACTGATATGACTAAAGCAGAGTTTGTAAAAGAAGTAACGGATGGTCTAATGACGCCTCCAGCCTATTTCCCAGATAATGTAAGACTTAATAAGCAGGGGTATGCTGATGTTGCTCAAGTAATAGCCAGAGGAAGTAAAGGCTTAAGTATTGCTGAGTTTAAGACGCAATTAGAAGAAGAAAATACTATTATTTTGGACGTTAGGGCTACAGCTAATTTTGTAAAAGGTTTTGTTCCAAACTCAATTTTTATAGGTATTGATGGAGGCTTTGCTCCTTGGGTTGGTGCAATATTAAAAGATGTAAATCTTCCTATAGTATTAGTTTGTGAAGAGGACAGACTTGAAGAAACAATAAACCGTTTATCAAGAGTAGGTTTTGATAATGTATTGGGTTACCTTAAAGGAGGTGTTGCTGCTTGGGAAAGTGCAGGTAATGCATTGGAAACAATAGCGTCTATTTCATCAAATGAGTTTGCTGCGTTTCATGCTAAGGATTCAGCTTTAAAAATAGTAGATGTAAGAAAGGAGTCTGAATATCAGTCAGAGCATGTTATTGATGCAGCTTTAGCGCCGTTAAGCCAGCTAGAAGCTCATACTACAGCTTTCTCAGCAGATAAAGAGAACTTTGTGCATTGTGCTGGAGGTTATCGCTCTGTTATCGCATGTTCATTATTAAAAAAATCGGGTATCCATAACTTAATTAATGTTGAAGGAGGATTTGGAGCAATTAAAGAAACTGCTATTCCTACTTCGGAGTATGTTTGCCCATCAACACTATAAGTAATGAGAAAAAAACATTGGGAAAACATATATGCCTCTAAGCAAATGAATGAGGTAAGTTGGTATCAAAAAAAACCAATAGCATCTTTAGATTTAATTACAGAGTTGGTTAAGGATAAAAATGAGGCAATAATTGATGTTGGTGGTGGAGATGGGTTTTTGGTAGATAATTTACTAGATTTAGGATATACTAATATTACTGTCTTAGATATTTCTGAAAATGCAATTAATAGAGCCAAAAAACGCTTGGGAGATAAGGCTTTATTAGTAAATTGGGTGGTTTCAGATATTAATGATTATAAACCAAGTCAGCAGTTTGCACTTTGGCATGATAGAGCTGTTTTTCATTTTTTAACAGAGGATAAAGAAATAGAAGCTTATAAGTCACTCATAAACACAGCAGTTAATAAGCATTTTATTTTAGCTACTTTCTCTGATGTAGGACCTGATAAATGTAGTGGCTTGCTAGTAAGTAAGTATTCTCAAGAAGATATGTCAGTGCTTTTTTCAGAAGATTTTACACAAGTTAAAGCCTTTAATGCTGCACACAATACTCCATTTGATACTCAACAAAATTTTACATTTTCAGTATTTAAAAGAAAGTAAATCCTTGTTGTAGAGGCTTTAAAGAGCTGCTATTGTCTTACTTAATTATTTTCTGTAATTTTGTGCAGCATAATGAAAACAATTTTACAACATAGCTTCCTTTCTTTTTTAGCAGTATTTGTATTGCTATTAAGTGTAGGTCTTAATTTCTCTCAAATGACTTGTGATAAAGAAGGGACTATCTATTTAGGAGCAGAGGTGCCGAATTGTACTGAAGATGAAGCTACAGCTTGTGAATTAGAGATTGAATATTTCTCTTGTTGTGAAGTAGTAAAGGCTAAGAATTGCTGTCCTGCTACACCAGATGGTGGTTGTGATAAGAATACCAGTTTAGTTCATTTTAATTTTGAAACTGTTGTTGCAAATGTACAAGAGGTAGAGTCTTGTAAGGAGCTTGTTTTGTTTGCAGCGATTCTTAATAAAAGTTTTCTGAATGTATCTAAACATCAGGATATACACTTAAAGGATAAGATTCCCTTAGTCCTTAATAAACCCATTTTATCTGAAATACAGTCTTTTTTATTATAGGATTAGTTAATGCGTCGTATTGCAAATTTTTTGCAATTAAATAGGTATTAACTAAAAAAATAGAAATGAAACATATAGTTTTATTTGCAATCGTGCTGTTTGCAACAAAATATGGTACAGCACAAAATCAAATAACAGGCAATGTAGTAGAGCATACTAAGGAAGGAGAAATTCTTCCAATTATTGGAGCAAATGTTTATTGGGAAGGCACATCAATTGGTGTTGCAACTGATGTAAATGGAGACTTCTCTATTGTGGAGCCTAGTTCGTATCCAGCAACTATAGTAGTAAGCTTTGTAGGCTATCAAAAGTATACGCAGCAAATTTCCGAAAATAAAGTATTAGCTATTAAGCTTTCTCCTTCGGTAGCTTTAGAAGAAGTTAAAGTAAAAGGAAAGGTGAATACAACTAAGTATTCTACTATTGATGCTAAAAATATGCAAGTGCTAACCAATAAAGAGTTGGAGAAAGCAGCGTGTTGTAATTTATCTGAGTCTTTTGAAACTAATGCTACTGTAGATGTAAGTTATTCTGATGCAGTTTCTGGAGCTAAGAAAATTAAAATGCTTGGTTTGGATGGAAACTACATGCAAATTACTCAGGAGAATATTCCTCTAATTAGAGGACTTTCTTCATCATACGGACTTAATTATGTGCCAGGAACTTGGATAGAATCTATTCAGGTGATAAAAGGAGCAGGGTCGGTAGTAAATGGATATGAGTCTTTTACAGGGCAAATTAATTTAGAATATTTTAAACCCGAAAGTGCAGATAAGTTGTATTGGAATATGTATACCAATAGTGAACAGAAAATTGAAAATAACTTAGCTTTAGCCAATAATGATGGAGATTGGACAAGTAATTTATTTACCCACGTTTCTTACCATAATAAGGATGTAGATCATAATGAAGATGGGTTCTTAGATATTCCTCATCTAAAAAATATAAATGTATTAAAACGCTATGTGTATGAAGGTTCGGATGTATACAGAGCACAGTTTTATATTAAAGGATTATATGAAGAAAGAATAGGAGGACAGACCTTAGAATTTGCTAATCCGTATAAGGTTGATGTAAATAATGATATGTTAGAGTTTGCTTCTAAAACTGGGTTAAGAGCTAATGAGCGTGGTAATAGTGTTGGTTTGCAAACAGCTTTTAGAAGACACAATCAATCTGCACAATATGGAAGTAGAGTATATGATGGGTTGCAAGAAAGCGCTTACCTTAATTTAATAGCTCAGACAACACTAAATGAACAAACCTTTAAGTATGGTCTTAATTACAATGCAGATCGTTATACTGAGAGTTGGAATGATAGTGCATTTGCTAGAGTAGATTTAGTGAGTGGCTTGTTTGCAGAGTACACGCATAAAACAGATGAATACTTTACTTTAGTTGCAGGGTTTAGAGCTGATTATCATAATGCTTCTGAAATGCATTATTCTCCAAGGTTTAACTTAAAATATAATCCTACTGATGAGGTGGCTATTCGCCTTTCGGCAGGTAAAGCCTTTCGGATAGCTAATGTTTTTGTAGAAAATGCAAATTTTTTAGCATCTTCAAGAACAGTACATATTGCTGAAGCATTACAACCAGAGCAAGCTTGGAATATGGGATTAAATGTAACTTATTGTTTTTTTCTTGCAGGAAGAGAAGGAAGCATAAATGCTGATATTTATCGAACAAATTTTGAAAACCAAGTAGTGGTAGATATCGAAAATCAGGGAGCACTTTCATTTTATAATTTAGACGGAGAATCATTTGCTAATACAATGCAAGTAGATTTGAGTTATGAATTATTCGATCGTTTTGATGTTAAAGTTGCTTATAAGGTAAATGATGTGCAATCTACTTATGGAACGGAACTTAAGGAATCTCCTTTAGTGCCACTTTCTAGAGGTTTGCTAAATATGTCGTATGCAACTGACTATAGTGGATGGATGTTTGATGTAACTGCAAATTATATTGGTGAAAGTAGAATTCCATCTCACAGTTTAATTCCTGTAGAAGAGAATGTATCTGCTAATTTATCAAGCTCCTTTTATCTATACAATGCTCAGGTAACTAAGAAATTTGATGCCTTTGATATTTACTTGGGTGGAGAAAACTTATTAGATTATACGCAGGAAACTCCGATTTTAGATGCTCACAATCCTGAGTCATCAGCTTTTGATGCGTCATTGATTTATGCTCCAGTAAATGGAAGAATGTTCTATATAGGTTTTAGGTATAAAATTTAAATATATATGAAAAAAGGGCTAGTATTAACTAGCCCTTTTTTATTACATCATTTTATTTAGGATATCTATTGCTGATGTTGCAATAACTGTTCCTGGTCCAAATACACCACTTACTCCAGCATCATATAAGTAGTCGTAATCTTGTTGTGGAATAACTCCTCCAGCAATTACTAAAATATCTTCACGACCATATTCTTTAAGTGCTGCAATAACTTGAGGTACTAGGGTTTTATGTCCTGCTGCAAGCGATGAAATTCCTAAAATATGAACGTCATTTTCTACAGCTTGTTTTGCTGCTTCTTCAGGAGTTTGAAAAAGTGGTCCTACATCTACATCAAAACCTAAGTCAGCAAAAGATGTAGCAACAACTTTTGCTCCTCTATCATGTCCATCTTGTCCCATTTTTGCTATCATAATTCTTGGGCGCCTTCCTTTCTTTTCAGCAAATTCATTTGATAATGCAAGTGCTTTTTTAAAGGTGTCATTATTTTGTATTTCCATTTTATAAACTCCTGAAATTGTTTGGTTTTTTGCAGTGTATCGTCCAAATTCCTTTTCTAAGGCACTAGATATTTCTCCTAAAGTAGCGCGTTGCTCAGCGGCAACTATAGCAAGTTTAAGTAGATTTTCTTGTCCATTCTTACAAGCCTTGCTTAATACTGCTAAACTATTATTTACCGCTGTAGTGTCTCTATTTGCTTTAATGTTATTAAGTCTATCTACTTGCGATTTTCTTACAGCACTATTATCAACTTCTAAAATCTCTAGGTTCGTATCTTCTTTTTCTAGTTTATTAGAATTTACTCCTACAATAGTATCTTTTCCACTATCAATTCTGGCTTGTTTTCTGGCAGCAGCTTGTTCAATTCTCATTTTAGGAATTCCTGTATCAATTGCTTTTGCCATACCGCCAAGCTCTTCAATTTCTTCAATATGTTTCCATGCTTTCTCAGCAATCTCTTGTGTTAGCTTTTCTACATAGTAGGAGCCTCCCCAAGGGTCAACAGTATCGCATATTCCAGTTTCTTTTTGTAAATAAATTTGAGTGTCTCTAGCAATTTTTGCTGAAAAATCAGTTGGTAATGCAATAGCTTCGTCCAGAGCATTAGTATGTAGGCTTTGTGTTCCTCCCATTGCTGCAGCCATAGCTTCAATACAAGTTCGGGTAATGTTATTAAATGGATCTTGTTCTGTTAAACTCCACCCACTAGTTTGGCAGTGGGTTCTTAGTGCCATTGATTTAGGGTTTTTTGGATTAAATTTGGAAACGATTTTTGCCCATAGCATACGGGCAGCTCTCATTTTGGCAATTTCCATAAAATGATTCATTCCTATTCCCCAAAAGAAAGAAAGTCTAGGAGCAAAGTCATCAATATTCATTCCTGCTGCAATACCAGTTTTTATATATTCTAGCCCATCAGCTAGGGTGTAGGCAAGTTCAATGTCAGCTGTAGCTCCTGCTTCTTGCATATGGTACCCTGATATTGATATGCTGTTAAATTTTGGCATTTTTTGAGATGTAAACTCAAAAATATCTGATATGATTTGCATAGATTGTTTTGGTGGGTATATATAAGTATTACGCACCATAAACTCTTTTAAAATATCATTTTGTATTGTTCCTGATAATTTTTCTAGTGACACTCCTTGTTCTTTTGCTGCAACAATATAAAAGGCTAGTATTGGTAATACAGCGCCATTCATAGTCATTGATACTGACATTTTATCTAGAGGAATTCTATCAAATAGAATCTTCATATCCTCAACGGTATCAATGGCAACTCCAGCCATTCCAACATCTCCAACAACCCTTTCGTGGTCAGAGTCATAACCTCTATGTGTAGCTAAATCAAAAGCAACTGAAAGTCCTTTTTGTCCTGCTGCAAGATTCTTTCTGTAAAACTCATTAGAAGCTTCAGCAGTTGAAAACCCTGCATACTGTCTTATCGTCCAAGGACGCATTACATACATGGTGGAATAAGGCCCTCTTAAATTTGGAGAAATTCCAGCAACAAAATTTAGGTGTTCTACTGTGGCAGTATTTTCTTTTATATAATTATTTTTTATTTCAATTTGCTCAGGGCTTAACCAGCTTTCATTTGAGTTTTTATCTTCTTTATTACTTGGGTTAAGGTTAAAGTCAGAAAGGAGTGTATTTACTAGATAATCCATATAATAAGCACCTTTTGTAGGGTTGCTTACTTTGTTTAAATAACTTTCCTTACGGAGTATTGTTTGTTGGTTTCTTGCAACTCTTTCTGAAAATTCTGTTGGTATTTCAAAACTATGATTGTAGGAATTAATCATAAGGGCATTTGCTCCTCCAAATATGGCTGACATGCCCTCAGTAGTCGTTCTTAGTATGTTGTTGTATGCATATTCTTTTTCTTTATTATTTAGGCTAGTGGCAGCAAAAATAAATGGGGTATTTCCTTCTTTTGCTTCCCAAAGAATACGAAAGGCTTTTAGTTTAGCAATTTCTAAAAAATAGTTACTTCCTATATTAAAATGAAATTGTACTGTTTTATTACTCTCTTTTCCTTGATTATAGGCTGATATTATTTGCTCTTTAGCTGTATTTCCTTTTGCAAATATAGTATCTGAATAACTAGGAATATTTGTTGTTGTACTTCCATGAAAAGCTCCTTTTATGTGCTTCTCTGCTACAAATTCTTTCCATTGATTTGGAAAGGTTGCTTCATAGTTAGTAAAATCAATACGAATATGTTCTGTTGCAATCCCTGCCAATAATATTGTTAAGTTATTAGGATTTGAAAAACAAATACCACTTATATCATTTTGTAATGCTGCTAAAGCTCTTTTATTTCCTTCCTCAGGATTTGTGGCATCAATTAATTGATAGCTTTTCCATTCCTTAGGAAATGTTGCTTTGTAAGAATTGTAATTATCATCAGCATGATAAATAGGAGCTATTTCAATGTTCTCTGTTTCTGAAATTAGTTTTTCATTATAATCAGCTCCTTTAAGATCGCTAATTATTTTTTCTTTCCATTCTTCTTTTTTAACAGCATTAAACGCTGAAAATAATTTATTCATCTTCTTTCTTTCTTATGATAAAAACATCCTCATTCTCTTTTTTCATTAAGAATTTTTCTCTTGCAAAACGTGCTTGTTCTTTAGGGTTGTTTTTTAATTGTGATAAGTCGGTACTATCTTGTTCTATTTCATTAATGTAAAACTCTTTTTGTTGCTTTAACTCATTAACTTTAGTTTGGATTTTGTACTGGTTTATTAGATTATAGTCGTCCAAGAATATTATCCAAAGAATAAAAAAAAGTAGAGATAGTACATACTTGTTTCTTAGGGGTTTTGGTAACTTCTTAATGATATTTTTGACTCTATCCATAGGGCAAAGATAGGGATTAGTTGACTAAACTTTATGGTTTTTATTTCTTAATTACCAGTTGATAATAAGAAGATACAAGCCTGTTTATTGATGTCAATTTTAGAATGTTTCCATTCTCCAATAGTTTTGGTTTTAATAATTTCCTTATCGGTGGTTATATTAGCGGCAATGCAAAGTTTAGTTTTTCCATTGCAATGCTTCTTTAAGGTGTCAAGCAGTTGGTTGTTTCTGTAAGGAGTCTCCATAAAAATTTGAGTCTGTCCTGTCTTTTTACTTAAGCTCTCTAGGTTTCTGATGGCTTTAGTACGCTCGCTTTTATCAATAGGAAGATAGCCTGTGAAGGCAAAGTTTTGTCCGTTCATCCCTGATGCCATAAGGGCTAATAGGATAGAGGAGGGGCCAACTAATGGGATAACATCTATTTGAAAATCGTGTGCATATTCCACAATTTTAGAGCCAGGATCAGCTACGCAAGGTACTCCTGCTTCTGAGATAATTCCAACATCTTCTCCATTTAAGATATGAGGTAAGAAATCTTGTTCTAAACTAAGTGTGTCGTGTTTCCCATAGGAATAAAAAGTGGTAGCATCAATATCTTTTTCCCTATAGATTTTTTTTATATGCCTTCTTGCAGTTCTTAAATTCTCTACAATAAATACATTAATTTCCTTTATGTGCTCTCTGATATTAGCTGGTAGGCTTTTCTCTTGAGTATCGTCACCAATTATAGTTGGTATAAGATATAGTTTTCCTTTATTCAATGTTTGCTATTATTTTGTTGCAGGCTTCATCAAGCATATTGTATACGGTTTTAAAACCATCTCCTGCTCCATAGTAAGGGTCAGGGACTGATGCTCCAGAATTAGGGTTGGTTTCGTTAAGGATAAGTTTTACTTTATCTCTTTCTGTTTTGTTTTCAGTTAAGCTAATAAGGTGTGCGTAATTATTAGTGTCCATAGCGTAGATAATATCAAAATTATCAAAATCAGCTCTGGAGAATTGCCTGGCTCTTTGTTGGCTTAAATCAATACCGTGTTCTTTGGCAATTTCTATGGATCTGTTATCAGGTAGTTTTCCAATATGATAACCTGCTGTTCCTGCTGAATCTACTTCAATATTCAGGTGTTTGCTTTTAGTTGTAAGTATTCCTTCTGCTAGTGGTGATCGGCAGATGTTTCCTAAACAAACCATTAAGATTTTCATCCTTTAGGAGAGTGTTAATTTTTTCTCAATATCAGAGATGTACCCTTTAAAACGTTTGTCAGTATCAGCTAAGTTATTTACTGTTTTGCAAGCATGAAGTACAGTTGCATGGTCTTTGTTTCCACAGTGTTTTCCGATCATAGCTAAAGAGTTTTTAGTCATTTGTTTTGAAAAATACATTGCTAATTGTCTGCATTGTACAATTTCTCTTTTTCTTGTTTTTGACTTCATTGTTTCAATTGGAATATCGAAATAATCACAAACTACTTTTTGGATGTAGTCAATTGAAACCTCTCTTACTGTATTTTTCACAAATTTATCCAGCATGTTTTTAGCTAAGTCAATTGTGATTTCTTTTTTGTTTAAAGAAGATTGAGCTAATAATGAAATTAGAGCTCCTTCAAGTTCTCTTACGTTGGTAGTAATTGAGTATGCAATGTATTCTACTACTTCGTAAGGAATGTCAATACCGTCTTTTTTAATCTTCTTCTTTAATATTGCAAGTCTAGTTTCTAAATCAGGTGATTGTAAATCAGCAGACAACCCCCATTTAAATCTTGATAATAACCTTTGCTCCATACCAACAATATCAACAGGAGCCTTGTCAGATGTTAAGATAAGTTGTTTCTTGTTTTGGTGTAAGTGGTTGAAAATATGGAAGAAAACATCTTGTGTTTTTTCTTTACCACATAAAAACTGTACATCATCAATTATTAAAACATCAATAGATTGGTAAAAGTGAACAAAGTCATTTCTTCTATTGTCTTTAATGGCGTCAACAAATTGTGTTAAAAATTTATCTGCTGAAACATATAAAACAGTTTTGTCAGGATGATTATTTTTTATTTCAATACCAATAGCATTGGCAAGGTGTGTTTTTCCAAGACCACCACCACCATAAATAAATAAAGGGTTAAAAGAAGTTCCTCCAGGGTTTTGTGATACAGCAAATCCTGCTGAACGAGCTAAACGATTACATTCCCCTTCAATATATGCATCAAAGGTATAAGATTCGTTTAATTGAGGGTTTATGTTTATTTTTTGTAGCCCTGGAATAATAAAAGGATTTCTTATAGAATTATTATTCATATTTATTGGCATGCTAACAGGGTTGTTTTTTACGTCAGCTTGTCCGCTACTGGGTACTTTTGATATGTAAGGTTTATTGCTTGATGAATTTTCTAGTATAATATTATATTCTAGTTTTGCGTCTTTACCAATTTCTCGCTTTATTGTTTTTTTAATTAGAGTAATATAATGCTTTTCTAGCCACTCATAGCAAAACTGAGTAGGCACTTGTATTGTTAGTACTTTGTTTTCTAATGCAACAGCTTTAATAGGTTTAAACCATGTTTTAAAGTTTTGTGGCGTTACATTATCTCTTATTATTAATAAGCAGTTATTCCAAACTTCTTGATAACTTTTTTCTGGCATTTTGTGGTCTTGATTAGTCTTTAATAATTCTGTTTATGGTCTTTTTGTTTCGTTTTGGTTTGAGCAAATATGAAAAACTTATCGTTAATAAAAAAGAAAATTAAGACTTGACTTTAAAGTTTTTTTTACAGGACAAAAATATCAGATAAGAGCGGATGTTGATAAGTTGTGAAAACTTGATTTTTTAAGCTCTTTTTGAATTATTTTTAACAAAAATTGACCTTCCAAAAACTTTTTTTGCACTATGATTCGCACTAAAATGAAAATCAATCTTGCCAATGTTAATTCCAGCCCAACCAACTTGATTAATGAGTACCTTCTTGCCATCTAAATTAAGTTGATTAACAGGTTTTTTTAAGAAGGTATGAGTATGTCCTCCTATAATCAAATCAATATCACGGGTTTGTCTTGAAAGCTCCATGTCCGAGAGCTTGTTGTTCTTGTATTTAAAGCCTAAATGAGAGAGGCAAATTACTAAATCGCACTGTTTTTCTTGCTTTAATAATGTAGCGTAGTAATTAGCTGTGCTTACAGGGTCTTTGTATTTGGTATCTTGGTATAAATCTTTAGGTACTAAACCATCTAGTTCTATTCCAATTCCAAATACTCCTATTTTTAAGCCTCCTTTATTAAAAATCTTATAGGGTTTAAAGCTGTCTTTTAATATAGTATTAGAAAAATCATAATTTGCAATAAGAAAAGGGAAGTTGGCATATGGGAGCTGTTTCTTTAAACCTTCTAATCCATTATCAAAGTCATGGTTTCCTAGTGTTGCAGCATCATATTTCATTTCACTCATTAATTTAAACTCTAGTTCTCCTCCATAAAAATTGAAGTAGGGAGTTCCTTGAAATATATCTCCTGCATCTAAAAGTAAGACATGTTCTTCTGTCGCTCTTATTTGTTTTATAAGTGCTGCGCGTTCTGCTATTCCTCCTAATCCTTTATTTCTGCCGTTTTTAAAGGGATGGATATGACTGTGCATGTCATTAGTGTGTAGAATAGTAAGCTTTATATCTTTATGATATCCAAAAGATAGTTTTGGTAATAAAGAGAGTCCTACTATGCCTAAGCTACTTTGTTTTATAAAGTTTCTTCTTTTATTCATTCTGTTGTTTGAATTAATCGATTATCGATTTGTGAAGTTATACTATCTAAATTGATGCAGTGATTTATTATAGCGTCTCTAAGTTTTAATCCAACTTGCTCTTGTTCTTTATTTTGAAAAAACCACATTTTATCTCCACCATTAGCGAGGTAGTCAGAGGTAAGTACTTTTACTATTTCTCCTTTTTCAAAATTAATAGTATTTAAAAAAGTGTAGCTAATAAGTTCTCCTTTATTGTTTGTTTTTAATTCCATTCCTGAAAAAGGCTCGCCACCTCTTGATATAATATATTTAAGTAAGCCTTTAAAATCTTCTTGTTTAAGTTCTAAAATTACTAATTCATTTTCAAAAGGCATTAATTCATAAATTTTTCCTCTGGTGATATCTCCTTTTGGTAAAGAGGTTCTTAGTCCTCCATTATTCATAATGCAGATGTCAGCTTTATCAGGAAATTGTTTTAGGCATAAATCAGTTACAAAATTTCCTAACAAGCTTTGACTTCCTTTCTTTGTCATTAGCATTTCTGAAACACATAAGACTTCATTCATTTCTTCTTCAATTTCATCTTGATAAGGTTTTATTATAGATAAAATATTGCTATCAGCCACAGTCTTAACTTCTTCCACTTTATGCTCGTATGATTGAAGGTTATAAGTAGGAGAGCAGGCGGTAGTAAGAATAGCTACTAAGTATAATATATAGGAGTGATGTAGTTTTAACTTCATTAGGCTACAATAATAATAAATATTGTATGTATTATTGCAGCATGTATTCTTTTAGTTCAAAAATTAGAGTTAGATATGGTGAAACTGATCAAATGAGTTTTGTCTATTATGGAGTTTATGCACAGTATTATGAGGTAGGAAGGGCAGAATTATTACGGTCTTTAAATTTCTCTTATAAAGAAATAGAAGAGATGGGTTATGTTTTGCCAGTAGTTAATATGAATATTGATTATAAAAAGCCTGCTTTTTATGATGAAGAACTAACAATTAAAACAACTGTTAAGGAGTTGCCTTCGGTAAAGATTACCTTTCACTATGAAACTTTTAATGCAAATGCTGAGCTTCTTAATACGGGACAGGTAGTATTAGTTTTTGTTGATAAAGCTACAGGTAAGCCTTGTTTTGCTCCAGAGTTAGTGTTGGAAAAGTTTAAAAATATAATATAATGAGAAAATATTGGGCTGAGTTATTAGGAACATACATATTAGTGTTTGTTGGAGCAGGTGCAATTGTAATTGATAGTGTAACTGGTGGCGGAGTTAGTCATTTGGGTATTGGTATGACTTTTGGTTTAGTAGTTATGGCTATGATATATGCTATTGGTGATGTTTCTGGCGCACATATAAACCCGGCTGTAACTATAGCTTTTGCAGTAGCAAAGCGTTTTCCAGCAAAAGAAGTTCTGCCTTATATTATTTTTCAGATTGTAGGGGCTTTATTGGCTTCAGCAACACTATATTTTATGTTTCCAGGAGCACAAACAATGGGGCAGACTTTGCCGTTAAATGATAATTGGTTACAATCTTTTATTTTGGAATTGATACTTACCTTTATTTTAATGTTTGTTATTTTAAATGTGTCAACAGGAGCAAAAGAAAAAGGAATAACAGCAGCGCTGGCTATTGGAGGAGTTGTTGCTTTTGAAGCAACTTTTGCAGGTCCTATTTGTGGAGCTTCTATGAATCCTGCACGATCTATAGGTCCAGCAATTTTTTCTGGAGATTTAACACATCTTTGGCTATATATTGTTGCTACAACTATAGGTGCTGTGCTTGCAGTATTTACGTGTAGATTTATACAGGAGGGCGATTGTTGTGAGTCTTGCTAACAAATTCTTTTAAGTACTAAGTCAATCATTTCTTCAACAGTTTTTTTATAATCTTTACTGTATTGTTTTGATAAACGATTTGCTATAACTGCGCATATTGTTAGTGTGTTGTGTCCAAGTGTTTGTCCTAAGTAGTAAAGGGCAGAGGTTTCCATTTCAAAGTTTAGTATTTTATTTCCTTGATATTCAAAACTACTCATATCTTCATGTAGTTGATTTAAAGATGGTTTTATTCGTAATATTCTTCCTTGAGGAGCATAAAATCCAGGAGCTGTAGCTGTTATTCCATTTATTAGGTCAGAAAATTGATCGAGTAAATGAGTTGATGCTTTTACGAAATAAGGGCTTGCTAGGTCTTTTGGCCAATTGCTATGCTTGGAGTAAGATTTCCCCATTTCTTTATTTAATAAGTTAGTGGGTTTATAGAAGTGGGCAAGTCCATCAAGTCCTAAACCGTAAGAGGCTGCAACTAAACTGTCTATTGTTATATCCTTTTGTAAGGATCCAGAGGTTCCTAATCGGATAATATTTAGAGTCTTTTTTTCT
Source organism: Flavobacteriales bacterium (assembly GCA_965183885.1). Classification (GTDB taxonomy): domain Bacteria; phylum Bacteroidota; class Bacteroidia; order Flavobacteriales; family BACL11; genus UWMA-0277. The sequence continues at coordinate 1,706,165 of OZ238992.1, forward strand.
TTATTTATAGTTCTTGATTCAAAATTAATATTTACTAGAGCGTCTAGTTCGTTAATTACAATGTCAATATTATCAGTTCCTATTCCAGTAGAGATAACTGATATTCTTTTGTTATTTAATACTCCTGTATGGGTAGTAAATTCTCTATTGTTTATTTTGTGTTCAATGCAATCAAATTTGCTAGATATTAAAGCAACTCTTCCAGGGTCGCCAACTAATATAATGTCATTTGCAATTTCATCTTTTGATAAGTTAAGATGATATATTTTATTATTAGGAGTAAGTATTAATTCGCTCTCGGGTATTATTTGCATATAAATATGTAATTTTGTAATGTCAAAAATAACAAATATTATGTCAATATCAGCAAGTAAAATTTTAGTTCCTATTGGTTTTTCAGATCAATCAATGATTGCTTTGGGTCAAGCGTTTAATCTAGCAAAAATTAAGAATTCAGAGATAGTGTTGCTATCAGTAATTGAAGAGCCAAGTATTATGCAATCATTATTTTTAGATGATAAAAGCCATGAATTAAAGAGGAAAGTAAATGAGAAGCTAAAGATTATAGGTAAGGATTATGGAGCAAAATATAATGTTAAAGTTGAGACTTTAGTAGCTCAAGGTAAGGTTTATGATCAAATTAATGAAGTTGCTGAGATGGTGTCAGCTGACTTAATTATTATGGGAACTAATGGTTTAGCAGAAGGTGGTGTTAAAAAATTGATGGGTTCTAATGCTGAGCGTGTAGTAAGATTAGCACACTGTCCAGTAATTACTATAAAAGGTAAAAGTCATAGAGATGGTTGTGAAAATATTATTCTTCCACTAGATTTAGAAAAGCAAACTAAAGAAAAAGTTACTTATGCTTTAGAGTATGCAAGGTATTGGAATGCTACTATTCGTTTGGTTTCGGTAGTGTTAAGGGATAACCAAGAAGTAAGAGAGCAATTAATTAAAAATATAAAACAAGTAGAGCAGTTTATTTTAAATGCTGGAGTAAGGTGTACTGCAGAATTAATTGAAGGAGAAAAAAAGAGAAACCTTGGAGATTTCATTTTTGAATATGAAAAAAGGTTTGATGCTGACTTAGTTATGATAATGACCAAGAAAGAAGAATTATCTTTGTCTAATAATATTAGTGTTACAGCGCGTTATATTATTAACAACTCAGATATTCCTGTTATGAGCATTAAGCCAAAGGAGAGAAAGCATATTACAGGGCCTACTATTGGGTTTTAATAGGCTAGAATGGATCTAGCTCAAGAACTTTATAACCTTTGTGTTTCTCAAGAAAAAACACTTGCCGTTGCTGAGAGTTGTACTTCGGGCTTGTTAGCATCTCAAATAACTTCTGTTCCTGGAAGTTCATCTTATTTTAAGGGGGGAGTTGTTGCTTATCAAAATAACATTAAAATAAATATTCTTGGTATAAGAGCTGCTTTAATTGAGAAGCATACTGAGGTTAGTGCTGAGGTTGCAGAGCAGATGGCTAAAGGAGTTCAGTCGCTTTTTAATACTGATTTTGCAATAGCTACAACAGGCTATGCAGGACCAAGTGGAGGGACAAATAATAATCCTGTTGGTACAGTTTTTATTGCACTAGTAAGTAATAAAAAGGTGCTGGTAGAGCGGCTGCTTTTAAAAGGAGGTAGGCAAAGTATTGTTAATCAAGCATCTGCAAGAGCAATTTCTTTTTTGCTTACAGAGGTAAAAAAAGCACAATAAACTTTAATTTATTTATTTTAGATTGTATATTTGCAGCCCAAAAATTAAGAAGATATGTCAAGAATTTGTCAAATAACAGGAAAGAAAGTAATGGTAGGAAACAATGTTTCTCACGCTAAGAATAGAACAAAAAGAAAATTCTATCCAAATTTACAAACTAAAAAGTTCTTTATTCCTGAAACAGGTGAAACTGTAATTTTAAAAGTTTCAGCAAGTGCATTAAGAACAATTGATAAAAAAGGTATTGCAGCAGTATTATCTAAGGCAGTGGCTAATGGAAATGTTCTTGTTTAATTAAGAATTTATATTGATTTTATAAAAAGTTGCTATCTTTGATGGCAACTTTTTTTATTTTATAACTAAAATTTAACCTAATGAAAATTACTTTTAAATTAGCAACAGCGGCAATTGTATTATCAAGTTTATTAATTTCTTCTTGTAAAAAAGAAGATACTAAAATTGAAGGGTGTACTGATAGTACGGCTATGAATTATCAAGATTTGGCGAATTCAGATAATGGGAGCTGTATATTTGCTTATGAAATTGCACAAGGAGACTGGAATATTGATCCTTCTTGTGATTCAGTTTCTATTTCTATACCTTTTGTTGGAGAATTTGACATTCCAATGCTTGATATGTTTCCAGAGAACATTACTATAGCAGGTGAAGGGAATCAAGTAATATCTTTAGATATTAATGGAAATAAGGTTTTGGCTGATGTTGCTTATGATGGATATGTAACAATACAGGATAATCAATCAATTAATTTTGATTCAGGAATGCCAACTGTTGGTGCTGTAGAGGTTGCAATAACAGGTTCAGGTAAAATTGAGACTTCAACTGAAGGTAATTTTGATTTGAATTTACAATTTACAATATTGTCAATTCCTTCAGAATCAGATTGTGAAATATTATTTACGAAATAAATTATTAATAAACTAAAATAGCCCTTTTAAGAGGGCTTTTTTTATGAGAAAAGTTACCACATTACTATTATTATTAACTGGCTTTATAGTTCAAGCTCAGGAGTATGGAAGAAAAGACAGTCTAAGAGGGGCTCTTACTGATGTTAGAACTTGTTATGATGTTCATTATTATGATTTGGATTTGAGCGTTATTATTGGAGATAAGTATATTGAAGGAACAAATACAATATACTTTACAGCTACAGCTAACTTTGAGAAAATGCAAATTGATTTAGCAGAAAATATGCAAGTTGATAGTGTTGTTTTTGAAGGGGAAAGCCTTGTTTTTACTAGAGATTTTGATGCAGTGTTTATTCAAATTCCTAGGGTTATAAAAGAAAATGAACAAGCTAAGCTAAAGGTAGCTTATAGCGGTAATCCTAGAAAGGCAGTAAATGCACCTTGGGATGGAGGTTTTTCATGGAAAAAAGATGATAATGATAAACCTTGGATAGGTGTTTCTTGTCAAGGATTAGGAGCTAGTGTTTGGTGGCCGTGTAAAGATCATCAATCTGATGAACCAGATAGTATGCGTATTGCTTGTTCAATTCCTGAGGATTTAGAAGTGGTTTCAAATGGAGACTTAAGAAGTAGAACAACATTCTGGAGTGATAGGTTTCAAAAGAAAATGTCCTTCTTTGAATGGTTTGTTACTTATCCAATAAATAATTATAATGTAACACTAAATATTGGAGATTATGTTCGTTTTTCTGATATTTATATATCGGAAGAAGATAGCTTAGCAATGGATTATTATGTACTTTCTTATAATGAAGAGAAGGCTAGAAAACATTTTGAACAAGTAAAACCTATGTTAAGTTGTTTTGAAAATTACTTTGGAAAGTATCCTTTTTGGAATGATGGTTATGCTCTTGTTGAAACTCCCTATTTAGGTATGGAACATCAGTCTGCTATTGCTTATGGGAATGATTATTTAAAAGGCTATCATGGAAATACTAATTTTATTGATGGGCTTGAGTTTGATTTTATAATTGTACATGAAAGTGGACATGAATGGTGGGGGAATAGTATTACTACTAATGATATTGCTGATATGTGGGTGCATGAAGGTTTTTGTACTTATTCTGAGGTTTTATATGTTGAATGTTTATATGGTTATGATGCAATGTTAGGTTATGTAAATAATCAAAAAAGAAATGTTAGAAATGATAAAGCTATTATTGGTCATTATCATGTAAATGCAGAAGGTAGTGGGGATATGTACAATAAAGGTTCTTTAATGTTACATACTTTAAGAACCTTGCTTGAGGATGATGTATTGTGGTTTGAGATTATTAGAGGGGTAGCTGATGACTTTAAACATCAAACAGTAGATGGGCAAGATATTATAGCTTATATTAATAAGAAAACTGGGAAAGATTTTGCTGATTTCTTTGATCAATACCTAGGTAATGCTGCTATTCCTGAGTTTCAGTATAGTTTGGAGAAGCAAGGAAAAAATATAACTTTGGTTTATAAGTGGAATGCAACTCCAAATTTTGATATGCCAATTTTAATAAATACAGGAAGAGAAGATTTCTGGATATATCCAAATAACGAATGGAAAGAGCAAGATTTAGGAGCTTTTGATAGGCATGACTTTAGGGTTAGAGATGACTTGTTTTTTATTGATATTAAAAAGATGTAATTTTTGTTTGTACTTTTTATTTTTTTTATAAGTTTGATTTACAATGAGGTACATTAAATAAAAGATAAAAAAATGGATTTAAAAAGTAAATTTAAAATAGCTTTGTTGGTAGGTTTTATGATGCCAATGTTGAGTTTAGGTCAGAATTTTATATTAAAGGTAAAATTAAAACCAAATACAATAATACCTACTAATGATTTTCAAATCCAATATAATCAAGCAAATAATAACTATTCTTTAGATAGCTTATTTGAACCATGCTACCCGAATGCTCAAACACCTGAACTACTGCAATATTTTAATGTAGTAGGTCAAGGTAATGTAGATAGTGCAATTTTACATCTGCAATCTTCTCAGCTTTTTGAAGTAGTAGAGCAAGAAGAAATTTATTATGTAGAGTCTTGTACAAACCCTTTTCCTCCAGTAGATGATACATGGATTGTACAGGGCTCGCTGAATAATGATGCTCTTAGTCTAATGGAAGCTAATTGTGCATGGAGTATTACAACAGGGGATCCTAGTGTATTGATTGGAATAGCAGATGCAGAATTTGAGGATACTCATGAAGATTTGGTAGATAAAATAAGTCATATTGACGGACCCATTTCAGGAGGTCATCAACATGGAACATTAGTTGCTGGGGCAGCATCTGCACATACAAACAATACTAAAGGGATAGCTGCTATAGGTTATAATTGTCAATTATCTCTTGAGCGTATTCAACATAATAGTAATGGTAGTGCAAGTTCATCTTATATAAGAACTGCTATTTGGAGTTTATACCAAGATGGTGTACCTATTATAAATGTAAGTTGGACTGGTACTGGTTTGGATTTGGCTGCAGCAACTGAAATTACAGACAATGGTACAACACTTGTATTAGCAGCAGGTAATACTCCAACAGGAAATAACCATAGTAATATTGCCAATATACCTGGTGTTATTTTAGTTAGTGGAGTGACAAATGAAGATAAGCATGGTCCAACTGGTCATAGGCATAATCAATGGGTTGATTTATGTGCTTTAAGTAAAAACGTAACTACTACTAAGATAGGTGACACTTATACAAGTCTTTATGGAGGAACATCTCTTGCGTCTCCTTTAGTATCAGGTACTATTGGTTTGATGCGCAGTATAAATAACTGTTTAACTCCAGAGCAAATAGAAATGATACTTAAAAACACTACTGACCCTATAGTTGATGCTGCTGATTTTCCTAATGGTGTAGGTACAGGTAGAGTTAATGCTTATAAAGCTGTACGAGCAGCAGAAATATCAGCTTCAACCACTTTAGATTTATACATAAAAGATAGAGATAGTGATTTTGGAGAAGAAATAACAGGGCCAGGAACTATACAAATGCCACTTGATGACGGCCCAGATATCTGGGTAAGAAATCAAGATGATGGATTAACCAATCAATTTCATGAAGACCCAGAATATACTTTTAACCAGCCTGTATATGTTTATGTAAGAGTTCGTAATAAAAGTTGTGTGTCTTCAACAGGGTTAGAACAACTTAAACTATATTGGACAAAAACTGGATCAGGAAATGGCTGGCCTAATAATTGGAATGGAACCCTCCCTAATGTAGGAGGAGTAGTAAATACACAAGTTATTCCGATTATTGAAGCAGGAAAAGAAACAATACTCAAATTTGAATGGCAAGTCACTAACCCTTACTTATTACAAGATTGGGGACACTGCTTATTAGCAGAAATATCAGGAGGAGATGATGATAATTTATATCCACACCCTGGGAATTTAGCACCTTATATATCTCACAATAATAATGTAGCAGGTATTAATGTTAGCATCATTGATATTATACCTAATAACCCTTTTCCTGTTATTAATAATGTAAAATATCCACATGGGCAATACATTAACATAGGAAATAGTAGTAACCAAAGCATTACCAATAATTTAATATTTACTTGTCCCACAAATTATGTTGGCGACCCTATAACAACAGCAGCTCAGGTAAGAATTATATTTGATACTGTTGGCTGGAACTTAATACAAGCTTATGTACAAAACAGAGAAGATATACGAATAGTAGGAAATAGGGAACTTATACTGCTCAATGATAGTGTTCGTATTGATAATGTTACTTTTTCTGCAAATACTGAATTAAAGGTATATGTAGGTTTTAGTTTTCTTAGTGATGAGATAACACCTAAGAACACTTATAAATATCATGTATATCAAGAATATACTAAAGACAGTATTACAGCAGCCTTAGGAGTACATTTTACAGTAAATAAAATGCCAAGAAATCCTTTTGATGCTGATGCAGGTGCTGACAAAGAAATAGATAAAGGAGAAAGCATTACGCTTTCAGCTGCTACTATTATGGAAGGAGCAATTTACAATTGGTATAATAATGAGGACAGTTTAATTTATAGCGGAACCAGCCTTACTGTATCTCCTGAAATAACTACTCAATACCGCTTGGAGGTAATTGCTACTCTTGACGGATTTAAAGATTTAGATGCTGTGGAAGTAGCCGTTAGCCCTTATTATTTAGAACAACTTTCTCCGAACCCTGTTAGCAGTTTACTTACTGTTGATTATGTGGTAGAAAATGCTAATTTCGCTTACCTTATGCTTTTAAATCACACAACAAGTACACCGGTAAATAATTATATACTTAGCACAAACAGTAATCAAAGCATTATAAATGTTAGTAACTTAATAGCAGGATATTATAGTGTAGTACTAGTCTGTGATGGAAAAGTATATGATGTTAAAAATTTAATTATTCAATAAACTTATAATTATGAGAAAAATATTTAGTCACATTATTGTTTCTTCTTTAACTTTTATCCCTATACATATATATGCTCAGGTTGAATTACCTCCAATTGGAGCTGAATGGCATTATTCTTCTTATGTGATTGCTCCCTTGGATAACTTTTTTCTTTATCAAGTAGAGAAAGATACTACTATAAATGGGAAAACAGGAAGAAAAATAAATCGTATAACGTCAAATGCTGAAGTATTAGAATATGAAATACTTTACCTAGATAGCAATAAGGTTTATTATTGGTTTGAAAATGATTTTCATTTAATGTATGATTTTGCAGCAGAGATTGGAGATACAGTACTGTTTAGTTTTAAATCTTTTACTTTAACACCTCCTTTTACAGATACTATTCTTGAAGTGTCTGGAAAAATTTTAGAGAAAAATGATGTGTTAATAAATGGTAAGCTGCTTAAAAGAGTAAAATCTTCTGTTATTCCTATAGCGGGATTGGAAAATGAATATATTTGGCCAGGAGATTTTATTTATACAGAACAGATAGGTCACGATTACTTAGAAATGGAGGTCATTTATAAAATTCTTCTTCCAAGTACAGGTAGTGGGTCTCGTTTGAGGTGTTATAATAATTACATAGATCTTAGTTATATCACTCCTTTTTGGGATAATTATGGTAATGTGTGTGATTATCTGCTGTCGACTAATACAATAAAAATGGAACAACATATTACCGTTTTTCCTAACCCTACAAAAAATATACTTAATCTAGAAATAGAAAATGATTTAAAAGTTACTGCAATAAATCTTTATGATATTGGAGGTAATAAAGTAAAAACCTATATTGCTACAAAAAGAGAGCTAAATATAAAAGATATAACACCTGGGAATTATCTTTTAAAAGTGAGTACAGCTAAAGGGGAGCTAAACAAAAGAATAGTTGTTGAATAAGTGGTGTTTTTTATTGATATTAAAAAGATGTAATTTTTGTTTTTGTTTAGATAATTTAATTAAATTTGCAGCCCAATAAATTATAAGAAAATGGCAAAGAAAGGAAATAGAGTTCAAGTTATTTTAGAGTGTACTGAGCATAAAGCAAGCGGATTGCCAGGTACATCTCGTTACATTACAACTAAGAATAAAAAGAACACTCCAGATAGAATGGAATTGAAAAAATTCAACCCTATTATGAAGAAAATGACTGTTCATAAAGAAATAAAATAATAAGACATGGCAAAAAAGACCGTAGCATCATTACAGAAAAAAGGAGCTAAATCATTTACGAAAGCTATAAAAATGGTTAAAAATGAAAGTGGAAGCTATTCATTTAAAAGCGAAATTGTACCAAAGGATAAAGTAAAAGAATTCTTTGCTAAAAAATAGTATATAAATTATACACAGCCAAAAGCTTCTTTCTATTTTTGAAAGGAGCTTTTTGTGTTTATATAAAAGAATAAATTATGGGGATATTTGGCTTTTTCTCGAAAGATAAAAAAGAGAAACTTGATAAGGGTTTAGAAAAGACTAAAGACAATGTTTTTGGTAAAATTTCTAGGGCTGTAGCAGGTAAGTCTACTATTGATGAGCTGGCTCTTGATGATATTGAAGAGGCATTGATAACTTCTGATATAGGAGTAGAAACAACACTAAAGATAATTGAAAAATTAGAAGAAAGAGTAGCGCAAGATAAATACATTAATACCTCTGAATTAAATAATTTTTTAAAGGAAGAGATTACAGCATTAATGCAAGATACTTATGTTGAAATTCCTAAAGTTGATGGTCCTTATGTGATTATGGTTGTTGGAGTAAATGGAGTAGGAAAAACAACTACAATTGGTAAATTGGCACATCAGTTTAAGCAAGAAGGAAAAAAAGTAGTACTAGGTGCTGCTGATACTTTTCGTGCAGCTGCTGTTGATCAGCTAGTGATTTGGGCAAATAGAGTGGGTGTTGAAATTGTAAAACAAGATATGGGGTCTGACCCTGCATCTGTTTGTTTTGATACTTTACAATCAGCAAAAGCAAATAATGCTGATGTTGTAATCATAGATACTGCGGGTCGTTTACACAATAAAATCAATTTGATGAATGAATTGACAAAGATTAAAAATGTAATGGCTAAAGTAATTCCTGACGCTCCACATGATGTAATGTTAGTATTGGATGCCTCAACAGGGCAAAATGCAATTGAACAAGCAAAACAATTTACTAAAGCAACAAAGGTAAACTCTTTAGCATTAACTAAGTTAGATGGTACAGCTAAGGGAGGGGTAGTAATTGGAATATCTGATCAGTTTAATATTCCAGTTAGATATATTGGAGTAGGAGAAGGTATGGAAGATTTACAGCTTTTTAACAAAGAAGAATTTGTCGATTCACTATTTAATTAAATGAGAGCAAAAAGTTATAAAAAGAATAAGATAAATGTTATCACTTTAGGGTGTTCTAAGAATGTATATGACTCAGAAGTGTTAATGGGGCAGCTTAAGGCTAATAAAATGGAGGTAGAGCATGAATCAGAAGAAGAGGATGCTAATATTGTAGTAGTAAACACCTGCGGTTTTATTGATAATGCAAAAGAAGAGTCTATTAATACGATTTTAGAACAAGCAGAAAGGAAAGAAGCTGGAGAGATAGATAAGTTATATGTAATGGGTTGCCTTTCGGAGCGTTATAAGCCTGATTTGGAAAAAGAAATTACAAATGTTGATCAGTATTTTGGAACTACAGATTTACCTATTCTATTAAAGGTCTTAGGCGCTGATTATAAACATGAGTTATTAGGAGAACGTTTAACCACTACTCCAAAGCATTATGCCTATTTAAAAATTGCTGAGGGTTGTGATAGACCTTGTTCTTTTTGTGCTATTCCGCTAATGAGAGGAAAGCACTTATCTACTCCAATTGAACAATTGGTGAAAGAAGCAAAAAGCTTAGCAGCAAACGGGGTTAAGGAATTGATTCTTATTGCTCAGGACTTAACTTTTTATGGTTTAGATATTTATAAAAAGAGAAGGTTAGCTGATTTACTAATGGAGTTAAGTAAAGTAGAAGGTATTGAGTGGATTCGTTTACATTATGCATTTCCTACAGGTTTTCCTCAAGATGTGCTAGATGTGATAAGAGATAATGATAAGGTATGTAACTATATCGATATTCCTTTACAGCATATTAATGATGAAATTTTGAAGTCTATGAAAAGAGGAACTTCACATCAAAAAACTACAGATTTAATTAAGCAGTTTAGAGCTAAAGTTCCTGATATGGCTATTCGTACTTCATTAATTGTTGGTTACCCTGGAGAAACAGAAGAAAAATTTCAAGAACTAAAACAATGGGTGCAGGATACAAAATTTGATAGGTTAGGAGTGTTTACTTATTCTCATGAAGAAAATACTTCGGCTTATGATTTGGAAGATGATGTTCCTGAGGCTGTAAAAAAAGCAAGAGCTGAAGATATAATGGATTTACAAACCCATATTTCTTGGGAATTAAATCAAGAAAAAATAGGTAAGACTTACAAAGTGCTATTTGACCGTAAGGAAGGAGATTATTTTATTGGGCGTACTGAGTTTGATAGTCCTGATGTTGATAATGAAGTATTAGTAAAAGCAAAAGATACTTATATAAGAATGGGTGATTTTGCTAATATAAAAATTGAAAGTACAGATCATTTTGATTTGTACGGAGTAGTGGTTGATTAATAATTGAAATCATTATTTTTGCAAATAAATAGTTAAAAAAATATGTTTGAGAATTTATCCGATAAACTAGATAAGGCGTTTAAAGTATTAAAGGGGCAGGGAAGTATTTCCGAAATTAATGTTGCACAAACAATGAAAGAAATCCGTAAGGCATTACTTTCAGCGGATGTTGATTTTAAAACTGCTAAATCATTTACAAATAAAGTAAAGGAAAAAGCTTTAGGAGAAAAAGTGCTTACGGCTATTGATCCTGGTCAGTTATTGACCAAAATAATGAAGGATGAGTTAGCTGAACTAATGGGTAGTGAGCAGTCAGAAATTGATTTGTCAGGTAATCCAACAGTAATTTTAATTGCAGGTTTACAAGGAAGTGGTAAAACAACTTTTTCTGGTAAATTAGCCTTACACCTTAAGAGTAAAAAGAATAAGCGTCCTTTATTGGTTGCCTGTGATGTATATCGTCCTGCTGCAATTGATCAGATTGGAGTATTAGCAGAGCAAGTAGGTGTTGATGTTTTTCAGGATAGAGAAAATAAAAATCCAGTTGAAATTGCTCAAAATGCAATAAAGCATGCTAAAACTAATGGGCATAATGTAGTTATTGTAGATACTGCTGGGCGTTTGGCTGTTGATGAGCAAATGATGACTGAAATTGCGGCAGTAAAAGGAGCAATTAACCCTAATGAAATTTTATTTGTAGTAGATTCAATGACGGGGCAAGATGCTGTGAATACAGCAAAAGCTTTTAACGATAAATTAAATTTTGATGGTGTAGTTCTTACAAAACTTGATGGTGATACTAGAGGTGGAGCTGCACTTACTATTCGTTCGGTAGTAGATAAGCCAATTAAGTTTATTGGTACTTCCGAAAAAATGGATGGATTAGATGTATTCCACCCTGATAGAATGGCTAGTCGTATTTTAGGAATGGGAGATGTAATCTCATTAGTAGAACGAGCGCAACAGCAATTTGATGAAGAAGAAGCAAGAAAAGTTCAGAAGAAAATTGCTAAAAACCAATTTGGGTTTGATGATTTCTTAAAGCAAATCCAACAGGTAAAGAAGATGGGTAACATGAAGGATCTTATGGGGATGATCCCTGGAATGGGTAAGGCTATGAAAGGAGTAGATGTTGATGATGATGCCTTTAAAGGAATTGAAGCTATTATTCATTCTATGACTAAGCAAGAGCGTGAGAATCCTAAAATATTGAATGGTAGTAGGAAAAAAAGAATTGCTAATGGTAGCGGTACTTCTGTAGTTGAAGTAAACCAACTAATTAAGCAGTTTAGCCAAATGGGTAAAATGATGAAAATGATGCAAGGAGGTGGAGCAAAACAGATGATGCAAATGATGAAGGGCAAGGGAGGTATGCCTGGAATAAGATAATTAAGCTAAAAAACGAACAAAGAATCAGCATGATTTTATTAGACGGAAAGAAGACATCAAACGATATAAAAGAAGAAATAGCAATTGAAGTAGCTCAATTAATTGCTAATGGAGGTAAAAAACCACATTTAGCAGCAATTCTTGTTGGTGAAGATGGTGCAAGTGAAACTTATGTGAATGCAAAGGTAAAAGCTTGTGAAAAGGTAGGGTTTAACTCTACATTAGTACGTTTAGATAAGAGTATTACTGAGGAAGAGTTGCTTAAAGAGGTTGAGAAAATTAATAATAACCTTGATATTAATGGTCTAATTGTACAATTACCTTTGCCTAGTCATATTGATGAGATGAAAGTGACTGAAGCAATATTTCCAGGGAAAGATGTTGATGGATTTCATCCTGCAAATATTGGAAAGATGGCTTTAAATCTCCCTACTTTTTTACCTGCAACTCCAGCAGGAATCTTAGAATTATTAGAAAGGTACAATATAGAAACCTCAGGAAAACATTGTGTGGTAGTTGGTAGGAGTCATATTGTAGGCTCTCCCATGAGTATCCTTATGGCTCGAAATAATAACCCAGGAAATTGTACAGTAACGCTTACTCATAGTAGGACTCATAATTTAAAAGAGATTACAAAAACTGCTGATATTTTAATTGTAGCTTTGGGTAAAGCTGAGTTTATTACTGCAGATATGGTTAAAGAAGGAGCTGTTATTGTTGATGTAGGGATTACAAGGGTAAAATCAGATAAAACAAAAAGTGGTTGGAAATTGAAGGGAGATGTTGATTTTGATAACGTTGCAAGAAAATGTAGTTTTATTACTCCTGTTCCAGGTGGAGTAGGACCCATGACTATTGCTATGCTTCTTAAGAATACCTTGAAATCAGCAAGAAAGGGAGTATGTTAAATATTTTAGTATATTTGCCAAGTTTTTGTGGGGTTGTTCCCACTAGTATTAATAAATTTTAAAAAAAACAATTATGGAAGGAACAGTAAAATGGTTTAACGCAAGTAAAGGGTATGGTTTTATTGAAGGTTCTGATGGAACTGATTACTTTGCTCATTTTCAAGAAATTCAAGTAGAAGGATACAAAACTTTGAAAGAAGGAGCTGCAGTAAGCTTTGAAGCAGCTGATGGTGAAAAAGGACCAGTAGCTAAAAATATTGTAAACGCTTAATTAGCATTATATAATATAAGATTAAAAACGGGCTATATGCCCGTTTTTTTTATGTCTTAATCCAGCTCTTGTGCTTAAGCTTGATTAGTAAATACAACTAAAGGGATTTTAGAAAGGAAAGTAATAGTGGAAAAATAAGAAATATTCTTAAGAAAGAGAGACTTGTTTTTTATTGCCTATCTTTAAGTTTCTTATCTAGTTCTAATAGCTCGTCGCGCAAACGGGCAGCTTCCATAAAGTTTAGATTTTTTGCCATATGTTCCATTTCTCTTTTGGTATGACTAATCATCTTTTTTAACTGTTCTTTAGTAGCAGAATCAGCATTAGGAGTATTTTTATTTATGGAGGGACCAGTAACCTTATAAGGATTTAAGCTATTTACTAATTCACTGTCCTTTTTCTTTAATAAAGGCTTAGGAGTTAATCCGTGTTTTTTATTGTAGGTATTTTGTATATCTCTCCTTCTTTCTGTTTCATCTATGGTTCTTTTCATAGAGTTAGTGATCTTGTCAGCATACATAATAACCAAACCATTAATATTTCTTGCAGCTCTACCAGCAGTTTGTGTAAGTGCTCTTTCTGATCGTAGGAATCCTTCTTTATCAGCATCCATAATAGCAACTAAACTAACCTCTGGTAAATCTAACCCTTCTCTTAGTAGGTTTACTCCAATTAATACATCAAATTCTCCTTCTCGTAATCCATGTAATATTTCTACTCGTTCTAGAGTGTCAACATCCGAATGGATATACCTACATTTAATGCTGAATCGTGTAAGATATTTACTGAATTCCTCAGCCATTCTTTTAGTAAGTGTTGTGACTAATACGCGCTCTTTCTTCTTAATTCTTATTCGTATTTCTTCTAGTAAGTCATCAATTTGATTCTTGCTTGGTCTTACTTCAATTACAGGGTCTATTAACCCAGTAGGGCGTATTACTTGTTCTACTACTACTCCTTCCGATTTCTCCATCTCATAATCAGCAGGTGTTGCACTAACATAAATAGTTTGGTTATTTATCATCTCAAACTCCTCAAATTTTAAAGGGCGATTATCCATTGCTGCGGGTAAACGGAAGCCGTGCTCTACTAAGTTTTGTTTTCTAGCTCTATCTCCTCCATACATAGCTCTTACTTGAGGTAGTGTAACATGGCTTTCATCAATTACAGTAATAAAATCACTAGGAAAATAATCTAATAAGCAGAAGGGTCTGCTTCCTTCATTTCTTCCGTCAAAATATCTAGAGTAGTTTTCAATTCCAGAGCAATACCCAAGTTCTTTTATCATTTCTAAATCAAAATGGGTACGTTCATCTAGGCGTTTAGCTTCTGTACTAAGTCCTATTTCCTGAAAATAGTCAACTTGTTTTTTTAAGTCATCTTGTATTGTTGGTATAGCACTATGTACCTTCTCTTTGGATGCAACAAAAATACTTGCAGGAAAAATTCTAGTTTCAGATAGGGTATTAATTATTTTTCCATTTTCAGGGTTAAAGCTCTCAATTTCTTCTATTTCATTGCCAAAAAAGTGAAAACGATATGCAATATCAACATGTGCCATAAAAACATCAACAGTATCCCCTTTAACCCTAAAGTTACCTCTAGTAAATTCTGCTGTAGTTCTGCTATATAGTGCTAGGACCAGTTTTTGTAAAAACTGGTCCCTACTTATAATATCTCCTTCTGCAATATCAATTATGCCATTATGAAAATCTTCAGGGTTTCCAATCCCATAAATACAGGATACTGAAGAGACTACAATTACATCTTTTCTTCCTGATAATAAAGTTGAAGTGGTGTTGAGTCGGTATTTTTCAATCTCTTCATTTATTGATAAATCTTTCTCAATATAAGTTCCTGAACTAGGAATGTAGGCTTCTGGTTGATAATAATCGTAATAGGAAACAAAATATTCAACAGCGTTTTCAGGAAAGAACTGTTTAAATTCGCTAAAAAGTTGGGCTGCAAGTGTTTTGTTATGACAAAGTACTAGAGTAGGGCGGTTTACTTCCATTACAACATTAGCAACGGTAAATGTTTTTCCTGATCCTGTTACACCTAATAATGTTTGAAATCTTTCACCTTCATTTAACCCGTCTACTAGTTGTTTAATTGCTTCAGGCTGGTCTCCTGTTGGAGAAAATTCAGATTGTATCTTAAAACTCATTTATCCTTTATTTAGGATTTGCAGCTTTTGTTTTAAACTTTCAATCTCAGTATTTGCTTTTTTTATTTGCTGATCAACTTGTTTCCTTAGAGGCTCAGTACTTTTATTTGTTCCTAAAAATGACTTATTGTTTTCGTATTGAGCAATTTCTTTTTTTAGATTCTGGATTTTATTACGAAGGAACTGTTGTTCGCTAGCAATAGCTTTGTTATTGCCTTTTATTGAACTTATTTTATTCTGATATTTCTCTTTTTCTAGAGCTTTTTTACTCAACCCTGACTCTTCAAACTTAGTATTTACTAGTGCAAAGAAATCATCTCCAATTTTCATTTTATTTCTTGGAACATGTCCAATTTTTTTCCACTGTGCGCTATAGTCTTTAAGAGCTTTTATTGCAGCCTTACTATCAGTAGAGATATCTAGTTCTTTAACTTTATTAAGAATCTCATTTTTAGCTTTAAAGTTTTGCTCCTTTTCCTTATCTATGCTTTTGTAATGTTTCTTACGTGCATTAAAGAAAGTGTCACAAGCAGCTTTAAAACGTTTCCATATTGCATCAGACTGCTCTTTAGGAGAGAATCCTGCTACTTTCCATGCTTCTTGTAATTTTATGAGTTTGTTTCCAGTCTCTTGCCAATTGGTATTTTCTTGTAATTTTTCTGCCTGTTCACAGATGTCAATTTTTAAGGCAAGTACTTTCTTAGAATCTTCCTTCTTTTGCTTAAAAAATTCATTTTTTGCAGAATAGAAGCTATTTAAGGCTGCTCTTAGGTTTTTCCAAGCAATACTATTGTCTTCTTTGTTTAGTTTTCCAAGGTCTTTCCATTCTTTATCTAAGCTATTGCATTGGTCAGTAAGTTCCTTCCATTTATTGTGTGAGGTAGGAGGGGTAGTTGTTAGTGCATTAATTTTTTTACAGATTTCATTCTTTTGGATTAGCTTATTCTGATCTTCTTCTTTTTTCTTTATGAAGTAGTCATTTCTTTTTTTGTTAAGTGTTTTGCTAATTTGTTGGAAACGTTCCCATAGCTCTTCACGAAGCTCTCGCTTTACAGGTCCAATATTTTTCCAATGTTCATGTAGTTCTTGTAAAGAGTTATGCATTACATTAAATGACTTTACATCAATTAGGGCTTCTGCTTTTTCACAAATCTTAGTTTTTTCTTCTAAGTTCTTTTTAAAATCAAGGTCTCTAAGGTCATTATTTATTTTAATGTAGTCATAGAACAACTCAATATGATGGTGATATGACTGCCAGATGTTATTGTTCTCTGTTTGTGGTACGTGTCCAGTATTTTTCCACTGTTCTTGCAAAATTCGGAACTGCTCAAAGGTCTTTTTTATAGATTCCTCCTCTTGTGTTAGTTTATCAATGTCAGCAATAATTGCTTTCTTAGTTTTTAAATTTTTAAGCTCTTCAGCTTCTTTAGCTTTGCGGTATTCAAATTTATTCTTTTTGTAATTGCTAAAAGCTAGTTTAAAACTAACCTCTAAAGGGCTTAGTTTATTTTCTTTTTCTTCTTCAGGTTCTTTATCTTTTGTATTTTCTTGCTTTTGCTTGTTCTCAGCTTTAAGTTTATGGTAAAATACAGTTTTAATATCTTCAGTCTCTTTTGCTACAGCATAAGGGTTTGTATTTTTAGCAAGCTCATTAATCTTTTCAATTAACTCATTCATGCTTAAGTTGCTAAGGTTTTGTGTTTCTTCTTGCATTGTATCTTTTATCGTTTCTACTTCTTTTTTGTATTTTGGATCAGAATCTGTATTCACTTTGTTTTGTTAATTTGTAATGCAAATTTACTAATAATTAGTGATTTATAGATTCCAAATGTTCCAAGATGCTTCTGCTTGTTTTTGAAGCATTTCTAAGCCATTTTTAATTGTACATTTATGTGCTTTTCCGTATTGTAAAAATAAGCTTTTAGGTGGGTTGTAGGTAAGGTCGTAAAGTAAATGCTTACTGTTTAAGTATTCGTAAGGGATTCTTGGGTATTCATCAGTTTTAGGAAATGTTCCTAGGGGAGTTGTGTTTATTATAATATCATTAAACTCAATAATTTGCCTGTCAATATCTAAATAATCAAATGAAGTTTTTCTGCTTACGGTTTTATGCGCTATGTTGAGCTGTTTTAATGCAAAACGGACAGCTTTTGCACTTCCTCCATCGCCTAATATTAGAGCTTTATTTCTACCTTCTATAATTGGTTTAAGACTTTGTAAAAAGCCTATATAATCTGTATTGTGTCCTATAAGTTTGCCTTTAATAATTTGTATGGTATTTACTGCTCCTATGCTTTTTGCAGCAGGGCTTAACTCGTCCAGATAAGGAATGATACTTTCTTTATAAGGGATAGTAATATTTAGCCCTGAGAGTTTATAATCTTTAATTAATTCTGGAAATTCACTTATCTTAGCTAATTCAAAATTGAGATACTGACATTTGCTAATACCTTCTTTAAAGAATTTTTCATTAAAATATTGTACCGAGAATGAGTGGGTTAGTGTTTTTCCGATTAAGCCAAAAGTTCGCATCTATTTCTTATTTGGTGCAAAACTCTCTAGTGCATAAACTAGTAATATTCCCATAGTAATTAATGCTATTGCACTAAGGGTTGTTCTATCTAGTTCTGTTGGTAAGTACCAGTTGTAAGCTATAACTTTCTCTTTTCCTTTTACAACAATGCTTTCTGCAATTGATTTCCAAGGCCATATAATACTTAATGACCCTAGTATAAATCCTGTAAGTAATGCTAGGGCAGTATTTTTATAATGTTTGAAAACCCAAGAAAGTAAATGTGAAAAGCTCATTAGTCCAAATACAGACCCTAATATAAAAACCCCTAAGAGTACTACGTTAAATTCTGTTACGGCAGTTACCATTAGTAATTGGTAATTTCCCATAAGTATTAATATAAATGAACCTGATAAGCCTGGTAGCATCATGCCACTAATTCCTATAATACCACAAATAAATACAAAAAATAGGTTGCTGTTTTCACTAGCCGGAGTCATAAATGATAATGAAACAGCTATTGCAGTACCGATTATTAAAGCAATAATACTGGCAGGGCTCCATTTTTCTATTCGTTTACCAACAAAGTAAATAGAGGCTAATATTAGTCCGAAAAATAAGGCCCAAATTAGAATTGGATAGTTGGCGAAAAGGTATTTAAAAAGGCTAGCAATACTGAATATACTTGCTACACTACCCCCAAAAACAGCTAATAAAAAGTATAGGTTGGTATATTTTATAAAACTTGAAATGTCAAATGAGATAATCATCTTTAATGCCTTTATATCAAGCGATTTAAGAGAGTTTATAAGTTCTTCATATATTTCAGTTATAAGTGCAATTGTACCTCCTGAAACCCCTGGAATTACATTTGCAATTCCCATTGCCATTCCTTTTAAAAAAAGTATAAAATAGTATTTCATTTATGAGTTGCTTAAGTAGTCAAAAAAAGTATCTCCTCTAAGTCCAATTCTTAATGTTTCTAAAGGAATTACTTCATCCCAAGAAATATTTCCTAGATTTACATTAGGGCCTAATAATTTAATAAACCAAACTTGTTGTGGTTTTTTGGGAGCTTCCCAAAGAATTTTATCATTAGGGATTTTTGTTAAAATTTCATCTATTAAGTCGGATCTAACATCGCCACCTTTATTAAAAATACCAACATTTCCTCCTTCACGAGCTTCAGCTATTACTTTCCAACTTCCAGCATCTAGTTCTTTTTGCATAAGCTCTATCCACTTGTAAGGAGCGATAAGGGTATTTTCATCTTTAGAACCTACTTCAGAGACTACTTTGAATTCTTTAGCAAGATCTTTAATGTAATTGCATTTTTCTTCATGAGATATGCTAACGCTTCCATCAGAAACTTCACACATGTTTATTTTCCACTTTCTAAGTAACTCTTTGTATTCCTCAAACATATCTCTAATTATAAAAGCTTCAAATAATGTCCCTCCTAGGTAAACCATTAGTCCAGCATCTTGGTATAGCTTTATTTTTGTTTCAATATGAGGAGAGATAGCAGAGGTTCCAAATCCAAGTTTAATGATGTCAGTATGAGGGCCACACATATCAATAAAGTTCTTAGTGTCATTGATGCTTAGCCCTTTATCCATCATCATGGTAAGTCCTTTTTCTCTTGGTTTTTGAGTTCTTTCAGGTATATCTGTTAAAAAGAAGTTCATATTATTGTGGTTTTAATTTCTACAAAGATAGTGTTTCTTGTATTATTGCATAAAATTTGCAAAATAAAATCATAACTATATAATGACATTAATTAAATCAATTTCAGGTATTAGAGGGACTATTGGAGGTGAGGTAGGAACTGCACTTACACCTTTAGATATTGTTCGTTTTACAGCTTCTTATGCAAGTTTTATTAGGAATGAAAAGCATAGCTCTAATACGATAGTAATTGGGCGTGATGCTCGTATTTCTGGTGAGATGCTAAGTAATATTGTGTCAGGAACTTTAATTGGTTGTGGTTTTGATGTTGTTGATGTAGGTTTATCTACTACACCAACTATTGAAGTAGCAGTAGAATTAGCACAAGCAGCAGGAGGAATTATTCTTACTGCAAGCCATAACCCTAAACAATGGAATGCCCTTAAATTATTAAATTCAAAAGGAGAGTTTCTTTCAGCTACAGATGGTGAACAAATACTAGCTTTAGCTGAGAGTGATAGTTTTGTTTTTTCAGAAGTTGATGATTTAGGTAAATATACTTTTGATGATGGCTTTAATGATAAACATATTGAAGCAGTTCTAAATTTACCTTTGGTAGATGTATCATTAGTAAAAGCAGCAAATTTTAAAGTAGTGGTAGATGCTGTAAACTCAACAGGAGGTTTTATGATTCCTAGATTATTAGAAAAGATGGGGGTTGAATCTATAAAGCTATTTTGTGAGCCAAATGGTCAGTTTCCTCATAACCCTGAGCCTTTACCAGAAAACTTAAAAGAAATTTCTGGATTGGTAGTAGAAGAAAAAGCTGACTTCGGAATTGTAGTAGATCCTGATGTAGATCGTTTAGCAATGGTTTGCGAAGATGGAACGATGTTTGGAGAGGAATATACACTTGTTGCTGTTGCTGATTATGTATTAAGTAAAACACCTGGGAATACAGTTTCAAACTTATCATCAACAAGAGCATTAAAAGATGTTACTCTTGCTCATAATGGAAGTTACCAAGCCTCAGCAGTAGGAGAGGTTAATGTAGTAGAAAAAATGAAAGCTACAGCTGCAATAATTGGGGGCGAAGGAAATGGAGGAATTATCTACCCTGAAATGCATTATGGTAGAGATGCATTAATTGGAGTTGCTTTGTTTTTAACGCAATTGGCAGAACGAAAAATATCTGTAAAAGCATTAAGGGATTCGTATCCTAATTATTTTATATCAAAAAATAAGATACAGTTAACTCCTGAAATTGATGTTGATGCAATATTAGCTACATTAGAAGAAAAATACAAATCAGAGCAGATTACTACTATTGATGGTCTTAAGATTGATTTTGAAGAGGGGTGGGTTCATCTTAGAAAATCCAATACAGAACCAATTATTAGAATTTATGCTGAAAGTGAAGGGGAAGAGAAAGCAAATGCTCTTGCTCAGGATATGATAAACGAAATTAAAACTCTTATTTAAAATGAAGGTATATTTAGACAATGCTGCAACCACACCAATGGCTCCTGAAATTATTGAGCTAATGACTGATATGATGAAAACAACTTTTGCAAATCCATCATCAGTACATGAATTTGGACGTAAATCAAAAATTATTGTTGAGAATGCTCGTAAAAAAATAGCTAGCTTACTTAATACAGCTCCAAAAACAATCTTCTTTACTTCAGGGGGTACTGAGGCTGATAATATGGCTATTAAATGCGGTATTCATGATCATAACATAAAACATGCAATTACTTCAAAACTATCGCATCATGCTGTTTTATACCCTTTAGAGGATTTAGCTACTGAGGGTAAGATAAAACTCTCTTACATAAATACTGATGCTAATGGAGAGGTAGATTTAAAACATTTAAAAGAACTGTTAGAAAATAATGACAGGACTTTTGTTTCAATAATGCATGCAAATAATGAAGTAGGAACGATACAGGATATTAAAGCAATTGGAGCTATTTGTAAAGAATATAATGCAATCTTTCATTCTGACACAGTGCAAACTATGGCTCATTTTCCTTTTGATATGCAAGAGTTGAATGTTGATTTTATGGCAGCTTCAGCACATAAATTTCATGGTCCTAAGGGAATAGGCTTTGTGTATATATCAGAAGATATACAAATAAAACCTTTACTTAGAGGTGGAGGACAAGAGCGTAATATGCGTGCTGGAACAGAAAATATATACGGTATTGCAGCTTTAGGAAAAGCAATGGAGATGGCTTATGAGCATTTGGATGAAGAGACTACCTATATTAAGGGCATTAAGTCTTACATGATTGAAAAGCTTAAAGCTGAATTGCCAGAGGTTAGGTTTTATGCAAATTGTGAAGATTTAGAAAATAGTTTGTATACAGTATTGAGTGTTAACTTTCCTGAAACTCCTATAGCAGAGATGTTACTTTTTAATCTTGATATATTAGGAGTTGCATGTTCGGGAGGAAGTGCTTGTTCATCAGGGAGTAGTAAAGGTTCTCATGTGCTTAGTGGTATAGAGCCTGATTCTAAGCGTCCAGGAATTCGCTTCTCATTTAGTAAATACACTACTAAAGAAGAAATAGATTATACCATTGAAAAGCTTAAAGAGTTATTTAACTAATAATCTTTTAGTCCCAAATAATTGATAAGGTTAAAGAAATTAGTTTTTTTCTGCCTTTTTAATAAGTTGACTTTTTTTGTTTTTAGCTATATTTACTAAAGATTCTCCTTTTTTATTTGCAGCAGCAACTAGATTGTCAATCTTTTTATTTGTTTCATTATTTAGTTTGGTAACAGCAAGTTCAGCAGCTTTTTTCTTTATAAAATTATTTCCTGCTTGTTTAATAAGAGCAGCTCCTTGTTTATCAGCTTCTTTTTTTAATGCTTCACCATTCTTTTTTGCATTTTCATTTAATAAATTAGCTTGTTTCTGAGCTTCTTCTATTAATTTGTTTCCTTGTTCTGTAGCTGCTTTAATTAATTCTTTGCGTTTATTATTAATAAGTTCCTTGCTTTTATCTTTTATAGTCTCTTTAACTGCTGTTGTAATATCTTTAGCGCCACTATTTCCTTCTGATGAAAGGCGAGGTGTTATAGTTGGTTTTGACATAAGACCTTTAATAACTAATTCTAAATTAACCATCTTGGATAATTCAAAACTTCCTAATAAGTTGTTTATGCTACTACCTGTTTTTATAAATCCTGAAGGGTCTATTGCTGTACTAATAAGATAATCTAATTCAGTATTAAGATTAGAGCTTCCAGATATTGTTGCTTTCTTATTTCCAATATTTGCATCAAATGGTTTTGTAGTTATTGTTCCATTTTCAATAGTAAATTTAATTTCAGTATCCTCTAGATCTATTTTAGAATATTTTTCATCTTTTAATACATCAGCTACTTTTTTCATTAAACCAGAATTTTCAATAATAACACTTTCAGTATTGAGTGTTCCTTGTGCATTAAAGCTAGAGTAGTCAATATCCATATTATTAAACAGATTAGTACTCATACTCATGCTCATTGAAAACTTTCCACTACTATTTTCAGCAATAGGAATGAATTTCTTAATGGCATCAATAGTGCTGAAAGATTCTTTTATGTCAAAATGATTAATAGAAAAAGAAAATTGAGCTTGTGGTTTTTTAATCTGATATTCACCATTCATATTCATATGTCCCTGCATTAAATTAGCTTGTAATTTATCTAAAACTAATTTCTCATTTTTAACTATTATTTTTCCGTTTACTTGTTCTAGTTCTATGTTATCATAGTTGAGCTTTTCTATTGTAGATGAAAAAGAAAGATTAAGATTTTTGGGGATAGCAACTAAACTAAGTTCAGAACTATCATTAACTTCAGTATTTGCAGAAGATTCTGCTATATCAGGTCCGATAAGTTGGTTAACGTTTATAAATTGTGATTTTAAATCTAAGTTTCCTTTAAGTGTTTTATTATTAAAATAATAAGGGAAGTAATTCCTGACAATTCCTGATAGCTGTATGTCACTATCTCCTAGGTCTAGTTTTGTATTGGAAAGTTTAATTTCTTTAGGACTGAATTCTAGTTTAGCAGATTTAATAAAAATAGGGTAGTTTAAGTCTCTTCCTTTATACTTTAGCTGATTTACCTCAAAGCTACCTTCAGCTTTAAATTTATGATATTCTTCTGCTTCAAGTGCTGCTATATCTCCTTCAAAATTAGCATTAGCAATTAATGAGCCACTAAGGTTAGTGCCTTCTTCTAAAGGGATTATATCAGATATTGTTTCAAAATTAATCTTTCCTAGAGCTCCTCCTTTAAAATAAGGGTTGGATAAAGGATTATGTAGTTTTATGTTAAAGTCAATAGGGTTTCCTCCTAACTCCATATGAAATTTAGAAAGGTTAATCTTAGTGTTTTCAATCACCCCATTACTGCTAGCAATATCCAATTTAATATTAATATTATCTACTGATTTTGGTAGCTCAGGATAATTAAAATAACCATTATTTATAAGTAGAGATAGTTTATAGGAAGGTAAGTTGTTATCATTATAAACTCCTTTAAAATTACTGTTAAAGCTAAAATTACCTTTAGTTTCAATAGTTTCAAAATCATTAGTGTAAACACTAGGGATTAAAGATAGTAGGCTTTTAAAATTATTATCAATGGCATTAATGTTTAAATCCATCTCAATATCAGTGTTATTTGGCATACTTAACCATCCATCCATATCAAGGTTTAGCCCATTAAAAGTAGCAGTGCTTTTCTCAAATGTAAATTTCATAGTACTCATGTTCATATTCAGAGTAGTATTTAGTACAGTTTTAATGTTTTTGCAGTAATTTATTCCTTCATAATTTAACCTTAGTTTTTCAATTTTAGTTTCAGCATCTAATTTAAAAATATCTTGATTAAAGTCTCCACTTCCTAAATGGTTAAGGTTTTCTATTTCTAAATACATATCGGAAACTCTATCATCATAAATAATGGTAACATTATTAAAAGAATAGGATTGTAATTTTAATTGAAAGTTGTTTTCTTTATTATTATTAACTGTTTGAGTTGTTGTAACTTCTTCTGATAAAGCAATGTCATAGTTAGAACTTCCGTCAGTTAGTGTTTTTATATTAAGATAGGTGTTATTAATTGAAAAGTGTTTAATATTAACCTCACTATTAGAAATTAATGGCATAAGGTCAATAACAACATCTAGTTTTCCAATGCTTGTTAGTTTAGTGCCTTCAAATTGGTTTTCTCCATTTATATTAATATCATTAATTGAGAATGTGATATCAGGAAAACTAGAAAAGAAGCTAATATTAAAGTCTCCAAATGTAACCTTAGCGTTTATATTTTTATTTATTTCTTCTTTAATTATGGGAGTTACTTCCTTCTTTATAATAGACGAATAATAAGTTAAGCTAATTATTAATATAACAATAAGAGCAATAGAAATTTTGATAATCTTCTTCATTATAAGTTGGTTTTTAGTTTCTTAATTTTGATTCCTAAATATCCATAAGTGATAGTCATTAATGGACTTATAAGGTTAAAGAAGCAGTAAGGTAGATAAGCGAAAGTAGCAACACCAAGTACTGCTGATTGTGTAGCGCCACAGGTATTCCAAGGTACTAAAACAGAAGTTACTGTTCCACTATCTTCTAATGTTCTACTTAGGTTTTCTGGGGCTAAACCTTTTTCTTTATAGGAGTCAGCAAACATACGCCCAGGAACTACAATACTCAAATATTGATCGGATGCAGTAACGTTAAAGAAGATACAAGTTCCAGCAGTTGTAGCAATAAGGCTTCCAGTGCTTTCAGCATATTTGATAATAGGTTCTGCAACTCTTTGCAAAAGTCCTGTAGCTTCCATTGTGCCACCAAATATCATTGCGCACATAATTAACCAAATGGTATTTAACATCCCTGCCATTCCACTAGTAGAAAGTAGGTTATTTATCATTTCATTCTGTGTAGTTATTGAGATATCACTTCCCATTGCATTAATTATGGCCATATAAGATGCTTTAAAAGAGAATGTATCCATACCAGAAACGCTTAATATTGTTTCTGGCTGAAAGATAACGGCAAAGATTCCACCTAAAAGTGTTCCTGCAAGTAAAGCTGGAATAGCAGGTGTTTTTTTGATGATAAGGGCAATAACTAAAACAGGTACTAAAAATAACCATGGGCTAATATTGAATGAACTGCTTATTGCTTCTAAAAGGTTATTAATGTTTTGTGTTGCTACAACATCGTAGCTAAAGCCAATCCCTAGAAATATAATAAGTGTAATGATAAAAGAAGGAATTGTTGTATACATCATATAACGAATATGAGTAAATAAATCTGTTCCAGCCATTGCAGGGGCAAGGTTAGTAGTGTCAGATAAAGGAGACATTTTATCTCCAAAGTAAGCACCAGAGATAATTGCACCACCAATTATTCCTGTAGGGATTCCAAGAGCCTGCCCTATACCTAAAAGAGCAATACCAATTGTTGCAATAGTACTCCACGAACTTCCTGTAGCTAAAGATACAATAGCACAAATGATACAAGCTGCAAATAAGAAGATTTTTGGATTTAATATTTGTAGCCCATAGTATATCATTGTAGGTACAATACCACTAAGTAGCCATGTCCCTGCAAGAGAGCCAATTAATAATAAAATAACAATTGAAGGAGTAGTACTGCTGATGCTTTTACTTATTCCACTAAGAATATTTTTCCATTTTGCTTTAAACTGGGTGCCAATTAATGCAGCAGTAGCAGCAGCTAAAAGCAAGGCTAATTGATTTGCTCCTCCTAAGGAATCATCTCCATAAAGGTAAACATTGTATGCAAGTAATCCAATAAGAACAAGTATTGGAAGTAGTGCTAGAAAGTAAGGTGTTTTTTTTTCAGCCATCTTTATTATTTAAGATGGTAAATATAAAAAAAGTATTTGTTAGAGGATGCCTACTTTCTTCATGCAAGTAACCATAGTGTTATAAGTACGCTCAATGTCATTATCTAACCCTATAGAAATACGTACTAAACCATCAGACAAGCCCATTTCTTCTCTTTCTTCTTCAGGTATTTCTGATGAGGTGCTTAAACCAGGAGCTGAGAATAATGTTTTATAAAACCCTAAACTTACAGCTAAATAACCAAGGTTATTATTTTGCATCTCTTCCATAAGTTGATTTGCTTTTTCTTTGGTTTTGGTATCAATAACAAACATACCTCCAAACCCAAATCCATCATTCATGGTAGTTTTCATCATTTCGTGCTGTGGGTGATCTTCAAGCCCTGGATATATAACTCTTAATCCATCTTTTTTAAAAGCAGTAGCTAAGTACATTGCGTTATCTGAATGCTTTTTCATTCTTAGGTGTAATGTACGAATATTCTTAAGAATACTTGAGGCACGTAAAGCATCCATTACTGGTCCTAAAAGCATTGCACTCCCTGAGTTTACATCAATCATACTTCCAATAAACTCTTCATCAGAACATACAACACCTCCTACAGTATCAGAAGTACCATTAATGAATTTTGTTAGTGAGTGTATTACAATATCAGCTCCCATTTTTGCAGGAGAAAAAATCATTGGAGTAAAAGTATTATCAACAACCAGTTTAATACCATGTTTTTTAGCTACTGCTGCAATAGCAGCAATATCAGAAACTTCAAGTAAAGGGTTACTCATAGTTTCACAGTAAATTACTTTAGTATTTTCAGTGATTGCAGCTTCAATTTGCTCTAGCTTAGTAGTGTTTACAAAAGTTGTTTTAATATTAAACTTTGGTAAGTAGTTTTTCATAAAAGCATAAGTACCACCATAAATAGTTCTGCTACTTATAATTTCATCACCTGTACTACACAATTGTAAAAGGGTAGTAGTAATAGCTCCCATTCCTGAAGCTGAAAGAATAGCACCTTTTGTATATTCCATACCTGCAATTGCTTGCCCTAGGTAAGAAGTTGAAGGGTTAGTATGTCTTGAGTAAAGATAACAGCCTTCTTGTGTGCCTTCAAATACATCTCCCATAGTTTTTCCTGCTA
The DNA here is from genome assembly GCA_965183885.1 of Flavobacteriales bacterium. GTDB lineage: Bacteria > Bacteroidota > Bacteroidia > Flavobacteriales > BACL11 > UWMA-0277. Next base: position 1,733,913 of record OZ238992.1, read on the forward strand.
AATAGGTAAATGTTGAAGAGTCTGCAATGGAAGGGTTTACTCCTCCAAATTCTCCAAAAAATTGTAAATCTTGTATTTTATTAGCTGGTGTTCCTTTCTTACTATTCATGGTCTTAAATTTTTTGCAAAATTGCGTAAAATAATAGGAATAAGAAAAGAAAACCTACTTAAATAAATAGTTGCAATTTTTGATATAGTTTAGCAGTAGGAAGCCCTACAACATTTGTGTAAGAACCTTCAATATTTACGATAGCTATTTTTCCTATCCAATCTTGTATTCCGTAAGCCCCTGCTTTATCAAAAGGGTTATGTTGCTCAATATACTGATTGATTTCTTCATCAGATAATTCTTTAAAGCTAACCTTTGTGGTGCTTGAAAAAACAAGTTCTTTAGTTGATGTTTTAATACAAACCCCTGTAATTACTTTATGAATATTGCCTGATAGTTTTTTAAGAGTATTAAAAGCATCTTCCTTGCCTTTAGGTTTATTCAGCAGTTCATTATTATAAGAGACAATAGTGTCAGCAGTTATAAGTAATTCGTTTTCTTTTAAGTCCTCAGATAAGAAATCAGATTTTTGTTTTGCTAAGAATTCTGCTATTTCCTGTTCTTTTAGGTGATTAGGAAAGCTTTCTTCTGCATCAGTAGTTTTAATTTTAAATGTTAATCCTATGTCAGATAGGAGTTCTTTTCTTCTTGGAGATGCTGAGCCAAGAATAATACTGTATTTTTCTAATTGATTTACCATTTAGTTGAGGTGTAAATAGGTGAATAAAGGAATAGAGAGTATTCCTATAAACATAATGATTTTGCAAAGCCCACTAGTAAATGAAAAATCGGATTTTCGTGTTGCATAGTAAATCTTGATGCTAAGGAAAATAAATAATATCTGAACTAAGAGTGTGTATAGTATAGCAATTGTATTTACCCCCCAAAAAGAAATTTCATATTCAAACTCACTAGTTATAATGCTATATTGAAAGTATTGAAAATAGGAAATAGCTATAATAGTAGTAATGCTTAAAGCTAATGCAATGTTTTTTGTTTTTGCTATTCCGTAAGTAATAGCTAGGGTAGTGGCTTTAATTTTTTTATCCCCTTCTAGGTCTTCCAGGTCTTTTATTATTTCTCTGATAAATGTAGTGATAAATGCAAATAAGGCATAATACATTATAATGCTAAAAATCATCCACTCCCCATTAAGTGTATTTATTCCATTAGGGATAATATCGAATAAAGCAAGGTTAATAAGGCTAAGTGCTGTTAGGAAAGAAACTTGTAAATTCCCAATTAGGAAGGACCTTTTCATGCGTTTAGAATAACTCCATAAACTAAAAATGCAATAAAGAAAGATAATGCTGAATAACGGTTTTTTTATTGCAAAAGCAACATAAGAACCTAGTAGTAAACCAATAATATTAAAAGCAATATACCAGCGTATAGCATTTCTGGAGTTGATAGATTTTGCAATAATTCTTTTATCGTCTTTGTTTATTTTATCTGTTTCTACATCATAAATATCATTAATGATATAGCCTGCTGCTGTTATAAAAAGTGTAGCGAAGACAAAAAGGCAGAATAGGGTATTGTCTAGTGCTGTTGCATCAATAAAAGGGTTGATTAAGAAAAATTTAATCAGAAATTGTGTGATCCCAACAATTATCAAATTTTTTAATCTTATTAGTTTTAGAAAATTGATAAGCTTACTCATGAGTGTTAATGATACTTTTTGTAATTAATGAATATAATTGTTTTGTTTCAGGGTTTTCTATCTTATTTAAATGCTTGTTGATTACTGTCATATCCTTTCGTATTGCAGGACCTGTTTGTACAGCTCTTGGCTTGTTGTTTTCAAGCTTTGTAATTGTTTGTTTTATAAGGGGAAGGAGTATAGAAAAATCAATATTTGCAGTAGCTAGTACATCATCAGCAATAGTAAATAACTGGTTGCTAAAATTACAAGCAAACACAGCAGCGATATGCAGTTGTTGTCTTTGTTCAGAGTCCATTTTTACAACTGTATTACTTAGTGTTGCAGCAAAGGCAAGAAGTTCTTGCTCAAAAGCAGTATTGTTAGCTTCAATACAAATTGGGATTTCCTTAAAATTAAGTGTTACCTCTTTATTAAAAGTTTGTAAAGGATAAAATACACCACAGTTACTGAAAGAATTATTAAATACATCAATATTAATACTCCCTGAAGTGTGTACAATAGGGGTGTCTTTTATTTGATTTACTAAGTGAGTAATAGCATCATCTTTTACTGCAACAATTATTAAATCAGCAGTTTTAAGATTTTCAATAGTATTAGTGTAGTCAGTATTAAACTGTTTTGCTAGTTGCTTTGCTTGCTCTAGCTTACGACTAAAAATTTGAATAATATTATAGCCATTAGTATTTAATACTACCGCTAGATGTGTAGCAACATTACCTGAACCTATTAATATAATATCCTTCATAATTTACTTAGAATAATAAATGCTAAAGCATTAATTTTTAAAAGACCAAAGATATTAAATATTTGCAGGCAGTTATAGTTTCAGTTTTATGAGTTCTTTCTCTTGTAAAGCGATATTTTTTTTAGCAAGAAAGTAAGTTATTCCATCATGAACTCTTATGTTTTCTGGGAATACAATATTATTAATAGCAGTAATATCACTAAGTTTACCACTTCTTAAATCTATCTTAGCTAAAGAAAAGACTCCATTTTTTTCATAAACAGCATAGAACACATTCAATTTGTTGTCAAATAGTATCTGATTATTCCAGTTTTTTTGTTCATGAAAAGAGATGCTAATACTATCTGTTAATTTTCCCTTATTGGTATAGCTCTTGAGCTTATTATTTACAAAATCAAAAATTAATATATTGTGTTTATTGTCTGAAAAAACAGGACAGTAAATAGGTTTTGCTGCAAAGTGAAGGTACCAGCCTATTAGTTGAACAAGCTTTGGACTTTCTGCTAATGAAATCATATTGCCATCCCATGTGCCATTTTCTATTCTATTTGTTACTTCATCAGTAGCTTTGTAGTATTCTTGAATTATTTCACTATAATAAGAAGATGCAACTTTATAAGCTTCTTCATTCCATACCTTTGCAAACGTTGTTGCTTCACCATTTTCAAATAAATCATAGTTAATAAATTGGTCGTGATCTTCATATTTTATAAGTACTACAATACTATCATTTAATGCTGTTTTGCAAGCTCTTAATAAAGACTTAAAGGCTTTCTTGTCAATAGGTTCTAGTTGCTGTACTTGACCTTTTGAAATATATGTTTGAATGACTTCATCTTTACTGATAAGATAGATGTTTCCAAAACAATCTTTCTTAATTTCTTTAATCTTTCGCTTAACTTTTTTTTCGATAATCCAATCTTCATTGGTATTTGATGCCTGTATGTATCTTGAGTTATTGCGTATTAATAAGGTGTAAATAATATCGTTTGAGATCTCAAAACCTATTTTGTATTTTAGCATTTTCTGTTCTTTAATGCTCACCTCATTAACAGGTATATTCTTTTCAGTAAGCTCAATGCTCTGAATAAGATCTTTGAGAGGAAAAATGAAAGTGCTGTTTGTAGTATTATAGCGTACATGAGAGACTCTTAATTGCAGGGTGTCTTCTGTAGCCATTATTGAAAAATAACCCTTATTGTCAGAGCTTGTTCCTTTTTTGTTAATTGTAATTGAAGCATGTGAGATACCATTTCCTTTTGCATCAATAATTTGTCCTCTCAGTATATTTTGTGTGTATGAGTAAAAAGGGATTGTTAGAACAAATAATAAACTTAAAAGGTATTTTCTCATTTAGATGTTATGGTTTATTTTCTTGATTAAATAGTGTAATAATTGGTGTGGCTTTTTCCAAATCTTTTTCTTTTATATATAGTTCAATTGTTGATTGTGTTCCGCCTCCGAACCCTGCAATTACTCCTGATTGATAATTATCTTTTATGATAGAAGGAATATGTTTACTGCTTAAAATCTTATTGAGTATAAATACTTGGTGTTGGTCTCCTGAAAAGACATGAATTAGATTTTCTGAGCTTGTCATCTTAGTATTCTGTTTTAAACATAATTGTTTACAGTTATTTCCTCAAATATATTAAAAATAAATTTGGCAATTAAAGAATGAGAGAATCGCCTTAGTTTTTTGTTTTATTTATTTTTAAGAGGTCTTAATTTTTATGTGTTTGCAATTATGATAATTGTGCCATTAGCTTAATAATAATTAGTAATTTTGCAACTTAAAATTTAACTATGATAAATAGAATATTGAAGTTCCTTTCTTCCATGCAATTAATGAGTATCCTTATGTTGGTTTTTGCAGCAGCAATAGGGTATGCTACTTTTATTGAAAATGACTTTGGAAGAGCCTCAGCAAAGGCACTTATTTTTAGCAAATGGTGGTTTGAACTAATCCTATTGCTTTTAACCTATAATTTAATTAATAACCTTATTAAATTTAAGTTGTTCCGAATGGAAAAAATAGCTTCTTTAATTTTTCACCTTTCTTTTATTCTTATACTAATTGGAGCAGGTATTACACGTTATATTTCTTATGAAGGTATGATGCATATCAGAGAAGGAGAGAGTACAAACTTCTTTGTTTCAGATAATACATTTTTACAAATTCATGTCAATGATCAAGAGCATCAACTAAATCATGATGAGGTTTTATTCTTGTCAGGGATTACTGCAAATGATTTCTCTGTAAAATTAAATTTTAAAGATAATGATATCAAGATTGAGTCAGTTGAGTTTTTGCCAAATGCTAAAGATTCATTATTTGTAGGTATTGAGGGAGGAACTAGGATGCTTCATATTGTTGTTCCTGGAGATAATGGAATGCAATCAGAATACATAGCAAATAAAGAACAGCGCTCAATAAAAGGGGAAGTTTTTACTTTTAATAACCCTTTAGAAGGTGCAATTAATTTTATGCTATCAGCAGACTCTATTTTATGTAACTCTCCTTATGATGTTGCTACAATGAGTATGGATACGCGTATAACAGATGAGCACTTAGCAACAACTAATTTTAAGCTTAATAAACGAACATTGCATACAGCTAATGAACTAAACTTTGTATTGAAGGAGGTGCTTGAAAGTGCGAAAATACAAACTGTAAGTTCTTCTAACGTAATGAAGGATGGATCAGAAGATGCTTTAAAGTTAAAGGTTATTGCTAATGGCAATGAGAAAGAAATTACACTTTATGGAGGAAAAGGCTATAAAGGTAATGATGAGGTATTCTTACTAGAGAATTTAAGTTTTAAACTTTCTTATGGGTCAAAATATTATACGGTTCCTTTTAGAGTAAAATTACGCGACTTTCAATTAGATAGATATGCAGGATCAATGAGTCCATCATCTTATGCTGCTGAAGTTAGCATAGTAGAAGGTGGAGGTGTAGAAATACCACATAGGATTTTTATGAATAATGTATTGCAGTATAGAGGTTATCGTTTGTTTCAATCGTCATACGACCAAGATGAGCAGGGGACTATCTTATCTGTAAACCATGATTGGTGGGGTACTTTTATTACTTATATTGGTTATGCATTAATGACTTTAGGTATGGTACTTGTTTTCTTTACTAAAAATACACGTTACAACACATTAACACAAAAACTAAAGAAATTAACAAAGAAGACATTAATACTTGTACCTTTTTTATTTGCTGTAGTTGTTAATGCTGATGAGGTTAAAACTATCGATGCAGATCATGCAGCATATTTTGAGCAGTTAGTAGTACAAGATAATGGAGGTAGATTAAAACCTGCAAATACATTATGCTCAGAGTTTTTAAGAAAGATATACGGAAAGGATAATTATAATGATTTATCAGCTACTCAGGTAATATTAGGTATGATGACTGATCCTGTAGCTTGGAGTAAGGATAGTATTATAAAAGTTACACACCCTAAACTAAGAAAAGCATTAAATATTGAAGATATGGATGCAAAGAATGTTAGATTAGGTTTTAACGATTTCTTTGATGAGAATGGACATTATATACTTGCAACTTTAGTTGAAGAGGCTTATGCAAAATTACCTGCTAAGCGTTCGGAATATGAGAAAGATATTATAAAGGTAGATGAAAGAGTAAATATATGTTTTACAGTTTTTAATGGAGGTATTTTTAGGTTCTTCCCTTTACCAAATGATGAAAATAATACTTGGCTTTCTTATTCTGATAATGCTAAGTTCTCAGGAAATGATTCTCTTTTTGTAGCTAATATTATGCCAATGTATTTTAGGGCAGTAAAAGAAGGCTTGCAAGAAAGTAATTGGGCAACAGCCGATAGTATTGTTAGTTATATCAGCAAATATCAAATAAGATTTGGGGCTGATATAATGCCTTCTAAATCTAAGATTAACTTAGAGGTTACTTATAATAAGTTGGGGTTGTTTTCCAGATTATTCATGTACTATTTTTCTATAGGGCTTGTATTTCTAATTTTGCTTATTGTTCAGCTATTTAAAAATAATAAGCTAATTCGTTTTGCTATTACAGCTTTTAAGTGGCTTATTATTCTTGGCTTTTTAGCACATACTTCTGGTTTAATTATGCGTTGGGTTATTTCAGGGCACGCACCTTGGAGTAATGGTTATGAATCAATGATTTATATTGCCTGGGCAACAGTATTGTCAGGTTTAGTATTTAGTAAGCGTTCTTTCTTAACTTTAGCTGCTACTGCTATTGTTGCAGCAATGTTATTGATGGTTGCACACTTAAATTGGCTCGATCCAGAAATTACAAACCTAGTGCCAGTATTAAAGTCATACTGGTTAATGATACACGTTGCAATTATTGTTGCTAGTTATGGGTTCCTAGCTTTAGGAGCAATATTAGGGTTTATCTCATTATGCTTAATTATAGCTACTACTAATGGGAATAAATCAAAGCTAAAAGATACCTTAAAGGAGCTTACGCTTATTAATGAAAAAACATTGGAGGTAGGTTTATTTATGCTTACAATAGGAACATTCTTAGGTGGAGTTTGGGCTAATGAATCTTGGGGTAGATATTGGGGCTGGGACCCTAAGGAAACTTGGGCTTTAGTAAGTGTATTAATTTATGCTTTTGTATTGCATATGCGTTTTGTTCCTGGACTAAAAGGAAGATATGCTTTTAATGTTGCCTCTTTAGTTTCGATATGGGCAATTATTATGACTTATTTTGGAGTTAATTATTACCTCTCAGGTTTGCATTCTTATGCTTCTGGTGATCCTATGCCAATTCCTGCTTTTGTGTACTACTTGGTAGCGGTTACTATAGTTACAGCCATTTTGGCTAAATTTAAATATAAAAAACACTACTAATGAAATTAGATATCTTAGTTTTTGGAGCACATCCTGATGATGTTGAACTTGGTTGTGGAGGTACAGTTATAAAAGAAGTTCAGCAAGGAAAGAAAGTTGGAATTATTGACCTGACAAGGGGAGAACTAGGAACTAGAGGTACAGTTGAAACTAGAGATGCTGAGACAAAAGCTGCAAATGAGATATTAGGAGTTTCTATTAGAGAGAATATGGACTTTAAAGATGGTTTTTTTAAGGATGATGAAGCACATAAGCTTGCTCTTGTTGCAAAAATTAGAGAGTACCGTCCAGAAATTGTGATTACTAATGCAGTTTCAGATAGACATCCAGACCATGGAAGAGGGTCACAAATAACAGTTGATGCTTGTTTTTTAGCTGGTTTGGAGAAAGTAGAAACAGGGCAGGAGGTATGGAGACCTAGAGCAATTTATCATTATATACAGTTTAATAATTTAACCCCTGATGTTGTTGTAGATATTAGTGAGCAGATGGATGCTAAGCTGGAATCTGTAAAAGCTTATAGCACTCAATTTTTTAATCCTAACTCCAAAGAGAGTGAGACTATTATTTCATCTAAGGAGTATTTAGATAGTGTCAGCTATAGAGCAAGGGATTTAGGAAGACAAACGAACTGTGCTTATGCAGAAGGTTTTATAGCGCATCAAATGCCTAAGATAGACTCCCTATTTGATATTAAGTAAAGTAGTGAAAATATTAAACATAAAAAAGCCAAGCATTTGCTTGGCTTTTTCTGTATTAAATAAGTACTTACTATTATTTAGTAATTACTAATTTCTTTGAGATTTTATGATCACCAATTTGTGTATTAATAAAGTAAACTCCACTTTCAAGGTTAGCACAATTAATTACTTCTTTATTTATACCTGAATGAATCATTCTTTCAGATGTAGAAATTGTTTTTCCTAAGATATCTATAATTGAGATATTAATAGTTTCAGTTTTTTCAGAGTTAATTGTTAATGTAGTAGCATCAGTTGTAGGGTTAGGGTATACTGATAATTCAAGGTTGTTATTTTTAACGTTTGTAATAGCAGTAATATCAGTAATATCAACTTCTAAGTACACAATATCATTAGACTCAATTAAATCTTCATCACCTCTAACAGCTAATCCAGGCTCATAATCATTTTGATATACAATTCTAATTTTATTATCAACTTCAGGAACCATTGAACCAAATATACATTCTTTTTCTCCATTAAAATCTTCTTGTGGAGTTACATCAACTGGAGTGCTCCAAGTGCTCCCTCCGTCTGTTGATTTAATAATATATATGTGACGGTAAACTTGTCCGTCACCAGAACTTGCAGTTTCAGTATATCCTGAGAAAGAAACATAAATATCTCCATTTGCAGCGATACCAGCACTTGGCATAGAAGCTCTAGATGCATAATAAAGAGCATAACCTCCAGTAGAGTCTACACCACTTACGATACTATCCCCATTTAAATCTGGAGCTTGTGCAATTACTTGCATTAAGTCTGAGTACCATAATGATGTGTCACCAGCGTGAACAGTAGGAGGAGTTAAATCCTCTCCCATACTTTCATTCCAGTATAATAACCCATTTGTAGAAGGGAACCAAGAAGAAGATGCATCTGTTAAGTCATCATCAATATAAGCCATATTTCCAGCAAATACGTGAGCTTGACCATTTCCATCTAATATCACAGTACCATAGTTATCTGTTGAGTAAACCATATCTAATACTCCATCGTTATCTAAATCAATTCCATCATCCATAGTGTATTTGTCAACAGGAAAGTCAAGGAAAGTAGTTTTTGTCCAAGTATCACCATTGTCAGTTGATTTTACAATGAATGAATCACCCCAGTCATTAAAATATGCAATAACTACAGTTTCTCCTTGAGCATCAATAGAATAAACATCACCACTCATTTGATTAAACATTGATGAGTCCATTCCTGGAAGTTGTACTTCTTGTAAGTCCCAAGTTACACCTTCATCTTGAGATCTGTAATATACAAGAGCACCATCTAAACCATTAAATGGAGTTCCTCCAAAGTTAGTAGACGCTGTTACAGCAATCATATGAATAGTTTCATCATTTAACCCACCAACAGCAGATCTATTCCAAATTAAATAACTAGATACTCCAGTAGTATTGTTAGTAGATACATTTTGCTCTGTCCAAGATCCTGACCCTACAGAAGCTCTGTGTGTCATATTTAGGTGAGAGTTAGCAGTGTTATGAGTAATTGAAGCTTCTTTCCCTGATCCCATAGCAATAATTGAAGGCCATCCACCTCTTGTAGACTCAAGACTACTTGAAGGATTTGCTCCCCAAGAAGTACCGTCAAAATAATTATAACCAGTACCTCTATCAGCATAAGAACTGTTATAAAGTTGACTATTTGTCCATCCAGCAGAAATAGAACCGTCAGCATGACGAATAATTCTATTTTGTACAGCAGCATTTGTTTGTAAATCATAAGTAGTACTACCTATAATTACTTCTGATGTTGACGCTACTCTTTGGCTTGAAGTAGTAGGGTTAGGATTTGCAATTAAATGGCTTAATGCTTCATTACCACTCATTGTTGCTTTGTTATCAATGGATTTAATCATTTTTCCATTCATAGCTTCACTAGGATTAATTTGTGCAGAAAGTCCTCCGCAGATTAATAAACTAGCTAAAATTGTAGTTGTTTTTTTCATATTAATAGTTTAAATTAAAAAATAAGTGCGCTAATTTACTAAAAAATTCTCTTAAAACGGAGTCTTATTGAGTTTCCTATAACTACTACGTCGGAAAAGGCCATAAATAAGGCTCCCCACATTGGATTCAGTAGTCCCATTATTGCAATAGGAATAGCAACTAGGTTATAAGAGAAGGCCCAAAATAAGTTTTGTTTTATTGTAAGTAAAGTATGTTTTCCAATCTGTAATGATTTTGGTAGCTGTTCTAAGCTTTCATTGCTTAGTAATACAACATCGGCTGACTGTATAGCAATTTGAGTAGCGTTACCAAGTGATATTCCTACTGAAGCTTTAGCTAGGGCAGGAGCATCATTTATTCCATCACCAACCATAGCTGTAGGAGCTATTTCTACTAAGTTTTCAATCTTTTTTATTTTATCGCTTGGTAACTGTTCACTAAAGGTTTGTTCTATATTTAGTTCTTTTGCAATTTTATTGCATTTCTCTTTTTTATCTCCACTAAGTAGAGTAGTGCTGTAGTTGCTATTTTGTAAGGTTTTTATTACAGATTTTGTGTCCTTTTTTAGCTCATCACTAATATTAAGGCTTGCTATAAGGGTTTCATTTTTTAAGATAAACAAATCATGAGCCTCATTTGAAGTAGTGATTTTTGATGATCCAATAGTGTAACTATCTTTATTAATAGTAGCAGTAATGCTTACTCCTTTAACTTCTTTTATATTACTTAATGATAAGGGGCTACTTTCAGCTTTAAAAGCAACACATAAGGATTTTGCAATAGGGTGGGAGCTGTGTTGTTCTATATTATAAATAATGTTTTTAATCTTTTTTATATCGCCTTCGTATATATTGAGTTCAGCAACCTTAAATTTACCTGTTGTAAGCGTTCCTGTTTTATCAAAAACAACATTCTCAATTTTAGCTAGTTTTTCTAGGGTATCGCCTCCTTTTATCAGAATTCCATTTTTTGCAGCTCTCCCTATACCTACCATTACTGCTGTTGGAGTTGCTAACCCCATAGCACAGGGACATGAAATTACTAATACAGCAATAGCCCTAAGTAAGGCATCTTGCATTGGTATCATAAAGTAATAATGTCCAATAAAAAAGGTAAGTATTGATATTGATAAAACAACAGGTACAAATATTGCACTAACACTATCACCTAGTTTTTGGATATTTGGCTTATTATTTTGAGCATTCTTTACTAGCTCAATAATTTGTGAGAGTAGTGTGTCATCACCTACTTTTGATGCTTTTATTTTAATGCTTCCATCAGTAAGTATTGTTCCTCCAATTACTTCATTGTTTATTGTTTTATTTAGTGCAATGCTTTCTCCTGTAATCATTGATTCATCAATAAATGCATTGCCTGATATTATTGTTCCATCGGTAGGAACTTTGTCGCCAGAGTTAACAATTAAGACGTCATTTACTTTTATTTTATCAAAAGGAATCTCTGTTATTTTTCCTGCTGTTTCTTTTTTTGCAATAACTTCTTGTATAGAAGATAAATCCCCAATAGCAGTTGTAGTTTGTTGTACCGATTTGTGTTCTAATACATTTCCTAATAATACAAGAGTGATAATTGTAGCAGCAGTTTCAAAGAACAAATAATGATGCATTTCAGGTGTTCCTCCAAAAAGTACCCACCCATAGATACTATATATAAATGCAGCAGAACTACCGATAAATATAAGTACATCCATATTAGGAATACCGCTTTTTATAGAACCCCAGGCACTTTTTCCAAAATAAGAGATCCCAATTAGATAAACAGGAAGACATAGTAAAAATTGTAAGATAGGATTCTGAATAATACTATCCTCGGGTAAAAACATGTGTGAGAATAAGGGAAGCGTAAAAAGAAGTGTGAAATAAAAATATTTTTCCACTTTTGAAAGCTTGTTTTCGTTGTTTTTTGCTGCTGATTTTATGGTGTACCCTAAATCTTTTATGATATTTTCTACCTCTTTAGCTGTTTGTTGATTGCTTGTTTTATAGCTTGCTTCACCAGTAGAAAAATTAACATTAACATCCTCTAATCCCTTGTTTATTAAGTGTTTTTTTATGCCTGCTGCACAGTTAGCACAACTCATTCCTTCTACCTGTAATTTAATCTTTTTTGTTTCAATTTTCATAAGTGAACAAATATATATAGTTTATTCGGCATTATAGTATAAAATTATATATTTGCAGCCTCCAAAATGGTGATTGTAGCTCAGTTGGTTAGAGCACTGGTTTGTGGTGCCGGGGGTCGTGGGTTCGAATCCCATCAGTCACCCATTTAAAAAAGAAAGGAGTTGATTTTAATAATCAACTCCTTTTTTTATTTCTTATAAATTCTAAGTCCTCGTAGTAATTGGGCCTTGGGTTGGAAGCCTGGAAACTGAGCTATTTTCTCATGATTTCCATTGATGATGATTACATCAGGCCAATAGTAATTTCCATTAACAGGAGCAACCAATTCTGCATATAAGTTATGTCTCCAAGGAGCATCTTCTTCAGCAGGATGATCATTTACATAAGTTTTTCCATTATAAACAATAGGCTCCTTACTTCTCCCATTTATCATTACAGGGAAATAATTTTCGTTTATTTCCTTTACAACAGTAGGATCAGTTAAAGTAATTTTCTTCATTTTATCGCAGTATTCACATCCTGGACGATAAAATAAGATAAGTATTTTTTTATCGTATTTCTTAGCAAATTTCTCTGCCTTCTCTAATGAAATCCAATCAATTTTAGCCTTTCCACCTCCTTGTGATAGGGCAAGAAAAGGGCTAATGATTAGTAAAAAAAGAAGTATTTTTTTCATTATTTGTTCTTTAAGATTTTATTAGCTCCTGCAATCCAAGCTTTTGGTCCTCCTCTAACATAACCTTGTGAACCTAATTTGTTAAAGTTTACTTTGTTGTCAGCTGCTATTGTTGGATTAACAAGCCAAACAGTAGGGTAGCCTCTAACTCCAAACATCTGAGCTAATTCTCTATTTTGTTTCTTCAAGTCCTCTGAGATAGGAGTTCTTTTAGGAAAATCTAACTCAACTAAAATTACTGAGCTATTTGCCCATTTTTTAAATTCAGGCTTATGGAAGACTTCTTTCTGTAATTTTATACACCATCCGCACCAATCGCTACCTGTAAAAAAGAAGAATAAAGGTTTTCCTGTTTCTACTGATTTACTAATGGCTTTGTTTACATCAGTATGCCAAACTAAATCTTTTTCTTGTGCAAATCCACTTAGAGTGAATGCTACTAATAGTATTGCTAATATTTTTTTCATTGTAATATGTTTTGTTTTTTAATTGATTAGTGAACGCCGTGCATCCATTTTTTTAATACTGGAGATAGGATAAACGCTAAAATAGCCATTCCTATTGCAACAATACCTACTTGTGTAAATACTGAGGTGTAATTTACTAATGATTGTACTCCTTCTACAGTTGATTCAGAATATCCTCCTGCAAAACCAGTTACTTTCTCAATCATAGTAGTCATAAATCCTGCTTCAGGAACTGTTCCTGCTTCTGAGCTTGTTGTTAATTTTGCAATTGCTCCTGAAATATAGTGTGCGTAAGATGAAGATAAGAAATAAACTCCCATCATAAAGGCAGTCATGCTTTTTGGAGATAGTTCAGTTACTTTACTAAGACCGATAGGAGAGATGAATAATTCTCCAGTAGTTAATAGTAAATAACCTATCATTAAGAACATAAATGGAGTACGACCTGCTGCGTCCATATACTGAGCACTCATTGCAAAAACTAAGAATCCTAATCCTAATTGTAAAATACCTAAAGCAAATTTAATAGGAGTAGTAGGGTTTCTTTGTGTTTTTGATAAATATACCCACATCATAGAAAATGGAATTGCTAAGAAGATAATATAACCAGGATTAATAGCATTTGTTTGTGATGCATTTAATAGAGTAAGGTTTACATTACGCTCAGCAAAAAGAGTAATTGCAGTTCCTGCAAGCTCAAAGAACGACCAGAACACAGTAATTAATAAAGTTAAAACTAAAACGCTTACAAGTCTGAATACCTCCATACGAGAAAGTTCAGTCATTTTCTTAGCAATAATTCCTAAGATAACAACTCCTAGTAAAGAAAGTAATGAAGAATGTAATTGCATTCCTTCAAGTACTTCCATAGCATTATTCTTAACTAAGAAAGCAGCAACAGGAACCATTAAAGCAGCAACTAAGTAGAAGAAGTAATCTGTACGCATTCCGTACATTTTTTTCTCAACATATTCGGCAGGTTGGTTTCCATTATCACCAAAAACACCAGCACTCATACCTCTCATAAATACCAATAAACCAGCAAGCATACCAATACCAGCAGCACCAAATCCATAGTGCCATCCGTATTCATAACCTAGCCATCCACAAGCTAAAGGAGCTATAAAAGCACCTGCATTTATTCCCATATAAAAGATTGTAAATCCAGAATCTCTTCTGTCATCTCCTTCAGGGTATAAACGACCTACCATAGTAGAGATATTAGGTTTAAAGAATCCATTACCTACAATTAGCAGAGCTAAGGCAGCATAAAAGAAAAAGTTATTAATTGCTGAAACTTCAAAGCCTCCAAAACCAGTTTCAAAATAAAAGGCCATAAAAAAGTGACCTAAAGCCATAAGGATACCACCTAGCATAATTGACTTCTTAAAGCCAATAAACTTATCGGCTATCATACCTCCTAGTACAGGAGTTGCATATACTAATGATCCGTAAGCAGCAAATATTCCAAAGGACATTTCTTCTCTGTAAGCTTCATCAGTAATGTAGGTAAAAAATTCATTTACCATGTAAAGTGTAAGTAAGGCACGCATTCCGTAATAAGAAAAACGTTCCCAAAGTTCTGCGAAAAATAAATAGAACAGTCCTTTAGGGTGTCCAAATAGTTGGTTGTCTTGATTTGTCATAGTTATGTTATAAAATTAGGTTGCCGAAAATAGTAATTTTTTTGATTATAGATTCTCTAAAATAAAATCAGTCATCTTTTTATATAAATGATAGCGAGTATTACCTCCGTATATCCCATGGTTTTTATCAGGATAAATAAATAAATTAAATTGTTTATCTGCTTTAACTAATGCAGAAATCATTTCCATAGTATTTTGAACATGTACATTGTCATCAGCACTTCCATGTACTAATAAGTAATGCCCTTTTAGTTTATCTACATGGTTAATAGGAGAGTTGTTGTCATATCCACCTGCATTTTCTTGTGGTGTTTGCATGTAGCGCTCAGTATAAATATTATCGTAATACCTCCAGTTAGTTACTGGGGCAACAGCAATAGCTAAACTAAATACATCAGCGCCTTTTGTTATGGCTAAAGAGGACATATAACCTCCATAACTCCAACCTTGAATTCCTATTCTGTTAGCATCAATATAGGATAATTCTCCAAAATATTTTGCTGCATTTATTTGGTCAATAGTCTCATATTTTCCAAGTTCTTTATAGGTCATTTTTTTAAACTCAGCACCTTTTCCTCCTGTACCTCTGTTGTCTACACAGGCTACTATATAGCCCTTTTGTGCTAGCATCTGGTACCAGTAGTAATTGTTCCATCCAAAACCATTCGTTACTTGTTGTGACCCTGGCCCTCCGTATAAAAACATGTAAAGAGGATATTCTTTGTTTGGGTCAAAATTTGGAGGTTTTATCATCCATGCATTTAGCTCTGCATCTTCAGTTTTAATAGTTAAGAACTCTTTGTTTGATAGGGTAAAGCTATCTACTTTATTAGTAAATTCTTCATTGCTTTCTAATGTTTTTATTTCTTTCCCATCTGCTAAGTGTAAAGTAAACTCAGGAGCTGAGTTTGCATTAGAATAGTTATTAAGGTAATATTTTAGACCTTTACTAAATGATGTTGTATTTGTTCCTGTTTTAGTGCTTAATTTTCTTTTAGAGTCTGTCTCCAGATTCTGCATATAAAGCGTGCGGTTAATTGACCCTTCTTCTGTAGAAGTGTAGTAAATCTCCATTTTGTCGCTATTAACACCATGGTAGGCAGTTACTTCCCAATCTCCTTTAGTAATTTGTTCTTCTGATCCATCTAATCCTTTAATGTATATATGGTTATATCCGCTTTTTTCGGAAGTCCAGATGAATAAATCATTAGGTAAAAAAGTAAGGTTGTCATGGACATCAATGTAGTATTTGTCTTTTTCGGTAAATAAAATTTTATTGCTAGCATCATCAGTATTTGCTAAAATAAAATCTAATTCGTTTTGATGACGGTTCATACCATAAAGTGCGAGTACTTTAGGATTATTTGTCCATTTAATTCTTGGAATATATTCGTAATCTTTTTCAGTATAAATATAAGTGCTTTTATCATTTGCAAGATTATAGAAGTATACTTTTACAGTTGAATTATCTTCTCCAGCCTTTGGGTATTTAAATACTTCTTGTGTAGGATATAACCCGCCCTTAAACATATCCATAGAGAACTCTTTAACATGAGCTTCATTAAATTTATAGTAAGCAATATGCTCCCCGTCAGGAGCCCACTCAAAAGAGCGTACTAAAGCAAACTCTTCTTCATATACCCAATCAGAAGCACCATTAATGATATGGTTCTTCTTACCATCTGTAGTTACTTGAGTAACTTTTTCAGTTCGTAAATTTTTAATGTAAAGATTGTTTTCAAAAACATAGGCTACTTTATTTCCTTTAGGAGAAAATGTAGCATACATTACTTTGTCGTCACTAAGTTTTTTAAGATTGTCATTATGTACATCATAAATATAACAAACTGATTTGCTAGAGTGACGGTATATTTTTTCTGTTTCTGTTTCAAGTAAAAGCTGTTTTTCATCAGCACTAAAGGTGTAAGCTTTTATTTTTGGAATATCAAAGTCATTGCTTTTAAAGATAGTACGTGCTTTTTTACCATTCTTAAATTTATACTTAGTAATTTTCTGTCCTTCCTCTGAACTTTCTATTGTAGTATAATGTTCACCATCATTCATAGCATTAAAGCCTCCTATGTATTTTGGGTAAAAAGTATAATTACGCCATAGGTCTTCTAAGCTGATATCTTTTTTCTGAGAAAAAACTGGAGCACTTATTAGAATGCTTAGGGTTATTATTAGTATTTTTTTCATTAGTATGTGCTTTTTAGATTTGGAAATGGCGAATTTAATTAAATTTGTGCAATGGATTACAAGCAAATTGATAATGATGCTATTTCTTTTTTTAGAAGGGTAGTAGGTGAAGAGTATTTATTTTCAGACTCTCAAAGTTTACTGGACTATGGACATGATGAAACGGAGGACTTATCTTTTCCTCCACAGGTAGTGTTAAAGCCAAAAACTACTGAGCAAGTTGCTGAAATTATTAAATATTGTAATACACATAATATTGCAGTAACTCCTTGTGGTGCCCGTACAGGATTAAGTGGAGGTAGCCTTCCAATTTGTGGAGGAGTAGCTTTAAGTATGGAGCGTTTTAATACGATACTTGCTATTGATGAGCGTAACCTACAGGCAATTGTTGAGCCTGGAATTATTAATCAAAATTTTAGAGATGCTGTTGAGGAAAAAGGATTGTTTTATCCTCCTGATCCTTCAAGTAAAGGAAGTAGTTTCTTAGGAGGAAATTTAGCTGAAAATGCAGGAGGACCAAAAGCGTTAAAATACGGAGTTACTAAGGATTATGTATTAAACTTAGAAATAGTATTGCCTACAGGAGAAATAATTTGGACAGGAGCTAATGTGCTTAAAAATGCAACAGGTTATGATTTAACAGCTCTAATGCTAGGAAGTGAAGGTACACTTGGAGTTATCACTAAAATTGTAGTTAAACTTATTCCTTTGCCTACAAAGGATATTACACTGCTTATTCCTTTTAGTTCTTCCGAGAAAGCTTGCGAAGCTGTTTCGGCAGTATTTAGGGAAGGAATTACTCCTTCTGCTTTAGAATTTATTGAGCGTGATGCTATAGTTTGGACTTTAAAGTATACTGATATTCAATTGGAAATTGCTGACGAAGTACAAGCACATTTATTAGTTGAGGTTGATGGTGATGATATGGGATTGCTGTATAAAGATTGTGAGCGTATTGCAGCAGTTATGGAGCAGTATGGCTGTGGTGAGATACTCTTGGCAGATAGCGAAAGTCAGAAAAATCAGTTATGGAAACTAAGAAGAGCAATAGGAGAGGCGGTAAAATCTAATTCTATTTATAAAGAAGAAGATACTGTTGTTCCTAGAGCAGAGCTAGCCAAGCTTTTAAAAGGAGTAAAAGAGATTGGAAAAGCTTATGGTTTTACTTCTGTTTGTTATGGGCATGCTGGAGATGGTAATCTGCATATAAACATTATAAAAGGGGAGATGAGTGATGAAGATTGGAATACAAAACTTACTTTTGGAATTAGAGAAATATTTGAACTTACCAAAAGCTTAGGAGGTACACTAAGCGGCGAACACGGAATAGGCTTAGTGCAAAAAAGTTATATGGATATAGTCTTTTCTGAAAAAGCTTTAGACTTACAAAAAGGAATTAAAAACCTCTTTGATCCTAATGGGATTTTGAACCCTGGAAAAATCTTAGAATAAAAGAACAAATACTATTTAGTACAGATAAAAATAGATAAATAATTAGGGTGTATGGAATAGCAATAATCCAATTTCCTAAGGACTTAAAGCTTGTAAGGTCATAATAGCCCTCATCAATAAAAAGTAGAAATAAGGTAATTAGAAAAGCGTATAATAATCGTTTTTTATTCATTTTAATTAGTTTAGTTTTGTTCCAAAAGTATGTTTTAGTTGTATTTTTTTACTGATGCTGCTCCAGAAGAGTTTTGTTTTATGATTACACCCGTTCCATAGAGTTTACATTTACTTGCTCCACTTAAATCAAGAGTTATATCCTTGTTTGCAGTAATAGCAATATTACTTGCTCCAGATGATTCAATAGAAAGGTTTTTAGATACTATAAAATTTTCTGCAGTTATTTTTGAAGCTCCTGACAAATCAAAACTAGCATTTTTTGCTTTTCCATTTAGGTTGATTTTTGAAGCTCCTGAGCTTTTAATATTAAGGCTTTTTGAAACAATAAAGTTCTCTGTAGTTATTTTTGAGGCTCCTGATAAATCAAAACTAGTATTTTTGCTTACTCCTTCTAGGTTTATTTTTGAGGCTCCAGAACTTTCAAGGTTAAGGTTGTCTGCAATATCTAAGTTTGCTTTTATTTTAGTTGCTCCTGATAAATCAAACTCAAGATTTTCAGTTTTAAAATTATTTATTATAATACTACATGCTCCATCAGCAGTTATTTTATTAATATCTGAGGTATAAACTTCAGCAATTAACTCAGTATTTTTGTAATTGTATCCTGTAATTAATCCAAGGCTAACAGTTTCGTTATACTGATTAATATCTAAGAATTCAATTAGGTTTTCATCACATTTAATAATTATTTTTTCAGTTGTTGATTGAATAATTTTAACCTCAAATGAATTTGAAATCTTAAGTGTATTAAAGTCAGCATAGTTATAAGGCGTTTCTGTTATTTCATTATTTCCTATTATAGTTTCTTGTAATAAGCAACCAGAAAATAAAAGGATTGCAATTAAGCTTGCGAGTAAAGTATTTAGTTTTTTCATAATTAAAATAAGTTTAATTTAAAGTCAAAGTTAATATCGTATCGTAAAATATTTTGGTAGTTATTAAATTCTACTAAGCCACTTTCAGTATAAATAGGAAGGTAAATATTTATGATATCCCCTAGTAATGGAATGTGTAATCCTGTTCCATAAGCTATATCTGTTCCGTTACTTCCTGCTTCAGCATATAATCTAAACCTGTCTGTTAAATTATATTCAGCACTTAATGTGCTTAACCATTTTTCAGCACTAATATTGCTAAAGTGTTTTAGCCCTCCTTCATTCATAAATAGTTGTTGAGTGTACAATCCACTTGTAGCATTTCTTCCTAATGCTTTATTAGAGAACATATAATCATTTAAACCATTCCAAGCACTCATTTGTAAATTATAGGCTGAATTACTTGTTTGTACTAAACCAGCATAAGCTCGTAGGCTTAAACGCTTTTTTTTGTTGATGTCATAATTATACTTGATAATTAAGTTTGCCTTTGTAAAGTCTTTTCCAAGTTCTGTTTTAAAAGATATAGAGTAAGGGTTAATTGTTCTGTAGTTTGAAAATAAATAATTTGCTTTTGCAAATTGTAAAGTTTTATAGCCTTTATTTAAATTAATAAATGAAGTGTAGATAGAGCTTTCTTTTTTACTTCTAAGGTTTTCTTTACGTAAATTAATAGTTATATTAGGTTCAAGCCTTTGATATTGATTACTTGAGGTGTATAAGTATTGATCAGCCTTAAGACCTATTTTATATTTGCTAATAAGGGCTTTAGGGTGGTGTCTTTCATAACCTAAATTTGCACTTCCTGAAAAATGATTCTCAGCAGCAGTACTATACATAGGAGTTAGCTTGTACGAAAATCCTTCTTTAGGAATAAAGCGATTGTAAAAACTTGCTCCAAATGATAATTTATCATACATATTCCATTTTAGCATTGGATGATAGAAAATCTGTGTTTTTTCAGGGTGATATAAACTTCCAATAAGTTGAAATTTTAAAGGTTCACAGGTTTTAAATACTCCTTTTGTTTTTATGATGTTATTATTCCTATTAATTTCAGGCATGTTTTTATTATAATCAATTCGGATATGATTATAGTTATTGTTAGGGTATTTGATAGTTTTCTTGTTTTCAAATCCTTCTATCCATATAGGGTTTATACTTTCTCCACTTTTTACACCACTAATAGTAACTGGTCCTTTTATTTCTCCTTTGTTTTTAAGAGTAATAAGTAAGTTTTCATTTTCTTTTTTAATTTTAGTAATTGAGTAGTCTAATTGTTTTGTGGTATTAATTATATCTTCAAAAAACCAAGATAAATCTTTCTCTGTTACTTCTTCAAATACTAGTTTTAGGTCCTTAGGTTGAGGGTGTTTGTATTGCCATTTTTCAAAGTAAGTTTGCATACATTCATCATAAAGATCTTCTCCTAGGTAACTCATTAAGTAATCAAAGACTACAGCTGTTTTAGAATAGACTATTCCTCCATAATTTATAGGAAGGTAATCTGCAGAATGCAATTCAATTGGTTGATCTTTTCCTGTCCAGGCATTCATGAAATATATCATTTCACCTGTCATCTCTTTATTAGAATACTCATTTAGGTCCAGTATCTTGTTTATGAACTCTGGAATAGCATCTGTCACCATATTATAATCAGGATATTTATTACGCATGTAACGCATTTCATTATGAGAGTTAAGCCCCTCATCAAGCCAAGGATGGTCTCTTTCATTACTTCCTAATATCCCATAAAACCAGTTGTGTCCTACTTCGTGAGTAATTACTTGGTCTAAAAGTATAGGGTCTCTCATTTCTCCAATTACTGTTACATTAGGATATTCCATTCCTCCACCTGCACTTATTGTTCCATCAATAGCAGTACAGTGTTTATAAGGGTAGTCACCATTCCAAAGAGAGTAGTAGTAAACAGCATCATGCATATATTCTATAGAGTTTCCCCAGATTTTAGCCTCATTATTGGTAAACATAGTCCAGAGTGTAACCTTTTCCTTAGTATGAGGTAACTCAACTTTTCCTTTTAATACATTAAAACGTTTGTCAGCAAACCATCCAAAGTCATGCACATTATTTTGAATGTAACGTAAGGTTTTAGTATTTGAATCAGAAACAGGAAAGCTCATATCGTTTCCAAAATCTGTAATAGTATCAGTAATTTTAGCTAGTTCATCTAAGCGTATTAATTCTTCTTTGTTTTGTAGATCTCCAGTAGCCCCAATTGTGTAGTTGCTTGGTAGTGTAATGCTTACATCAAAACTTCCAAATTCAGAATAGAATTCACCTTGGTTTAGATAGGGCATAGGGTGCCAACCATTAATGTCATATACCGCAGGTTTTGGATACCATTGTGTTATCATATAGGATTGGCCAACATGACCTAAACGAGAAAATTTAGCATCAGGGATTTTTACAAAAAATGGAGTTGAAATTTGTATGCTTTCTCCTGATTTCAGGGGCTTATTTAATATTAATTTACAAATATCAATATGTTCAGGATGGTATTCCCATTTTACTTTTTTTCCATCTACCTTAAAGCTGAGTTTATTTATATATCCTTGTTCAGCTTCAGTAGCGTAATATCCTTTTCTGTTACCATTTGCTAGATCTTGCTTAAATAGTGCAGTAGAATTTGTTTTATAAGCATTAGGCCAAATATGAAACCATAGAAAATCTAAATTATCAGGGGAGTTATTGGTGTAATTAATCTGCTCATTTCCTGTTAAGGTATGTGCTTTATCATCTAATGTTACTTCAATGGTATAATTTGCTTCTTGTTGAAAATATTCTTGTGCTAATAAGTTGTTAGCTCCTAAAAGGCTAAGTATAGCAAATGCTATTTTTTTCATAGTTATTTTATTTTTTTGAATTCTTTCATTTGTTTAGTAGGTTCAATAATTGAATAGTCTTTCCATAAGTTTTCATCAAACTGATTTACATAAGTAATTTTTGCTCTCTCTCTTTCCTTAAAATTATGATACTCAATGTCTGGTAGCTTCTCATTATCAATAACTAAAACTTCTATTGATTCTTTAAATGCAGCAGTAAAATCCATATCAACTTTTACTTCTTTTAATTTTTTATCAAACAGAAAGCGTCTTTTCTTCTTTTGTAGTGCAATTTTTCTATCAACATTAATGGTATAAGTGCTTTGATAGGAACTATATTTTAATTGATAATTATCATCTATTTTGTCAAAATGAATAGAGCCTTTAAAAGCTGAATGGGTATATCCAATTCCAAATAGGTAAAAACCTTTCCCTTTTTTACCTTCAGCAAATTCATAGTCTGCTCTTATTAAAGCTGAGGTATTTATAGAAACATATAGTCTACCTTTATAAGTTCCTCTATATCTTGGTGTAAAATCAATAATATAAGCACTTTCTCCATTAATAGAAGTTGCTCCTTTTATAGTGTATCGGTATCTTTCTGTTTTGTGTAAGAATTCCCATATTTTTTCACTCTTTAGAGTTGCATAATAAAGGTTACTTTTAGTACTGCTGTGAAGAATTTTTATCTCTCTTGTATCTTTATCTTCTTTTAGTGTGTCTTCTTTTAAAGAAAAACTAGTAGTTTTTTCTTCCTCTTTAATACTGTCATTTATTGACGTTTTTTCTTTATTACTAATATCTAATTTTACTTTAAAGACTCCGGTCTTTATTTTCCAGTATTCGTCATCATTAGTATTATTAAATAAGCTATCAAAAATATCTTCTACAGCACCAAGTTCAGTAATATCCTTTGATGTTAACTCAACAGTTTTTTTAGGGTCAATTTTTATTTCTACACTACCTTCTTTATTCTTCTTAGTGTAGATGTCGACTAAGAAGTCACGGTGTGAAATAGAATGTTTTGGTATTTTGTTCTCTATTATTTTAAGAATCTCTGGGGTAACTTCCTTTATAGTATTTTTTTTAGGGTCTAGTTTAAAAGTTATGATGTCAGTATTGTCTTTGTAACGAATAAAAGCTTGTTTCTTATGTGTGGGAGTTTTATAATTCTGATCTTTATGTATTAATATATTTTTAACAATAAATTCAGCACTAGGTGTTGATCCTAATATTAATATTTCGTTTAGGTTGTAAATATTTTCATGTAATGCAATAGTAGTATTGTTTCTAAGGTCAGCTATAGCGATATTTTTAGTTTTAAAACCAATACATTGAAAACGGATAGTATCGTTATTTTTTAAGTTTGAGGTATTTACTGAGAAGTTTCCATTTTCATTACTAATAGTTCCTTTACCATTTTTTAAGTTGATAATATTTACATAAGGAAGAGGTTCTTGATTTTCTACGTTCAATAATACTCCTGCTATTTCAGTATAAACAGGTATTTGTTTATTCTGAGAAAAGCTATTTATTGATAGTAATAAGGAAATATATATAAAGGAAAATTGTTTCATAATAATATTAATTTTTAAGACATGCTCTTATACATTCCTTTAGACTATTTATATGTTTTATTATATAGGGTAGTACTTATAAGGACGTAAATATAATAAAATAAGCTCTGTAAAAAGTATAATAATTTGTGATAACAGACTTCTAAATTTATTAATATCTAGTTTCTTTATTCGTCATTACAGCTAACACAAGTTAAACCTTCTTTTTCCATTTTCCAATAATGCCCTAACATATCATAATCCCACATATCTTGTACATTCTTAACGTCATAGATAATATTTTTTAGGCTATGATCTAAGTAAATAGTTTTTCCTTCAGGAATTTCTAGTACTAAATCTAGTTCTTGCATGCGCCACTTTTGTTCCTTTAAAGTAAAATAATTATCTAAGATAAGATCATTCTTATCAATGGTAAAATCAAAATTAATAGCGTCAGCAAATCGTTTTGCACTTTTTCTATCTTTACTATATGCTTTTGTTTTTTCTGTAAAATTAATAGCATTATTTCTGCTTCTGATAATATCTAGTCCCATTCCTAAACCTATTAAAGAGTCTTCAAAAGGAGAAACATCAAAACTTTTAGTGTCAAATATATTATTTAAATCATGATCTACTTCATTAAGGCTTAAAAAGATAGTGTCATTTTCAATAGTAATTGTCTCTGTAGTTATACTGGTTGCTTTTTTTCTGAATTCTTTTGTGGTATTAATTCCAGCACTTCCTAATAAAACCCAACTAATAATCCATAATATTAACATTCCTACTTTATAATTAGAATGAATTTTAGTTCCAAATAATAAGCGTAACCCTGTTAGAATAACAGCAATAATAGGTATTCCAAAGAATAATAATAACCCATAAGATAGGGTGCTATCAATAGAGCTTAAATTTAGGTAAGGACTGTGGTAAAAATTAAAGTGAAGCCCTCCTTCGGATAAAAGAATAGTTGAAACAATTACAAGAAAAAATATTCCAATCCCTACAGCAAACATTCCTAAACAACTTCCAATAAATTTTGCAGTACCACTAAATAAGCTAATAAAGAAATCGGTAATATTTTGAGTAATTGTTCGTGCTTGTTTTCCGTATTTTTTTGTTTTAGGGCTATTTACAAAATCATCCATTCTATCTTTAATATTCCCTAGTTCATCTTTAATATTTTTTTCAATATTAGAAATATTTACTTTTTCTCCTTTCATTTCTAACTTCTCAGCAGTTGTTTTTGCCTCAGGAATTGCAATCCAGAAAATGATATAAATTAAGAAACCACCACCAGTAAATAGTAATATTAAAAAGGTAAGACGAATCCATAAAGGGTCAATGTCAAAGTAGTTTGCTAAACCACCACATACACCTGCAACCATTCTGTCATCAGCATCACGAAACACACGTCTTCTTTTCCCAGCTCTTAGGTCTTCTTCTTTGCTTTTTTCTTCTTGGTATTCCTCTTCATTTATTTCATCATCATACTGATTAGGATTTCCCATTATATCAACTACAGTATTTACATCAGCAATAGAAACAGCATCTTTTTTGCCTAATTTTTCAGTAAAGATTTCAGCAATTCTTCCTTCAATATCTTTTAATATCTCATCTCCACCTTCTTCATTTTTAAAATGATTTTTAAGGCTGTTTAGGTAATTGTTTAATATTTCAAATGCATCTTCATCAATATGAAAAACAATACCTCCTAAGTTTATATTTACGGTTTTATTCATCTTTTTTTGTTTTAGTAGTTAATCGTACTGCTTTTGCTAAATCTTTCCAGGTTGTATCTAGTTCTTGTAAAAAGGAAGTTCCTTTTTCGGTTAATGAGTAGTATTTTCTGGGAGGACCAGAGCTTGATTCTTCCCATCTGTAATTAAGTAATTCAGCATTTTTTAACCTTGTAAGTAAAGGGTAAAGCGTTCCTTCAACAACTATCATTTTCGCTTTCTTGAGTTTTTCAATGATATCAGAAGGGTAGGCCTCTCCATTTTTAAGTATAGAAAGGATGCAATACTCCAAAATTCCTTTCCGCATTTGCGATTGTGTATTTTCAATTTTCATTAGAGATTTTTTACGTGTTTACATGCTTTTAGGTTTAAAGCATTTGATACCTGACAAAGCTCATGAGCTTTTAGTTTTCCAAAAAATGAAATAAGACTTCCTTTACCTACTTCTTTTAAAAGTAAATGTGCTTCGTGTATTTTTTTTCCTTTTCTTATAATAAATAACCTAGAGCTATCATCATCAGTATCAATTTCTTTATAGTTTGAAGCAAAAAAATCTAAGGTCTTTTCATAATTAGAAACTATTTGTTCAGTCTCGTTTTCAGAGAAATAAAGTAGTTTAATTTGATGTAGGTCTCCAGTGACATGATGTGTAGTGCCATCTTCATTTTCTGTTGTTATATCTATAGCGTCAAGTATTACTTTAGAAAAAGATAAATAAGTAACATCTTCTTCATTCTGTAGCTTATGATAAATTTTATCAGAATTACTTTGAGCATTTATAGCAAAAGGAATAAAGAGAATAAGGTGTAGTAAGGTTTTCATAATTTTACTTTTTTATTTTAATGGCACAAACATAATAAAAAATATAATACTATGTAAAGCATAGTACTATAAAAATAAATTACTAGATAAGAATATTTTTGTGAAACGTTAAAAAATGACTATTTTATTAATAAATCTACAATTACTAAAGCACCAAAAATGATCGATGCAATGCCATTTGTTGTGAAAAATGCTAAGTTTATTTTGCTGAGGTCGTTAGCTTTTACCAAAGTATGTTGGTATACAAGTAGGGCAGAAAAGATAGAAAATCCTATCCAATAAAATTTTCCGAAATCATACATTGTTCCTGCCAAAGTAAGTGCAATAAAGGTGAAGAAATGTAAAAAATTAGAGAGGTTAAGTGCATTTTCTTTTCCTATTAATACAGGAATAGAGTGTAAGTTTTGGGATTTGTCAAAAGCTTCATCTTGTAGGGCATACATAATATCAAAACCACTAACCCAGAAAAGTACAGCTGCTGAAAATAAAAGTGGAATAATAGCAAAGGTGCCACTTACTGCTAAGTATGCTCCAATAGGAGCTAAGGCTAGTCCTAAGCCTAAAACTAGGTGACATAGAGCTGTAAAGCGTTTGGTGTAACTATAGCCTAATATTACTATAAGAGCAATAGGAGATAAGCTTAAGCAGAGCGTATTGATAAAATAAGTTGTTCCTATAAAAAGGAGGCTATTTATAATAACAAAAATAAGAGCAGAATTTGCTTTAATACTTCCATTAGGTATTTCTCTTACTTGTGCAGTTCTGGGGTTAGCTGTATCAATATCTCTATCTATATAGCGATTAAAGGCCATTGCTGCCGAGCGTGCAAAAATCATACAGAGTACTACATAAACAAGTGTAATCCATTCAAAATTATAAGACTGCGTAGCAAGAAAAAAACCAATAAATGCAAATGGCATTGCAAAAATAGTATGGCTAAATTTTATAAGAGATAAGTATTTATTCATCTAGTGTTGTATAGTCTTTAATGATAAACCATTGTCCATCAATTTTATTAAATGTAAGAGTAAAGCTTCCTTTTGGATTATCATTTGTTCTTATTAGTTCCCAATTTCCATCTAAGGTTGCGGTAGTTTTGTTTTGTAATTTTACTTCAATTATTTTAAACTGTAAACTTCCCATACTTGCTTTAGTAGGGTAGGATGTTTTATAGTTTTTTAGTGTAGCATCCCAACCTTTGGTTACTCCATTTTTTGATACAAAAGTTAAACTGTTCGATTGCCAATAACCTAGCATAAAACCATCAATATCACCATTATTCCAGGCAATCTGTTGGGTGTGGAGTACTTCTTTTATAGCGTTAATTTCAGAACTAGTATTCATGTTGCAAGCAGATAAAATAATAAGAAAAAGGGCAAATATAGCTTTCATAATTTTCGCATCAAAACTAATGAATTTTATCTATTATATTTTACGATATTTGCAAACAATTATGAGTAAAACAAAACCATCAATACCAAAAGGAATGCGTGATTTCGGATCTGAAGTAATGTTCAGAAGAAATTACATTTTTGAAACTGTAAAAACAGCTTTTGAATGCTATGGCTATGCACCTATAGAAACGCCATCAATGGAAAATATTGAAACGCTTACAGGTAAGTATGGAGATGAAGGTGATCGTTTAATTTTTAAAGTACTAAATTCTGGAGATTACCTTTCTAAAGCAGATTTAAATGCTGAAACTACATCAAAAGCATTAACAAAACAGATTTCTGAAAAAGCATTGCGTTACGACTTGACAGTGCCTTTTGCTCGGTTTGTAGTTCAGAACAGAAATGATATTACCTTTCCTTTTAAGCGTTATCAAATGCAGAATGTATGGAGAGCAGATAAACCACAAAAAGGAAGGTACAGAGAGTTTTATCAATGTGATGCAGATGTGATAGGAACTGATTCTTTATTGTGTGAAGTAGAATTGGTACAATTGTATGATGATATTTTTACAAAGCTGAAAATTCCGAATGTAGATATTTGTATTAATAACCGTAAGGTGTTGAGTGGTATGGTTGAGCTTATGGGAGCAACTCCTCTTTTTGATGATATAGTTATTGCATTAGATAAGCTAGATAAGATAGGAATTGATAAAGTAAAACAAGAAATGCAAGCTAAGGGAGTAGCACAGGAAGCACTTAGCATATTAGATACATTTTTAAACACTAAAAATATTAATGATTTAGCTGCACTTTTAGAGCAATCGGAAGTAGGAGCTAAAGGCTTAGAAGAATTACAATTTGTAATGGATGCTGTTGCGAATTTAGGCTTGCAATCTGCAAATTTAGTTTTTGATATAACACTTGCTAGAGGGTTGGATTATTACACAGGTTGCATCTTAGAAGTAAAAGCAAATGATGTTAAAATTGGCTCTATTGGAGGTGGAGGTAGGTATGATGATTTAACTTCAATATTTGGCTTGAAAGATGTGTCAGGCGTTGGTGTTTCTATAGGTATTGACAGAACCTATTTAGTAATGGAAGAGTTAAATCTTTTTCCTGAATCTATTAGCACTAGTACACAAGTGATGTTTGCTAATTTTGGAACACTAGAGGCTGCTTATTGTTTACCGTTATTAAAACAATTAAGAGCAGTAGGGATTAGCTCAGAGTTATATCCTAAAACAGCAAAAATGAAGAAGCAAATGACCTATGCTAATAATAAAGGAGTTCAGTTTGTAATTTTAGTAGGAGAAGACGAAATGGAGTCGGGTATATTAACAGTTAAAAATATGAATAGTGGTGAGCAAAGTAATTTGAGCATTACTGATTTAATAAAGCAATTATCTTAAATGAGTACTTATAAAGTAGGAGAACAAATGCTAAGCGTATCAGTTATTGCTGATATTATTGCAACAGATACAAAATTAGCACTAGGAGAAAAAGCTAAACAAAAAATACAAGAGTGTCGTGATTATCTTGATGCTAAAATGGAGCAGTCTGATGCTCCAATTTATGGGATAAACACAGGTTTTGGTTCACTCTGTAATCATAAAATTTCAAAAGATGAATTAGGGCAGCTGCAAACTAATTTAGTACTTTCCCATGCTTGTGGTACAGGAGATAAAGTACCAGATGATATTGTTAAGATTATGCTTTTATTAAAAGTACAGTCTTTATCTTATGGGCACTCAGGAGTACAATTGCAAACTGTTGAGCGTCTTATTGATATGTTCAATAAAAATATATTACCAGTAGTATATCAGCAAGGTAGTTTAGGGGCTTCAGGAGATTTAGCTCCCTTAGCACATTTATCTTTACCACTTTTAGGAGAAGGGAAAGTTGTAGTTGATGGTGTTGAAGTAGCAACTTCAACTGTTATGGAGGCTAATAGTTGGGAAGTAATTTCATTGCAATCTAAAGAAGGCTTAGCCTTACTTAATGGAACGCAGTTTATGGGAGCTTATGGAGTATGGAGCTTAATAAAAGCTCAGAAGCTATCTTATATGGCCGACTTAATAGGAAGTATCTCATTAGAAGCTTTTGATGGTAGACATGAATGTTTTGATGAATTAATACATTTAGTGCGTCCGCATAAAGGGCAAATTAAAACTGCTGAAAATATCCGTGATTTCCTTTTTGAAAGTGAAATTCAGGAGCAAGAAAAAGAACATGTACAAGATCCTTATTCTTTTAGATGTATGCCACAAGTGCATGGAGCAAGTAAAGGAGTTATTACTCATGTAAAAGATGTGTTTACAACAGAGATTAATTCAGTTACAGATAACCCAACAATCTTTATTAATGAAGATAAAGTAATCTCAGGAGGTAATTTTCACGGGCAACCTTTAGCTATGGCTATGGACTATTTAGCAATTTCATTATCGGAGTTAGGATCTATTTCTGAAAGAAGAACGTATCAGTTAATTTCTGGGTTGAGAGGCTTGCCAGCATTTTTAGTTGCTGAACCAGGGTTAAACTCTGGAATGATGATTCCACAATATACTGCAGCAAGTATTGCAAGCCAGAATAAGCAATTGTGTACACCAGCATCTGTTGATAGTATAGTCTCATCGAACGGACAAGAGGACCATGTAAGTATGGGAGCAAATGCCGCTACAAAATTATATAGGGTAGCCCAAAATACTGAGCGTATCTTAGCTATTGAACTTTTAAATGCAACACAAGGTATTGCTTTCAGAAATGCTAAGTCTTCTGATTTTATTGAGGGTATCTTAGATATCTATAGAGATGAGGTTGATTTCTTAGATGTTGATAGACTCTTGCATGATGATATTGAGAAATCAATAGCATTCTTACAAGGACTTGAAGTTGATGCTGATCTGTTATAAAAGATACAGAAATCAGGAGGAAATTCTGAGTGCTGTCTACAAATTAATATCTTATGTTGTCATCCTGAATGTAGTGAAGGATCTTCAGTTGTTTTAATTAGCTTATAAATATCTGTAGATGTTTCGACTATTGCTCAACATGACATTTTTTCTAACAACTAACAACTAGCAACCAACAACTAATTACTAAACACGTACTCTAGTATATTAGCACCCATTTGTAATGCTTTTAGTCGTATTTGTTTGCTGTCATTATGTACTTCTGCATCTTCCCATCCATCTCCAATATCTGATTCGTGGGTGTAAAGGCAAACGAGCCTTCCATTAACAACAATACCAAATGCTTGTGATGGCTTTGCATCATGTTCATGGACTTTGGGTAGGCCGTTAGGGAATTTATATTTTCCATCAAAAATAGGGTGGTTACTTGCTAGTGCTACTAAGTCACTTTCAGGAAAAACTTTTTTTATTTCACTACGGATAAAAGGATCCATTCCATAATTGTCATCTATGTGAAGAAAACCGCCACCTAATAAGTAATTGCGTAAATTTTCTCTTTCACTTGCTGAAAACACAACATTTCCATGTCCTGTCATGTGTAAAAAAGGATAGTTGAAAATATCGCTGCTAGCCACTTCAACAGTTGCAGGTGCTGCTTTAATATTTGTTCCAATATTCTCGTTACAGAAAACAATAAGGTTAGGTAATGCTGTAGGGTTGGCATACCAATCGCCACCACCATTATATTTAAGTACTGCTATTTGATAGGTGTTTTGTCCTAAAGTAAACAGAGGGAGAAAGAGGAATATTTTTAATAAGTTTCTCATTAGTATTTATATCCTTTTTTATGTAGCCAAGCAAAACAAACGGCAGTAATTGAGACATCATCACTAGCATTATGTAAGTTAAATTCTTTCATTTGTTTTTTTCCAAAAAACTTTAAACCTAATTCTTCTAATTTAAACCATTTTCTTTCCATAATTTCTCTTCCCATTTTCATGGTGTCATATTTTTTCATGTATTTAAACGGTTTAGTTATTTTAGAGCGGATACACTCTGCTTCAATAACTCTTTTGTCAAACATAACATTGTGACCAACATAATAATCACAAGGGGTTATATCTTCGCTAAATTCTCTGAGTATCTTCTCTAATTTATGTCCTTTTTCTTCACATATTTCATTTGTAATTTTGTGAATCTTTATTACATCAATTGGTATAGGTTGTGATTGTTTTATGTAGTAAACCTTTTCTTGAACAATTTCATATTTTCTTGATAATGTAGTCCATGCTATTTGTACAATTCTTGGGAAATTATTAGGGTTTTCTTTTAATGATTTTTTTGTAGGAGTTTCATCATATTTAATTAGGCCTGTAGTTTCTACATCAATAATTGCAAAACATGGTACTGCATTTGGATTTGGTTTTGTCTTTATTGGATTTCCTACTCCTTGAAAAGTAATGACTTTTCTTATAAGAACTAAGTAAACCCATAAACCATATCCAACAACTATTTGGAATGTTAAATTCTCTATACCAATCACTTCAATTAAGATGATAATTATTGGGGGTAAAAAAATAAAAACCAAAATGTGCAGAATAATTCTTTTCATAATCTTAATTTTTAATATTAATAGTATGCACAGCCACCAGTCCTGCTGTTTCTGTACGCAATCTACTTGTTCCCAAACTTACAGCTTTAAATTGGTTTTGCAAAGCCATATCAATTTCCTTAGTGGAAAAGTCTCCTTCAGGCCCTATAAGTATTAAGGTTTTTGCAGCTTTAGCTTCTGATTTTAACGCTGATTTTTCACTGTCTTCACAATGAGCAATATATTTGTTTCCTTCAAAGTCTTGTTTTAAAAAGTCTTTTAAGTTTATGGCTTCATTAAGTTTTGGTAGGTGAAATTTTAAGGATTGCTTCATAGCAGCAAGTAGAATTCTGTTACACCTTTCAGTCTTTAATACTTTACGCTCAGAATGTTCACAAATAATAGGAGTGATTTCATCTATCCCAATTTCGGTAGCTTTTTCTAAAAACCATTCGTACCTGTCCATATTCTTGGTAGGAGCAATAGCAATGTGCAAATGATAATTGTGTTGTTTTTCTAGTTGTTCAGTACTAATAATTTCTAATCTACATTTTCTACTATCTGCAAGTGTAATTTCTGCTTTATAAAAGCCGCCTTTTCCATCAGTAAAATTAAGAATGTCTCCTTCTTTTTTTCGTAATACTTTAGTAGCATGCTTGCTTTCTTCACTACTTAATGTAATCTCTTTTTCAGGTTTATCTATGTAGAATAGTTGCATGGGGTAAAGATAGAGAATAGTTGTTAGTTGCTTGTTTTTAGTTATTAGTTTTTTGTTTCGTAAAAATTTCTCCCATGTTTTAGGGGAGACACCTTTGAAAAAGGAGAGGGGTATACAATAATATACCGCCCCTTTATCCCTTCCTAAAACATGAGGGGAATTAGAAATTATAAATAAAAAAAGCCGAGCAATTGCTCGGCTTTTGAAAAATAATAAGTTGTAATACTAACTTCTAACAGTTGCTTTTGGTGCAGCAGCTAAAATTTCAGCATTTGCATTATCTGCAAATTGTGCAAAGTTTTTGTTAAAAGCATCAGCTAATTCATTAGCTTTAGCATCATAAGCATCTTTATCAGCCCAAGTATTTTTAGGACTTAAGATTTCTGAAGGTACATTAGGACATGCAGTAGGCATATTTAATCCAAATACAACATGTTTAGTATATTCAGCATTATCTAGCTCTCCGTTAAGGATAGCAGTAATCATAGCTCTAGTATATTTTAATGAAATACGCTCACCAGTACCATAAACACCACCTGACCAACCTGTGTTTATCAACCAAACATTTACTTCATGTTCTTGCATTTTATTACCCAACATTTCAGCATATTTTGTTGGATGTAAAGGCATAAATGGAGCTCCAAAACAAGCAGAGAATGTAGTTTGTGGCTCAGTAACACCTGCCTCAGTACCTGCAACCTTAGCAGTATATCCTGAAATAAAGTGATACATAGCTTGTCCTGTAGTTAGTTTTGATACAGGAGGTAATACTCCAAAAGCATCAGCTGTAAGGAAGAAAATGTTTTTAGGATTTTTCCCTAATGAAGGCTTTGCAATATTATCAATATGGTGTATTGGATAACTAACTCTGGTATTTTGAGTAATAGTAGTGTCTTCGTAATTTACTTCATTAGTTCCTTCAAAGAAAGAGATGTTTTCTAGTAAAGCTCCTGGCTTAACAGCAGCAAAAATATCTGGTTCTTTTTCAGCAGATAAGTCAATACATTTAGCATAACAACCACCTTCAAAGTTAAATACAGTATCGCCACTCCATCCGTGCTCATCATCACCAATTAGGTTTCTGTTTGGATCTGCAGATAAAGTAGTTTTTCCAGTACCTGATAAACCAAAGAAAACAGCAGTATCACCATCTTTACCTGTATTTGCACTACAGTGCATTGATAAAACATTTTTTTGGTAAGGTAAAATAAAGTTTAGTGCAGAAAATATTCCTTTCTTGATTTCACCAGTATACCCAGTACCACCAATAAGAATAATTTTCTTAGTAAAATTAAGAATAGCAAAATTATGCTGACGTGTTCCGTCAATAGCAGCATCTGCCATAAACCCTGGAGCATTTAATATAGTCCATTCAGGGTCAAAGCTTTCGATTTCTTCCTCAGTAGGGCGTAAGAACATGTTGTGAGCAAACATATTACTCCATGCATATTCATTTACTACACGAATATTCATTCTGTAAGCATCATCAGCACATGCATAAGCATCTCTTACATAAAGTTCTTTACAGCATAAGTAGTCCAATACTTTTTTATGTAAAGCATCAAATTTATCTTCATCAAATGATAAGTTAACATCTCCCCACCAAACTGATTCTTCAGTAATAGCGTCTCTTACAATGAATCTATCCATTGGAGAACGACCAGTGAACTCTCCTGTTTCTACAGTAATTGCTCCTGATGATGTTAATGTTGCTTGTCCTTTTTCAACTGCAATATTTGTTAATTCTTCTGGAGATAAATTCCAGTGAGCAGTTGCGTCTTTAATTCCTAAATCAGAGATGGTAGCATTACTTGCTCGCTTGCCTGTTTCGGTCATATTTGTATTCTTTTTTTGATTTTTAAGAGTGCAAAGTTAATTATTAATATCTGTTAGGCTATGAGATTAATCATTCTTTTTAATTGCTAGAAACAATACTCCCCATCCGCTAATTAATAAAAGTCCTCCAATAGGAGTTATAGGTCCTAAAAAACGCAATGAAACTCCTAGTGTTTCTTGTAAGGAGAGTAAGTAAATAGAGAATGAAAAACAAATAACACCTAGAGTCATTAAATTTAAACTTTTATTAATATGCTGGTTAAACTTATTAATGTTTAGGCCTATAATAAGCATTGCAATAGCATGATACATTTGATATCTTACTCCCGTTTCGAAGGAGTGGAGTTGACTTTCACTAAGTATTTCTTTTAAGGCATGTGCTCCAAGAGCTCCTAAAGCTATTGCTGTTATTGCAAAAAAGAGTGCAATTTTTATAAATTTATCTGCTGTCATTTTGTTTTCTTTAATCAAGCAAAAGTAATACTTTAGCATCCAAATTTTACAAAGCAATGAAAAAGATATTAGTAATAGGAGCAGGAAGGTCGGCAGTAACTTTAATTAAGTATTTATTAGATAATAGTGAGGGGAATAATTGGCAGGTAACGGTTGCTGATTTTTCTAAGGAATTGGCTGATAAAGCTATAGAAAACTATCCTAATGCTAATGCTATATTTTTTAATGTTAAAGATAAGGAACAAAGAGAGCAAGAAATTACAAAAGCTGACATTGTAATATCTATGTTGCCAGCAGCGATGCATATAGTAGTGGCAGAAGATTGTGTTGCTTTAGGGAAGAATTTAGTTACAGCATCTTATGTGTCAAAAGAAATTGCAGCTTTAGATGAAAAAGCAAAAGCAGCAGGTGTACTGTTATTAAATGAGATTGGTTTAGATCCAGGTATAGATCATATGTCGGCAATGCAAGTAATAGATGGTATTAAAGAAAATGGAGGGGAGCTTATTTCTTTTAAATCTTTTTGTGGAGGGCTAGTACATCCTGATTATGATACTAATCCTTGGAATTATAAATTTACATGGAACCCTAGAAATGTTGTATTAGCAGGGCAGGGTACAGCACAATATATTGAGCATAGTGCTTACAAATACATTCCTTATACTAAATTATTTGAGCGTACCGAAAAAATGAATGTTTTGGATGCAGGGGCATTTGAGGGTTATGCAAATAGAGATTCTTTAAGCTATAGAAAGTCTTATGGTTTAGAAAATATTCCTACACTTTTTAGAGGTACTCTAAGAAGAGAAGGGTATTCTGAAGCTTGGAATATTTTTGTACAGCTTGGTATGACTGATGATACTTATGTGTTAGAGAACTCAGCAGCAATAACAAATCGTGAATTTATTAATATGTTTTTGCCTTTTGATGCTGTATTAACGGTTGAAGAGAAATTGTGTAAGCAGTTTGGTTTAACTGCTGATTCAGTAATTTATAAAAAGATAGATTGGCTAGGTATTTTCTCTGCTAATAAAGTAGGGATGGAGAGTGCTAGTCCAGCTCAAATATTACAAGCTATTTT
Organism: Flavobacteriales bacterium; assembly: GCA_965183885.1. Lineage (GTDB taxonomy): Bacteria > Bacteroidota > Bacteroidia > Flavobacteriales > BACL11 > UWMA-0277. The sequence goes on from OZ238992.1 coordinate 1,770,524, forward strand.
AGAAGAAAAATGGACACTTGGTGCTGAAGACAAGGATATGATAGTAATGCAGCATCAGTTTGAGTACCTTCAAGATGGGGAGCAAAAGAAACTGAACTCTTCCTTATTAGTTTTTGGTGATGATGCTAGATATACTTCTATGGCAAAAACAGTGGGTTTACCTGTTGCTATTGCTACAAAATTAATTTTGAGTGGAGTGATACAGTCAACAGGAGTAAAAATACCAACTACTAAAGATATTTATATTCCAGTATTAAAGGAGCTAAAAGAGTATGGTATTGATTTTATTGAAGAGTTAATTTAAATTCACTAATTCTTCAGGAATTTCTACATCCATAATCCCTTCTTTTGGGTCAATTCCTTTTACAAATTGTTCATGCATAGGAAAACAGAATTCTATTCCGTTTTTTTCTACATAAATAAGTTGTTGTGCTGTTTGTGAGTTGATATAACTAATAGTTCCTAAATTACCCATATTGATATCTACTACAGTATATCCAATTAATTTTTTCTCGGTAATTTCATTTGCATCAGTTTCTGGAAGTAATTCTTTAGGTAAATACACTTTTCTTTTATGTATCTTTTTTGCTTCAGCTTCAGAATTTATGTTTTCGAATTTAACTAAAACTACATTGGGTTTAGTAGCTCGAGCTTTTTCTATAAAGAAAGGAATAAGCTCATCATTAAGTTCTATTAGAAAGTAGCTAAGCTTAGAAAAATCAAAAGGGATGTCATCATCATTATAGATATTGACATCCCCTTTATAACCATGCAATTTAAAAACTGTTCCAAATAAGAAGCAATCTTTTTTTTGCATTATATTAAGTATTAAGCTTCTTCTGTTTTTTCTTCTGTAGCAGGAGCCTCCTCAGTTGCTGGAGCTTCTTCTTCAGTTGCAGGAGTTTCCTCAGCAACAACTTCTTCTTCAACAGGAGCATTTTTAAGTGCTAATGCAGCAGCTCTTTCATCACTTTTAGCTTTTTCAGCAGCTATTGCAGCTTTTTCAGCAGCTATTGCAGCTTTTTCTAATCCTGATTTTTTATCAGCTACTTTGTTTTCTTTTGCTTCTGCCCAAGCAGCATATCTTTCTTCAGCTTGCTCAGCAGTTAAAGCACCTTTTGCAACACCAGCCATTAAGTGTTTCTTCATCATTACACCTTTGTATGATAAAATTGCTCTTACTGTATCAGAAGGTTGTGCACCTTTTAATAACCAGTTTACAGCTCCATCAAAATCAATATCGATTGTTGCAGGGTTAGTGTTAGGGTTGTATATCCCTAAGTTTTCAATAAATTTACCATCTCTAGGTGCTCTTTGATCAGCAATTACTACGTGATAAATTGGTTTTCTTTTTCTTCCGAATCTTTGTAATCTAATTCTTGTTGCCATTTTTCTTTTTAATTTGGTTAAACCATCTCTGTGATTAGTCCTCATTATTGAGGGCTGCAAAAATAGAAATCTTTTCTTAAATAGAGTAAAATGTCATTAAAAATTTAAGCACTATGTTTTAGGTTGATATAAAACAGCTTTTTATAATAAATATTGATTATTTTTGCAATCCAAAATTTTAATATAAAGATGAGTACAAAAGAGAAAAAAACAAGTAAGAAGATATCAAAGAGTGATTTTAAAGCAACTATCTTAGCGGATTATAGGTTGGCTTCAGAGGTTAGAGAGTCTGGTGCGCAAGGAAGAAGAGATGTTCTTTCAGGGAAAGGTAGTTTTGGAATTTTTGGAGATGGTAAAGAATTAGCTCAAATTGCATTGGCTAAAGTATTCAGACATGGTGATTTCCGTGCGGGATACTATAGAGATCAAGCTTTAATGACAGCATTAGGACAATATTCTCCAAAACATATGTTTTCTGCTTTATATGGTGATCCTGAATTAGAAAGAGAGCCATCTTCAGGTTCAAGACAAATGATGAATCATTTTGGAACTCGTTTTTTAAATGATGATGGAAGTTGGAGAAACTTAATGGAACAAAACAACTCTACTTCTGATATGGCTTGTTTGGCTTCTCAATTCCCAAGATTAGTTGGGTTAGCACAAGCATCACAAGTATATAGAGAAGATAAAAGGTTAGCAGAAAGAAACCCAGGATTTACAAATGGAGGTTCTGAAATTGCTTTTGCAACTATTGGTAATTCTTCTTGTGCTGAAGGGCATTTTTGGGAAGCAGTAAATGCTATTGGAGTACTACAAGTTCCAGCTATTATTTCTATTTGGGATGATGGGTACGGAATTTCAGTTGCTAATGATGTTCAGATGACAAAATCGGATGTTTCAGCTGTTTTATCTGGTTTCCAGATGGATGAAAAAGGAGCTGGTTATGATATCGTAAAAGTAAAAGCCTGGGATTATCCAGCATTAATTGCAGCTTATGAAAAAGCTGAGAAATTAGCAAGAGAGAAACATATCCCTTCAATTATTCATGTTGTGGAAATGACACAGCCTACTGGGCACTCAACTTCTGGTTCTCATGAAAGATATAAGAGTAAAGAAAGATTACAGTGGGAAGTTGATTTTGATTGTAATACTAAATTTAAGGAGTGGATTATAGAAAGTGGAATAGCAACTGAAGAAGAGTTGGATGTGATTAATAAGGAATCGGTTGCTTCAGTAAAAGCTCAAAAGAAAGAAGCTTGGACAGAATACCAAGCTCCTATAAAAGCTGAATGGAAGGAGTTAACAGGAATCTTTAATGCTATTGCTGCACAAGTAAACATCCCTGAAATTGCAGAGTGGATTAAAGATTTAAACCAATCAGCTATGTTTGGTTTGTTCAGAAGAGATTTCATGAGCAAAGCAAGAACACTTTTAGGAATGATTGTTAATGAAAATATTGCAGAGAAAGCTACTTTACGTAATTTCATAAATAGAATTAATTCAGAGAACCATTCAAGATATAATACAAAGTTATATAATGAAACAGATACATCAGCTTTAAAGGTAGCAGAAGTAAAGCCTGCTTATGATGCAGATGCAGAAGAGGTAGATGCAAGAATAATTATTAGAGATAATTTCCACCATATGTTTGAAGCAATTCCAGAAGCAATGATTTTTGGAGAGGATGTAGGTAAAATTGGTGGTGTAAATCAAGGTTGTGAAGGTTTACAAGAAAAATTTGGAGAAACAAGAGTTTCAGATACAGGTATTAGAGAGGCTACTATTATTGGACAAGGAATTGGACTTTCATTAAGAGGGCTTAAGCCAATTGCTGAGATGCAATATTTGGATTATGTAATTTATGGTTTCCAACCTATGGTTGATGATATAGCATCCTTACATTATAGAACACATGGAGGGCAAATTACTCCTTTAATTATTCGTACTAGAGGACATAGATTAGAAGGAATATGGCATTCAGGTTCTCCTATGGGAATGTTATTGAATGGTACTAGAGGAATGTACTTATGTGTACCAAGAGATATGACAAGAGCAGCAGGATTCTATAATACTTTAATGAAGTCGAATGACCCAGCAATGGTTGTTGAGTGCTTAAATGGATACAGAGTAAAAGAAAAAATGCCAAATAATATTGGAGAGTTCTGTGTTCCTTTAGGAAAAGTAGAAACTACTAAAGAAGGAAGTGATATTACTTTAGTTACTTATGGTAGTACTTGGAGGGTAGTAATGGATGCAGCAAATAAATTAGAAAGAGCAGGGATTTCTTGTGAGGTAATTGATACACAAACTTTAGTGCCTTTTGATTTAACACATGATATTGTTGAGTCTGTTAAGAAAACAAATAGGTTAATGGTAATTGATGAGGATGTTCCTGGTGGAGCTTCAGCATATATCTTACAGAAAATTGTTGAAGAACAAGATGCATATAACTTCTTAGATTCTGAACCTGAAACATTAGCAGCTAAAGCACACCGTCCTCCTTACGGAAAAGATGGTGATTACTTTACAAAGCCATCAGCAGAAGATGTATTTGAAAAAGTTTATGCAATGATGAATGAAGTAAATCCTGCTAAATTCCCGTCATTATACTAAATGAAAAAAACTACTGAGTCTGACTCTAATTATGAAGCTTTGGATGGAATGAGTACGAAGGAATTACTCATTAATATCAATAGAGAAGACAAAACAGTAGCACATACTATAGAGGAGAAAATTCCTCAAATAGAAAACTTAATTAACGCAATCGTTCCCAAAATGAAAAAAGGGGGACGATTGTTTTATTTAGGGGCAGGTACATCAGGTAGGTTAGGTGTTGTTGATGCATCAGAATGTCCGCCAACCTTTGGTGTTGATCATGGTTTGGTTATAGGTATTATTGCAGGTGGCGATAGTGCTATGCGAAAAGCAGTTGAATTTGCTGAAGACAATATTAATTTAGGTTGGGAGGATTTACAAGGCTATAACATTAATAAAAATGATGTAGTGATAGGTATTGCAGCATCAGGCACTACTCCTTATGTTATTGGAGCTTTAGAGCATTGTAAGCAAGAGAAAATTACTACAGCTTGTATTGTGTGTAATAGTAATTCTCCTATTGGAAAACTGGCAGATTATCCTGTTGAGTTAGTGGTGGGTCCTGAGTTTGTAACAGGAAGTACACGAATGAAATCGGGGACAGCACAGAAACTAGTTTTGAATATGATTTCTACTGCTGTAATGATACAGCTAGGAAGAGTAAAAGGTAATAAGATGGTTGATATGCAGCTTTCTAATAATAAGTTAGTTGATAGAGGTACTAAGATGATAATGCAGGAAATAGGGGTGGATTATGCTAAAGCAAATGCTTTATTGCAAGAGTTTGGTTCTGTGCGTAATGCAGTAGCTAATTATAATGGATAAAGAAAAACTAATACAAGGTTTAATGTGGCTCTCGGGCTTCTCACTTTCAATAATTTTGGCAGCCCTTTCTTTATTTGCAGGTTTTAATAATGTAAGAAAAGCTGATGACTATACTTTACTTATTATAGGAGGGGTGTTAATTATAGCTGTTTTCTTTTTTGCATACAAAGGTTTTAAACTTATTTTGGACGCTATTTTTACTAAATAGGAGTGTTTTAGTTTTAACTCAGTTTATCAGAATCAAAGAAATCTCTAAATTCTATATCTAAACCTTTCATGACCTTGTATAAGGTTTTAAGAGTAGGGGCTGACCTAGCTGTTTCTAATCTTTGTACTTGACTTTCATCCAGATCTGATTTAATAGCTAAATCAAGTTGAGTCATATTTTGCTCTTTTCTTAATTCGCAAATACGCTCACCTACTTTGTGAATAAATAAATCAACTTCGTTTTTTTTCATAAAATTATATACTGCAATAGATAATTTGGAAAATTATAGGTAATCAATTTACAATAAGCAGACAATTTTGTCTGCTTATAAAAATATTTTCATATCTTTGACCTATAAAAGCCAAAGAACATTCAACTAAAAAGGCTAAAGATGAGCCTCTTAACCCTAAAAAAGCAGCCTGAAAATTTGCTTTTTTGAGTTATTTTGCTTTAACTTTGAAGCACTCTTTTTTTAATTTAAGAATAAAACCATGAATTATAAAATAACAACACTTAGCCTATTGCTAATACTAGCTTTACCTTTATTAAGTACAGCACAAAAAACCCATGTTCCTGATGATAATTTTGAAACTTTTATTGAATTTTACTATGGAGGAGATGGCATAGCAAATAATGATTCTGTATTTACAGCAAATATTAATACCGTTACAGTTTTATCCATTACTAATGCAAATGTTTACACATTAAAAGGAATTGAAGATTTTACCGCCTTAGAGGATTTAACTTGCCATAACAACCTATTAGACTCTTTAGATGTAAGTTCTAATATGAACTTAAGACTTTTTGCCTGCCATAATAACCTACTAACTCACTTAAATACTAATGGATTGAGTAATTTAGAAAGCTTAGCCTGTTACAACAATCAACTTACTAATATAAATATCAGTACAAACACTGCTCTAATAGGCTTATCTTCTTACAATAACCCTCTTGGCACCTTAGACCTAAGTGCTAATGTTAATCTACAATATTTGGAATGTTATACTAACCAATTAACAAACTTAGATGTAAGCACAAATACAGCTTTATTACAATTATGGTGTGGTGCAAACCAACTTACTAGTCTAGATTTAAGTGCCAATACTGCTTTAGAAAGACTATGGATAGGAGAAAATCAATTAACTAACCTAAACCTTAGCAACAATTACGCTTTAGAATACTTATATTGTCAAGATAATGAGCTAACAACATTGAATGTAAATAATAATATTAGTCTAGGAACTATCTATTGCAATAATAATCAGCTTACTATTTTGGATTTAAAAGCCAATACAGCTTTAATAGATTTAAATTGCAGTAGCAATCAACTTACGAGTTTGGACTTAAGAAATGGGAATAATCATAATTTTTACGGATTAGCTAATGGCTTAGATGCGACCAATAACCCTAACCTTACTTGCATATCTGTTGATGATGTTTCCTGGGCACAAAATAATTGGATTTTATACAATGGAGGTCTTGATTCAGGTAGTATAGATACTAATATGAATTTTAGTTCCAATTGCTTACTCAATAGCATTGAAGAATTAACTCCTTACAAAACCCTAGTAAAAACAGTAGACATCTTAGGTAAAGAAGTAAAGACTACTAGTAAAAATAAAATCCTGTTTTATATTTATGAAGATGGAAGTGTGGAGAAAAGATTGATGATTGATTAGCTAATTTGATAATGTGCTAATAAAAAATATTGTCATCCTGAACGCAAGTGATGAAACGCTTTTTGTTCGGCAAAGCCAATCTCGTTTTTGAATATTTTTTAATAGTCTACCAACAAAAGAACAACGAAACAAAAACAAATAAATAACGTATATTTTAAAACTTGTTTTAAAAATTAAAAACCATGAATTATGAAAACAACAACAACACTTAGCCTATTGCTAATACTAGTTTTGCCCCTAGTAAGTTTAGCACAAAAAACCTATGTACCTGATGATAGTTTTGAAAATTATATTGAAGTTTGGTATGGAGGAGATGGCATAGCAAATAACGACTCTGTGCTTACAGCAAATATTAACACAGTTACCATCCTAGCTGTTAATGGTATAGGAATTAGCAACTTAGAAGGAATTGAAGATTTTACTGCCTTAGAAAAATTAAGATGTTATGACAACCTATTGGACTCTTTAGATGTAAGTAACAATATGAATTTAATTGATTTAGATTGTTCTGATAATTTACTTACTCACTTAAATATTAATGGACTTACAAACTTAATTAGTATAGGGTGTATAAATAACCAACTTAATAATATTGATGTAAGCACAAATACGGCTTTAATAGGTTTAGCCTGTTATAACAACCCTCTAGGAACATTAGATGTAAGCAGTAATATCAACTTAAAGTATTTAGAATGTTATACTAACCAATTAACAAACTTAGATGTAAGCACAAATACAGCTTTATTACAATTATGGTGTGGTGCAAACCAACTTACTAGTCTAGATTTAAGTGCCAATACTGCTTTAGAAAGACTATGGATAGGAGAAAATCAATTAACTAACCTAAACCTTAGCAACAATTACGCTTTAGAATACTTATATTGTCAAGATAATGAGCTAACAACATTGAATGTAAATAATAATATTAGTCTAGGAACTATCTATTGCAATAATAATCAGCTTACTATTTTGGATTTAAAAGCCAATACAGCTTTAACAGGTGTAAATTGCAGTAATAATCAACTTACTACTTTAGACCTTAGAAATGGAAATAATATGAGTATAGAAAACCGTTTCAATGCAAAAAACAATCCTAATCTTACTTGTATATCTGTTGATGATGTAACATGGGCACAAAATAATTGGTCGTCTGATGTTGGTCCCCAAACTAATTTTAGTTCAAATTGTTTACTCAATAGTATAGCAGAACTAACTCCTTACAAGACCCTAGTAAAAATAGTAGACATTTTAGGTAAAGAAGTAAGGACTACTAGTAAAAATAAAATCCTGTTTTATATTTATGAAGATGGAAGTGTGGAGAAAAGATTGATGATTGATTAGCTAATTTGATAATGTGCTAATAAAAAATATTGTCATCCTGAACGCAAGTGATGAAACGCTTTTTGTTCGGCAAAGCCAATCTCGTTTTTGAATATTTTTTAATAGTCTACCAACAATAGAAAACAACAAGTAACAAAAACAAATAACAATTATAAATACTAACGCATGACCTAAAAACAAAACTATGGAAAATTTAAGAGCTAGTATCAAAAACATCCTCATCAGCACAGTACTAACTGTATTATGTATTAACCTTACAGCACAAAACCCACCCAAAACCTACCCCTATGGGGATGAGTTTCTCTTAGGATTTTATGATTTGAACAGTGATTATTTTAATGATTATGACACCATAGCTCAAATGGGTTGGAATACAGCCCATTCCTATACTGACCATAAGTTTTTAACTAATCAAAACACTTATCATACTACTGCTCAAAATAATAACTTAAATGCCTTTCCCTTACTTAGGGCTACTTATATCGGTAGAGACAACCCTAATTCAAGTACACTTTTAGGAGATGTAGTAAAGCATCCCTATATCCCTACTCCAGATTTTCCACATACCACTCAGCAACAAATCCAACAACAAAGAGATTTTAATTTTTCCATGTGGAGCATTCCTGAGGAATTGCGCAAAGGCTATTACCTTACTACAGTACAAAACGATTATCCTGCTATTGATAGTGTTCGAGAATTTGATATCTTAGAACAATACCCTGATACTATTCGTAAATATGATTTAAAAAAACGCCCTGTAGAGATGTTTTGCTTACCTGTTTGGAGAAAGGGCTTACAAAGTTATGTACCACATTTGGATGTATTAACTATAGGAGTATATTCTGATCATGGAAGAGGTCTGGAAGCTGATACTAACACAATAATTCCAAGTCAAATTCCGCATTCCTATGTCCGTAGAGGTATAGAAATGACTCAAAATGCAATAATTGATACTGGTTATACTTTAGGTAAGGATTATCTGAATGGTGAAAAAACAGTAATAGCAGCTTTAGAACTCTATTATTCAACAGTTACAATTAACGGAGTTGAATACCCTACTTCTGATTTTACTACAATACCAGAAAAAACTTGGCACGACTTTTGGCTTGCCTTAGCCTGTGATGTAAAAGGAATTATGATGTATTCCTATAGAGGTGCTAAAGACCTTCCTAATTTAAATGGAGATTTTTTACACGATAATTTAGATACCCTACACCATGCCGTAAGTATTTTTAAAGCCAATCAATTGGGTAAAGTACTGCTGCAAGGAATTGCAGACACTAGTGTTTCTATGAGTAACAACATTGCTGTAGGACCTGATAGCACTCATAAATTCTTTTATGACCCTTGGCAAGGTTATCACCTAAATTCAGATGAAATCATTCACTATGAGTCTGTAAAAAAAATGGCTAAAAAATGGCAGGGCAATACTTATGTTTTTGCGGTTAATTCTACCGAGGACAGTGTAAAATTTACTATTCCTTTTAGTACAGATATTCCTAGTGGTACTCTTGGGGCAAGTACGGTAGTATTGCCTGTTGAAGAACTTATAACAGGACAAACGCTTGCCTACCCAAACAGATATGACGATTTAAATAGTACTGGTTTCTACAAAGGCTTTATTGTACACACCCTACCTCCTTTTGGTGCTGCGGTATTCAAATACAACAGTTCCCATACTTTGGATTTATCCATCCGTGATTGTAATAATGATAATGGTTACAATGCTGGCTATCGCTTAGACCTAGAAGATATTGATAACAGCCCAGATATTTGGGTAAGAAATCAAGATGATGGCTTTACAAATCAAACCCATCAACAACCTCTTTACAATACAAGTGCTAACGGAACAGTAAGCAATACCAACTACGTATATGTTAGGGTTAAAAATATTAGCAATGTAACATCTGACGGAACAGAAACCCTAAGTCTTCATTGGACTAGAAATGGAATGAATCCTACTTGGCCAGATGTTTGGGATGGAAGCAATCCCAATGTAGGAAATTTAATTAATACCCTAAACATACCTGTGCTTGTTTCAGGACAAGATACTATATTGGAATTTATGTGGAATATTGTTGCCGACACCTCTCAAGTACAAGATTGGGGGCATTGCCTTTTAGCCAGAATGGATGCAGGAACAGATGCTATTACAGATTATTATTATCAAAATAATGGAAGCATATCATCTAACCCAACTAATTCCTATTTAATGAGTACTACCTGCCACAGAAACAATAATGTTGCTTTAAGGAATTGTAATATCCTACATTTAAACTCATGGTTTCCAAATAGTGATAACTTATACCCAATAGTACGAACTGAAAACACAACAAATGTATTTGCTGCTAACAGTAGCGACACCACAATTACTTATGACTTCACTTTTAAAATCCCAAAAGAATTTCGTTTAAGCAGTATTGTAGATAGTACTAACATAAACCTACAATTTAATGCTAATGCCTGGAGTTTGTTCCAAACCCACTGCCAAAGTAATCCTAATGTTACTATAAGCGGAGAACAAAGGGTAAGTTTAAACGCTAATGAAGTTGTGTTTAAAAACGTAGTTTTTCCTGCTAACACAAGTGTTCCTATTGGCATTAACTTTGATTTTTTAATACAAGAAGCAAACAATGATGGCTTTGAGTTTGTAGTTTCTCAACAAAAGAGCCTTGCAGATAGTACTGGAAACTATGAAAGAGGAAATGTACGTTTTGTAGTACAAACTAATCCTATCGAACCTTTTACTGCTGATGCAGGAGCAGATAAAGAAATTGACAAAGGAGAATCTGTTACCCTATCTGCTGAACAAATAAATGCAGCAGCAACTTATAATTGGTATGATAGGGATGGCAACCTCATTTACACAGGAACTGATGTAAGTGTAAGCCCTGAGGACAGTAGGCGTTATCATTTAGAGATTATTGCTAATGGTATTAGTGCCTACGATGCTGTAGATGTAGCAGTAAATCCTTACTTTATTACTACTATCTCGCCTAACCCTGCAAGTAGTATTGTTAATATTGATTATTCAGCCGATGGTGCTAATGTAGCTTATATCATGCTTATCAATCAAAACACAGGAGCTGCAAATATGTATCCTATCAATACTTATAATAGCCAAAAGAGCATTAATGTAGCCTATTACTCTCCAGGAACTTATACTGTACTCCTTATTTGTGATGGAGTGTATTATAGCCCCCAGAGTTTATCAGTGTACTAAAGAAAGAAAAAGCAGCCTTTAAAGGCTGCTTTTTTTATTTGCTCTTGTCATTTGCCTTTTTCCTGGAGGTCCATCTAAAACGACTATTTCAAAACCTACAGCTTTCATAGTACGCTTAATTACTCCTTTTGCACAATAGGTTACTAAAAAGCCATCATCCTTTAATACATCATACATTTTTTTAAAGACTGCTGCTGTCCACATTTCTGGTTGTTTGTCAGGAGAAAAGGCATCAAAATAAATAATATCAAATTTTGTATTAGTAGTGTAATTCTCTAATGCAATTTTATTTTTAGTTAGGTTAAAATAAGGGTTTATAGCACATTCTTTTTCCCAGGCTGTAGCGTGTAACTTTATAAGCTCTTTATTATCCTGTCCAATAAGTTCAGTAAAGTTCAGTTGCATATAATTACCTTCACTTACAGGATAAAGCTCAATGGCATGATAATTAATGTTTATTTCTTTTTGTGCTGCTTTTTGTGCGCTTAGTAAAGCATTAAGCCCTGTTCCAAATCCTATCTCTAGGATATTAAGTTGTTCTTTATTATTAGCAGATAAGCCGTTTCTGATAAATACATGTTCAGCTTCTACTATTGCACCATGTCTTGAATGATAGCATTCATTTATTTCAGCAACAAAAAGGGAATGGGAACCATCATTTGTAAGTACTAATTCGCTTTTCATTTAATGCGTAATTTCTTTATTTTTTTTACGGGTCCTGGACAAATTTGTTGATGACAGGCTAAACATTTTTGTACCATAATATTGTAGTTTTCCTCTTTGTTTTCTGCAACAGTAAAAGCTTCAACAGCATTAATAAAATCATCAGCAAAGGCAGTGTATAAGCCATCTTCTCTAACATTACTATCTGTTGGTATTGCTGTATGTAATTTGTTAAGCTTTGTTATAAAATTAGGAGTTTCATTATTTTTTATCTGCTCTTTTATTTGTTCAGTATTATCAAATAATTCACGCATGAGTAGGGCAAGCTCACTATCTTTATTCGGAAAATTTGTAGTAGTGGACTTAGTTTGTTTTTCTTGATTTTGGCAAGAAAAAAAAGAGGATGCAATAATACATCCTCCAATTATTTTAAGATAAATAGTCATCTTATTTAAGAATTACTCCAGTAGCTTCTTCTATACTATAAGAAACTTCAGGCTCAGTAATAGCATCAATTTCTTCTTGGCTTGCATTAGCATCTTCTAATTGATGTTTTAACCAGGCAACAGATAGTGTATCTACTTTAGCAACACCTTCGATAATTGCAGTACTTCCAGCTGCATCCAAAGGCATAAAAAAACCATAATCTAAAAATCGAACTAACATTGGATTGTTTTCATCTAAGTTAACTTCCATCCAACATCCTTTTTTTGAACATACTTCAGCTATGGTAGTACTTACTTTTACTTGTACTGAATCGTTTGTTTTTAATAGTTCCATTAATTCTGCACCACTAATAACACCTTCTTCAGTTATTGTTGAATCACCAAATTTTTGAAAATTTACTTCAGTTGTTTCAGTTGTATTTTCTGTTTGAGTGTTGGTACAAGCTACAGCAAAAAGAATAGTTGCTGCAAGAAAGATTTTTTTCATAGATTTTGTATTTATTTTAGGGCAAATATAAAAGTAAAATTAATTAAAAAGGCAATTGTAAATAATAGAATAATCGTTTTGGAATAGTAATAGGGTTTGGTAGTAAATATGTTTTGATATTGTTTTTTTGTAAAGTTGAGTGCATAAGAATATATAAATAAACCTTTTTATTTCTTAATATTCTTTTTTTTGATGCTATATTTGCGGTACTAAACCTTTATAAAATAAATGATTATGAAAAAACTATTTACACTTTTTGTGGGACTTTCACTTACGGTCTCAGCTTTTGCAACACACTTAATGGGAGGACAAATATCAGCTACTTATTTAAGTACAGATACTTCAGGGTCTCATTATATTTTGGATTTAGATGTGTATAGAGATACCTTAGGGGTATCAATGTCATTATTTCAATCGGTTGATGTATATGTTTTAGATACTTCAGGGAATTATGCATTCTCTTTTACTCATAATATAAACTTTGATACTACTTCAGGAAATACGATGTCATCAATGGCTACAGCTTATGGAGTAGAAGTTTATCAGTTCTCAGATTCAATACTATTCCCAATAGATGGGTATTATATGATAAAATGGAGTGATTGTTGTAGAAATGGGGCTATTATTAATATGGCAAACCCAATGAGTGAGGATATGACGTTTTTAACATATGTTAATGTAAACAGTTTAAGTCCTAATTCATCACCAACTTTTTTAACTCCTCCAGTATCATACTTACCTGCAAATACTTTATGGCAATATAACCCACTTCCATTTGACCCGGATGGAGATTCATTAGTTTGGCATCTTTCAGTTCCATTATCAGGATCAACTATAGTTAATGGTTATGAGTATTTATCAGATACAATGTATTCTAATACTTCAGGAATATTTAGTATTGATTCTATTACAGGTGCTATTACTTGGAATGCTAAAATGGTAGGAAATTTTGTTGCTTCTTTTGCTATTGAAGAGTATAGAAATGGTGTGTTAGTTGGTGCAATGAGTAGAGATATGCAATTTGTTGTTACTCCTGACTCTTCTAATGCTATGCCTGTTATTTCTAATATGCAATCGTTGCCTACAAATAATTTAGGTTATCCATATGTTAAAATTGCTCCAGGACAAAACTACCAAGTACATTTATTAGCTTCTGATGCTGATGTAAATGATGTAGTAACTATGGATTCATATGGAGAGTCATATGGTTTACCTGTAGCTCCGTCAACATTTGGATATACAGCAACAGGAAATGGAAATGAAATTGAAGGTACTTTTGCTTGGACTCCTGTTATGAGTCAAGTACGTACAGCTCCTTACTTAGTAGTATTCCGTATATCAGATAATTTCTTTTATTATGATGAAACAGTACAGTTTGAAGTAACATTAAACACTACTGCTGTTAATGAGTATGAATCAGTAATGGTACAGGATATATATCCAAACCCAGCCAATAATAGTTTTTCACTTTCTTTAAGTATAGATAAAGGACAAAAAATTAGTCTTGATATTTATAATGTATTAGGAGCTAGAGTTGCAACAGAAGAACTAAGCTTATCTGCAGGGAATCATCTTTTAGTTAAACATTTTAACTTAGAGAAAGGGCAGTACTTTGTAAATATTACTAGCGCTAGTGGTAAAACAATAACAACTAAAAAATTACTTGTGGTAAAGTAAACTTGTTTTGATGGTTTTTTTAGGTTGAAAAAGAGGAGGTTAGTCTCCTCTTTTTTTTATTTTTGCAACTATTATGAATTAAGAGCGCTCTTAGGATATGAAGATTACAAAAACAAGCATTTCAAGGATAGATAAAATAGATTTTTCTAACTTACCTTTTGGTACAGTTTTTTCTGACCACATGCTTATCTGTAAGTATAAAGATGGTGAATGGGGACAGGCAGAAATTCTTCCTTATGGCCCTATTGCAATGACACCTGGAACACAAGTGCTTCATTATGGACAGGCTGTTTTTGAAGGAATGAAAGCTTTTAAGAATAGTAGTGAAGAAATTTTACTATTTCGTAAGGAAGAGAATTTTAAGAGATTAAATCAGTCTGCTGAACGTTTATCAATCCCTGAAATTCCTAAAGACATATTTATGGAAGGCTTGGATGAACTACTTAAATTGGATGGTGCTTGGTGTAAAGCTGAAGAAGGTTATTCATTATATATACGTCCATTCTTATTTGCCTCAGGAGAGTGTATTAAAGCATCAGCATCAGAAGAATATACTTTTATGATAATCACCTCACCTACAACAACTTACTATGCTGGAGAGGTAAATGTTGTTGTGGAAGAACATTATACAAGAGCCCCTAAGGGAGGCGTAGGTTATGCAAAAGCTGCTGGTAATTATGCAGCTTCTTTTTATCCAACAAAACAAGCAAATGCTAAAGGGTTTACACAACTTATTTGGACGGATTCAATAGAACATAAGTATATTGAGGAATCAGGAACAATGAATATTTGGTTTAGAATAGGAGATAAGTTACTAACACCTATGCTTTCAGATAGTATATTAGGAGGAATTACAAGAGACAGTATTATAACTTTAGCAAAGGATAGTGGTATAGTAGTTGAAGAAAGAAAAATAACAATTAGTGAAATTGTTGAAGCTTATCATTCAGGTGCCTTAAAAGAAGCATTTGGTACAGGTACTGCTGTAACTGTAAATACGATACAATCAATAAGCTATCGTGATGATAAGATGGTTTTAAATGAACAAGAAGATTCTTTTGCAGTTATATTAAAGCAGAAATTACAGGATATACAGAAGGGTAAGGCAAGCGATAATTATGCTTGGACATCCAAAGTGACAAAAACAGTTAAGAGTTAATATTCCTAAATGATTAGGGGGAATTAGGTAGTTAAAAATTTATTCTTTTAAGATCATTTTATAGTGCATGATTCCTGCTTCTTCAAACATATCACCCGTTTTCTTAAATCCTATTTTTTCATAGAACGGAATTACTTGTACTTGTGCATGCATATATTTCATTTCAGATTTATCTTTTAAATCATCAAGTATAGCAGTAAGAATTTTCATCCCATATTTTTTTCCTCTTGCTTGTTTAAGTACAGCAAAGCGTTCTAATTTATAGCCTTTTTTAGTTTTTCGGTATCTAGCTGTAGCTAGTGCTTCATTATTTTCTTTTAATAGAAAATGTGTTGCTTTCTCTTCATTTTCATATTCTAAGTTTTCAGGACATTTTTGCTCAATAACGAAAACTTGATGTCTAATTTTAAAGGCTTTTTCTCTTAAAGGAATATTGCTGTAAGCGAATTTATTTATAGTAATCATATCTTTTGTTTATGCTGTAAATTTATGTATTTTTGAACAAATAAATTAAACTATAAAATAATGAAAAAAATAATTTTATCCCTAGCTTTTTTAGTAGTAACATCATTAAGTTTTGCTACTAAACCTCATATTGATTATGTGAAAGTAAATACTACTAAATCTACAATAAAATGGAAAGGTTTAAAAATGACAGAATCGCATGACGGATTTGTAAACTTACAATCAGGAACATTAAATTTTAACCACGGTGTATTGGTAGGAGGAATGTTTGTTATTGAAATGAATACAATTACAAATACAGATATTAAGTCAGAAGAATATAGAACAAAATTAGAAAAGCATTTGAAGGATGCTGACTTCTTTGATGTTGCTAATCATCCTACTGCTTATGTTAAGATAACTAATGCTGTAAAGGGGGAAGGAAATACTTATGAAATTACAGCTGATTTAACTATAAAAAGAAAAACACATTCAATTACTTTTACAGCAGAAGTAGATATGGAAGGTTTAAACTTTGAAGCTGCCGCAAAAATAAAAATTGATCGTACAAAGTGGGGAGTAGTTTATAACTCAGGAAATTTCTTTCAGGACTTAGGAGATTACTTAATTAAAGATGAAATAGAGCTTGAAGTAAGCTTGTTGTCAGCAGAATAATGACATTATACATATTGCTTGCTGTAACTATTATAATATCATATTTAATTGCAGTATATCAAAAGATAAGGGGGCTAAAGTTTTGGACCTCTTTTGTTAAAGCATTAATTGGAGTTGCAGGGATTCTTGGAACTATTTGGAAGCTATTATCCTAGTAATTTCATTTGCTAATAAATTAGCAGCTTTAGGATAATTTCTGAACCATAACTCTGGTTCAATTAGTTCCAGCTCGCTTAAGGAAAGCTTATTATTATTGTCATAAACAAGGTCTATTCTTGCATATGTAGGCATAAAGGGACTAGCCTTTAAACAGTTTTCAGCAAATATAATTTCTTCTTTAGTAGGTTCATATTCTTCAACTGTTCCTCCATGGTCATCTTGTACTCGAAAGTCTCCTGCTTTTGCAAGCTTCTTAACAGCATGTGTAAACTTTCCTCCAATTAAGATTATTGAAATTTCTCCCTGAGTTGTTATATTGTTTAAGAACTCCTGAAACAACATAGATTCTTCAGTTATAAGCTGCTGGAAAATAGGCTCGTAATTGGTGTAGTTTTTGGGGTTAACTCGGTAGGTATGGCGTGCAGCGCCTGAAATAGCTGGTTTTAATACAGCTTCATCCCAATTCATTTTGTTAAAGAGTTGTTTTAAACTTATTTTATCTCCTTTTTCTATAAATAGAGTAGGAGCAATATTGATATTATTTTTTGCTAAATCTTTTAAGTAATGTTTGTCAATATTCCAGTTTATAATATCTGCAGAATTGATAAAGGTAGTTTGGGTCTTAGTTTTGTCTAGCCAAGTAAAGAATTCATTAAAGCGTTCAAAATAATCCCATGTTGTACGAAAAATAGCATATTTGGTGGTTTTCCAGTTAAAATTTTTATCAGCCCAATCTTTTTTGCAAACCTTTAATCCTTTAGCTTCTAAAGCATTTTGTAGTATTTTATCTTCATCAAGTACTTGTTTTGTGTACCAGTCAGCTTTTTCAGGGTTTACATATCTATGATCAGTAAGGATTACAATATCAAACATTATTCAATTATTATCTTTTGTTCTACTGTTCCATCATCATAAATATAAAACAGGAGTGTATTAGGTTTGTAATTTGTTTCTCTTCCTAAAATATCAATAATTTTAACTAATGTATTCGATTTTTCAGTGGTAACGTCCTTAATATTTGTGGTGCTGATTACTCCATTAACATCATATTTATTAAAGAATTCCCAAATTTTTTCAGATGCATTTATATCATAGTTAGTTACCCCATTTTGGAAAAAAGCCCCTGGCCAACTATGTTCACCTCCTATGATTTTATAATGTTCAACAGTAACACCATTATCACCATTTTCCCAGATTTGATGTTCAGCTGTACAGCCATCAGCTGTATTTGTATTAGGTACATTAGTTGTTAATGGAGTAGTACTGCAATTGTTATAGTTTGCCCAAAAGTTCATAACATCAGGTATTGACTCTGTAAAACTACTAGCAGTATAAAGCACAGTAGAATCAGCAGTACCATGTATTTCCATAACAGGTGTTGGGTGTGTTGGGTTACAAGTGCTAAATCTCCCAGTATTCATACTCCCTGTAACAGATGCTATAGCTGCAATTCTATTGCTTAACTCACATGCAAGGTGGTAACTCATAAACCCTCCGTTTGACATTCCTGTACTGTAAATACGATTATTATCAATGCTATATGTTGACCTTAAGCTATCAATAAGAGCCTCAGTAAAACTTACATCATTTACGCTGCTTCCTCCCCAACCAACATTCCAATGGGTAATTCCTGTGTTGTCAAGCGTGCCTTCAGGATGTACAATAATAAACCCTGCAGTATCAGAAATCGACCTAAAGTCACCATACCACATTTGCTGTGTTGCATTAGAGGTGTAACCATGAAAATTTAATACTAATGGTACTTCAGTACCTGGCGAATAAGAAGAAGGTACATAAAGTATATAATCTCTTTGTAGGCCGCCATGTGTAATGCTTCCATTTATAGTTTGTTGAGAAAAACTAAATAAGGGAATAAAAATAATTAGTATAAATAGGTTTTTCATTTATTGAATTGTAATTTTTTTAAGAATAGTTTTATTATTTTTTATAAGTTGAATATTGCTCTTATTCCCTCCTGGTCTTCCTAAGATATCAAAAGATTGGTTTGTGTTTGCTAACGGTTTTATTTCCTCAACTGTTGTTGTGGTAAAAGGAACTAATTGAATATCCTCAGTTACAGTATTATTATTTAAGATAGTTGTATTAATAGTTTTGGAGTGATAACCATTCTTACTAAAGGTAATGTTGTAATTTCCTTGATATAGGTATCTATGGTAGTTTCCAATAGGAAGGTTAGCATATACATGAGAGCTGTCTATATCATGGCTATTGATTTCTACTCTTGCATTTAAAGGTAGTCCTGTAATGCTATCAGTTACAATTCCTCTTATTCCGTATAAGGACTGTTCCATATAGTTTAAGAATGAAGGGTAATTTGCAGTCCATAATGCAGGTAAGTCGTTTGGATTTGGAGTTTTGTCATCCGAGAGTTCTAGTGTAAATTCTCTACAATTTCTAAAGTAATTCATATAATCTTGTCTTCCTCCATCTACTTCATACCAATCCCACCCATTTGTAATTCCATCATTTAGGTAATTAAAATAACCATTTCCACTATTTGCTTGACAACTATCCGCATATTCATGAGATACATGTTCCCACCAGTTTCTATCGGCAGTTAAGTTACTCCAGGTGTCCCATGGGTAATTACAGACTTCTGCTCCTCCATGCATATTTGCAGATATATTAAAGTTTATAGTGTCAGCTAATCCCATAAAGATATTTGTTTCAGTTTGATAAGAGTTTCCATCTGGATGAAGCCCGTCTTCTGGGTCAGGGTAATTCCTGTTTAAATCTATCCAGTTGGAATTCGATCTGGTAGCAGACCAAACATCTTGGTTGCCTCCAGCATAAGCTCCATCAGGGTTTGCTAAAGGGTTGATCCAAATATCAACTTCATTTACCAAATTACTAATTCGTGCATCATTTCCATATCCGTTAAGAATATTATCAATTAGTCTAAGCATTAAAATATACCCTGCTAACTCATCACCATGCATAGAAGAAGTATATAAGAGAGAAGGTTCATTTTCTTTTTGCCCTACATTGTCTGAGATTTGAATAATAAGGATCTCTCGACCTGAGTTTAGTGTTCCTAAATGATGAAGTTTGCAGATATTGGGAAAAGAATCTGCAAAGGCTTGCATCATATCAGTATACTCGTTATAAGTAGGGTAGTAGTCCCAGTTGTTTTTACTGCCATTTTTATAATTTAGAGCTTCTTTCTTTATAAGTGTATAGTCAATATCTAATTTTAAAAACTCAGTAAATTCTTTCTTATTTGCATAAGCATATGCAATTTCTGAATTTGTTTTATGATCTATAGAGATAATATCAGATATCTGGTTTAACTGTGATTTGTTTTTGTATTCAAAAGAAAAATATATTTCTCCTTTTTTTAAGAAAAGCTCATTAATATTTTGAGAGAATCCAATAAATGGAATGAGTAGAAGAAATAGTGTTTTTTTAATCATTTTTATATTTGTAATAAGCTAGTAATGGGAAAAATATGGATAATGATATAAGAGAAATAATATCTAACCATTTTGCTCCAGGAATATGAAGTATATAAAAAATGAATGTTATAGTGGCAATAAATCCACTAAACCCTCCTAAAAAATATACCGCCTTTTTCATGTTATATTTTAGTTGTTAAACTTACTTAGTATTTCTTTTACAGCATCTTTATGTATAGTAAAAGTCATCATCTTTAGTTTTACATAGTCTTGGTGATAAAAATAATACCCAGGGAAATTACCATTTCTGGCTCCTGATCCACTATCTTTAATTAAGAACCACCAATCACCATTAGTGTCAATCTTATAGCCAATTAAATGTATAGCATGATCATCAGTTGTTGTTCCATTTGAAAAACGGAATTGTCTTGCATGTTCATTAATATATTCTGAAGGAATATCATAAGAAGGTACCATAGCAACATCATGAGTTGAAGAATAACCACTTTCAGAAACATCTCCACCAATAGAGATAGAGTATCCGTTTTTTATTGCATTTTTAATAGCAGACATAAAATCAGCTAAGGGTACATTATAGTAAACATCACTTCTCCACCAGTTGTCAGGAACTTTATATTCTTCTTGGCTCCAGTATGGTTTTTGCATTAAGGACATAAAATCAATATAATCATTAGGGTTAAGTTTAGTTACCTTTTGTAAAAACGATTTTGGAGTATATGTTTTTCCTTTGTATTTAAATGAGGTTGGAGGGACACCCATGTAATGGTTTAGAATTGATTTTATATTAGTTAGAATAGCTTCTTCATCCCAGAAGTTTATTGTTTTACAATTTTTAAGATAAGTTTCTATTTCTTTAAACATTTTTTCATGATTGTAAAAAGGCTGCTCGCTTGGTTTACCTTCATAAGCTTCAGCAGGAACAATACCATACCAATCCATCATTCTTTGTACAGCATTAGTTTCGGACCCTTCTCCTAAATGAGATTTTCCTCTTGTATTAATATAACCTCTAGCTTTTTCAATATATTCAAAATATACAGGATATAATTCTGATAAGTTAATTGATTCTCCTGTTAATCTATGAATTTCACTTTCATAAAATGAGGTAGTAGAAAAGCACCAGCAAGTACCTGTGTTTCCTTGAGAAATTGGATCTTCAGCAGCTACTATTGTAAACTCATCTAAACTTTTTGGAATTTGTTTTCCATCAAAATCCATTTTGAAGGACTTGTAAGGTTCTTTTTCCCCTTTATCGTACTTATTACTTTCTGAGACTATTTTTCCATAAAACTCATTTGAATAGCTTTCAAACTTACCGCTATCTTGAGCATTTACCCCTGTAACAACTAAAAGTAGGATCCCTATATTTTTTATCATAATGCAAGTATTTGTTATATCTTTCAAAATTAAGATAATTTTGTAAATTGCAGTCTTATTACTAACTAAAAAATAAACCATTATGAATCCTTTAAAACAAATTTTAAAATGGGCATTAATTTGCCTTTTAGCTTTTATATCCTTTAACTTTTTTATTTCAAAAGAATATAAAGTAGAAAGAAGTATAGATATTAATATCCCTTCCTATGTTGTATATGGGGAGGTAACAGATTTACAAACTTGGCAACATTGGGGCGTTTGGTGGAAAAATGACACCACAATTGTAACAGAATATAGCGGAGCTAGATATGGAGATGATTCTAAAATGAGTTGGACTGGAATTGATGGAAAAGGGTCTTTAGAAATAACTGCTGTAAGTTTTGCAGACTCAATTGATACAGAACTTAACTTTGAGGGTATGCCTCCAGCTTATGGATCGTGGAAGTTTGAAACTTTAGAAAATGGAATGACTAAAGTAACTTGGGGTATGGAGGGAGAAATGCCATTCTTTACGCGTTTCCTTACACTTTTCTTTGATGGTATGTTAGGAGCAGATTTTGAAGCAGGATTGTTAAGTTTAAAAGAAAAATGTGAAAATATGCCATCTCGCTCTTCTGAAATAACAATAGTTGATGTTCCTGAACAGAACTATATTTATATTTCAGTACAAAGCTCTATGAATGATATTGCTGAAGTTATGGGAGCTGCTTATGGTGAGTTGTTTGCTTATATAGGAGGTAATAATCTTACCTCTATTTCTATGCCATTTTCTAGATGGATTTCTTTTCCAGAACAAGGTGCTGAAGAGCTTGTAAGTTTTGAGGCAGGAGTATTAATTGCAGAAAAACATGAAGGAAATGACCGCATAATAGGAGCTTCCTTAAATGCAAGAAAAACATTACAAGCTACGCATTATGGCTCTTATGAGTTAAGTGAAAATACGCATAGGGTTATTAATGCTTATATTGCTGAAAATGAATTAGAAGTAGTTGGAGTTCCTTTTGAGTTTTACCCTAATGATCCTACAACTGTTGCTCCAGAGGATGTAGAGACTTTAATAGTTCATAATTTAGTAGAGTAATTGAGTTTAGTAGGAAATAGAATAAAGATTAGAAACTGGGCAGCAGCAGATGAATTTAGCTATCGCCTTTGGAATACAGGTCATCATCTTTGGATGGAATTTGATGGACCTTATTATCCTAAGCTTACAAAAGAAAGATTAGAGAATAATATAATATTGTAAAAGGTAAATATTATAATTCTATAGCAATGGGAATATTAAGAGAGGAGTGGAGTTTATTTCTGAATAAGTAAGCTTTATTTTATTTGTTTCTAGGTTGTAGCTGTTCTTTTTTGAATTTAACTCTGTATTTGGAGGCATAAGAATTTTGTTTTTTTAATTTTCTCATTGTTAGAAGAGAGTATATTTTTGCTTTATAATAACCGGTAAAAGTCCTAGCCAACTAATTATAGGCGTTAAAAAAATGAAAAAATATTTATTAATTGTAGCTGTGTTTTTAGGCCTACAAACTCAGGCGCAGTTTTTTAACTCTTGTGATTCTCTTGATATTGTAGTTAATAGTGGGTCAACTACAACAACATTAATGTTGGATGGAATTGATATGTCAAATAGTGCAAGTGTATGGGATTGGCAAATATCAACTAATACAGGAACTAATTTATTTTTTAGTACTCAAAATATCTCTATATCTCCTATTACAACTGCAGATACTATTATGATTGTTTTATCTGCATATTCAAATAGCCCTATGGGAATAAACTGTACTATGTTTATGTTCTCTTATTATGATGGAACAAACTGGGTATTAGACACATTAGGAAATAATTATCCTTGGAACCCAACAGGAACAGGTCCAGGAGGGTTAGGTTCTATGTCTTCTCATTGTGATTCTATTAATATTGTTGTAGATCCATTAAGTAGCAGTACTAATGTTATTTTGAATGGAGATATTTCTACATTGCCAGGAACAGTTACTTCTTGGTATTGGGATGTATATGATTATAATGGTTTTGTTCAATCTTCAACTACTCAAAGTATTAACTTTACAGCATCTTCTACTACTGATACATTAATGGTGTTTATGGAAACAACTATTGTTGATACAAATTCAATGCCTTATATCTGTCTTCATTTTGGAAGTTTATATTATGACGGTAGTACTTGGGTGTTTACATCAGCTTATTTACCTGTAGGTCCATCTAACCCAGGAGGAGGAAGCACAGGAGGTGGTGTAGGAAATTTATTTGCAGTTTGTGATTCTTTATCAATAGCTATTGATCCTTCAGCTACTTATGCTAACCCTGTGTTAAGTGCTAATGTAGCAGTTCCAACAGCAACAGTATTAACTAATGAATGGCAAGCTTTTGATAATAATGGGAACTTTTATGCTGACTCTACTTTGTTATTCAGTTTTTCAAATGCTGCACCTTCTGATACTATTGCAGTTTTTGTATTATCTACTGTTTCAGACAATGGAATTGTAACAAGTTGTATGGCATTTGATATGCTTGTATTTAATAATGGAGGATGGGTGTCAATGAGAGTAGGAGGTAGCGCTACAGGAATTGAAGATGTTAATACTTTCTTAAACGATAAAAAACTAGTTAAGGTTGTTGATGTTTTAGGAAGAGAGACAAAAGGAATTAAAAACGCTCCTATGTTCTATATTTACAATGATGGAAGCGTAGAGAAGAAAATGATAATAGAGTAGTAGTATTAATTGATTATAAAAAAAGCCTTCTGAATCTCAGAAGGCTTTTTTTTATTTTATGAGGTAGGATTACTACCTGTTAAACAAGTAACCAACTGTAAAGTAGATTCCGTTATTCTTTTGAGATAAATCAAGGTCTCCTTGGTCAGCAGCATTCATATCAGCTAAACCTAAGCTATAACCAGCTCTAATATCAATCATTTCATTAAGTATATAAGAAACACCAATATTTAAACCGTAATCTAAGGTATTTATTTCACTTGCATCAAAGTCAATATCTTCACTTGTAACTGTTGACTCTCCACTAAATAGGTCAATTTCTAGAGCATCTTGTGTTCCTGAAATTGCAAAACCAATATATGGCCCTGCCATTATAGCTAACTCTTCAGTAATATTGTAAGCAGCCATAGGAGTAAGCTCAATAAAGTTAAATCTAGTTTTTAAGTCATCATCCCCAAATGAAACTGAATTTCCTTTTTGAATAAATGCTAAAGAAGCATCTAAGTCTATTACATCTGATAATTCAAATGCAGCAGTTGCACCTAAAGAAAAACCAATAAGTGAATTAGCTTCATCACTAAAAGCATCAAGGTCAGATCCATAAGACATGCTTGACATGTTTAATCCAGCTTTAACGCCAAATGTTTGTGCAGATACAGCAAAAGATAATGCCGCTGCGAATAGTACTAAGATTGTTTTTTTCATTTTTTAATATTTTTTATTTGTCTACTCTAAAATGGTTTTCGACTTCCCCATAAATTTTGGCAAAAATACAATATTTTTAGGTTATAATTTTATTTTTAACCCTGCATTAAAGAAGTATCCATCTAAAGGAGCCCAAACTTCTGTAAACTGTGGACTTCCATTACTAAGCACATCCCCTGAGTTAGATTGTCTTACGTCTGTAAAGTTCTCAGCATTAAGGAAAATCACAAAATTTTCAATTGTACGCTCTACTATAACACCTGTTGTAAATAAGCTTTCTGTAATATGTCCATTGTTAAGGAATTGCCCTGATTTATAATCATAATCCCATCCAATACGCCATTTATCTTCTACAACAAATAATAAATCTCCTTTTATACTATGTTTTGGAGTAAGCGTAAGAGGAGCTTTATCATTTCCATTTTCTATATAAGCATCTGTATACGTATACCCTAAGAACCAAGTGAACTTACCTAAGGTTAATTTAATTTGGGATTCAAATCCTTTAGAACATAAAGAATCATTTTTTTGCTCGTAGAATAGGTCGCTAACATCACTTTCATTTAAGGTGATAGGATTGTCAATTATATTATAAAAGAACATTTGATTTAAAGAAAGTAATACGTTGTCTAAACCAAAAGTTGATTGGTATTTAAAATCAATATTTGTTCCATAGGATTTTTCAGCAACTAAATTGCTAAAATCAACTGCTTGTACATTCTTATATCCGTAAGGCTCTGCCTCTTCACTAAATAGACTTGGCATTCTGTATCCCATTCCCCCTCCCAGTCGTACTGAAAGCTCAGGAGTTAATTTGTATAGTGCAGATAATCTTGGTAGTATAAATGATTGCTCATTATTTGCTGTATTGATAGCTGAAGCAGCTACTTTATCAGCTCTAAGCCCACTTTCTAAAGCAAATTTATTTGTTACATCCCAAAGGTGATTGATGTATAAACCGTGGGTTTGAAATTCTTGGTCTCTACTAGCAGTGCTTTCGTAATTATGCTCTGAAAATTTATCAGAAATAGAGTTAAGTCCAATATTAATATTCTGAGTTTCTTTATTAATATTTAGATTTAACTCTGTAAAATTATTAAACTGGTTTCCTCCAAATGTAGTTGATGATGTGTTTAGAATATTCTCATTAATTTGAATATATCTGTCAAAAGAAGAAATACTATTTTTAAGCGTAATTGTTTTATTGTTACTTAATTTGTATTGAGCAGAGAATTGTGTAGTAAATCGACTGCTTTCTTGTGCATCTAAATAGTAAGAATCTGTGCTGTAATTGTTAATTTTATCCATACTTCCTCCCTTTCTATTTTCTTTAGAAATAGTTGCTCCAAAGTAGAGTGCTGTTTTTTTATTAGGATTGTAAAATAGTTTAGGGTTGAAGTTAAATTTTGATACTTGAGCTACATCTGAGAATCCGTCCGTATCTGCATCATGAGGTTCATGAATATGCATAGAAGCTAGGTTTGTAAAACCCCATTTCCCAAATCGCTTAGAAGAAAAAGCATTAAAATCTCTTGCGCCAATATGAGATAGATTAATGTGTAATAGTGTTTCGTTTTTATTTGCTTTTTTAGTAATAAGATTAATAAGCCCTGCAATAGCTCCTCCACCATATAGGGTAGAAGCAGAGCCTTTTATGTATTCTACTTGTCTTAAATCCAGTGGTGGAATTTGTAATATATCTAAACTTCCAGAAAATCCTCCATAAAGAGGAAAACCATCTTTTAGCATTTGAGTATATCTTCCATTCAATCCTTGAATTCTAACTACAGCACCATTACTACCAGCAGCAGTTGTTTGTACTTGTATTCCTGTACTGTGTGTGATTAAATGTGCAATTTTACTTGCTTCCATACTTGCTGCTTCATCTATTTCATCTGTAAGTACTTCTGTTCTTGTAGGTAAATTTGCAATTGTTCTATTGCCTCTGGTAGCTTCAATAATAACTTCTCCTATTTCATTATCAGCAGGCCTTAATTTTATTTCCTGTGCCAATAATCCTGCTTTAGGAAAATCATAGGTTATTTCTTTATCCTGATACCCAATATAAGTAACAACAATAGTTTGTATTCCATTAGGAATGTTCTTTAGAGCTGCACTTCCTTGAACATTAGTACTTACCCCATTTGTAGTTCCTTTAAGTAGGAGTGTAGCTCCAATTAAAGCTTCATTGTTCTCAGCATCTATAACAGTAGCATCTAAAGTATTTTGGGCATGAGCTATTGCCACAGAAGCAATTAATAAAAGGGTAAATATCTGTTTTCTCATAGTTCTAATTTTGTTTGTAAATATAATTTTTTATTCTCTAAGTTTAATAATCTTTTTTTAGTTGTTAACCCACCTCCATAACCTGTAAGCTTTCCATCTGAACCAATAACTCTGTGGCAAGGTATAATTATAGCGATAGCGTTTGCTCCATTTGCAGCAGCCACTGCTCTAACTGCTTTTTTATTATGTATTGCTTTTGCAATATCTAAATAGGAGGCAGTATCTCCATATTTTATATTTAATAGGGCTTCCCAAACTGATTTTTGAAAGTCAGAACCAACAAGTAGTGTTGGAAGATCAAACTCTTCTCTTTCTCCTAAGAGATATTCTTCAATCTGTTTTTTTGTTGTGTTTAATAGTGCATTTTCTTTTTCTTCAAATTCAGTATTTAAAGTTTGTTTTAGTCTATTGTCTACAATAGTTCTCATTTTTCTGTAACGAAAATCTAATAAACAGAGTTTGTTGTTATAGCTTCCTAGTATAAATTCTCCAATTTTTGTTTTATGGTATTGAATTTCTATCACTTAGACTATTTTTGCCATTATATAGTCGTTATCAAATTTTCCATCAATGAGGTAAGCGCTTTTTTTTTCGCCTTCAATTTCAAAGCCTACTTTTTTATAAAGATTAATTGCAATAGTATTATTTACAGAAACATCTAGGTCAAAGCGCTTGATACCCTTTTGTTTTCCTTTTTCGACTAATTTTTTTAGAAGTTTTGTTCCAAGACCTTTTCCAGTATACTCTTGTAAAACAGCAATGGCAATATGCATACAGTGTTTTCTTCTATTTTCTGTAAAAGTGCCTCCCCAAATAAAACCAACTAATTTCTTCTCATGCTCAACTACATAAGTGATTGTGCCTCTTTCTTTCCCTTTTTGGATAATCTTTCTTTCCTGCTCAACTGTAGTTTTACGCTCTCCTGCTTCATAAAGTAGGAAGGGAGTTTCTGCATCAGTTGTATTGATTAGCATTAAGAAGTTTTCAGCATCTTCTATTTGTAGTTCTCTTATTTTCATTGTTACATATTCCTTCTGTATTGTCCACCAACTTCAAATAAGGCATCAGTAATTTCACCTAAAGAACATACTTTTGAAGCATCTATTAGTAAATCAAAGATATTTTCATTTTGTATAGCTGCTTGTTGTACTTTTTCTAGCATTTCTTGAGCTTTATCTTTATGTCCTTTATGCAACTGCTCTAACATTGTAATTTGATATTTTTTCTCTTGCTCAGTAGCTCTAATTACTTCCTTAGGAATAATAGTAGGGGAACCTTCTTTATTTAAGAAAGTATTCACTCCAATAATTGGATATTCTCCAGTATGTTTTAAGTGTTCGTAATGTAAGCTTTCCTCTTGTATTTTACTTCTTTGGTACATTGTTTCCATTGCTCCTAAAACACCACCTCTTTCAGTAATTCTGTCAAATTCAGTTAATACAGCTTCTTCAACTAAATCTGTTAGCTCTTCAATAATAAAAGCTCCTTGTATAGGGTTTTCATTTCTTGCTAAACCTAGTTCTTTATTAATGATAAGTTGGATAGCCATTGCTCTTCTTACTGATTCCTCAGTAGGAGTTGTAATTGCTTCGTCATAAGCATTGGTATGTAAAGAATTACAGTTGTCATAAATAGCATATAATGCTTGTAATGTAGTTCTGATATCATTAAAGTCAATTTCCTGTGCGTGTAAGGATCTACCAGAAGTTTGAATATGGTATTTTAACATTTGTGCTCTTTTATTAGCACCATATTTATTCTTCATTGCCTTAGCCCATAACCTACGAGCAACACGACCAATTACTGCATATTCAGGATCAACACCATTACTAAAGAAAAAAGATAAGTTTGGTCCAAATTCATTGATGTCCATTCCTCTACTTAGGTAGTATTCAACATAAGTAAACCCATTAGCTAATGTAAATGCTAATTGAGAAATAGGGTTGGCACCTGCCTCTGCAATATGGTAACCTGAAATAGAAACAGAGTAGAAGTTTCTTACTCCATTATTAATAAAGTACTCTTGTACATCACCCATCATTCTTAGGGCAAACTCAGTAGAGAAAATACAAGTATTTTGTGCTTGGTCTTCTTTTAGGATATCAGCTTGTACTGTTCCTCTTACTTTAGTTAAAGTTTCGGTTTTTATTTTTTGGTAAATAGTATCAGGAAGTACTTCATCTCCAGTTACCCCAAGTAAAAATAGCCCTAAGCCATTGTTTCCTTCTGGTAATTCTCCTTGGTACTCAGGTCTTAGTGTTCCTTTGCTTTTATAGATAGTAGCAATCTTATCTTCAACCTCTTCTTCTAAACCATTTTCTTTAATGTATTTTTCACACTCTTGATCAATAGCAGCATTCATAAAATAGGCAAGCATCATTGGTGCTGGTCCGTTTATGGTCATACTTACAGAAGTCATAGGATTTGCTAATTCAAAACCAGAGTAAAGTTTCTTTAAATCATCTAAACAGCAGATTGAAACTCCTGCATTACCAATTTTACCGTAAATATCAGGTCTTTTCCCTGGGTCATTACCATAAAGGGTTACAGAATCGAATGCTGTAGAAAGGCGCTTTGCAGGCATTCCTTGACTTACTAAATGGAAACGCTTGTTTGTTCTTTCTGGCCCTCCTTCTCCAGCAAACATTCTTGTTGGGTCTTCACCTTCTCTTTTAAATGGAAATAATCCAGCAGTATATGGAAACTCTCCAGGAACATTTTCTTGTAATTGCCATTGTAATAAATCTCCCCAACCTTCATATTTTGGTAAAGCAATTTTTGGAATTGAAGAACCTGACAGGGAAGTAGATTGTGTAGCAATAGATAGTTCTCTATCTCTTACCTTAAATTTAAATATTTTCTCATTGTACTTCCTTTGTACAGTCTCCCAATTATCAATAAGAATTTTATTCTTAGGATCTAAATCTAACAGTAGTGTTTCATACTCGCTCTTTATTTGCAAGATTACTGCTTCTGAAGCACCTGAAAGAATCCCTAAAGACTTTTGAAGTGCATATAATTTTTGAGCAACTGCTTTTTGCTTGCTTGCCCATTTGTCATAAGCTCTATTGTTCTCAGATATTTCAGATAAGTAGCGCACTCTATTTGGAGGAATTACGAATATCTTTTCGCTCATCTCATCTGTAATCTCAAAAGTAGAATTGAATTCACCAAGTTCTTTTTCAGTAAACTTATCAATTATTGCTTTGTAAAGTGAGTTAGCTCCCGGATCATTAAATTGTGAAGCAATAGTGCCAAATACAGGCATATTATCCACATCTTCTTCAAATCGGTTATTGTTTCTTTGGTATTGTTTTTTTACATCTCTAAGTGCATCTAAGCTTCCTTTCTTATCAAATTTATTGATAGAAATAAGATCTGCAAAATCAAGCATGTCAATTTTCTCTAACTGAGTAGCAGCTCCATATTCTGGGGTCATTACATATAATGACACATCAGAATGTTCTAGTATCTCAGTATCAGATTGTCCAATCCCAGAAGTTTCTAAAATAATTAAATCATAATTAGCTACTTTCAAAATATCTAAAGCATCATTTACATGAGCTGATAAAGCTAAATTAGCTTGTCGGGTAGCTAAAGAACGCATGTATACTTGGTCCGATTTAATAGCATTCATTCTTATTCTATCTCCTAATAGTGCACCACCAGTTTTTCTTTTTGATGGATCAACTGAGATAATAGCAATTTCTTTATTAGGAAAATCAATGATAAACCTTCTTACCAGCTCATCAACCAAAGATGATTTTCCTGCACCTCCAGTTCCTGTAATACCTAGTACTGGAGTAGCTGCTTTAGCTGCAATTTCTTTTATCTCATTTAGTATGCTTTTATGTTGGTCAGGGCAGTTCTCTGCTGCCGATATCATACGAGCAATAGCATTTACATTTTTATCTTTAATATCAGCTACTTCCCCTTCAAGTTGCTCACCAACTAAAAAGTCTGATTTTTGAATTAGGTCGTTAATCATACCTTGTAAACCCATTTCTCTACCATCATCAGGATGATAGATTCTTGTAATTCCGTATGCTTCTAATTCTTTTATTTCTTCAGGTAGTATTGTTCCACCTCCACCTGCAAATATTTTAATATGTGTTGCTTTTTTCTCTTGTAAAAGGTCATACATATATTTAAGATACTCTGTATGTCCTCCTTGGTAGGAAGTCATTGCAATTGCATTTGCATCTTCTTCAATAGCACAATTTACTACTTCTTCAACACTTCTATCGTGTCCTAAATGAATTACCTCACATCCTGTAGCTTGTATAATTCTACGCATAATATTGATAGCTGCATCATGACCATCAAAAAGGCTTGCTGCAGTTACAATTCTTACTTTATTATTTGGGATATATCTTTCTACTTGTTCCATTTTCTTCTTTTATTTCAGATCGCAAATTTACATTTTTATTAGGATTTGAGAATTGACAATTAATTTGATATTTTTACCAAAAATAAAAACCTTATAAATATGAACAGAATCTTACTTTTTGCAATTGGATTAGCATTTTTTTCTTCTTGCTCAGAAACAAAAAATAAAGCAGCATTTTACCCTTCAGACAATCCTGCTGAGCGTCAAGCTTGGGTTAATATGCGTTTAGCAGATCCTTTAACAGGTAAGGTTCCTAATAATATTAGAAGAAAGGAGATGATTTTTGCTAAGACATTGCCTAAATCTTCAGTTATGTCTAAAGCTGTATGGAAGCATAGAGGGCCTTTTAATGTTGGAGGAAGGACTAGGGCTTTAGCATTTGATGTATTAGATGAAAATATAATTTTAGCTGGTGGAGCAACTGGAGGTATGTTTAGATCAATTGATGGAGGTCAGAGTTGGGATATGACTACAGATCCAAATCAGGAACATAGGATTTCATGTTTAACCCAGGATAGAAGAGCTGGAAAAGAAAATGTTTGGTATTTTGGTACAGGAGAAAATAGAGGTTCTTATTTATCAGATGTTTCTGTTTATGGAAATGGAATATATAAATCAATTGATGGAGGTTTGTCTTGGGATTCTCTTTCGTTTACAACATCCAACACTCCAACTGTATTAGATGGAGATTTTGATTTTACTTTTAGTATTAAAACTGATATTAGTAATGATACTTTAGATGTAGTTTATGTAGCAACTAGAGGTGATATTTACAGAACAGAGGATGGAGGTACAAGCTGGAATAAAGAATTAGGGGGTGCTAACAATAATTACTTTCAATATACTGATGTTGATGTTACTACTACAGGTACAGTTTATGCTACAATAAGTAGTAATTGTACTGATAAAGGAATCTGGAGATCGGCTGATGGACAAAATTGGGTTAATATTACAGATTCCTTATTCTCTCCAGTTTATAGTAGAGTTGTTATTGGTATTAATCCTTCTAATGAAAACGAGGTTTATTTTTTAGCAGCTGAAACAAATAACCACGGACAGCATACAAATATATTCTTTGGTGGTGAAACTTGGACTTCTTTATGGAAATATGAATATATATCAGGAGATGGAACTGGTAATGGAGGGCAATGGACTGATTTATCAACAAATATACCAGCTAATAATGTGCATTCATTTGATAATTTTAACCCTCAAGGTTCTTATAACATACATATAGATGTACACCCAACTAACCCAGATTTAATTGTAATTGGAGGGACAAATTTATGGCGTTCAACCGATGGATTTACAACTCCTAATAACACAACAATTATTGGAGGGTATAGAGCAGGCTCTTCAGAAGGAGATGGAAACTGGGGGTCTTACCCAAACCATCATCCTGACCAGCATGAATTACTTTATTTGCCATCTAATGATAGTGTTTTGATAAATGGTAATGATGGAGGAATTTTTAAATCATATAATATATATGAAGATACTGTAGTTTGGGAATCACTAAATAATGGATACAATACTACTCAGCTTTATACAGTAGCACTTAGTAAAAATGCAAACTCTGAGGTATTGCAAGGTGGTTTACAAGATAATGGAAATAGAGTAACTTTTACTGATGAATCAGATGCAACTTGGAATATGCCATTTAATGGAGATGGATCATATGCAGGAATTGCAGATAATGAAGAGGACTTCTATTTAACAATACAAAGAGGGGTAATGTATAAAATGAAGTTAGACACTAATGCAAATCGTGTTGCTTTTCAAAGATTAGACCCTAGCTCATGTGATAGTAATCAATACATGTGGATGAACCCAATGACTATGGATAATAATAATGATAATGTAATATATTGGTCGGAAGGAAATAGGCTTTGGAGAAATAATGATTTAGGAAATATAGCTTATAATAGTTCACATCAAAAATCAGACTTAGGATGGGATATGTTTTCTGATACTTTACAAAATAGTATGATAATTTCGGCAATTTCTACTTCAACAAATCCTGCAAATATTGTTTATTTAGGTACTCAAAGCAAAAAAATATATCGTATTGATAATGCAGATGTTGGAGATCCAGCTATTGTTGAGTTATCTAATCTTTCAACTGGGAGTGGGTCATATTGTACTGATGTAGCAGTTAATCCTGATAATGCTGATGAAATTATGGTTGTATATTCAAACTATAGTGTGTACTCTTTATTTCATAGTACTAATGGTGGGCAAAATTGGAAAAAAGTTGCAGGTAACTTAGAGCAAACTCCTAGTGGTGGTGGTAATGGCCCTTCATGTAGAACAGCTTTAATCATACCAATTGCTAATGACACTTTGTATCTAGTTGGTACAACGATAGGTCTTTTTGGTACTACTACGCTTGATGGGCAAAATACTGTTTGGAAGCAAATTGGAAGTCAGGACATTGGATCAACTATTGTTGAAAATATAAAATACAGAGCAGCTGATGGCTTGTTAGTTGTAGGAACTTTTGGTAATGGCGTTTATCAAACAAATCTAACCTCAGCAAATGATTTGTTAACTGGAATTGAGGAACATAGCCTTTCATCAATATTTGATTTTGAGGTATATCCAAATCCAGTAGCAACCACTACTAATTTAGTGTTTAACTCAAGTAAAGCAAGTGCTGTAAGTATTCATATTACTGATGAACTTGGAAGAAAAGTTAAAAGTACAATTAAAGTACAAGGGGCTTATGGAGAAAATAATATTGAAATTAATACTTCAGACTTAAAAAGTGGAATTTATTTTATTACTTTATTTATTGATAACCAGTCTGTAACGAAACAAATAATTAAAAAATAATGAGAAAAGTATTATTTTTATTGTTAATAGTGCCATTTTTTGGATTTTCACAAGTTACATTTTTAGTTGATTCAAATTTTGAGATTGCTTTAGTAAATCAAGGTTTAGATAATATGGTTGATGGTTATGTATTAAACTCAAGAATTGATACTGTTGATACTTTAATTGTAGCGAATAGGAATATTTCAAGCTTAGTAGGGATATCAGGTTTTACAGCTCTTACTTATTTGGATTGTTCTTCAAATAACTTAGACTCATTAGATGTTAGTACTAATAATCTAAAGTATTTTAATTGTTCAAGTAATAACCTTGATGAGATTGATATAACAGCGAACACAGGTCTGTTAGACCTTAAATGCAGCTTTAATAATTTTACAAATATAGATGTAAGCGAAAACACGGCATTGTTGTACTTTGAGTGTTATGAAAATCAACTAACACAGTTAGATATTAGCAATAATAGTTCCTTAATAGAGCTAAGGTGTAATAATAACTTATTAACGAGTTTAGATGTTCAAGGGATAGATATGTATGTACTTGTATATGATAATAATAATATTACATCAATAGCAAATTTAGCAGATAACGTATCTCTAAAGCATTTAAGCTGCTCCAATAATAATATAGTGCAATTGGATATAACTAACAATACAGCATTAAACTGGCTTTCATGCTCTAATAATAAGCTTTATAATCTTGATATTAGTAATCAACCAGATTTAGATTATTTGTTTTGTTGGAATAATAATAATCTAAGTTGTATAAATGTTGGAGATGTTGCAGCAGCTAATGCTACTTGGACAGTTTGGAATGGGCAATCAGGAAATATAGATAATGATCATTATTTTAGTACTAACTGTACTATCAATACTACTACTGATATCTTTAAAAATAAAGAAATATTTAAGGTAGTGAATATGTTTGGTCAGGAATGCAAGGGGATAGAGAATACACCACTTATTTATATTTATGATGATGGGACAATTGAGCGTAAAATGATTATTGAAAATTAGAATAATTAAGGCTACTTTCTGTAGTCAATATCTGTTTTCTAACTTTTTACTTTATTTATTGCGTTAGTTTTCATAGTTTTACTAGCTCTAAAAACAAAAACCATGAAAAAAATATTTGCCCTATTATTTGTTATTCTAGTATCTTTTAATTCAAAAGCAACTATTCATACTATACAAGTTTGGAATGGTTATATGCAGTTTTTGCCTTCTAGTTTAACAATTCAGCTTGGAGATACTATTCAATGGCTGCCACTTGATCCTCCTACTATGTTTCATACTGTTACCTCTACTAGTATTCCTACAGGAGCAATAACGTTCAATCAAACATGGCAATTGCCAGCAGATACCTTTTTTCAATATATCCCTCAAGTAGCAGGAGTTTATGCATATGAATGTACTCCGCATGTAACTATGGGAATGATAGGTGTATTTACAGTAAATTCTTCATCTGTTGCTGGATGTACTGATAGTATTGCATTGAACTATAATCCTCTTGCTACTATTGATGATAGTAGTTGTGTTTATCCTTTAATTCCTTTAAATTATGAAGACTTGTTCTTCTCAGAATATGGAGAAGGGAGTTCAAATAATAAATATTTTGAGATATTTAATCCTAGTAATGATACTGTTTCTTTAACAAATTACTTTTTTGCAAGAACAGTTAATGCTCCTACCACTGTTGGAGTTTATGAATATTGGAATGCTTTTGATTCAGGTGCTGTTATTCTTCCTAATGATGTTTATGTTGTAGCTCATACTGCAGCGGATCCTTTAATTTTAAATAGTGCTGATATGACCTTTGGTTCGTTTTCTAACGGAGATGATGGTTTGGCTTTAGTTTATGGTAATGAACCTAATAGTCCAATTGCTCCTGATGGGATTACTTATGCTATTTTGGATTGGGTTGGTGATTGGAATGGAGATCCAGGAACAGGGTGGAATGTAGCTGGTGTAACTAATGCTACAGCTAATCATACGCTTATTAGAAAATGTTCACAAACTCAAGGAGATACTTCTTGGATTAATGCAGCAGGAACATCAGTTTCTAATTCATCTTGGCTTGTAAAACCCTCAAATTATTGGAATAGTTTAGGAATGCATAGTATGGGAGTTTCAACAAGTACAGCCTCTTATACTTTATGTGCAGGGGGTAGTATTAGTGTAGGTAGTTCTAATTACTATGTTTCAGGAACTTATATTGATACTTTATTGAGTGCTATAGCTTGTGATAGTATTGTTACAACTAATTTAATAGTCCTTCCTGCAATTACCTATACAAATAATCAATCTATTTGTGCAGGGAATAGTATTATGGTAGGACCTAATGTTTATAATGCTTCAGGAACTTATATTGATACTTTACTAAGTAGTATGTCATGTGATAGTATAGTAGTAACAAACCTTGTTGTAGGGGCAACAGTTAATATTACAAACAACTATACTCTTTGTGCAGGCGATAGTATAATTGTGAATGCTAATGTATATAATATTTCTGGAGTTTATATAGATACCCTTTTAAGCACAGTTGCTTGCGATAGTATTATAACTACTAACCTTACAATAGCTCCAAATTATTCAATAACTAATACACTTACAATTTGTAGCGGAGAGGTAGTAACAATAGGTTCAAATACTTATGATTCTTCAGGAGTATATATTGATGTTCTAATTTCTTCAGCCTTATGTGATAGTACTGTAACTACAATATTAACTGTTTTGCCTGCTATTACTTCGGTTAATAACTATACTCTTTGTGTAGGTGATAGTTTATTAATAGGGAATATTATTTATACAAACTCGGGAACTTATACTAATACCTTTACAGCTGCTTCTGGTTGTGATAGTATTTCCACAATAAATCTAGATTATTACCAGCAACTGCCTCTTAATATAATTTCTGTTCCTAATCCTCCAGAGATTTGTTTAGGGGATACTATTTTGTTAGAAGCTTCTGCAGGTTTTATTTCTTATTCTTGGAATGTAGGAGGTTCTTCACATGTATTATATGATACGCCAACTACTGACACTTGGTATATGGTAGAAGCTTTAGATTCAAATGCTTGTATTTCTTACGAAGATATTCATGTATATGTTGATTCTTGTATTACAGGGAGCAATCAGCAGCCTTTAATAATTACAAAAGTATACCCAAATCCTGCAACAGATCAGTTAATAATTAATTTTGGTTTACACAATGAAGAAATTAATATGAAAGTGTTTAGTTTAACTGGAGAGTTAATGACTGAAGAGATAATAGGAGTAGAGCAAACAAGTACCCAGCTTATTATTGCAGAGTGGTCAGCAGCTGTTTACAGTATTTATTTATCTCAAGCTAATGGTAGTATTAAGACTAAAACATTTACAATTATAAGATAATTTCTTCTTTAAAAAAGAAGAGACTAGCATTAAGCATTGGCTAACGCATTGATTTTTTCTGTTAATATTTCAATCTTTGCTTTTGCATCTTCCATCTTATTTTGTTCGTTCTTAACAACTTGATCAGGAGCATTATTTACAAAACGTTCATTATTCAGTTTTCCTTCTACTGATTTTAAGAAGCCTTTTGTATAATCTAGTTCTTTTTGCAACTTCTTAAGTTCAGCTTCAATATCAATATTATCTCCTAAAGGTATAAAGTATTCATTAGATTTTACCATGAATGAGAACGCACCCTTTGGTTTCTCTGTAATGGTATTTATACTAGATAAATTGCCAAGTTTTGCAATAATAGCATTTAAGTTATTTGTACTAGTTTGATTGCTAATTACTAAAAGTTCTAGTTGTTCCTTATTAGCAATATTTTGTTCTTTTCTTATTGTTCTAATTCCAGCAATAACTTCAGTAGTATTTTCAAAATCAGTTAATAATTGCTCGTTTATAGTTGTAGGTTTTGGCCATTCAGTTATAATAATATCACTTTTTCTATCATCAATTAGGTGCCATATTTCTTCTGATAAGAAAGGCATAAAAGGATGTAAGAGCTTTAATACTTTCTCAAGCTGCTCAATAGTTTTGTTATAAGTCGTTTTATCAATAGGACTTCCATAATTAGGTTTTACCATTTCTAAATACCATGAACAGAAGTCGTCCCAAACCAATTTATAAGTTCCCATTAAAGCTTCTGATATTCTATATTTTCCATAGGAATTATCAATTTCAGTAATTGCTTTACTTAATTTGTTTTCAAACCAATTAATAGCTTGTTTGGCACTTTTTGGTTGCTCCGTATCAGCAACTTCCCATCCTTTTATTAAACGGAAAGCATTCCATATCTTATTAGAGAAGTTTCTTCCTTGTTCACAAAGTCCTTCGTCAAATGGAAGATCGTTTCCAGCAGGAGAAGAAAGTAGCATTCCAACTCTAACTCCATCAGCACCATATTTTTCAATTAGTGTAATAGGATCAGGAGAGTTTCCTAATGATTTACTCATCTTTCTACCTTGTTTATCTCTTACAATCCCTGTAAGGTAAACATTTTTAAAAGGCATTTCTTTTTTATATTCATAACCTGCCATAATCATACGTGCTACCCAAAAGAATAAAATTTCAGGGGCAGTAACTAAATCATTAGTAGGATAGTAGTAATTTATTTCTTCATTATCAGGATTACGGATTCCATCAAAAACAGATATTGGCCATAACCATGAAGAAAACCAAGTGTCTAATACATCTTCATCTTGACGCAAATCAGCTAGTGTAACATCTGGTTTCTGCTCTTTTGCTAACTTAAGAGCTTCCTCCTTAGTTTTTGCAATTACATATTTATTTCCCTCGTAATAATAAGCAGGAATCTGCTGTCCCCACCATAACTGACGTGACACACACCAGTCTTTAATATTCTCCATCCAATGACGGTAAGTGTTTTTAAACTTTGGAGGATGAAATTGAATGTCATCATTCATTACATGCTCTAATGCAGGTTTTGAGAATGCTTCCATTTTAAAGAACCATTGCATAGAAAGTTTTGGTTCAATTACAGCATCTGTTCTTTCTGAAAAACCAACTTTATTTTGGTATTCTTTCGTCTTAATTAAATAGCCTTTATTTTCTAAGTCTTTAGCAATTTCTTTTCTTACTTCAAATCTATCTTTTCCAATGTAAAGTGTAGCAGCTTCACTAAGTGTGCCATCATCATTTAAGATGTCAATAGTTTCTAGTCCATGCTTATCTCCTAGTTGATAATCGTTTATATCATGTGCAGGAGTAATTTTAAGAGCTCCTGTTCCAAATTCCATATCAACATATTCGTCAAATATTATAGGAATAACTCTATTAATTAAAGGGATAATAGCTTGCTTTCCTTTAAGGTGAGTGTAGCGTTCATCATTAGGGTTTACACAAATAGCAGTATCTCCTAAAATTGTTTCAGGTCTTGTTGTAGCAATAGTTAGCTTCTCATCACTTCCTTCAATTGTATAGGAAA
This sequence comes from Flavobacteriales bacterium, assembly GCA_965183885.1. Classification (GTDB taxonomy): domain Bacteria; phylum Bacteroidota; class Bacteroidia; order Flavobacteriales; family BACL11; genus UWMA-0277. The sequence continues at coordinate 1,810,692 of OZ238992.1, forward strand.
TATGATATAGTTTTGAATTTACTTCTTTATGGATTACTTCTTCGTCAGACAATGCAGTTTGTGCTGAAGGGTCCCAGTTTACCATTCTTACCCCTCTGTATATTAAGCCTTTTTGGTGTAAGTCAACAAAGGTGTCTATTACCGATTCACTAAGGTCATTGTCCATAGTAAATTTAGTACGTTCCCAATCGCAAGATGCTCCTAATTTTTTTAATTGTTCTAGTATTATTCCACCATGCTTTTCTTTCCATTCCCATGCATGTTCTAAAAATTCTGCTCTGCTTAAATCAGCCTTATTAATTCCTTCATCAGCTAATTTCTTAACTACTTTTGCTTCGGTAGCTATTGATGCATGATCAGTCCCAGGAACCCAACAAGCATTGTAGCCTTGCATACGAGCACGTCTTATCAATACATCTTGTAAAGTATTGTTAAGCATATGCCCCATATGTAAAACTCCAGTTACATTTGGCGGAGGAATTACTATAGTGTAAGCTTCTCTTTCATCTGGAGTAGAGTGGAAATATCCTTTCTCTAGCCAGTGTGCGTACCATTTGTCTTCTGTTGCTAAGGGGTTGTATGTTTTTGGAATGCTCATTGTATTCAGTAGTTTTGAAGTTTGCAAATTTAGCAAATCTATTGTTTTGATGAATTCATATATTATCTTATTTGTGTAAAGGAAATAATTTGTTAAATTTGCCGTTCATTATTTGAAAATTAACATAAAAAAAGAAAAGAAAGATGAAAAAAATTATTTTATCATTAGCTTTAGTTGCAGGTTTTGGCTTTGCAAATGCGCAAAATGAAACAGCAGCAAAGGAAGTAGTTACTGAAACAACTAATGTAACTATTGATTTTGAATCAAAAGTTGTTGATTATGGAATCATTGAACATAATGCTGATGGTAACAGAGAGTTTGTTTTTACAAATAATGGAAGTGACCCATTAGTAATTAAAAGTGCAAAAGGAAGTTGTGGTTGTACAGTTCCTACTTGGAAAAAAGCTGATGGATCTACTACTTGGGCTCCAGGTGAAACAGGAAAAATTGGTGTAAAATATGCCACAAATAGAGTAGGAAAATTTACTAAAACAATTACTCTTACTACTAATGCAAGTAAAAAACCAGTTATCTTAACTATTAAAGGAGAGGTTAAAGCAGCTGCAAAGCCAGTAAGTGATATTGAAAGAAAAACTGCAGGTTCTCCTTTAGAAAAGAAATAATATAATTCAAAAAATATTACGACATTTGCACCCCCAATTAGGGGGTGTTTTTTTATATAAAATTTACAATTATGCCAAAAATATCAAACAAAGGAATAAGTATGCCAGAGTCGCCAATAAGAAAATTGGTTCCTTTTGCTGAAACTGCTAAAGAAGCAGGTAAAAAAGTTTATCATTTAAATATTGGGCAACCTGATATTAAAACCCCTACCTTAGCTCTAGATGCTATACATAATTTCTCAGATAAAGTTGTTGCTTATTCGCATTCAGCAGGGTTTGAAACTTATAGAAAGGGATTAGCAGCCTATTATCAAAATTTAAATATAACTGTAGATCATAATGATTTAATAGTAACTACAGGAGGGTCAGAAGCTTTGCTTTTTGCACTTAACTCTTGCCTTGATGCTGGAGATGAAATTATTATCCCAGAACCATTTTATGCTAATTATAATGGCTTTTCAATTTCAGCAGGAGTAAAAGTAAAGCCAATTACAACTACAATTAATAATGGATTTGCATTGCCAGCAATTGCAGAATTTGAGAAGTTAATAACGCCAAATACTAAAGCAATACTTATCTGTAACCCAGGTAACCCTACAGGATATTTATATTCTAAAGCAGAATTAGAAACATTAAGAGATATAGTAATAAAGCATGATTTATTTTTGATTGCAGATGAGGTATATCGTGAGTTTGCTTATGATGGAAATGAACATTATTCTGTTTTAAATATAGCTGGTTTAGAGCAAAATGCTATTGTTATTGATTCTACTTCTAAAAGATACTCTATGTGTGGTATTCGTATTGGTTGTATGGTTTCAAAAAATAAGGAAGTAATTGCTACGGCAATGAAGTTTGCACAGGCTCGTTTATCTCCACCTACTTTTGGTCAGATTGCTGGTGAGGCGGCTTTAAAAACAACCCCAGCTTATTTTGATGAGGTTAGTGCTGAGTATGTAAGCAGGAGAGATGTATTGATTGAAGGTTTAAATAAAATTGAAGGTGTTATTTGTCCTAAACCGAAAGGAGCATTTTATGCTATAGCTGAGTTGCCTATTGATAATGCTGATAAATTTGCACAATGGTTATTAGAAGATTTTGACTTAAACGGTGAAACTATAATGGTTGCTCCAGCAGCAGGATTTTATGCTACTCCAAATACAGGTGTAAAGCAGGTGCGTATAGCTTATGTCCTGAATAAAGAATCATTAAATAAAGCAATTGATATATTAGCTGCTGCTCTTCAGGTTTATCCTGGAAGAACACTGTAATGGATTTAGCACATCATAAGGAAGAAGTAGCGCTAAAACAAAAAGAAAATAAGCAGTTTTTTAAGCGCCTAAAAAAGGTTAAGCCTAAAGTATTGGATCAAATGATTCATCCTTTACATGATGAGGTGTTTTCCTGTACTGATTGTTTAAAATGTGCTAATTGCTGTAGTACAACAAGTCCACTATTTACTGATAAAGATATTGCAAGGGTTGCTAAGTATTTACGAATAAAACCTTCTGCGGTAGTTACTCAGTATTTAAAACTAGATGAGGAAAGATGTTATGTTTTAAAAACAGCTCCTTGTACTTTTCTTGGAGCGGATAATTATTGTTCTATTTATGATGCAAGACCAAAAGCATGTAGAGAATACCCTCATACAGATAGAATAAAACAGCATCAATTGCTGAATATTACTGAAAAAAATGTAGTAATTTGTCCTGCAGTTTTTGAAATTGTAGAAAAATTAAAACCTAATATAAAATGAAAAAAAACATATTATTTGCAGCTGTAATTCTTTTAGTAGTTTCTTGTACTAACAGTAGTAAGAATGAAGTAGTAATAACTGAGCAGTTACCTGTTACAAAAATATTAACTTTAGAATTTGCTTCTAAGAACCCTAACATTGAGCAAGAAGGAACACATGTTCCTTCAGCAGAAATGCTACATTTTACATTGAAAAATAATGAACAAGCTGAATTTGTAGGAGTAGCATTAACTTTAAATAATCTTAAAGAAAATGCAGTAAATTTTACCCTTAGGAATGATAGTGTTTTTTGTGTTTCTCCTGTTTCACTTTTTGTAATGAGTATGCCTCCAAAACCAGGGAAGCCTCCTGTTATGATTAGTGAGAATGCTGAATTTCATATTTCCCCTATGAGCTTGTTGAAATTTGAATCAGTAAATATTATGTTTGTAGGCTTAGGTAAGTAAACAGACTTATAAAGTACATTGTAAATTTTCAAGAATTATTCAAAAAAATATAGAATGTCCTGCCGTTTTTGAAATTATAGAAGAGCTTAAAAAACAAGTTGAGCTAATTTATTATATTTGAGCGTACAATAAGTACTGTTATTATCGTTTACTTCAAAATAATAAATATGAAATTACCTTCTATTAGTTACATTCTGAAAACAGCAAATAAATCACTTATTCGTTTTCCACTAACTGTTATTTCAGCTATAGTTATTACTGTTTTATCTATTTATTTAATAGAAAATGTAGATAATATAGAAAATGTTTTTCCTTTACTAAATATTTGTTTAACCTTTGGTTTGGGTATATCCTTGTATTTGGCTGTTAGCTTGTATGCAGAAAAAAACAAAGTAAATACCAAAGTAAAGTGGGGATCTTTTTTTCTTGCTACTGTTGTTTTAGTGTTAATTCATAATACATTGCCTGGGAGTGAGGCAGAAGCAAGTAAGGTTGCTCCTTATATAAACTTCACTATTTATAGTATTATATCCCATTTGCTAGTAGCCTTTTTACCTTATTTTAGGAGTAAGCAAGAAAATGGATTTTGGAATTATAATAAGGGGCTTTTTATTCGTTTTGCTACTACATATTTATATTCTATTATATTATTTGCAGGGCTTGCACTTTCTTTAGTTTCCTTAAACTTATTGTTTGATGTAGATTTTGATGATGAATTGTTTGGTGATTTATGGATGTTAATTGCTATACTTTTTAGCACTTGGTTTTTTATTAGCGGAATACCAGAAAATTTAGATGAATTAGAAAATGATATAGATTACCCTAAAGGATTAAAAACATTTGGACAGTATATTTTACTTCCCTTAGTAATAATTTATAGTGTTATACTATATGCTTATGGAGCTAAAATTGTATTTGCTTGGGATTGGCCTAAAGGTATAGTAACTTATATGATATCAGTCTATTCTGTATTAGGTATTCTTGCTTTTTTACTATTATACCCTTGGGGGAATTTAGAGAAAACAACTTGGGTGAAAAAGTTTTCTAGATTATTTTATATCCTAATGTTACCTCTTGTAGTGTTATTGTTTTTAGCAGTTAGTATTCGTGTTTCAGAATATGGAATTACTATAAATAGGTACTTAGTTATTGTAATAGGAATATGGATTTCTATTGTTTCTTTGTATTTTTCATTAGGGAAGACTAATATAAAGTTTGTTCCAATGTCTTTAAGTGCTATTCTTATTATGATGATGGTAGGGCCTTGGGGAATGTTCTCTGTTAGTGAAAGGAGTCAGTCAAGTAGGTTAATAGAGCTATTAGATAAAAATGACTTGCTGGTAGATGGAAAAATAATAAATGAATTTAAATGGGAGGTAGATACATTAAGTAACTTTATTTATGCTGATAAATTTGATAATCAAAGAATTATAGAGTATGAGGACTATAAGCAAGTAGCATCTATTGTAGAGTATTTAGAGGACTACCATGGTTTTTCCTCTATTTCGCATTTATTTTATCAAAATATTGATTCCTTAATAATAGCAGCTAAAACAAAAAATAGATGGTTAGATGAGGATAGAATAATTATGAATACTCTGGGATTGGATAATAATATTTGGAATTATAATGAAATTGGTAAGGTTGTTGAAGTGGTTTTACATCAGAGGTATAGGATTTCAACTGATTTAGATTATAAAGATATTAAAGGGTACGATTATTTAGTGAGTAGTAATTTTGCTAGTAATGATGTTTCTATTTCTAGTACCTTTACGTTTGAGGGTACTGTATTTGAGATTTCATTAGATACTTTAACTTTAAAAGTTAGAGTTGGAGATGAAGAGTTTGATCTTGCTTTAGAAGAGCATATAGGTAAACTAAAGAATAAATATGGAAACAGCGATTTTTTACATTATTGTTATCCAGATGAGTTGACTAAAGTAGTTGAATACAAAAACTTTAAAATTAAGCTTATATTTAATGATATACTTACTTCTCAGAACTCTGAATCTTATGAAATAGAAGAATTAGATATGGACATATATATTAAAAAGAAATAGTTTTAATGAAGTATATTGCACTATTAAGAGGAATTAATGTAAGTGGTCAAAAGATTATTAAAATGGCTGACTTAAGAGCTTACCTTACAAAAGCTGGGTTTAATAATGTTAATACCTATATACAAAGTGGAAATATTGTTTTTGAAAGTTCAGAAATCAATACAGCTTTATTAGAAGATAAAATTAAAGGGACTATAGAACAATATTATGGTTTTATAGTTCCTACTATTGTATTAACGCTTTTAGAAATTGAACATGCTATAAGTAAGCAACCTTTTAAAGATATTGATGATAAAAGACTTTATCTTACTTATTTATCTCAAAATCCAGATGAAAATGGAATGGAAAAGTTATTGAAATACCAAACTAATGGAGAAGAGTTAAAGCTTATTGGTAAGGTACTTTATATGTATAGCCCAAATGGAGTAGCAAGAAGTAAGCTTACTAATAATTTAGTAGAGAAAAACTTAGCAGTAAGTGCTACTACAAGAAATTGGCGTACAAGTAATAAATTATTAGTGTTACTTACTCAATAATAAATTTAGCTCCTAATGTTACCATACTTGCTTTAAAACTTGAGTTACGATCGTATTGCACAAATTTTAAGTCTATACTTTTTAAGCCCATTTTCCAAATTTTACGTTCAGTAAAAATATCGGTATAAGAAACCCCAAAGGCAAATTGATTGGCATTAAACTCAGACAAATCATAGTCAGAAGTATAAAAATTATCTTTATAAGAATGTTGTTCGTAGCCAGCAAAATAGTCTGCAGCTGTTTGGTTATAATACCTGTAAGAAGGGTATAGTGTAAACTTTTGTGTAATCTTTATAGGAAGTTCAATACTAGCAGTATGTGATTCTATTCCCCAGTCATCGCTATAGTAACGGTAGTAGGTCTTAATAATTAAGAATTCATTTATATAATAGCTAAACCTATTTCCAAAGGCAATTTTATATCTAGTGTCTGGTAGTCTTTCAATGTCATCGGCTAGTTGAAAGTTCTCTATATATGAGTTAGCGACATCTTCAAAATAAATTCTATGAAATGGGGTAGAAAGTAAGCCTTCTTGCTTAACAAGATCTAAAGCAAAAGAAGTTTGCAATCTTTTTGATAGTATTTGAGAAAAACCAAAATTTAAGGAATAAGAACTACGATTTTTATCTGTTATCTCGGTAAAGAATTTATTTGGGTTATATGGAGCACCTTCAACGGTAAATAATGAAATATCAAAGTCATCTTCGTCATCGTCACCATCTTTATCGTCATCCATTTCTGGTGTGCGTAACTCAACAGGGTAAAGCAGCTCCCATTTGTCTAAATAGATATTTGTATTGATACTTAGTTCAGTATTTTTTTCATTAAATAATTTAGTGAAGCCTCCTCCAAATCCAAAAGAAAAGTAGTCATATTCACCAGATACAGATACTTTTGCATTGTAGATATTGTTTCTGTCATCAGAACTATGAGTGTAAGCAAGGGTAAGGTTTCTCCATATGTCTTGATTTGAAGCTCCTGAGCTAGCTGTGTATGGGTCTACAGCTGCACCAGGTTTTGTAAATGGGTTAATATTACTAGATGAAGCTGAGGTGTAAGCTGATATTCCTGCATCAATCTTTAGTATATCATCGTCATTTAGTGGTATTGATACTATAATAGTTGCTGTTCCATCAAGAATTTCTTCTGTTCCTATACCTCCTGTTGTAGCAGCATTATCTCCACTTTGCATGTAAAAGCTTGATAAGATATCAACTTCAGTATTTTCTAATACTCGTTTTTTATAAGTGTTTGTTTGGTCTTGTCCGTAAGTAGTAATTGTTGTCAGTACAAGAATAAAACCTGTAATTATCTTTTTCATAGTTTATTTATTTTAGTTACAACCGCAACCACCTCCAGTTTTACCTCCATTAGCTCCTACGGCAGCTTCTCTATAAGAATGGAAAGTTGATATGTTTCTGTCTGTTTTTTTGTCGCCAAGTACCATGTCAGGGTCGTTAAGGTTTACTTTTTCGTATTCCTTTACAACTGTACAGGAACTAAATGATCCTGCAATTACAATTGCTATTACTAGTATTTTCTTCATTGTTTATTAATTTTAATATTATCTGACATAAATATATTACCCTCATCATCAATAATGATGCATTCAGTATTAGGTAATTGATTTATCCTGTTTAACCCTATTTCTTGTCCCATAACAAATACTGCTGTTGCTAAGGCATCAGCAAGCTCAGCCTTAGGAGCAAATACACTTACACTACTTAATCCTGCTGATGGATAGCCTGTTTTTGGACTTATGATATGAGAATAGCGTTTTCCATCAATTATTGTATATTTTTCATAGTTCCCAGAAGTTACTACAGCACCATCACTAATTGGGAGTAGTGCAAATACTTTATCTTTATTTAAAGGGTTAGTAATAGCAACCTTCCACGAACTTCCATCTACTTGTTTACCCCAGGTATTTATGTCTCCAGAAGCATTTATAATTCCTGAACGGGCACCTTTACTAATGAGTAAGGCTTTAGCTTTGTCAGCAGCATATCCTTTTCCTATTGCTCCAAAACCAATCTTCATACCTTTTAGTTTTAGGAATACAGTACTTTTTTCTTTATCTAAAATGATGTTTTCAAACCCTACTTTTTCTATTGAATGTTTAATGTTTTCTTTTGATGGTAGTGTGGTTGTTGATCCGTCAAATCTCCAGATATTATCCATAGATGCATAAGAAATGTCAAAAGCTCCATCAGTTAATTTGGATATAACAATAGAGCGTTCTATGAGCTCAATAAGTTCGGTGTCAACTTTAACTGCCTTTATTCCTGCATTTTTATTAATTAGGGAAGTTTGTGAATTTGGATCCCAAGAGGAAATAAGTGCTTCAATTCGCTTAATTTCAGTAATAGCAAGGTCAATATAATAATTGCTTTCTGTTGAGTCCTGAGCAACTATAGTAATATCAAAACTATTACCCATAAGTGTAAGGCTTTTTTTATGAGTTGTTTGTGCGCTGGCAAACAATAAGTTGCTAAAGAAAATTACTAATAAAACCTTTTTCAAGAGATAGTTATAGTTTGAATGATTCTAAGATTTCGATATATTTTTTAACTTCAACTTTTTTATATCCTGTATTCCCTAATACGTCTCCATCTTTATTTACTATAACTACAAACGGAAAATAACCAGCAGTATTATACTGTTCAGCTAGTTCATTATTATGTTCTTGTTGCTTTGGATCTAAAGCATTTTTTTTCCTTTTTGGGAAGTCAGCTTTAAGCATGATGTAATTATTGTTGGCATGAGCTATAAATTCATCATTACTCCAAATTTCTTTTTCTAGTTTCATGCAGGGAGCACACCAATCAGAGCCTTGAAATACAATAATTATTGTTTTATTTTCTTTAGTTGCAAGCTCTTTTGCCTTTTCAAAATTTGTTTCCCAGTGTTGAGAGTAGCCTAAAGCACTAATTAAAGATAGTAAACAAATTGCAAGTATTTTTCTCATAATAATATTTTAGTTTAACAACATCCAGAGCTAGGGCTACAGCATGATGATTCTTGTACAGGAAGTTCTTCAGCAGGTATTCCACAGTTATCTTTAGCTAAGCAATCAGTATGTTTTGTAATTAATTGAAAGTTAGTGCCATCAAAAGAAATTCCGTATTTACTAATAGTTTCTCCTTGATATTCAACTTCAATCTCAGAGTCATTAAGGTTGAGGTGTTTCTTAGAAAGTTCAATTATACTAAGTAGTTTTTCAGGGTGTAATCTATGGTCATAATCATTAGCCTCCCAAAGCTGAAAGCTAATTACTTCCTCTGATCTTATTACCCCTCCACAATCAATAAAATCTTTATTAATTTTTCCAATCTCAGTAACATGAAAGTGGCTAGGAACTAATATTCCATTAGGTAGTTGAAATGCGATTTTTTCTAGTTGTTCTAGATGCTGTTGAAAAGTAGATAGTTTCATTATGTATTGTAGTAATTATTTGTGCGAATTTAAAAATAATAACGCTAATGAAGCATTAAAATTATTTATAGATTAGGTATTTATTTCGGAGTATTTTAAAACTTGTCAAATCTACTTCCCAACTGTCTTTTATCTCTTTAGCTGTTTTTCCTTCAATAACCTGTTTTCTGAGTTTATCTGTTCCTGCTAATTTATCAAAAAAGTTATTGAAGAAGCTGTCTTTTTCTGGGGAGTTATTATAGGCTTCAATTAGCCATTTTAAGTTTAAAGAAGTTAAATAATTTTCTTGGAAACGTAAATCAGTTCCATAGCAAGTTTTATTTTCATGTTTTGGGTATTTACTTCCTGCACTACTTATTGGAGTAAAAGAATAGTCACTTTCTAGGTAAGGTGCCCCAAAATGTTGAAAAGGGTATGGAGTTCCTCTTCCTATGCTTATACTTGTTCCTTCAAACAAACAAAGGGAAGGGTATAAATTTATAGCTCTTGCATTGGGTAAGTTAGGGGAAGGTTTTATTGGTAAATCATAGCTTATTGAATGGCTATAATTAAGCATAGGGCTTGTAAATAAAAAACAACGAATGCCATTAGCTAACCAACCTTCATTATTACACATTAAAGCATATTCTGCAATGGTCATACCATGTATAATAGGGATAGGGTGCATACCTACAAAAGAGCTGAAAGCTGTATCTAATACTGGGCCATCAATATAGTGTCCGTTTGGATTAGGTCTATCTAAAACAATAAGAGGAATATGAAGTTCAGCAGCAGCCTCCATTACATAATGTAAGGTGGATATATAAGTGTAAAATCGGGCACCTACATCTTGTATGTCAAATACTAAAATATCAATTTCATTAAGTTGTTCAGTTTTAGGTTTCTTATTCTTTCCATAAAGAGAAACTATAGGAATTCCTGTTTTTATATCTACTCCATCTTTAATTTCAGCTCCAGCATCAGCTTTTCCTCTAAAGCCATGTTCGGGAGAAAATATTGTAACAATATTAATGTTTAAATTAAGTAGACTGTCAACTAAGTGTTTATTTCCTATAGTAGAAGTTTGGTTGCAAACAACTCCTACTTTTTTATCTTTTATATAATCTAAGTATATATCAGTTCGTTCAGCACCTACAATAATTTCTTGAGCATTAGTATCAAAAGTAAGTAGTAGTAAACTTATGCAGATAATTTGTTTTATTTTTGCCATCATAATGAATGTTGAATATTTTATAGCCAAACGATTATTTACTGCAAAGGAAAAAAATAATCGTTACATTAAACCTATTTTGCGTATCGCAATTTTAGCAATTGCGCTTTCAGTAGCGGTTATGTTACTTTCAGTAACTATTCTTAGTGGTTTTAAAAAAGAAATTACTAATAAAGTTGTTGGTTTTGGTTCTCATATTACTATTTCAAATTTTACTGATAATCATTCCTATGAAAGTGAGCCAATAAGTATTGAACAAGAATTTTATCCTTCAATTAACCAATGGGAATCAATAGCGCACATTCAAACATTTGCAACTAAGGCAGGAATTATAAAGGCTGATACTGAAATTATGGGAGTAGTACTAAAAGGTATTGCTTCAGATTTTGATTGGACCTTTTTTAAGAACCATTTAGTATCAGGAACAACTTTTGTTTTAAAGGATAGTATAAAAACTAATAATGTTTTAATTTCTGAAAAAATTGCAACTGAATTAATGCTAGAGGTAGGTGATGATTTAGTGATGTATTTTGTTCAAGATCCTCCTAGAGTACGTAAATTTAAAATTAGTGGAATTTATAATACTGCTTTTGAAGACTATGATAAGCTTATTGTACTGGGAGATATAAAACATATACAAGCTTTAAATTCTTGGAAAAAGAAAGAGGTAGGTGGGTTTGAACTTATGGTTACTAATTTTGATAAGCTAGAGCAAATTACTGCTGAAGTATATGAAAGTATAGGTTATGATTTAAATGCTCAAAGTATAAAAGAGAAAAATGCTGTTTTGTTTGATTGGTTAAGTTTACAGGACATAAATATAAAAGTTATTTTAATACTTATGTTAGTAGTAGGAGGCGTAAATATGATAACTGCCTTATTAATTCTTATTTTAGAGCGTACAAGACTTATTGGTATTTTAAAAGCGCTGGGCGCTACAAATTGGAGCGTTCGAAAGGTGTTTTTATACAATGCAATGCACCTTATTATTAGAGGTTTGTTATGGGGAAATGTCATAGGTTTAGGTCTTGCACTTCTACAAAAGTATTTTCAATTTATTAGTCTTGATCCTAGTATTTATTATATGACAACTATTCCTATTAACTTTGATATATTAGCAATATTACTTCTTAACTTAGGAACACTATTAGTTTGTTGGTTAATACTAATTTTACCTTCTATTATCATTGCCAAAATCACTCCAGTAAAAGCAATTCGATTTGAGTAATTTTGATAAATTCGCAGCACAAATTATACGATGAAATATTACAATAACATTATAGAAACTATTGGAGATACTCCTCTAGTAAGGTTAAATAGAGTGGTTGATACTGATGCTTTAGTTTTAGCAAAAGTAGAGACATTTAATCCTGGAAATTCGATTAAGGATAGAATGGCTCTTAAGATGATTGAAGATGCTGAGAAAGATGGAAGGTTAAAGCCAGGAGGAACTATTATTGAGGGAACAAGTGGAAATACAGGTATGGGTTTAGCTTTAGCTGCAATCCAGAAAGGGTATAAATGTATTTTTGTATTAGCAGATAAACAATCTAAAGAAAAAGTAGACATCTTAAAGGCTGTAGGGGCTGAGGTGGTTGTTTGCCCTACTGATGTGCCACCAGAAAGTAAACTTTCTTATTATTCAGTTGCAAAAAGGTTAACTAAGGAAACACCAAATGCTTGGTATGTTAATCAGTATGATAACCCTTCTAATGCAGCAGCACATTATGAAAGTACTGGTCCTGAAATTTGGAAACAGACTGAAGGGAAAATTACGCATTTAGTTGTTGGGGTAGGTACTGGAGGTACTATATCTGGTACTGCTAAATATTTAAAAGAACAAAATCCTGATGTTAAAATTTGGGGTATTGATACTTATGGTTCAGTATTTAAAAAATATCATGAAACTGGAGAGTTTGATGAAAAAGAAATTTACAGCTATATTACTGAAGGAATTGGTGAGGACATATTACCTGAGAATGTAAATTTTGATATGATTGATCATTTTGAGAAAGTAACAGATAAGGATGGAGCATTATATACTAGGCGTATAGCTCGTGAGGAAGGTATTCTTGTAGGATATTCAGCAGGTAGTGCTATTGCAGGTATTAATCAAATGAAAGGTAAACTAAGTAAAGATGATGTTGTAGTAGTCATTTTTCATGACCATGGTACGCGTTATGTAGGTAAGCTTTTTAATGACGAATGGATGAAAGAAATGAAGTTTATGTAAAAAATAGTTGCTAGTTTTCAGTTACTAGTTGTTAGATTTAAAAGCCAAGCATTTGCTTGGCTTTTTTTTCATCTGTTTTATTTGAGTAGATTCTAATTATTATAGAGTAAAATCAACAACTATTTTTCAAATTGCTAAGTTCTCATGTTTTTTAATTTAACAAGATTAGCTTATAACAATTTGTTTTTAAAGTAATTAGGTGTTTATTTAAATATTTTTCATATCAGTATTTATACTGAGCCTATTGCAATTTCCTATCTGTAATATTGCTTAAACTAATTTACAGTTATGAGACAATTAAAGATTACACAGCAGGTTACCAACAGACAGGATGTATCATTAGATAAGTATTTGCAGGAAGTTGCAAGGGTGGATCTAATTACAGCAGATAAAGAAGTTGAGTTAGCACGGCGTATTAAATTAGGAGATAAAAGAGCATTAAATAAATTAGTTCAAGCTAATCTTCGTTTTGTAGTTTCTGTGTCTAAGCAATATCAAAACCAAGGATTAACTCTTCCTGATTTAATTAACGAAGGAAACTTAGGGTTAATTAAAGCTGCAAATCGTTTTGATGAAACTAAAGGGTTTAAGTTTATATCTTATGCTGTTTGGTGGATTCGCCAGTCAATTTTACAAGCCTTAGCAGAGCAATCTCGTATTGTAAGGTTACCACTTAATAAAATAGGATCAATTAATAAGGTAAATAAAGCATATACTAAATTAGAACAGGAACTTGAAAGGCCTCCAACTGATCAGGAAATAGCTGCTTTCATTGATTTATCTCTTGCAGAGGTAAGGCAGTCTTTCGAAATTTCTGGACGTCATGTATCTATGGATGCTCCTTTAGTTGATGGAGAAAATGGTAGCTTATATGATGTGATAGGCTTTAAAGATAGTCCTAGTCCTGATAAGAAGTTAATGTTAGATTCTTTAAAGGAAGAGATAAGAAGAGCTTTAGCAACCTTAACATTAAAAGAGGCAGATGTAATATCTTCTTATTTTGGATTAAATGGAGGAAGTGCTATGACTCTGGATGAAATAGGTGAAAAATTTGAAATAACTAGAGAAAGGGTAAGACAAATAAAAGAAAAAGCAGTTAATAAATTAAGGAAAATATCAAAAAGCACAACATTACAAACCTATTTAGGTTAAATAAAATAAAGGGATAATATTCTATTTTTAAAACTTACTAACACTTGTAAAAATCAGTCTAAAATTAAAGGGCTGATTTTTTTGTTTTTCTAAATTTACAAATCTTATTTTTTAAGTAGAAAAACTACATATGTACCTGATATTTGATACTGAAACTACTGGCTTGCCACAAAATTGGAAAGCTCCTTTAACTGATTTTGATAATTGGCCAAGGTGTGTGCAATTAGCATGGCAGGTACATGATATTCAGGGGAAGTTAGTTGAGGTTAAAAACTATATTATCAAACCTGAAGGTTATGATATTCCTTTTAATGCAGAAAAGATACACGGTATATCTACTGATCGTGCTAATAAACAAGGTATGCCTTTGGTTGAGGTGCTGGCTGAGTTTGTAAAGGATGTAGAAAAATGTAAGTTTGTAGTTGGGCATAATGTTGAGTTCGATAATAACATTGTAGGTTGTGAATTATTGAGAAAAGGCATGCCAAATTTATTGGCTGATTTTCCTGCTCTGGATACCAAGGATGATGCAACTAATTATTGTGCTATACCTGGAGGTAGAGGTGGTAAATTTAAGTGGCCAAGTTTAACGGAGCTACATACTAAATTATTTGGTGAGGCTTTTGCAGAGGCACATAATGCTTCTGCTGATGTTGAAGCAACAGCAAGATGTTTTCTGGAGTTAATTCGTTTGGAGGTAATTCCTTTCGCTAAGGCAGGAATGACAGCTGATGAGTTGCAAGACTACAAAACGATAAACCCTAATCCTTTTGAGTTAATAGGGCTTAATATTGAACCTTATAGTCCTATTGATGTTGAGGAAGTTGAGGAAGAGATTATTATTGCTGATGAGGTAGAAATAAAAACTACTAGTAGTTCTGATACTGCTTTTGCACATTTACATTTACACTCTCAATATTCAATATTACAAGCTACAGCTGATGTAAAATCAATTGTAAATAAGGCTGCTGAAATGAATATGCCTGCTGTAGGGCTTACAGATCATACCAATATGTTTGGTGCTTATAAGTTTGTTGATGCAGTACTTAAGCATGAAGTAAATCAGAATTTAGAACCAGGGCAAACTCCTCCATTAAAAGCAGTATTAGGTTGTGAACTTAATGTTTGTAAAGACCATACTAATAAATCAGTAAAGGACTATGGGGCTCAGGTACCATTTTTATGTAAGAATAAAGCTGGTTTTCATAATTTAGCTAAGCTATCTTCTTTAGGTTTTGTTGATGGTTTTTATTATGTTCCTAGGGTTGATAAAACATTAGTTGAGCAGCATAAAGAAGGAGTAATAGCACTTAGTGGAAGTACTTATGGACCTATCCCAAACTTAATATTAAATGTAGGGGAGGCACAAGCAGAAGAAGAATTTAAGTGGTGGCATACTACTTTTGGTGATGATTTTTATGTAGAGATTAACAGGCATAAGCTAGATGAGGAGCAGCATATTAATCGTATTCTTTTAGGTTTTGCTCGTAAATATGATGTGAAGATTATTGCCTCTAATAATGTGTATTATTTAGAGCAAGAAGATGCTAATGCACACGATATTTTATTGTGTGTAAAAGATGGTGAGCAGCAAGGTACTCCAAAAGGAAGTGGTAGGGGTTACCGTTATGGTTTTCCTAATGATGAATTCTATTTTAAGTCCTCAGCTGCTATGCAAGAAATTTTTGCAGATTTACCTGAGGCAATAGATAATATTACTGAGCTAGTAGCAAAAATTGAACCTTTTACTTTAGCTAGGGAGGTATTACTTCCAGAGTTTGATATTCCTGAAGAGTTTATAGATGCACAGGATAAAGTAGATGGAGGAAAGAGAGGAGAAAATGCTTATTTACGCCACTTAACCTATGAAGGTGCAAAGGAGCGTTATGTTGAGATAACAGATGCAATAAAAGAACGTATTGATTTTGAGCTTCAAGTAATTGAAAACTCTGGATACCCAGGGTACTTTCTTATTGTTCAGGATTTTATTAAACAGGCAAGAACCATGGATGTTTCTGTTGGACCTGGAAGGGGATCGGCAGCAGGATCGGTAGTTGCATACTGTACTACTATTACTAATGTTGATCCTATAAAGTACGACTTACTTTTTGAGCGTTTCTTAAATCCTGAGCGTGTATCTTTACCCGATATTGATATTGATTTTGATGATGAGGGAAGAGGGCGTATTATTGATTGGGTAGTAAATAAATATGGAAAAGAGAATGTCGCACAGATTATTACTTATGGTACTATGGCTGCAAAATCTTCTATTCGTGATACTGCAAGGGTATTAGATTTGCCACTTTTTGAAGCAGATAGAGCAGCAAAATTAGTTCCTGACTTTACTTCTTTGGGTAAAATTTTCTCTTGGGATGAAAAGACTTTAAAAGATAAAGTTAAAAGTGATCAGGTTGCTAATGCTAAGGCTTTAATTGATCTTGCTGATGGAAGTGATTTAGTAGCAAATACTATTAATTTAGCTCGAAAACTAGAAGGGTCGGTTCGTAATACGGGTACACATGCTTGTGGAGTTATTATTACTCCAGAACCTTTAATAGGTTTAATTCCTATGACCAATGCTAAGGATTCGGAGCTAATGGTTACCCAGTTTGATAATAGTGTGGTGGAGGATGCAGGTTTATTAAAGATGGATTTCTTAGGACTTCGAAATCTTACTATTATTAAGGATTGTGTAAAGCTGATTAAAAAAATACATGGTACTACTATTGATGTAGATGCTATTCCTTTGGATGATGAGGAAACTTTTGAAATTTTCCAAAAAGGAGAAACTTCAGGGATTTTTCAGTTTTCTTCTGATGGTATGAAAGCACATTTAAAGCATTTGAAACCTGATAAGTTTGATGATTTAATTGCGATGAATGCCTTATATCGTCCTGGGCCTATGGAATACATTCCTAATTATATTAAGCGTAAGCACGGGCAAGAGGAAATTGAATATGATTTGCCAGAAATGGAAGAGTATTTATCAGGAACCTATGGAATTACAGTTTATCAGGAGCAAGTAATGTTACTTTCACAGAAATTAGCAGGATTTTCTAAGGGGGATGCCGATATGCTAAGAAAGGGGATGGGTAAAAAGATTAAAGCAGTACTAGATAAATTAAAACCTAAGTTTTTTGAAGGGTGTGAATCCAATGGTTTTGATGTAAATACTGTTGAGAAAATATGGTCAGATTGGGAGGCGTTTGCTTCTTATGCATTTAATAAATCTCACTCAACTTGTTACGCTCTTATTGCTTACCAAACAGCTTACTTAAAGGCACATTATCCATCTGAACTTATGGCTTCGTTATTAACCAATCATATGCGTGATATTAAGGATATCACTTATTATATGGAGGAGTGTAAGCGAATGGGAGTTCCTGTTTTAGGGCCAGATGTAAATGAGAGTTATTACAAATTTGCTGTAAATGATAAAGGAGAAATTCGCTTTGGATTAGGAGCCGTAAAAGGAGTAGGGGAAGGAGCAGTAGAGAGTATTGTAAACCAAAGAAAAGAAGAAGGAAACTTTATAGGTTTTGATGATTTCGTTAAGCGTGTAGATTTACGATCGGCAAATAAAAGAACCTTAGAAAGTATGGTATGCTCAGGAGGTTTTGATTCTTTTGATTTAAAGCGTTGGGATTATTTTGCAAAAGAGGATAGCGGACAGACTTATCTTGAAAAAATGATAAAGTTTGGAAATAAGGTAAAGGACAGTAAAAATTCTAATCAGTTTGATATGTTTGGAGAAAGTGCTGAGGCAACTATTCAAGCTCCAATTCCTGCCGAAACTGCTGAGTGGTCCACTATGGAATTGCTCTCAAAAGAAAAAGATGTTGTAGGAATATACATATCAGGGCATCCATTAGATGATTATAAGGTGGAGATTGATAATTTCTGTAATGGAAATTTAGCCATGTTGCAAAATATGGAAGCTGTAAAAGGTAAAGACTTACGTTTTGCAGGAGTAGTTACCAATGTAGAACATCGTGAAACAAAAACAGGAAAATTATTTGGGGTCTTGCACATGGAAGATTATCATGGTTCTTTCAGTTTTTATTTGTTTAGTGATGATTATATTAGGTTTAAGGCCTATTTAACAACAGGGTGGTTATTGCAGCTTACAGGAAAAGTAAAAACCAAGTTTTATAATGATGATTTAGAATTTAAAATAGCTTCGGTTGATTTACTTTCTGAACTTATTGATAAAGAAGTAAGAGATGTAATACTTAGGGTTGATGTAGGGGATATCTCTAAGCAGTTGGTTGATGATGTTGTTCATATTGTATCTGAACATAAGGGAAAACATTCTTTGGTTTTTAACGTTGTAGATTATCTAAATAAATATGAAGTTGACCTATTATCTCGTAAAATGAAAGTGAATTTGGATAAAGAATTTTTAGAAAGAATTGAGGAATTAAATCAATTAAAAGTAAAGATAAAATCATAAAATAATTTATAAATTTGTAACCTAAATAAAAATAAAAAAAATGGCATTAGAAATAACAGACGCAAACTTTAAAGAATTAGTATTAGACTCAGACAAACCAGTATTGGTTGATTTTTGGGCAACATGGTGTGGACCTTGTAGAGCAATTGCTCCAGTAGTTGAGGCTTTACATACTGAGCTTGAAGGAAAAGCAGTAATTGGTAAAGTAAATGTTGATGAAAATTCTGATACTCCAGTAAATTATGGTGTAAGAAACATCCCTACTTTATTAGTATTTAAAAATGGTGAGGTAGTTGATAAAGTAGTAGGAAACCAGCCAAAAGCAAAATTATTAGAGATTTTAGAATCTCATATGTAAGATTGACATAATAAAATTTAAAGGGCTGCAAAGCCCTTTTTTATTATATGAAGAATTTAGAATATATTGATTTATCGAACAACCTAGAGCTATTTGCAAAACAAGTAGTTGAAGGTTTTATTACAGGTATGCATAAAAGTCCTTATCATGGATTTTCGGTTGAGTTTGCTGAGCATAGATTGTATAATACTGGAGAAAGCACCAAACATATTGATTGGAAACTCTTTGGAAGGACAGATAAGCTTTTTACAAAAAGGTATGAGGAGGAAACTAATTTAAGGTGCCAGTTGGTTATTGACTTTTCCTCATCAATGTATTACCCTAATTTTACTAAACCTACACTAACAACTCCCAATAAGTTATTGTTTGCAGTATATGCCTCTGCGGTGCTTATGAATTTATTAAAACGACAAAGAGATGCAGTAGGGCTAAGCACCTTTTCGGATAAGTTAAATGTACATACGCCAAATAGGACAACTTCAAGGCATTATCGTTTGTTGTACCATGAGTTGGAAACACTGTTGGAAGTAGATGCTATTAAGGAAATGAAAAAAACTGTAGCTGATGCTGCTTTGCATCAAGTATCAGAATTATTACACAGGCGTTCTTTAGTTATGATTTTTACTGATATGATTGCTGATGGAAAAACAATAGAGGAGCAATTTGAACCTTTTAAGCACCTAAAATACAATAAACATGAGGTCGTTTTATTCTATTTGAGTGAGCCAAACACTGAAATAGATCTTAATTTTGATAATAAACCCTATAAATTTGTAGATATTGAAAGTGGGGAGGAGCTAAAGTTGAACCCAAATCAGTATAAAAATCAGTATAAAAAACAAGCAGAAAAACATCTTAATGAGTTGAAATTAAAATGCTTGCAATATAAGGTTGATTTAGTAGAGGTAGATATTAATGATGGCTTTGAGAAAATTTTAATTTCTTATTTACTTAAAAGGCAAAAAATGCTTTGAGGTTTGTAAAAACAATTTATATTTGCAGCACTTTTTAAAAAAGTACGGTCCGGTAGTTCAGCTGGTTAGAATACATGCCTGTCACGCATGGGGTCGCGGGTTCGAGTCCCGTCCGGACCGCCAAAAGAGGGAGAATTAAAATACTCCCTTTTTTTATGCCTTTAATTCTGGTATCTTATTAAGATATCCCAAAAACCTTTAATATTCTCTATCAATATTTCTATGTTCTATTTTTAAATAGAATTTGAGTGTCACAATTTTTTATAATTTTGACAGGATAACATTTATTTTACGTTCTTAGCAAAGAATACCATTAAAGCCTATGAAATTAAAAGCAGATAAAGCACTTCAGAAAAAAATGTTAAACCCATTATTCTTTAAGCTATTTTTGATAGTAAAGCTTCCTATGGCGTTTTTAGCAGGCTTAAGGTTAAAAGAATTAACAGATAGTGAGGCAGTGGTTCAGATGAAGCACAAGTACTTAAATAAAAATCCTTTTGGATCAATTTACTTTGCTTGTTTGGCAATGGCAGGGGAAATGGCATCAGGGATGCTAGCAGCGGCTATAGTATATAAAAGTAAGCCTAAAATATCTATGTTAGTTGTAGATATGAAAGCTACGTTTAAGAAAAAGGCTGTTGGGAAAATCTTATTTCATTGTAAACAAGGCCATGAAATGTTACAGACTATAGAAAAAAGTATAGCAACAGGAGAGGGGCAAACTATTGATGCCCTAACTATAGCAACTGATCAGCAAGGAGATGTTGTGGCAGAATTTATTGTGCAATGGTCTTTTAAAGCAAAATCATAAAAAGCCACTTCTCCCTTTAGGCCTTTTTACTGTTGAATAATTATTTTTTGAGTTGCACTCTCATATGGTGTTTGTATCGTTATAAAGAATACATTTCCTTTTTCTGACCTTTTAATTCTGCGTTGGTAGGTATTTTCTCCAACTGATTGATTCTTTAGAGTCTTGTTTTCTAAATTTCTACCATTTATATCTGTTATCTTTAAACTTACACTCTTAGTATCTTTTAAGTGGTATTTTATTATGAATTCCCCTTGGTATAAATCAGGGTAAACTTCCATTTTTAGCGTTCCATTACTTTGCTCATTTAAATTATGTGCTGAAAGTACAGTATTAGTTAAATACACCTTAAAAATTTGATTGTTTGCACTACTCTGAGTACCGTCATTAATCCAGAAGATATTGGCATCAGAGCTGTTTATACCTCCAAATATATAACCTAGTAAAGTACTGTCTTCAGTTATTTCATCTAACTTAATTACTTCATTGTTAAAGTGTGCTATGTTTTTGTTTGGAATAAATTCGGAACCTGCTCCTAAGTAGGTAGGCATTTCTATTGGTAATTTATACTCTGCCATATTCCCATTTCCATTTCTAGTAACTCTTGCTATTGTTTTTACAAATGGCACATCATTATCTTGTACTAAAACTCCAGAGCTATCATAATACTGTGCTATTCCTCCAAAAAATAATGTGTGCATTTCATTTTCATTAGAAGAATATAGAGGTACAACTGCACAATGGTAGTGGTTGTAAAATTGCTGAAAAGAATTGTTTACAGTATAACTACTACTGTCTACTAATACAGAGTTTAAAAAAGGCAAGTCAACTGCTGTTTGAAACACTCCTGAGAACATTGTAACTCCTTCCTCTCCATTAGGTAGTATTTGAGGTTCAGCATTATAATCACGCCTGTGTAAATTAGCTGCGTCAGTAAATGGTGCTAGGTGAGATACTGTAAGATTAACGCCATCATCATCTAATGTAAACCTGCGTATTTGATCAGTGTATTCTTGTGTAAATGTTGGGTTGTTCATAGGGTTATATCTGCCTAAAAACTTTTGCCCACCTAATAGATGGTATACATCATAAATCTTTTTTAATCTTCCACCAGTAACCTGAAATTCTGTATCAGTAATCTGCCTGAAATAACTGGTAAAGCTTGTGTTATTAATAACTGCATTTATAACATCAGATACTTTAATTGCAGTAAGGTAAGGAAAAGTAGTATGATCTCCTTCTGTAGCACTATATCCATAACCTCCAACACAGTAGAGGTAATCACCATCCTGAAAGAAATTCATATTTGTAGAACTTAATTGCTCTTGTATAGCATTTGATAAAGAGCTTAATGGTGCTGTCCAGCTTTGCATTGAACTTGGGTCAACTACTATAAGCTGATTGTTATGTCCTGCTATATCAAAAGAAGCCCAAGGTTGTCTTCTGTGTAAACCATCAAGCCTACCTCCAACTAAAAGCCATTTTCCGTTATCCTGACCAAAGGCAAAAGATTGTAAACCTCCTAAGTTAGAAGTGTTAACGGGTTCTATCACTACATTAAAAGGAGCTGTTTGTCCAAATAAGTTAAGGTTAAATGTAATTACTGCTAGGGTTATTAGTATTTTCTTCATCATTTTTTATTTTATTATAAGTTATTTGTTTAGTATATATTGTTTTAAAAGTATCATCCAAGGAAAAACATAAATGAATAATAAAGTCCTACGAGTATAAAGGTGATTCCTGTAATGTAACGCATTATTTTTTCAATCTTCTGAACTTTAGTAAAGTAGTTGTTTAGTTTACCAATAGCAAAAGCTAAGAGGTAGGTAAAGAAGATTACAGGCAAACCAGTTCCTAAAGCAAAAACAAGAGGAAGGTATAATCCTCCTGCATCAGCAATTGTCATTGGTATTAAAATACCAAAGTAAAGGGCTCCACTATAAGGACAAAAAGCTAAGGCAAAAATTACTCCAAGTAAATAGGAACCCCAATGTCCTTTATCTTTAAATCTCTCTGCAAAACGCTCTTGTAAGTTTGATTTACCTAAGAAATTAAGTTGAATAAGGTTAATCATAATTAAACCAATTATAATTAAAAGTGGACCTAAAAACTTTTCTCCATTCTGGCTCAGGAATTTAGCAACTTGAAACTTACTTGCTCCAAAAAAGAGAATTAAACCTATAGCTACATAACTTGTTGCTCTTCCTAAAGTGTAGATAACACCACTCCAAAATATTTTCTTCTTGTTAGTTATATTTTTAGCTATAAAGGCTGTTGCAGTTATATTAGTTGCTAAGGGGCAAGGACTTATTGCAGTTAGTAACCCAAGTAGAAAGGCACTGAGTAAAGCTATCTCAGAAGAATGAGCAAGAGTAGATAGGTATTCAAACATCTTATAGCTGTGCTAAGGCTTCATTTAGTTGTGCTGTAAGCTCAGTTTTAAAATTATCGCCATGTATGGCTTCAAAAGCCCAGTTGGTAATATCTAGTATTTCTTTGTTTCCATCTTTTACTATACTAATAGCTAAGGTAGTTCCATAAGCTCCATATTCTTCGGCAAGTAATTCATTTTCTTCAGCATCAGCATTAAATAAAGAGAATGTAATAAGTTCTTCTGCTAACTCAGCTTTAAAATTTTCGTTTAGCGTTTCTTTTGTTGCGTTTTCAATTTTAAGACAAGTTTCGCATCTGTGTGTAGTATGGAAATCGTAAACCAAAATTTGATTTTTAGCCATTATTTCAGTTGGAGCATCTTCAGTAATTGTACTTGTATTTTCTTTGTTTCCTTGTCCGCAAGCACTAAGGAGTATAATGCTCAATAAATAAATTATGTTTTTCATGTTTTTGTTTTTTATAATATAATGTTAAATAAATATCCTGATAAGATGATGCAAAAAGTAACTAGTCCAAAGAAAATTCCGATTAATTTCCAAGTCATTACTTTCTTTAAGAGCATAGCTTCTGGTAGGGATAAGCCAACAACTCCCATCATAAAGGCAATAGCAGTTCCTAGTGGAATTCCTTTGGCTACTAAAACCTCTATAATTGGTAATATTCCTGAAGCGTTAGAGTACATTGGTACTGCTAAAGCTGTTGCCATAGGTACGGCAAACAAATTGTCTCTTCCCATATATTGTTCAAAAAATCCATCGGGGATATAGCCGTGCATTAATCCTCCAATAGCAATACCAACAATTACATAAGGTAAAATCCCTTTAATAATTTTCCATGCTTCAGCTGTAATTAGAGGTAAGCGTTGCTTAAAAGAAATACCACTTGCTTGAAACTCTTCACTTTCTTTTTCAGAGTTTTTAATAATATCTTGTACCCAAGGAGTCAGGTAGCGCTCTAGGTTTAATTTCTGAAGAATAAACCCTGAAGTAGTTCCTAAAATAATACCACTTACAATATAAATAACGGTAGTTTTTAGCCCAAACATTCCAAAAAACAAAGCAATTGCAACCTCATTAACTAGGGGAGAAGTGATTAAGAACGAAAAGGTAACTCCCAAAGGAATTCCTCCTTTTACAAAACCAATAAATAGGGGTACTGATGAGCAGGAACAGAAGGGGGTAACAACCCCAAAAAGGCTAGCCATTAAATACTCCAAACCGTATAGTTTATTTCTGGAAAGATAGTTTCTTACTTTTTCTACTGGAAAGTAACTATTGATAACACCCATCAAAAAGATAATGCTAAAGAGTAGGATAACAATCTTAAGCGTATCGTAGATAAAGAAATTTAAAGCTTGTGCTAAATGTTCTTCAGCAGACCAAGCAAGAGTATCGTAAACCAACCAATCTGCAATATGTTGTAGCCAGTCAAACATAGTTCTTAGGCTTGTAACAATTCTAAAATTTCACTTTTAGCAGGAACACGCCCTTTTACTTTTACTTCTTCATCAATAACTAAAGCAGGGGTAGCCATTACATTGTATTCCATAATTTCTACAATATCTTCAACTTTAATAACTGCTGCTTCAATATTATTTTTTGATATAACTTCATTTACATACTGAACTGTTGTTTTACATTTTGGACAACCAGTTCCTAAAACTTTTACTGTTTTCATCGTTTTAATTATTTTATTTGAGAAAAAATATAGATCATTTCACTAGCAATTAAGAAAGAGCGTGCATCATACATAGTAGCTTCGTAAGGAGTATTATCAAATGCTTTAGGATCATCATATCTTAATGAAATTCTTTGCTCGCAACCAGCTACATAAGGACAGTTTTCATCAGCATGAGAACAAGTCATAATAGCAGCAAATCCACCTTTAGGATTTATAGTATCATCATAAAGTTTGGAGTATAAAGTAATTGGTGCTGAATCTTCATTAAACTGAACTTTATAATGAGGGTTTTCTTCTTCCTTATTTTCAACTTTAAAACCAAAACGCTTTAATGAAGCTATAGTTCTTGAGTTACAAGCAGTGACTTCTACACCTCCAGAATAAGTTTGAATATCAATATTGAACTTTTTAGCTGCTACTGCTGCCCAAACCTGTGTAAACTGACTTCTTCTTGAATTATGTGTGCAAATAAAATTAAGTTCAATTCCTTGCTTATTTGCTCTTTTATTATTGATAAAATCAATTAAGACTTGTAGCTCTTCTTTTCTTTGATTAGCAATAGTATGCGATGCTGTTAGGGAAATTATTTCTTCTATTTTTTCAAACATAGTTTATGGTTATAGTATTGTAATATTGCGATATATGGACTCAAATTTTTTTAACATGAATCTCCTTTACATGTATTATGTCCATCAAATAAGTTGTTGAATAAATGCTGCACTTTACTCCAGTTTTCTTTATTTATACAATAGCTCATTGATACTCCTTCTATAGTCCCTTGTATAAGTCCTAATTGCTTTAGTTCCTTTAAGTGTTGGCTAATAGTTGCTTGTGCCAACCCTAATTCTTTTACTAAGTCTGAGTTAATACAATCTTTGGAAGAAATGAGATGATGAAGAATAGCAATTCTTGCAGGGTGCGCAAAGCCTTTTGCTATTGCTGCAAGTTTGTTTTGCTCTGGTGTAAATAAATCTGATTTTGTTAGCCCCATGATACATTGCAATATTACGATGAAATATTTTATTGGACAAATTTATGTAGGGGTTTATTTTATAGAGTAGATATAAGTTTTTGAACTCAGAAGAACTCAAAATTAAAGATAGATTTTATTTATTTCAACTTCTACATCATGGTAATGCTATTTTTTTTTAACTTCGTGGCTTAAATAAATATAACTTATTTTAATAGTAAAATAACACAAAACGCTATAGAGATGAAAAAAATATTCTTACTCATAATAATATTGGCTGCAGTAAGTACAACAACAGCACAAACACAAAATGCTTTACTTATACCAGATACTTTAACAGGTCCTAACTATAACCTTACAGTTGATTATGATTCTTTAGAAATATTTCCAGGTATCTACACTCATACTGCTGGGGTTAATGGTGCTATTCTTGGTCCTACGCTTATTATAAATAAGGGAGATGTAGTAACTATGAATGTAGAAAATAAATTAATTGATACTACTACAATGCACTGGCATGGAGTGCATCTTCCTGCTGCAATGGATGGTGGTCCTCATTCAAAAATAAATCCTAATACTACATGGTCTCCAACTTGGACTGCTATGGAAAGAGCTTCAACAATGTGGTACCATCCTCATTTACACCATAAAACATACAAGCATGTTATGATGGGTGTTTCAGGATTAATAATTAATCGTGATAATGATGAGGCAGCACTTGCTTTACCAAGGAGCTATGGAGTAGATGATATCCCTTTAGTTTTACAAACAAAAGTAATGGACGCTAACTATCAGATAGATGCAAGTATGATGAGTAGTGCTATGGATACTTTATTTTTAGCAAATGCAACTAGAAATGCATATTTTGATGCTCCTGCACAAATTGTTCGATTCAGAATTTTAAATGGTTCTGCCATGAGAGTATATAATATAGGTTTAAGTAATGGAGCTGATTTTTGGGTAATTGGTTCAGATGGAGGATTGCTTTCTGCTCCAGTACAAAATAACAAGTTAGTTATTTCTCCTGGAGAACGCTTTGAAATTTTAGTTGACTTAACAGGAATGCAAGGGCAGAGTGTTTCAATTTTAAATTATGGAACAAGTATCCCTTCAAGTACTTATGGGTCAGGAAGTATGATGGGAGGTGGTTCCATTCCAAATTATACCAATAACCCATTAAATGGAGCAGACTTTACAATGCTATCTTTAAATGTTATAGCTCAAACAGCAAACCCTATAACTACAATTCCTACAGCTTTAGTTCCTACAAATCCTCATAGCCAAACTAATATTGATGCAACTAGGCAATTTACTTTTACAAGTACAGGAGGGCAAAATGGTCCGTTTTTGATTAACGGAAATACTTTTGATATGAGCCAGATTAATTATGCAATTCCTCTTAACAATAAAGAAATATGGTCATTTACCAATCAAACTCCTATTGCTCATCCTTTTCATATACATGATGTACAGTTTAATATTTTAGAAATAAATGGTGCAATACCTCCTTTACACATGCAGGGGTGGAAAGATATTTTACTTATTCCAGGGCACATGGGGTCTGCTAAGTTTATTGCTAAGTTTGAAGATTATGCTGATGAAAATATTCCTTTTATGTACCATTGCCATATGTTAGTGCATGAGGATGAAGGTATGATGGGACAATTTACAGTGGTTGATAATAATACCAGTACAAATAATATTATCAAAAACGATTTGTTTTCTGTTTTTCCTAACCCTGCAAATAACAACTTAACAGTTCAATTAGAAGAACTAGATAATAGTAATATTGAAATTTACGATACTAAGGGGAGTTTACTTTATGAAGAACATTTATATGAGAATACTTTAAATATTGATATTAGCAAACTAAGTAAAGGGGTATATTTTATTAAGATTAATAATATAACTTCAAAGTTTATTAAAGAATAAGAATACTATTTCCTTTTCTTTAAACTATAAAAAAAGCCCACTCAAATGAGTGGGCTTTTTTTGTGGAGCTGGTGGGTTTCGAACCCACGTCCAAACAAGGGATTAAATAACTTTCTACATGTTTATCTTATTTTAGTTTTCGAAACTAGGCAGGAGACAAGCAACCAAACCTAATCCTTAACTTCTAAAATTTCGCTTACTTACAGAAGTCGTAAATAAACTATCCTGAGCTTAATTATGCCTCAAGATTTAGGAGACAGGAAGTCCTATAAAAGAGACAAAAGCCGAGCTAATTATATAAATTAGGCAGCTAAAGCGTAGTTATTCTCGCCAATTAAAAAATGTGAATCTTGATATTTACGAGCCAAAATACAATGCTCGACATGCTTACTACAAAATGCGCTTGCAGTCAAATCCAGTCAGCCCCATGAAATAAATGAACAAATGCAAAATTACAAAAATCAGTTGCTAAATAGGAGGCATTTTTTACTTTTGTAAAACGAAAAAATAATAGGATGAAAATAGGAGTTTTAGAAGAAGAAAAAGTACCAGTAGACAAGAGAGTTCCTTTAACTCCTAAGCAGTGTAAAAAAATACTTGAGCTTTACCCAGAAGTAGAGCTTGTTGTAAAAACTAGTTCCGTAAGATGTTTTAATGATGAAGCCTATAAGGCTGAAGGGATTACTATAGTTGATGATTTAACAGATTGTGATGTGTTAATAGGAGTGAAGGAAGTGCCTAAAAGCTCATTAATTCCTAATAAAACCTATTTCTATTTTTCACATACTATAAAAGAACAGCCTTATAATAGGGATCTATTATTAAAAATGATGGAGCTTAATATTAGCATGGTAGATTATGAGGTGCTAAAAAATAAGCAAGGAAAACGTCTTTTAGGGTTTGGAAGGTATGCTGGTATTGTTGGTGCTTATAATGGTTTTTTAACCTATGGGTTAAAATCAGGAAACTATAACTTAAAAGCAGCTAATGAGTGTGAAGATAGGGTAGAGATGGAGGCTGAGATGGATAAGATTAAACTTAGTCAGGAAAAAATAATTGTAACAGGTAGTGGTAGGGTAGGAAATGGTGTTTTAGAGATTATGAAAAAATCGGGAATACTAGAAGTAAGTAAAACAGATTTTTTAACTCAATCGTTTAATGAACCTGTTTATGTTCATTTAAATACTATGGATTATAATGTCCGAATTGATGGAGCTATATCTGATAAAAAGGAGTTTTATAAGTTCCCAGAATTGTATAAATCTTCTTTTATGGATTATGCTAAAGTAGCTGATATTTTTATTGCAGGACATTTCTATGGATCAGGTTCTCCTTATTTATTCACTAGAGAAGATGCTAAGGGTAATAATTTTGATATTAAAGTAGTTGCCGATATTTCTTGTGATATTGACGGCCCTGTGGCTTCTACTATTCGTCCTTCAACAATAGAGCAGCCAATTTATGGTTACGATACAAACACAGAACAAGAGGTTGCTTATAATTCAAATTCTGCAATTGCAGTTATGGCTGTAGATAATTTACCTTGCGAATTACCAAAAGATGCTTCTGAAGATTTTGGGAATGAATTGATAGCAAAGATTTTACCTTCAATAATTAATGAAGATAGTCAGCAAATTATAGCAAATGCAACTATTTGTAAAGATGGAGATTTAACACCAAACTTTGAGTACTTACGTAATTATGTAAATGGGAACTAAACTGCTTTTAAGTCAGCAATAGTTTGCGTAGGGTTATCAGATTTAAATACAAAACTTCCTGCTACTAATACATCAGCTCCAGCATCAATTAGTTTTCTTGCATTGGCAGTACTTACGCCGCCATCAATTTCAATATGAGTGCTTAAGCCTTGTTCATCAGCCATTTTTCTAAGCTTCTTAACTTTATTATAAGTCATTTCCTCAAATTTTTGCCCTCCAAACCCTGGGTTTATTGACATTATTAGTACCATATAGCACTTTGGTAAAATATCTTCCAAAACACTTACTGGAGTTGTAAGGTTTAAAACTACACCTGCTTTACATCCTGCATCTTCAATTTGTGTAAGTGTTCTGTGTAAATGCACTGTCGATTCATAATGTACAGTAATAATATCTGCACCAACTTTTGCAAATTCTTCTATATAACGCTCAGGCTTCTCTATCATTAAATGTACATCAAGAGGTTTTGTTGCATGTTTTTTTATAGCCTGAATTACAGGCATTCCATAAGAGATATTAGGAACAAAATGACCATCCATTACATCAATATGAAACCAATCTGCTTGGCTATTGTTTACCATTTCGCAATCTCTTTGTAAGTTTCCGAAATCTGCTGCTAACATTGAAGGCGCTATCTTATGTGACATGTAGTTTATTTTTTGGCAAAGATAAGTAATAAAAAAGAGGGCATTAGCCCTCTTTAAAATTTATCCTAAATAAGTTTTCAAAATTTTACTTCTTGAAGTCTGTTTAAGCCTTCTAACTGCTTTTTCTTTTATCTGCCTTACCCTTTCTCTGGTTAAGTCAAACTTTTCACCTATCTCTTCAAGTGTCATTGCATGCCCTCCATTTAGTCCAAAATAAGATGAAACTACGTCAGCTTCTCTAGGAGTTAGAGTATCTAAAGCTCTTCTAATCTCTTCTCTTAAAGATTCTAACATTAGTTGTGCATCAGGGTTTGGACTTTCATCTGATCCCATTACATCATATAAGTTACTATCTTCTCCTTCAATTAAAGGAGCGTCCATAGATACATGACGTCCAGTGTTTTTAAGTGATTGCTTTACCTCAGTAATTGATAATTCAACTAAATCAGCAATTTCTTCAGGAGTAGGAGGTCTTTCAAACTCTTGCTCTAATTTTGCATAGGCCTTATTAATTTTGTTAATTGAACCAATTTTATTAAGTGGTAGCCTTACAATACGAGATTGTTCTGCTAAAGCTTGTAAAATTGATTGACGAATCCACCATACAGCATAAGAAATAAATTTAAATCCTCTAGTTTCATCAAAACGTTTTGCAGCTTTAATAAGTCCAAGGTTTCCTTCATTAATTAAATCAGGAAGTGTTAATCCTTGATTTTGATATTGCTTAGCAACAGAAACAACAAAACGTAAATTGGCTTTAGTTAATTTATCAAGAGCTCTTTCATCACCCGCTTTTATACGTTGTGCTAACTCTACTTCTTCTTCAGCTGTAATTAAATCTACTCTACCAATTTCTTGCAAATACTTGTCCAGTGATGCAGTTTCTCTATTGGTAACCTGTTTTGTTATTTTTAGTTGTCTCATTTGGTTTTTTTTATTAATAAACTTGTGCCACCTATTTTACGCAAGGTTTAGCAGTTTGTTACAAATTGTTTAACAAAAATTATTTGTTTTGTTTTTCAGGCTTTGGAAGTAATACTTTTCTTGATAATTTAAGCTTTCCACTTCTTTCATCAATAGCAATTAATTTTACTTCTATAGTTTCCCCCTCTTTCAATACATCTTCAACATTTTCAACTCTTTCCCAAGCTAATTCAGAAATGTGAACTAAACCATCAGTATTTGCAGAAATTCCAACAAATGCACCATAAGGCATAATTGATTTTACTTTTCCTTTATAGATAGCTCCAACTTCAGGAATGAATGCAATTGAACGAATTTTTTCAACAGCTAAATCAATTTTCTCTTGATCAGTACCTAAAATTTCAACAACACCCATATCATCTACTTCTTCAATAGAAATATTAGTTTCAGTAGTTGCTTGTAATTCTTGGATGATTTTTCCTCCAGGACCAATAATACCTCCAATAGTTGATTTAGGTACTTGAAGTACGATAATCTTAGGAGTTTGTGGTTTTAATTGTACTCTAGGCTCAGCAATAGTTTCTACTAATTTACCTAAAATATGTAATCTTCCAGCTCTAGCTTGATTAAGGGCATTTTCTAAGATATCATAAGATAATCCTTGAACCTTAATATCCATTTGGCAAGCAGTAATTCCATCAGCAGTACCTGTTACTTTAAAGTCCATATCTCCTAAATGATCTTCATCACCTAAAATATCAGAAAGTACAGCATAGTTATTTGGGTCCTTTTCATCACTGATTAGTCCCATTGCAATACCAGAAACTGGCTTTTGGATTTTTATTCCAGCATCCATAAGTGCCATAGTACCTGCACAAACAGTAGCCATAGATGATGATCCGTTTGATTCTAAAATATCAGAAACAATTCTTACAGTATAAGGATTGTCAGCAGGAATCATTTTCTTTAATGCTCTTTGAGCTAAATTTCCGTGTCCAATTTCTCTTCTTGAAGTTCCTCTTAAAGGACGTGCTTCACCAGTTGAGAAAGGAGGGAAGTTATAGTGTAAGTAAAAATCTTCGTGTCCTTGGTAAGTAACACCATCTAAACGGTTTACATCAGTAGCAGAACCTAAAGTTACTGTAGTTAAAGATTGTGTTTCACCTCTTGTAAATACTGCTGATCCATGAGGAGATTCTAAGTAATCTACTTCACACCAAATTGGTCTGATATCAGTAGTTCCTCTACCATCTAATCTTTTTCCTTCAGCTAATACAAGGTTTCTTACAGCATCTTTTTCTACATCATGATAATAAACTCCAATTAAGTTTTTATTGTAAGTTTCTGTTTCTTCTTCAGTTAAGCTTGCAATAAATTCATCTTTTACAGCCTTAAACTTAGCAGATCTTTCTTCTTTTCCTAAACCTTCAGCAGCTACAGCATAAACTTTATCGTATGTTGCTTTGCTTATTCTTTCTTTTAATTCTAAATCATGCGTTTCATGACAGTACTCTCTTTTTACAGCTGATTTTGCAATTTTACTTGCTAATTCAACTTGTGCAGCACATTGTACTTTAATTGCTTCATGAGCTATTTTGATTGCTTCAATCATTTCTGCTTCAGAAACTTCATCCATTTCTCCTTCAACCATAGCAACACTGTCAGCTGATGCTCCAACCATTAATTCTAGGTCAGCACTTTCTAATTGTGTTGATGATGGGTTAATAATGTGTTCTCCATTAATTCTTGCAACTCTTACTTCTGAGATAGGTCCGTTAAAAGGAATATCAGAAATTGCAATTGCTGTTGATGCTGCTAAAGCTGCTAAAGCATCTGGTTTTACATCTTCATCATGTGAGTTTAATGAAATCATAACCTGTACCTCTGCATGATAATCTCCAGGGAACATAGGTCTTAATATTCTATCAACCAAACGCATAACTAAAATTTCTTGGTCAGTTGGTCTTGCTTCTCTTTTTAAGAATCCTCCAGGGAATCTTCCATCGGCAGCAAATTTCTCTCTATAATCTACTGTTAAAGGTAAAAAATCAACACCATCTCTTGCTTCTTTACTTGATACTACAGTAGCAAGCATATGAGTTTTCCCCATTCTTACTTCTACTGATCCGTGTGCTTGTTTTGCTAATTTACCTGTTGTGATTGTAATTTCTCTACCATCATTTAGGGTAATAATTTGTTTTTCTTCTTTTATCATCTTGTCTTCTTTGTTTATAAAAATTAAAAAAGGCAATAAAACTATTGCCTTTTTTGTTTGTCTGTCTTATCTTCTAAGACCTAGTTCTTTTACTAGCTCTCTGTATTTTAAAATATCTTTCCCTTTTAAATAGTCTAGTAATTTTCTTCTTTTACCAACCATTATTTGTAAAGATCTTTGAGTTCCGTAGTCTTTACGGTTGTCTTTTAAATGATCTGTTAAATGCTTAATCTTAGTAGTAAATAATGCTACTTGAGAGTAAACTGATCCTGAATCTTTGGCGTTTTCACCAAATTTCGTAAAAATGTTTTCTTTTTCTTTTGTTGTGATGCTCATGTTTTTCTTTTTAAAACCACTTTATTTTATGGGCTGCAAATTTAGTAAACTTATTGAATTAGTTTAACTTTTATTTAACTTATTTATTTTTTAGTAAATCTAAAGATTTGAGCTAATTTATCTTTCAAGTCTTTTCGATCAACGATAAAGTCAATAAAACCATGATCTTGTAAAAATTCAGCTGTTTGAAACCCTTCAGGTAAGTCCTTTCCAATAGTTTCTTTTACAACTCTAGGTCCTGCAAAACCTATAAGAGCATTTGGTTCAGCAATATTCATATCACCTAACATAGAGAATGATGCTGTTGCTCCTCCAAAAGTAGGATCAGTGCATAAAGAAATATAAGGAAGCCCTGCTTTTCCTAATTGTGCTAATTTTGCTGATGTTTTTGCTAATTGCATTAAAGAAATTGCTGCCTCCATCATTCTTGCCCCACCTGATTTAGAGATGATAAGCATAGGATGTTTGTTGTCTTTAGCATAGTCAATCGCTCTTGCAATTTTTTCTCCTACAACTGACCCCATTGATCCACCAATAAAAGAGAAGTCCATACTTGCAATAACTGCTGTAGAACCATTAATCTCACCGTATGCAGTTCTTACAGCATCTTTCAATCCTGTTTTCTTTTGCATAGCTTTTACTCTATCAGTGTACTTTTTACTGTCTTTAAATTTTAAAGGGTCCATTGATACCATATCAGCATCAAGTTCTGTAAAAGTATTATTATCAAAAAGAATCTCAAAGTATTCTGCAGAACCAATTCTACTGTGGAAATTACAATTTTCACAAACATAAAGGTTATGTTTATGTTCTTCAGTAGTAATTATATTTTTACATTTAGGACATTTGCTCCATAAACCATCTGGAGTTTCTTTTTTTTCGTGTGTTGAAGTAGTAATACCTTCGTTTATTCTTTTAAACCAACCCATAATTATGCGTTTGTATTTATATTATTTAAATCGTTAAATGATCTTGTTAATCTTTCTTTAAATGTTAATTCTCCAGCTCTAGTCCAAGCTCTAGGATCATAATATTTTTTATTTGGCTTCTCAGCTCCATCAGGATTTCCAATTTGAGTTTTTACATATTCTCCTTTTGCTAAGAAATAATCTCTTACTCCAGTAGTAAAGCCCCATTGTAAATCAGTATCAATATTCATTTTTATAACACCGTAACCTATAGCTTCAGTAATTTCAGCTTGAGTTGACCCTGAACCACCATGAAACACAAAGTTTATTGGTTGCTTTTCAGTACCAAACTTTTCTTCAATGTATTTTTGTGAGTTATCTAAAATTTTAGGTGTTAACACTACATTTCCTGGCTTATATACTCCGTGTACATTACCAAATGCAGCTGCAATTGTAAATTTATCACTTACTTTCATTAACTCCTCATAAGCATAAGCAACTTCTTCAGGTTGTGTATATAGTTTTGATACATCAACATGAGAGTTATCCACTCCGTCTTCTTCACCACCTGTTATTCCTAGTTCAATTTCAAGAGTCATATCTATTTTACTCATGCGCTCCAAGTATTTTTTACAAAGCTCAATATTTTCTTTAATAGGCTCTTCTGATAAATCAATCATATGAGAGCTGTATAAAGGTTTTCCATGTACAGCATAGAATTCTTCACCTGCATCTAATAAACCGTCAATCCAAGGTAATAATTTTTTTGCACAATGGTCAGTATGTAACATTACACTAGCACCATAAAGCTCAGCCATTTGATGCACATGCATAGCTCCAGAAATTCCTCCAGCAATTGCAGCCTCATGGTTTTCGTTAACTAAACCTTTACCAGCATAAAATAAACAACCACCATTAGAGAATTGAATAATTGCTGGTGAATTAAGCTCAGCAGCTGTTTCTAATACTGCATTTACAGTACTTGTACTACTTACATTTACTGCTGGTAAAGCATAATTGTTTAGCTTTGCATCCGCAAATACTTCTTGTAATTGATCTCCTGTTAATACTCCAGATTCAAATTTTGACATACTATTTTTAGTTTTTATTTTGGAGGAACAAAATTATAAGATTGTGTTTAATTAAAGCATAAATTTACAATAATTTCATATTATTGATTATTAATATAAATGAATAGCAGTGATTACAAAAAATCAGATTAAGAATATAAGAGGTTTAGCACTTAAAAAAAATAGAACTAAAGAACAATGTTTTATTATAGAAGGAGAGAAAATTGTAGCTGAGCTGTTGAGTTCTTCTTTTCAGATAATCAATTTGTTTGCAACTAAAAGCTGGATAGCTGAAAACAAACAGTTTGAAGCAATTGCATCAGTAGTAACTAATGATGAATTAGCAAGGATTAGTAACCTTAAATCACCAAATAAAGTAGTTGCATTAGTAAAAATACCAAAGAGGGAATTGCAAAGTAATAAAGGAATTACTTTAGTGCTAGATACTGTTAATGATCCTGGAAACCTTGGGACAATAATAAGAATGTGCGATTGGTTTGGAGTAGACCAAATTATTTGTTCTAAGGATACCGTTGATGTTTATAATCCTAAGGTTGTACAAGCAAGTATGGGTTCTTTACTAAGAGTTAACTTGTATTATACTGATTTAAAATTGTATTTGGATGGGATAAAAGAGCCTATTTACGGTGCTTTTATGGATGGAACTCCTGTAAAAACAACACAATTGCCTAAAGCAGCTCATTTAGTTATGGGGAATGAAGCTAACGGAATTTCTGTAGAAATTGAAAAGATGCTTACTAATAAAATTACAATAAAAAATATTGGGGGTAATGCTGAATCTTTAAATGTAGCAGTAGCTACTTCAATTTTATTGCATGAATTCTGTAATTAAAGCAGCAACTTTATTCAAATGTAAAAGAAAGCATCCAGCCATTTGTACTTAGGCTGTTTATTGACTGTGTATAAACACTTTCGTCTTTAGATAATAAGTTTAATATACCGTACGAAATTTTTATTTCAGGAGAAAACTTAAAATATTCAAGGTAAAAATCGAAACCAAACCCAATTTCTCCCATAAGATCATTCTTTTTTAGTTTTACAATTTCTTGACCCTCGTCATCTATTTTTTCTTGAGAAGCAATATCAAGACTGTATTTTATTCCTCCTGTTAGATAGGTTCTAAAGTTATTATAACGAGCCGATTTGTATTTTATAGCTATAGGGAAATCAATTAAAGTAGACTCAATAACTTTTTTATTTTCACTAAAAACACCATTACTGTCAATAAAGCCATAGCGTAAATGACGTTCTCCAAAAACTAGGGTAGGAATAAACCTCAAATCAGTATACCTTCCAAGTCTTAAATTAGAAACAATACCTAGATTAAATCCTTTTTGGCTGTTTGAATATAAGCTTAAAAGGGTATCATTAGTAATCGTATTACTATTCTTTTTAATATTAAAATTTAATTCATTTATTCCTAAAGTAAAACCAAAGTGTAGTTTCTTAAAATCGTAGCGTGCAAGATTTTGAGGTTTTTTATTTCTTTGGGCATACGAGCTTACTGCTAATAATAGTAGCAGTAAAGTAAAGAGGTGTTTAATCTGTTTTTGCATGCGTCCCTTTAACGACTAGGAAATTATTTTATTGCAATATATAAGGAAACGATACCAAAAGTTAATGGTATGTGTTTACATTCTTTAAATCCAGCTTTACTTAGTTCTGATAAAAAATCATTTCCAGAAGGAAATGCTGCTACTGAATCAGGTAAATAAGTGTAAGCATTTTTATCTTTGGATATAATACCTCCAATAAAAGGAAGTACATGATGAAAATACATGTTGTAGCATTGCTTAAGTGGGAATTTTTTAGGAGTAGATGGTTCTAAAATAGCAACAATTCCACCTTCTTTTAATACTCTGTTCATCTCAGATAAACCTTTGTTTAGATCTTCAAAATTTCTCACTCCAAATCCTGCAGTTACTGCATCATAGCTTTTATCATTAAAAGGTAAATTTTCAGAATCGGCTAGTTGTAGCTTTATTCTATCGCTTAATCCTTTTTTCTTTATTTTCTCTATTCCAACATCTAACATTCCTTGTGAAATATCAATACCTGTAACGCTTGCTTTAGTATATTTTGTTGCACTAACAGCAAAATCAGCAGTTCCTGTTGCTATATCTAGTATGTTTTCAGGATTATTGCTGAGTTTTTTAATAGCAATTTTACGCCATAAATTATCCATTCCTAAGGATAAAGAGTGGTTTAAGAAATCATAGCTTTCAGCTATGTTATCAAACATTTGAGTAACTTGTTTTTTCTTACTCTCTGAATTATTATATGGGGTTACTTTACTCATTAATTATTAAGTTTTTCTGCTTCAATTCTTAATTTGTTTTTATTGATAGGTACTACACCAACTTCTTCGCAAACAATACCTCCAGCTAATGAGGATAGTATTGATAGGTTAACAATATCAATATTAGCAGCTAAGCAGAGTGAGGCTACTGATATAACAGTATCTCCAGCTCCTGAAACATCAATAATATTTCTTTGAAATGCAGGAGTATGTTTAAAGGAAGTAGCAGTATTAATACAAATTCCTTTTTCTGATAAGGTAAGAAGAACCCCTTCAGCATTTAATTCTTTACGTAGTTGACTTGCAGCATTCTCAATTTCACTTACATTATTAGCATCAAAGTCAATATTCATACCTTCTTTTATTTCCAATAAATTAGGTTTAAAAATACTACAGTTTTTATAGGCTAAGAAATTAACTTTTTTAGGGTCAACAATAGTAGGTATTTGCTTTGTGTTTGCTAAAGAAATTACTTTTTTTATTACAGTAGGGGTAAGTACTCCTTTGTTATAATCTTGTAAAATAATAACATCAATATCTGTTAGTAAACTATTTACCAAGTTTAAGAATTCTTCTTCTTGTTTTAAAGCAAAAGTATCTTCTTCATCCACTCGTAATTGATGTTTGTCGTTAGCAATTACACGTGTTTTTACGGTAGTTTTTCTTTCTGATGCTATTAGTATTCCCTTTGTAGAGAGCTTAGCATCTTGCATTAAGTTCTTAAATAATATTCCTTTTTCATCGGCTCCAATTACTGAGCAGAGTATAGGTTCTGCACCTAATGATTTTAGGTTAAGAGCAACATTTGCAGCACCACCTAGTCTGTTTTCATGTTTTTGAATATCAACTACAGGAACAGGTGCTTCAGGGGACATACGGTTTATTGCTCCCCACATATATGCATCTATCATAGCATCACCTACAATAAGTGCTTTTTTAGTGTTAAACTCTTCTAGTAGTTTGTTAAAGTCCATTAATTAAGTTTAGCTAAGTATTTTTTTATTCTTTTCATAGCTTCCATTAACTTTTCATCTGAAGCAGCATAAGAAATTCGTATGCACTCAGGGTTCCCAAAAGCATCACCAGCAACAAAAGCTACATGAGCATTATTAAGAAGATACATGCATAAATCATTAGCATTATTAATGGTTGTTGTGCCATCAGACTTTCCAAAATAATAACTTATATCTGGGAATACATAAAATGCACCCTGAGGAATATTACACTGAATACCTTCAATAGCATTTAATTCTTCCAAGATCATATTTCTTCTAGCAAGGAAAGTAGCTTTCATTGCTCCAGTTACTTCTTTAGGATTGGCAAGCATTGCAGTTTCTCCAGCTTTTTGTGTAATTGCACAAGTTGCCGAGGTAACCTGACCTTGTATTTTATTACAAGCTTTTGCAATCCAAAGTGGTGCTCCTATGAAACCAAGTCGCCAACCCGTCATTGCAAATCCTTTAGAAACACCGTTTACAGTAATTGTTCTTTCTTTCATACTAGGGATAGTTCCCATGCTAAAGTGCCCTTCTGTAAAGTTAATATGTTCGTATATTTCGTCTGCAATTACATAAATATCAGGATATTTCTCTAACATTTTTGCAATAGCTTCTAATTCTGATTTTGTATAAACTGTTCCACTTGGGTTACAAGGCGAACTGAACATTAAAAGTTTAGTATTTGGTGTAATAACAGCTTCTAGTTCTTCAGGGCTAACTTTAAAGTCAGATGCTATAGATGAAGGAACTTCAACAGGAACACCCTCTGCAAGTTTTACAATTTCAGCATAGCTTACCCAATAAGGACAAGGAAGTAGTACTTCATCTCCAGGGTTTAATAAACTTAAACATACATTTGCTAATGATTGTTTTGCTCCTGTAGAAGTAACAATCTGATCAGCAGTATATTCTAAGTTATTATCTCTTTTAAATTTTGTAACAATAGCATTTCTTAATTCAGGTAATCCAGGTACAGGAGTGTAATGAGAGAAATTAGCATCAATAGCTTTTTTCCCTGCTTCTTTAATAAAATCGGGAGTGTCAAAATCAGGCTCTCCTAAACTTAGGGCTATTACATCATGTCCTTCTGCTTTTAATTCTCGGCTCATACGTGCCATTGCTAGGGTTGCTGATTCGGATAATCGATTTAATCTATCGGATACTTTTGTCATGCTAATTTCTTGTGGTTTTTACTGGGGCAAATGTAACTAATTTTTGTCGATTTAACTTTTTTTATTACCTTTGAAGCAATATGTATTTTTTAAGTCTTAATCTTAAAAGAAAAGCTATGAAAAAAATATTGATTATTTTATTTTTCTTGCCGCTACTTAGTTTTGGGCAGTGGACTAATGTATATAATAATTGGTATGATATTAGAACTGTAAATGGTGTTCTGGAAACTTCAGATGCTGGTTGTCTCATTGGAGGAAATAATTTCTCTTCTTATTATGTCCCTCAGTCTCAACATAATTACCAATATGGGTATGGGTATGATATAATAAAAACAGATGAGTATGGTGTGAAAGAATGGGGTTATTCTGTGTGGGATGGGGGAGCTTATCCGAATTCTGAATATATATGGAAAGTGTCTAATACAATTGATGGTAATATTATAATATTTTATGATAGTGGAATAAAAATTCTTGACCTTTATGGTAATCAAATTCTTAATAAGAATTATCCTTTTTATTATGATGCTATATATTTTGATAATTATGGGGATATTGATTTAACACTAGATAGTGGCTATATATTCTTATATAAAAGAGAGTTTTATATCCCTTCACCATTTAATATATATTATGAGCCAAGCCTCATAAAATTTAATTCAAACTTAGATATCGATTTTCAAATAGCTTTGAGCAATTCATCGTCAGTTGTACAGGCTCATGATAGTAGTTTTGTGATCGTAGGAGAATCTGATTCTAATTTAGTAATTCAAAAAAGAGGTTTTACTGGAGATAGCTTATGGACTAGAATCTATAATTCACCAGGAACATTTCAAGTAGGTGATATTATTAAGACTGTTGATAGTAACCTAGTAATAATTGGATCAGAATCTGGTGATATTTCCTTTTTTAAAATTAATGTTAATGGCGATACACTTTTTACAAATAGTATAGATAAGCAAGATGGTTTATTGGCAAGTTCAGTAGTTGAAACTTCAAATGGAAATTTTGCTATAATTGGTACGGCTTACATAAATAATGTAGAATCAAATATTTATTTAGTCTTAGTTGATACTTTAGGTAATTTAATTTGGGATAAAAAATATGGCCTTGCTAATATTAAAACAAAAGGTATAAATATTGAGAACTCTACAGGTGGAGGGTTCATTATTTCTGGTTTAAGAAATAATAAGCGAATGATTCTTATGAAAACAGATGCTAATGGTGTTACAGCTGTTAACGATGTTGATAAAGAGATGAGTAAAGGGAATTTACTAAAAATAGTAGATGTGTTAGGCCGAGAAACAAATGCAGTAAGTAATACACCACTTTTTTATATCTATGAAAACGGAACAGTAGAAAAAAGAATAATTATTGAATGAAAAAACTAGTATTAATATTATTTGTATTACCAGTATTAGCATCAGCTCAGAAAGCTTATATTCCTGATGATGTATTTGAAGAAATTATAGAACTTAGGGGCTGGGGAGATGGAATTCAAAATAATGATTCAGTAAGTTTAAATAAGATAGAAAATGTAAAATACTTATTTCTTGATGGGGTTGAAATTTATGACTTAACAGGGATAAATGCTTTTGTAAATATTGAAGAATTAGCAGTAATTAATCTTAAGACTTCAAGTGTTAATATTAATAAACTAGATAATTTGCAGCGTATCATTTTTAATGATAATGTTGCTTTAGATACAATTACTTTTGGGACTCATCCAGAACTATATTTATTGCATTGTAATAATAATGCTCTAAAATATCTTGACTTAAGATCCTTTTCAAATATTGAGCAGATTCAGTGTGTGAACAATGACATATTTCGAATGGAAGTAGCTGGATTAAATAAACTTAAGGCTTTATCTTGTTATCTTAATCCTATTTTATCAATAGATTTAAGTGATTGTACTTCTCTTAGGTCTTTAAGTCTAAATAATACAAGGTTAAAAGAATTGGATTTATCTGACAACCTAGAGTTAAGGTATTTGAAAATAGAAAATGATAGTATAGAGAGTTTAGATTTAAGTAAACATAACTTATATTCTTTTTATGCTAGGAATGGGTATTTAAAATATCTTAAGATTAATTTAAGTAGTATTGTTTATTCTTCTCCTGAATGGGATGATAATAGAGCTTTTTTTGTTAGAAATAATCCATATTTAGATTGTATTGAAGTTGAAGATTCAGCTTATGCAATTTATTGGTTTAAAAGGACTTACTATGAAAATACAAATTCTCATCACTATTTTAGTGAAGATTGTAATTATAATAATGTCATTGATACAAATATTACAGACACTATACACAAACCTGCTATAACAAAAACTCTTGTTAGAGTAGTAGATGTAATTGGTAAAGAATCTACTCAAAGAAAAAACACTTTATTATTTTATATTTTTAGTGATGGAACAGTAGAAAAACGAATAATAATTGAATGAAAAAACTACTTTTTATATTATTTTGTCTTCCCCTGTTCAGTTTTGGACAATGGAGTACTGTTTATACTAACTCTTCAGGTTCTGGCACTTATACAGGAAATGTTTGGAGAACAGTTAATGCCCTTGAAGTCTCTGATGGTGGCTTTGTATTATTAGGAGCATATAATTCATGGAATCATACTTCTGCTCATATGGAAAATTGGTCAAGTGTTTATGGCTATAGAGTTTTAAAGACTGACTATAATGGAATAGAGGAATGGAAAATTGAGGATTATTGTCTTAGTCACCTTAATAGTAATGATCCATTTATTGCTCCTATTGAGATGGGAGTAACTAAAATAGGGGATATTTTTTTGTTACTTAATTCCAGAACTAAGATTATAAATCAACAGGGTAGTACATTATTTAATGAACCTAATCAATGTTTACCTATGTTTGATTGGTACAAAGATGGAAAAATTATAAAAATCTCTGATAGCACTTATACTATTTATTGTTCTAACTTTTTAATTACACTGGATATTAATTTTAATTACTTGTGGTCAGTTAATGTTATTCAATCCAATTCAATTATTTCTGCTTCTGATGGGGGGTATTTCTTTATTGGAAAAGATAATGATAGTTTGTTTTTAAATAAGAGTAATGAGTTTGGAGATAGTTTATGGAGTAGAAAATATTATTTCTCAGAGAATGATGTTGTAAAAGATATTATACAAACAATTGATGGTGGGTGTCTTATAGTAGGAGGTATTTCAAAACTTGGAAATGAAAGGGATATACTTCTTATAAAAACTAATGCTTTTGGTGATACACTTTGGACAAGAATTTATGGTGATCAGTATAATGATATAGCAAATTCAGTTATTGAAACCTCCTCAGGTGATTTTGTTGTTATCGGTACTAAAACTACATCTTTTTTAGGTTTTTCAGAAGTTTATTTACTAGCTATTGATAGCTTAGGGAATAAATTGTGGGAGAAATCATATGGAGGGGAGTTATCAAAGGACAAGGGGATAAGTGTAGCCCAAACAACTGATGGAGGTTTTATAATTGGGGCAGAAAAGAGTGATAAAGATATCTGGCTAATTAAAACAGATGCAAATGGTGTTACAGCAACAAATGAGATAAGTCAAGAAAAACCTAAAGGAGAGTTACTTAAAATAGTTGATGTATTAGGGAGAGAAACAAAACCTAAAAGCAATAATCCTTTTATTGAAATATATGAAAATGGAACAGTAGAAAAAAGAATAATTATTGAGTAATTATAACTCTTCTAAAATTTGGTAAATAGTTTTATGTTCTAATTCTTGCTCCAGTTCTGAAAGTTTATGAGTAGTTAAAAGCTGTTGATATTTTTTATTACCTAGTTCTTCTTTAATAATGTGGTGTAGCCAATACTTATTTTGTTGTGTTCTGTTATTTACAAAATAACCATTTGCTTGCATTTGGTTTTTGTGTTTCTCAATAGTATCCCAAATAGTATTGAGTCCAGTTTTTTCTTCAGAAGAACAAGTACTTACTTGAGGTATCCAGCCATTTTCCATAGCAGGGAAGAGGTGTAATGCTCTTTTATATTCTAATGCAGCATTTTTAGCTTTTAGTATATTTTCATTATCAGCTTTTGTAATTACTAAGGCATCAGCTAGTTCCATAATTCCTCTTTTTATTCCTTGTAACTCATCACCAGCTCCGGCAAGCATAAGTAATAAAAAGAAATCTACTAAGTTACTTGCTGTAGTTTCACTTTGTCCTACACCAACAGTTTCTATTAGTATAATATTAAAGCCTGCTGCCTCACATAGAATAATGCTTTCACGAGTTTTATTAGCTACACCTCCTAAAGTTCCTCCATTTGGGCTAGGACGAATAAAAGCATTCTTATCTGCTGCAAGTTCATGCATACGGCTTTTATCACCTAAGATACTACCTTGTGTGCGTTCACTTGTAGGGTCAATTGCTAAAACAGCAACTTTCTTTCCTTTTTGAGTAAGCATTTTACCGAATACTTCAATAAAACTACTTTTTCCAACTCCT
This sequence comes from Flavobacteriales bacterium, assembly GCA_965183885.1. GTDB lineage: Bacteria > Bacteroidota > Bacteroidia > Flavobacteriales > BACL11 > UWMA-0277. Next base: position 1,855,095 of record OZ238992.1, read on the forward strand.
GGGACTCCAGTTACTCCAATTCTTATAGCTTTTCCACTATAAGGTAAGCAAGCAGCAATCAATTCTTGTGCTTGTTTTTGATGCTCAGTTAAGGCACTTTCTATAAGTGTTATTCCTTGCCCAAGGGCAGTTCTGCTACCTGCAATTATTTCTTGGGCTAACTTCATTATTTTACAGCAATTACAGAAATTTCAACATTTACATTCAAGGGGAGTACTGAAACTTGTACAGCTTCTCTTGCAGGAGGATCTACAGTAAAATACTTAGCGTACACTTCATTTATTTCAGCATAGTCTCCCATATCCTTCATAAAAATAGAGCATTTTACGATATTAGTAAAATCCATCTCAGCAGCTTTTAATACTTCAGTTATATTTTGCATTACTTGATTGGTTTCATTAGTAATAGTATCCATTACTAAATTTCCTGTTTCAGGATTAATTGCAATTTGACCTGAACAATAAAGAGTATCTCCACTAAGTACAGCTTGGCTATATGGGCCTATAGCTGCAGGAGCTTTTGTTGTACTAATTATTTTTTTCATATTATTTATTTTCTGTTTCCAAATATAGCACTTCCTACTCTAATCATAGTGCTACCTTGGTTAATAGCAATTGTATAATCTCCACTCATTCCCATAGAGAGTATGTCTATTTCTGTATTTTTGATAGTTTCAAAAGTATCTTTTAGCAGCTTAAATTCTTGAGTAATTTGCTTGGTATCTGTTGTGAAACTAGCCATACCCATTAGTCCTTTAATCTTAATATTTTTAAGTGCTTTTGCTTGAGATAATACTTCTTCAATTTCATCAATTCCAAAGCCAAATTTTGAGCTTTCTTGGGCAATGTGAACTTGTATAAGACAGTTGATTGTTCTATTATTCTGGGCTGCTCTTTTATTTATCTCAGTTAATAATTTTAAAGAGTCCACACCATGTATTAAAGCTACAAATGGCGCAATGTACTTTACTTTATTTGTTTGTAAATGGCCAATCATATGCCATTTAATATCTTTGGGTAGGTGTTCAGCTTTTTGGGCTAGTTCTTGTACTTTATTTTCTCCAAAAATTCTTTGTCCTGCTTTATAAGCTTCTTGTATATCAGCCTCAGGTTTTGTTTTAGAAACAGCAACTAAGGTAACCTCTTTAGGGAGTGTTTCTTTTATTGTTGTTAGTTGACTTGAGATAGCCATTATTCAAGAGGGTATATGGTTAGTCCTGATCTTAATTTAGGTTCAATATAGGTGCTTTTAGGAGGCATAAATGCATTATTATCTGCTACTTCTTTTAAAGACTCTATAGGTATAGGTTTTAAAATAAAAGCTACAGAAAATTCGCTATTATCTATTTTATTTTTAATTGATGTAAGGGGAGTAGTTCCTGCTTCAAATACTATGTTTTTATCTGTCTTTTCATCAATGATGTTTAAGATTGGAGCAAGTATATTATTAGATAATATTGCAGGATCTAGCTTACTTACAGGGTCTTGGTTTACTAAGCTATCTTTTATAATTAAGGAATACCATTTTCCTTCTAAGTACATACTTATTTCATCTTTACTAGTAGGACTATAAACATTAGTATCAATTATTTTAGTTGTGAAGCTAAGCTCTATTTTTTTAATAAACTCTTCAGCAGATAAGCCATTTAATTGCTTTATTAAACGATTAAAATTGATAATGTTTAATTGGTTCTCTGCAATAAGAAAACTCATGAAGTAATTGCTTAAATCAGTGTCTTTATCTTTTGATAATAGGGCAGAGGAGGCACATCTATGATGTCCATCAGCAATGTACAACTTATCAATAGTTTCAAAGGCAGTTATAATCTGATTAATATGTTGCTTGTTATTTACAAGCCATAATTTATGAACTGCCTTATTAGTAGTAGCAAATTCATATTCCGACCTTAATGCTTGATAATATTTAATGATAGTATTGATGCTATCATTTTCTTTATAGCAGAGCAATACTGGCTCAGCATTAAACCCTGTTGTATTTAAATAGTTTCTGAACATTTCTTCCTTATGAGTAAGAGTGTGTTCATGTTTTTTAATCTTATCATCAAGATAATCTGCTACTGCTGTAGCAGCAATAATTCCTGAGTAAATTTTTGACCCATTTCTTTGTTCGTAGATATAGAATGTTTCTTCTTTATCTTGGATTAAAATTCCATCTTCTTGAAAAGCTTGAAACTTTTCTTTTACCATTTCAAATTTTGGGATTCCTGTTTGTTTTATTTTATCATTATAATCAGGATTAATGATGTGTAGGAAGGTATATGGGTTGTGCTCTAGCTTTTCTTTTAGTATTTCATCTGAATAGGAAAGATATGACCTTGAGGCTAATAAATTAGCTTTATCTCGTGTTGGTCGTATTGCTTTAAATGGACGAATCTGAGCCATTTTTATTTATTAAAATGCGTGCAAATTTGATCAGCTAGTTCTGTTCCAACTCTATCTTGAGCTTCTAGTGTTGCTGCTCCAATATGTGGTGTTAATGATATTGCATTATGCATTAACAAGTGTATAGTTGGGTTAGGCTCATTTTCAAATACATCAAGTCCTGCATAAGCTAATTTTTCTTTGTCTAGCGCAAACATTAAAGCAGTTTCATCTATAACGCCACCTCTAGCAGTATTAATAATTCCTGCTCCTGTTTTCATCATCCCAATTTCTTCTGCTCCAATAACAGCTTTATCTCCGATTTTAGGGATGTGCAAGCTCACAAAATCAGCATTTGACAATACTTCCTCTAAGCTTTCAGTTTCTATAGTAAAAGACTTTTTATCCCCATTAAAGAATTCTAAGGTAATATTAGCTTCATTAATAAACTTGTCATGAGCTTTTACATTCATTCCTAGTCCTATAGCTCTTTTTGCAACTTCTTGCCCAATACGACCAAATCCAATAATACCTAATGTTTTTCCAGCAAGCTCTTTACCACTAGCATATGATTTCTTTAGGGTTTTAAAATCAGTGTCACCACTTAATGGCATTTGTCTATTAGCATCAAATAAGAAACGAACCATACCAAATAAATGTGCAAAAACAAGTTCAGCTACTGATGCTGAAGATGCAGCAGGAGTATTAATTACATTTATTCCTTTTTCTCTAGCATAATCTACATCAATATTATCCATACCAACACCACCTCTTCCAATAATCTTAAGGTTAGGGCAAGCATCAATTAAATCTTTACGAACAGTAGTAGCACTTCTTACTAAAAGTACTTCATAGTTTTCGGTATTAATAGTATTTATTAAGTCTTCCTGAGCAACAGTTTCAGTTACTACATTAAATCCTTTTTCTTTTAAAGCATCAATCCCAGATTGTGAGATTCCATCGTTTGCTAATATATTTATCATTTTAATTCTGTTCTAATTTTTGCATTGTATCTACTAACACTTGTATGCTTTCTATTGGCATAGCATTATAAATTGAGGCTCTGTACCCTCCAACTGATCTATGTCCTTTTATTCCGCTAATTCCTGCTGCATTCCACATTTTGTTAAATGCTTCTTCCTTACTAGTGTCTGTAAGTAAAAAGGTAACATTCATATTGGATCTATCTTCTTTATTAGCAGCTCCTGTAAACAAAGAGTTACGGTCAATTTCATTGTATAATAAATCAGCTTTTTCTTGATTCATTTTTTCAATAGCAGTAACACCACCTTTATTTTTTAACCACTCTAGTGTTAGCATAGAAACATAGATAGGGAATACTGGTGGAGTATTAAACATACTCTCTTTACTAATATGCGTATTGTAGTCTAACATAGTAGGAATGTTTCTTCCTGTTTTTCCTAGTATTTCATCTTTTACAATAACAAGCGTAGCACCTGCTGGGCCCATGTTTTTTTGTGCTCCAGCATAAATTAAGTCAAATTTACTGACATCAATTTGTCTGCTAAAAATATCAGAACTCATATCACAAACCATAAGGGTAGGAGTGGTAGGGAATTCTTTTATTTGAGTACCATAAATAGTATTGTTTGAAGTGCAATGGAAATAATCTACATCGGCAGGAATATCATAACCTTTAGGAATGTAGTTGTAGTTTTTATCTGATGAGTCTCCAACAACTATAGCTTCTCCAAAACTCTTAGCTTCAGCAATTGCTTTTTTTGCCCAAGTTCCTGTATTAGTATAAGCAGCTTTTCCATTTTCTTTCATTAAATTAAATGGGACCATTAAAAATTCTAATGAAGCACCACCTTGAAGGAAAAGTACTGAATATCCTTCAGGAACATTTAATAATTCTTTTACTAAAGTTTGCGCTTTTTCCATTACTTGAACAAAAGGAGCACTTCTATGTGATATTTCTATTAATGATAGATTGTCATTGTTGAAGTTAAGTACAGCTTCAGAAGCTTGTTTTAAAACTTCTTGTGGTAAGATACATGGTCCTGCTGAAAAATTGTGTTTTTTCATTTTTATTCTTTTATTCTTTCAATGTAAGCACCTTTTTCGGTGTCAATTTTGATTTTATCTCCCTCATTAATAAAAAGAGGGACATTAACTGTTGCTCCACTTTCTGTTGTAGCAGGCTTAGTAGCATTAGTTGCTGTATTTCCTTTTACTCCAGGTTCAGTAAATGTAATTTCTAATACTACATGTGATGGGATTTGTGCAGATAAAGGCATTCCTTCATCAGCATGAAAAAGAACTTCTACTGTTCCTCCTTCTTTTAAAAAATGAACATTATCAATAAAATCTTTTTGCATCATTATTTGCTCATAATCATCATTGTTCATTAAATGATAATCATTTCCCTCAGCATATAGGAATTGATATTTTCTATTTTCAACTCTAATTACATCAATTTTAACACCTGATGTAAAAGTATTTTCTAAAAGTCTTCCTGTATTTAGGTTTCTAATTTTTGTTCTTACAAATGCAGGTCCTTTTCCAGGTTTTACGTGCAGGAAAGATTCAATTTTCCAAGGTTCTCCATTGTGGTTAAAACATAATCCGTTTCTAAAATCTGCTGTAGTTGCCATAGTTTTATTGTTTATTTTTGATTGTAACCTTTCATAATTCCTCTTCCTGATTTCTGTACAAATGAGATAATTTCATCACGCTCAGGAGAAGCAGTTAGTTCAGTTTCAATTCTTAGTAATGCTTGTGTATTATTATTGTTATCTTGATATAAAATTCTGAATATATCTTGAATTTCTTTTATTTTTTCACTTGTAAACCCTCTTCTTCTTAATCCAATAGAGTTGATTCCAACATAAGAAAGTGGTTCACGAGCTGCTTTTACATAAGGAGGAACATCTTTTCTTATTAAAGAACCTCCTGATACCATTGCATGTTTCCCAATGCTTACAAACTGATGTACAGCTGATAAACCACCAACAATAGCATAATCACCCATAGTAACATGTCCTCCTAGGGCAACACTATTTACTATGATGCAATTATTTCCAATAATACAGTCATGTGCAATGTGAGCATAGGCCATAACTAAACAATTTTCTCCTACAACAGTTTTTCCACTAGCAGATGTTCCTCTGTTAATGGTAGCACATTCTCTAATAGTAGTATTGTTTCCAATTATCGCTAAGGATTTTTCTCCCTCAAATTTTAAATCCTGAGGCACTCCTGCAATAACTGCTCCTGGGAAAATTCTACAATTTTCTCCAATTCGAGCACCTTCCATAATAGTAACATTAGATCCTATCCAAGTTCCTTTTCCAATTTCAACATTTTTTCCAATAGTCACAAAAGGGTCAATAACAACATTATCGGCAATTTTTGCATTGGGATGTACGTAAGCAAGTGGTTGTATCATAGTTTATTTTTTAGGTGCAATTTGAGCTAATAAATCAGCTTCAACAACAATTTTTCCATTAACAAATCCTTTTCCATGCATGTGACAAAGCCCTCGTCTAATAGGAGAAATTAAGTCTAAACGAAATATCATAGTATCTCCAGGTGTAACTTTTTGTTTAAATTTAGCATTGTCAATTTTCATAAAGAAAGTAAGATAATCTTCAGGATTTTCAACAGAGTTTAAAATAAGTACCCCTCCAGCTTGTGCCATTGTTTCTAGTTGTAAAACTCCTGGCATAACAGGTTCTCCTGGGAAATGTCCTCTAAAGTAATCTTCATCGGCAGTTACAAACTTTGTTCCGATTATAAAGTCTTCACCAATTTTTCTAATCTCATCAATAAATAAAAATGGCTCCCTATGAGGTAAGATTGCTTTAATCTTTTCTTTGTCATACATTGGTGGAGTATTAAAATCTATTTCTGGTGCTGTTTTTTTCATATCTTCTATCATTAAGTTCTTAATTTGTTTTGCGAATAGAGTATTGTTTTTATGTCCTGGTTTTATAGCTGTTATTTTACCCTTTATGGGCATTCCTAAAAGAGATAAATCACCTATAACATCTAGTAGTTTATGACGTGCAGGTTCATTATCATGTCTTAATTCTAAATTATTTAATATACCGCCTTCTTGTACATGAATATCGGTTTTGTTAAATGTTTTAGCAAGTTTATTAAGTTTATCAGGAGCAATTTCTCCCTCAACAATTACAATTGCATTATTTACATCTCCACCTTTTATAAGATCATGATCTAGTAATTGTTCTAGCTCATGTAAAAAGCAAAATGTTCTAGAGCATGCAATATTATCTTTAAAATCACTAATAGTATTAAGTGCAGCTTTTTGTACACCTAATGTATTAGAATCATAGTCAATAATTACTTCAACCTGGTACTCATCAGCAGGTGTAGCTGTAATTATAGTTCCTGTCTCTTTATCAGTAAAAGATATTTTTCTTTTAATTTCGTAGAATTTCTTTTCTGCATTTAATTCTTCTACACCTTCTTTATCTATTAAGTCAGAGAAATCTTTTGAGCTTCCATCAAGTATAGGAACTTCCATATTATCAACTTCAATAATAATATTATCTATACCAGCACCTACAATTGCAGCAAGCACATGTTCAACTGTATGTATTTCTGCTTTATTTGTTTTTAGGTTAGTACTTCTGTTGGTAGAATAAACATTATCAACATCAGCTTTTATTATAGGCTTTCCTTCTAAATCAATTCTAATGAAACGAACTCCAGTATTAGCTTTTGCTGGTAATAAAGTAAGGTTTGTTGCTACTCCTGTATGAATTCCTACACCAGAAATTGAGGTTTTATTTTTTATTGTTTTTTGATTCATTATGCTTGTCGTTTATTTAGCATTTTATAAATTTCAGGTAGTTTCTTAAATATTATATATGATCTTTGGAAATCTTTTATGTCAAAAGCTAAAGCACCTTGTACAATCTTTCCTTCTTTAGTGATAGAGGTAGCTATTCCACTTTGCCCTGCAATTTTAACTTCATCAGCAATACTTAGGTGTCCTGCAATAGCAGTTTGTCCACCAATCATACATTTTTTTCCTATTTTTGAAGAGCCTGCAATGGCAACTTGAGCTGCAATTACGGTATGTTCTCCTATTTCAACATTATGTGCTATTTGTATTAAGTTATCAAGCTTTACACCTGTGCCAATTTTAGTTGATCCCATAGTTGCCCTATCAATTGTAGTGTTTGCACCAATTTCTACATCATCATTTATTACCACATTACCAATTTGACTAATTTTAGCGTAGTTGTTGTCTTTATCAGGAGCAAAGCCAAATCCATCTGAACCTATAATTGCACCAGAGTGTATAATATTATTAGCACCAATTTTGCAGTCATGATATACTTTTACTCCAGAAAAAAGGATAGTTCCATCAGCAATATGTACATTTTCTCCAATATAGCAATTAGGATATATTTTAACATTGTTTCCTATAATAGCTCCTTCAGATATAGATGAAAAAGCTCCAATAAATACATCGTTACCTATTTTAGCATTATCATCGATGTCTGCATTTTTAGAAATTCCTACCTTATTGAATTTCATTTTATTATAAATTTCAAGAAGTTGGCTAAAAGAAGAATAAGCATCATCAACCTTAATTAAGGTAGCACTTATATCTTTATCATGTGAAAAATCTTTATTTACAATAACTATTGAAGCAGATGATGTGTAAATGAATGGAGTATATTTAGGATTGGATAAGAAACATAAATCACCTTTTTTCCCTTCTTCAATTTTTGATAAGGAGTGTACTTCAACCTCAGCATTACCCACAATGTCTCCATTTAAGATCTCAGCTATTTGATGTGCAGTAAATTTCATGCTGCAAACTTAATAAATTTGAGTGGTTTTATTAGGTTATAAGGGAGATTCATATTTAAGGAATTTAATTTTGTGTAGGGTAGCACAAAAAATATTTATTTATTGTTTTATTTAAGGCATCAATATTAAACTGGTCAGATGCTTCAGTAATATCTACAATGTTGCCGTTTTTCATTAAAATATTAATATTTGCTTTTTCTATATTATAAGTGCTATTACTTACTTTATCAGAGAAAATAAAATATTCAGCTTCTTTTTTAGTAATATTATATTGTTGCATAACCCTTGTTACTTCTTTATTAATTTCAGTAGTGTTGAATGGGGTGTTTTGTATTTTTATTTTTAATAATTTACGGTCTAAAATCATATTTGATAATGAGGATAAAATAAAATCATTATTATTTTTCCAGTATTTTAAACAAGAGTAGATGTCAAAATCATCCAACTGAGCAAAATTATCTAAAAGAGAAGGGTTATTATTGAAGTCATCAATATTATAGTTGTTATTAAGGAAAACAAAGAGGTTAGGAGTAGTGTAAAGTTTTTTGCCATTAGTTATTAATTCCTTTGCTCTTTTAAGTACTTTAATAAGCATATGTTCAGCAGCAATAACAGTTTTATGTAGATAAACCTGCCAGTACATTAGGCGTCTGGCAATTAAAAATTTTTCAATAGAGTATATTCCTTTTTCTTCAACAACTAAATTGTCATTAACAACATCAAGCATATTTATGATACGTTCTGTTCCAATATTTCCTTCAGTAACTCCTGAAAAAAAACTATCTCTTTTTAAATAATCTAATCTGTCCATGTCTAGTTGTGAAGATACTAGTTGGTGCAAAAACTTCTTTTTATGTTTATTATTAAATATTTCAATAGCTAGAGATAATTTTCCGTTAAATTGCTCGTTAAGCTTTTGCATAAAAAGAGAAGAAAGGTGTTCATGCGAAATATTTGAAGCTATAGAATGTTCTAAAGCATGAGAAAAGGGTCCGTGCCCAATATCGTGTAATAGAATTGCTACTTTTAAAGCTTCGGCCTCATCTTTAGTTATTTCATGACCTTTGTTTTGTATTTGAATAATTGCCTTATTCATAAGGTACATACAGCCTATGGCATGTTGAAAACGAGTATGGTGTGCTCCTGGGTAAACTAGGTAAGAAAGCCCTAGTTGAGTTATTTTTCGTAATCTTTGAAAATAAGGATGGTCAATTAGGTCAGTAATGATACCTTTATCAAGTTTAATAAAACCATAAATAGGGTCATTAATTATTTTATCTTTTTTTCTGTTTTGCATATAGGCAAATAACGGATTTTTTTTAATTTTTGTAAACTATAAACAAATAAAATATGATAAGAATACTTTGGGCAGATGATGAGATTGATTTATTAAAGCCACACATTATTTATTTAAAGGGTAAAGGCTATGATGTTACCCCTGCAAAGAGTGGTGATGAAGCTTTGGAATTGTTAGAGGAAGAAAGCTATAATTTAATTTTTCTGGATGAAAATATGCCTGGATTATCAGGGTTGGAAACTTTAACAATTGTTAAAGAAAAGTTCCCAAATATTCCTGTAATAATGATTACTAAAAGTGAGGAAGAGAGTATAATGGAGGAAGCAATTGGTTCTAAAATTGCTGATTATTTGATAAAACCAGTCAATCCAAGTCAAATATTACTTGCAATAAAAAAGAATATTGATACAAATAGGTTGGTAGAAGAAAAAACAACTAGAAACTATCAGCAAGATTTTAGGAATATTAGTATGTCTTTATCTTCACCTTTAAATAAACAGGAATGGTATGATATTTTTAAGAAGCTAACTTACTGGGAATTAGAATTAGATAAGGCAGGGGATGAAAGTGTAGAGCAAATATTAAATATGCAAAAAAGTGAGGCAAATACTCAGTTTTTTCGCTTTATAAAAAACAATTATAAAGATTGGATACAAGGGAAGGAAGCCCCTTTAATGTCCCATAATTTAATTAGAAAAAAGGTAGTGCCTCAAATGGAAGAAGGAAAAACTACTTATTTGATTGTGATTGATAATTTGAGGTATGATCAATGGAAAATAATAGAGCCATCAGTATTAGAGGATTTTGAAGTAATAAAAGATGAGATGTATACTAGTATATTACCTACAGCAACACAATATGCTCGTAATGCTATTTTTTCTGGAATGTTACCTTCCGAGATGCAGAAACGATTTCCAAAAATGTGGAAAAATGATGAAGATGAAGGAGGGAAAAACATGTTTGAAGAACAATTTTTATCAGATAACTTACAACGACTAGGGAAGGGGAGTAGTAAGTTCTCATATACTAAAGTTACAAATCTTGATGCAGGTAGGAAAGTTGTAACGCGTATGCCAAACATGAAAAATAATGAGCTAAATGTAATTGTATATAATTTTGTTGATATGCTTTCTCATGCTAGAACAGATATGAAAGTAATTAAGGAGCTTGCTGACGATGATTCAGCATATCGTTCACTTACAGCATCATGGTTTAGTCATTCTCCACTAAAAGAGATGATGAAGCAGATAGCTAAGCAAAAAGCAAACTTAATCATAACCACTGATCATGGAACAATAAATGTAAATAAACCTAGTAAAGTAATTGGAGATAGGAGTGTAAATACTAACCTAAGGTACAAACAAGGTAAGAACCTTGATTTTCAAAAAGGAGATGTTTTTGAGATGGATAAGCCTTTAGATTACTATTTGCCAATACAAAATGTAAGCAGTAAGTATATCTTTGCAAAAGAAGATATGTATTTTGTGTATCAGAATAATTACAACCAGTTTGTAAAATTTTATAAAAACACCTATCAACATGGGGGAATATCTATGGAAGAAATGTTAATCCCTATTATTACTTTAAAGACAAAATAGATGCCTATTACTCTTTTTGCTGAAAATCTAGAGCAGCTTGATGCTGTTGCAAAACAAATTATTAAAGCAACTTTACCTCATAAAAAGTTTGCTTTTTATGGTGATATGGGAGTAGGTAAAACTACTTTAATAAAAGCTTTATCTTTGCAATTAGGCACCAATGATGTTATTAGTAGTCCTACTTTTTCAATTGTAAACGAATATCATATTGATGATAAAAATAAAATCTATCATTTTGATTTTTATAGAATTGAAGATGAACAAGAGGCTTATGATATGGGATATGAAGAATATTTTTATAGTTCAGATTATTGTTTTATTGAGTGGCCCGAACGTATTTCAGGTTTAATTGATGATGATGTAGTTCGTATTGAAATGAATTTAGAAGGTAATAAAAGGGGTATTAAAATACTAATCTAAGACATGAGTAAAGAGAAAATATTTAGTTCGTTTGGAATACTTCCAAAAGAAGAAATGCTTGAGGTAAAACCTAATTTTAAACATTTAGAGATTGGTATTCCAAAAGAGTCTTCTTTTCAAGAAAATAGAGTGAGTTTGACTCCTGATTCGGTAGGTTTACTTGTTGCAAATGGACATAGCGTAATTATAGAAACAGGAGCAGGGGCAGTAGCTAATTTTCCTGATAATGAGTATAGTAATAAAGGAGCACAAATTGCGTATTCAAAAGAAGAGGTATTTAAAGCAAACTTTATCTTAAAAATTGAGCCTCCAACAAAAGAAGAGCTTAACTTAATCCAAAGAGGGCAAGGGCTTATTTCTGCAGTTCAAATGAGTACACAAGAAGTTGATTATTTTAAGACTTTGGTTAAAAAGGAGATAACTTCTTTTGGTTTTGAATTTATAAAGAATAAACACAATAAAGTTCCTATTGTAAGGAGTATGAGTGAAATTGCAGGAAATACAGCTGTACTTATTGCTGGTGAATACCTGTCTAACTCAAGTAAAGGAAAAGGACTAATGTTAGGAGGAATAACAGGTTTATCTCCTACTAATGTTGTAATTATTGGGGCAGGTACTGTTGGTGAATATTCTTGCCGTACCTCTTTAGGGTTAGGGGCTTCAGTTATTGTTTTTGATGACTCTCTTACAAAACTAAGAAGGCTACAAAATAATATTAACCAGAAGATTAGCACTTCAACACTAGCGCCTAAGGCATTAGGGAAAGCACTAAAACGTGCAGATGTAGTAATTGCAGCCTTACAAATTGGGAATGGAAAAGTACCTTGTGTAGTAAGTGAGGATATGGTAATGGATATGAAAAAGGGAGCTGTAGTAATTGATGTAAGTATTGATCAAGGAGGTTGTTTTGAAACCTCAGAAGTAACTTCTCATAAGCATCCTATTTTTATAAAACATGATGTAGTGCATTATTGTGTGCCAAATATTACATCAAGAGTATCCCGTACAGCATCAATGGCAATATCTAATATACTGACTCCTATATTATTACGAATAGGTGAGGAAGGTGGGGTAGATCATGCTATAAGAAAACACGAAAATTTAAGAAAAGGAGTGTATACTTGCCACGGAAAATTAACCAATGAAATTTTGGCAAAAAACTTTAATATTCCTTTTGTGGATTTAGATTTAATAATGACAAGCAGATAAAATTATGGCAAGAAGACTTTTATATTTTGGATTTGGAGCATTAATCAGTATTATATTCCTATCAATGGGGCCTGAAAATAGACTTAAGGATACTTTTTATGCTTATATGGACTACTTTGATATTGACCAAAGGGTAATAACACATCTAGAGCATGATAGTACAACCTTTACTACTCAGGCTGAGTGCCAGCTTGTATATTATAATATTACTAAGGATGATTTACTATTAGTATTAGAAGATGGAAATGTAAATTTTGATCTAAGTGATAAGGATGGAGAGCCGTGCCAGTATTATGTAGTTGAAAATACTGTAAATACTAATGATTTGGCAGTAAAGTTTGAATATTGCTATACCCCAAATACAGTAAGAGTAATGACTTTTACAGCTAATAAGGAAGAAGAGGTTTGTAATGATTAATTACAAAAGTTAAGGTTTTTATTTCCTTTCTTTCCTCCTTTTTTTCTCTGCTATAATGTTCTCTAATTCTCTACCCATTTGTCCTGCTATGGAAGTATTTTCTTCAGCACGCCTAATAAGGTAGGGCATTACATCTCTTACAGGGCCATAAGGAACATACTTACTTACATTATAGTCAACCTTTGCAAGGTTGTAAGAGATATGGTCACTCATACCTAAAAGTTGAGAAAAGTAAATACGGTTATCATTCTTATCTAGCTTATGTTTTGCAATTAAATCAACTAGTAATTGAGAGCTCTGTTCGTTATGAGTACCTGCACATACAGCAACGGTTTCAATATTAGCAATACAAAGCTCTAGAGCTGCATTGTAATCAGCATCTGTATTTTCTTTTATCACATGTACTGGGCAAGGGTAGTTCTTTGTTTTAGCTCTTTCTATTTCTTGCTCATGATAAGCACCCCTTACTAATTTAACACCTACAAAAAATTGTTTTTCTTTTCCTTTATTAACTAATGTTTTAAGGTAGGAAAGTCTATCATTCCTATAGAGTTGAACAGTATTATAGATTAATGCTTTTTTAGTATTATACTTCTGCATCATTTCTTCTGTAAGAGCATCAATAGCATCTTGTATCCAACTTTCTTCAGCATCAATAAAAACAGGAACATTTTTTGTAAATGCTAAATTACAAATGGCATCAACTCTAGCTTCATAAGCAGTTTTTTCAGCTTCTTCCTCTTTATTTAAAGGAGTATTGTTGCTAATTTTTTCAAGTAATGAGAATTTACAAAGTCCAGTAGGCTTAAATACTGAAAAAGGAATACTATCAGTAGTAGCAGCTTTTTCGATAGAAGCTAAGGTTTGTTGTAGTGCTCTATTAAAATCTTCAGCAGATTCTTTTCCTTCAGCAGAAAAATCTAATATAGTCCCAATCTTAGATTTCCATAATTTATCTATTGCTTTCTGACTTTCTTCTATTGTTTCTCCACCACAAAAGTGATTATAGACAGTAGCTTTGATTATTGGCTTTATAGGGAGGTGTAATCCCATAGCTACTTTTACTAATCCTGTTAGTGTTTTTGAAACAACAGGATTGCTAATAGTTTTAAATAGGAGGTAGGCCTTGTTTAAATCGGTATCTGATTTATCTGAAAAAGCAACCTTTATATTATTGAAGTCGATCATGTTTGTAAATAATTTGCTCGCAAAAATAAGGATATTGAAAGATTGAACTTATGTTTTATAACAAAGAAATTACTTTATCTTTCTACTAATCATTAAGCCATCTCTTACAGGGAAGAGTACGGCTTCTACTCTAGAGCTATTTAGTATTTTCTTGTTATAGTTATCAAGTGCTGTAGTTTCTTCATCTTTTTTAGTATCTGTTACCTTTCCACTCCAGAGTACATTATCAGCAATTATAAGTCCACCAATATCCATTTTTTCAATAATTAAATCGAAATACTTAGAGTAGTTTTCTTTGTCTGCATCGATAAATGCCAGTTGAAAATTACACTCAAGTTTAGGGATGATATCTAATGCATTTCCAATATGTTGTTTTATTGCATTTTTATGTTCTGATTTGTTAAAATAACGCTGTGCAACAGCAGTATACTCTTCATTAATATCAAGGGTATATAGCTTTCCTTTAGGTTTTAGTCCTTCGGCCAAGCAAAGGGCAGAGTAGCCTGTATAGGTTCCAATTTCAATAATATTAGTAGGATTCACTAATTTACTAAACATTGATAAAATACGGCCTTGTAAGTGTCCTGAAAGCATACGGGGTATCATTACATTAGCCCATGTTTCTCGGTTTAGTTCTGCTAATAATTGGGGCTCTTTTTCAGTATGATTAATTGCATACTGTTCAATTTTTTCTGGTAAAAATTCCATAGGTATAGGTATAAAAAAACCACACGATAGGGTGTGGTTTTATAATAATATTAAATTGTATTATTTCTTAGAAGAACATTTTTTGTCACTATCTCCTTTTGAACAACATTTCTTCTTAGCAGATTTCTTAGATTTACTACAAGATGATTTTTCTGAACCGTAATCATGAGTTTTTCCGTAGTCAAAGTCTCCATCTTTTTTACAAGATTTTTTGTCTTTTTTTGAGCTACATTTTTTTCCAGCTTTTTTACAAGCAGCTTTTTCTTCTTTAGAACAAGCTTTCTTGTCTTTCTTACAAGCTTTTCTTTCTTTTTTAGAACATTTTGTTTTTCCTTCTTTTGAGCAACATTTATCTCCATCTTTTTTACATGCAGCTAACTGCTCTGGAGTACATTCTTTTCCTGTATCAGCACAAATAAGTTTTCCATCTTCATTCTTTGTAACCTTACAGTCTTTTTTATGGTCATTAGTAATTTCTACTTCTTCAGTAGTTGTAACAACTCCTTCAGTTTGAGCAGAAACAGCTCCTGCTCCAATAAATAAGAATGCTAATAGTACGATTGATAATTTTTTCATTTTAATATTTTTTTATTTTTTTAATTGATTATAATCAGTTTTTCTGATTTGGTAGGAAAAATTTCCTGCATTTTTATAGTTATCTAAGAAACAGAAAACTAATTTCTATTATAATCTGAAAACTTGTATCTCAGATATTATGGGTTTGTTTAATAATAATTCATCACTAAAAATGGTGTACTTAGTTTTATGCTTTATAGGAATTAAATTATTTAATACTTGGTTTATTTGATTGAAAAGAGCAAGTTCTTTACATTTATCTACTATATTAATTTTAGAGGTAATTGTTTCAAAATCAAACTGTAAGTGAATGGTGGTTTTTTGCCCACAATTTTTGTCTTGGGTTTTACAAGTTACTTCTCTTTTTTGTTCGCAGCGATTTTTCTCTATTGTTTTATTACAGTAGGTAACTTTTTTTTTGCACGGTTTAGTTTTTAC
Source organism: Flavobacteriales bacterium (assembly GCA_965183885.1). Classification (GTDB taxonomy): domain Bacteria; phylum Bacteroidota; class Bacteroidia; order Flavobacteriales; family BACL11; genus UWMA-0277. The sequence continues at coordinate 1,871,142 of OZ238992.1, forward strand.
AACGCTACAGATTTTATTTTTATTACTGCACTTAACAATGTTAACTCCTACAGAAAGGAAAAGCACTAATATAGTGATAATGTATATAGTGATATGTTTTATAAATAGTTTCATTGAGAGGAAGCAAATATAATAAAAATGTTGCTTTTTTAATCTTTTAAACTTGTTGGTTTCTTTTGTATAGATATAAAGCTCCAACAATTCCTGTTAAAACCAAGCTAAATGAAATGATTTCAGCCTGAGTAATACCCCCTAAAATATTGTACTCAGTATTTATTCTTACTTTTTCAATAAAGAAACGCTCCACACCATTAAAGGCTAAGTAAATAAAGAAAAGTACTCCAGGAACTTTAATTTGTTTTCTGATGCTCCAAAGAAAAGCAAAGATAAGAGTAGCCATTACAACTTCATAAAAAGCTGTTGGCCACACTGGGTTAGCAAGCTCATTACAAAAATTCCCAACGCATCCTTCAATAGGGATTCCTGCATTTATAACATTGTGTGGAAAAGTATAGCTCCACATCCAATCGGGTAAAAACGACATCCACTCTGGTTTAGGTGCTAGGTTATCAATCCCCCAATCTCCATCTCCTGACATTTGGCAACCAATACGACCAATCCCGTAAGCAATCATTAGGGAAGGAGCGGCAGCATCAATAAGGTGTAGGATGTTTATTTTGTATTTTCTGGCATACCAAATAACAGCTCCAGCACCTGCAATTAATCCTCCATAAAAAGTAAGTCCGCTAAAAGCAATAAGCTGCCCTATAGGGTCAGCTAAAAACTCGCCCATATTTTCTAAGTTATGGAATATCTTAGCTCCAATAATCCCTGATACAGCAGCAACCATAGTCATATTACCTACTAACTCAAAAGGATGAACTATTTTTTCAATTTCTTTTGGTGTAGCAAGTTTTGTTTTTTCGTTTTCTTTCCATTTTAGGTAAATAGATATTCCTGCAATAAGTACTCCTGCTAATAAGTTTCCTCTTCCTGAAAGGATAAAATCCTGAGGGTTTGCAACTAAATCGGAATAATGTAGGGCAGCTTCAACACCTTTAAACCCTAAAAGGAAGCCTGTAAATGCACTTCCAATAAAATCAGTAGGTACTAAGGCTTTCCCAATGGTAACTTTTACCTTGGTTGCTTTAAGGTGTCCTTCTTTTTCTTTTCTTTTTAATTCCTTAGATAATAAGTAGGAAGCTACTAGAAATGCAATTGCTACCCAAAAGCCAAATGTTTGTATTGGAAGTGGAATATTTATTCCAAATAAATCGTAAATAAGGTGACTAATAGTTGGGTACATAGTTTAAATTATTTGGGCTTTCATTATACCATCAGTATCAATTTCAAGTAATTGTACTTTTTGTTTTGTTCGGCATTTTTCAGCGTTAAAAGGAACTTTTATTTTTATATAATTATCAGTAAAACCTAATAACATTCCTTCTTTATTTTCTTGTTCGAATAAGGCAGTGTGTTCAGTGTTAAGGTATTTCTGATAAAAGGCTCTTTGTAATTTGTTTGATAAAATTCGGAGTTGTTTGCTTCTATCTGCTCTATCACTATTGCTTACGACTCCATCCATAGTAATTGCTGGTGTATTTTCTCTTTCAGAATAAGTAAATACATGTAAATAGGAGATAGGCAGTTCTTTTATGAAATGAAGTGTTTTGTTAAATTCTTCAGCTGTTTCTCCAGGGAAACCAACAATAACATCAGCACCTATACATACATCCTTAATCTCAGCAATAATTTTCTCTATTTTATTACGGTATAGTTTAGTTTGATACCTTCTTTTCATTTTTCCAAGAACTAAATCAGAACCCGATTGCATAGGAATATGAAAATGGGGCATGAATTTTTTGGAGTGTTTGATAAACTCAATAATTTCATCTGTAATTAAATTGGGTTCTATAGATGATATTCTATAGCGCTCAATACCGGCTACTTTCTCAAGTTCCTTTAGTAATGCAGCAAAATTTCTATTGTCGTTTTTATCTTTAAATTCACCAATATTTACTCCAGTAATTACAATTTCTTTTATTCCTTTTGAAGCAATATCTTTAGCGTTTTTTATGATATTTTCTATACTATCACATCTGCTATTACCTCTGGCGAGTGGTATGGTACAGTAAGTACAAGGGTAGTTGCAGCCGTCTTGTATTTTCATAAAAGAACGGGTTCTGTCAGTAAGTGAGTAAGAAGAAAAGTAATCTAAATCATTTATCTCACAACCATGTATTTCTGTAGTTTCAACAGTATTTAGGTTTGTTAGTAGTTCGGGTAAATTAAACTTTTCATTTGCACCTAATACCATGTCAACGCCTTCAATATCGCTAATTTCTTTAGGTTTTAACTGCGCAAAACATCCTGTTACTACAATAAAAGCTGAGGGAGAGTTCTTTTTTGCTTTACGAATAATTCGTCTACATTCTCTATTTGCATTTTCGGTAACAGAGCAGGTATTGATAACATATAAGTCGGCGCTATCATTAAATTCTGTTTTGCTAAAGCCTATGTCGGTAAGCTGCCTACCTATGGTAGAAGTCTCCGAAAAATTGAGTTTACAACCTAATGTATAAAAAGCTACTTTTTTTCCTTTAAACATGTTGCAAAAATAGAAAATAGATAAGCATCTAGGCTATTGCATTAATTTATTTTTAACCTAATGCGTATAGGCTAATTATTAAGCTTTAAAGCTGAATTAAAACCATTAAATTAGCCCACTTAAAATTAAGATAATGAAGTGGAATATAGGTTTTATAAGTATTGTATTGTTTTTAGTCTCTTGTACTAGTGGGAGTAGAAATGAAGGCTTAGCAATTTTTAAATACAATGAGTCCTCAGGTATTCATACTTTAGATCCTGCTTTTGCAAAGGACCAGGCTACTATTTGGGCTACAAACCAATTGTTTAATGGCTTGGTACAGCTAGACACAGAGCTTAATGTAATTCCTTCAATTGCTAAAGATTGGACTATTTCTGATGATGCCTTAAACTATACTTTTACTTTAAGGGATGATGTGTTTTTTCATGATCATAATTTATTTGCAGGAGGAAAGGGAAGAAAAGTAATGGCTTCCGATTTTGAATATTCATTTAACAGGCTATTAGATAAGAAGCTTGCAGCCCCAGGTGCTTGGGTGTTGAGTAATGTTGCTTCATTCTCGGCAGTAAACGATAGTGTTTTTAATATTAAACTAATTAAAGCTTTTCCAGCATTTTTATCTTTGTTAAGCATGCAATATTGCTCAGTATTGCCAAAAGAAATAGTAGAAAATACGGAATTTAATAGGCAGCCTATTGGTACAGGTCCTTTTCATTTTCAGCTTTGGGAAGATGGTGTGAAATTAGTATTTAGGAAAAACACCAATTACTTTGAAATAGAAGAGGGAAATAAGCTGCCTTATTTAGATGCTGTTGCAATTACTTTTATAAAAGATAAACAATCAGCTTTTCTGCAATTTATACAAGGAAAATTAGATTTTATCTCTGGGATTGATGCCTCTTATAAAGATGAAGTTTTAACCAAAGGTGGAGATTTACAAGAGAAGTATATTGAGAAAATAAATTTACAATCGCAACCCTACTTAAATACTGAATACCTTGGCTTTTTAATGGAAGCGCCTTTACCTTTAGCATTAAGGCAAGCTATTAATTATGGTTTTGATAGGGTGAAGATGTTAAAATACCTTAGAAACAATATAGGCACTCCTGCAATAAATGGTTTTGTTCCTTTGGGTTTGCCTTCATTTACAAATAAGTTAAAAGGCTATATTTATAACCCTGAAAAAGCAAGGAAATTGGTGCTAAAAGCAGTAACTGAAGATGGTTTTGATATAAACCAAGAAATTGTGCTTTCAACTACTTCGTCTTATTTGGATTTATGTGAATATATACAACATCAACTAGGAGAAATAGGCTTAAAGGTTAGGGTAGAAGTGAACCCTCCGTCAACACACAGGCAAATGGTAGCTACTTCAAAACTAACTTTCTTTAGAGGGAGTTGGATTGCCGATTATCCTGATGCTGAGAATTACTTATCGCTTTTTTACAGCAAGAATTTTTGTCCTGATGGGCCAAATTATACGCATTTTAACAATGCTGAGTTTGATGCTTTGTATGAAAGCTCATTATCGGAGGTTAATGATAGTATTAGAGCACTTCAATACCAAAAAATGGATCAGCTTATTATAACTAATGCTGCTATTGTTCCTTTGTATTATGATAGGGTATTGCGTTTTAGCCAAAAAAATATTGGTGGCTTTGAAAGTAATGCCATGAATTTATTGGATTTAAAGAGGGTAAGGAAGGAGCTTAATTAGACGAAGTTGTTCCTTTTCTTTAGGATATTAATTATATGCCAATTTATGGGATTATAATTTATCATTTTACAATTGAACTTTTTTTAAAAAACGCATAAAACTAATAAAGAGTTTTTTTTATTATTTAATAAATAAATAGTTGTTAATACAAGGAAAGGGGGAGTTTTATAGAGTATATCTTATTTAATAAAATAAATGTGCCAACATATACTTTGCTAAGTGAGGTGTTATAATAACATTGTTTTTTTTTATTATATTTAGGGATGAAAAAATACTACTAAAACTAAAACAGTATGTAGTAGCAAATAATTATGAACTAAAATAATAAAGTTATGAATTGCAAAATTACCCAAATAAGAAAGTTAAGTAAAAAGTATGTGTTGTTATTGAGCTTAGTATCTATTACTTCCTTAGCTTATAGTCAGAATTGCTATGATACTTATAGTCCAAGTCAATTTATTAATTTTAGTTCAACAGTAAATCAAGGGTATATGGGTGAGTATCAGATATTCATGCCTCAATCTGCATCTTATGACCTGTCATATAAAATTGAAACAGTTTCTTTCCCTTTTATGCCAAAGTGCACTTTAAATATTGGAACACCTCAAGAGGTAATAATTTGTGACAATTCTAACTATACACAGAGACCTTTGATATTAGCCGATATGAATAGCTATGACCCAATAAGTAAAAGTTGGACAGAGCAGAATTATGAGATATTTCGTGTTTATAAATCTCAATTAACTACTAACAATGGGTCATTAGAATCAGACCCTTCAACTTTAATTACTGATAATTTTCGCCATGGTTATACTGCATATGGAGCCTCTACTGGTCAACCTATATTTCCTCATACTATATTAAAGCATACCATTTATTATAGTGATGCTACTTCAGGAGAATTAGTGGACTCTTCAATATTTATTTTTGACCATACAAGAGGAATGATGAGAACTTACCCTTTTACTCCTTATAATGATATTATAGGAGGTACTACACATACACACGATATTACAATGACTATAGATAATAATTATTGTCCTGTAACAACGCCCTATAATAATTCGTTAAGAGCAATACTTGGAAATGCATTTGGAACTTCTTTAGTAGGGTATGATTCTCAAAATAATGTTTACGAACCAAATGCACCAGTACACCACTACACTATAGATAAACCTATTACCTTAACAACTATTAATCCATCAGAAAGAATTATTTACAATCCATCAGATTTTGATATAGATTTAGGGAATAATAGTCCGCCCTTAGTATTTCCTACAGGTTATACTTTTAAAACTGTTTATGGTTTATATCCTTCAACTGATGATGTAGACCTTTCTGATGTTAATAGTTTATATGTTAAGCCAGAAGATGTTCCTATTCAATATTTAGAGGACCCTATCACTGCTGCTCCTTTAATAACAGATGGTGTGTTAAAGCTTTCAACATGTACGATTAAATCAGGTAAATTAATAATAGAGCCCTGTGTAAGTCTACACGACTTAAATATTTATGTTGATGCTGATGGAGAAGTTGTTTATAATAGTAATGATATCTATATGGTAAATAGTAGTATTCAGGCAATAAATGGAGGAACAATTATAGACAATTATGTTTTCTCTGGAACATACAATTGTTTCCAAGAATGTTATGATGCTAGTAATTATGATTATTTAAACGATCATACTATTACAGCAAATACTACTTGGAATCAGGATAAAAATATTGCACGAGTAATTACTGTAGAAACGGGTAATACTTTAACTATTGATGGTGCTACTATACAGTTTGGGGTTAATGGAAAAATTGTTGTAGAAGAAGGCGCACATTTAGTATTGGATGACTGTACGCTTAGGAATTATTGCAATTATATGTGGGAGGGAATAGAAGTTTGGGGCAATCCAAATATAAGCCAAACTTCAGGGGCTAGTATGCCTTCAACACAAACTACAGTAAGTATGAATAATGCTGTTATTGAAGGTGCAAAAGTTGGAATTTATACTGGAAAAAGAGATGTTGATAATATTCTAGTAGTAGGCTTTGAGGGAGCAAGAATAAGAGCAAATAATAGTGTTTTTAAAAATAATAAAATAGCGGTTGAATTTTTAGCATACCGAAACTTTAACCCTTATTTTACGAGTATTACAAGGAATAATGAGAGTTATTTTAAAAGTTGTGTTTTTGAAACCACTAAAGATATTAAAGACTTACAAGAAAGGCCAGAGGCTTTTGTAAAAATGGAGGGGGTTGATGGCATACGCTTTTTAGCTTGTGATTTTAAGAATATTGACCCTAGTGATTTTGCTTTACATCATAGGGGAACAGGAATTTATGGACTAGATGCAGGATTTAAAGTTGGGGGTTGTATGACGCAGCAGCAAGCAGGAACTCCTTGTGGAAACATAGGAAGTAATACTTTTAGTGGTTTGGCAGAAGGAATTTGGGCAAGCTCAACTAATGGTGCTGAGTTTATAAACATACAGCAAAATGACTTTGTTAACAATAGGCATGCAGTTGTATTGGAGGGAACTCATAATGCTAGGGTTAACCGTAATAATTTTGATATTCCTGCTCCAACTGATATAGGGTATTTTTATTCTCCAGTTGGTTGGTCTCAATATATTACAATGGAAAAAAATGATTATGATGTTCCTGTAGGGGTATATCTGAGAGAAAGTACTTATTTTTCTGTAGATGAGAATAATTTTAATGGATCTGGGATTAATAATATTACTTCTTTACATGATCATGGAGCTGTAGGTTTGATTGTTAACAATAGTGCAGCCTATGAGGATCAAAATAATTATACCTTTGGTTGGGGCTTGGCTTATAACAATACGTTTACTAATTTGGACATTGGTTTGCAGGCTGAAAATGATAATAGAGGTTATAATAATATTCAGTTTTCTCTTGATAAATACAATGAAGGTTTAAAGTTTGATTGCAATAATTTTAATATTTTGGATTATTCTGTGTATATAACAGGTACTTCAGGAAATTGGGGTTTTTTAAGAGATCAAGGGCAATGTATGCCTAATGCGATACTAGAGAAACCTGCAGCAAATATTTTTAGTACAACTAATAGCAATCATCATATTTATTCAAACCATACTTCTAATAGTTATCAATTTGAATATAATACTTATGATGATAGATCTCCTGTGAATAATATTGTGTTGGCTATTGTTGATCCTTGTGGTACAGATGCACCTGCAAATATCTGCCCATCTACTTTTACTATACCTAAAACTAAAGCAGATTTATTTCTTATTCTTAATCAACAAAATAGTAGCATCACTACTATGCTTAATAATTATAATGCCTTAGTTGATGATGGGAGAACAGAGGATATCTTACTTGAAATTGCTTTGGCAAGTGATCAAGAATTGAAAGATACTTTAACAGCATTTGCCCCTTATTTGTCGGATAGGACTTTAATAAGTATGTTGGAAAAATTCCCACATTTTGATGCCTTAAAAATGGCAAGTGTATTGATTGCCAACTCTCCTTTAAGTGAACGCGTAATGGAGGCTGTTATGGAACATGTATATTGTTGCGACCCTGTAATACTCAATAGCATCATCCTTTCACAAAACGGGGTGTCCAGTCGTAAGGAATTAGAGTGGCTTATTGACGAAAGTTTATTCAACCGTAATACAGTACGTAATGAACTCATAGCCCTATATATGGATTCCTTGGCTTTGGATTCTGTAATCTGGCTCTTGGAACAGGATAGCAGTTTGCAAAGCAAAAGGCAAATCCTTCCTTTTTATATTAAAAATAATAATTTTATTAAAGCACAAACTTGCATCAATCAACTAGCAGCAGTACAAGAAGGAAACTTGGATGCTAATTTACAGCTCAAGCAGTGGCAATTGAACCTGGCTGTAAGTGGGGAAAATACCAGTAATTTAGATAGCTTAAAGCAAGAACAATTAGCTGCAATAGTAAATACAAGCTTGGATCTTAATATGCAAGCTAAGGTGTGGCACAAGCAACTCAGTGGGCAGGGCTATATAAGGAGCCCTTATCCTTTGGATGCAGGAACTGCAACGCGAAAAGCAGCGCCTACAACCTTAGCTACAGCAAGCTCTCCATCATTATTCAAATTACAACCTAACCCTAGTACAGTATATACTAACATTACTTGGGAGCAAGAAGCAGCAGGCTTGGTAAACATTCGTATTTATGATGTTGTAGGAAAGGAGGTGTTTGCACAAGAGGAAGAAGTAAGTGAAGGTATGCAAGTGCTTATCTTGGATTTGAGGGATTTAAAAGCTGGAATTTATTTTGTACATTGGGCAGCAAATAAACAAACAGAAACCCAACAATTTATTAAAACGAAATAATCATGAATACGATTAAAAATAGGTTTAGAATGAGTAAAACAATATTTATAATTTTACTGCTCTTTTTTCCTTTTATCAGTTTTTCTCAAAATACTTATGTACCTGATGATAATTTTGAACAAGAATTAATTAATCAAGGTTATGATACTGTGCTGGATGATTATGTGCTTACAGCTAATATTAATACACTCACAATACTTAATGTTGCTGGTGAAAGTATAGCTGATTTAACAGGAATAGAAGATTTTAGTAGTTTAGAACAGCTTTTTTGTGATAATAATCAATTAGCAACTATTAACCTTAGTCCGTTAGCAGACCTTATGTATCTAGATTGTGATGGCAATCAACTCACCACCCTTGATATATCATTAAACTTAAAGTTAGGAGGGCTTACTTGTGCTTTTAATCAAATTCAAAGTATAAGCTTAAATGATTCTTTAGAGATACTTCATTGTCATAATAATCAACTGGACACATTAAATTTTAATAACCATGAAAAAATAGAGATTATAGGATGTGAAAATAATAATTTAACAAGTTTAATAGTGGATAGCTGTATTAACTTAGATAGATTGTATTGTTCTGGTAATCAATTGAGTACTTTAGATGTTAGTACTGCTATACAATTGAAAAATTTATATTGTAATGAGAATCAATTATCTAACTTAATATTAAATGATTCTTTAGAATTCTTATATTGTAATGATAATCAATTGCTTAATATAGGATTAAGTGGAAAAATAGCTTTAGAGGCTTTATATTGTTTAGATAATTTACTTTTAACATTAGACGCTAGTTCAAACCCTAATTTACAACATTTTTATTGCTCTAATAATAATCTCACTAGTTTAGATTTAAGAAATGGTGGTAATAATTTTATTCTAAAAGCTAAAAATAACCCTGATTTAAATTGCATTAATGTTAGTGATACTGCTTTAGCAAATGCTAATTGGACAGTTGCTAATAATAATATTGATTCCCAGCATTATTTTAGTTTGGACTGTAGTGTAAGTGCTATTGAGGAGCCTTTTACTAACAATGATAAAACTCTAGTTAAGATAGTAGATATTTTAGGAAAAACAGTAAGCCCTAAACAAGAGGGTATTTTGTTTTATATTTTTAGTGATGGCACTATAGAAAAGCGTATAAGGGTTAAAAATTAAACGCTAGACTATTAATATGAGAATTTAGATATTATGCTAACAACTAAATACTAACAACTAGCAACTAGCAACTATTTTAAATCATGAATACAATTAAAAGAATACTGCTACTGCTTTTTTTTCCATTCTTAGCATTAGCGCAGCAAACTTATGTTCCTGATGATAATTTTGAACAAGAATTAATCAATCAAGGTTATGATACTGTATTAGATGATTATGTGCTTACAGCTAATATAGATCAATTGTTACTGTTAAATGTTAATAGTAGCAATATTGCTGACTTAACAGGAATAGAAGATTTTATACTGCTGGAAGAACTCTATTGTGGAAATAATCAGCTTTCAGTATTGGATGTAAGTAATAACCAAAACTTGAAGAAATTATATTGTGACCATAATCAGTTGGTAAGTATTGATCTTAGCACACTTACACAGTTAGTTGATTTGTCATGTAGTGTAAATCAATTAATAGGACTTGATTTATCATTAAATATTAATTTAGTAGCTGTTAATTGCCCTGATAATCAAATCCAAAATATTACTATTAATGATTCTTTAGAAATACTTCATTGTCATAATAATCAACTTACTACATTGGATTTCAGTAATCATAAAAAGATTAATAATTTATTATGTACTGATAATAATTTAACTAGCTTAATAATGGACAGTTGTACTAATCTAGATGAGCTTATATGTAGTGCTAATCAACTAAGTACTTTAGATGTTAGTACAGCAATACAACTAAGTACACTTAAGTGTTACGATAACCAAATAACACAGTTAAACCTTAATGATTCTTTAGAAGGGCTGCATTGTTATGAAAATCAACTTACAGATTTAAGTTTAATTAATAAGACTGCATTGAAGTATTTAATTTGTAATGATAATTTTATAACAACATTAGATGTGAGTTCAAGCCCTAATTTGCAAACTTTTTATTGTTTTAATAATAATCTTATTAGTTTAGATTTAAGAAATGGGATTAATAATAATTTTGTTTTAAAAACAATTAATAATCCAGGTTTATATTGTATTTCTTATGATGATACTGCTTGGGCAAATACTTATTTAACAGTAGCTAATAACCTTATAGATTCCCAGCATTATTTTAGTTTGGACTGTAGTGTAAGTGCTATTGAGGAGCCTTTTACTAGTACTGATAAAACGCTAGTTAAGGTAGTAGATATTTTAGGTAAAGAAGCAACAGCCAAACAAAAAGGTTTACTCTTTTATATTTTTAGTGATGGGACTATAGAAAAGCGTATAAGGGTTAAAGATTAATGCTAGGCTATTAGATATGAGAATTTAGAAGAGCTAATGAAAAAAATTTTAATTACTGGAGGAACAGGTCTTGTTGGTAAGGAACTTTCAAAGTTATTGCTACAAGAAGGTTATGAGGTTGCTATGCTTACAAGGTCGCCCAATGTTAAAGATAATGTTATTAAGTATTTTCAGTGGGATATTAAAAATGAAGTAATTGAGAAAGGTGCATTTGAAGATGTGAATATTCTTATTCATTTGTCGGGTGCTAATATTGGAGAGAAAAGGTGGACGCAGGAAAGAAAAGATGAAATCTATAGCAGTAGAATAAATTCAACCAAATTTTTATTATCATACATTAAAAAGAATAATGTTAAGATTGATCATTTTATATCAGCATCAGCAATTGGATATTATGGAACAGTTACATCTGATAAAATCTATTCTGAAACAAGTAGCCCTGGGAATTGTTTTTTGGCAAATACTTGTGCTGATTTGGAAGAAGAAGTCTTAAATTTTATGAATATTGGAGTAGCAACTACAATATTAAGAACAGGTATTGTACTTTCATCAGAAGGAGGGGTTTTAAGTAAAATTATAATTCCTGCAAAAATGGGTTTAAATACAGCCTTGGGAAAAGGAAATCAGTTTATGCCTTGGATTCATATAAAGGATTTAGCACGTTTATATCTTGAGCTAATTAATAAAAAAGAACAGGGGGTATTTAATGCTGTGGCTTCAGAACATTGTACAAATTTTAAGTTTTCTAAAACTTTATCTGAAGTGTTAAGAAAACCATTTTTTCTTCCTAAGATACCTGCTTTTATACTAAGAATAGTATTGGGTGAAATGTCAACTATTGTTCTTGAGGGTAGTAGGGTAAGTAATGATAAAGTTAAGGCTATTGGTTTTCAATTTGAATATGATTCTTTAAAAATTGCTTTAAAAAACTTATTCAAGAAAGAATATTAGTAAATAAGACTACTTCTCATTTTCTGAAGTCTTTGTAAATCTAATACCACCACATTGTGAGAAGTTTCCTGAAATAGGTGCTTCAATTTTTAATTCATATTCAGCAATAAAACTTCTGGCTAGTGCTGCAAATTGTTTTTCTTTTTCTGGAGTAAATAATTCTGATTTTGTTGAGTATAGAAAATATTCAACCTTTCCTTCTTTAGAGAAATAGATTTTATTGAAAAAGCGAGAGTCTTCTTCCCAGTAAAACCCATTTTCCTTTAAATGTTTTCCAAAATCTTTTAAAAATTTTCCCCATGTATCATACCATTCTTTTTGGGCATCACCTAAGAATACTGCAGGTTTAGTAGAGTCAGCATGTACAGCGTTTAGGTAGATGATATCAAGTTCCAACATACTTATACTTGCTTCTTTTCTATAATTTATTATTGATTCTACCACTTGTGCACTTGTATTAGATATAAATAAACTACTAGCGAATAAAAAGAATAAGACTTTTTTCATAATTATATGTTTTCACAAATATAGAGAAGTTTATTAAATTCCTATTTCTAAAGCTTTAATTCTTAATAATTAATAGGCAGTAAATCTAAATCTTAAAACAGCAGAGAAAACTTCATTTTTTATACTTTTGCAATTATTAGTTAAACTATAATTATCTTATGAATATATCCTATAACTGGCTTAAAAATTACTTAAATCTTAACCTTCCTGTTGAAGAAGTATCTCAATTATTAACTGATACTGGTTTGGAAGTGGAGGGTGTAGCAACAGTAGAAAGTATAAAAGGGGGGCTTAAAGGAGTTGTTGTTGGTGAGGTAATTACTAAAGAACAACATCCTAATGCTGATAGATTAAGCGTAACAACAGTAGATGTAGGAGCTGAGGAACATTTGCAAATTGTTTGTGGAGCACCAAATGTAGCAGCAGGACAAAAAGTTCCAGTAGCTACAGTAGGTACTATGCTTTATGATGGTGATGAGTCTTTCAAAATTAAGAAAGGAAAAATTAGAGGGGAAGTATCATTAGGAATGATTTGTGCAGAAGATGAACTAGGTTTAGGAAAAGGGCATGATGGTATTATGGTTTTAGATGCAGCTGCTAAGGTAGGAACTCCTGCTGCTGAGTATTTCAATATAGAATCGGATATAGTATTTGAAATTGGATTAACTCCTAATAGATCGGATGCAATGGGGCATATTGGAGTAGCTCGTGATTTAATGACGGTACTTAACCACAGAGGAGCAGACTTGACATTATGTTTGCCTAAAACTGATGCCTTTAAGGTAGAAAATACAAATAATACTATTGAAGTTGAGGTTAGCGATAATACTTTATGTCCTAGATATTCTGGAGTAAGTATTAGTGGTTTAAAGGTAGCTGAATCACCAGAATGGTTGCAGAATAAATTAAAAGCAATTGGACTAACGCCAATTAATAATATTGTTGATATTACTAATTATGTATTGCATGAAACAGGACAGCCTTTACATGCTTTTGATTATGATAAGATTTCAGGAAATAAGGTTGTAGTTACTACTGTAGCAGATAAAACAAAGTTTTTAGCTTTAGATGAAGCAGAAAGAGAACTTTCTGCTGCTGATTTAATGATTTGTGATACAGATAAACCTATGTGTATTGCAGGTGTTTTCGGTGGTTTGGATTCGGGAGTAACGGAAACAACAACAGCTATCTTTTTAGAGTCAGCATATTTTAACCCTGTTAGTGTAAGGAAAACAGCTAAAAGACATAACTTAAGCACAGATGCTTCATTTAGGTTTGAGCGTGGTTGTGACCCTAATATTACGCTTTATGCTCTTAAGCGTGCAGCATTATTAATGCAAGAAGTTGCTGGTGGAGTAATTGCTTCAGAAATTACAGATACTTACCCTGCTAAAATTGAGCATTTTAATGTTGAGCTTACTTATGCAAAAATGGACAGCTTAATAGGAGAGGTAATTGCTAGGGAAGCAGTAAAAGCTATTCTTACTGATTTAGAGATTGAAATTGTTAAGGCTACTGATGAAGGTTTAAGTTTAAAAGTTCCTCCTTTTAGAGCAGATGTACAGCGAGAGGTGGATGTAATTGAAGAGGTATTAAGAATTTATGGGTTTAATACTGTAGCAATACCTACTAAGTTAAATGCTTCAATTTCTTATGCAAAAGCAGTAAATCCTGAAGAGATTACAAATACAGTTGCTAATTTATTATCTAATACGGGCTTTAATGAGGCTATGAATAATTCGCTTACTAAAGGAGAGTATACTGCTTTAATACCTGAACTGGATATTGAAAAGAATGTAAGTTTATTAAATCCTTTATCACAAGATTTGAATGTAATGCGTCAGTCATTATTATTTAGTGGTTTGGAAAATATAGCTTATAATCAGAATAGAAAAAATGCTGATATTAAGTTTTATGAGTTTGGAAAAACATATCATAAAACTGAAGAAGGAAATATTGAAAATCAGCACTTACAAATTTTAGTTAGTGGTAGGATAAATGCTGAAAATTGGAATACAAACTCCGACAAGGCTGATTTTTACTTTATTAAAGAAAAAGTAGCACATGTTCTTAATAGACTTGGAATAACAAAGGTAAAATCTGAATCCATTATAACACATGGTTTTTCACAAGGATTAATGTATAGTTTTAAGAAAAAAAGATTGGTTTGTTTTGGTAAATTAGACCAAAAACTAACGAAGGCATTCGGAGTAAAATCGGAGGTGTATGCAGCTGATTTTAATTGGGATCTTATTCTTGAGCTTGTAGCTTATAATAAAACTAAATATAAAGAAGTTTCAAAATTCCCTGAGGTGCGTAGAGATTTATCTTTACTTATTGATAAATCTGTTTCTTTTGATGCTTTAAAGAAAATTGCTTTACAAGCTGATAATAAGATATTAAAGGATGTAAATCTTTTTGATGTATATGAAGGGGATAAGTTACCAGAAGGTAAAAAGTCTTATGCAATATCTTTTATTATGGCTGATGCTGCCAAAACATTAACTGATAAATATGTGGATAAGGTAATGGATAAGTTGATGAAATCCTTCACTGATAAAGCAGGAGCAGAGCTAAGATAATTACTGTTTTTCAGCAAAACATTTTAAGCTGTAAAGAGTTGTTTAAATTACTGTTTCTTAGCAAAATCTTTAAACTGTAAAAGAGTTGTTTAAGATTTATTACTGTTTCTCAGCAAAATCTTTAAACTGGTTCCACCACTTTTCACCTTGTTTTTTGAACATGTTAGGGAATAGGCGCATCATAATTTTAACAGGCCAAAAGTTTACTTTAAAATAATCAATCTCTGCTGTCCATAAGGTAGTGTTAGCATCAATTGCTGTAAAATGATTATTCATAGTATTACTCATATGGACATGTTCAACTAAAACCTTAAACTCTTTAGGTAAGTTAGCTGTAAGAACTGTTTCTTTTAGTTCCATAGTGTTTTTTTTACCTTGTGCTAGTTTAATAATAGAAACAGCCCCCTTTTCATTATCAGCCCCAGAAATTAACTCTTTACTTATAAAACCATCTTGCCAATGCTTAAAATTATTTTGGTCTTGCCAAAGAGCAATTGTTTTTTCTAGGGGTTGTTTTATTTCAATTTCTGCTGTAAATTTCATAGGTTTATGTTCTGAAGCTGCTAAGTAGTATAAAAACATTAGCGTAGCTATTAATATTGAGAGTACTAGTTTTTTAATCATTTTTCAAAATTAATAAAATTACCTAACACCTTTCAGCACATTTTTCACCATCAATAGCAGCAGATATAATTCCTCCTGCATATCCAGCACCTTCACCGCAAGGGTATAGTCCTTTTATTTGTGGGTGTTCTAATGTTTTTCTATCTCTAGGGATACGAACAGGGGATGAAGTTCTGCTCTCTGGAGCGTGTACTACTGCTTCGTTAGTAAAATAGCCTTTCATTTGCTCTCCTATTTGTCTTAGGCCTTCTTGTATGTTTTCCATTACAAAGTCAGGTAAAACCTCTCTAATTAGTGCTGAGGTGGTTCCTGGGATGTAAGATGTTTTAGGAATATCATCGGAAAGGATATTATTGGTAAAGTCAACCAATCGTTGTGCAGGTACTTTTTGGGTTTCTCCAGCTAGTTTCCATGCTTTTTGTTCTATTTCCTTTTGAAATTGCATCCCTGCTAATGGTCCATATTCTGCATAAGGTTTAAAATCTTCTAGCTTTAATTCCATTACTATTCCTGAATTTGAGGTAGGATAGTCTCTTTTTGATGGCGACCATCCATTAGTTACTACCTCTCCAGGGCTAGTAGCACAAGGAGCAATAATACCTCCTGGACACATACAGAAAGAATAAACGCCTCTACCTTTAACTTGTTTTACAACAGAGTAGGGTGCTGGAGGTAAAAACTCCCCTCTACTTTCGCACTTGTATTGTATCTGATCAATAAGATGTTGTTGATGCTCTACTCTTACTCCAAGGGCAAAAGCTTTTGCTTCAATTTCAATTTCTTTTTTATGTAACAGCTCAAAAATATCTCTAGCAGAATGTCCTGTTGCCAAGATGATTTTTTTTGCATCAATTTTATCTCCATTTTGTAATTCTACTCCTTTTACAGCATTGTTTTTTACTAGAATATCAGTTACTCTGCTATTGAATAATACTTCTCCTCCGTATTGCAATATTGTTTCTCGGATAGCCTGTATAATTTTTGGTAGTTTATTGGTTCCAATATGTGGGTGTGCATTTACTCTTATTTCTGGAGTTGCTCCATGCTGCACAAGTATGTCTAGTATCTTATTTACATCTCCTCTTTTTTTGGAGCGTGTATATAGTTTTCCATCTGAAAAAGTACCTGCACCTCCTTCGCCAAAGCAATAGTTGGAATCCTCATTTACAATATGATTTTTGGTAAGGTTAGCAAGGTCTCTTCTTCTTTCTCTTACTGCTTTTCCTCTTTCTAAAACAATAGGTTTTTTACCTAGTGCTATAAGTTTTAATGCAGCAAAAAGTCCTGCAGGTCCTGCTCCAATAATTATTATTTCTTCTTTATTGCTTACATTTTGATAATTAGGATGCTCTTCTTCTTTCTTTGTGAATTTTTCCTTGATATAAACAGCAATTTTAAGATTGATTTTTATGACTCTTTGTCTGGCATCAACAGAGCGTTTTAAAATTTCAATATGCGTTATATCTGCTTTTGGAATATTTAAATCTTTAGCAACGCTGTCTTTTAGTAAATCTGGGGTAGCTGCTACCTCAGGTAATACTTGTATTTGTAGGTTTTCTATCACGGATCAAAAGTACTGATTGCTATTGAAGGAATAAGAAGATTTTAAATAAAATTACAATTGTTATCTTAAATTCCTTTTTCAGTTGTATTTTTGAAATAAATAATTTTGATGATGAAAAAGATATATATACTAGTTTTTATACTTGGGTTTAGTTTATTAGCCTTAGCTCAAGAAAATACAATAAGATTAAAATCAGGTGATGTAATATTAAATAATGATTTTGAATATGTTAATAATGGTAATATAAATTATTACTTCATGTCCTTTGGTGCTATTCCCACAACTGATATTAAGGCTGAAATTACTGAACTAGGAATAGATTTCTTAGAGTATATTCCAAATAATACTTTCGTAGTTAGTATCATGAATGCTAACAATTTAAGTAGCCTTTCATCTTATGGGGTAATTTCATTAATTCCTGTTAAGGCTGAACATAAGCTTGACCCTAAAATACAAAATAACACTTATCCTACTTGGGCTTATAAAAATGGAAAATTAGCTATAAAGGTTTTACTTTATGCTAATGCTGATATATCTAATATGCAAGAAGTCTTTAGAGCAAGAAATTATCAAATTGATGAGGTAAATATTTTTAGTAATAGTATTACAGTTAGCATTAACCCAATTGTACTTAATAACCTAGCAACAATAAATGAAGTTTGGTATATTGAACCTATTGATCCACCATCAAAGAAAGAAAATAAAACAGGGCGTACTTTACATAGGTCCAATACTATAAATACAGATTATGCTAGCGGAAGGCATTATAATGGTTTAGGTATAAATATTATGATGCAAGATGATGGAATTATTGGTCCTCATATTGATTATAAGGGTAGGGCAGATCAGTCCAATTGTGGAGGTTGTAGTACTAGTAGTAGTGATGATCATGGTGATCATGTAGCGGGTACAATTATGGGTTCTGGAAATTTAGATCCTAAAGCTGCAGGGATGTCTAATGCAGCTCAGCTATTTGTTTATTCTTCATCAAATAATAATTATTATGATGTGCCTTTACTTTATCAGAATAATGATGTAACTATTACTTCAAAATCCTATGGTAATGGCTGTAATGCAGGTTATACTTCTCTATCAAAGGATTTGGATGAACAGGTTAAGCTTCATCCTTCATTAATTCATGTTTTTTCAGCAGGAAATAGTGGTAGTAGCGATTGTAGTTATGGAGCAGGAAGTGGTTGGGGAAATATTACTGGAGGGCATAAACAAGGGAAAAATGTACTTGCAGTTGCTAATCTTACAGCTACTGGTGATTTAGCAAATTCATCAAGTAGAGGTCCTGCTGCTGATGGTAGAATAAAGCCAGATATAGGAGCAAAAGGAACTAGTGTTTACTCAACTATTCCATCATATGATTATGATTATTTTACAGGAACATCAATGGCTTGCCCTGGAGTTGCAGGAACTATGGGGCAGTTGTATCAAGCTTATAAGGAGTTAAATGGAGGGCAAAATCCTCATTCTGCTTTAATGAAGGCGGTATTGCTAAATGCTGCTGATGACCTTGGTAATCCTGGTCCTGATTTTAAACATGGTTGGGGGGAGTTAAATGCGTATCAGGCAATTAAAATATTGGAAAACAATCAGTTCCTTAATGATAGTATTGCTCAGAATGGAAACAATGGGCATATTATTAGTATTCCAAATGGAATAAAGCAAATAAATATTATGGTGTATTGGCACGATAAAGAAGGAAGTGTAAACGCTGTTCCAGCTTTAGTTAATGATATTGATATAGGGTTATATAATAATTTAGGTAATTTAGTTGGTCAGTCATGGGTATTGGACCCTACACCAAATAGTACTGCATTAAGCTCAAATGCAACTTATGGAAATGATCACTTAAATAATATGGAACAAATAACATTAGATAATCCTGCTTTAGGTAATTATGTTTTGTCAATTGATGGTTTTTCTATTCCTTTTGGGCCACAAGAATACTGGGTAGTATATCAGTATATTACTGAGGATGTTGAGCTTACTTACCCTGTAGGGGGTGAAGGTTTAGTTCCTGGTGAACTTGAAATGATTAGATGGGATGCTTCAGAAGGAAATACACCGTTTACTCTTGAGTATACTACTGATGGAATTAGCTGGAACATGATTACAAACTCAGTAAGTTCAACACTTCGTTATTATAATTGGACGGTGCCTGCAACTGTTAGTAATACCGCAAAGGTTAGGATAACAAGAAATAGTTTTTCTGATGAAAGTGATGCTGATTTTACTATAGTTGGTGTTCCTCAAAATGTAATTGTTGATTGGGTTTGCCCTGATTCTATTTATGTATATTGGAATCCAGTTAGTGGTGCTACAGATTATGAAGTTAGTATGTTAGGAAATATGTATATGGACTCTATGACTACTACAGCTAATTCTTCTGCATTAATATTAAATCCTAACCCAACAATTACAGATTCCTGGTTTTCAGTTTGTGCTAAGGTAAATGGAAATAAGGGAAGGAGAGCAGTAGCAATTAATGCACAGCCTATAAATAATGGGTGTATTTCAGTCCCTTTAGCGGGCTTTTCTGTTAGTAATTCAAATTCATGTTCAGGTACTATTAATTTTATTGATGAAAGTCTTAATCAACCAAATTATTGGCTCTGGGATTTTGGAGATGGAACTACATCGAACTTACAAAACCCTACACATACTTATACACAGGAAGGGGTTTATGATGTTAGTCTTTTTGTTTCAAATGTTTTAGGGCAAGATTCTATTTTACAAACGGCTACTATTACGGTTGATTTTACTCCGGCTCCAATTGTTTATAACGATACTTCTTATGTTAACCCTGCACAATTTAGTCTTACAGCTGCAAGTAGTTCTATAAATTGGTATGCCGATACTTTAGGGAGTCCTGCTATTTATTCAGGTTCTCCTTTTTTTACCCCACTATTATCAACTAATACAACTTATTATGCACGTGAGGTTGGTGGCCCTTCAATTTATGGAGGTCCTTCTAGCAACAATATAGGAGGAGGGGGTTATTACAATAATGACAGACATTTGTTTATTGATTGTTATATGCCTTCAACTTTGGTTTCTGTAGATGTATATGCAGGTACTGCACAAGCAATAACCTTTGAGTTAAGAGATAATAATAGTCAGGTATTAGAAGATACTACTATAACAGTACAATTAGGTATAAATACTTTAGAGTTTAATTTTGACGTTCCAGTAATGAATAATTTAGAATTAGGTATTAGCGGTAGCGGGTCAGATTTATATAGAAATAGTACAGGAGCAGTTTATCCTTATCCTATTGGAACTATTGCAAGTATTACAGGACATAATTCGCCTAATAGTGCAACTTATCATTATTTCTTTTATAATTTACAAATGAAAGAAAATTGCTTGTCAAGTTTTGCTGAAGCAACAGCTGTATTTATGAGCAGTGTAGCTACTAATAATGTTAATCCTGATTTATTTTATTCAGTCTTTCCTAATCCAGCAAGTGATAAGTTTGAAGTAAAAGCAAGTGCTAAGATAAAATCAATACAATTACTCGATGTTAGTGGTAGGGTAGTATTTAATAAAAAGTATGATGCTGAAGTTGTAGAGGTATATACTAAGGGAATTGCTAAAGGGGTTTATGCCCTAAGCATAATAACTGATGGAGGAATCTTTAATAAACAGCTTATTATAGAATAATGATTCGTACAGTACTTATAGTTTTTGTGTTAAGTATTAGTGTGTTAAACTGTTTTGGGCAGGATAAAATAATAGTAGCTCCATTTTTTATTGAGAGTAATGATACTTTGTTTATTGCTGAAGTTCTTGAAGTAAAGGTATTAGAGTTTAAAAATAATGAAGATCGTAGGCATTATTATATGCTTAAAAGGAGGGTGTTTAAAGTATATCCTTATGCTTTAGTAGCAAAAGAAAGGCTTAAAGCTATTAAGTCTGGTTTAGATACAATTCCTAAAAAGAGGCATAAAAAACGTTATACTAAGGAGGTGGCACGTTGGGTAAAAGAAGAATATAGTGAACAACTTAAAAATCTTACTATGAGTGAGGGAAAGATTTTAGTAAAACTAATATACAGAGAGACCCATAGTACTTCTTATGAGCTTGTAAGGTCGTACAGAGGAAAGTTTAATGCCTTTTTCTGGCAAACTATGGCTAAGCTTTGGGATAATGATTTAAAAGCAACTTATGATCCTGTAAACGTTGCTGAGGATATGTTAATTGAGCATATGCTACTTCAGGCAAAAATTGAAGGAAAATTGGAATAAAAAAACGGGCTTAATAGCCCGTTTTTTTATTAAAGAGTGTGTAATTTATTTAGCAAATTGTGCAGCTACTTTTTTATTTCTTGGTCCTTCAGAATAATTATAGAAACCTTCTCCTGATTTTATACCCAGTTTACCTGCAGTAACCATATTTACTAATAATGGGTTAGGAGCATATTTAGGATTTCCAAATCCTTTATGCATTACTTCTAGTATTGATAGGCAAACATCTAATCCAATAAAATCAGCTAAATGCAAAGGCCCCATAGGATGAGCCATTCCTAGCATCATAACAGTGTCAATTTCTTCAACACCAGCAACACCTTGAAATAAAGTTTCAATTGACTCATTAATCATTGGCATTAATATTCTGTTAGCAACAAAGCCTGGGTAGTCGTTTACTTCAACAGGAGATTTTCCTAGGTTACGACTCATTTCCATAATAGTATTAGTTACTTCATCAGAAGTGGCATAACCTCTAATTACTTCTACTAACTTCATTACAGGTACAGGGTTCATAAAGTGCATTCCAATAACCTTTTCTGGTCGGTTAGTTACTGCTGCAATTTGTGTAATTGAGATAGATGAAGTATTACTTGCAAGTAAAGTATTAGCATCACAAACTTCATCAAGTTGTTTAAAAATCTTCAATTTTAAATCTACATTCTCTGTTGCAGCTTCAACTACTAAATCAGCACCTTTTACTCCTATATTGATATCAGTATGAGTAGTAATATTTGCTAATGTACTTTCTTTTTCAGTTTCAGTAATTTTTTCTTTTTTCACCATACGGTCGAGGTTCTTACTGATGGTAGCAATAGCTTTTTCTAATGCGGTAGCCGAAATATCTACTAGGTTTACATTAAAATCTTTTTGAGCAAAAGTATGAGCAATTCCATTCCCCATTGTTCCTGCTCCAATTACTGTAATATTTTTCATCGTATTATTTTTTTATTTTTTGCAAAAGTATAAAATAGAAGATTAGATAGTCTGATTATTATCTAAAATCTAAATCTTTAATAAACTACCTTTAAATTGTCAAAATTAACTTCATTTTGTTCTTTGCTGAAATCTCTTCTCATACCTATAAATACCTTAAATGACGATGCATTTATTCCTTCACTTATAGTTTGTGTAAGGTTTACATATATTTTATTCCAGTCTTCTTTTGGATTAACCCAAAGTAAATCCTTTTGTATAACAGATTGAGGGTAGTTTACGTAAACACCAACTAAGAAGGTTGTGTTAGATTTATAATCCAGCTCTAAAAATACAGGAGCTCCTGCTTGAGGCAAACCTTTAAGTTCATCTGTAGCAACCTCAAAAATATACAAGGAATCTGTTAATATACCTGAAGCATATCTATTGTTATTATTATCGCTTAATACTACTATTGATGTGTCGCTAATTGGAGTAGTCTCAAGGTCTAAGCCAATTCCTTCAAAATCTTCAACAAAAGTATGAACACTGTCGATATAACTAACTGTAGGTTCTAAAACAATTATAGAGTCATCTGAAAACTGAACTGTTTCTATAAAAGAAGCGTAAAAAGGATATGCTAAACGGCTTGAAGCAATTCCATTTGCCTTAATTCCTGCTTTAATTCTTACTTTTTGTTCGTTAGTTTCTAATACAGGGAATAAGGCTGGTAATTGATATACCCCTTGTAATTGATCATTAATATAAACCCAGGCATCAGTAATTTTTTCTGTGCTATTTGATCCTGATAATGTTATATCATCAATTTTTAAGTAGGCAGGAGCAGAGTTGGAAGTTTCTTTCTCACAACTTACAATAGTTAAAATAACTAATAGGTAAATAATTTTTTTCATATGTTTTCTATTAACAATTTAATGTGTATTTATAATTGTAGTAAATGCTTAATAAGCATTTTTATTGTCTTTTTTTTGTATTATTAAAAAGTGCTGTAAAAATACAGTATACAATTTGATTGAGAAAAAGAATGGAGGATAGTTTTAGACATCAAGGGTTAAGAAAGCAATTGATAGAACAATTAGCTAATAAAGGAATCAAAAATATTGAGGTTTTAGAGGCTATGAATAAAATTCCAAGACATTTATTCTTAGATAATGCATTTGTGAATTTCGCTTATCAAGATAAAGCCTTTCCTATAGGATCGGAACAAACTATTTCTCAGCCTTATACAGTAGCTTTTCAGAGTGAGCTCTTGGATATAAAACCTTATGAAAAGGTATTAGAAGTAGGAACAGGTTCAGGTTATCAGGCAGCCGTACTTTCTTTACTAGAAGCTGAAGTATATACAATAGAAAGGCAAAGGAAATTATTTGTTAAAACAAAAAAGTTTTTACCTCAGTTAGGTTATAACTGTATGTTTGTTTATGGTGATGGCTATAAAGGCTTGCCTAATTTTGCTCCATTTGATAAAATAATTATTACTTGTGGCGCCCCTTTTATTCCTAAAGATTTGCTTGCCCAATTAAAAGTAGGGGGAAGAATGGTAGCTCCAATTGGAGAAGGAGAGGTTCAGGTTATGCATCTGATTGAAAAAATATCGGAAACAGAAAATAAAATAACAACACATGGAGAATTTTCATTTGTACCTATGTTAAGTGATAAAAACTACGGAAACTAATAGTTGTACCTCAAAATTTTAAGTTGTAAAATCCAATTACTGACTAAAGTATAGTTTGTTTAATATTAATTTCTTAGATTTGAATCATTAATCAATATATTTTAATGATGAAAAAAATTGGATTGTTATTTGTAGTGCTAGTTATTGGCACGGCTTCATATGCACAAAAAGGAAAGATAAGTATAGGAGTAGATTACGTTAAGGTAGATAACTCATATATTTATTCTTATGACTTATATCCCTATGGTTATTATGGACCAAGTTATAGCTTTGAACCTAGAGTAGGATGGTTTGTCTCAGATAATGTTGAGATTGGTTTAGGGTTTAAAAAAGGAGATAATGAAGTAGAGTATGAGTATACCTCTAGAAACCCTTCTGGAAATGGAGATGATTTTACTTATAATAATATGCAATCATACTCTTACAAAACATTTAGTCCATATGTTAAGTATTATAAAAATGACTTCTTTGTTTCGGCACGTATCTCTTTAAGCTCTAAGTCAGGTTCATATAATAGTTTAAACCCAGTGTGGGAAGCTGATACAAATGGATTTTATAAAGTTGTTGGCTATGATAAGTATATTTCTGAAACTAGCTCTTTTGTTAAAACAACTTCTTTTAGTATAGGTTATGTTTTAAGTTATAATGATAGGTTATTTTTTGAGCCAAGCTTAGGAATTAAAACTAATTATGGAGAAGTAGAAAGTAAAAATGAAAATGAGTTTTATTATGATTCTTCTATTCAGGAAGATAATACTGTAGTTTCTCCAATTTCAAATTCAAGTCAACTAAGTATTAATTTAGCAGTAAGTTTAAGGTTAGGAAAGTAATATGAGAAAGATAATATTGACAATATGTTTAATTATTTTGGTAAGTGGGGTTAATGCTCAAAAGTTGGGTAATCTAAAGCTTAGTTTATTTACAGGAGTAAATTATGCATTACCTATGGGTGATGGTATAGGAGAGCTTAGAGATGATTTAGAAGAAAAATATGATAATGTTAATATTGAAGGATTAGATCTTAATTCAGATGTAGGTGTTTATGGAAGGTTTGGTTTTCATTTTGGTCTAGGCTTAGATTATTATCTTAAAGATAATTTAGCTATTATATATGGATTGTCTTATTCTCAAAAGGGATTTATTATTAGTGATAATTATAATTCTGAGCAATATATTGAGAATCCTTATGTTGATAGTGATGGCGTTGATCAGGTGTTTATAACCAATTTGAATAACTATTCTAGGGTGAAAATAGATATAGAGTTAGATTATTTGGATTTGCCAATTGGCTTAAAATATCAAGCAGATAATGGTTTTAATATTTTTGGAGGGGTTTTATTTGCTTTATTAGTTAATCAAAATGTTAACTTTAAACACGAATGGGAAGAACAAACTCTTGTTCAGGAAAATATGGGATGGAACCCTACAGGGTATTCAGTTGTTACTCAGTCAGACGCAGTTTCTGAATCAGACAACTATGATAATACTATTGATGATGATGACCCTCATCCTACATTAACAGGATTCCAGGTTGGAGCGGGCTATAATATTGGTTTATTTAATGTAGCATTTAAAATAAGTAGAACAAGCAAATTTGGGGATGTATTAGGGTATGGTATTGATAATAGAAACCTTACATTTCAGCTGTCAACAGGTATAATCTTCTAAGATTAGAATTTTAGAGGATTATGCTTCTAGTATTTCTTTTATTATTTTACAACCCTCAATAATTTCTTTATTTGTTATTGTAAGGGGTGGGGTTATTCGTATTGCTGTTTTAGTGAATAAGAAATAGAATAAGATTAATCCTTTTTCTAGAGATTTCTCTACTACTTTTTGTGCTAATTTCTCATTTTTAAATTCTAAAGCTAACATTAAACCTTTTCCTCTTATAGCTTTTATCTTTGGGTGTTTTAAATGTTCTTTAAAAAGGAGCTCTTTATCTTTTACCTTTTGTATAAGGTCAGAAGTAAGTAGATATTGTAAAGTAGCTAAACTAGCAGCACAATTTACAGGGTGTCCGCCAAAGGTTGTTATGTGACCTAACTTTGGTTCAAAGGTTAAGAGATTCATTAATTCCCAAGAAGCAATAAAAGCTCCAATTGGCATTCCTCCTCCCATTCCTTTAGCAATACATAGAATATCAGGTATTGTATCATATTTTTCAAATCCAAAGAGAGTACCTAGTCTTCCAAAGCAGGTTTGTATTTCATCAAAAATTAATAATGTTCCTGTTTGCTTACATCTTTCTCTTACTTCTTTTAAAAAGTTATTAGTAGGAGTTATAAAACCACTTCCTCCTTGTATGGGTTCAACTACAACTGCTGCTGTTTGCTCAGTTATATTCTTTAAAGAATGTACATCATTATAAATTATCTTATTACAATGGGGTAGTAAAGGTTCGTATTTTGCCTTTTGTTCTTCATTACCTATAATGCTTAAAGCGCCTTGTGTTGATCCATGATAAGAGTTAATACAAGAGATAATTTCTGAACGCCCTGTAGCTCTCTTTGCAAGCTTCATAGCTCCTTCAATAGCCTCAGCTCCCGAATTGGTAAAATAAGTTGTGCCTAGGTTTTTTGGTAAGCTTTCTGCTAAAAGTTGGGCTAATTTATATTGTGGACTTTGTATGTATTCTCCATAAACCATTACATGAGAATATTTATCTATTTGATTTTTTACAGCATTAGTAATAATAGGGTTGGAGTGCCCTAAGGTACAAGCTGATACTCCAGCTACAAGGTCTAAATAAGCTTTTCCGTTTATATCATAAACATAGCTTCCTTTTGCTGATGCTATCTCAAGGCAAGAAGGAAAAGGAAAGGTTTGTGCTTGATGTTTTTTAAAAATATCTTTTGCTGTACTCATTTCACAAAAGTAGGGATACTGATTAATAAGCATATAACTTTTGCATCTTTTTTGTTTTTATGCGTCTATATTTATAAAATCATTAATTTTATAAATATGAAAAATAAGGAAATAGATATTGTACTGGGGATGCAGAAGAGGATATATAACTTTATACATTCAAAAGTGAAAGATAAAGAAGTGTCAGAAGATATCTTACAAGAAGTGTTATTAAAGGTTGTTTCAAAAATTAATACTTTAAATGATAAAGAGAAAGTTATTTCTTGGGTTTTTCAAATTACGAGGAACGAAATAAATACCTATTTTAGAAGTAAAAACTTTAGTGTAAGTTCAGAAAACACAGAAGAATTACCCTTAGAAGATGAAAATCTTACTCAAGAATTTAGTACATGCATAGTACCACTTATTAATAACCTTCCTGAAAAATATAAAGAAGCTTTATTGTTAATTGAGATAAAGGGTTTGTCTCAAAAGGAATTAGCAAAGAATCTAGATATATCTTATTCAGGAGCAAAATCAAGAGTGCAAAGAGCACGAAAATTACTAAAAGATTCAATTAATACTTGTTGTAAGATTAAGGTAGATAAGTACGGGGATATAATTGAATACAAAGCAAACAATTGTAAAGATAGTTGCAGTTAATTGCGTCCTTTTTAAATTATTGCATCTATAGGTTGTAAATAATTAATAATTAAAAAAATAAAAAGATGAGCGAAAAAGAAAAATGTGAGTGTAACTGCAATTGTAACTGTACTTGTGAATGTATTTGTGATGAAAATGGTAATTGTAAATGTGTTTGTAAGAAAGAAGAAACTTCATGTTGTTAATCTAAAAAAAAGAGGCTCTAATTTTAGAGCCTCTTTTTTATTTAAAACCTTTACCTTTCTCGTTCAGTATTATGCTTATTGACTTTCTTTTTTCGGATTCTATGTAATAGTTCTTTTTTAAATTTGGCTTCAGCTATTAAAAGGTTAATCGTTCTTTTATATCCTAATATTTTGGTGAATTTTTCAAAATATTCAGTTTCTATTTCCATCTCTTCTTTTTTTATTTTTTGATGAGATTCAAAGCTTAGTTTTGCTTCTTCTTCAGAGATTAGTTCAAGGTTAATATCTCTCATATTGTCATGTTTCTTTTTTCTATTCTCTTTTTTTGCTTCTGAGTATTGATTATAAACTGGCCAAAATTCTTGAGCCTCCTTAGGAGAAAGATCTAATTCTTTAGTAAGAAAAGCAATTTTTTGACTTTCAATCTTCTTCATTTTATTTTTTGACATTCTTGGTTGTGCTAGAATGAATAATGGACATAATAGGGCAATGATTAATGCTTTTGTTTTTCTCATGATTTCTATTTTTATGGTGTATATAGGTTGTGTGTTGTAATGTTTTAAAGTTCGTGAATAAGTTCGTTGTAGTCATATTCATCAATTAAGAAATATTCATCCTCTAGAATTTCTTCTTCAATTTCTAATTCATTGTAAAGTAAATCCTCTTCAATTTCATAATAAGCGAGTACTTCAATTAAGTCATTATCTGTAATAGTTACTTCTTGATTATAATTGTACCAAACTCCAGAAAATACAATTGCTACAATAGACAAAGCAGGAGCTAGGGTTTTAATCTGAAAGAAAGAAATAATACTTGCTTTTTCAGGACTATCTATATTATCCATTATCTTATGAGTAAGCGTAGTAAAGTAATCTTCAGGTACAGTAAAAGAATTTCTTTTCTTTAAGTTTTCTATGTCAATTTTGTTTTTCATTACTTATAGGATAGTCTTAATTATTAAAGGTTTAATTTTTGTTTAAGTATTTTTCAATTTTTTGTTTTGCATGGTGGTAGCTTGCTTTTAATGCTCCTACTGATGTGCCTAATATTTCAGATATTTCATCATATTTTAGTTCGTCAAAGTACTTCATGTTGAATACAAGCCTTTGTTTAGTTGGTAAAGTTAAGATTGCTTTTTGTAGTTTTTTTTCTATCTCATTTCCTGTAAAATAACTTCCGTCAATTTGAGATTCGAGTTGGTAGCTTACTGTGTCAATAGATTGAAAAAGATGTTTCTTTTTCTTTTTTAAGAAAGAGAGTGCTTCATTAGTAGCAATTCTGTAGAGCCAAGTATATAATTGAGCGTCTCCTCTAAAATTAGGGAGTGCTTTCCAAACTTTTACAAAGGTATTTTGTATTACATCATCAGCATCGTCATGTGAGATGACAATTTTACGCACATGCCAATATAGGCGCTCGTTATAAGTGCGTACAATTTTATTAAACCCTTGTTTTGTTGTTTCAGGGTTATTAAAAAGTGCTAATAATTCTTTATCGTTTTGCTCACTCATAATTAATGAGCTAAAGATATTTATTTTCTGGCTACTGCTTTTTTAGCTGCTGCAACAATTGCTTTAGCATCTAAGCCGTATTTTTCTAGTAGTTGCATTGGAGTTCCACTTTCTCCAAAAGTATCATCAACACCTACCATTTCAATAGGAGTAGGGTTTTCTCTTGAAAGCAATTGTGCAATGCTATCTCCTAATCCTCCATTTAACATATGTTCTTCAGCCGTAACAACACATTTAGTTTGTTTTACAGCATCTAAGATAGCCTTATTGTCCAAAGGTTTAATGGTGTGGATATTTATTACTTCAGCAGAAATTCCTGCTTCAGCTAAAGTTTTTGCTGCTTCTAATGATTCCCATACCAAATGTCCTGTTGCAAAAATAGTTACATCGCTTCCTTCTTTTAGGTGTAATGCTTTCCCAATTTCAAAATTCTGATCAGCAGGAGTAAAGTTAGGTACTTTTGGTCTTCCAAAACGCAAGTAAACTGGACCTTCATAATCGGCAATAGCAATAGTAGCTGCTTTAGTCTGATTATAATCACAAGGATTAATAACTACCATGTGAGGTAACATTTTCATCATTCCTATATCTTCTAATACTTGGTGAGTGGCACCATCTTCACCTAAAGTAACCCCAGCGTGAGAAGCACAAATTTTTACATTTTTACCAGAGTAAGCTACTGATTGACGAATTTGATCATACACCCTTGAAGTAGAGAAATTTGCAAAAGTACCTGTGAAAGGAATTTTACCTCCAATAGTCATACCAGCAGCAATACCTATCATATTTGCTTCCGCAATACCTATTTGAAAAAAGCGTTCAGGGTTATCATCTTGAAATTCATTCATTTTTAATGATCCTGTTAGGTCAGCACATAATGCTACTACATTTGGGTTTATTCTTCCTAATTCTGCTAATCCTGCTCCAAATCCTGAGCGTGTATCTTTCTTTTCCATATGGTTTAGTATATTTTTATAAGTTCTGATTCTCCTGGTTTAAGGTTGAAACTTTTTTCGTTAGTATAAATATATTGTTTTGCAGATTTAGCTCTGAAAACAACTTTGTAAAATCCTGGTAATAATGTTAGTCTGTGTTGTAAATCCTCTCCTTTAAAATGATAGATTTGTTCTAAAACATCATCTTTTTGTAAATAAACGCCACCATATCCTTTTGATGGTAATAAGATATTTGCTAGCCCTGGAGTAGGAATAGTATAAGTAGTTTTGGTACTTTGATTTATTTCTACATTGTTAAATTTCTTACGAGGCATAGTAAGTAATTCAATATCATAAACTCCAGTAAGGTATTGTTCAACAGTGTTTATATCCTGTACATGTAAAGTTGTATCTACTCCTGAAGGCCTAACAATATATTGATAGTTTGTTTTAGAGTTCATTTTTATTTCTAACTCTCCTTGTGGAGTGCTTAAAGGAATGATAGTGTGTTTTCCTGGAGTAAGAATAATACTATCAATACTAACAGGAGGAATGGTATGTGCTACTACTTTGTATGAAAGAACAGGGTCAATAACCATAGTGTCAGGGTTTCCTGAACTGTTCATAGTATGAATATAATTGTACTTTGCAACACCAGTAAAATCATTGTAAAAAGTAAGATTTACATTGGTTTCTAATGGAGCATTATTTTCATCTAAGAGGTTTACTTGCGCAGTGGTATTGTCAATAACATGAGATATTACTACATTAAGAATATTAGTGAAATCTTGTTCTCTGCTAGCGTCAAAATAACGACCAACACAATCAAAGGTTTTTTTCCAGCTATCATCAAGTCCAACACCAATAACAAAAGGTTTTAGAATAATTCCTTTTCTCTGATATAGGCGAGAAACAGCACATGGGTCCATTCCACACTCTTCCTTACCATCAGTAATTAAGATTACAATATTTCTTGCATCTCCTTCTGGAAAATCTTTTGCACCTTCCTCTAGTGATCGGGCAATAGGGGTTGTTCCTCTAGCACGAATCATGTTTAATTTTGCTTTCATTCTTTTAGCAGCAAAATGTGCAGGTAAAAAGTTTATTTCTAGCTTGGTATCATCACAATCCTGTGGGGGGTAGCCCTTTTGATGCCCGTAAACTCTAAGTCCTATCTCTAGGTTTTCAATATTTTTTAAGGAATCCACCATATTGCTTAAAAGCTTTTTGGCGATATCAATCTTTCTTCCTGATTGCCATCTTCCTAGCATAGATTGTGAAGCATCAAAAATAAACAATATACGATTTACAGGCTCTTGCTTTTTTTGAGCAATAGCAGTAAAGTTCCCCATAAAAAGGAGAAGAGTAATAATTAATATTTTATGATTTCTAGTAATCACCTAAAGTTTCAGGGTTTTGTGCTAATGCATCAGCTAATTGCTCATCATTAGGGGCTGACCCGTGCCATTTATGAGTTCCCATCATATAATCGATACCATTACCCATTTCTGTATGTAATATTATAGCAACAGGCTTTCCTTTTCCTGTAGCAGCTTTTGCTTTGTTCAAAATATTGATTACAGCTTCCATATTATTTCCTTCTTTTTCTTCTAGTACTAGCCAGTCAAAAGCCTCTAGTTTTGCTCTTAAATCACCCATAGGCAGTACTTCATCAAGACTACCATCAATTTGCTTTTGGTTATAGTCAATAGTAGCAATTAAGTTATCTACTTTTTTTCCTGAGGCATACATAAAAGCTTCCCAAACTTGCCCTTCTTGTAATTCTCCATCACCATGTAAAGTATATACTAAACTGTTATCATTATTTAGTTTCTTTGTACAAGCAGTACCTATAGCATTAGATAGACCTTGTCCTAATGACCCTGAAGCCATACGTACACCTTCTAAACCTTCATGAGTAGTAGGGTGCCCTTGTAAACGACTGTTTAGTTTTCGGAAAGTTGCAAGTTCAGCAATATCAAAATAACCACTTCGTGCTAATACAGAATAGAAAACAGGGGAGATGTGTCCGTTTGATAGGAAGAATACATCTTCTCCTTTTGCATCCATACTAAAGTTCGTATTGTGGTTCATTACTTCAAAATAAAGTGCAGTTAAAAATTCTGCACATCCTAATGAGCCTCCTGGGTGTCCTGAACTATTGGCATGTACCATTCTTACTATATCTCTTCTTACTTGAGTAACTGTATCTTTTAATTGGCTAATGTTTGGCATTGTATTTTTATGTAATATTTTTTGCAAATTTAATAATAGTAGGTGGTAGGACCTTTATTAAATCTAAAATATGTTTTATTTTATTAACGCTTTGTTGACAATAGAATTTTTGACTATATTTGGAAATAATGCTCTATATACAGATGGAGTGCAGTAGTGTATGCTACAAGTGATGTTTTTAATTAGGTAATTATTTTTTTCTTTTAAGATATAAATAATTTGCTGTTTTTACTAGTGACTCTAATAAGTAAGAGTAAAATATATTATTACTTTTGCTCTATGAAAAAAATTGTTTTAGTAATGTTGTTTTTTCCTTTATTGTCTGTAGCACAGAAGGAAGCAAATATTTGGTATTTTGGTAACAAAGCAGGTTTAGATTTTAATAGCGGAAGTCCTGTAGTATTAACTGATGGCGCTATGAGTACTAATGAAGGTTGTGCATCTGTATCTGATGCTAATGGTGATTTATTGTTTTATACTAATGGAATGATAGTTTACAATAAGAACCATTCCACTATGCTTAATGGTACTGGTTTATTAGGGACTGAAAATAGCACACAATCCGCTGCTATTGTAAAGAAACCAGGATCAAATACACTTTATTATATTTTTACTACTGATCAAATTCATGGAGCTTCAGCTCCTCAAGGGCTTCGTTATACTGAAGTAGATATGAGTTTAGATGGTGGTTTAGGCGGAATTACAGCAAATAAAAACATTTTAATAGAGATTGCTGCTAATGAAAAGGTATGTATAGTAGCTCATCAAAATAATATAGATTTTTGGATAGTTGCAAAAAAGGATGAATCAGATACTTATCATTCTTATTTATTAACAGCTGGAGGGTTAACTACATCACCAGTTATAAATAATATTGGTACAGCAATAAATTTAACTAATGGTTACTTAAAGGCTTCACTTGATGGCAGTAAGGTGGTAGGCGTATATAATTTAGGTCCTATAGCTTATACTTCT
Source organism: Flavobacteriales bacterium (assembly GCA_965183885.1). GTDB lineage: Bacteria > Bacteroidota > Bacteroidia > Flavobacteriales > BACL11 > UWMA-0277. The sequence goes on from OZ238992.1 coordinate 1,904,711, forward strand.
TATCCTAGTCATGTTGTTGAGGTGTTTGATTTTGATAATAGTACAGGGATATTTAGTAATTATATTTCACTAACTGATCCTTCATCTTTTTCTGATTTTTATGGGGCTGAGTTTTCTGCTGATGGGCAGGTATTGTATGTTTCAGCTCTAGATCGTAATTTTATTTATCAGTATAATCTGTCATTAGGAACTCAAGCGGCTATTAATAACTCAAGAATAGGACTTTCTGTTACTGGACCAAGTGCATTGCAAATAGCTCCTAATGGAAAAATATATGCATGTCAAGCTACAACAGCGAATACATTAGGAGTTATTAATGCTCCAGGTGTTGTAGGTTTAGGTTGTGATTTTGACTCGGTATCAGTAGCTTTTCCTTTAGGGATCTATCCTGATCTTGGTTTGCCAAACTTTGTAAATTCATATGTAAAAAACCCTGAATTTAACAGTGCATATTATTGTTTTGGAGATGCTACTCAATTCTTCTCTAATATTCAGAGTTATACATCTTTGTCTTGGGATTTTGGGGATCCTGCTTCTGGTATTAATAATACATCAACACTCACTAATCCTAATCATTTGTATTCAAAATCAGGAGATTTTACTGTAACGCTTAGTGTTACTAATGGAGGATCTACTTATGTAGTGACAGATACAATTACGATAAAACCAGAGTTGAGTTTTAGTAGTGATACAGTAATTTGTGCAGGTGAGGTTTTATTATTAGATGTTACTTCTGATAATGCAACTTATCTTTGGCAGGATGGAAGTACGGCTTCTAGTTTTTTAGTTAGTGAAGCAGGAACATATAGTGTAGAAATAATTCTTGGTTCTTGTAAAGTTACTGATAGTATTGAAGTTGTTTACAACCCTGTGCCTTCAGCGTCTGTTGATTTTAGTGATACCATTTGTGAGGGTGGGGAATGGACTTATGCTCCTATAGTAACTACAGGAGTAGCTCCTTATACTCTTATTTGGTCTGATGGAATAGATACTACAGCTATTTCTGGTAATCAAATGGAAATTGCAGGAACTAATCCAGGGTCTTATGTGTTGTTAAGTATAAAAGATGCTGATGGTTGTATTGGTACAGTTTCTGGAAGTGCTAATTTTCTATGGTACCCTAATTTATCAGCTGATTTTAGTTTTACCCCTGAGATTGCCTTTATTGACAGTACAGTTATTGACCTTACTAACCTTTCTGTTGGTCATACTGTGTCAAACTGGAGTTTTGGAGATGGAGACACTTTAATTGATAATGTGATAAATTTCTCTCATATTTATGAGCAGCCTGGGGATTATGTTATTTCACTTTCTGTAACAAATGAGTATGGTTGTATTTCTATAAAAAATAATAGGGTGCAAATATTTCCTCATGAGTATTATGTTCCTAATGCTTTTACTCCTAATGCTGATGGACTTAATGACCTTTTTAATATTAATACTACTAAAGTAAATGGCTTTGAGATGGAAATACGAAATAGGTGGGGAGATATTGTCTATGCTACAAGTGATGTATTAGAGCCTTGGGATGGAACAGAGAATGGTATAGAGCTAGAAGGAGGAGTCTATAGTTATATTATTTTGGTTATTGACCCTTTAGATAAATTACATAAGCATGTAGGGCATGTAATGCTAGTGCGATAATTTTTTTACAAGAATTAAATTAATATTAAGTAATCCCTATCTTTGCCGCCCTTAAAAAATAAAAACTATGGCACTAAAATGTGGAATTGTAGGCTTACCCAATGTAGGAAAATCAACATTATTTAATTGTTTATCTAAAGCTAAAGCACAATCAGCTAATTTTCCATTTTGTACTATTGAGCCAAATGTTGGAATAATAACAGTTCCTGATGACAGGTTAGAGGCTTTATCAAAAATTGTAAATCCTGAGAGAGTAATGCCTACTACTGTAGAAATTGTTGATATTGCTGGTTTAGTAAAAGGAGCTAGTAAAGGAGAGGGGTTAGGAAATAAATTTTTAGGAAACATTAGGGAAACAAATGCAATTATTCATGTTTTAAGATGTTTTGAAGATGATAATATTGTACATGTTGATGGTTCAGTTGATCCTGTAAGAGATAAGGAAACTATTGATATGGAGCTGCAATTAAAAGATTTGGAAGCTCTTGAAAAATTGCGTGATAAGAATGCTAGATCAGCAAAGTCAGGAGATAAATCAGCTCAGAAAGCTATTGAAACTATTGAAAAATATATTACTCACCTTGAGGCAGGAAATTCAGCTAGAAGTTTAGATGCTACTGAAGATGATTTAGAGGTAATATCTGATTTACATTTAATTACAGCAAAACCTGTTTTGTACATGTGTAATGTTGATGAAGCGTCGGTTAAGAGTGGGAATAAACATGTTGATGCTGTAAAGAAAGCTGTTGAAAATGAAGACGCTCAGGTACTTTTAATCGCAACTGCAATTGAAGCTGAGATTGCTGAACTAGAAGATGTAGAAGAGCAAGCTATGTTTTTAGAGGAGTTAGGCTTAGAAAAACCTGGAGTTCATTATTTAATACAAGCAACCTATAAATTATTAAATCTTCAAACTTATTTCACAGCTGGTGTAAAAGAAGTGCGTGCTTGGACAATTACAGAGGGTACAAAGGCGCCACAAGCTGCAGCAGTAATTCATACTGATTTTGAGAAAGGATTTATTAGAGCTGAGGTAATGGCTTATAATGACTTTGTTACTTTAGGCTCAGAACAAGCTTGTAAGGATAATGGTAAACTATCAGTTGAAGGAAAGGATTATGTAGTAAAGGATGGTGATGTTATGCACTTCCGTTTTAATGTTTAATTTCCTGTAAAATCTTTTCTAAAGCCTTAGTTTTCTGGTTGAAAACCCTGTTAATAAACCATTTCTTGTTTATTGCTATAAAATCCTGATAATTTTATATTTGCTTTCTATCAAACACTAGTAGGAAAAAAGGCAAAATAATGGCAGAAGAAAAATATAATGAGGACAGTATACGCTCGCTTGATTGGAAGGAGCATATCCGATTACGACCAGGTATGTACATTGGTAAAATGGGAAATGGGTCTTCTCCTGATGATGGGGTTTATATTCTTTTAAAAGAGGTTATTGACAACTCTATAGATGAGTTTGTGATGGGAAATGGAAAAACAATTGAAGTTTCTGTAAAGCATAACAAGGTTTCTGTTCGTGATTATGGAAGGGGAATTCCTTTAGGAAAAGTAGTTGATTGTGTGTCTAAGATTAATACTGGAGCAAAATATGACTCTAAAGTATTTAAAAAATCAGTTGGGTTAAATGGTGTAGGAACAAAAGCAGCTAATGCTTTATCGTCTTATTTTTGTATTAGATCTGTTCGTGAAGGGAAAAGTAAATTTGTAGAGTTTGAACAAGGAAATATAATAAATGAAGAGCCAATACAAGAAAATACTTCTAGAAAAGGAACTAAAGTAACTTTTATTCCTGATGAAGAGTTATTTGGGAAATATAGGTTTATTAATGAGTATGTAGAAAAAATGATGTGGAATTATTGTTACCTAAACCCAGGGTTAACAATAATTTTTAATGGAGAAAAATTTTATTCTGAAAAAGGGCTATACGATTTATTAGATCAAAATACTGATGCTGAAATGTTGTATCCTATCATTCACTTAAAAGGTGATGATATAGAGGTGGCAATTACACATTGTAAAAATCAGTACTCTGAGCAATATTATTCTTTTGTTAATGGACAGCACACTGTGCAAGGAGGGACACATCAAGGTGCATTTAGGCAAGCATTAGTTAAAACTATTAGAGAGTTTTATAACAAAAGTTATGATGCTTCTGATATTAGACAGGCAGTAAATGCAGCAATTAGTGTAAAGGTTATTGAGCCAATATTTGAGTCTCAAACAAAAACAAAATTAGGGTCAACAGAAATGGAGCCTGATGGAGTTACAGTACTTACTTTTGTTCAGGACTTTTTAAAAAGGAAATTAGATAATTATTTACATAAGAACCCAGATACAGCAGAGACTTTACAAAAAATAATACAACAGGCAGAGCATGAGCGTAAAGCTATGGCTGGAGTTAAAAAATTAGCTCGTGAACGTGCTAAAAAAGCAAGTTTGCATAATAAAAAGTTAAGGGATTGTAGGGTGCATTATAACGATCAGAAGAAAGAAAACAGATTTGATTCTACTTTGTTTATTACTGAGGGAGATTCAGCTTCAGGATCTATTACTAAAACTAGAGATATTCAAACACAAGCAGTTTTTAGTTTAAGAGGAAAACCCTTGAACTCCTATGGATTAACCAAGAAGGTTGTTTATGAAAATGAAGAGTTTAATCTTTTACAAGCAGCATTAAATATTGAACAAGGTATTGATGATTTACGTTATAATAAGATCGTAATTGCTACTGATGCTGATGTTGATGGTATGCATATTCGTTTACTTTTAATTACTTTCTTTTTACAGTTTTTCCCTGAGTTAATAAAAGAGGGGCATGTTTATATTTTAGAAACACCTTTATTTAGGGTTCGTAATAAAAAGAAAACTTTCTATTGCTATAATGAACAAGAACGAAAAGATGCTTTAGAGGAAATAGGAAAAAGTGCAGAGATTACTCGATTTAAGGGATTAGGAGAAATTTCTCCAAATGAGTTTAAGCATTTTATTGGTAAGGAAATGCGTTTAGATCCAATAATACTAGGTAAGGAGTCAAAAACTCAAGACTTATTAAGGTATTATATGGGTAAAAATACTAAAGAAAGACAAGATTTTATAATTGAGAATTTAAGAGTAGAAGAAGACATTATTGAGGCTTAAATACTAAAGGCTAGCAAAAAAAAATGGAAGAAGATATTATAAATAATGATGAGAAGGAACAAGAAGTAATTCATGTTTCTGGGATGTATAAAAATTGGTTTCTAGATTATGCATCTTATGTAATTCTTGAGCGTGCAGTACCTCATATTAATGATGGATTAAAGCCAGTACAAAGAAGAATTCTACATTCTTTAAAAGAATTAGATGATGGAAGGTATCATAAAGTAGCTAATGTAATTGGGCATACTATGAAGTACCATCCTCATGGTGATGCTTCTATTGGTGATGCTATGGTACAGATTGGGCAAAAGGAATTATTGCTTGATATGCAAGGGAATTGGGGAAATACTGCAACTGGAGATAGAGCTGCAGCTCCAAGGTATATTGAGGTTCGCCTTACACCTTTTGCTTTAGATGTTGTTTATAATAAGAAAATTACAAAATGGTCAACCTCTTATGATGGAAGAGGAAAGGAACCTCAAACGTTACCTGTAAAATTCCCTTTGTTGTTAGTACATGGTGTAGAAGGGATTGCTGTTGGTTTATCTACAAAAATTTTACCGCATAACTTTAATGAATTAATTGATGCTTCAATTAAAATATTAAAAGGGGTGAAACCAAAAATATATCCTGATTTTATTACTGGAGGATCAGCTGATTTTACTAATTATAACGATGGAAAAAGAGGAGGTAAGATACGAGTAAGAGCAAAGATACACCAAGAAGATAAACATACTTTAATTATTTCTGAGTTGCCTTTTTCAACTACGACTTCATCTTTAATTAACTCCATATTAAAGGCAAATGATAAAGGTAAAATTAAGGTTAAAAAAGTAGAAGATAATACTGCTGAAAATGTTGAAATTGCAATAACTATACCTTCAGGTATTTCTCCTGATAAAACAATAGATGCTTTGTATAGGTTTACAGATTGTGAGGTTTCAATTTCACCATTAGCTTGTATTATTGAAGATGATACTCCAAAGTTTTTAGGAATTTCTGATATTTTACAGCAGTCAACAAATCATACGCTTAGTTTGCTAAAGAAGGAGTTAGAGGTTAACTTAAATGAACTGCAAGAAAAATGGCATTTTTCATCTTTAGAGCGTATATTTATTGAAAATAGAATATATCATAAGATTGAAGAACTTGATAATTGGGAAGAAATTATTGCTGTTATTCATAAGGAGCTAAAACCACATATTAAACATTTATTAAGAGCAGTTACTGATGAGGATGTTGAGCGCTTAACAGAAATAAAAATAAAGAGAATTACTAAGTTTGATTTAAATAAAGCTAGAGAAGAGCTGCTAAAATTAGAATCAAAAATTGATGAAATAAAACACCATTTAGCAAACTTAACAGAATATGCTATTACTTACTTTAAAAACTTAAAAGCAAAATATGGTAAGGAAAAAGAGCGTAAAACTGAAATTAAAACCTTTGAGAGTATTGATGCTACTAAAGTAGTTGTGGCAAATAAGAAGCTATATATTAACAAGGAGGAAGGCTTTATAGGTACTGCTATGCGTAAGGATGAGTTTGTTTGTGACTGTTCAGATATAGATGATATAATTATCATAAGAGATAATGGAGTAATGCAGGTGGTAAAAGTGGATAGCAAGGTATTTATTGGTAAGGGTATTATCCATTGTGCTGTATTTAAGAAGAAAGATGAGCGCACAATCTATAATATGATTTATAAAGATGGTAAATCAGGAAATACAATGATGAAGCGTTTCCCTGTAACATCAATTACTAGATCTAAGGATTATTATTTGACAAAATCAGAAAAAGGAAGTAAGGTATTGTATTTTACAGCTAATCCAAATGGTGAAGCTGAAACAGTAACAGTACACTTAAAAAAACTTGCTAAACTTAAAACCTTAAAAATTGATGTTGATTTTGCTAATTTGGCAATTAAAGGCAAAGGAGCAGGAGGAAATATTGTCACAAAGAATCCAGTAAGAAAAATTGAACTTAAATCAGCAGGTATATCTACATTGTCGGCTCGTAAAATTTGGTTTGATGATACTGTACAACGTTTAAATGTTGAAGCTAGAGGAGAATTGCTTGGAGAATTTAAGCCAGAAGACCAAATACTAACGATAAATCAGAAAGCTGAGTTAGAGTTAAAGAGCTTTGATATTAGCAATCATTTTGATGATGATATGATAGTAATAGAGCAGTTTAATACTAAAAAACCAATTACAGCTATTTATTATGATGGAGGAAAAAGTAATTATTTTGTAAAGAGATTCCTCATTGAAGAAAATACAAATAAGTTTAGTTTTATAAGCGATCATAAGGATAGTTATTTAGAGGTGGTTTCAACCGATTGGTTGCCACAAGTTGAAGTGATATTTGTAAAAGAAAAAGGAAAAGAAAGAGAAACCCTAGTTGTTAACTTGGAACAGTTTATTGCTATAAAAGGATCTAAAGCAATAGGAAATAGGCTAACTACAAAAAAAGTAAAGGAAATAAATCTTCTTGATCCTTTACCTTATGAACAGGAAGTTGAACAAGAGTCAGTAGAGGGGGTAATTGTTATGGGTGAGGAAGAGAAAACTGTAGTTGATAAATCTGAAATAACTCTAAATATCACTAATGATACTGATGATAAATCAGATGATATAAACTTATCAGAAGGGCAAATAACCCTAGAGTTATAGAATGAGTAAGTAAGATGCTGTAATCAAGTATATTCAATACTTGATTCATTAACCTATCTTTGTAAAGAAATTAAAATTAAGAAAATGAAAAAAATACTATTACTATTATTAATGCTACCTGCACTATTAATAGCACAAACTAATTATAATTTAACTTTATTAGGAAGCTATGATTGGCCAACTACTGAAGGAAATGATATTTGGGGTTGGGTTGATCCTATTGATGGAGGAGAATATGCATTAGTAGGCTTAAATAATGGTTTTTCTTGTCTTGATGTTAGTAATCCTAATAATCCAGTTGAAAAATTTCATATTGCTGATATTAGTTCTACTTGGAGAGATGTTAAAACATGGGGGAATTATGCTTATGTAACCACTGAGGCTCATGCTGGTTTATTAATTGTAGATTTAAGTGATATGACAGGTAGTACTTATTGGCACGTAAGTTCTTTTAACCATCCTACAAATGGAACTTCAGTTGAGTTTACAGCAGCACATAATTTGTATATTGACGAAAATGGAATTTGTTATATTTTTGGAGCTTCTTCAAACTTAGGAGGAAGCCCATCAGATGGAGCTATTTTCTTAGATGTAGCTGCAAATGCTACAGCTCCATATTATTTAGGAGAGTGGGATAATCATTATATACATGATGGAATGACAAGAGGAGATACAATGTTTGCTGGTTGTGTATATGCTGGAGAGCTATTTGTTGTTGATGTAAGTAATAAAAGTAACCCTATAACTATTGGTCAGCATACAACACCTAATAACTTTACACATAATGCTTGGGTAAGTGATGATGGTGATTTTGTTTTTACTACTGATGAAAAATCAGATGCTTATTTAGCAGCTTATGATATTACAGATATAAGTAATATTCAAGAAGTAGATAGGATTCAGTCTAACCCAGGAAGCCTTTCAATTCCTCATAATGCACATGTTGATGGAAATTTTTTAGTTACTTCTTATTATAGAGATGGAACAGTAGTACATGATATTACAAATCCAAGTAATATGATACAGGTTGCTTATTATGATTCTTATGCTGGAAGTGGTGATGGTTTTGATGGTTGTTGGGGAACGTACCCTTTTTTTCCTTCAGGTATTATTATTTCGTCTGATATTAATAGTAATAGCTCATCAGGTGCTCAATTATTAATTTATGAAAGAGGGTTTTCTCAGGCTTGTCAATTAGAGGGTAATATTACTGATGCTGTTACTGGTTCGGTGCTTAGTGGTGCTAATATAGAAATTCTAAATACTGTTATTCCTAATAGTGCTGCATCTAATTTATATGGAGATTATGTAAGTGGTACTGCTGATGCTGCTACTTATGATATTGTATTCTCTAAGTCAGGGTATTTATCAGATACAATTTCAACTACACTTACAGGAGGAGGATTTACTGTAGTTGATGCTGCTTTACAGCCGCTTATTCCGTTTAGTGCTAGCGGTATGGTTGTTGATATTTCCTCAGTTGGGGTTGCAAACGCAGAGGTTGTAATTTATAATAATACATTTACTTTTACTACAACTACAGATGCTAATGGTAATTTTAATATTAATAATATGTACGAAGGAAGTTATCAGGTTGTAGCTGGAAAATGGGGGTATGTAACTTCTTGTAGTAATGAATATATTGCACAAGGGGCAATAACTACAGTTACATTACAAGAAGGTTATTATGATGATTTTTCTTTTGATTTTGGGTGGAATATCTCAGGAAATGCTTCAGCAGGAATATGGGAGAGAGGAGAGCCAAAAGGAACAACTTATCAGGGGGATGAATTTAACCCTGAATATGATGTTAACTCAGATTGTACTGATTTTGCTTTTGTAACAGGTAATGGAGGAGTAAGTGCAGGAGATGATGATGTTGATGGAGGAGTTACAGTATTAACATCACCAGTGTTTGACTTAACAAATAATAGTATTAACTATCTAAGTTACCATTCTTGGTTTATAGTAGGTGGAGGTAGTAATGCATCAAATGATAGTTTAAAAATTAGCCTTACTAACGGTACTAGTACTGTCCTTTTAGAAACTTATAGTGTAAACTCATCTAATTTAGGACAATGGAATTTTAACAGTATTGATGTAGCACAATACATTAGTCCAACAGCAACAATGCAATTAATAGTAGAAACAGCAGATAACCCTGGGGGGCATTTAGTTGAAGCTGCATTTGATAAATTTCAGATTACAGATACACCGCCTTTGTCAATTATAACTATTATACCTCAAAAAGGAAAGCTTTTAAAAATAGTAGATGTTTTAGGGCGTGAAGTAAATGAACCAATAAATGTACCTTCTTTTTATATTTATGAAGGAGGAGTTGTAGAGAAAAAAATGATTATTGAATAATATGAAAAAGACGCTAATCTTTTTGTTTATAATTCCTTTATGTGCTTTTAGTCAACAAAAAAAAGAAGTACTGTTTGTTGGAAATAGCTATACCTATGGAAATAACTTGCCTGATTTGGTTAGGCAAGTAGCATTGTCATTTGGTGATACTTTAGTGCATGATAGTAGTACTCCTGGTGGTGCAACTTTTAATGCACACACTACTAATACTCAAACAATAAATAAAATTAATCAGCAACAGTGGGATTATGTTGTGCTTCAAGCTCAAAGCCAAGAACCTTCTTTTTCTCCATGGCAAGTATCACAAGATACTTATCCGTATGCTGAAGCACTTGTGGATATGATAGAAAATAACTTCTCATGTACTGAGCCTATATTTTTTATGACTTGGGGTAGGAAGTATGGTGATCAGCAAAACTGCCAGTTTTACCCTCCAATCTGTACCTATCAAGGTATGCAACAAAGGTTAAGAGAAAGTTATTTAGAAATGGCTTTTACAGATAGTGCTTCTTGTGCTCCAGTAGGTATGGCATGGAAAAAGTCTATTGCTTTAGATAGTACTCTTAATTTATATACTTCAGATAATAGTCATCCAAATATATATGGTAGTTATTTAGCTGCTTGTACTTTTTATGCTACAATATTTAAGAAAAGTGCTGTTGGTAGTAGTTTTTGGCCTTCAGCTATAGACTCTGTAACAGCCTTAAGTCTTCAGCAAATTGCAAGTAGTACCGTTTTAGATAGTTTAGCTACTTGGAATATTTTTAATGCTGATTATTCTTTTACTCAATTTTCTGATAGTGTAAACTTTTTTAATCTATCATCTAATTATGAGAATGTAATTTGGGATTTTGGAGATGGATCTTATTCAACAGTAGAGAATCCTACGCATACTTATACTGCTAATGGAACTTATACAATTACTTTATCTGCACTTACTAATGGAGGATGTTTATTGGATACACATGCAATAACTGTTGTTGTAAATACTACGGCTATACCTTCTTGGGATTGTATAAATGATGCTTGTATTGATTTAGGAGCAGGAACAGGAGTATATACAAGTTTATCTGACTGTCAGGCTGTATGTGGTGTAGCTGGAATAAATGATATAAATGGAAGCCGTAAGCTAATAAATATTGTTGATGTTTATGGTAGAAAAAGTATAGCTAAGTTAAATATACCTTTGTTTTATAGGTATGATGATGGAACAGTAGAAAAGGTAATACTAACAGAATAATTATAAAATAGATTCTCCATTAAGATTAGTTGTAAGTACATCGCTCATATAATCTAAGAAAGGTCTTACTTCTAAAAAGGAATCAATAATAGTTTTATGGAAGTTCTTTGATAGAACCTCTTTATCAGTAAATTTACGCATTAGGATAAAGTCTTTCTTTTTTATAAGTTCAATATTAGGGTGTGCTTTATCAAACCCGTTAGGAGCATTTTTTACAGCATTTCCTTTGTAGAACCCTCCAAACATTTTTTGTATACCTTTTTCTTCTAGTATTGCTGTTATTTCTGAGGCATCAGTTTCAAATTCTTTTCTTATCCTAAATAAATCATCTTTGTTAGGCTGCCAAAACCCAGTAGCTAAGAAGCTACCTCCTGGGGTGATTTCAAGATGATAGCCTCCTCTTAAAGCATCAGTAGCCCTTTTGTAACTACAACTTCTATAGGTTTTGTAAGGTGTTTTATCTTTAGAGAAACGAATATCTCTATAAATTCGATAAGCTTTCATTCCTTCAATATTATCAATAGTTGATAATTTATCATTTATAGCTGTAAAGAATTCCTTTATTTGCTGTTCTTCTTTTTGATAATAAGCTTTATTTTCTGCAAACCATTCTCTAGTATTATTGTTCTTAAGTTGGTTTAAGAATTTGAAGATAGAAGGGTTTACAATTGCAGTCATCGTTTTATTTTTTACAAATCTAATGAATTTATTAAACTTTCATCAGTAGTGTTAGGCATAGTAACTTTTAGGCTAGGGTTAGCTTTCATAGCTCTTTCAATAGCAAAATTGGCTTCTTTGTTTCTTGCCCAGCTTCTACGGCTAATTCCATTATTTACATCCCAAAATAACATTGATTTTAAGCGTCTTTCTGCATCAGCACTTCCATCTAGTAACATTCCAAAACCACCATTGATTACTTCGCCCCAACCAACACCACCGCCATTATGGATTGAAACCCAAGTAGCGCCTCTAAAACTATCGCCAATTACATTGTGTATTGCCATATCAGCTGTAAACTGTGAACCGTCATAAATATTTGAGGTTTCTCTATATGGAGAATCAGTTCCTGATACATCATGATGGTCACGCCCTAGTACTACAGGAGCAGAAAGTGTGCCATCTGCAATAGCATTATTAAAGGCTTCAGCAATTTTCATTCTTCCTTCAGCATCAGCATATAAAATACGAGCTTGTGAACCTACTACCATCTTATTTTCTCCAGCTGTTTTTATCCAATTGATATTATCATTCATTTGCAATTGAATTTCAGCAGGGGAGTCTTGCATTATTTTTTCAAGCACTTCTGCTGCAATTTTATCTGTTATAGCTAAATCTTTAGCATCATTAGATGCACATACCCAACGGAAAGGACCAAATCCATAATCAAAGCACATAGGTCCCATAATATCTTGTACGTAGGATGGATATTTAAATGCTCCATTATCATCCAATATATCAGCATCAGCACGGGAAGCTTCTAATAAAAATGCATTTCCATAATCAAAGAAATACATGCCTCTTTCAGCTAAGGTATTTATAGCATTGGTATGGCGTACTAAGGTTTCTTGTACTTCTTTTTTAAAGGCTTCAGGGTTGTTTGCCATCATTTCGTTGGCAGCCTCATAACTCATTCCTACAGGATAGTATCCTCCTGCCCATGGGTTGTGTAAAGAAGTTTGGTCAGATCCTATTTCAATATGAATATTACGAGCAACTATGCGTTCCCATAAATCAACAATATTTCCATCATAAGCTAAGGAAACAGCTTCTTTATTTGTTCTCGCTTCAACAGCTCTATCTAGTAGTTTGTCTAAATCATCATATACTTCGTCTACCCATCCTTGTTCATGTCTTTTGTAAGTAGCCTGAGGATTAACTTCTGCAACAATACAAACTCCTTTAGCAATTACACCTGCTTTTGGTTGGGCGCCACTCATGCCACCTAGTCCAGCAGTAACAAATATTTTTCCGCTTAAGTCTTCTGCTTTAGCATCAATTTTTCGTGCAGCATTAAGTACTGTAATAGTAGTTCCATGTACTATTCCTTGTGGGCCAATATACATAAATGAACCTGCTGTCATTTGTCCATATTGTGTTACTCCTAATGCATTAAACTTCTCCCAATCATCAGGTTTAGAATAGTTAGGAATCATCATTCCATTGCTGACTACAACTCTAGGGGCATCTTTATGTGAAGGGAATAAACCCATTGGATGCCCAGAATATATTACTAGTGTTTGTTTATCAGTCATTTCTGCTAGGTACTGCATACACAATAGGTATTGTGCCCAGTTTTGGAAAACCGCACCATTTCCACCATAAGTAATTAGTTCTTCAGGGTGTTGAGCTATGGCATTATCTAAGTTGTTAGAGAGCATTAATTGTATTGCTGCAGCCTGCTTACTCTTATGAGGGAAGTCGTTTAAGTGCCTAGCTTTTATCTCATAATTAGGCATAAAACGATACATGTATATTCTTCCATAGGTTTTTAATTCCTCAGCAAATTCAGGGGCTAATACAGCATGCATGTGCTCTGGGAAATAACGCAAAGCATTTCGTATTGCTAATTGCTTTTCTTTTTTATTTAAAATATCTTTTCTCTTAGGCGCATGGCTAAGTATTGTGCTTATTTTCTTCTTTGGAGGTAAAACACTTGGTATACCTTCTAAAATAGCTGCTTTAATATTTGTCATCTTCTTTCTTCTGCTTTAATTCTTTTTTATACGGACAATGCTTACAATTATTGTTACAGCAATATCCTCTCTTTAAATGGTACTTTTCAGTAAAAATAATATAGCCTTCTTTAGAATGATAATACTCATCCTTATCTAGCTTGTCTATTTTTGAAAATCCTTTCATAAGGTTGGCAAATTTACGATATTTGCACGAATGAAAATAGAAACAAAGGAAATATCACTACCACTGCTAACGGAAAAGCAAGTGCGTTTATTTGTTAAACGCATTGATAAAGTGCATCCTTTTGTTTCAGGAAACAAATGGTATAAGCTAAAGTATAACTTGTTAGCAGCAAAAAAAGAGCATTACAGCTCACTTTTAACCTTTGGAGGGGCATATTCTAACCATATTGCAGCTAGTGCCTGGTCAGCAAAAGAAAATGGCTTTAAAAGCATTGGAATTATAAGAGGAGAGGAGTGTTTGCCCTTAAATCCTACATTAGCTTTTGCAAAAGCACAAGGAATGGAATTGTATTACGTGAGTAGGGCTGATTATCGTCAGAAACACACTGCTAGTTTTATTAAAAGTTTAAAAAATAGGTTTGGTAACTTTTATTTGGTTCCAGAAGGGGGAACAAATGCTTTAGCAATAAAAGGAACTGCTGAAATATTAGATGCAAATGATACTCAAGATTATATTTGTTCTGCTGTAGGAACTGGAGGTACTATTGCAGGAATTATTAATAACAGTAAGGTAACACAAAAGATAGTAGGCTTTACTGCAATTAAGGGTTTTAATTTATTGAAGCAAGATATAAAAAATTGGACTGAGAAAGAAAATTGGATACTCACAGATGATTATGTAGAGGGAGGTTACGCTAAGACAAGTGAAGCTTTAGTTGAATTTATTAATCAATTTTATTTATCACAAAATATTCCTTTGGATGCTATCTATACAGGAAAAATGATGATGGGTATTTTGGATTTAGTAGCTAAAGATTACTTTCCTAAGGGAAGTAGAGTGTTAGCCATACATACAGGAGGTTTACAAGGGAATAAAGGAATGAGTGAACGGTTAGGAATTAGTTTGCCTTTAATATAATATTAGCCCTTCAAAGGCTTATTTTCTGTAAGTTTGTGCTATGAAAAAAATCTTCCCCTTATTTCTATCTTTAATATCTTTTTTCTCTTTAGCACAAACTAAAACAGAAGCTTATATTAATAATTATAAAACACTTGCAATTGCTGAGATGAACCGTTTTAATATTCCTGCTTCTATTACACTTGCTCAAGGGATATTAGAGTCAGGGAATGGTGAGAGTAGATTAGCTACTGAAGGAAAAAATCATTTTGGAATAAAATGTCATAGTAATTGGAGTGGAAAAACAATAATTGAAGATGATGATGAAAAAGGAGAATGCTTTAGAAAATATCCTAAAGTAGCAGATTCTTATAGGGATCATTCTTTATTCTTGACTGAAAGAGGACGCTACTCGTTTTTATTTGATTACTCTCCAACAGATTATAAAAAGTGGGCCAAAGGGCTTAAAAGAGCTGGCTATGCTACTAATCCTAAGTACCCATCATTATTAATTAACTTAATTGAGCGTTATGAACTTTATCAGTATGATAAAGGTAGTGAAAGAGGGAAACAATTATATTTTGCACATACTTATGGCTTGCCTTACCTTACAGGACTAGGAGCTTATTACTTTAATAAAAAATCTTTGTATCATCTTGATGTAAGCACATCATTTGTTTTTTCTAATGCTAGTTTTGGGTATAATTATGAGCTTTTTAATAAGTTTTATGCAGGAGCGAATACTGGAGTACTTTATTTTCCTACAAAGGAAGAAGATTTTATTCCTCAAGTTTCTGCTGAATTGATGTATAGAAAATCAAGTAAGAATAAGCGTTATAATTCTGTATTAATAAGGGGGGGGATGCAATACCCTTTAACCAAAATGGACTATAAATTTATACCTTATATTAGTATTTCATATTTATTGAATTAAGAAACTTATTCAATAATTATATGCTTGTCTACAGTACCATCATCATAAATGTAAAATAGGGTAGCATTTCTTTTTATAGTAGTTTCTTTTCCTAGTATATCTACTATTTTAAGAAGTTTTCGTTTAGTTTTTTGTACTTCATTAAGAATGCTTACAGTACAAACAGCTTGGCAAGAAGATAAACTAGTGTAAACTCCTGTTCCTAGCCCGTAGTCAATACAAGTGCCATTTGTGCAATCCCAAGAAGGAGTAAAGTTACAATTGTTATTAAAAGAGTGTTGAGGATCAATATTTCCATTGTTTATAGTCCAGTTAGCATAAGCCCAAGTAGTATCATCAGCTTCAATGCAGTATAAATTAGGGTTGTTACTGATATTAAACTCTGATGCACTAATACTCATATTGCTGTTGTTTCCATTTCTAATATCTAGCGTTGTAAGCATATTATTGTTACAAATTAAGTTCTTTAATCTTGTATTTGTACTTAAATCAAGACTATTAAGTTGATTATTAAAACATGATAAATGTTTTAAGGCTGTATCTTGATTTATTGTAAGGTTAGTTAGTTGATTACCGTCACAAGCTAATGTTCTTAAATTAAAAAGGCTGTCAGCATTTATACTAGTAAGCAGGTTTGTACTACATTCAAGTCTTATTAAACTAGGTAGTACTAGTGAGCTTATGTTTGATATCTTATTGTTATTACAATGGAACTCTTTAAGGTTTGGATGTGTTCCAGCAATAATATTTGTAAGGTGATTATCATTACAATAAAGCTTTTTAAGTGAATAGTTGGAGCTGATGTCTAAAGTAGTAAGTGTATTGTCATTACAATACAGGTTTATTAGTGAAGGGTTTTGGTCTATATTTAAGCTAGATAGTAAATTTTGTCCACAATATAAATGTTCTAGATTAGGGTTGGCATTTAAGTTTAAACTACTTATTTGGTTTAAGAAACAGAATAGAAACTTTAAGGATGAATTGTAAGTTGTGTTAAGGTTGGTGATTTGATTATCAATGCAATATAGTTTCTCTAATGCAAAATTATCATTAATGTTAAGGCTAGAAAGTTGGTTTGAGCTACAGATTAATATTTTTAAACCGGTATTTGAGTTTACGTTCAGATTTGTAAGTTGGTTTATTTCACAGTTTAAGTATTCTAAAAAAGTATTACTACTTAGGTCCAGATTGTTAATCTGATTTCCATTGCAATCTAGGTGTGTTAAGGAGGTGTTGTTACTTACATCTAGACTCGTTAGTAAATTATTAGAACAGTTTAAGTCGTTTAGAGCAGCAAAAGCATTAATCCCTGTTAAATCAAGTATCGATAAAGAGCTAACATCTAAGGAGCTAATAGTATTAATTGAATTAGTATTAACTGAATCATTAAAGCTAATACCATCACCCATACCATTGCTTTCTAAATAAAACTCAAATGCATTATCTGGAATATGTGTCTTTTGTGCTTTTCCGTTTAAGGCAAATACAAAAAATAAAAGTAGAAGTTTGTATTTCATTAATTATTATCTATTTAAACCAAAATATTTTACTTAAAAAATCTTTAAAACCTATTTATAAAGGTTCTGGGTTTAAAGGTAATAATTTTTCTTAACTAATAAAAATATAGGATTTAAGGCTTATCTACTAGGGATTACTTTACTTTTTACTTCCTAATTCGTAGCTATAAATAAAACCATTTTTAACATTAAGGATATTTATTTTGCTATTATTATTAAGATCAACCATATTAAAATAGCCATCTGTTGCAATAGGGAAGCCTTCAATTATTCCTGAGCTATTAAATAAATACAGATGTTGTTTAGTAGTTGTAGCATAAATATTATTAGTCATAGCTGAAAGTGCTATAATTTCACTATTTAAAGTAAAAGACTGTAGGTTATTAAACTCCTTAGTATCAATAATAAATAACTGATTATTATTAGTGTAAGCTAGTTGAGAGTTAGACGTTTCTGTATTATTAAATACTAATTGAGTATGTAGTAGTTTACTATTTGAGCTTAAGTTAGGAACGGTAATAGTAGTTGCATTACCATTAGTTGTACCTTTCCAAAGCTTGCCTTCAGTAGTAATATTATATAGAGTGCCGTTATTATCTATTTGTGTAGGATTGTTGGTGAATTGAATATTTGTTTCAAAAGAAACTCTTTCACTACCATTCAATGCTAGTAATCTAGTATTGCTATTTTGGGTAGCAGCTAATATATAATCCTTTGTACCTACTCTAAAGTGTCTAGGACTTTCTTTTATGTTGTCTGTTGTTACCTCATATTTCCACCCTTTTACATCTTTTCCTTTCTTATCTAAGTTGTATATATTGTTGTCATTTCCAACAATAATAATACGGTATTTTTTAGTGTTGTTATAATCAAATAAGGAGTGTCCTAAAGAAGTTTTAGAAGGTAATATTTTTGGGAATCCATCTACATTTTTACCATTTCTATCTAATAAGTGTAATTGTGAGTTAGTATTAAAAAGGCATTGGTATTTATTATTTTTATAGGCATCAATAACTGATATCTCTCCAATAATTTTAGCATCTAGTTCTTTTTTCCATAACTGTTCTCCTTTTGCATTAATTGCAAATAAAGTATTGTTGTCATTCTGTATCAATATCATTTGTTCTTTAGTAAAATGATTGTATACAAACTGAGGAGTCATACTTGTTGTAGTGTCTAATTGTTTAAACCACTCTTCTTTTATATCTTCTTTAAAGTCTGTATCATAAAAAAGGTTAAGGTTGTTAAGTAGTAAGTTTTTCTTTGCAGTTATTTGTAATGATAGAGCAGTAAATTTAGCTAATGAGTCAGTATTAAATACTAACTGTTTGCTAAAATTAGCTTGTAATTTATTTTTTAAGGCACTAGCAGTCTTTCCAGGGTTTATGTAGAAAAATAGATTTGATTTAGATGAAAAGTAGTTGCTGTAATTAGAAAAATGTTTGCTGTTTACTAAAGTGTTTTTCCCTTTGTAATTATCAATTAGGTACTCCAGGGAAGCAACAGTATTACTAAAAATAAAGTAATCATTAATACTTGTAAAGTATGGGGTGCTTTGTTCAAATAGGTCACCAAAAAGGTGAGCTGTTATTTTAGGGTCTGCAATAGTGTTAATTGCATAATCTGAGTAGGTTTTCTTATCAGTGATTAAACCTTGAAGTAGGCTACTAGTAGTAATTGAATTTTTACTTTTAAAATATGTATATTGTTGTTGTTGACTTTGAGTAGCAGATGTGTTGAATAAACCAGCTTCTTTTTCTAGTTCATTTATAAACTCATTATAATTCACATTATTACTATCAATAATAGCTTTACGGTGTTTATCCCAGCTCCAGAAGTTATTTTGATTTTGAAGAATTTTATTCTTCTTTTCATATAAATCCTTTGTGTTGTTAAAGCCAATTGCAAGTAGTAAAGAGGTATTTTCTGGTATAATATCAGTAATTCCTATTTTTTGCGGAGATTGATTGTTAAATACATCGGTAAAATCATTTGTATTTTTATTAAAAGTTCCAAAACCATTTGCAACTATAAGTTCATTTTTTAGGCTTATATCAGTAGCTACCCAAGAAGAGAAGTCAGAAATATTAATATTTGAATTGCAGAATAAATTAGTGTATTCAAAGAGTTTGTTGTAGTTATATATTAAATTAATATCTGCTGTTTCGCTAATAGTTTTATATGCATTGGCAAAAGAGGGGAGTGTTGTTAGGTTTTCAGTAGAGGTACTTGCTCTAATAGCATCTTCAACTAACATCTTATTAGTAGAGCAAAATACAATATCCTCTTTAAAGCTCATAAATATAACTTCTGACTTGTTATTTAATTCAAATATTGATTGGTTATTATATTGTACTTCATTAATAATTCCTCCAAATAAGCGAGTTATTGCTGACTCGTCATTAATTTCATTTTTTAAGAAATTACCACTTAATAGAACTGCATTATTGTTAGCACCTACTTTATGAAATGAAATGAATAAGGCGCTGTTTTTAAACAAGGTATGGTGTGTGTTGTAGAAGCTGCTAAGATTCTTAATTTGAGTATTAACACTATCAACTAGACTAATATTCCTTAAACGGTTCCAGATTAATACGTCATTTAAATTAGTATGTACCTTTTCCACATCATTTATTTGCAAAATAACAGCAGCATTGCTAGGTATAACATTTAATGGGTTTTCAGTATTTTTTACCGCTCTTTGATAACTGTTATAGCCTATGGCTATAATTATGAATACCAGGATTATAGGTATGGAGATTTTAAGTGTTTTAAGAAACATATTTTGTTTTGGAATAAAAAATCAAAATTAGTAATTTATAAGCACAAACTTAATTGTGAGGGAAGTAGTTGAAAACTTTTTCTATGATGAGTAGTTGCACCAAACTCACTAATAGCTTTTCGGTGTTGTTTGGTTGGGTAACCTTTGTTATTTTTCCAGTAATATTCAGGGTGTTCTTTATCTAAATCATGCATGATATCATCCCTATAGGTTTTAGCTAATACAGAAGCAGCAGCTATTGACATGAATTTAGCATCTCCTTTAACAATACATTTATGAGGAATATTTGAGTAGGGATTAAATCTATTTCCATCAATAAGAAGTAGTTCTGCTTTTTTTTCTAGAGATTTAATTGCTCTGTGCATTGCTAAGAAAGAAGCATTAAGTATATTTATTTCATCTATTTCTTTAGGGCTAACAACACCTACAGCCCATGTAATTGCTTCTTTCTCTATAATAGGACGTAATAACTCTCTTTTCTTTTCTGAAAGAACTTTACTATCATTTAATAGATTGTTAGTGAAGTTCTTAGGCAAGATAACTGCAGCAGCTACTACAGGTCCAGATAAGCAGCCTCTTCCAGCTTCATCACAGCCAGCAATTATTAGCTTTGATTTGTAGTGTTTTAACATTTTATCTTATTGATAATTTAGTCTATTGTTTACCTAGGCATTAATCCTCTTTTAGGTGCTTTTACTTTTTTATCTTTTTCCATATTTCTAATGTCGATATCTTGTTTAAGCCACCATTTTCCTTTTTCATATTTATAGGCATTGAATGTTCCCTCAGGTATATAATACTCATGTAAGCCCTCTAAGTCTTTTTTTGGAGGTACTAAATGGTTAAATACAATTTGTTGCTCTTTTTCATGGTACTTTACACTAACGCTTGTTCTAGAATCATATTCTAAAAAAACACGCTTTTGACTTTCTTTTTTGTTTGTTTTGAAAATTGGAAGTCCAAATTTTATTTTGTTTTTCCCTGAAAAATACATTGCATCAATTATTTTCTTTGTGCTTCTACCATCATTTCCATCCCACCCTAATAGGGTATAGTATTTGCGTCCTGATTTTTTAATGTATGAAATTTGATAATAAAGCGCCCCATACCAGTTTTTTGCATCTAAATCTTCTTGTTCAGGGTTTCGAATATTATCAGAGTTATCAGTAAGTGAGATTAATTCGAATCGTTTTTTCTTTTTATTGTAGTAGTGTACAATTCCGTAGTAGCTATAAGAGTCATTGTCTTTTTTGAGTAGCCAGTTAAATATCCTAAAGCTATTGTCAGGAGCATTAACCCTAGCAATAGTTACTAAAGAGTCAAAAGGAAATTTAAAAGACTTTTCATATTGCAGTACTTCAGTAAGGTTAGTAATAAATGCTTCGTTAGCAATGAGTTTTTCAGCTTCAGTTTCAGCATTCATAATGTGATGAGCCATTACTTTTAGTGTGTCTTCATACTCAATAAATAGGGCTTTGTTTCCTTTTTGAGCATAAGCCATTAGGTTAAGAAGTATAAAAATATTCAGAAATAATAATTTTCTCATTGTATAGGTGTTTGCAAACTATATTTTACTTTTGCACAAAGATAATTATTTGATGAATTTACAAGCAAGAATAGCAGCATTTACTGAGTTAGGAGAGTATTTAAAAAATGATTTGCATAAAGAAGCAGCAGAACAATTGCATTTAACTGAAGTGCGTAACCCATGGTTTACTCAGGAAAATATAAAACAAGCTCTTAATGCTTGGCAAGAGCAGTTAAGTGAGGATATGCTTAAAGCTTGGTTAAGTCCTTATAAGTTAAAGGAGGTTGAGGGACCTAAAAAGGTACTTGTTATAATGGCAGGGAATATTCCATTAGTTGGTTTTCATGATTTCTTAACAGTTCTTGTTTTAGGGCATAAAGTAGTAATCAAAATGTCTAGTACAGATAATGTACTTTTAAAGGTAATTATTGATAAGTTAATTGATATTGCTCCTGATCTTAAAAACAGCATTGAATTTATTGATGATGTAAAAAATAGAAAGTTTGATGCTGTAATAGCAACAGGTAGTGATAATTCAGCTCAATATTTTGAGTATTATTTTAAAGATGCTAAAAAGATAATTCGTAAAAATAGAAGATCCGTAGCTGTATTGGATGGTACGGAGTCTAGCATGGAGTTAAAAGGTCTTGCTAATGATGTATTTGCCTATTTTGGGTTGGGTTGCCGTAATGTGTCAAAGCTATTTTTGCCTAAAGGTTTTAATTTAGATAATTTATTTAAAGCATTTTTTCCGTATTCTCATGTAGTGGAACATAAAAAGTATGGAAATAATTACGATTATAATAAGGCTATCTTTTTAATGGGAAGTAATGATTTAATTGAAAATGGATTTTTATTAATGAAAGAGGATAGGTCTTTGCTTTCTCCTGTAGCTATGTTGTATTATGAATATTACAATGATATTAGTACTGTGGAACATTTTGTTGAAGAAAATGCTGAGCAGTTGCAGTGTGTAGTTTCAAAAAAAGACATTCCTTTTGGGAATACACAACAGCCTAATCTTTGGGATTATGCTGATGGAGTAGATACAGTAGAATTTTTAAGAGCATTATAAGAGTCTATTAAAACTCGTAAGCTCCAATATCAGGGGTATTCCTAGTATTTCCTTCTATATCGCTATTTATAAAAGTAGTTGTTGCAGCATCAATTGCAACTGATGTGCTGTCTAAGTTAAAATCATTCTCTCGGTAATTCTTAAACAGAGGGTCTTCATTTATAATACAATTTATATAGTTTGAGGTTGCTGTATTTATTTCAGAGTCTATTCTTAACAAGCTGTGGTCAAAACTGTAGTTAAAAGCACCTAATTCTTGCTCTTGAAATTCTATTTCATTGGCTTGATTTCCGTAGATAATACAATTTGTAAAATTAGCAGCATTTAAGTCTCTTATATATATGTTTCCGTCTGCACCTTCATAATAGTTGTTGAGTAGGATAGAAGGGGTATTTCTATGGCTGTAGTCCCAGTAATTAGCAAAAGTACAATGCGTAAAGTTATAAGTTCCTCCTATATTGCAGGCAACAGCATATTGTCCGCATTTGGCTATTAGGGTATTGTTAGCCTCAATATTTGCTCCTTGCCCTAGTATACCTATGCTTGACATGTTTTCGATAATTGTATTGTTTATAGTTACAGTAGGGTTGCTATTGGCTACAGAATCAGCTCTTATTCCAAAATTTCCATTCTTGATAATAGCATAGTCAATAGTACTGTTTATGCTTCCTTGAACAAAATGAATTCCATTCCATTGTCCTGGAATATTTTCATACCAAGAATCGAGCCTATCTCCTTTAAATACTACTTCGTTGTTTAGTGTCCCATTAATGATTAATGTTCCATTGTTAAGGGGTGGAGTTCCATCGCTATTACTTAAGATAGGATTTCCAACAAATATTCCTGAATTATTATGAAAGAATATTTCAGTCCCTGCTTCAATTGTTAAAGTGGCATTAGGTTCAATTACTATATAGCCATAAACTACATGAGGAAGATCATTAGTCCAAGTTTGTTGTCCTTTTATGGAGTAATAGCCATAATTAACGCTATCGGTTCCATTTGTAAAAATGTTATCGTGAGGTAAATGAAAATTAGCATTTCTTCCTGGTGCAACTAGTTTAATGTCTTGCTGTTTTGTTCCAGTTGTAAAGTCGATACTGCTAGTAAGTAAAAACTCATTATTACTATTCTGATTTGGAGTAACCTCCAGAAAAATAAAGATACTATCTTTTGCAGGAATTTCAACCTCTTTATGTGAGTTCCCTGGAGTTCCATCAACATTTATTCTGAAACTACCTTCATTTATTTGATTTAAAGAGATATCAGTAATTACAGTAAAATTATTTTTATTGTAGACCGTAAGCGTTTGTGTTGGTGTGCCTATAGAGTGGAAAGCAGTATCAAATATTACAGTGTCATTTGAAAAATGCAAGCTAGCACTTTGCTTAGTATCCATAATATCTTTTTTACAGGCAAAAAGAATAGTTAGTAGTAGTAGGGGAAGGATGTATTTGTTCATTACCTCATGTTTCTTATTCTATCCATATCTCGTTTTTGGTCTTTCTCTTTTATGCTTTCTCTTTTATCGTATATCTTTTTACCTTTAGCTAAAGCAATTTCAAGCTTTGCTCTTCCTTTTTCATTAATGAATAAACGAATAGGAATAATTGCATTTCCTTTTTCTTTTACTTTCCCTAGCATCTTATTTAGTTCTTGTCGGTTTAGTAAAAGTTTACGATCCCTTTTTGGCTCATGATTAACATAGCCTCCATTTGGATATTCAGCAATGTGTAAATTTTTAACATACAATTCTTCATCTACAAAAACGCAATGTGCATCCGAAATATTGGCTTTATTGTTACGAATAGATTTAATTTCTGTTCCTACTAGAGAAATTCCAGCAACAAAATTAGCTATGAATTGGTATTCAAAGCTTGCTTTACGATTTTTGATGTTTACTTTGCTTGACATAGGACAAAGATAGTATTTAGATGTTAGATATTAGATGTTAGATGAAAATCTCTTATGTCAAAATATTCACCACTAAGTTTTATCCCAGTGCTACATCTAGTATCATCATAACAATAAACCCTGCGATAAGTCCCATAGTGGCAAGGTCAGTATTTCCACCACTTTGGCTTTCTGGAATTACTTCTTCTACTACAATAAATATCATAGCTCCAGCAGCAAAGGCAAGGGCATAAGGTAGGATAGGGAGTACTTGCATAACAACGGCAGCACCAATTACTGCAAAAATAGGTTCTACAATAGCAGATAGCTGTCCCCATTTCCAAGATTTCCACCTGCTAACTCCTTGTCTTCTTAGGGGCATAGATACGGCAAATCCTTCAGGGAAATTCTGTATCCCAATTCCTATAGCTAATGCAATGGCTGATCCTATAGAAAACACTTCACTCATTCCGGTAAGTTCGGGACTTGCGAGCGCTCCAAAAGCAACTCCTACAGCCAATCCTTCAGGGATATTGTGTAGGGCAATAGCAAGGACTAATAAAATGGTTTTACGCCAATTTGTTTCTACTCCTTCAGCTTCTTCTCTTTTTGCAAAAAGGTGGAGGTGAGGAATAACCTTATCTAACCCATATAGGAAAAGAGCTCCCAATAAAAAACCAATTGCAGGAGGCAGCCATGAAGGGGTAGAAGTAAGACCCATTTCATTCTGCATTTCTACATAGTTAATGGATGGTGATAAGAGCGACCAGAAACTTGCTGCTATCATTACACCTCCTGTAAATCCTAAGGATATATCTAAAACTTTTCGGTTAGAGTTCTTAAATAAAAAGACTAATGCAGCACCAAGAGCAGTTAATCCCCAAGTAAAAAGCCCTGCAAATAAGGCTTGCATTACTGGAGTTTGTGCTATAAACCATTTGTATATTTCGTAATTTTCCATTTTAGTTTGTTTTTATTAGGAGGTGCTTGGCAACTTCATTGCTAATTTGCCTTTTTTCATTGCTTATCATTATTTCTAATGATTTGTCAAAGCTGTTAATTTTTATAAGTTCAATTTCTGTTCCTATACTAATGTTAAGTTGAGTAAGGTAGTCCAGAAATGCTTTTTCATCTAGTGTAACGCCCATTAGCTTGCCTTTTGTATTTGCTGGTAATTTAGTTAGGGCTATGGTATTTGTATGGTGTATTTTCCCATCCTTTGTTGGAATAGGCTCTCCGTGAGGATCAAATTTTGGATGCTTTAGGTAGGCGTCTAAACGATCAATCAATTCTTCCGACTTTATATGTTCTAATTGTTCGGCTACCTCATGTACTTCTCCCCAGTTAAAGCCTAAGTTGTTTACTAGAAAAGTTTCCCAAAGCCTGTGCTTTCTTAGGATGTTTATGGCTTTTTTTGCTCCGAGCTTACTGAGTTCAACTCCTTTGTATTTTTGGTACTTTATGAGTTTTTTCTCTTGTAGTTTTTTTAGCATATCGGATACTGATGCAGCAGATGTGCTAATTTCTTGGGCTATTGCATTGGTAGATACTTTTCCTCCTTCATTTAAGGAGATGGATAAAATGGCTTTTAAATAATTTTCTTCTGCTAAAGTAATCATATTGCAAAAATATAAATTAAATTAATATAAATAAAAGTTTAGGCTTGTCTAAAAATAAAGTACTTTTGCTCCGAAAACTAAAAAACTAAAAACAAGGGTATGAAAAATGTATTTAATCTAGTAATTGTAGGGTGTTTGCTTATGAGTTTTCATTTAAAAGCACAAACAATTAAGGGGGAAATAAAGGCTAATGGCGTTGCTGTTTCTTTTGCAAATATTGTGTTAGATGGAAAAAAGAAGGGGGTTTCTGCTAATGAAAACGGAATGTATCAATTTGATGATGTGGTTTTAGGACATCAACATCTTATTGTTAGTGCAGTAGGGATGCTTACTAAAAAAGTGCATGTTACTATTGTAGAAGGAGTAAATACAGTTGATATTGAATTAAAGCCTTCGGTGTATGATTTGGATCAGGTGGTAGTAACAGGTACTAAAACATTTAAGAGAAGAACGGAATCTCCAGTAATTGTAAATGTAATTGACAGCAGGCAATTAGAGGCTGTGCAAGCTTGTAATTTGGCAGAAGGGTTAAATTTTCAGCCAGGAATACGAATAGAAACGGATTGCCAAACTTGTAATTATACGCAGTTGCGTATGAATGGATTATCGGGAGGATATTCACAGATTTTAATTAATGGGCGTCCAATTTTTAGTCCGCTTACAGGTTTGTATGGTATGGAGCAAATTCCAACAAATATGATAGATAGAATTGAAATTGTTAGGGGTGGGGGAAGTTCGCTTTACGGGTCTTCTGCTATAGGTGGTATTGTTAATGTAATTACAAAACTTCCTAGTGATAACAGTTATAGTTTTGGTTATGATTTTTCTCGTATAAATGCGAGTGCTGATGATAAGGTATTGTATGGAAACGCTACTGTTGTTGCAGCTAATAAAAACTCTGGAGCTACTTTTTTTGTAAACAATAGAGGTAGAATGTGGTATGATGATAATGGCGATAATTATTCGGAGTTACCTGCACTTAAGGACAATACTTTTGGAGCTAATTTCTTTTTCTTGCCTTCAAAAAATCAGAAGTTAGAGGCAAATATTGGTAGTTTACATGAGTACAGGTATGGTGGGGAGATGACTAATAAGGCGGCTCATTTTGCCATGCAATCTGAAGAAAGGGTGCATGATGTATTGTTAGGAAATATAGATTATCAGATTAATTTTAATGGAGGGGCTTCTTCTTTTATAACTTATTTGGCAGCTCAGCAAACAGGTAGAGAGCATTATACAGGAATAAGGCCAGAGGTTGGAACGGCGGAAGATGCTGCACATTTAGCAAACCCTCCTTATGGAACATCATTAAATACTACTAAGCAGTTTGGTGTACAGTTGAATCATAAGTATGATAAGTTTATTGGATCTAATGTATTTACTCTAGGGTCGGAATATGTATCGGATGATGTGATGGATGAAATTGGGGCGTATAATTACTTAATTGATCAGCAGGTAAAAACTATAGGGACATTTTTGCAATCGGACTGGAATTTGTCTGAGCGTATTAATTTATTGAGTGGAGCAAGGTTTGATAAACACTCTCTTTTGGATAAAATAGTGATCAGCCCTAGGTTATCTTTATTGTACAAACTAAAAAAGAGCACACAATTTAGGTTCTCGTACAGTACAGGTTTTAGGGCGCCACAAGCTTTCGATACTGATTTGCATATGGCTTTTGCTGGAGGAGGTATCTCAAGAATAATGTTAGCTGATGATTTAAAAGAAGAGCGTTCAGAGAGTTTAAGCGCATCTGTAAACTATGATAAGGCAACGGCAGACTATGTGTATGGTTTTACGCTAGAAGGCTTTTATACGCGCTTAGAAGATGCTTTTTATCAAGATCCTGTAGGGGAAGATGCATTTGGAGAAGTTTTTGTTAAGAGAAATGGTGCGGGAGCTACTGTTAAGGGCTTAACTTTAGAGTTTAGAGCAAACCTTTATCAGAAGTTACAACTAGAGTCAGGCTTTACTTTGCAGGAATCTTTGTACGATGAGGCGGTAAGTTATGCTGATGGCTTAGAAGATAAGAAAGAGTTCTTGCGTACTCCAGCAGCCTATGCTTATGCTACGCTAAGTTATGCTCCTTCTGCTAGATTTTCTTTTGCTGCTAACCTAGTACATACAGGAGAAATGACTTTAGTGCATATGGCAGGAGCTCCAGAGCAAACTGAAGATGAATATCTAACCTCTAAGGCTTTTAATGCAATTGGTGTAAAAGCAACTTATATTCAAAAATTAAAAAGGGTAGGGGTTAAGTTGGAGTATAGTGTTGGAGTTAAGAATTTAACTAATGACTATCAGCAGAAATTTGATACCTTAAAAAATCGTGATAGTAATTTTGTTTATGGGCCAAGTATGCCACGAACGGTGTACTTATCTTTGGTGCTAAAGTCATTGTAAAATATTGAATAAATAAAATAAAAGAGCCACTTGTTAAGTGGCTTTTTTTATACATATAATTTACTTTTGTAAACAAAATTTGGTGTGTAATTGTAAATTAATTTACTTGAAATTTCAAAATGAATTAACAAGAGTTGAAATTACTTATAATTAATTGTTTACACAATTTACATGAACTGATAGTTTGGTATATTTTGTGTGAAAACGATAGTATTTCTAATCTTTTATAAAATTTATTTGTAGTTTTGCGATTTACAATTGTAAACTTATAATTTATGCACTCAAGGCTTAAAAATTGGATGGAATCTGAAGGCTTAAAATCCTCTGCTTTGGCGGATAGTATTGGTGTGAATCGTGCTACAATTTCTCACATACTTTCGGGTCGTAATAAGCCAAGTATTGATTTTTTAGAAAAGCTTTTGCAGCAATATTCGGACTTAAATGCCAACTGGCTTATTACAGGAATTGGTTTTATGCAAGCTTCTAAGCAGCAAAAAGAAGTGCAGGTAAGCAAGAAAATAGGGAAAATAGTGGTCTTTTATGATGATAATTCCTTTGATGAAGTAGGGGAATAGGCATTAGTATTAAGACTTTAGTATTTAGACTAAAGGGGTAAAGCTATTAGCATTTTTGTCATAGCGAACTTTGGTACAAAGTGTGACTATCTTATCATACACTAAGGAATAGATTGCTTGGCTTTGCCGAACAAAAAGCGTTTCACATTCGTTCGCAAAGATATTGTTTTTAAGTCTAATATCTATTGTCTAAAAGCATAGCAGTCTAATATCTATTTTCTACTTTTGTCAAAAAATTTCCCATGTACAGAATAATCCGTTTTTTCTTGTTTTTATTCAATCCTGAATCAATACATCATCTTACTTTCAAAATTATTAAGTTTAGTGCTATGATTCCTGGTAAAATGTGGAGCTGGCGTTTGCTTTTTAAAGTAAAGGATGCTAGGTTGGAGCGTGAAGTATTCGGAATAAAATTTGAAAACCCTGTAGGGCTTGCAGCAGGTTTTGATAAGGATGCAAAGCTGTTTGATGAGTTAGGGGCATTTGGTTTTGGTTTTGTAGAGATAGGAACAGTTACTCCACTTCCTCAGGATGGAAACCCTAAACCTAGGTTATTCCGCTTAAAAGAAGACAATGCAATTATCAACCGTATGGGCTTTAATAATGAAGGGATTGAAGCGGCAGTTGCTCGATTAAGAAGAAAAAGATCGAATGTTATTATTGGAGGTAATATTGGAAAAAATAAAGTTACTCCTAATGCTGAGGCAGTAAACGATTATGAAATTTGTTTTGAGAAATTTTTCCCTCATGTAGATTATTTTGTGGTGAATGTAAGTTCTCCAAATACACCAGGGTTAAGAGATTTACAGGAGAAAGCACCGCTTACAGCTTTGCTTAACAGACTGCAGGAGTTAAATGCTTTAAAGAGTGCCAGAAAACCAATCTTATTAAAAATTGCTCCTGATTTGACTAATGAGCAGTTGGATGATATTATTGAAATTGTTGCTGACACAAAAATTGATGGTGTGGTAGCTACTAACACAACAATTGATAGAAGTGGGCTTAAAACGGATAAAAACAAGGTTGAGACCATTGGAAATGGTGGCTTGAGTGGTAAGCCTGTTAAAAAGCGATCAACAGAGGTGGTAAGGTATCTTTCTGAAAAATCGAATAAGGCATTCCCAATTATTGGAGTGGGAGGAATACACTCGGCTGAAGATGCTTTAGAGAAACTAGAAGCAGGAGCTACATTAGTACAGCTGTACACAGGCTTTATTTATGAAGGACCTTTATTGATAAAAAGAATTAATAAGGCAATATTGGGTAGAGAGTAGTTGTTAGAGTCTCTAGTAAAACCAGCAACTATCAACTAATAACTGTCAACGAACAACTAAACTATGAAAGTAATAGAATGTCCTAGAGATGCAATGCAAGGAATAGTTGATTTTATTCCTACAGCCCAAAAGGCGGGATACATCAACCAATTGCTAAAAGTTGGCTTTGATACTATTGATTTTGGAAGTTTTGTATCGCCAAAAGCCATACCTCAATTAAAAGATACTGCTGAAGTATTGGCAAAGCTCGATTTAAGCACTACCTCTAGTAAACTGCTTGCAATTATTGCAAATACTAGGGGTGCAAAGGATGCTTGTAATTTTGAGGAGATAAATTATTTAGGCTTTCCACTTTCGGTATCGGAGCAGTTCCAGCAAAGAAATACGAAAAAAAGCATAGCAGAAGCTTTGCATACGGTAGAAGAGGTACAGAATTTAGCACTTCAGCATAATAAGGAGATGCTAGTGTATTTGTCTATGGCATTTGGGAATCCTTATGGGGAAACATACCATCCTGATATAGTAGCAGAGCTTACCGAAAAGTTACATCAGCTAGAGATAAAAACAGTTGCTTTATCGGATACTATTGGTGTTTCTGCTCCTGAAAATATAGCACCTCTTTTTAGTACTTTAATACAAGAATATCCTAATATTGAGTTTGGGGCACATTTCCATACTACTCCTGATAAATGGGAAGAAAAAGTAGCTGCTGCCTATGAAAATGGTTGTAGAAGATTTGATAGTGCACTTAAAGGTTTTGGGGGTTGCCCTATGGCTGCTGATGCTTTAACAGGAAATATGCCAACTGAAAAGCTTATTACTTACTTTACTGAGGATTTAGGTTTGGATAAGCAGGAGCTAGAAAAAAGCTTGGCATTAAGCGGATCTATTTTTCTCTAAAGATAGAAGCTTACCAAAAGTTTCTTTACTAACTTAACTATAATTTTATTTCCAAAATTACCTATCTTCCTTAAATACCTGATTATCAATAAAAATATTGTCTATTGTTCTGTACTTATGCAAATAGGTTAGTTCAGATTTGTTTTGTATGTTTAGGGCTTTATTAGAAAAAATGACAATAGAACAATATATAGACAATATAAACCAGAGATACCAATTAGGAAATGCAACAGAACATACATTTAGAGGAGACTTACAGCAACTCATTGAAAGTTTAGTTCCTGAAATAAGAGCTACTAATGAGCCAAAAAGACAATCTTGCGGAGCACCTGACTACATCTTGACTAAAAAAGATATACCGGTAGGGTTTATTGAAGCTAAAGATATTGGAGATAAAGACCTTGAGGGAAAGAAAAAATCAGTAAATAAAGATCAATTTGACCGATATAAAGCATCATTAGTTAATTTGATTTTTACAGATTACATAGATTTTCATTTATATAATGATGGTGAGTTTGTTACCAGAATTGCCATTGCAGAAGTAACTGAGAAAGGAATTGTTGCATTACCTCAAAATTTTGAGACGTTTGAAAATCTGATAAAAGACTTTTGCACTCACATTGGGCAAAATATAAAAAGCTCAAAAAAGCTTGCCCAAATGATGGCAGGAAAGGCTAGGCTTCTTTCTGATGTTATTGAAAAAGCTTTAACTAGTGATGAAGATAATCATGAAGATAGTACTTTGAAAGAGCAAATGACTGCCTTTAAAAGCATTCTGATACACGATATTACTCCTAAAGGCTTTGCGGATGTTTATGCACAAACCATTGCCTACGGAATGTTTGCAGCTCGTTTGCACGATCCAACTTTAGATACTTTTAGCAGACAAGAAGCGGCAGAATTGATACCCAAATCAAATCCATTTTTAAGAAAACTATTTGGCTACATTGCTGGACCCGATATTGATGACAGAATTAAATGGATTGTTGACAACCTTACCGAAATATTTTTAGCCTGCAATGTTGAAGAAATTCTAAAGAATTACGGAAAGTCCACAAAAATGGAAGACCCAATCATTCATTTTTATGAAACTTTTTTGGCAGAATACGACCCGAAACTAAGAAAAGCAAGAGGTGTTTGGTACACTCCTGCCCCTGTTGTAAATTTTATTGTTCGTGCAGTTGATGATATTTTAAAAACAGAATTTGATTTACAACAAGGTTTGGCGGAGACTTCTAAAACAAAAATTAAAGTCAAAGTACCTACCAACGATAAACGTTCTAAAGCAGGTTATAAGCAGGTTGAAAAAGAAATACACAAAGTACAAATTCTTGACCCTGCTACAGGAACAGGAACTTTTTTAGCAGAAGTAATAAAACACGTACACAAAAAAATTAAAGGACAAGAGGGGGTTTGGAGTAGTTATGTAGAAAAACACTTGCTACCACGCTTAAGTGGTTTTGAGTTGTTAATGGCAAGTTATGCAATGGCACATTTACAATTGGATTTATTGCTAAAAGAAACAGGGTTTAAACCTACAAAAAACCAACGAACAAGAGTTTATCTAACCAATAGTTTAGAGGAATACCACCCAGACACAGGAACTTTATTTGCCAATTGGTTAAGTAGTGAAGCTAATGAAGCTAGCCATATAAAACGAGATACACCTGTAATGTGTATTATCGGGAATCCGCCATACAGTGGTGAAAGTGCCAATAAAGGAGATTGGATTATGGATTTAATGCAAGACTACAAAAAAGAACCAGGAGGTAAAGAAAAATTAAAAGAACGAAACCCAAAATGGATAAATGACGATTACGTAAAATTCTTACGCTATGGTCAGCACTTTATCGAAAAAAACGGAAGTGGTGTTTTGGCTTTTATCAATCCTCACGGATTTTTGGATAATCCTACTTTTAGAGGAATGCGTTGGAACTTACTCAAAACGTATGATAAGATTTACACCATAGATTTACATGGTAATAACAAAAAGAAAGAAGTTAGTCCTGACGGTTCAGTAGACCAAAATATTTTTGATATAGAACAAGGTGTTTCAATAAATATTTTTGTTAAAACAGGTAATAAAAAGAAAAGTGATTTGGGTAAAGTTTTTCATTATGACCTATACGGAAAACGAAATGTTAAATATGATTTTTTATCTAATAATGATTTAAAAACTATTGATTTTAAAGAACTTGAAAATATCGTACCAAATTATTATATGGTTCAAAAAGATTTTGCTCAACAAAAATTGTATGATAAGGGATTTGTTCTAAATAAATTATTCCCAGTAAACAGTGTTGGCATAGCAACTTCAAGAGATAGTTTCACTATTCATGAAACAAAACAAGAAGTAATTGATGTTATTGAAGAATTTTTGAGCCTTGATAATGAAACTGCTAGAGATAGGTTTAAACTAGGGAACGATGTTCGAGATTGGAAAGTAGAACTAGCTAAAAAGGATTTAGTGGAGAGTAATTGTGACTACAACAACATAATCTCAGTAACATATCGTCCATTTGAGGATAAAAAAACATATTTCACTGGTAAATCAAAAGGTTTCCATTGTATGCCTAGAGGAAAAGTAATGGGGCACTTTTTTAATAAAAGTAATTTAGGTTTAGTTATTGGCAGACAAGGATTAGCAGTAGGTACAATGACTTGGAACTTGTCTTTTATAACCAAAAATATGACAGACCTAAATATATATAGGAGAGGTGGAGGAAATACATACCCTCTTTATCTCTATCCTGAAAACAACGAACAACAAACTATTGAAGAATCAGCAGATAGAAAACCTAACCTTAACCAAGAAATTGTAAGAGAAATAGCTGAAAAATTGGAGTTAACATTTACCAATGAAAAAGAGCAAATGGAAAATACTTTTGCACCTATTGATATTTTAGACTACATCTATGCCATTATACACTCACCAACTTATCGAGAGAAATACAAAGAATTTCTAAAAATCGATTTCCCAAGAATTCCTTATCCAAAAGACAAAAATACGTTTTGGAAATTGGTTAAATTAGGCAGAGAAATACGCCTAATACATTTGTTAGAGTCTCCAATAGTGGAAGATTACATTACAACTTATCCAAAAGACGGAAATAATACCATTACAACCAAAGTCGGCAAAAAAGATTGGGAGTTATTTGATGAAGAAAAGCAATTGGGAAGAATATGGATAAATGAAGAACAGTACTTTGACAATATTCCTTTAACTGCTTGGGAGTTTTATATTGGAGGCTACCAACCTGCCCAAAAGTGGTTGAAAGACCGAAAAGAAAGAACCTTAGAATTTGATGATATTTTACATTATCAAAAAATTATAGTTGCTCTAACTGAAACGGATAGGATAATGAAGAAAATTGATAAAATTGAGATTGAATGAGTAATTACTATTGTTTAGATATTGAATTTATAAATATTGATTTTAGTTTTTGTTACAGAAACACTGAGATTCCAGTTAGTGAGGTTCATCACTGTCATTTGACCACAAGGGAAAACGAAATTGAACTTAAAATTTTCTTTGACGACCAAACTTATTTTGGTAATAAATTAATGCATTGGTCAAGTAAAATTGATTGGCGAAAATTTGGTTCATTTTTAAAAGTAGAAGTAACTAAAAACTATTTAAATGAAAGTTTACAAAAAGTAGACTTATCGGATGCTGAATTAATTGAATATATAAATAGTACAGATTATTATGAAAATGGAAAAAAGTATATTATCTTAAAAATTAATACCGTAAAATTTTACTGGAATCCTGTTGAATATAAAAACCAAACAGCTGAATTTTATTTAGACGATAAAGGCTTTAGAGTTGTAGAGCCTTTTTACTCATTTTTATCATCAAAATCGTCTGAAAATGATGGAGAATTTGATATTGGAAGAATGAATGACTCTACTATGTTTTACAAACTTGGAAAATCAAGATTTCGTCCCGAATATAATTTTGTTTCAAAAGATGAAGGTAAAGAAAGAGTTGCTAGAATAGTCAAAGAACCTAAAATTCAATTCAAATACGCAAAAGGAATAACTGAAATAGAAGCCATTTCTTATGGAGATGTAGTTTTAATGTTGGCTTCATTTTATCATCATATAAAAATTGATTATACACTTAGAAGAATTCATTTGCCTGAGAACACAATCATTATAAAAAACATTGAGCAAAAAAATTACTTTAATACAAGCGGAAATCTTTGGGGTTTTGAAATTTATTGGAATTTTAACAAGTTTCTTCAGGAAAGTTGGCAAGAAGAAACTTTAAAAAACTTTGATTTACTTTCAAAAGCAATTACGTTATTTAATCAATCGCTCTTGGTTGATAATTCTTCTGCATTTTTAATACGTTACAACATTATTGAAATTTGTGGAAAGACAAGTGCGGAAGGTGGGATTTGGAATTTCAAATTAAAAAACGATAAATTAGACAAGTTTTTCAGTGATACGAAAGAAAGTATTTCTAATATAATTGATGAGACCGAGCAAGAGAATTTTAATAACAAGTGGAATTCAATTCAAAGTATCATCAAGAGTAAATCACTTAGAAAACAACTTGAAGATTCACTAATCAAACACGATATTAATGTGGAATCTTTGCCTATTCAAACAAGTAAAATAGTGCAGCTAAGAAATAATATTACTCACGGAAGTATTGATAAAGTAGATGTAGAAAAACTTAGAAAAGCAAATATATTGTTGTACAGAATTAGTGGAATACTAATATTAAACTTAATGGGAATAAAAGATTGGAAATTAAATACTGAAATTAATTAACAAAATCAGTATACCAATGCTATCAATAGAATGAATTTAGAGAAATCAAATATAAAATGCAAAAAGAATTAATATTAAGATTACATTATAGAAGAGAACTAAGCGAAAAAGAAGAAGATGACTTCTTAGAAGCACTACTCTTAGCGCTAGATAGTAAGAAAATTAGTGCGGGTGGAGGTAGCGACAATCAAAAAATAGAATGGGGAATTGATGGCTCAAGAAGTGAATTAAATAATGCTGAAATAATCGCTTATCTGCAACAGTTCTTTAAACAGTATGAATCACTTGTTGCTACATATACCGTTAAGCCATAAAACGTAATAAATTGCTTTTCCAACTAGGGTTGAGTTGTTTATTCATCTAAAAAAATAGGCCTAAGCTATTTTGTATTAAATCTTTTCTTAGTTTTGCCCCAAGTTTAGTACACCACAATGGTGTAAAAGGGAATGAGGTGTAAATCCTCAACTTTACCAGAAGCTGTAAAGTCCGTAAATTTTTGGAAACTACACGAGCCACTGTTTATTAAAATGGGAAGGCCACTCCAAAAGGACCAAGTCAGAAGACCTGCTAAGCAAAACAAAACCGAATCGTTTCTGGATAAAACGACAGGCAGATGAAACAGACTTTAGCACACATATTACTCTTTTTAGGAGCATCAGTACAACTGATGGCGCAAACTGCTATGGATACGATTAGCCTTCCTGAGGTTGTCTTAGAAGAGAGCCGTTTGCAAACCCATACCATTAGCACTGTTTGTACAGCTGCAAATAAAATTATTCCTGATGCTATACTACAAGCAAGTTCACAAAGGCTTTCGGATGTATTAACACAATATTCTTCTTTCTACATAAAGCAATATGGAGCTTTGGCTACTCCTAGTTTTAGAGGTACATCTAGTGAGCATACACTCGTTTTATGGAATGGAATTCCTATTAATTCTATCGCTAATGGCTTGCTCGATTTTTCTATTCTACCGAGTAATGGTTTTGCTAATGTGTATCTAGTACATGGTGGAGATGCTTCTGTATTTGGGAGTGGCGCAATAGGAGGGAGTGTGCATTTAAATTCTACCCCAAGTTTTAAGCCAACAAAGGAATTAAAATTAAATACTGAACAAGGAAGTTTTGGTTTAGCAAGTAAAGGCCTTTCTTTTAAGTACGCTAATGGAAAAACCTCTGCTTCAGGGGCTTTTTCTTCCTTAACTGACGCCAATGCTTTTGAGTATGTAAATATTACTCAAATAGGGCATCCTACAGTAGTAAATGATTATGGTAAGGTAAAAAGCCAACATCAACAATTTAACCTAGCGAGTAAGTATAATAACAACAATCAATTTTCATTTTCTTATTGGGCAGCACAAAACGAAAGAGAAGTGCCACAAAACATGACCATTCCTTTTTCGGATGCC
The DNA here is from genome assembly GCA_965183885.1 of Flavobacteriales bacterium. GTDB lineage: Bacteria > Bacteroidota > Bacteroidia > Flavobacteriales > BACL11 > UWMA-0277. The sequence goes on from OZ238992.1 coordinate 1,942,233, forward strand.
ATGCAGTATGATGCTAGTAAAAGAATCTTATTCTCTTTAAAACACAAAAGAGAGCATATAGGCATTAGCTTAAAACAAGCATATTTACTAGAGGATTTCCGCTATACTGAGCTTAAAAAAGGGATTGATAGTAAAATACTTGCTGAAAACTACATCTCAGATATTGATGTAAAATATTATAAAGAGAACCTTTTAGTAAATATTGGAGGTATCCTTAATGCTAAGAAGATAAATACGAATAACTATAAAGCTAAGGAGCAGGAAGAGCAAACGCTAGCGGCATTCTCAGCACTACAATACCAAGCAGGGATTTTTCAGCTAGGTACAGTGTTGCGTAAGGAATGGCAAACAGCTTATAAAGTTCCTTTTATGCCTACTTTATCATTCACTGCTGCAATAAATGATTATTTAAACCTTAGGCTTAAATACAACAGAAACTTCCGTACGCCTACTTTTAACGAGCGATACTGGATAGGAGCAGGGACAAATGGAAATCCTGATTTGGTTCCAGAAAGTGCTTGGAATAAAGAGTTTGGATTTGATATTTCCTCAAGGTTTATTAAGTTTAGTGCTACTGCTTATAACTTAGATATATCTGATATGATACTCTGGCAACAGTTAGAAAATGGAAATTGGACAACTGATAATATAAAGCAAGTTTGGAGTAGAGGGCTTGAAGGAAAAATAAAAATCAAGATTAAGGATTTAAGTATTATTGGAAATTACGCTTATACCAAATCTACTAGTGAGATACCTACAGATAATTTAGATGAGTCCGTTGGAGAGCAGCTAAGGTATGTTCCGCTTCATAAAGGAAATATTACATTTATAATTACTGAAGACAACTTACAATTGAGCTTAAATCAATCTTATACAGGAGAGGTTATTACTTCTCATGGTGCTTTGGAAAACAAGACTTTAGATGCTTTTATCTTAACCGATATTGCTGTAAAATATACAGTAAAGGGTTCCCCAATTAGCATAACTGGGCAAGTAAAAAACTTGATGAATAAGAGCTATACTACTTATCAAAATTATCCTAACCCAGGAAGAGAATTATTATTAACATTAAATTATACACTAAATTAAAAAAACTAATTATGAAACATGAAATGTTCACGAACACTTTTAGAAATATTTCTAAAGTGACTAAAAAAACACTATTAAAAATTGCATTATGCTCTCCTTTTCTAGGATTTGCACAAAACTCATTAGTTTATATTGCTAATGAAGGAAATTTTGGAACAGGAAATGGTTCTTTATCAGTTTATGATAAAGGTTCAAACACAGTAGCAAACGATGTGTTTAGTAGTGCTAATGGAGGGGCTTTATTAGGTGATGTGGTACAATCCGTAGCATATTTTGATGGAAAAGGATATGTATGTGTAAATGGTTCTGCAAAAGTTGAAGTAATTAATGCAAATGCTACTTATGTGGCAAGTATACCTGTTGGATCTCCAAGGTACTTAAAGCAAGTAAATACAAATAAGGCATATGTAACAGATTGGGGAGATAATACAGTAAAGGTAATTGATTTAAGTGCGAATGCAGTTACTGCTACAATTGCTTGTGGTGTAGGTCCTGAAGGTTTAGCAGTAAGTAATGGTTTTGCTTATGTATGTAATATTGGTGGTTGGGGATTGGACTCAACAGTAACAATTATTAATACCGCTACTGATGCTGTTGAGGCTACTTTAACAGTAGGAGATAAGCCAAATTCAGCAGTAGTAGATGCTAATGGAAATGTATGGGTACTAACAGGTGGTTATACTGAGTATGATGCATCTTGGAATATTATTAATGAAACTCCAGGTGTTTTAGCAATGATTAATACTACTACTAATGCTATTGATGCTTCTTATACTTTTGCAGTTGGTGATCATCCTGAGGATTTAATAATTAACGGATTAGGAGATAAGTTATACTTTAGCAATGGTAGCTTTAGTAAAGCTGTTTATGAATTTGGAATAAATGATACTCAATTGCCTTCAGCGCCTTTTATCAATAGAAGTTTTTATGGCTTAGGTTATGATGGTATTTCAAATGAAATATATGGTTCTGATGCAGTTGATTTTACACAGCAAGGATGGGTGTTTCGCTATGCAACAACAGGAGCAGTAGTTGATTCTTTTCAGGTAGGAATTATCCCAGGAGATTTTGCTTTCCGTCAAGATGTTTTAGGAGTTTCGGAAATACATACTACTTCAGTTTCTGTTTATCCTAATCCATCAAGTGGAAGGTTCTTTATAAATTCTTCAGAAATGATAGAATCAATTGTTGTAAGAAATATTTTAGGAGCTGCTATTAAAACAATTTTTATATCAAGTTTATCAGATGTAATTGACTTAACATCAGAAGGTAAAGGGGTGTATTTAATTGAAGTAAAAACAAGTTTAGGAGTAATAACAAAAAAACTAATAGTTGAATAAACTTTAAATTAATAAGATTAAGAGGGGTAAAGGATAGGTTTTACCTCTCTTTTTTTCTACATTTGTAAAAATTTAGAATATGAAATTAGTTAAATACCTGTTTATTGCTTTAGTATTTGTTTCATCTTGTAAGGAAGATGAAGAAGAGGTGAAAACTCCTAATTACCCTGAAAAATATGGCGCTGGAATGTATGTTGTTACAGATAATGGGATTACATTTGTTAAGGATGATGTAGTTGAAGGACAGATTTACCAAAACGTAAACGGAACAAGCATTACTAGCCCTAAAAAGATAAAGTTTTCAGGTAGTAAGGCTTATATTGTTGCTGATAAAATTAGGATAGCAGATGCTAAAACTTTTGGAAGTTTAGGAACAGTTGGAGGTTTTGAAGACTTATCTGATCTTGAAGTAGTATCTCATAGTAGGTTGTTTACACTAGATAAAGGAGATTCCAAATTAAAAGTTGTTGATTTAGATAAATTAGAAATAACTTCTGACATTGAAACTGGAGATAGTACGCATCCAGCCTTTATAATAAGCCATTGGTATCGTTCATATGCACTTAACGGAGGTGGAATAGCGGATTCTTTAAACGACTCAACAATAGTTGCTGTTGATTTTAGAGACAATGTAGTTCCTTTAGCTGATTTTATGGGCAAAGTTATAGTTGGTGATAATCCTAGTGCAGCTATATGGCACGGTAACCTAAAGGTATTATGTAAAGGTATTTATGATGAAAATAATATTATAGATAATGTTGAGTCATCATTTTATAGTGTAGATCCTTGGGGTGTGGAAGTAGATTGGAGTGGTACTCTTAGTGGAATTTATAATGCTAAAAATTTAGTAAAAATAGATCAAGGTTTAAGATATTATTTTACTGCAAAAGATGGGATTTACTGGATGGTAGATAACCCTACCTCTACTACTCAAGTTTTAAATGTAGAGTCAGATGTATTAGCTCTAAAATGGGAATGGTATGCAGTAAATGATTCTACTAATGCTCAGTCAGGAATGCTTTACTTTAATGATGTAAATAATGCACCAAATACAGTTTACAAGTATAATTTAGCTACTTCAGCTTATTGTGATACTATTGTTGTGGATGGTCCTGTAAGAGATATTAATTTCTACTAAATGAATTACAGAAAAGTAAGATTAATAAGAAGGATTTTTCTTACATTTTCTATCCTTTTAGGTGTTTTTTCTCCTATTTATTTTTGGTTTAAATTTCCTGATTTTAATCCCTTAATCGAACCTATTTCTACTTTTGGTGTTAAGGAGTCAACTTATCAGTTTTGGAGTTTTGTGCTTATTGTGCTTGCTGTTGCTATGGTGTTAAATGCACTAAAAGCAATCAAATTTCATTTCAGATTAAGAAAAATAAGGTTATTTTTAAAATCTGTTGTAGGTATCTCCTCAATTGCTTTACTACTAGTAGCACTTGTCTCAATGGAATATAATGAAACTGTTCATCACTTAGCTGCAATAGTTTACTTTATGCTATACAATTTTTTTGTTTTTGTTTTTGGACTAATAAGAATGTACAGAGATTTAAGGAAAGGGTTCTTTTCCGTAATTATGGGGTGTTTAATGTTGCTTTCAACCTTGTTAATTATCCCTTTTGAGTCCTATGGAGTTTTTGAAATTGTATACGTATTCCTGGTTTTATTTTGGAACGGTATAATTTTTATAAAACGAGTTAAAAGAATAGGGTAGTATACTACAAACGCTTCATTAACTCCTTATACAAAGTAACCATAGTATTTATATCTTTCTTATGTACTTTTTCATCAGGTGAGTGCACATGGTCTTCAGGAGCGCCAATAAAGCACCAATCCCAAGGATAATCACTTTTTTGTAAGCCATTTCCATCACTACCTCCTGCATTTTCTACTTCTAGTTGAAAAGGAATACCGCTTTCTTTGGCAATACTTACAATTTTATTAACGTATGATCTTCTAGGTATTCCACTATCTCGTAATGATATAGCAACACCGTTTCCGTGTGTAACTCCTTCAGTTACCCATGTAATATCAGAGATAAGGGCTTGTTTTACATCGTAAGTTTCGTAAATAAACTTCCCTAAATACCCTACAGATCCTCCTCCGTGTTCTTCCCACGATGAGAATACAATAATTCCGTTTTCAAGAGTTTTAGCAACTTCTAAGGCGTTCCATACTCCTAATCGGTTATCCATGTAGCAGCATTGTACAAAATCTGTTGTATCTCTAAAATCAGGCTTAAAAGTTAAAGATGTTCCTCTGTCAATAGTTCGGTCAAAATCAATAAACATACCATTATCATTCTTAATGATTTTACCTTCAATTTTCCCTGTACTATCTTCACCAATAAGTATTATCCCTTCGGTAGTAACTGGTCCTCCAATTTTTACAATTTCGTTATTGTACTTTACTGTAAATCCTATAGAATCCAAATGTGCAAAAATTGCAGCTTTTGGCTTATCTCCAAATACTAGGATTAAATTATCCTGAAAACCATCACCATAATGTAAGGTAGGTTGTGCCTTCCAGTCTTTTTGATTTTCTTTAATATGATTAAGAACAAATGTAGTCATTGCAAATTCTTCTCCTGCTGGGGCATGAATATTGCACATTTCTTTTAATAATTTCATTATAGTGTTTTTAGGTATTTTAAGCTTAATTCATGGTTTTTTTCAAAAGCTGCTACTACTGTTTCAGCTTTGCTTTTTGAGACTGCAAATATAAGTTTACATTCCAGTTGGAAGTCTGTATTTATCACTTCTAAATCAAATTCTTTTACTTGGCGCATTACATTGTTCATTTGAGGGTATTTAAAGCTTACCTCGTAATGTTCTTTTATTGTTTTGGTAACAATGCTTGCTGTGGCTATTGCATCGGCTGCTGCGGTCTTATAAGAGCGTATCAGCCCTGGAACACCAAGTTTTACACCTCCAAAATAACGCACTACAACTATGAGTACATTGGTTAGGTCATTAGAGAGTAGCTGTCCTAAAATAGGTTTTCCTGCTGTAGAAGAAGGTTCTCCATCGTCATTAGCTCTTTGTGCTGATTTGTCAGGGTTAAGAATGTAAGCATAGCAGTGATGTCTAGCTGCGTACTCAAGTTTTTTTACTTCTTCTAGCTTTTCTTTTACTTCCTCTTCGGAATAAACAGGGTAGGCATAAGCAATAAACTTACTTCCTTTTTCTTTATAAACTCCTGTGGTAGGGCTTTTTAGTTCTTTGTAGGTGTCGTTAAATAACATTAGGAAAGTAAATAAATTGCAAAAGAAGATAATAGGATTCCAAACCAGTTTAGCCTACTAAGTTGTTCCTTATAGAGCAGGACTCCAACTAGGGTTGAAGTAAGTACTACACCTATGCTGATTAATGGAAAAACAACAGTGCTATTAAGAGTTTGTAGTGCTTTTAGGAAAAATACTAGAGAAAAAAAGTTAGGTATACCAAGTGCAACTCCCCAATAAATGCTTTTTGCTTGAAGCTTTACTTTATTTTTGAAGCTAGAGATTAATAAAATGAGTATTCCGCTAATGCTTGCACTAGCAAAGAGTACCATAAAATATAAGTAGTTGTTCTCGTTTGGAAATTGTTGAGCAAAATCATTAAAGATACTATCGGCTATACCTTGTCCAATAAAAATAAAGAGTATCGCTCCTAGGTATTTGCTGTCAAAATTAATTTTCCCTGCTTCAGTGGAGGAAAAATAAATTCCTGCTAGTGCAAATATAAGGCCAATACCAAGGTTTAGAGTAAGGCTAGCACTAGGGTATAGGGCTAAACTAACTGATACAGGAATAATAACAGACATCTTATTGGCAACGGTAGTAATTGAAATTCCTATTTTTTGTGTGCCAAAAGAATAAAACATGAAAACAATTATAAAAAGGAAGCCCATACTTACTGCATGTACAATCCAGTCGGCAGTTAGTATAGCATTAAGAGTTACTGTATTGTTAAAATACAATAAGGCACAAATTGCTGCAGTAGCATAATTAACTATTAACCCCTGTAAATTAGCTACTTTATACTTTTGAAACTGCTTAAATATAATGATTAAGACATTGAATAATAGTATGGTATAAATAATATTATTCATTGATAATAAGCGCTAGTTTATCTTCTGTAGTATTAGTTTTAGAATATATTTTTCCATTGATACTTGGAGTTTCTACACCGTTATTAAGTATTTTATTTGCAGTAAAAACCCTTGCTTCATCCCATATATTAGCATCAATAAATGTTTGTAAAGTTTTGCTTCCTCCTTCAACAATTAAAGACTGAATATTTAATTTATATAAATATTCTAAAATACTATTAATTAAGTTGTTAAAATCTATTTTAATAAAAGTATTACTTCCTTTTTTTTTTGATTTTAATGCATTAAAAATGATGGTTTCTGCTTCATTATTAAATAACTTTAAGTCCTCAGAAAGTTTTAAATTGCTATCAAGCACAATTCGTGTAGGGTTATTTCCTTTTACCTGACGAACGGTTAGGGAAGGGTTGTCTTTTTCAGCTGTAGTTCTACCTACAAGTATGGCAGTTTCTTCAGCTCGCCATTGATGCACTAACTCTTTGGATTTACTAGAGGTCATCCAAAATGGTTCTTTTTGGTCTTTAGGAGCTATGAATCCATCTTTACTTTTTGCCCATTTAAGAATGATGTAAGGGCGTTTCTTCTCATGAAAAGTGAAAAACCGCTTGTTTAAGAGTCGGCTTTCTTTTTCTAAAATTCCAACACTTACTTCAATGCCCTTGTTTCTCATTTTTGCTATTCCTTTTCCAGCAACTTCAGAAAAAGAATCAATACAACCAATAACTACTTTTGGTATTTTATGTTCAATAATTAAGTTAGAACAGGGAGGAGTTTTTCCAAAATGAGCACAAGGTTCTAGGTTTACATAGAGGGTAGATTTTGAGAGTAAACTTTTATCTTTTACACTAGCAATTGCATTAACTTCAGCATGAGCTGCTCCATAATTTTGATGATAGCCTTCTCCAATAATTTCACCATTATATACAATAACAGAACCTACCATAGGATTTGGAGCTACATGGCTTAATCCTTTTTGGGCTAAGCTTAAACATCTTTTCATGAAAATCTCCTCAGTTTGCATGGCTCAAAAATAGCAAATTGAATACATTTGTGGCATGGAAAGAGTTAGCAATATTATAGCCTATTTTAAACAGGAGTTAGCAGGTGTTGCTCCTGATAGGGAGCTTGTTTCTTGGGCATATATTGTTATGGAGCACTTCTTAGGTTTTGATCGTGCCGCAACCATTATTAATGCAAATACTTTGCTTTCTCCTGAAATGTTTGATAAAATAGTAAAAACTGTTGAAGCCTTAAAAACACAAGAACCCTTACAGTATATCTTAGGGGTAACGGAGTTTTATGGCTTAAAGCTTAAGGTAAATAAGCATACCTTAATTCCTAGACCTGAAACAGAGGAGCTGGTAAATTGGATACTTAAAGATGATTTTAACAGTGCTTTAGATATAGGTACAGGGAGTGGCTGTATTCCTATTGCTTTGGTAAAACATACTAAGGCTTTAATTTCAGCTATAGATGTGTCAGAAGGGGCATTATCTGTTGCAAAAGAAAATGCTAAAGAACATGGAGTTAAAATTAACTTCTTACATCAGGACATTCTTAAGACAGAGCGTTTAGAAAACGTAGATGTAATCATAAGTAACCCCCCTTATGTTTTGGAATCAGAGAAAGAATTTATGCTGTTAAATGTATTGGGACATGAGCCTGCTTCAGCGCTTTTTGTTCCTGATAATAATCCTTTATTGTTTTATAATAATATTGCTGAACTGGCAGTTAAAGCTTTAAATAAAGGAGGGAGGCTATATTTTGAAATCAATGAGCGTTTTGCTGAGCAAACTATAGCAATGCTACAGGAAAAAGGTTTTGTTAATATAGCGTTAAAAAAAGATATAAACGATAAGGATAGAATGATAAAAGCTATCAAGAAATAATTATTTTTGAACAAGAAAAATTAAAAAGATGATAACAAAAGAAGAAGTATTAGATTTCCAGAACAAATGGGGAGAAGGAATTATTAGTATGAGTAAAACCTTTAAAGAAGGAGGTGATTATACTGGAGAAGCAAAGGTATTTATTAGTGATTTATATGCTTATGAAACTGAAGGTATACTTTTTAAACCAACACTTGCTGCTGATGCTCAATTCAGATTAGATAAAGTTGCTGCATTATCGTATTTTGTAGGTGGTAATGCTGATTTTCAGGAAGATGGAGGTTTTGCTATTAAAGGGTGGAATAGTGTAAGATGGGAAAATGCTGGAATTAAAATAGAAGGTTCAATTGCAATATGTATGGGGAATTACTTCTTTGGAAAAGAAAATGAAGCAGATTTGAAAGTAGAATATTCTGTTGTACTAAAGAAGCTAGAAGATGGAACAGTAAAAATGATTTTACACGATTCACATTTGCCTTTTAGTAAATAAATGAACGAAATAGAAAGAATAAACTTTCTTAGAAAGGAATTGGCAGCCCATAATCATTCTTATTATGTGCTGGACAAACCTATAATTTCTGATTTTGAGTTTGATAACTTAATGTCAGAGTTACAAGCTTTAGAGGAAAGGCATTCTGATTTATTTGATGTAAACTCTCCAACCCAAAGGGTAGGTGGTGCTGTTTTGGAAAGCTTTAATGCTGTTAAGCACAAGTACAGGATGTTATCCTTAGGAAATACCTATACCACTACAGATTTACAAGATTTTGATACAAGATTGCATAAGCTTACAGATGATGTAATTGAATATGTTTGTGAGCTAAAATATGATGGGGTTTCTATTAGTTTAACCTATAAAGATGGGGCTTTAGTACAAGCACTTACCAGAGGAGATGGAACTCAGGGTGATGATGTAACTGCTAATGTAAAAACAATAAGAAGCATACCTTTAAAGTTAAAAGGCAATTATCCTGATGAGTTTGAGATTAGGGGAGAGATTTTTCTCCCTTTAAAAGGTTTTAATCAAATGAATGAAGGTAGAGTGTCGTTAGGTTTAGAACCTTATGCTAACCCTAGAAATACAGCTTCAGGAAGTTTAAAGCTTTTAGATACTAAAGAGGTAGCGAATAGACCTTTGGATTGTTATTTATACTATCTGCTAGGTGATAATTTGCCAACAGATAATCATTATGATAATTTACAAAGAGCAAAAGAATGGGGTTTTAAGATACCAGAGGAAGTTCAGCATTATAAAACTATTGAGGAAGTATTAGGTTTTATTAGTAAATGGGATGAAAAACGCCATAACTTGCCTTATGAAATAGATGGTATTGTAATAAAAGTAAATAACACTAACTTGCAAGAGGAAATGGGTTTTACGGCTAAATCTCCTAGGTGGGCAATATCTTATAAATTTAAGGCAGAGCAAGCTATTACGCGTTTAAATGAAATTACTTACCAAGTTGGGCGTACAGGTGCAATAACTCCTGTTGCTAACTTAGAGCCTGTTCAATTGGCTGGTACAACGGTAAAAAGAGCCTCTTTGCATAATGCAGATCAGATTGCTAAACTAGATATCCGAGAAGGAGATGTAGTGTTTATTGAAAAAGGAGGAGAGATAATACCTAAAGTAGTAGGAGTTAAATTTAAAGATAGAGATTTGTTTTCTAAGCCTACTAGCTATATAAAGCATTGCCCCTCTTGTGCTACAGAGTTAGTTCGTAAGGAAGGAGATGCAAAACATTTTTGTCCTAATAGTGAATTGTGCCCTCCGCAGATAAAAGGAAAGTTTGAGCATTTTATAAGCCGTAAAGCAATGAATATTGATGGCTTGGGAGGAGAGACAATTGAGCTTCTAATAGCCGAAGGTTTAATTAAAGATATTGCAGATTTATATTGTTTGAAAAAAGAAGATTTACTTCCTTTGGAGCGTATAGCAGAGAAATCAGCAGATAACTTACTACTAGGAATAGAGCAGTCAAAAAGTATTCCTTTTGAACGCTTGTTATTTGGTTTAGGGATTCGCCATGTTGGAGAAACAGTTTCAAAGGTATTGGTGAAGCATTTTAAAACTATTGATGCAATTATTAATGCAACATTAGAAGAGCTTATAGCTGTAGATGAAATAGGAGGTATTATTGCTGAAAGTGTAGTTGATTATTTTTCAAAAGAAAAGAATAGTATACTAATTGATCAGTTAAAAGATTTAGGTTTGCAATTTATATCAACCCTAGAAGATAGTACAGTTTCTACACGCCTTAAAGGAATGAAAATAGTAGTTTCTGGAGTGTTTCATAGTTATAGTAGAGTAGCGTTAAAAAAAATGATTGAAGCTCATGGTGGAAAGAGTGTGAGTAGCATATCAAAAAACACTACTTTTGTCCTCGCTGGAGATAATATGGGGCCTTCAAAAAAGCAGAAGGCAGAAGACTTAGGGATAGAGTTGATAACAGAAGAAGAATTTATAGCAAAAATTAGCTAATGCAATTTATAGAGGATACAAAGCAAAGGATTGGACAATGGGTTTTTCAAAGGGAGTTGAAAACGAATAAACGCTTAAAGGCTGTTTGTAATTTAGATGATGCAAAGTCAGTTGGGATATTATATGACGCAACATCTGAAGAGCAGATTAAACAAATAAAACCTTTTGTTGATTATTTCTTTAACTTAAGAAAAGATGTAAAGGCTTTAGGTTATGTTAATGCCAAGCAGCTTTCTTATTGTCATACTCCTAAATTACAATATGATTTTTTTTATCAAAAAGATTTGAACTGGTACTATAAACCTCAGAGCTATATCATAGATAATTTTGTAAAAAAGGAATATGATATCTTAATTAATTTATGTGATAGTAGTTGTATTCCTGTAAAGTATCTAGTAGCAAGTTCTATTGCTCACTTTAAGATAGGACAGCATGAGGAAGGTTATGAAATATACGATTTGATGTTGGCTTTAAAAGAAGATAAAAGTATGGAAAAACTCATGCATGAGATAAAACATTATATCAACTTAATAAATAAATAAGAATGGAAATGATTAAAGGAACAGGTGTAGCATTAGTTACTCCTTTTAATACTGATTTAAGTGTAGATTATAAAGGGTTAGAGCAGCTATTAAACCATGTAATTGATGGTGGTGTAGATTATTTAGTTTTGATGGGTACTACTGGAGAAAGTGCAGTTTTAACAAAAGATGAAAAACAAAATGTAATAGCTTTTTGTAAAAAGATAAATAATGGAAGGCTGCCTATAGTATTAGGAATTGGAGGGAATAATACTTTGGCTTTAGTAGAAGAAATTAAGCATACTGATTTTGCAGGTGTTGATGCTGTGCTTTCAGTTTCCCCAGCTTATAACAAACCTACACAGGAAGGTATTTACCAGCATTATAAAATGATAGCTGAAGCATGTCCTTTGCCAATTATCTTGTATAATGTTCCTGGGCGTACAGCTTCAAATATGACTGCTGATACTACTTTACGTTTGGCAAATGATTTTGAAAATATAGTTGCAGTTAAGGAAGCATCAGGGGATATGGATCAAATCATGAAAATATTAAAAGATAAACCTAGTAATTTTGTAATGCTATCGGGTGATGATGGTTTAACCTTGTCTATGATTTATTTGGGAGCAGAGGGTGTAATATCTGTTATAGGACAATCTCATCCTAAGGAATATTCTGATATGGTTTCTTTTGGAATGTCAGGGAATAATAATATTGCAAATCAAATACATTATAAATTATATGATTATTATGGGCCACTTTATAATGAAGGAAACCCTGTAGGTGTAAAGGCTTGTCTTGAGTTGATAGGTGTTTGCAAGGCTGTTGTTCGCCCACCACTTGTTGAGGCGAGTGCTGCAATAAAGAATGAACTAAAAGGTTTATTAAACTAATGAAATATCTAATTCCACTACTTATGGCACTATTTTCTTTCTCCACTACAAATGCACAAGAATCAATTTATGATATTGCAATAAACGATATTAAAGGGAATCCTATCGATTTAAATGCATTTAAAGGGAAGTATATCATGTTTGTTAATGTGGCCTCGGAGTGTGGTTTTACACCTCAATATGAAGGGCTAGAGGAATTGCATAAAAAGTATAAAGACAATTTAGTGTTAATTGGTTTGCCTTGTAATCAGTTTGGAGGACAAGAACCAGGAGGGGCACAAGAAATACAAGAGTTTTGTAAATTAAACTTTGGTGTTACTTTTTTATTGACCGAAAAAATTGAAGTTAAAGGGGAAGGACAGCACCCGCTTTACAAATGGCTTACTAGTAAAAGTCTTAATGGAGAATCAAATTCTTCAGTAAAATGGAACTTTCAAAAGTATATTATAAACAGGGAAGGAGTTTTTGTAAATTACTTTTACTCAATAACAAAGCCATTAAGCTCTAAAATCACTTCTATATTAGAGCAATAAAATAAAATTATTGCAGTTTACTAGATAGAAAAATAATTTAGGAATATCCAATTATTGCATTTATCTTTGCCACCCATTAAAAATTATGATGAGAAAAATTACAAGCATTATTCTACTTACTTTACTTATTGCTTCTTGTGGAGAATATCAGAAAGTATTAAAAAGTGATGATTACAACTATAAATACACAAAAGCTATTGCCTACTATGAAGCTGAAGACTATAATAGGGCACTTCCAATTTTTGATGAATTAGTTACAGTGCTTAGAGGAACTGCTAAGATGGAAGAGGTGAGCTATTATTATGCATATTGTCATTATTCTACTGGAGAAAACTTAATGGCAGCTTATTTATTTAATTCTTATTATAAATCCTACCCAAATAGTAAGCACACTGAGGAATGTAAATATATGAGTGCTTATTGTCATTATCTTGAAGCTCCTAATTATACTTTAGATGCAACAAATAATTACAAAGCAATAAAGGAGTTGCAGAGCTTTATTGATGCTTATCCTAATAGCGAAAGAGTAGAAAAGAGTAATGAGTTGATTGATGAGTTAAGAGCTAAGTTGTCTTTAAAAGCATTTGAGAATGCAAGACAATACTATTTAACTGAGAATTATAAATCAGCAATTATTGCTTTAGACAATGTGCTTATTGACTTTCCTTCTTTTGATAGAAGAGAAGAGGTACATTTTCTAATTGTTAAATCTTCTTATTTATTAGCAATAAATAGTATCAGTACTAAAGTAGAGGAGCGTTTAAAAGCAACACTTGATGCTTATGCTCAATTTACAGACAATTATCCTAATAGTACTTATTTAAAAGAGCTAGAAAGAACACATACAAAAACTTTAAAATCATTAAAAGAACTTAACTAAATTATTATGAAATTTAAAAACACCGGAGCACAGAAATCTACAATTACTAGAAATGTTGATAGTTTTGTTTCAAAAACAGATAACATTTTTAAAGCTGTATCAGTAATGGCAAAAAGATCTTCTCAAATTAATGAAAAAATGAAAGAGGAGTTGATGGATAAACTACAAGAATTTGCTTTAACTCAAGAGCAGTTGGATGAAGTTTTTGAAAATCAAGAGCAGATTGCAGTTTCTAAATTCTATGAAAGCTTGCCAAAACCTTGGGCAATTGCGATGAAAGAATTATTAAACGATGAAATTTACATGCGTGATAATTTGCAAGAGGAAAAGGAAGAGGATGAATCAAACCAAGATGCTTAATAGAAAGAAAGTATTACTAGGGGTATCAGCTAGCATTGCAGCTTATAAAACAGCTGAATTGGTACGTTTATTGAAAAAATCAGGAGCTTCAGTTAGAGTAATTCAAACTGAAGCTTCTTTGGATTTTGTAGCTCCCTTAACTTTAGCTACATTATCTGAAAATCAGGTTCTGAGTAAAATGGTTGACGCCGAAAGTGGTGAGTGGAATAGTCATGTTGAACTAGGTTTATGGGCAGATATTATGCTTATAGCGCCACTTACAGCAAACACTATGGCAAAAATGGTAAATGGGGTTTGCGATAACTTATTATTAGCAACTTATTTATCGGCAAAGTGCCCAGTTTATTTTGCTCCAGCTATGGATTTAGATATGTACAAGCATCCTTCAACGGCTAGTAATATTGTAAAGCTAGAGAGTTTTGGGAATATATTAATTCCTTCAGGATTTGGAGAATTAGCTAGTGGACTAGTAGGTGAGGGACGTATGGCAGAGCCTTCTGAGATTATTGAGCATATAAATAATGATTTAAATAAGAAGCTTACATTATCAGGAAAAAAGGTATTAATTACTGCTGGACCTACTCATGAAGCAATTGATCCTGTTCGTTTTATAGGAAACAGGTCTTCAGGAAAAATGGGAATTGCTTTAGCACTTGAGGCTGCAAGTAAAGGAGCAAAAGTAGATTTAGTGTTAGGGCCAACTCATTTGGACTGTAAGCATTCAAATATTACAGTACATAGGATTGAGAGTGCAAGTGAGATGCATGATATGGTAAATATTCATTTTAAGGCTTCAAATATTTCAATATTTGCTGCTGCTGTAGCTGATTATACTCCAGAGTTAAAAGCAGTACATAAGATTAAAAAGAAGGATAGTAAACTAGCAGTATCACTAATAAAAACTATTGATATTTTAGCAGATATGTCAGCCAAAAAACAATCTGGACAGTTTGTAGTAGGATTTGCTTTGGAAACTGAGAATGAATTGGAAAATGCTAAACAAAAATTAGTCCGTAAGAAATTAGATATGATAGTTCTTAATTCTTTAAACAATAAAGGAGCAGGCTTTGGACATAATACTAATAAAATAACTATTATTGACAAGCATAATAATAGTAGTAATTATGATTTGAAAGAGAAACAAGAGGTGGCAAGAGATATTATTAATAAAATTATTGAAATTAGCTAATGAGAAAAATTGTATTGTTTATTGTATTAATTGGTTTAACTAAGACTAATCTTAGTGCTCAGGAGATATTATGTAATGTAAGAGTAAATGCTTCACAAGTGCAAACAAGTGATAGAAAGGTATTTAATACTATGCAAAAAACTATCTATGAGTTTATTAATAATACTAAATGGACAAACACAAATATTAAGAATGAGGAACGTATTGATTGTACGATACTAATAAGTATTAATAAGAAGACTTCTACTGATGAGTATGAAGGTTCTATTCAAATTCAAAGTACAAGACCTGTTTATGGAACTTCTTATAAGTCAACATTGTTTAATTATATGGATAATAACTTTAAATTCAAGTATTTAGAATATCAGTCTTTAGAGTTTTCAGAAGCAACACATATGTCTAATTTAACATCTGTTTTGGCCTTTTATGTAAATATTATATTAGGTTTAGATTTTGCGACTTTTTCAGAATCAGGAGGTAATGAATATTTTAATAAAGCTCAGAAAATTGTAAGTAATGCACAAAGTGCTGCTGAACCAGGTTGGAAAGCATTTGAAAGTGATAAGAATAGGTATTGGTTGGCACATGATTTATTAGACTCAAGGTATTCCTCTTATCAATCAGCAATGTATAGCTATCATAGGTTAGGGCTTGACTTATTAGCTGAAGAGCCTGATGATGCACGTTTTGAAATTACTCAAGCTATAGAAAGCTTAAAAGATATTTATCGTGAAAATGCATCGGCATTTATATTAAAACTATTTTTTGATGCTAAGTCAGATGAAATAATTAAAATCTATTCAGAAGCTTTTTCAAATGAAAAAGCGAGAATTGTTAAAACCCTTGTTGAGATTGATCCTTCTCATTCCTCAAAATATCAAGCTATTACTAAATCTTCAGAAAAATAAGTAAATGATTAAAAGCTTGCATATTAGTAATTACGCTCTATTAAAAGAGGTAAATATTAATTTTAAGGATGGGTTTACAGTAGTCTCAGGAGAAACAGGAGCAGGTAAATCAATTATGTTAGATGCACTTTCCCTTTTAATAGGGAAGAGGGTGGAGCGTTTTTCATCTGATAAAAAGAATGCAGCTAAAAGTATTATTGAAGGTGTGTTTGAAATGAGTGATTATCATCATCAGTTTTTTATAGATAATGACTTAGATTATGAGCTTAATACTGTAGTTCGAAGGGAGATAAATCAGAATGGGAAGAGCAGAGCTTTTATTAATGATACTCCAGTATTGTTAAGTACGCTTACAGCTTTTGGAAAGCAAATTATTGAAATACATGCACAGCATCAGTCAATTGTATTAAAAGATGAAATGGCTCAATTTTCTTTGATTGATCAATTAGCTAAGTCAGAAAAAGAATTAAAGAATTATTTAATTGAATTTGCAGCTTATAATCAGTTAAAAAAGGAGTTAAGTAATATTAAAAGTAAAGGAAGTTTATCTTTAGCTGAGTTAGAATTTTTACAATTTCAATTTGATGAGTTGTATGCAGCCAATATAGTAGAGGGTGAGAAGGAAACTTTAGAGCAGGAGATAGTTTTACTTGAAAACGTTGATGGAATTG
The DNA here is from genome assembly GCA_965183885.1 of Flavobacteriales bacterium. Lineage (GTDB taxonomy): Bacteria > Bacteroidota > Bacteroidia > Flavobacteriales > BACL11 > UWMA-0277. The sequence continues at coordinate 1,959,089 of OZ238992.1, forward strand.
CTTCAGCTATTGGTGAAAGTGAACATTTCTTGAACAATGAACAAGGTGTTTTATCTTCATTAAGTGCTATTAAAAGAAGATTGCTAGAGTTTGATACGTTTTCTGAATTATCAGATAGAGTAGAGAGTGTTCTTATTGAATTGAATGATATTAATGCAAATTTATCTGATATAAATAATAGGTTAGAAGCAGACCCTGAACAACTTTTAAAATTAAATACTAGGTTGGATTTAATCAATAATTTACTTCAGAAGCATAGGAAATCATTTATTGAGGAGCTTATTGATTTAAGGGATGAAATGGAGCAGAAGATTAATCTTTCTGCAAGTTTTGATGCAGTATTAACAACTAAGGCAAAGGAGTTGGAGGCACAAATGCTAAAGCTAGAACAGGCTGCTAACCTTTTAACAGTAAAAAGAAGTAAAATTGTAAAAAAAGTAAAAAGTGATATTGAAGGGTTATTAAAGAAACTAGGTATGCCATATGCTCAGTTTGATGTGTTAATGGAACAAATTGATACTTATCACTCATATGGGAATACTTCAATTTCATTTCAATTTTCAGGAAATAAAGGGAGTGCTATTCAAGAGATTTCAAAGGTAGCTTCTGGGGGTGAATTGTCACGTTTAATGTTAGCAATAAAGTACATAACTGCACAATTATCAAAAGTAAATATCCTTGTTTTTGATGAAATTGATACAGGAGTTTCTGGAGAAATAGCAGCATTAATGGGAGATATGATGAAGAAAATTAGTGTTTCAAATCAATTAATTGCGATATCACACCTTCCGCAAATAGCAAGTAATGCTAATACGCATTTAAAGGTAGTAAAATCGGTAGTAAAAGATGAAACAGTGTCTGCTGTTTTGGAGTTAAATAAAGAGCAAAGGGTAGAGGAAATAGCAAAGCTATTAAGTGGAAAAAAAATTACTAAAGCAGCAATTGATAATGCTTTGGAGTTATTAAATCAATAAGTTTATATTTGCACCCTAAAATAAATAATATGGCAAACAATATTTTAAAAGGAAAAAGAGGAATTATATTCGGAGCATTAGATAGTAAATCTATAGCTTGGAAGGTTGCAGAGCATGCTCATGCAGAAGGTGCAAAATTTGTGCTAACTAATGCGCCTATCGCTTTGCGTATGGGTACAATTAATGAATTAGCTGAAAAAACAGGCTCAAAAGTTATTCCAGCTGATGCAACATCAATGGATGACTTAAAAGCATTGTATGAGGCTGCAATGGAAGAATTAGGAGGAAAGATTGACTTTGTGCTGCACTCAATAGGAATGTCTGTTAATGTGAGAAAAGGAAAAGCTTATTATGAGCAAAACCACGATTGGACTATGAAAGGGATGGATGTTTCTGCAATGTCATTTCATAAAACAATGCAAGCAGCTTGGGAACTTGATGCTTTAAATGAATGGGGGTCAGTAGTTGGTTTGTCTTATATTGCTGCTCAAAGAGTATTCCATACTTATAATGATATGGCTGATAATAAAGCAATGTTAGAGTCTATTGCTCGTAGCTTTGGTTACCATTATGGTTTAAGAAGAAAAGTAAGAGTAAATACAATTTCACAATCGCCTACTGATACTACTGCTGGTAGTGGAGTTGCTGGTTTTGATGGGTTTTACAAATTCTCAGATGATTTAGCGCCTTTAGGTAATGCTTCAGCTGATGATTGTGCAGACTACTGCATTTCATTATTCTCTGATTACACTAAAAAAGTAACAATGCAAAACCTTTTCCATGATGGAGGGTTCTCTTTTATGGGGATGAGTGCTGAAGTAATGGAGACTTATATGAAAACAGTAAATGAGAATAAATAATATCTAATTATATTTTATAATAAAAAAGCCCACTCATTTGAGCGGGCTTTTTTTATTTGCTAGCACTAGTGCTGCTGCTAGAGGGTTTCTTTTTTCTAGGCTTGCTAATTTTCATTACAAGTTCCGTTTTTTCTTTATTAAGACTAACCTTTATAGTGTCTCCTTCTTTTATCTGAGCATTAATAATTTCTTCTGATAACGGATCTTCAAAATATTTCTGGATAGCTCTTTTTAAAGGTCTAGCGCCAAACTTAATATCAAAACCTTTATCTGCAATAAAGTCCTTAGCCTCTTCAGTTATTTTTACAGTGTACCCTAAAGTATTTATACGTTTTAGTAGGCTGTTCATTTCAATATCAATTATTTTATTGATGTCCTCTTTTTCAAGTGAATTAAATACAATAATATCATCAATTCTATTTAGGAATTCTGGAGCGAAAGCTCTTTTTAATGCTTTTTCTATTACTCCTTTTGAATGGGTGTCAGAATTTTGTTTTTTGGCTGTAGTATTAAAGCCAATTCCTTGCCCAAAATCTTTTAACTGACGTGCTCCAATATTAGACGTCATTATAATAATGGTGTTCTTAAAGCTTATTTTACGGCCTAAACTATCCGTCATTTGTCCATCATCGAGTGCTTGAAGCAGTATGTTAAATACATCAGGATGTGCTTTTTCAATTTCATCTAATAGGATAACAGAGTAGGGCTTTCTTCTTACCTTTTCAGTAAGTTGCCCGCCTTCTTCATAGCCTATATATCCTGGAGGAGCTCCAACTAATCTGCTTACTGCAAATTTCTCCATATACTCACTCATATCTAACCTTATTAAGGCTTCTGATGAGTCAAACATTTCTTCTGATAAAGCTTTTGTAAGTTGTGTTTTTCCAACTCCTGTAGGTCCTAAAAAGATAAATGATCCAATTGGTTTTTCAGGGTCTTTTAATCCAACTCTGTTTCGTCTAATTGCTTTCACAACCTTTTCTACTGCTTCATCTTGTCCAATAATCTTACTCTTGATATTATTAGTCATTGAAGATAGTTTCTTTCTCTCTTGAGAAGCAACTCTTTGTACTGGGATTCCTGTCATTATTGAAATTACATCAGCAACTATTTCTTCTGAAACAGTCTCTTTATTCGATTTTAATTCCTTCTCCCAAATGTCTTTTGCATGTTCTAGTTGAGCAGTTAATTTCTTTTCTGTATCCCTAAGCTCGGCTGCAATCTCAAACTTTTGTTTTTTAATAGCTGCTTTTTTATCAGTAGTTATCTTCTCTAGTTTTTGTTCTAAACTAGTAATATTTTTAGGAACAATAATGTTAGTTATATGTACTCTAGATCCTGCTTCATCTAAGGCGTCAATAGCCTTATCGGGCAAGAAACGATCATTCATGTATCTGTCAGTAAGAATAACACAAGCTTTTATAGCTTCTTCAGTATAACTTACATTATGGTGCTCTTCATATTTGAATTTAATATTACTAAGTATCTCTATTGTTTCTTCAATAGAGGTAGGTTCAACTATTACCTTTTGAAATCTACGCTCTAAAGCTCCATCTTTTTCAATATGTTGTCTGTATTCATCTAAGGTAGTGGCGCCAATACATTGTAGCTCTCCTCTAGCTAGGGCTGGCTTAAACATATTTGATGCGTCTAAAGATCCAGAAGCACCTCCAGCACCAACTAAGGTGTGTATTTCATCTATAAATAAAATAATATCAGGATTCTTCTCTAGTTCAGAAATAATTCCTTTCATTCTTTCTTCAAATTGTCCTCTATACTTTGTGCCTGCAACTAATGCAGCTAAGTCAAGCATTACTATTCTTTTGTTAAATAATACTCTGGAAACTTTCCTTTGTGTTATTCTTAAGGCTAGTCCTTCTGCTATTGCTGATTTTCCTACTCCAGGTTCTCCAACTAAAATTGGATTATTTTTCTTTCTTCTACTTAGTATTTGAGATACTCTTTCAATTTCTTTATGCCTACCAACAATTGGGTCTAACCTTCCTTCAATTGCATACTTTGTAAGGTCTCTACCAAAGTTATCAAGTACTGGAGTTGCACTTTTTGTAGTTGATTTTGGTTTTTCAGGAGTTGATGGTCCAAAAATATCATCATCATTCTCTGCTTCATCTCCTAAGTCATCTTCATGTTCCGATTTTATATCAAGATTATGTACTTCGTATTCTTCAAGTATAATTTCATAGCTTAAGTGTAAGTGTTTAAATGAAAGAGTAACGATATTGTTTTCATCCAGTAGTATAGCTAGTAGTACATGAATAGTTTTTATTTCATCTTCACCTAAATTTTTACGTTCCATTATTGATTTTTTAAGAATACGTTCAGTTTGTTTCTTAAAATTAATGCTGTCCTTGTCTATACTAGTGCGACTGTCTCTTTTTGTAATATTACTTTCAATAATTACTCTTAAATCTTTTGGGTCAATCCCTAAGCCTTTAAGTACATTTATTGCAGTACCACCTCCTTCACGAAGTATACCTAAAAAAAGGTGTTCTACACCAATACTCTCGTTGCCCAGTCGAAGTACTTCCTCTCTTACGTAGGTAAATACATCTTTCATTCTTTCTGAAAATCCAGTACTCATAATTTAATTGTTTTTATTCAACTTAAAATCTTTTGCAAGATATTGACTAAAATCAGACATTTAACAATAGCATTCCCTCATTTTTTTTAACAAATATTGTTCATAACTTAACTGTTAATATTTAGTGGTTTTACTACCCTAAAATACGCAAATTTCTTTTATTTGTTACCTTAACGAAAAAAGATAAAAAATATGTCATTAGGAGGAGAAAAAATTATCCCTATTAATATTGAAGAGGAAATGAAATCAAAGTACATTGATTATTCAATGTCAGTTATTGTTTCTAGAGCTTTACCAGATGTGAGAGATGGATTAAAACCAGTGCATAGAAGAGTGCTTTATGGTATGCATGAATTGGGGATAAAATCAAATACAGCTTATAAAAAATCTGCAAGAATTGTAGGGGAGGTGCTTGGTAAGTTTCACCCTCATGGTGATACTTCTGTATATGATGCTATGGTTCGTATGGCTCAACCCTGGAGTTTACGATATATGTTAGTTGATGGACAAGGGAATTTTGGTTCTGTTGATGGGGATAACCCTGCAGCAATGCGTTATACGGAGGCTAGAATGCGCAAAACAGCAGAAGATATGCTGATGGATATTGATAAAGAAACTATTGATTGGAATTTAAACTTTGATGATACCTTAAAAGAACCATCTGTTTTACCTGCAAGATTACCTGCTTTACTTTTAAATGGAACTACTGGTATTGCGGTAGGTATGGCTACTAATATGCCTCCACATAATATTACTGAGGTTGTTAATGGTACGCTTGCTTATATTGAAAAAAGAGGAGACCTTGAAGTTTCTGATTTAATGGAGCATGTTAAAGCTCCTGATTTTCCTACAGGAGGAACAATTTATGGTTACGATGGAGTTCGTTCTGCTTTTGAAACAGGTAGAGGGCGTATTGTAATTAGAGGTAAAGTACGATTTGAAGAAACTGCTACTAGAGAACAAATTATTGTAGAGGAGATTCCTTATATGGTAAATAAATCGAACATGATTAAGCAAACTGCTGATTTAGTAAATAATAAAAAGTTGGAGGGTATCGCTGATATTAGAGATGAGTCGGATAGAAATGGGATGCGTATTGTTTATGATTTAAAGCGTGATGCAATACCAAACATTGTATTAAATAAATTGTATAAGTATACTGCTTTACAGTCTTCATTTTCAGTAAACAACATTGCTTTGGTTAAGGGTAGGCCACAGTTACTAAACTTAAAAGAATTGATTGGTCATTTTGTTGATCATAGACATGAAGTACTTATTCGTAAAACAAAGTATGAATTAGCAGCTGCTGAAAAAAGAGCTCATATTTTAGAAGGTTTACTTATTGCATTGGATAATTTAGATGCAGTAATTAAGTTAATTCGTTCTTCTCGTACTCCTGAGGATGCAAGAAACGGATTAATGTCTAACTTTAAATTATCAGAAGTACAATCTAGGGCAATACTTGATTTAAGATTGCAGAAACTTACTGGGTTAGAAATGGATAAGATTAAAGCTGAACATGCTGAGATTATGGAAAGAATTAAGCATTTAAACTTAATCTTATCTGATGAAAATTTAAGATACACGATACTTTCTGACGATTTAAAAGAAGTTAGAGAAAAGTATGGTGATGATAGAAGATCAACTATTGAGTATTCTTCATCAGAGGTTAGTATAGAAGATATGATACCAAATGAGGAAGTATTAATTACTATTTCTCATTTAGGTTATGTTAAAAGAACTTCATTATCAGAATATAAAGCACAAGGTAGAGGAGGAGTTGGTAGTAGAGGAGCAACTACTAGAGATGAAGACTTTGTAGAAGAAATGGTAATGGCAAATAATCATGATTATATGCTATTCTTTACTGAGCAAGGAAGATGTTTCTGGTTAAAAGTATATGAAATTCCTGAAGGAGGTAAAACTGCAAAAGGTAGGGCAATACAAAACATGATTAATCTTCCTAAGGATGATAAAGTTATGGCTTATATTACTACTAAGGATTTAAAAGATGAAGAATATATTAACTCTCACTATATAGTAATGTGTACTAAAAAAGGGGTTATTAAAAAGACATCATTAGAGGCATATTCAAGACCAAGAACTAATGGTATTAATGCAATTACTATTCGTGAAGGAGATCAATTATTAGAAGCAAAAATGACTACTGGTAATTCTCAAATTATGATGGCAGTTAAATCTGGTAAGTCTATTCGATTTGAAGAAGAAAAAGTAAGGTCAATGGGGCGTACTGCTGCTGGAGTTAGAGGAATTACTTTAGGTAGTGATACTGATGAAGTTGTAGGAATGATATGTGTTAATGATTTAGAATCAAATGTATTAGTAGTTTCTGAAAATGGATACGGAAAACGTTCAGCTGTTGAAGATTATAGAATAACAAATAGAGGAGGAAAAGGAGTTAAAACTATTAATGTAACAGAGAAAACAGGAAATCTTATTGCTCTTAAAAATGTAACTGATGCTGATGATTTAATGGTAATTAATAAATCAGGAATTACAATTAGAATAGGAGTGGACACGTTAAGAGTAATGGGTAGAGCTACTCAGGGAGTAAAAATAATAAGACTAAGAGATGAAGACAGTATAGCATCTGTTGCTAAAGTATCTAAATGGGAGGAAGAGGAAGAAGAAACGGTACTTTTAGATGAACATGGTAATGTTATTGAAGCAGAGGGAATTATAGAGGGTGAGGCTACTGCTGAAACTAAGAGTGAAGCAACTACTACAGAAGAGAATAATGATAATCAAAAAGATGAAGAAAATGAAGAAAATTAATCTTATTGCAGCAGTTTTACTGTTTGCATCAACACTTGTAGCACAAGACTTAACAGAAACAACTTTAATAAAAGAAGCAAGTACTAATCCTTTAGATATTCCTTATGAAAAATGGGAGTTGCCTAATGGTTTAACAGTATTAATCCATGAGGATCATTCTGACCCTTTGGTGCAAGTTCATGTTACTTACCACGTAGGAAGTAATCGTGAAACTGCTGGAAAATCAGGGTTTGCTCACTTTTTTGAGCACATGATGTTTCAAGGGTCTGAGCATGTAGCTGATGAAAGACACTTTAAAATTATAAGTGATGCTGGGGGAGATATGAATGGGAATACTACTGCTGATAGAACTGTATATTTTCAGACTGTTCCTTCAAATTATTTAGAGACTGCTTTGTGGTTAGAGTCTGATAGAATGGGCTTTATGTTAAACGCTGTAACTCAGGAAAAATTTGAAAACCAAAGAGATGCGGTAAAAAATGAAAAATATCAAAATCAAATTAACAGGCCTTACGGAATGAGTTATGAGATTTTAGGTCAGAACTTATATCCTCCATCTCACCCATATAACTGGCCGGTAATTGGTTATGTTGATGACTTAGATAGAGCAACAGTTGATGATTTAAAAAATTTCTTTTTAAGATGGTACGGACCAAATAATGCAATATTAACTATAGCAGGGGATGTTACTGCAGAAGAGGTACTTCCTTTAGTGGAAAAATACTTTAGCACAATACAAAGGGGTGCAACAGTAAGAAGACAAAAAGCAAATGTTCCAAGATTATCTTCAGATGTATATTGTGGTTATACTGATAATACCTATTTGCCTTTAATTGATATGGTATTTCCTACAGTACCTATGTACCATAAAGATGAAGCTCCTTTAGATATGTTATCAGCATTAATGGGTGGTGGAAATAACTCATTATTTTATAAAAACTTTGTAAAAGAAGAAAAAGCAATGCAAGCTTCTGTTAATCACCCTTGCCGTGAGTTAGCAGGAGAGTTTCACTTTACAGTATTATCTTACCCTGATTGGCAAGAGGATCAAGGGGTCTATTTTAACCAGATTGAACAAGATATAAGAAGTACAATTTCAGAGTGGGAAGAAAAAGGGTTTACCGATGAAGCCTTAGCAATGGTAAAAACAGAAATGGAGACTGGAATTATTAATCAAAAAGGGTCTGTAAGCTCTAAAGCATCAGCTATTTCTTCTATGGAATGGAGAGCTAGAGGTCGTATTAATATTTCTTCAGATATTAAAAGATATAATGATGTAACCAGGGAAGATATAATGCGCGTTTTCAAAAAGTATATTAAAAATAGAAAAGCTGTTATTAATATTGTTCGTCCTAAAAGCCCTTATGTAAAAGAATTAGATAGTATTATTAGTATTAACCCTAATGCTAACTTAATGCTAACTGAGGACTCACAATATGAAGATTTAGTATATAATAGACCAGTAGATAACTTTGATAGAGCAATACAGCCTAAAGCAGGTACACCAAAGCCTCCTAAAATTCCAGAATATTATAAAGATAAGTTTGCAAATGGAATTAGTATTATTGGTACAGAGTCATCAGAATTACCTAAGGTAACTATACGATTAAACTTAGAAGGTGGAAGTTTATTAGAAGATGCTAAAAAAGTAGGTTTATCAGAGTTTACAGCTTATATGATGAATGAGAGTACTAAAAGTAATGATGCTGAGGCTATAAGTACAATTTTAAGAAAATTAGGAAGTAGTATTTCTTTTTCTTCAGGAAAAACAGCTACAACTATGACCATTAACTGTTTAACTAAAAACCTTGATGCAACATTAGCTATTGCTAAAGAAAAACTTTTTGAACCTGCATTTACTAGTGAAGATTTTGAATTGGTTAAAAAGCAAATGATTGAAAGTATAGAAGCTGATAAGAAAAATGCTCAAGGACTAGCATCTTCAGCATACTCAAAACAACTTTTTGGAGATACTCCTTTTGGAAGAAAAGCTAGTAGTAAAACAATTAATAAAATAAAGGTGTCTGATATAGAATCTTACTATAATAGTTTTTATACTCCTTCAGTAGCTTCTTTAGTTATAGTTGGTGATATTGATAAGGAAACTATATTAGCTAAACTTGATTTTTTAAAGAATTGGGAAGGGGAGAGTGTTAATATCCCTACAGCTGATGACTTTGAATATCCAGAGGATAATGTAACACAAATTTATTTAATTGATAAAGAAGGGTCTTCACAATCTAATATATTTTTAGGACATAAAGCTGATAAGTTTGATGTTGCTGGAGATTATTTTAAATCAAAAATTATGAACTATCCATTAGGAGGTGGAGCTAGTGGGCGTTTATTCTTAAACCTTAGAGAAGATAAAGGGTTTACCTATGGTGTATATTCATTCTTTAGAGGTAGTGAGTATAATGGTTCCTTTACTGTATTTTCATCAGTAAAAACAGAAGCTACTGATAGTGCATTAGTTGAAATATTTAAAGAGTTAAATGCTATGAATACAACAGGAATTACTGCTGATGAATTAGCAACTACAAAAAGCTCAATGCTTAATAGTGAGGCTTTAGAGTATGAAACGTTAGGACAAAAAGCAGGTTTCTTAAACACAATGTTAAAGTATAATCTTGATGAAACATTTATTGACGAACAAGTAAAAGTACTTAATGAGATTAGTTTAGATGAGATTAATGCATTAGCAAAAGCAAAAATTAATCCTGAAAAAATGAGTATTGTTATTGTAGGGAATAAGTATCTTATTAAAAAGAAATTAGAAAATTTACAATCTAGTGCTGATGGCTTAAAATTTAATTTTAAGGTGACAGAACTTAAATAAAACTTAATTAATAAAATCAATTATGAAACTTAAAAAAGGAATATTAACAGCAGTATTATTAGCTGTTACCACACTTACATTTGCACAATCGCATAATATTGTTAACGCTTCAATTGCATTAAGAAATGAGAACCTTGCTGAAGCTAAGGACTATATTGACCAGGCTTATTCGGCAGAAAGTACTGCTAATGATCCTAAAATGTGGAACTACCGTTCAAAAATCTACTTGGAGATAGCTATTAAAAAATCTGAACTAGATAGTGATGCTATTTTTAAAGCAACTGAAGCGTATTTAAAGTGCTTACAAACAGATAAAAAAGGAAGAATAGTTGTACGTAAATGGACAGCAGAGGAGGATGTAAGATCAAGTTTAGTACAGTGTGGTTATAAACTATTTAATATTGCAATTGATAAGTATAACAAGGAGGACTATACAAGTTCTTTAAAGCACTACAATGTAATATTTGATATTATTCCTTTTGATACTGAAGATCAGTTAAAAAGAGGTAATATTACTGAAGAAACAATACTTTTTAATTCATTTTACGCTGCAAATAAAATGAAGGATAATGTAAAGTCACGTGAGTTATTACAAAAGCTTATTGATATTAACTTTAATGAGCCTTCTATTTATATTCATATGAGTAATAGTTACCTTGAAGATGATAATACAGAAAAGGCTATAGAGTATTTAGCATTAGGTAGAGAGAATTTTGAGGATGACCAATCACTTATTAATACTGAAATTAACTTGTATATTAAATTAGGAAGAACATCTGAGTTAATTGAGAAGTTAGGTGAGGCAATAGCTTTAGATGAGGAAAATGATGTATTATTCTTTAATAGAGGAACTATTTATGATCAAGAAGGAGATTTAATAAATGCTGAAAAAGATTATAAAAAAGCTATCGAGTTGAATCCTTCAGCATTTGGAGCTAATTATAATTTGGGAGCACTTTATTTTAATCAAGGAGTAGAGATAAATAATAAAGCAAATAGTACTAGTAATAATAGTACATATGAAAAATTAAAGAAGCAATCAGAAAGCACATTTGCTAAATCATTACCATATTTAGAAACTGCTTATGATTTAAACCCAGAGGATAAGAACACATTGTTGTCATTAAAACAATTATATTATTTAAATGGGGACTATGCAAAGTCAGAAGAAATGAAGAAGCTTATTGCAGAACTTAAATAAGAATAAAATGATAAGTGGGAGCTAATACTCCCATTTATTTAAATACAGTAATTTAACATAATATTAATTATAGGACAAAAGGAGTTGTGTGTTTATATATAGTACTATTGTATACTTTAGTCAACTATAATATATATTATGTCTGCACTAGCGTTTGCCCTTTGGGTAAATTTTTTTACAAAAAAAATGAAAAAGAAAACTTTGGTCCTATAATTAGACATTATGTATAAATAGCCTGCTTGCCCTAGCACAATTTATTTTTTAAAAATATTTTTGTTTTAATAACAAAAAATTTTAAATATAAATTCAGCCGCTTTGCCAATGCATTTTTAAGAATTTAATATTTTACCCACCGCCAAGAAATTTTATGTGGTAGTTTACTTGTATACAAAAAATGCTTTTGCCTTTATAATCTTAAGGCTTTATTTCGCATTTTTCTATACTGCATTAACTGAATTTTATTATTTATTCATTTTGCCTTGATGACAAATGAAGCGTTAGCAAATTCACGAATACTATTAAATAAAATTATTAATGAGTAAAACGAACCAAAAAATCAAGAATTATTATAGTCTTTTCTTTAGCAACAATTAGCAAGTATATTAAAATGTTTGCTAATTGTTGTTATAGGAAATTTATCAGGTGAAAATAATTTAAAAACTAAATATTGAAGATGCTACTTTTTTTATAAGAGAATATAATCCTTTATTTTTTTTACCTGACAGGGAATTCTGATATTTAATTCTACTATTTTCTGATTGTAAGTGTTTTATTATTAAGGATTTATTTGTATCATCTGCACTTCCAATTAAATCTTTGGAAATCATACAGTCATGCTTACAATTATTTTCAAAACTAAAATCTATATTTCCTGTATTAAAATCCATTTCTTTTGGACCGTAATAGAATCCTCTTGGTTTTAAAATCAAAGATAAAAATTGTTGTATTTCCATTCCTGCTAGACCCAAACTAAAACCGAAAACATTTTCACCTCGATTAATAAAGTGATTCTTAGGTAACCCCTTTATATACTTTGGATTATCTAATTCTCCTGATAATTCTAATGCCGCATCTTCAGGTCTATATTGCCCCAAACATTGCATGCATATTCTTTCAGGTCCTATTGTGTGTGCTTTCCATCTAGCTTGATCTATATTTGATAAATCTGCATTTGGATTTGTATCAATTCCACCATCAATAACTGGAATTAAGTTTGCAAATGATAAACAATCTAAAGCGTATCTAGGAAGAGGCATATCTACACAAGAAAATAAAATATCACAATCAAGCGCTGCTTCTTGTCCTTCTTTTTCAGTAATACTATAAGGTACGGCATTAATTTTTAAACCAGAAATGAGTTCAGTTTTTAAAAGTCTCTTTTTTTGAACATCTACTTTAAATTTTCCAATATCAGCTCTATTTATTGCTAATAATCTATCTAAATTTTTTAATTCAACTAAATCAAAATCAATAAGCGTTAAATTCTTAATACCTGTTCTTAAAATAGCTTCAGTAACTATAGAGCCAACACTACCTAAACCTACTATTCCAATTTTCAATCTAGAAATTTCATGCTGTTTTAAATCTCCCCAAGATGAAATAGTACGTTTAAACTCTTCTCCGAAATTAGATTTTGGGAAAATATCATCACAGAAATATGTTTTTAGGGACTTACCTACTACCCTTACGGATTCGCACCAATATCGTTCATAAGTATTTGGGGCTTTTTTTATCCAAAATCGAGCACTCCAATAATTATCTATTCCAATTGTCATTCCAACTAGAGGTAACCCTGTAACTGCCTTAACTCTTGGAGCTAACATTTTTTCTGCCTCTATATCGTCAAAGCTCATTCCTTGCCAACCTGGATAAGGATGACTATGAATAAAACAGATTCCTAAATTATTAGCTAAAGCATAAGAGGTTGCCTTATCAAAATAAACGGAATTAAAACTTACATTTCCATGTATATTTCTATCTCCAAATTCTGGTAAAATCACTTCATTAATAACTCCTGTTTCTCGTAGTTTTCCAGAAGATAATTTATAAAAAGCAAAGCATAAATCTTCTTGACCATCCTCTCTAATAAGGTGTTCAAAAAATATCCTATTGACATTTTCTGTCATTGTTATACTATACTTCATTCGAAATCTAATAATGTTCTTAAAAATGCTAAATAATCATCCGCAGTCATACCAGAAGTCCATCCTTTAAATGGTCTACTCCAATACTGATATTCTTGTGTAGGAACTTTTCTGTCGTGTATTCCGCCAAAAGGATGTGTGCCTCCACCTCCTGTAATAGGAAGTAAATGTGGTTTTATATGTGGTCCTGAAGGCGGTAACAATGGAAACTGTTGACCTTGTAAAGCTATTTCAATTTCTTGTCCTTTAAACCTCCCTAATGGAACGATAAACTTGAAGCACACAAAATTATTTGTGTGCATCCAAGTTTCGAGTCCTTTGCTTTGCAGTTGACTCATTAACTCATTATTTCCCATAACTACGAAACAGTTGTAGGTTCAAGTTTACAAGAACTAAATTTAAGAGCATTTTTAATAGATACTTTATGCTCTCTATCATTTTTATAACTAACTTCTATATGTCCACTAATTTGTTTTAAATAAAACCCATTAGCATTCTTTCCTGATGCAGTTAATATTTGATTTGGAGTCATAAAACATTCATCTACTTGAAAAGGTTCATCATCAACATAAATGATTAGTTTCTTATAAGGTTTTGCAAAAAAACCTTCAATTCCAGCCTCATTAAGATCAATTCTTTCATCTAATTGAACTGGCTCAAAACCTTTCTCATTTACTTTGATTAATAATTCATAATCTTCAACCGGGAATAGATTTGCTTTCTTTAATATTTCTTCCCCTGTAATAATTGCATCAACAGTTTCAAATTTTTCTCTGTTAACTTTGTAACTAAATTTTTCCATTTTTTTGTTTTTTTAATGGATTAACTCATGTTCTTATATTAGAACATGAATATACTATTTTGGTAAAAGTTGTAAAAGAAATTTTGATAATAAATATAAAATTATATCTTTGCACAACTATATAGGGATATTAAGGTGATAAGCCTTAATAGTGCAAGTCTGTAGAAAACTTTTACCCCATTTATATAATCCAATTTATTGTTACCTGCAATAGATTGGATTTTTTTGTTTTTATCCTTTTTTATTTTTAAATTATGAATACAAATATACTTAAATAATATGTAATGATATTACAATGATACTGTTTTTGTTATCAAAGTTTTTAACTTTATGTTAATAACATATTTCAATATTAATAACAGTATACTGAATATTTATTAGTTAGAGAGTTCTGACAATAGTATCTTATATAGTTACTTGTAAAGTAAATAAATTAACAAACAACCTAATAATTAATTTATATTTTAATAGATTTGCAATCAACTTATATGATAAAATTTATGTCAAAAGATATTAATCATCCTGGTGTATTTCTAAATAAGCTACTTGTAGATAAAGGAATTAGCCAACGAGAATTTGCCTCAAAGATTAATATTGCACATTCACTTTTAAATAACATATTAAAAGGTAATAGAAATATCAATATTAATATTGCTATTTCACTTGAATCTGCTAGGATGAAAACTGCTGATTATTGGCTAAAAGAGCAAATGAAGTACTCTTTATATTTAGCAAAGAATAATGAAGAAATAATAAAGAAAAATGAATGTATAAAGATATGGAATGATTTAGAGGAATTAGTTCCCATTTCATTTTTCAAAAAACAGGGTCATCTAGAATCAAGTTCTTTAAATGATGATATTAATAAAATATATGAAATTTATGAGGTAGAAGACATAAGAAGCTTAAAGCATAAAGTTAACACCTATCAACTAAGCCATTTTAGAAAATCATCAAAATTTCCTGAAAATGAAAGGAATATAATTGCTTGGTCTCTATTAGCAAAATATAAAGCAAAGCAAGAAGAATTAAAACCTTTTTCAAAAACGAATGAAGGATTCTTGATAAATGAACTGAAAAGATGTTTTTTGAAGAATGAGAACACATTAAGTAAGTCTAAAGAAATACTAAATAAATATGGAATTAAATTTTTTATTTTGGACAGGCCACCTAAAACTCCAGTTGATGGGAAATCATTTATGTCTGGAAAATCTCCTGCAATAGTTTTATCATTAAAATATAAAAGATTAGATAATTTTGCTTTTACATTATTTCATGAGATTGGACATGTTTTTAAGCACTTGATTACTCCTAAATATAAAGGTGTTGATTTCTTTGTTAACGGTTCTAATGAAAAGTTTGAAGAATTTGAAGCTAACATATACGCAAGAAATCACTTAATTGATTCTGAATCTTGGAGTAATTTTATTAATTCAAATAGTGAATTTAATGATGAAGTTATTAATAAGTTCTCTACTTCAATTAAAGTTCATCCTTCAATAATTAGAGGAAGAGTATGTTTTGAATATCCAGAATATTATAAAAAGAGGAGTGCTATAAATAGAATTAATTATTTAACTTACTAACCTTCTATTCTAAACCAGTAATTAATTTACTACTTTTTTTTAATAATGCCTCCCCCCTATTACTCCAAAATAATTCGCTTTTCAACACTACCATCGCTATAAATATAAAACAAAATACCTTTTTGTTTGGGGTTGGCTTCTTTACCTAAAATATCCACAACTTTAACAAGTTTTTTGTTACTGCCATTTACCTCATAAACAGCATTAGGCTGCTCAGTAGTTTCCTCTAAAACAAAATTATCTATATACACTACATAGTTATTGGTGTCACCTATCCCTACTTCTACAGTAACATACTGCTCTGCATTTTGGGTATTGAATACCACACTGTACTGTTTCCAAATGCTATCACCTAGAGGAGAAGTATAAAGATGAGTACCAAAAGAAGTATCAACATTAGAAATCCCTACTTGTATATAATTATTTTTAACATTATAACAAGGGGTTGTATCTGTTGGATAAGTAGATGGCTCTTTCACATAAAAAGAGAGTTTGTAATTTTGTTCCGTACTTAAAGGTTGGCTCAGCTCCAACGAAAATTTAGATTGAGTCCAATATATATTTCCTGATATATATAGGCTCAGAATGCATATTAAGGTGCCAATGCCCATCTTGTGCCCCCCCCCCCAAAAAATAATTTGGAAGAAAAGTGCAGGTAACACAAGAATCTTTAATTAGGGCTATCTGAGTACCATAAGCAACAGAATATAACATAGTATTATTCCAAGAGTTTGTATTCATAGCATGATAACATTGGCTTTCAGTATTTAATTCAAAACTACCATTAAGGATTAAATTTTGAGAATTAGCAGTTAAACCAAAACATAAAAATAATATATAGATTAATTTTTTCATTTTAAAAAATAGTTGCTCGTTACTAGTTTTTAGTTGTTAGTATTTCATTACTCAACAAAAACTTTCTTCTCCACACTACCATCGCTATAAATATAAAACAAAATACCTTTTTGTTTGGGGTTGGCTTCTTTACCTAAAATATCCACAACTTTAACAAGTTTTTTGTTACTGCCATTTACCTCATAAACAGCATTAGGCTGCTCGGTAGTTTCTACTAAAACAAAGTTGTCTACAAAAATATCTTTGTTATTTATATTGCCAGTATCTATCTTGACTGTAAGATATTCTTCTGCATTTTGGGTATTGAATACTACACTGTACTGTTTCCAAATGCTATCCCCTAAAGGACTAGTGTAAAGATGAGAACCAAAAATAGTATCTGTATTGGATATACCTACTCTTATAGAATTATTAAGAGGGTTATCACATAAACTATCATTTGATGGAGGTGGAGGGTCTTTAACATAAAAAGAAAGTTTATAATTTTTTTCACCACTTAATGGGGCATTCAATTGTAAAGAAAAACGAGATTGTGCCCATCCACTTCCTGTTGGAAAATTAAAAGGTTTTGAGCGCATAAGTACCATCCAATTTCCATGTTGTACCCCCCCCCCCCCAATACATAGAAGGAATACATTTTTCACAAGAATCACTATGTATTTCCATTTTATGCCCATAAGAAGTAGAATAAGAAACTTTAGTATTCCAAGAATTAAAAAATAAGCTTTCATAACATGAATTTACAGAGTGTTGCTCAAAGCTACCATTAAGGATTAAGTTCTGTGCTTTTATGATAAAAGCACAGAACATAATTAAAAATATAACTGTTATTTTTTTAGTGACATCTAGCATTATACATCATTTATTCTCCAAAGATAGTTAATTTTTCACTAAAGCGTATTGTACCATTATTGTCGGTAATATTCACTAAATATAAACCTGTACTTAAATGTGCTACATTAAGTGCTGTTTGCTGCTTATTTTCAATAATGTATTTTGCAACTACCTTTCCTCTGGCATCAACAATGGATATTGTTGCAGTTTCATTATCTGCTAAATTAGTAGTAATATTAAGTACATCTTGTGCAGGATTAGGATAGATAATAAACCCTTCCATATCCTCAGCTGCCAAACGAGGTTGCGGCACTAAAGCCAAAGTACGCTCACAAATATTTACATAATCTATCCAATAATGATCATAATACCTCGCAATTACTCGTGCTGTATATACTGCTAAACCATCGGTATGCGGACAAAGATAAGCAATAGTACGGACAGTTGCCAATTCACTAGCAGTAAGCTTAGTAAAATCCTCTCCTCTAAGATAAGGCGCTAGTATTTTTTCATAGATGGTTTTAGCATTGAGCTCATAGCTACTTGTAGCTTGCATACTATCAATTATGGCTTGTGCTTCAGTATACAAGCTATCATTCATTTTTTCTTTAATCCTTACCATACGCCCCATATCTTCCTGTTCCTTAGTACTTACAAAAGTGGAAAGCACACTACTGCTGCTTATTAAAGTATTATCGTCTTTTACTTTTTCATACAAGCGTTCTTGGTTGTTGTAGACCTCACCAGTACTGCTCAATGCCGTATCAGATAAAGCAAGGGTTTCTAATGTTGCTAAATTAGGAGTAGCGCTAGTTGTAGGTGGAGGGGCTATAGGCAGTGGTGCACTTGTACAATTAGGTAAAGCACCACAGAAATTATAAGGAGCGTATTTATTGGCAGCAAGCACAGGTACAGGTAAAGCACCACCACCATCATCATCACTAAAGAAAGGATTATAAGGATTAATATTTCTAGTAAAGAAAGAAGATAGGGTTCCATCACTCATTCCTTTAGTATAAATGTGTGGTTTAGTTGGAGTTCCTCCTACAATTTGTCCAAAATTCCCAGTCCACATATTATCGTTAGGGTTAGCAAAAGTTCCTTGCTGTCCTATACTTCCTGCATTGTCAATTACTACTCCAAAATCAGAAAAACGAATATTATTGTTTGTTAATATAGCTTGCATCTGTCCATCAAAATGCATACTCTCTACATAAAAACCTGAGTAATTGCAGTTTAGTGTTGGTGCATCAGAGTCAGAAATTTTAATTCCCATTTGTGTGCTTTGTCCGTCCCCAATAACACTATTGCTGTTTAGCATTGCATTATTACAATGTCCTAATTCCACCCCATAATTACTGTGCTTTAAATAATTCTGTTCTATTTGCAAGTTGCTTACATTCAAAAGGTTAATTCCTTGCCAATACACATCATCAAAACAATTGTTATTAATGTTATAGCTATTAGTAAGTGATGGGTTAAAATTACCTCCATACACCCCAATAGCTGCACTAATAGTGCCCAAAGTAGGGTCAGTGTTAAAACTATTGTTTTCAATAGTCATAAATCCATAATCGTTCATATTAGTCCACACCCCAACCGATACATTAGTCATTTGGTTATCATTTATAGTAGTAGCCCTATTCATTGTTATTGAAGTCCCCATTGCAGCCCATTGTCCCCTAGTAAAAGTATTGTTACTTAGGGTGGAGTTCATACGCTCAGCATATATTCCCAAGTCAAAATTATTAAACGTATTTGTTTTTAAGCTAAGACCTCCTACTGTTACTACATCGCCTATTAGTCCAGGAGTACCATCGGCATAAATACAGGCTGTAGGGTTAATAAAACTAGGGAAACTAGCTCCTGTGCTATGGGCAAAGTGAATGTTTTCAAAACTATTGTTATAGACTTCAAAACTTGTTTGCATCCCTACAATACCATACCTTAAATCTCTTATCGTGTTTTGATAAGCTGCATTGCTTGCATCTCCAATCACTAAACCATTAGTTTGGTGTAAGAGTATTCCCGTAAAGCTACTATCCACCTGTACGCCATTATATTGGTTGTATAAGAGTAATTCATCATTACTAATGGTATTTCCTCTAAAGATAGAGCCATTATCGGTTAAAGGGTGGCATACCAAACTATACAGATTATTATTGAATGTTGTGTTTTCAATAGTATATGCTGAATTATGAGCATTAGGGCTCATTACCACTGCTTTCATAGCATCCTCAATTATGGAGTTATTTGTGATAATATAACTATAATCGACATAAATACCTTGCCACATACTATCCACACAAGCCTCTATATGTGTATTATTTAGGGTTAAAGAGGCTTCATCCACCCAAATAACGGCATCAGGTCCCATTTTTATTTCACAATTATTAAAGGTAAGTCCATCAGGATTATCTACAAATAAGGTATCCTTAATTACGATGAGCTTATTATCTACAATAAAGGGAGGGCTTCCTAAAGGAACATTATTTTGTGCTATTACATCATTGGAGTTACCCCCTGCATAAAGCTTAATATCAGCTAATGGTACTCTACAACACAGCGTATCAAACATTACACTTATGGTATCAGTATTTGAACAGCCATTGGTATCAGTAACATTTACACTATAATCTCCTGATTGATTTACCCAAAGACTACTACCCGTAAATATGAGATTGTTGTTATAGTACCAATCATAAGTAATGGTATTAGGTGCACTTACTGATAATAATGCACTATCATTACAAATACTTGTAGCAATAGGAGCAAAACTAAGAATAGGGTTGCTTACCTCTACTGTAAATGTAGTAGTGTTAGTATTGCAACCATCGTCAGCAATAAGAGTATAGGTAGTGGTAACAGTTGGGCTTACCGTTATACTTGCTGTGGTTTCTCCACTTGGAAGCCATAAATAATCTATATCACAAATATTAGTTTCTACATAAGATGATAATTCTGTACTATCACCAACACAAAGTATAGAATCTGTAGTAAGTATAGTAGCAGTAAAAGGATAAGTAGTAGGATCTTCTTCTAAAGTTAGGTTGTCAATATAAAAACCATTTGGGGTATTACTTTGCCCTATATCTAAGATAGTTGCAGAATTCAATTCACAATAAGCAAAGACTATGGTATGCTGCTGCCAACTTCCAACTTGAGGAGTAAAGCTTTCAACAGCACTATAAGTAGGAGGTGCTAAAGGGTCATTTGTAAATCTAACGTTTAAGTCAATATCACCTCCATTTAGGGTATTAGCTATAGGGTCTATATAATAATCAAATTCTAAGGAATATACCTTGCAAGTATTTACCGCTTCTTTTAAATTAAAAAAGTTACTTGTCTTTATTTGCCTATACCTCAAATTGTTTGTCCCAATTGCATTTGGTTTTGAAAAGAAAAAAGTTGTTGAAGGAAAGTCTGTACGATAAGCACCAAAAGATTTAGTGTAGTTTGTTCCAGTGCAATGTATTTTAGACTTTTTAATAAAATCTCCTGAACCAGCAGGAAACCAAGAATTAGCCATATAATTATAAGGGTGTCCATCTGCAAAATGAGTACCAAATCTTAACCTTCCTTCTCTTAACCCTCCTAAATCCAAATTAGATGAAAGTATAGTTTCTTCAACCCCTAGTCTTTTTACCTCAGTTCCTTCTTCAAACTTACCATTTACCACCATATTATTTCCTAAGGTATAATTTACATTGTTTCCATTTAAAACATCAATAGTATAAACAACATAAGAACCTACTTCTGTACCATCATACAAATTAAAGCCAAATTGTGCTCTACCATAAAAATCAGCTCTTGGGGTATAGGTAATTACTTGTCCATTAGGGGATACTGTTAATTGGTTGTGATTATTTCCTCCATTTCCACAACCCCTAATATTGGTTAAAGTATTTGGAGCTACGGATATTGCATTTCCCTCAGGGTCAACAAGCGTAGGATCAGTAGCTAAATTAATAACTAATGATGCTCCTAAATTATTAACTAGTGGAGGAAAATCAGCTGCAACAGTTTCAGCAAAATCATAAGCGTCATAATTGGTATAGGCAGCCATCTTGGTAGAATAAGGAGGTAAGTTAGTTAATGTTGCACTATTAGGGTAACTCGTATTAATAGTATATCCTAAATCTTCTAAAGTAGCAATTTCAATATCCGTAAATACTCTTCTTTCTAAACCTTGAGTTGCAAAAGGGCTCATCACATATTCTTTTACATCTCCGGGTGAGATTCTACTTCGCATTGAGTAGGACCATAATTGTTCGTCTAAGTGTGATAAAATAGAACCTTCAGAGAAAGGGCTTAGAGGAGAGAGTAATCCTGAATATACAGGATGATTATCAGGTGCTGGGTTAGTGTTAATCCAAATGTCGTTAGCTAAATTAGGAGTAGCAAAACCATTAACCATATTATGAACTACATTAACACTTGTCGCATATAAGGGGTTTATAAAAGGTGCCGTAGTTGTTCCGCTTACTAATTTATTTAAACTTACTGGAAATACACTTCCTTTATGCAGTAAAAAATCTAAGCCTGAATACTGGTCAGTTCCTGTCGTTAATGAAGACACAGGATAACCTGTTGTGGCATCTGCTTCTATATAGCTTATCCATCCTAAAGCATGGGTAATCTCGTGTAAGAGTACAGTATATAAATCATAATAGCAATTTGGGATTGGAGCTAAATGGTCGTTATGCCAATTAATTGGAATAGCGGTAATAAAGAGTGGAGGAGCGGTATAAACTTGATGAAAATTTACTTGCAATTTTGCATGCATAATACTAGATGCAACAGGGTTTACACCTGTGGTAACATAATCGTGTACAAAACCATTTATTATGCGAGGGGTAGTAATAGTGTTGTCAAAATAAGCTCCTGCTCTTGCAGCAAAGGTAGCTGTTGTAGGTGCTGGGTTGGCTACAGCACCATAAGATTGCCTTACATTTAATTTTATACGGTCAGTAGTAGGAATTAAACTAAAGTCAATAACGGATTGTATATAAGTAAGTACAGCACAAAGTGTATTTCTTCTGTCTGCTCCGTCTGCTGGGTCATCAAAGCCTATACCGTTTCCAAGACTAATATCTTTATAATGAATCTCAAAAGCACCACAAATTTCTGGGTTAACTGGAGCACTACTACTATTTTGTGCTGAGAATTGTTGGGGTATTGCTTGAGGCGTTCCAAGTGTTTGCAAGTAAGCAGGATTTATTCCACAATTGAGATGTTGGGTGTAAAATAGTGAATCAGTCATTGATATTTGCATCAGACTATCCTGTGTATAATTTAAACTTTGTGCCTGTGTTATTTGTACTGCAAATAATAACAAGATGCTAAATAGAATTTTTTTACTCACTTTAAATAAGTTTTCAAAAGTGCTTGTGAACATTTCATGTTTCATAATCGTATTGTTTTAGGTTAATATCTTTTTTACATCATTTAATTTTTAATTGCTCAATGTTATTTATTGTTTTTTAATAAAAAAAGGACACTTGCAGCCCTTTTTGGACAATCGAAAGGATTAATCGTTTTTGTTCCTCTCAATATTACAAAATATTTTTTAGAGTCCAAAGTCATTGATTTACAAATACTTGTATATACATGCATTTTTCATTCCTCAAAAATCGCTCTTCTAGTAAATCAGCTATTTATAGCCTAATGCTCTAAAAAAATGTGGCCTTAATAGTTATTAGAGCCTTTTCCCTCTGCCTTTCTCCTCCGCCTTAAAAAAACCCTTTTTTGCTCTGCTTTTGGGTTTATTGTTTGCTTATTATGGTCTTATTTGGTGTCAAAGATATGAAAAAAAACCATACAGGGCTGTTGCGCCCTCTTTTTATTGAGCTTATTGATATAGTTTAGTTTCTCAATTATACTATAATGGGTTTATCTAAAGAAGAAAATATTTATATTAAGAAGTTAGGAGCAAATATTGTTCGAATAAGAAAAGATAAAGGCTTAAAACAAAAAGAATTATCTGACTTATTAGATATGGATGATGGTTCTTTAAGGCGTATTGAATCAGGAAGAACTAATCCAACCACTACCACTCTTTTAAATATTGCTAATGCTCTCAAAGTTGGGGTTTCAGTACTTTTTGATTTCTCTCAAGAAGAAAATAAATAGTAGTTTAAAATATAAAAGGCAAAGTTAGTTTTCTTGGGCGTGCCCTTAAAAGGTCAGGCTATTCGCTACTACTCCTCGCTACTGCTGTGGGGTAACCGCTACTATCCTTCACGCAAAATAAAAAAGACATAAAGATTTAATAAAATTCTTCCCTCCTTTCTTAAAAGATTAAATACTTAAAACCAAATACTAAGTAACATAATGCAATACATTATAGGACAAAATAGATTGTTTGTTTATATCTAGTATGGTAATGATTTTACTAAATCCTTGTAGCTAATAAGTTAATGTTTTTGCTTTCAATTTGAGGCTTTGTAAATCCATTTCTTACTACTTCAATCATGGCTTTAGCAATTGATTGAGTTGTAGTTGTAAAGTTTGGAAACAAGAAAGCGATTGCTGGATGTAATACTAAGGTTAAGTAAAGTGGTATTTTATAGACTAAAGTTTTTGTAGGTGCATCCTTATTTGCTTTTATATATGCAGGTCTAAAGGCATAAAAACCATCAAAACCTAAGCTCAATAGATCATTTTCTGTTTTCCCTTTTACTCTAGCCCACATCGATTTTCCTTGCTCTGAACTGTCCGTTCCTGCTCCAGAAACATAATTAAAAGTCATTTTACCATTATTGAGCTTATGCAGTGTCTTTGCAAAATTTAGTGTTAAATCATAAGTAATTTTAGTGTATTTATCTTCTGGCATCATAAAAGATGAAATTCCTAAACAGAAAAAACAAGCATTATAGCCAATAAGTTCATTTTCAATTTCCTTAAGGTTAAAAAAATCTTGATGAATAATCTCTTTTAATTTAGGGTGTTGTATTCCAACAGACTCTCTATTTATCACTAGTACTTTTTCAACAGTATTATCTTTAAGGGTCTCTAGTAAAACTCCTTTTCCTACCATTCCTGTTGCTCCTGTTATAATTACATTTAGTTTTTCCATAAGGGTATGTTGTTTAGTTGCTTTCTTCTTGCCACCAATTACTTGGTTTTGTTATTGTATTAGAGTCTAATAGTATTACTTCACCAATTTTTGGAACTATTAAGTTAACATTTTCTGCGGTTGCTTTTTTTACAATTCTTTCTACAGGATCTGTCCAGTTGTGTATAGCAAGTTTAAATGCTCCCCAGTGTATTGGCATTATTTTTTTAGCCCTTACATCAAGTCCTGCTTGTACTGTTTCTTCAGGAAACATATGTATTTCGCTCCACATTTCATTGTACTGTCCGCACTCTAACATTGCAAAATCAAAAGGACCATACTGCTTCCCTATTTCTTTAAAGTGAGGACCATAGCCACTATCTCCACTAAAAAATATGCTTTCAGTTTCCGATTGTATAACCCATGAGCACCAAAGTGTACTCGATCTATTGGTTAAACCTCTTCCTGAAAAATGTTGTGCAGGCGTACAAGCAAATTTTAAGCCTTCAAATTCTTGTTCTTGCCACCAATCTAGTTCAATAATACGTTCTTTTTCAATTCCCCAAGCTATTAAGTGTGTTCCAACACCTAGTGGTGTATAAAATACCCCTACTTTGTTTTTTAGCAATTGTATTGATCCATAATCCAAATGGTCGTAATGGTCATGAGAAATAAGTACAGCATCAATATTTGGGAGTTGTTCAATTTCAATAGGAAGTTCTGTACTAAAACGATTTGATCCTAGTGTTGGGTGTGGTGCTGGAGTAGTGCCAAACATGGGGTCGATAAGTATATTTTTAGTGTTTATTTGCATTAAGAATGTAGAGTGTCCAAACCATATTAAGCGTGTTTCACCTTTATATGTTGCAATTGCTGAGGAATCGAGCTTTTCTACTGCTATTGCTTTATTAGGGCTTGTGTTTTTAGGTTGATTCATGTATTGCTTTAAAATTTCTCCTAGATTTTTTAAACTCATATCTAGGTTTACCTTTTCTTCATTTACAAATTTCCCATCATTATAATTCTCTGATTTTTCATACTTCATTTTTTGTGCTTTACTTATAGCACCTCCAAATTCGGGGCTAAGGTTTATGAAGAGTGTTACCCCTAGTATAAATAGGAATATAATGCTTATAATTATTAAGCTCATAGTTTTTAGTTTTTTAGTCATTTGTATAGTTATAATAGAATATTTATTCGTTTCCCAAATAAAAAAATTAGTTTTTGATGGCGTCCCATAGGAAAGAGAACATCATATCAGTATCTTTTTTATTAAGGCTAATTTTATTTTCAATTATTAATTTTGAGGTTACTTCTAGCATACTTCCTATAATAGCAATAAGTATTTCATCATCAATATTTTTAACCAATTCTTGTTCTTTTCCTTCTCTGAAAAGAGTATCGCTCAACCCCTGTTTTTCAGTTATTATTTGTGTTGGAATTTTTTCCAAATAAGGCGATTGTTTTACTTGTTCAAGAAAATTCATTTCCTTAAAATTAGTTACACTAAATTTTAGCCATTGTAACCAAATTGTTTTAACCTTAATTTTATAAGGTAAGTCAGCTAATAATTGTTTTTGGCTAATATTTGTTTGTTCTTGCATTAAATCAGTAAATATACTAATGATAAGTGCTTCTTTATTTTTGTAATAGACATAAAGTGTAGAAGGTGATATTCCTACTTCTTTGGCAAGTTTTGCCATCTTTACCCCTGCTATTCCCTCTAGCAAAACAAGATCTAATGTTTTGTCAATAATGAGTAAGCGTTTACTTTCGTCTTTTAATTTCACGGTGCAAAGATATAATTTAAAACGAATAAATATTCGTTTATGAATAATTATTTTAAATATTACTTAAAATGCTTTGCTAGTTAATAGTGTAAGTGTGTGTGCCAAAAGTAAAAGCACTTCCTGCCTTGGTAGTAAGTAGTAGTTTAGTTATTGGTGCTTGCTCCGATATGCAAAATACAGTAGCATCATTTACTTGTAGTGTCCCATAAGGTATTAGAATAAAAAACACGCCCTTATCGGTAGTTATAAGGCTTCCCTCCTGCTTTTTTATAGTATTCAAAAACTGTTTATTCTTCTCAATTTGAATTTCTTGCTTATTAATTTCAATTTGAGCCATTTCTCTTGCAGTTTCAAATTTATCTCCAGCACTGCTTTTAGTATCAGAGTTCCGAGAAGCTATAATTGCAGCTAAAGTTTTTTCTTCATACTTTAGCTTTTTTAAGAGTTCTTTCTCTAGTTCAGTAGTTATTGCAGCCCTGCTTAACATTATTTTTTCTTCCTAAGGTTTACTCCTTTATCTCCTCTGGTTTTTGGTCTTTTATATTTTCTTGCTCTTTCTTTACGCCACTGATCTCTATCATTTACTTGCTGGTTTTTAGCACTTTTTTCATGGAAACCAGAATTTCGTTCTACTTTTTTACTGTTTCGGTTTACATTTTTACCATTTGCTTTATGCTCTTCAGGAGTAAGTTGCTGTGTGATTTCTACTGCTTCAGGAATTTCTACCTCAGGAATTTCCATTTCCATCAGTTCCTCTATTCTATCTTTATAATAGGCTTCTCTCTCAGTATATAGTAAAATAGATTTACCCTCTTCTTCTGCCCTACCTGTACGCCCTATTCTGTGCATGTAATTCTCTGGGAAGGTTGGAGTGTCAAAATTAATTACATGAGATATTTTATCTAAATCAAGCCCACGAGCAATAACATCAGTTGCAATTAATATTCTAACTTTTCCTTCGTCGTACTGATTGATAGAACGGAAACGATAGTTCTGTGATTTGTTAGAGTGTATAACTGCAATTTCTGATACAAAAAACTCTTCCATAGCTTCAAATAACCTATCTGCTATTTTTTTACTATCAACAAATACAAGTACTTTTTTCATCTCTTCTTTATCCCTTAAAAGATGAGCAAGTAAATTTGCCTTAGTATAGTAATTAGGCACAGCATATTTTGTTTGAGCAATGTTTTCTAATGGAGTACCACTTAAAGCAATTTGTACTTTTTCAGGGTTAGAAAAGAAGCTATTTATCATTTCCTCTACATCCTCTGTCATTGTTGCAGAGAACATAATGTTTTGTTTTTTATTTGGAAGTAACTCAAAAATATTGGTAAGCTGATGTCTAAACCCTAAATCGAGCATTACATCTACTTCATCAATTACTACTTTTTTTATTCCTTTAAGTTGTAGGGCTCTACATAATGCTAAATCGTATAATCTACCAGGAGTAGCTACTACTACATCAGCACCTTCTTGCAGCCATATTTTTTGGGTATTCATACTAGTACCTCCGTATACGCCAACAATACGACAAGTAATATATTCAGTTAATGATTTTAGTGTTTCTACTACCTGTGCTACTAGTTCTCTGGTAGGTACTAAAATAAGTATTCTAGGGTTGTTCTGGTTAGAGTAACTTAGTTCTTGTAATAAAGGTAAGCAGTAAGCTATAGTTTTTCCGGTACCTGTTTGTGCAATACCTACAAGGTCTTTTCCACCCATTATTTTAGAATAGGTTTCTTCTTGTATAGGAGTTTGTTTTTCAAACCCTAAATCTTCAATTGCTCCAAATAACTGTTTGCTTAATTTTAAATCTTCAAATTTGCTCATAATCTATGCTTGTAATTCGTCTAATTCCATCCATCTGAATGATTTTTCATCTATCAGATTAATAACTGTTCCTAATCGTTCACTCTTAGTCATCATTTCTTCTAATGCAATATTAGGGTTTTGTATGATAACTTCTAGTTCAGCCTTTTCTTTTTCTAAAGCTTCTATTTCTTTCTCTAAGTTATCGTATTCGTACTTATCATTAAATGATAGTTTTTTCCTAGGAGCTTTTACTTTTGAATTCTCTTTTTCTAGGTGTTGTATTTTCTTAAACTCTTTTTCTTCTTCAATTTGTTTGGATCGGTACTGTGAATATGTGCAGTAATGATCTTCAATAAGCCCTGCTCCTTTAAAGACAAATAAGTGCTCGGTAAGCTTGTCCATAAAGAATCTATCGTGAGATACCAGTATTAGGCAGCCTTTGTACTGTAATAAAAATTCTTCTAGCTTGGTAAGGGTTAATAAATCCAAATCATTGGTAGGCTCATCTAATATTAAGAAATTAGGGTTTTTCATTAGCACAGTAAGTAAGTGTAATCTTCTACGTTCTCCACCACTTAAACGACTTACTTCAGTAAACTGCATTTCTGGTGTAAACATAAAGTGCTCTAATAATTGTGAGGCACTTACTTTACGACCATCTGACATCACAATAAATTCAGCAATATCTTTCAGTACTTGTATTACCCTTCTATTTTCATCAGTACTTAGTCCACCTTGAGTAAAATAACCATAATTAATAGTTTCTCCTACATTTATTTTACCACTATCAGGCTTTTCTTTACCTGTAATGATATTTAAAAAAGTACTTTTTCCAACACCATTTTTACCTAGTATTCCTATACGCTCCCCTTTCTTAAAGGTATAGTCAAATCCATCTAGTATTTTTAAATCTCCATAAGCTTTTTTAATGTTTCTAAGTTCAAGGATTTTACCTCCCATCCTATCCATTTTCACATCAATATTAAGTTCCTTAGTTACCCTTTTTGATGTTGCTTTTTTCTTGATTTTATCAAAGTTATCAATCCTAGCTTTTGATTTTGTTGTTCTTGCTTTTGGTGAGCGTCTGATCCACTCTAGCTCTTTTTTCATGAGCTTCTGAGCTTTGGCAACTTCTACATCGAAATTACTTTCACGCTCTGCTCTTTTTTCTAAAAAATAAGCATAATTCCCTTTATGATGATAAAGATTCCCTCCTTCTAGTTCAATAATATGATTGCAGACTCTTTCTAGGAAATACCTGTCGTGAGTCACCATTAACAAGGTTATATTTTGTTGCTGTAAGTATTTTTCGAGCCACTCAATCATTGCTATATCAAGATGATTGGTAGGTTCGTCTAAAAGTAGAATATCAGCATTTTCGAGTAATAATAAAGCAAGAGATAAACGCTTTTTTTGTCCCCCAGATAAAGCCCCTACTTTCTGCTCATAGTTTTTAATGTTAAATTTTGAGAGTATTTGCTTACTTCTTCTGGTATAGTCCCAAGCTTTTTCTTGGTCCATTTTTGAAGTAAGTTGTTCTAGGGTTTTTTGATTATGAGCTGAATTGTCTTTACTATGATTTTCTAGAGCAAGCTCATATTCTTTTACCAATAAGCTTATTTTATTATGTGCACTACTTATAAGCTCATTAATTGTTAAATTATCATCAAATATAGCATCTTGTGATAGGTAAGAAACACTGCATTCATTTCTGAATATTACATTTCCCTCATCAGGAACATCTACTCCTGCTACTATCTTTAGTAAGGAGGATTTTCCTGTACCATTATTTGCAATAAGAGCAACCTTATCTCCTTTTGCTAATCCAAAGCTAAGCCCTTCAAAAAGAACTCTTTCTCCAAAATTTTTCCCTAAGTTTTCTACTGCTAATAAATTCATGCTGCGCTGTTTTTTCCTGCAAGAAATCCTGTAGTCCAAGCAACTTGAAAATTAAAGCCGCCTGTTACTCCATCAATATTTAATAATTCGCCTGCAAAGTAGATATTTTTATGCAGTTTACTTTCCATAGTATCCATATTTATTTCAGATAGAGCAATGCCTCCACAGCTTACAAATTCTTCCTTAAAAGTAGTTTTTCCTTTTACCTCAAACTCATCATTAATCAAGGTGTTAATCAATCTATTTTTATCTTTTTTTGAAAGCTCATTCCATATCTTATCACTGGCAATATCTAATTTATTTAAAATAAAGTGCCATAGACGTTTAGGTATCTCAAACGGATTATGCTTGTATATCTGTTTTCTGCTAGTAGTTAGTGTACTTATCTGTTCTCTTAGCTCCTCCTCATTAATGCTAAGCCAATTGATCTGTACTGTAAAGTTATAGTTTAGTTTAGCAAGGTCTTGTGCTCCCCATGCAGAAAGTTTTAGGATTGCAGGGCCACTCATCCCCCAATGGGTAATTAATAAAGGTCCACTTTGCTTTAACTTACTACCTTTGATACGAGCAATAACATTAGGTACGCTTAAACCCATAAGCTCAGTTATAGGGTGTTTGGGCATATTAAATGTAAATAGTGATGGAACAGGCTTAACAATTTTATAGCCTAGCTTACTTAACCACTCTAATCCACTTTCTTTTGAGCTTCCGCCACTAGCAATAATTACTTTGTCAAAAACTAAAGTTTCCTTATTAATAACAAGATCAATGGATTTTTCTGATGGCAGTATTGCTGTTACCTTGCTTTTATAAGAAATTCTGATGTTTAGATTTTCAGCAGTATTTAGGAATAAATCAACAATAGTCTGTGAGTTATTACTTTTAGGAAACATCCTGTTATCTGCTTCAGTTTTTAAGCTAACACCTCTTTCTTGAAACCAATTAACAGTATCTTTAGTATAGAAATGTGCAAATGATTTTTTAAGCTGTTTAGCTCCTCTAGGGTAGTTTTTTATTAGTTGTGAAATACTAAAACAACTATTGGTTACATTACATCTTCCTCCTCCTGATATTTTTACTTTAGAAAGGACTTTATCATTTTTCTCAAAGATAGTAACTGCTGCTTTAGGATTTTCTTCTTTTGCAGTAATTGCAGCCATAAACCCTGCTGCTCCGCCACCAATTACTGCTATTTTCATTTCTTTTGTAATCTAGTAAAATTTCTTGGTTCCAAAAATAGCTAAAAAAATGGAGGTTTTTACGCCTCCATTTTTAAGTCTATATGATAAGTGTTTTATCTGTAAGAAATTTTTCTCATCCTTAATGATTCAGGAGTGATTTCTAAATATTCATCAGCTTGAATGTATTCCATGCTTTCTTCAAGAGAGAAATCAATTTTAGGAGCAATTGCAATAGCAGCATCTGAACCAGACTTACGCATATTTGTTAATTGCTTACCTTTAATAACATTAATATCTAAATCATTATCACGGCTATTTTCACCAATTACTTGTCCTTTATAGATGTCAGCACCTGGAGAGATAAAGAATCTTCCTCTATCCTGTAATTTTCCAATTGAAAAAGCAGTAGAAGTACCTGCTTCCATTGATATTAAAGATCCTTTCATACGCTCAGGAATTTCACCCTTGTAAGGACCGTATTCTCTAAATCTATGCGTCATAATAGCATTACCAGCAGTTGCAGTAAGTATGTTGTTTCTTAAACCAATAAGTCCTCTTGATGGAATGTCAAACTCTAAATGTTGTAAATCACCTTTAGGTTCCATTACCAACATATCTCCTTTTCTTTGTGTAACTAACTCAATTGCTTTACCAGAAAAATCAGAAGGAACATCAATTACAAGTGTTTCCATAGGCTCACACTTTTTACCATCAATCTCTTTGTAAATTACTTGTGGCTTTCCTACTTGTAGTTCAAAACCTTCTCTACGCATTGTTTCAATAAGTACTGATAAATGTAAGATACCTCTACCAAACACATTAAACTTATCTTCTGATTCTCCATCTTCAATTCGTAAAGCAAGATTCTTTTCAAGCTCTTTATATAATCTATCTCTTAAGTGACGAGAAGTACAATATTTTCCTTCTTTACCAAAAAATGGTGAGTTATTAATTGTAAATAACATACTCATTGTTGGTTCATCAATTGAAATTCTTGGTAACTCTTCAGGGTTTTCAAAATCAGCTAAAGTATCTCCAATTTCAAAATCTTCAATTCCTACTATAGAACAGATATCTCCACTTCTGGCAGTTTTTACCTGAATTTTACCCATTCCTTCAAATACATGAAGTTCTTTAATTCTAACTTTTTTGCGAACGCCATCAGCTTTACAAAGGATGTAATCTTTTCCTTCTTCTAAATCTCCTCTAAAAATACGTCCAATAGCAATACGCCCAACAAATTTAGAGTAATCTAAAGATGTAATTTGCATTTGTGGTGTACCCTCGTTGTAAGGAGCTTCAGGTATTTGTTCAATTACAGCATCTAATAAAGGTAAAATATTATCTGTTTTATCTTTCCAATCTAAGCTCATCCATCCTTGCTTAGAAGATCCGAAGATAGTTACAAAGTCAAGTTGGTCTTCAGTAGCATCTAGGTTAAACATTAAATCAAAAATAGCCTCTTGTACAATATCAGGAGTACAATTTTCTTTATCAACTTTATTTACAACCACAATAGGTTTTAAGCCAAGCTCAATCGCTTTACCTAATACAAAACGAGTTTGTGGCATTGCACCTTCAAAAGCATCAACTAATAATAAAACTCCATCAGCCATCTTTAATACACGCTCTACTTCTCCACCAAAATCGGCGTGACCAGGGGTATCAATTACATTTATCTTTACATCTTTATAAGTAACAGATACATTCTTTGAAAGGATAGTAATCCCTCTTTCTCGTTCTAAATCGTTATTGTCTAGTAAAAGTTCTGTTCTTTCTTTTCTTTCATCTAGTACTTTACATTGATCAATAATTTTATCTACTAAGGTAGTTTTACCATGATCTACGTGGGCAATAATTGCGATATTTCTAATTGATTTCATATTCTATTTTTAGAGGCGGCAAAATTACTCTTATTTTTGTCTTAAAATAAAAAAGACCGACAAATGTCAGTCTTTTTTAAAATATAGTTGAATTTACCTATTTTACTTCCATTAATTCTACTTCGAAGATTAGTGTTGCATTTGGTGGAATTACACCTCCTGCACCTCTAGCGCCATAAGCTAAGTGAGGTGGAATTATAAATGTTGCTTTTCCTCCTACTTTTAACAATGCAATACCTTCTTCCCATCCTGGAATAACTTTTCCTTCTCCTAAAGGAAATTCAATAGGAGCATTTCTATCATGTGATGAGTCAAATTTAGTTCCATCAGTAAGCTTTCCTGTATAGTGTACAGATACTGTTTTCCCATTTGTTGCTTGCACTCCTTTACCTTCTTTAATCATAAAGTATGCTAAGCCACTTTCAGTAGTCTTAGCTCCTTCAGTTAATTTCTTTATTGCTTCAGCAGCCTTTTTTTCTTCTTCTGCATTTTTTGCTGCAATTTCAGCTTGTGCAGTTTCAAAAACCTTAGCAGCATCAAATTTCTTAGCTTCTTTACCTTTTCTAATAATTGTAACTGTATTTATTACATCGTCTTGTGCAATAGCATTAACCACATCCATTCCTTCAACTACATGTCCAAATACTGAGTGTTTTCCATCTAACCAAGGTGTTTCTTTATGTGTAATAAAGAATTGTGATCCATTAGTAGCAGGTCCTGAGTTTGCCATAGATAAAATCCCTCCTTTATCATGTTTTAAATCAGCATGAAATTCATCAGCAAATTTATATCCAGGATCTCCCATTCCTGTTCCATCAGGACACCCTCCTTGTATCATGAAATCAGTAATTACTCTATGAAACTTTAAACCATCATAAAATGGTACTCCAGCTTCTTTCTTATTATTTTTTATTGTCCCTTCAGCTAAACCTACAAAACTTGCCACTGTAAGTGGTGTTTTTTCATGTTCTAGCTGAATAAGGATCTCTCCTTTTGTTGTGTTAATTTTTGCGTACATTCCTTTTTCTAATTTTGAATTGTTATTAAATTGTGTTCCGGCTAAAAGTACTAGCCCTAGTAATATTGATTTCATTGTTTAATTATTTTGTGTTATTTAATTCTTTTTTATAATTATTTATTATTTCTTCTAAATTTGTAATTGTATCATCTACAGAAACTTGAGAAACTCCACCTGAAGCATTCATGTGTCCTCCTCCACTAAAATATTTATTAGCAATTTCATTTACTTTAAAGTCTCCTTTTGAGCGTAATGATAATTTCACCATTCCATCTTTTTCAGCAATAAAGGCAGCAAATATAATACCTTTTATTGCAAGAGCATAATTTACAACACCTTCAGTATCTCCTTTCTTAAAGTTAAAGCGTTCTAATTCTTCTGCAGTTAACGAAATTATAGCAGCATTATTCTCAGGATACAATCTTAATTTTTCATTTAAACAATATCCTAATAGCTTCATTCTGTTTGCTGATGAATTGTCATAAATTAAATCATGAATCTTAGAATTCTCTGCTCCTGCGGCAATAAGTTCAGCAATAATATGATGTGTTTTTGCTGTAGTTGAAGCATATTTAAAGCTTCCTGTATCAGTCATTATACCAACATAAAGACTTTCTGCAATGGCTTTGTTGAGTTTTGATGTCATTCCCATAGCATCAATCACCTCATATACCATTTGAGCTGTAGAGCAAGCGCTAGTATCTGAGAAAATTAAATCAGCAATAGCCATATCTGGATCTTGATGATGATCAATAAGCACTTTGGTAGCTTTAGCCTGAGTAATAGTATTAGCATAAGATGCTATTCTGCTAATATGGCTAAAATCTAAAAGAAAAATAAGATCAGCAGCTTTAGTAATTGCATCAGCTTGTTCTTCATTCTCTTCATAAATTAGGATGTTCTCATTTCCTGGCATCCAATGTAAAAAATCAGCATAACCATTAGGAGTAATAACTTGTACATCATGTCCTAAATTATTTAACAAATGATACATTCCTAAAGAAGATCCAATAGCATCACCATCAGGTCCTCTGTGTGTTGTAATAACAATTTTTTTAGGGTTAGTAATTAATGCTTTTAGTTGCTGTGCAGTTTTTATCATAGGCTGGCAAAAATAAGAATAAAAAATAATAGCTTGGATGCTAATAATTTCTAATTTTGCAGCCCTTAATAAATAAAAACAAAACAAGATGGGAAATATTACTTTCACAATGATTAAGCCAGAAGCTGTTGAAGCAGGAAATACTGGTGCAATTTTAAGCAAAATTGAAGCAGCAGGATTTAGAATTGTTGCAATGAAAAAAGTACATTTATCTGCTGAGCGTGCAGGTAAATTTTATGAGGTACATAGTGAGCGTCCTTTTTATGGTGAGTTAGTTGACTATATGTGTGGAGGACCTATCGTAGCTGCTATCTTAGAAAAAGATAATGCTGTAGCTGATTTCAGAACTTTAATTGGAGCTACTAATCCAGCTGATGCAGCTGAAGGTACTATCCGTGCTGAATTTGCTGAGAGCTTAGCAAAGAATGCTGTACATGGTTCTGACTCTGACGAAAATGCTAATATTGAAGCTAACTTTCATTTTTCAACTGAGGAAAGATTCTAAACTTTAATTTGGTAATACTGAACAATAGCCACTAGAAATAGTGGCTATTGTTGTTTTATGTGCTTTAAATTATCGGATTAAGGCTACAACATCAGTATACTTAAATACTTCTCCTCTAAAGTTTACTACTTCAATAACATAGCCATAGTTTCCTGAGGTCATATTTCCTCCATCCCAAGGAGTATTTCCTTTATAAATTACCTCTCCCCATCTGCTGTAAATATAAATAGTATAATATTTTATCCCAACTAATGAAGGGTAAAATAAGTCATTTTTATCATCATTATTTGGTGTAAAAGAAGAGGGGATAAATACCTTATAAACAGGGTTTATTATTACAGTATTAATAGCAGTATCAGTACAGTTATAGTCATTTATAGCAATAAGCTGTACGTTATAAGTTCCAGTATCTGAAAAGGTATGTATAAGACTATTATTGTTATTTTGTTGAGTAGTTCCAATAAAATCCCATTCATAAGAACTAGCATTTGCACTGGTATTTATAAAAATAATATCAGGGTTTTCAATATCAGAAATTTTTGGAGCAGAATAGAATTCTGCAGTTGGAATAGGTAATACTTTAAATATATTTTCTATAGTATTGCTACAGGTAGTAATGGAATCAGTATAATTATAAACCACTGAATAACTGCCTTCTTCCCTATCTTCCATCTCAAAATAGTTTGTTAAATTATTTTCAATTAGATAGTTTCCTCCAACTGGAAATCCTGATGTAATTGTAAATGAAGGAGAGTTTTTACAAATATTATCAATATCAAGGCTAAGTAGTGGTAGTTGTACAACCTCAATTGCACTACTGTCATAAGGATTGCTTTCACATCCATTGTCATCAGCAATAGATGTAAGTATAAGATTAGTAGTAGATAAAGGATTTACTTCAATAGGAACACCTCCTGGAATTGTAAAACCTAAAGAGTCAATAGTATATGAATAAGATTGATTGTTTACAAAATCATCAAAAATAACATTAAACTGATTGCTCTCAGAGTTTGAAATAACAATATCTAGGGTAGAAAATTCACCTTTACAAATAGGACTTTCAGTATTATAGCTTAAACTTACATTAGTTGCTAATAAGACAACAGCGCTACTATCAAATGTACATGAATTTGCATCTAAAATACTAAAGGTATAAGCTCCTGCACTTAGTGCTAATGGATTATTTCCTCCCCAATTTTCAGTATACGGAGGTGTGCCTCCTACTATATTTAATAATACTTGACCATTATTACCATCAAAACATCCAGCATTAACAATATTTGCTATTGCCCTTAAAGTATCAGGCTGTGATATTGTTATAGTATCATATTTTATACAATTATTGCTATCAATAACTGTAAATGGATACAACCCAGCTTCTAGGGTTGAAGTATTTATTCCATTCCAATTTTGTGTGTATGGTGAAACTCCGCCGCTTATTTGAAGTGTTGCTGCTCCGTTATCCTCACCAAAACATGTTACATGGTTTAGTGTTTTGGTAATTAGTATATCAGTAGGTTCAGTAACTATAGTTTGCCCTTGTAAAGTACAGTTGTTAATGTCAGTTATTGTAAAAAGGTGAGTTCCTGCATTTAAAGCTTGTGGGTTACTCCCTGCCCAATCTTCTAAATATGGTGCTGTTCCACCGCTAATTGTTAATGTAACACTAGCATCAGAAGAACCAAAACAAAGTACATTTGTTATGCTGGTACTAGTGCTTATTGCTGTGGGTTCATTTATTACAATACTATCACTTAAACTACAACCATTTGAGTCTGTTACAGTATAGTTAAAGCTACCAGCAGGTAATGCTAATGGATTATTTCCTCCCCAATCTTCTAAATATGGTGCTGTGCCTCCACTAATACTTAAAGAAGCACCTCCGTTAGAGAATCCGTTACAACTAACATCTGCAATAGTACTGCTAATACTTATTGCTGTGGGTTCATTTATTACAATACTATCACTTAAACTACAACCATTTGAGTCTGTTACAGTATAGTTAAAACTACCAGCAGATAATGCTAATGGGTTATTTCCTCCCCAATCTTCATTGTATGGTGTTGTACCTCCACTCATCGTTAATATTGCACTACCATTAGAAGAGCCAAAACATAATACATCGCTGCTTGATGCATTTACAGTTAAAGTTGTTGGCTGTGTAATTGTTATGGTATCTGAAAATACGCACCCTAGTAGATCTGTAATATTATAAATATAGTTGGCAGCAGCAATATTTGTAAGGTCCTCTGTAATTGCACCATTACTCCATAAATAAGTAAAAGGAGTTGATCCTCCACTTGTACTAATATCAATACTTCCATTATTTGAATTATTACAACTAGCATTTACTTGTGAAAATGTAATAATAGGTCCTATTGGAGTATTAATTGTAATTGTTAAAGAATCAATACAGCCATTAGCACTTGTAACAAATACTGTATATATGCCTGCTCCAATATTTGTTAAGTCTTCGGTAGTATCTCCATTGGACCAGCTGAAGGTATTTAGCCCTGTTCCACTAACTGTAAGGTCAATACTTCCATCGGTATACCCAAAACAACTTGCGTCAACTTTTGTAAAACTTAAGGTTTGCCCTGTAGGCTGAGTAATGGTTAAAGCTATGTTTTCACTACAAGAACTACTATCAGTTACTATAAGGCTATAATTACCTGCAGTTAAGTTGTTAATGTCTTCCGTTACTTCTCCATTACTCCAAAGGTAAGTAAATGGTGTTGTTCCTCCAACTACTGAAACATCAATACTACCATCACTAGCATTATAACAATTGACATTACTAGTATTAGCTGTAATAGCAATTGCCTGAGGCTCAATTATGGTAATTGTATCAGAGTAAGAACAAGAATTAGAATCAATTATTGAGAAAGGATAAAGCCCTGCACTTAAAGTTGAAGATGTGTTATATGTTGATGCTCCATTGTTTAATAACTGTGAGCTCCATAGCGCATTTACTGTATAGTTTGGTGTTCCTCCTGTAATATCAATTGAAAAACTACCATCAGCTAATCCATTGCAGCTAATTGCTAGGGCTGTGTTTATAGTTGTTATTGAATTAGGCTCAGTTATTGTGAGCGTATCGTTTAATACACAGCCATTTGCATTTGTAATTTCAACAGTATAAGTTCCAGCCTGAACATTGTTAATGCTACTACTTGTGTCTAATGTTGACCATAAATAGCTTGCTGATATTGTAGAGCTATGAATGATTATAGAATAATCTTCAGTAGCACCATACCATGGGGCAAAATAAAATGGTGCCCATACTCCTGTTTGACAAGGGCCTATTGCTGAAACATTAGGTGTGCTTTGATGTTGTGAAACGACTCTCATTCGAGTTGCTCCGAATGGTCCTGATAAGGGGACGATAAAGTTTATAGTAGCAGAAGTTCCTAAACCATATGGAATAGTGCCTATTTCTTCTCCAGGATCGGTAAAATCTCCATCAATATTCCAATCCATAAATACCTTACCTCCTGATGTAAAATTAAATCCATTACAATTATCAAGTGCAACATATACTGAGTAGGTCTGACCTTCAGTAATATCGGCATATTGGTTAGTATAATCTTCATAAGCATCACAAGAACCAGTAGTTATATTGTTTATAGTATAATTATCCCCTGTAAGTTGTACTTGATCAATAGTAGCATATTGACTAGTTCCTGGGTAGGAGTTGCAATAATTTAAGGTTGAAATTGCTCCTATTGGGGTAGAGCTTCCTGATAATTGTATAGTCGCAGCTCCATCGCTAAATCCATTGCAACTAGTAGGTGTAGTGGTGATTGTAGATGAAAATGGTCCAGGTTCAACTATATTGACACTATCTGTATAGCTACAGTTATTAGTGTCGATAATTGTATATTGATGAGTGCCAACACCTAAGGCTAAAGGGTTGTTTGTTCCCCAGTTTTGGCTATAAGAAGGAGTTCCTCCACTAATGTTTAATATTGCGTTTCCATCAAACAAACCATTACATGAAACATTTGAGATTGTTGCTGTGGCGGTTGGTGAGCTATATACTTCTATGTTTTGTGTAGCTGTGCTAGTACAACCTGCAAGTGGGCTTGTATAGCTATAGGTTATTGTATTTGTTCCTAAAGTATTAGGA
Source organism: Flavobacteriales bacterium (assembly GCA_965183885.1). Taxonomy (GTDB): domain Bacteria; phylum Bacteroidota; class Bacteroidia; order Flavobacteriales; family BACL11; genus UWMA-0277. The sequence goes on from OZ238992.1 coordinate 1,998,961, forward strand.
TTAGGGTTAAAATAATTATTTCCTACTCCAGGTCCTGAGTAGGTCCCTCCAGCAGGTGTAGCTGTATTTAAAAGAAAGACAGGATCTCCAGTACAAGCAGAATTTAAAGGAGAAAAATTAATACTTGCTATGCTGTCAACTGTTATGGTAAATGAATCAACATAAGGACATCCATATGAGTTTGTTACAGATAAAGTATAAGTTGTTGTAGTATCAGGGCTAAAAAAAGGAGCTACTACTGTATCATTACTAATATTATAGTTTGGAGTCCATAGATAGGAATAAGAACTTGAAATAGCTGAAGAATATATTTGGACACTATCATTTTGGCAAATTGAAGTATCACTTAATTCATAATTAAATTTAAATTGCTGAAGATTATTAGCTCCTCCAGTTGCTGCAGTAACTCCCCAATATACAACAGGGTTATTGTTGAATATATTTGCTACTATATTTCCTGTATATGAAATAACATTGTTACCATCAAATGTTACAGTAAAGGTATTTGTACTTGGTACCCAATCAAAAATAACATTATGCCATTGACAATCTTCTATACTGCTATTTCCTGGAGGAAACCCTGAGGGACCAGCAAGATTACTTGTTCCGCTATGATTAAGGTTCCCATTTTTTTGTATTGCAATATGATTATGAAAAGGGTCGGAAACATTAGTGTTTTGCCAGGTATCAAATTCTACTGCAAAAGATGGTGTAACTCCAGAGTATCCTATACCTCCTCCTCCCGTACCTATAGATGTGCTAATAGGTTGTAAAACAAATGCCATACCGTCTGCACCTCCAGTGTTACAGCCAAAAAACATATCAATATCAAAATGAAAAGGATTGTTAAGATTTATCATAATATTATTCCATACTGAACCAGACTGTGAATTTGCTGCTGCTGTTAGCTGATAAATATTCCCAGGTTGCATTATTGCATTCCCATTAAGTGAAAAATTTGGAGATATTATTGGTAAAGGGTTTATTACTAGTGTAGTGATTATTGTTCCTGTAGGAGTCACATCAGTATAAGTTCCTGCAGTTGTTTGCCAACTATTAGCTAAAAAAATACTATCTCCATCACAAATTGCGGTAGTTACTGTTGTTTGAGCAGTTGCTAATGCGGGTAGTAATAGAAAAAGAAATATAATTCTTTTCATTCCACAAAATTAATAAATAAACTTGTACAAACAAATAGTTTTTTATGCAATAATAGCCACTATTTATAGTAGCTATTATTGTTTAAGAATGGTTGTTGGGTGTAAAAATATTATTCAACGATTAACCTTTTTTCTACTACTCCATTCTCATAAATATAAAATAAAGGGGTATTGCTTTTTTCTTCTGTTTCTCTTCCTAATACGTCTATTGTTTTTAGCAACTTCCCTTTATTTAATGTAGTACTGGACTGTTCATTAATAGCGTTTATATTAACACAAGAATAAGTAAGATTTCCATTGTAAAAATCTTGAATATTCTGAGTGTAATTAAAAAGTAAAGGAAGACTACCACCATTAGCATTGGTACTGTCCCAAGCAAAAACAAAAGCGTATTCCAAGGTATGGGAAGTATTAATCCCTAGGTCAAAAGGTCCGTTTGACATTACAAATCTTCTGTCTGAAGGGACATTGCCTGCAGTAACCTCCGTCCAAGGAGTAGTAAAGTTAGGGTCGGTATTATTAGTAAACATATAGTTACAAGTGTCTGTTGTAGCTCCTACGCCTCCTCCATATCCATCTCCACCATAAGTCATAGGAGTGTTGTTTAACCATATACCTTGTAGGTAGTTATAATAACCTTGTGCAGAGTTTGGATTTCCATTTAGAACGCCTTGAATATTGTTATAATATATAAATTTATCCATAGTATTATTTAAATAAACTATTCCTTGTACAGGAGGATTAATTCCATAACCTTGAGCGCCTTCATCATTATTATCTCCATTATAAGTATAGCCTAGATTTAGGTCTATATTACACCCTACATAATCATCTATATAATTTCCTAAATCCATATCAGCCCAAGTGCCAATATAGGAGTTATTTATATTATGAGTTCCTCTGTTAAATAATGTTGTTTTTACAAAAACAGTATGGTTTAATTCTGGAGAATTATCACACCTATAGCCATAGAACATCATATGGATCTCAAGTCCTATTTGTTCTCCATTACTTTCAGTATGTATGCCTCCAACATCATTTTTAATGATATAAACTGCTTGATCACCTAAGATATCAGGATAATCACCATTTAATGGATTGTACATTCCATTATTATCTACATCAATAAAAGGTGCTAAATTTGGAGCTTGCCCCATACTTACATCCCCATGTGCTGGCCAATTTTCTATTGCCTCTGGTATTATATAGCTTCCATTACTATAATTTATTATATGATTATCAATTTCAGCTTTATTTACTTTCCATACTCTATTCCAATCTGCCATATTAATATCATTTTGGTAGATAGAATCACTTATAGGTCCTGGCCAATAATCAGAACCGCCTTGCCTGTAAGTTTGTGCTGCTAGCCGTAATTGTCCGCCATTGTCAACACCCCCTATCCATAGATCATGTGCAAAAATAGAATGTATACCACTACCCTGTGGGACTTCATATTTTGTATTGCTCAAGTTCCAAAACATTGATCCTGGACCAATACTAGTATTTACTCCATTAATGTTTAATGAGTCTTGTACGTAAGATGGGCTCTGTTGTGCAATTCCTAGTAGAGGAGTTAGCATTAACATTGCAAATAGTCTTTTATTTACTTTAAATAAGTTTTTTAAAATTTTTGTAGAGATTTTATTTTTCATAGTTCTATTTTTTTATTTAATTATTATTTTCTTTTCTACTGCTCCTCCCTCATAAATGTAAAACAAAGGAGTGTTAGTTATAGGTTTAACTTCCCTACCCAATACATCAACTATTTTAAGGAGTTTTCCTTTAGGAGTATTAGTTACAGGTTGTTCATTAATACTATTTATATTAACACAGGAATAACTTAGGTTTCCATCGTAGAAATCTTGAATATTTTGGGTATAGTTAAAAAGTAAAGGAACGCTTCCTCCATTGGTGTTGGTACTATCCCAAGCAAAAACAAAAGCGTATTCCAAAGTATAGGAAGTGTTGGTATCTAAAGTAAAAGGACCATTTGACATGATAAACCTTCTGTCTGAAGGAACATTTCCTGCTGTAACCTCAGTCCAAGGAGTGGTAAAGTTAGGGTCAGTATTATTTGGGAACATATAGCTGCAGGTATCTGCTAAGTTTCCTCCATGCCCATCACCCCCATAAGTCATAGGAGTATTATCTACCCATATACCTTTTAGATAATTGTAAAATTGCTGAGGTGTTCCTGGAAAACCAGTAGATGAATTATAACTATTTCCATGTTGTATAAACTTATTCATAGTATTATTCAAAATAAGAACTCCTTGTGCTGGCGGATTTATTCCGTACCCAACTACTCCTTCATCATCATTGTCACCATTATAAGTATATCCTAAATTTAAAGGTATATTACAACTGATGTAGTCATCTAGATAGTTTCCAAGATCAATATCAGTTCTTAAGCCTATATAAGTATTGCTTAAATTATGAACTCCTCTATTGTACAGTGTTGTCTTTACAAAAATAGTATTATTTAGTTCAGGAAAATTATCACACCTATACCCATAAAACATAAGATGTTGTTCTAGTCCTATTTTTTCGCCATTACTTTCAGTATGTATATTTCCAATATCATTTCGGATGATGTAAATAGTTTGATCTCCCAAAATATCAGGGTAATCACCATTTAATGGAGTATAAATTCCATTATTATCAACATCAACAAAAGGCGCTAAATTTTGAGATTGACCCATGCTTATATCTCCATGTGCTGGCCAGTTCTCTATGGCCTCTGGCATTACATAACTTCCATTGCTATAATTTATTATATGACTGTCAATTTCAATTTTATTGATTTTCCAAGTTCTATCCCAAGGAGCCATGTCAATATCATTATGATGAATACTATCAGAAACTGGACCTCCCCAAAGGTCACTTCCTCCTTGATGATAGGTTTGTGCTGCTAAGCGTAATTGTCCACCGTCATCTATTCCTCCTATCCATGTATTATGGTTAAATATTGTATGTTTACCGCTTCCAACGGGAACCTCGTAGTTTTGGTTTTGTAACGTTGTAAATAAGAATCCAGTTCCAACTGTAGCTTTCACCCCATTAGTATTTAATGTGTCTACATTAAAAGAAAGTGTTTGCTGCCCAAAACCTAAAAAAGGAACTAGCATTAAAATTGTAAGTATTCGTTTCATAATAATAAATAGATATTAATTTTTAATAGGTCAAAGCTAAGACGGAAAAATGTTAAATAAAAATCAAATTATTTTAATTATATCGTTCCTTTATGTAAAATTTTATATTTTCTACATTCTATAAGTGTTGTGTGTTTATATCATTTCTAATAGTATTGTCAAATTATTAATAAAATATCATTTCTATTGCTTAGTGTTTTAATTGATATACCTTTGTAATCACATTATAAATTAAAAAATAGTTTCATGTCTAAGACTAATAATGATAACCTTCATCAACTTGTAAAATCCTTAAGTAAATCAGAAAAAAGGTATTTTAAAATTGATAATACTAATAGCAAACAAATTATATTGTTTGATGCAATTGATAAACTAAAGGTATATGATAGTGTTCTGTTAGTAAAAAAGGTAAAGGATAAGTCTATTACCAATCAGTTGGCTTTAAGTAAAAGCAGGTTATACTCTAGTATACTTAAAAGTTTAAGAGCTTTTCACTCCAACAACACAGTAGATAGTCAGCTAATAAATATGTACCTTAATGCAGAAATTCTGTTTAATAAAACACTTTATAAGCAAAGTAAAAAGATACTTAATCAAGCAAAAAAAATAGCTAAAAAGCATGAAAAGTACAATGTGTTAATTCTTATATCTAAGCTAGAAAAGAAATTGTTTGAGAAGAATAATTATTCCGAAGTTAATGTAGAAATGATTAATGCTATTATAGATTCAGATAAATTATTAGGGCTTTCTATTCTTAATAATCTTGAATTTTGGGGCTTAAAGTCACTATTGTTCTCTCATATGTATAAACAAGGGCAAGCACGTACTAAATCAGAACAGGAAGAATTTAATAATATTATAAAGCACCCTGCTCTATCAGATTATAGCAAAGCAATTACTACGGAAGGAAAGTACTTATATAATCATGTTTATAGTGCTTATTATTTTAGCATGAATGAATTTGAGAAAAGTTATAATTACTTGAGAAAAAATATTGACCTGATAGAAAATAATCCTGCTATTTTTAAAGAAGAGCCTAATACTTTATTTGCTATATTAACTAATGTGATTTTTATTGGTAATCAGTTAAGAAAATACAATGAAGTAGAAGAGCTATTAGAAAAGCTTTATGCTTTAGTAGCTGAATTAGAAAAATCAGCTAATGAGGATTTACAGCTTAAGCTATTTGGTAGTATTTATAGTTTAGAAATTCATATGTATGTGCAAAAAGCTGAGTTTGATAAAGCTTATGCTTTAATTCCTAAAATTATATTTGGTATTGAAAAATATGGGGCTAAGGTCCCTCCTATTCGTTTGGCTGATTTTTATTATAGTATGACAGCAGTTTGTATAGCAAAACAAAGATATTCAGAGGCTTTACAATATATTAATCAGTTATTTAGTGCTGTTAAAATTGCTGAGACAGAGGATTTATATGCTTTTGCTCAGCTAATACGCATAATGATACATTATGAACTAGAACATACTGATTTATTGCCTTATATCACGCAATCAACTTACAGGTGCTTAAAGAAAAATGAAAAGTTTTATAAATCAGAAAAATTGATTTTAAATACTTATAAAAAGGTGTTGAATACACCAAAACAAGAAAAAGTATTATTTACAAAGCTTATAGCATCTTTAAAAGAGCTAAATGAGGAAGTAATGTTAAATCATTTTGATTTTATTTCCTTCTTTGAAGGGAAACTGAAAGAAGTTTCGATGGAAGCTATTTTACTAGCTAAAAGGTAAAAAATTATACTTTGTGTATTACATAAGTAACAACACCCCATACTTTAAAGTCCATTTCCTTAGTTATTTCTATGGGTGTAAAATTTTCATTTTCGGGCATTAAATAAAGCTTTTTATCTGATACATTTACACGCTTCACAGTAAACTCATTGTCAATTACTGCAAGCACTATGCTCCTATTCATTGGCTCAATAGCTCTGTCAACTAGCATTACATCTCCTGATAAAATTCCAGCATCTTTCATACTCTCTCCTATTGCTTTTACACAGAATGTAGATGCAGGGTTCTGAACTAAATGATCATGAAGATTTAAATCTAAATCCATGTAATCATCAGCAGGAGAAGGAATTCCTGCAGGAACACTACCTTCAAATAAAGGAATATCTCCAAGTGCAGCATCATCTAAACCGTAGAATGCTAATTTATCAGTATTTTTAAGATGTTTTATTTTCATTGTTATTTACATTTTTTGAGTGAAGCTACTTACTTAAGAATGATGTCTTTTATATATTCTTTCCCTAGTTTTTGATTGATTTCCTGTAAAAGTTCTGATTTTTTATAAGAGAGTTCGTTACGCATAGGTGCAGATTTAAGTTTTACATAAAGTATCTGTTTATAAACCTTTGCATCAATAATATATTTTGCTAGTTGTTCACCAATAATTTCTTTCCAAGCTGCTAAAGCATCAAGTTCGTCTAGCTTTCCTGCTAGCTTGGGGTTTTTCATTAATTTACGAATGATATCACCTACATTGTGTGTGTTTTTACCTCTCATTATAGTGCAGCTCCATTATCAATATTAAATATACTAAAAGATATATTTGCTTTAGTTAATATTTCCTCACTCCTTTCAGCATGAGTGTCAGTAATAAATACTTGTCCGAATATATTTTTGTTTACAAAGCTAATGAGTTTTAGCACCCTGTTATCATCTAGTTTATCAAAAATATCATCTAGTAATAATATAGGTTTAAAACCAATTTGATTGGTAATAAACTCAAATTGAGCTAGCTTTAAAGCGATTAAAAATGATTTTTGTTGTCCTTGCGATCCAATTTTTTTTATTGGGTAATTATTCATCTCAAATATTATATCATCTTTATGTGTCCCTACCTGAGTGTAATTACTTGCCCTATCTTTTATTAATGAGGCTTTAAGCAGTTTATCTAAACTATCCTCATTCAATTGCGACTTATAAGATAAGTTTACTTGTTCCTTGCTTTCAGAAATTTCAGCATAATATTTATTAAATACTGGGGTAAGCTCTTTTAGGAAATTGCTTCTTTCCTTATGGATAAGTGTTCCCATTTCTATAAGCTGGTTATCATATATTTCTAATGTAATTTCATCAAAATAATTACGATCAGAAAATTGCTTTAATAGACTGTTTCTTTGTTTTAGAATCTTATTATAATTGATAAGTGTTTTTAGGTAGGTTTGCTTGTATTGTGCAATACTACTATCTAAGTACTTTCTTCTTACTTCGCTACCTTCTAATATTAAGTTAGTGTCGGTAGGTGATATAATTACAATGGGAAACTTTCCAATATGTTCAGAAAATCGTTTGTATTTTTTCTGATTCTTTTTTATTACTTTTCCTTCTCCTTTTTTTAGATTACACTGTATTTCTTCTTCATTATTATCTTTTGTAAATATTCCTTTAAGCATAAAATAATCCATATCAAATTGAATATTTTGAGCATCAATATGATTAAAATAGCTTTTTGTTTGCGATAAATAATGGATAGCATCCAGTATATTTGTTTTTCCAACACCGTTATTTCCTACAAAACAACTTACCTTTTCAGTAAAGGTAAATTGGCTATTTGCATGGTTTTTAAACTGATGTATTTGTAGGTTTTTTAAATGCAATTGTTTTAGATTGGTTTTAGTAATTAAGTTCTTACAAAAAACTTATATTTGCGGTCCAAAAATAAGATTAAATGGCCAAAAAAGGAAACAAAACAGAAGATCAATTTGCACAAATTGAAGAAACATTAACAAGAACGGAGCAATATATTGAAGATAATCAGAAAAATTTAATGACTGGAGTAGCTGCAATTGTAGCAGTTATAGCATTGGTTTTAGGATATCAAAACTTTTATATTGCGCCTATGGAAAAAGAAGCACAGGCTGATATGTATATGGCAGAGCTTTATTTTCAAAAGGATTCATTCAATTTAGCACTTAATGGTGATGGACAATATTTAGGATTTGTTGATGTTGCTAGTGATTATAGTTCAACTAAAGCAGGACAATTAGCAAATTATTATGCAGGTTTATCTTACTTACATACTGGAGATTATGATAACGCTATTGAGTATTTAGGTGATTTTTCTTCTGATGATATTCTATTGTCATCTTTAGCTTTAGGATGTATTGGAGATGCTTACCTTGAACTTGCTGATTCTGATAATGCTTTAAGTTATTACAAGGATGCTGCTAATAACAGTGATAATGAGTTTACAACACCAAGATATTTATTTAAGCAAGCTATGATTCATGAAACTAATGCTGATTATGCTGCTGCTTTAACTATTTACAATAGAATAAAAGCTGATTATAAAACTTCAAGTGAAGCAAATGGTATTGAAAAATACATTGCTAGAGCTGAAAACAGATAATAATGGCTACTAAAAATACTAACCTCTCCCACTTTAATAAGGAAGAAGTTCCCAATGCCAAAGGTTTACGCTTTGGCGTTGTTGTATCTGAATGGAACCCTAATGTTACTGGTAACCTTTATAAAGGAGCTTATGATGCTTTAGTTGAATGTGGTGCCGATACTAAGGATATTATAAAGTATGATGTTCCTGGAAGCTACGAGCTAGTTTTTGGAGCTAAGGTAATGGCAAGACAAGATGTAGATGCTATTATTTGTTTAGGAAGTGTTATACAAGGAGAAACTAAGCATTTCGACTTTGTATGCGAAGCAGTTGCTTTAGGTATAAAAGACTTAAACATTATACTAGATACCCCAGTTGTTTTTGGAGTACTTACCGACAATACAATGGAACAAGCTGAGAATAGATCGGGTGGTAAGCATGGAAATAAAGGAATTGAAGCAGCTGTTACCGCTGTGAAAATGGCTGTTTTAAATCAATAACCCCTACTCTTTTCCTTGGAAAAATTAATTGAAACAATAAATAAGCACCTAGAAGGAGTTAAAATTGATGAATCTGCAAAGGAATTAGAGCAATATTTTAAGCCAGAAGAATATCCTAAAGGAACCTTGCTTTTAAAAGAAGGACAATTTTCAAAGAAATTATATTTTATTGAAAAAGGTATAGCAAGAACCTTTTCTTATGATAAAGGAAAAGAGGTTACTTCGTGGTTTTATGCTGAAGATCAATTTTTAACTGCTTGGCACAGTTTCTTTTCGCAGTCTTACTCTAGCTTTGAAAACATAGAATTATTAGAAGATACTAAGCTCTACTCTATTACTTATAATGATTATCAGAAACTGCTTAAGAGCAACCTTAATTTTTCCATCTTCGGACGAAAAGTGGTTGAGTATTTCTTAACTGTTTTAGATCTTTATTCAAAATCATACCAGTTTTTATCTGCTAAGGAAAAATACAAATTAGTAAATGAGACTTTTCCTGGAATTTGCAACAGAGTAAAACTAGGTTTAGTAGCATCAGTAATGGGTATCTCTCAAGAAACCTTAAGTAGAATAAGAGCAGGAAAATAAATTTCCTGTCTTATTTAATTCTCAAGATATCCTGAGGCAGCCCAATCATCCAACTTTTTTCTTATTGTTTCAGAAAGCATACCATTTGGAGGCATAGGATTACTTGCATCGTTCATCCTGCTAATAAGGTTTCCATCTTTTGCATGATGTTTAACATCATCATAAGTAGAAAGGCTAACATAAGCACTTGGAGCATTTCCTCCATGGCAACTTGTACAGTAATTGTACATGATATTCTCAACATCTGAAGTATACACTATTTTTTCTGCTACTACAGGAGTTGGAACTTCTTCCTTTGTTGTCTTACATGAAATTAATAAAATTGAAAGGGATAATGCTGCTAATTTAATTTTATTCATAGTATTTAGTTTTGAACGTTAATATCGTTAATTGTTACTTGTTGTGTTGCATTAGGAAGTATAGTAATCATTTGTTTTGCATGGGTTACATCTCCTGCTCCAAAATTAAAATCTTCATTTACATCTGCTATAACTGTTATGTAATAATCTCCAGGGTGTAAATAGGTAAACTGAAAGCTTGATTCCCCCTGATTTAAGTATGGAAACAATAATATAGAATTGTAGTTTTCTGGGTTTGTAGTTAATGCTCCATTGTTATCTGTTAGCGGTTCTTCTGATAAAAGTAAGAATAAGTTTTTATCTTGTATATCTGTATTTCTGCTAATGTTTACATCTAAAGTTGATAAGCTTGGGTATTGATCAATTCTTATAGGATCTCCTGCACTTATTGCTAATGAAAGTACATCAGCATTTTGGTCTTGCCACATAAAAGTTGCAGATTTTGCTGCAGTATCACCAGCATTTTTATATAAATAGTCAGGATCAAAACCATTTGTAAAATCCCACTCGTTGTTATAAATTGTATTTTGTGGAAAACTATAAGTAATTGCTGCCTGATTAGCCAATTCAGGATTTATTTTATTGGCTTTAAAAGTCATGTGTCTTGTTGGTTCAAGAAGTCCTAGCCTACTTGTATAAACATTATAGTACAAACTATCTCCAGTAAATCTTAATTCCATCCACATTACATCGGTACCTCCTATTGCATCAACTAACCTGTAAAAATCTCCATCAGCATCAGTAGTTACTTTATCCATTACAAAATATGAAGTACGGTAAATACCATTTAATACACCGCCATTTCTTGCCATTATTGTTTTTGTTCCTTTATAATTACTTACAAAAAAGGTAGTGAATAAATTACCCATACTACCTCCTTCAAAAATTCCATGTACAATTGATGATTCTATAGCTCTATAGTCAAAAGTAAACCAATCCCAATCGTCAGCCATAATTTTATTACTTCCAACCCAATGCCCTTGCATTTTATCTAAAAAGTCAAAACCTTCAATAGTAATATCAACTGGAACTACTCTATTTGTTTCTGGAGTTATTACAGGGGGTTTCTCTTCAATAACATCTTTTTTACAAGATACTAAAGTAATAAGTAGTATTGCGGTAGTTATAAGTGTCGTTTTCATAATTTGTTTATTTCTTAATTGTTTATTTTAGTCCAATATGTTATAATTGGTTTTTTTGTTAAGTAGGTTGTAACTATTAATGAGTCGTTTGAAATAACCTTTATATTATTAGTAGTAGTAGTTTTTTTTGTTGCTCCTGATACTCCATCAATATAAAGCATTTTCTCTTTTTGCTTTAAGTTAGTAAATACATATCTAGGTTCTTTAGCATTAAACTTATATTTTGATGTTCCATCATTTGAATAAATAACTTTAACTTTCAATTTTTTATTATCTTCAAATACCTGATACTTTGCTTTATAAAAGTTATTTTTTACTTCCCAGTAGCCCAATATATTTGTATAATCTTTTTTACAAGAAAATAAAAACAAGATTATTATAAGTAGCCATAACTTTTTAAACATATGCAAATGTAAAGAATTAGTAAACCTTAAATTTTGACCTAGGTCAAAAAAAACTTACAGCATTTAAACACAGGGATTTAGATAAATTATTTTTTTCTTTGGTTTTTGTTTTTTAAAAGAGAAAAAGTTTTAAGTTTGCAGCCCAATTTAAAATGGTCGAGTAGCTCAGCTGGATAGAGCATCTGCCTTCTAAGCAGACGGTCACAGGTTCGAATCCTGTCTCGATCACTTAAAAAAAAACCTCATTTAATAAATGAGGTTTTTTGTTTTATATGCTTAGTCAACAAGTTTATACTTTAAGGCAATTTTAGTTAAGCCTATACTATTTTTAACATTTAGTTTAACAAAAATATTTTTTCTATGGGTTTCAACAGTTCTTTTACTCAGTTGTAGTAAGTCTGCAATTTTCTGATTTGTATGCTCTTCAAGCATGTATTTTAAAACGTCTCTTTCTCTATTTGTTAAACTGTACTTTACTGTGCATTGATCCTTTTCCTTATTATTAACAACCTCTAAGTGCATTAGCCTTTTATTAATATGCCTATTTCCTTTTAAGGAGTTTAATAAAGCGGTAGTAATTTCTTCACTATCGGTGTTTTTACTTAAATAACCCATAGCTCCTGCTTCAAATGCTTCTTTTATAATACTGGTTTCTTCGTACATACTAAGGACAATAACCTTAATATCCGAGTTAATAGTTTTTACTTTTTTAGTAAGCTTTATACCATCCATCTTAGGCATATTAATATCGGTAAAAATAAAATCAATTTTATAAGATTTAATATATGGCAAAGCGTCTCTACCATTTTCGAATGTAGTTAGCACTTTTAATCCTATATCTTCCAAGATACTACATAGTCCGCTTGAAAATAATTTATGATCATCAATAATGACAACACTTTTCCCTTTTAACTCATCAATATTCATAATTAAGAATTTTTATATGGTAAATCAATTATCATAGTTTATTCCTTTATTTAAAGAATCAACTTTAATGTTTCCATTTATAATTGTTTTCCTAATACTTATTGCAAAGCTATAAACTTTAAACAATTGTAGCCTCAGTATAAATACGGATAATTAGATAAGTTTCAAAAATATCAGATGTATTAAGAATTAAATGGAGTAACCTAAATGATGGAAGGCTATATTATAAAATGGGTAAAAACAATAAAGTAGGTTCAGTTAAAATCACAGCAAAGGCAGAACGCATTATAAACCTTTATAAGGTTAGAAAAAATAAATTAGACACCTTTGTACTTCCTGAGCTTAATAAAGCTGATATAACAGACAATAAAGATATTTATAGAAAAATAAATTCAGCTAAGAGTAAGTACAATAAATGGCTGAAGAGAATTGCCAAGAAAGTAGGGATAACTAAAAATATAAGCTGTCATATTGCAAGGCATTCTTTTAGTAATATTTCAGGCGATAAAATTCCAGTTCAGATGCTACAAAAACTCTATAGGCATAGTGATATTACAACTACGATCAATTATCAACAAAGCTTTATGAATAGAGAAACTGATAATGCTTTAGAAGCTGTTATTGGTACAGATGATGATTAGCATCTAATATAACCTATTTATATACCAATTATACTTTACTTATTTTCTTAAATACAAACAATATAACTCCTTACAATCATATACCCTAGATTACACGCATAAACTCATGCTTACTTAGTAATACGAGCTATAACCCCTAGTTATTTTAATTTCACTTCTCAAAACTGAATTTTCGTTCATTATTCATGTATGATAATTTAAATTCCTCCTTCAGTATTTTCACTACTTTAACTCCATAATTTTCATCCCCTACTCCCATTACATACTGTTTGTTGTTTATCGTAATTATAATCAACTTTTTACTGTTACTTTTTACCATACCCTTATAGGTAATTTTTGGCCAAATAACTTTTTCTACCTTCTTAGGAATTATTTTTTTAGGTACTTTTTTATTCTTTTTTCTCTTTCTTTTTAAAAAAGGATCATTGTAATTTAAGAGTAAAGTGGGCTTTTCAATTCCTTGTTTAGGAATAGTAGTATCATAAATTGTTTTTTGCTGAATAGGTTCAATACTATCTGATGTTATTTTCCAAAAACGAAAAGCAACTATACCCCAAACAATTAAGGTTAAAGGTAAGAGTATGTATATATTCTTTTTAGCCTTCATTTTACTGCACAGTAAAAGTTCTAAGTTCTGACATCATACCAGTCCCTTGCTGATTAAAAATTTGTACTTGCCATTTATACCTTCCTTGACCTAAAGAATAAGCAAAGCTATCAACAGCTAATATTACATCTACAAGCGGGGTGTTATTAGTATCTAAAAGCTGAAATTTAAACAATTCCGAATTATATAAGCTTTCCCAATTAAACACTTGTATACCAGCTATTGTTGTGTCACTATCATAAGGGGTTAACAGCATTACTGTATCCTCTAATACAGTTACAATACTATCAACCTGCAGTGTTCTTTTATTATAAGAAGTTTCACTACTTCCATTTATAGCTTTTACTTGCCAAGTAAAAATTGAAGGGTATAAAATTTGATTAAACTCTGTGTTAGAAATAAGAGTATCTAATACTACTTTCTCTAGGTTTTCCCAGCTAGGAGATACAATCTGTAAACGATATTGCAAAGCTCCTTCTACTTCTTCCCAAAGAAACTCATGGTTAGTTTCCGTTGTAAATAAACTATCTTGTGGCGTTAGTAGTTTAACTGATTTATTCTGTAAATCTACTTCAAAAATATCTGTGCAAGAAACTATAAATAAACAGCATAAGACAGCTAGTAGGTAGATTGTATTATTTTTCATCTTTCTTTATATTTTGTATTGATATAGTTGTTAGTAATTGCTCTTTCTTTGTTTTTTTATTCTTTACTTTTTTAAATAGCAAAGACGCTATTCTTCCCTCTTGTTGCTCTTCTAATTTGTTAACTAGTTTAAGGGTATTTAAAAATGGGCCTTCAATTGTTATTTTATCAACCAATAAAAGGTAAGCTCCTTTTTTCTGCTCTAATTGCTTAGGGATATCAAATATATTCAGTTTATACTCTTTACATATATCACTAACTATAGCCAAAAGGTCTTCTTGCTTTGCATAAGCAATAGAACTGTACGTCTTCATACCAAAGTGGAATAATTTTTTGTAAAGTTAGTAAATAGTTTTCGTTTTTCATAATTATGCTGATATCAGCTTTTGTTGTAAATATTCTTGTCTTCTTTTTTGTATTGTTTTTAGCTTGGTTTCCTTCCTTTTTTGAAGGATTTTTTCTTCCCTTCCAAAATACACATCAGAGGGAGTTACATTTCCTAAAGATTCATGATATCTTTCATTATTGTAATACTCCACCCACTCATTTATCGCTATTTCTAACTCTGATGGATTGTAATAATGATGCAGTTTAACAATATTTTTCATTGATCTGTGATATCTCTCTATCTTTCCCTGAGTTTGAGGATGATTAGGTTTCCCTCTTACATGTCCCATCCCTATATCTGATAAATAGGATTTTAACTCATTAGAGATATAACAACTTCCATTGTCAGACAATAACCTTGGGAGTTGTTTTCCTTCAAGGTTTGCATTGTAAATTGCAGTATCAATACTTCTTTTCACATCCTCAGTTTTCATCCTTTCACAGAGTTCCCAGCTCACAATATACCTGGAGTAATCATCCATAATAGTGGATAAATAATACCAACCATAATTCTTGATTTTAAAGTAGGTAAAGTCAGTTTGCCATTGCTGATGCACTCTTGAGGGTTGGTCTTTAAACTTCTTTCCAGCAGCCATTACAATATGGGTTGGAGTAGTTATCAATCCTCTTGCTTTTAGTATTCTGTAAACAGAAGATTCTGAGATGAAATAACCCCTTTCATCTGTTATGTGTGCAGCTAACTCCCTTGGTGATAGTTCTGGTCTTTCCAATGCTACTTTAACTGTTTTATCAATTAGTTTATCTGGTATTTTATTCCAAAACTTACTCCTTTTTCTCTTTTTTGGAGCAAGTCCATCAAAACCATTTTTATGATATCTTCCGTACCATTTATAGAATGTACTGGAGTGAATATTCAGTTCCTTAAGAGTAGGTTTTACTCCCAGTTCTGAACCTTCTATTATTTTAATAATCTCCATTTTTTCTGTTTGCTTATATCTTCTATATTTCATCCCTATTTTTCTGAAGTGTTGTTTTTTTTCAGAACCCTAAGCTCCAAACTAACCTCCTTAAACATATGGGTGAGTTCTTCATTTTCTCTCTTAAGTTTCTTCACATCAGAAGTGTTTGCCTCTCTCAAAGTATCTCCTTGCAATCTGTGTTTCCCTGCCTCCATAAAATCCTTAGACCATTTATAATAAGTAGCAGGTGTTATCCCGTGATTCCTACATATTTGAGCTATGGACTCCTCTTGTTTAAATCCTGCCAATACAACTGCTATTTTCTCTTCAGAGTTGTATCTCTTTCTTGTCTTTCTTTTTAGTTCTTTTATGAACTTCATTGCGTTTTCTTTGTCTTTCATTTTTATTAATTTAAAAGGTTAAAATTAACAAAAACCATATACTAGACTTTTACACTAAACAGTCCACTTTGGTTTGACGGATTACAGTAATGTAGTGTAGTTAAAGGACCCTTTAGTAAAATATTGTTCTGCTTCTTTAACATCTACAAAAGCCTTAGCATATTCTCCACAAAACACCATGTTTAAAGCTTTATTAGCTACTATACTAGATTTTCTTATCTTTTTATAAAGATGTTCCTTATTAGTAATTAAATTTAACATCTGATCACAATAATCATTTGAAAGCTCAAACCTTCTATTATATTGATTATAATCCATTTTTACCCAAAGCAAATGGTATAATAATGTAGGACTAGAGTATTCTTTGTATAATGCTTCTAAGTTAGTAATATAAGATATAAAAGTCTTTAACTTCTTAGTTATGGAATTACTAAATGCAGCTTCTGACTGTAAATGGTTTTGATACTCCATAGCCTCAAAGATAGCATCCCTGCACCCTTCATGATACTGTATTTCCTCTTTCAATTGTTTATACTTATGAGAACCATAACGAAGGTTATATGCTCTCCTTTTAAGATGTAAGGCTTCAATCAATTCAGGGTATAACTCATTCTTCTTTCCTTTTGCAATTATTTTATCTAATAAGGTTAAAGCTAGGGCTGATTGTCCTTTAGTAAAACAAAGCTTAGTCTGCATTAACATTTTTTTAGTTTTTATTTCTGTTTTACCGAATTTTGAAATAAAATCAGGTCTATTAACATTTACACCTAATAAAAAACTTTCTAAAATTTTATCTCTCAATCGATAGCAAAGCACTTTAAAATTTTTATGATTTTCTGAACTGTATATTTTTTTATATGTAGTAACACAATTATAGCGATTGTAATATATACACTGAAAAAGCAATAGGGTCAAAGGTGTAAACTCCCTATTTTTTTTTTCAAAAGCTAATAAGTACTGCTCTAGCACACGCGCTTCATTCTCTGATAATGAATTGATTAAATTCTTTAACTCTATAAATGCTTTTTCTTCCATATAAGCTGCAAGGTAAAAAAAAGCGATTGTAATTCCCAAACTACTTTTGTATTTTTTATCATAGAAATCATAACAATGTTTGTTGCAACAAAGAAATTAATAATTAAAGAAACAAACTATGTTAGAATTCATCATCAGCTTACTTATAAGCTTAGGCGCAACAGTATCACCAGATATTACTGAAAAAGAAGGTTTAAATCAATTAGAAAGAGAATTTAAAATTACCCTAACGGATGAAGGCTATGAAGATTTAGGATATTAAAATGAAAGATATCCCTAAACAAATAGATTCAGGCTATCTTATACTGATAAACCCTGGTAATGATTAAATTATAAATAGGCAACAGGAATACTTCTGTTGCCTATTTTTTTTATGGGGCAATAACCTAACGATGGCTATGACTATGGATACTGTAGCAGCAGATTTACAACTATTGCAGGCAGTTGCTACTTCTGACACCGCTTTTGTATTAGCAGTAGAGCAATATAACAACCAACAAAAACTCTATGAATCCATCAAAGACAGTACTACTTTGCTGAATAACAACCCTGATTTAGCCACTTTTACAAACACTAAAGAAGTTGAAGATATGGGGCGTATTAATAGAGTGGAAGAAAAAATAAGAGCAGGTAATTATACGGATGCTTTGGCAGTTAATGACAGTATAGAAGCCTATTATACTTACGAGCAAAAAGCTAAGGATTTATACGAAAAAATGTTAGCTCCTTATATCAGAGGGGAGTACATTATGGATTTGACAGCAACTGAATTAGATAGCATTAAGGATATTGCTTATGCCTGTCCTTATACTGATGGGTTGGCAGTATATACTGCAAGGGCTGTTTGCCGTTTATTTGATAAGGATTGGATAGATTACAGTAATCCTTGTGAAACTACTACTTATGGAAGCAATGTGCGTTTGACAGCTCCAGAAGAGGAAAAAGATGCTTTTACATTATTTCCTAACCCTGCTAGTAGTGTATTGACTATAGAAACGGAGCTTGAGGGTACACTTATTATTAGCAATGCTTTAGGGCAAGTACTAGGAGAATATGAAATTGCTGAACTAGAAAGTTTTGAGTTAGATGTGAGTGATTTTGCTAATGGACTCTATTTTTGTAATTTTGTAGGGATTATTAGAAAATCTTTCCTTCTGACACTCTAGATCTTTATATTTTCTACTATCTGATTACTCTAAAAATTTTAATACTTTCATAAAGTTACCAAGCAAAGCTAAGCAAAATCAATCAAAATAGAAAAAAAAGCAAAAAATGAAAACATTGTATTATTGTTTGACTTTTTTAATTTTTAATATAAAAAAAAGCTCCTAAAAAAGGAGCTTTTAATCTAGTAGCGTGAGGGAGATTTGAACTCCCGACCTCAGGGTTATGAATCCTGCGCTCTAACCAACTGAGCTACCACGCCAAAATTTGAGGTTGCAAATATATTATTTTCACTTAGTCTGAAATAAATTTTATAAAAAAATTATGACCTTCCTTTTTCGCTTAATACTTTTGTATAATGTTTAAGTGATCTTAAGACTAAAACAATAACAATAGTTCCTATTAAAAGCTTTAGTGTACAAGGGCTAATATCCCATTTATCAGCAGTATAATAAGTTCTTAGTACCTCCATGAAAACAAATCCAATTACTGCCGCTAATACACTTGCATACTCTCTCCTAAGCACAGTAATTATAGAAAATGGAGTGTCAGACTTCTTAAAATTAAGTATTGCTGGAAGAAATGCTGGTAATTTATTAGACCAATTTAAGTAATCATCGCCAAATTTACGCTCTAAAAATCGCTCTTCAGCAAACATTATTCTTTCATAATATACCCAAAACAATAAACTCATTATAATTGCAAAATATACATTAAATGTTGCTACAGCTATACCCAACCAAATAAGGTAATTTCCCAGATATAAAGGATGTCTAACCATTGAATACATTCCTGATGAGTTTAACACATCAGCTACTTGTTCTTTAGTATTTCGTCCGCTTGTACCCTGTGGAGTTGTTCCAATAGTATAAAAACGAACTAAGAAACCTAAAATAGATAAGGTAATTGCAGTATACATAAAGCAATCTTGTACTTGATGAGATAATACTGAATAATCTGTAAAATAAATAAAAGGTACCGCTAGGATAAAAAGAAGTACCGGGAATTGTCCTCTATATTTAAATAAAAAATTCCCTTGTTTTTCCATTGATTGCACTAAAGCCATAAATAAATAGTATCTTTGTAAAATTAGTTTGCAAACTTATTAAAGATATGTCACAATTGACAAAATACACTTTAGAATTTCCAATACATTCTTCTTTGAATGTATTATATAACCGTTTAAGCACGGCAAGTGGACTTGCTGAGTGGTTTGCTGACAATGTAATTATTAAAGATAATTTAGTTACTTTTTATTGGGATGGAAGCCAGCAAGAAGCAAAATTATTAAAGATGAAAACTAATCAGTTTGTTAGATATAAATGGCTAAATAATGACACAAAAGAAGATTATTTTGAGTTCTCAATTATGATTGATGAAATAACATCAGATATATCTTTAATTATTACCGATTTTGCTGAAGATCTAGAAGAACAAAAAGAGCAATCTCAGCTCTGGGAAAAACAAATTAGTTTATTAAAACTGGCTATTGGGTCTTAAAATTCACTCTTTTTAAATGAAACGACTGCATCTTTTCCTAATAAGATCATTTTTAGGACCGTTTATTGCAACATTCTTTATCGCTATTTTCTTATTGTTAATGCAATTCCTATGGAAATATGTTGATGATTTAATTGGGAAAGGACTTGACTTTCCTCATATTGTTGAATTATTATTTTATTCTTCAGCTCGTATGGTCCCTCTCGCCTTGCCTATCGCTATGTTATTGGCTTCAGTTATGGTTTTAGGTAAATTAGGTGAAAACTATGAGTTAGTCGCATTAAAAGCTTCAGGAATTTCATTAATCAGGACTTTATTCCCAATTACTATATTGGTTGTTATAATTAGTTATAGCTCTTTTCTTTTTTCAAATTATGTAATGCCCATTGCAAATTTAAAAGGAGGGTCAATGATGTATGATATTCAAAAAAAGAAACCTGCTTTTAATATTAAGGAAGGAATATTTTATAAAGATATTGAAGGCTTTAGTCTAAAGGTAGCCGAAAAAGATGCTGATGGGAAAACCTTGAAAGATATTATTATTTATGATCACACTTCAAATAGTGGAAATGATAAAGTAATAATTGCTGAAAGTGGATTTATGCAACTTACAAAAGATGAAAAGTTCTTAGAACTAACACTTTTTAATGGTCATTCCTATATTGAGGTTAAAGAAAAAAGAAATATAAATAAACCGTATAGGACTACTCATTTTAAAGAAGATTTAATTCGATTTGACCTATCTAGCTTTAGCAGCATGAATAATAGTGAAAGCCTTTACAAAGGACATTATGCAATGCTTAACAATAAGCAATTAGAAGTAGCTATTGATTCTTTAGAATATAAGTTAGCTAATAAAGAATTACTTTTAAAAGAGAACATAAGTAGTAAGTATCAAAATAATAGTACTATTAATGATAGTATTGTAGTTACTGCCTCTGCCCCTACTTTAAATAAGCAGCATTATGATATTGCAATAAATAAACTCAGCACCTTAAAGTCAATAGCAAAGTCAAATACTGATGATTTAGAATATAGGAAAGTAATTATTACAAAACATAAGATTGAGTGGCACCGTAAAATTAGTTTGGCAGTTGCCTGTTTATTGCTTTTTCTTATTGGAGCTCCTTTAGGTGCAATTATCCGTAAAGGAGGTTTTGGAATGCCAGTATTAGTTTCTGTTTTCTTCTTTCTTATCTATCATGTTTTAGGTATGATTGGGGAGAAATCTGCTAAAGACTTAAGTATGGAGGCTTATGAAGGAATGTGGCTTACCAATGCCGTGTTTTTACCAATTGCATTATTCTTAATATACAAAGCAAAGAATGATGCCAGACTAATAGATTTTAGTAATCTTATAAATTACTTTAATCAACTAATTAAAAAGAAGAAAATATAGTAAATCTTACTATTTTTGCCAAACCAAAAAACAAACAATGAGTTTTAATACTATAGAGGAAGCAATTCAAGACATTAAATTAGGAAAAGTAGTTATCGTTATTGATGATGAAAATAGAGAAAATGAAGGTGATTTTGTTGCAGCAGCAGAAATGGCTACTCCTGAAATGATTAACTTTATGGCTACTCATGGTAGAGGCTTAATCTGCACCCCACTTTTAGAAAGTAGATGTGAAGAGTTAGGGTTAGACCTTATGATAGGAAAAAATACTGCTGCTTATGAAACTCCTTTCACTATTTCAGTTGATTTAATGGGACATGGGTGCACAACAGGAATATCAGCTTCTGATAGAGCAAAAACAGTACAAGCATTAGTTAATCCTGATACAGATCCCTTAGCACTAGGAAAACCAGGTCATATTTTTCCTCTAAAAGCTCGTAATGGAGGAGTTTTAAGAAGAGCTGGGCATACTGAAGCAGCTGTTGATTTAGCACGTTTAGCAGGCTTAGAGCCAGCAGGTGTTATTGTTGAAATATTAAATGAAGATGGATCTATGGCCAGAACTCCAGAGCTTCATGTAATAGCAGAGAAATTTAACCTGAAGTTTATTACAATTAAAGATCTTATTGAGTACAGAATTAAAAATGAGTCTTTAATAACTGAAGAGGCTGATATTAAATTACCAACTGAATATGGTGATTTTAAAATGAAAGCTTTCAGACAAACAACTAACGATCAGCTTCATCTTGCTATTTACAAAGGAGAATGGGAAATTGATGAATCTGTATTAGTAAGAGTACACTCTTCATGTATTACAGGAGATATATTTGGAAGTTGTAGATGTGATTGTGGTCCTCAACTAGAAACAGCATTGCAAAAGATTGAAGCTGAAGGAAAAGGTGTTTTAGTATACATGAACCAAGAAGGGAGAGGAATTGGTCTGTTGAATAAATTAAAAGCATACGAATTACAAGAACAAGGTAGAGATACTGTTGAGGCAAATACAGAATTAGGATTTAATGCTGATGATAGAGATTATGGTGTAGGGGCTCAAATCCTTAGAGCATTAAATGTTACAAAAATTAAGCTACTATCTAATAACCCTAAAAAAAGAGTTGGTTTAATGGGTTATGGGATTGAAATCGTTGAGAGTGTTGGAATCGAAATTGAATCTAACGAACATAACGAATTTTATCTTAAGACTAAAAGAGATAAAATGGGACATTCTTTAAAAAATCTTAATGAATAAAGAGGCAATCATTTTAGGAATTGAGTCCTCTTGTGATGATACCTCTGCTGCAATATTATCAGGACAAAAAATACTATCCAATATTGTTGCAAACCAAGATGTACATAAAGAGTATGGTGGTGTTGTTCCTGAATTAGCCTCTAGGGCACATCAGCAAAATATTATACCTGTAGTTGATGCAGCATTAAAAAAAGCAAACCTAAAAAAAGAAGATATTGATGCTATTGCATTTACTAAAGGTCCTGGTTTATTAGGGTCGCTATTAGTAGGTAGTTCTTTTGCAAAATCATTTGCTTTAGGAATGGATATTCCTTTAATTGCTGTAAATCATATGCAAGGTCATATTCTTTCTCATTTTATTGATGAAGGAACTCCAATGCCTAAATTTCCTTTCCTATGCTTAACAGTATCAGGTGGTCATACTCAAATTGTACAAATTGATAGTCCAAGTAAAATGGTGATAATCGGTACTACACTTGATGATGCTGCTGGAGAAGCATTTGATAAATCTGCAAAAATATTAGGACTTCCCTACCCTGGAGGACCTCTTATTGATAAATATGCTAAGAATGGAAATATAAATGCCTTTGAGTTTGGAAAACCAAAGATAAAAGAACTCAACTTTAGCTTTAGTGGGCTTAAAACTTCTATACTTTATAAAATTCAAAATGGAGTGCAAAAAAATCCAGATTTTATAGCTGAAAATCTTGAGGATTTATGTGCTTCTATACAGCATTCAATAGTAAGTATTTTACTTAAAAAAATTGAAAAAGCTATAACGCAAACTGGAATAAAAGAATTAGCTATAGCAGGAGGAGTATCTGCAAATTCTTACTTAAGAAACGAACTAACTGGCTTAGCTAAAAGAAAAGGATATAGCCTTTATATTCCTAAGTTTGAGTATTGTACTGATAATGCTGCAATGATTGCTATAGCAGGGTATTTTAAATACTTAGATAAGGATTTTGCTGACCAAAGCGAAGTTCCTGCTGCTAGATTATCTTTTTAAAAATTCAATACTAACAGTTATGGCTTCCTTTAAATCTTTAGGGAATTGCTTAAGGTTATAAGGATGAAAGCCTCCAAGTACATGATTGGCACCTTTAATTATATGTAAATCAATAATAGTGCCCCAATTTTTAATAGATTCTGCTTCATCAATAAGTACTGTAGGGTCTTCACTACCATGCACAATTAAATGTGGAACCCTAGAGCTTCTAATAGCCTTCTCAATAGATAAACGCTCATTATTAGCCTTGCAATTTTTATAAAACTGAAAATACATTGGCATATTTTGCTTGGTACGTCCATTGTATATGTAAGCTACATTGGTTTCTCTCCATTTTTCTAATTTTTCACCTTTAGGTAGTCTGTTTAAAAAATTTGAAGGCGATGCCCAACTAATTACCTTAGTAATTCGAGTATCTTCAGCAGCTTTTAAGATAGAGATTCCTCCTCCTCTGCTATGTCCAAAAAGTGAAATGTTCTTTAAATCAATTTCATTTGCTAAAAAAGAAGTTTCGTATATCCAATCTATTACTAGCTTAAGATCATTTAATTCTTTGCAAAAATTATTATTCCCAAAAGCTTTCAGATCACCAAAATTTAATGGGTCATCAGTAGTAGTACCATTAAATGAAAAATTAAATTTTACAAATACAATATCCTGCTCAGCAAAATAATGTGCAATATCATTAAAAGGTCCCCAATCTTTAAAACCTTTAAACCCATGTGAAAATATTAAAACTTGTTTTGGTTTAGCATCAGCTTTATATACTAAGTCAATACCTATTGGCTTTCCAGCACTCCCATCAATAATAATATTTTTATGTTTTGTTATCATCATTCAAAAGTATAAAATTACTTACTTGTTCTTAGTAAAAATAAACCTATAAAAGTTAAAAAACCATTAACTATTAATAGCTCAAAACCAAAAGGAATATAAAGTTGTAATACATAACATAATATAGGTGATAGTATAGCTACTGCAGGCACCCACTTATCTATAACATTAAACTTAGTAAATAATCCAAAAGCATACATTCCTAATAAAGGACCGTAAGTATACCCTGCTACCTTAAATAATGAAGCAATTACACTATCATCGTTTACCATTTTAAAGATAAGAATTACTATTACTAAAACAATAGAGAAACCAAAATGTACAAGTTTCCTTTTCTTAATTTCTGAAGCATTAGAAGAATTATCAAAATCTAAAATATCAATACAAAAAGAAGTAGTAAGTGATGTTAGTGCTGAGTCCGCACTAGAGTAAGCTGCTGCAATTAACCCTAATATGAAGAGTACTCCTACTCCTATCCCTAAACCTCCATCAAGTGCTACAGCAGGAAATAAATCATCGGCTTTAGTAAAGTCTATTCCTTTATTTGCAGCATAAATATAGAGCAAAGCTCCTAGTGATAAAAATAAAAGATTGACAACTACTAAAACAATAGAAAACCAAAACATATTTTTCTGTGCATCCTTTAAGTTTCTACAGCTTAAATTTTTCTGCATCATATCTTGGTCAAGCCCTGTCATTACAATAGCAATAAATGCTCCAGTAAAAAACTGTCTTACAAAATGTTGTTTCCCTTCCCAGAAAAAGACTTGAGAATAATTACTTTCCTTTACTGTAGTTATTAACCCGCTAAAAGTAAGGTTCATATCCATTGAGATTAAATAAACACTAAAACCTACTGCCATTAACATAAATAAGGTCTGTAAGGTGTCTGTCCAAATAATGGTTTTTATTCCGCTTCTAAAGGTGTAAACCCATATAAGTAAGATGGTGACAATAACTGTTACAGCATAAGGAACTCCCCATGATTCAAAGATTGCCATCTGCATAACATTTGCTACTAAATACAAACGAAAAGATGCTCCAATTACTCTACTTATTAGAAAGAAAGTTGCTCCTGTTTTATAAGAAGAATTCCCAAACCTATCTTTTAGATACTCATAAATTGAGGTTAGGTTCATTCTATAATATAATGGCATTAGTACAGTAGCAATAACTAAATACCCTAGCAAATACCCTAAAACCATTTGCATATATGAAAACTCAGAGCTAGCTACCCATCCTGGAACTGAAATAAAGGTAACTCCTGAGAGAGAAGCTCCTATCATACCAAAAGCAACAATATACCACGGAGAAGCTTTATCTCCAATGAAAAATGAAGAGTTACTATCTGATTTAGCAGTTAAGAATGAAATAAGAACTAATACTAGAAAATAAGCTATTATAATACCAAGAATAAATGTTGGGGACATGAAAAAATGTTTTTCACAAAACTAAAAGTATTCTGCATTAATGCTACCTTTGCAACTATGAATTTTCCATCCAAACTTGTTGAAAATGCTGTAGAGCAACTCTCAAGCCTTCCTGGCATAGGTCGTAAATCTGCATTAAGACTAGTGCTTCACATGCTTAAGCAAGATAAGATTTCTGTTGAACAATTTGGCGATTCTTTTATTCAGTTAATCAACAGAGTTAACTACTGCTCAGTTTGTTATAGTATATCAGATAGTGAGCTTTGCGAAGTTTGTGCTAATGAAAAAAGGGATAAGTCAATAATATGTGTTGTTGAAGATATTAGAGTAATGATGGCTATAGAAAATACCATGCAATTTAAGGGAGTTTATCATATATTAGGAGGGCTTATCTCCCCTATGGATGGAATTGGACCAAATGATATTAAAGTAGAAGAATTAATTGATAAAGTAAATTCAGATGCAGTAAAAGAAGTAGTTTTTGCCCTAAGTACTACTATGGAAGGCGATACTACCAATTATTACCTATATAGAAGGTTGAAAAATACAGGTATAAAAATATCTTCTATAGCAAGAGGTATTGCGATTGGTGATGAATTAGAATATACCGATGCTATTACTTTAGGGACTGCCATATCTAGCAGAATGCCTTATAGCGAGTAAAAATTATTCGTTTTTAAATACTAACATTTTACATTTAAAAACTCCCTTGCAAAAGAGATTAAAATAATTTTCTTTTCTTAATTTTGCGAAAAATTTATAAACTATGGCAAGAGTAGAATTGATAATGCCCAAAATGGGTGAGAGTGTATCGGAAGCAACTGTAATTTCTTGGGCTAAAGAAGTTGGAGAAATGGTTGAACTTGATGAAACGATAATTGAGATTGCAACTGATAAGGTGGACTCAGAAGTACCATCAACACATGAAGGGAAATTAGTTGAAAAATTATTTGAAGCAGATGATGTAGTTCAGGTAGGTGAACCATTTGCAATTATAGAAACTGAAGGAGGTGATGATAGTGCTAGTGCTCCTGAGACAGCAGCAACTCCTACACCAGCAGCAGTACAAGCTGTGGCTGAAACAGTAACTACTGCAGTTGAAGCAGCTAAACCAATTGAAAATACAGGAGATAGATTCTATTCTCCTTTAGTAAGAAGTATGGCTTCTGAAGAAGGTATTGCTATGGATGAATTAGAAGCAATTCCTGGAACTGGAAAAGATGGTAGATTAACAAAGTCGGATATGCTTGCATACTTAAAGACTAGAGGTAATGCTCCTGCAGCTCCTGCGAAAGCTGCAGCTCCTAAGGCGGCTCCTGCTCCAAAAGCAGCGGCACCAGCACATACTCCTGTTAATATTCCTAATACTGGAGGTACTGAGATTGTAGAAATGGACAGAATGCGTAAGCTAATTTCTGCACATATGACAATGTCAAAATCAACATCTGCTCATATTACTTCATTTGTTGAAGCAGATATGACAAATATTGTAAACTGGAGAAACTCAGTAAAAGGTGACTTTAAAAAGAGAGAAGGACAAAATATCACCTTCACTCCTATTATTATTGAAGCAATGGCAAAAGCTGTTAAGGACTTCCCAATGATTAATGTATCTGTTGATGGAACTAATATTCATATTCATAAGAATGTAAATATTGGTATGGCAGCTGCTTTACCTGATGGAAACCTAATTGTTCCTGTAATAAAAGAAACTCAAAATAAAAACTTAGTTGGAATTACTAAATCAGTAAATGATTTAGCAACAAGAGCTAGAGGTGGACAATTAAAACCAGACGATATTCAAGGAGGTACTATTACAATGACTAATGTAGGTACTTTTGGAAATTTAATGGGAACACCTATTATTAACCAACCTCAAGTAGCAATTATGGCTTGTGGTGTTATTAAAAAGAAACCAGTTGTTTTAGAGACTGCTGAAGGTGATGTTATTGCTATACGCCACATGATGTTCCTTTCTTTATCATATGACCACAGAGTTGTTGATGGAGCTTTAGGAGGTCAGTTTGTAAGCAAAGTAAAAGATTACTTAGAGCAATTTGATACTAATCAGACTGTTTAATATTAATTAACAAAATAAAAGCCTCAAGGAAACTTGGGGCTTTTTTTATACCTTTACATTATGAATTTAAAATTAGAAAAACCTATTGTTTTCTTCGATTTAGAAACAACAGGACTACAAATTGCTAGCGATAGAATTGTTGAAATATCAATACTTAAAATTTTCCCTAATGGAAATAAGGAAAGTAAAACATGGTTAGTGAACCCTACTATTCCTATCTCAAAAGAATCATCAGAAATTCATAAGATAACAGATGATAAAGTAGCCAATGAGCCTACTTTTAAAGAGCTTGCTCCTGAAATATCAGAACTCATACACAACTGTGATTTAGGAGGGTACAATTCTAATAAATTTGATATTCCTTTATTAGCAGAAGAATTTTTAAGAGCAGGTGTTGATTTTGATATGGAAAATAGAAAAGCAGTAGATGTACAAAATATATTCCATAAACTAGAACAAAGAACCCTAGTAGCAGCCTATAAGTTTTATTGTGATAAAGATTTAACCAATGCACACTCTGCTGAGGCAGACACTACGGCTACTTATGAAATATTATTAGCTCAATTAGAAAAGTATGATGAGCTAGAAAATAACATTTCTTTTCTTGAAGAGTTTTCAGTAAGAGGAGGAAAGTTTGCTGATATGGCAGGATTTGTTCGCTACAATGAAGAAGGAAAAGAAATTTTAAGTTTTGGAAAATATAGAGGCGTTACACTAGAGAAAATTTGGGAAGATAACCCAGGGTATTTCTCATGGATCAACCAAGCAGACTTTCCATTATATACTAAAAATGTAATGCGAAATTTTGCAACTAAAATGAAATTACAAAACAAATTTAATTCCTAAGATGAAAATAATTTGCATTGGAAGAAACTATGTAAAACACGCAAAAGAACTAGGAAATGCTATTCCTACAGAGCCTTTATTCTTTTTAAAACCTGATACAGCTATACAACCTAAAGGGCATCCCTTTTTCATCCCTCATTTTTCTGATGATATTCATTATGAAGTAGAATTGGTGGTTAAGATTAATAAAACAGGAAAACATATTGAAGAGCGTTTTGCCCATAAGTACTATTCCCAAATTGGTTTGGGTATTGACTTTACAGCTCGTGATGTTCAGCAAGAATGTAAAGCAAAAGGCCTACCTTGGGAAAAAGCAAAAGGATTTGATGGCTCAGCACAAATAAGTAGAACTTTTATTGATAAAGTTGATTTAGAACTAGATAACATCAACTTTAGTTTAGAAAAAAATGGAATGCAAGTACAAATAGGAAATAGTAAAGATATGCTCTTTAATTTTGATGCTATAATTGCTCATATTTCAAAGTTCTACACCCTAAAAATTGGAGACTTAATTTACACAGGAACACCTGAAGGTGTTGGCCCTGTAACAACATCAGATCAATTAAAAGGTTTTATTGGAAATAAGGAAATGTTTAGGGTTATGGTTAAGTAAATTACCTAGCAAATCTCATCTTATAAGCAGCATTTACTTTTCCTTTACTGATATCTAAAAGTTTTCCCTTTATCATTCTTTTACGCAAAGCTGAAAGTTTATCTGTAAACAGTACCCCATCAATATGATCATATTCATGTTGAATAACACGAGCAGTTAAACCATCATAAGTTTCAGTATGCTTTTTAAAATTCTCATCCATATACTCAATAGTAATAGTTGATTTTCTGCTTACATCTTCTCTTACATCAGGTATAGATAAGCAACCTTCATTAAAATCCCACTTTTCTCCTGTTTCTTCAATTATTCTAGCATTAATAAATGCTTGCTTTACAATTACTTCTTCAGTTTCTTCTTCATCATCAACAAAAGGAGTAGTATCAATTAAAAACAAACGAATGCCCTTATTAATTTGTGGTGCGGCTAAGCCTACTCCACTGGCTTCATACATCGTTTCCCACATATTAGCTAATAAGTTTTCTAACTCAGGGTAATCAGGTGTAATATCTACACACTTTTTTCTTAAAATTGGTGCTCCAAAAGCAACTATTGGTAATATCATGTTATAAGATGGCTTCTATAATTTTATCTATGCTCATTCCTTCGGCTTCAGCTTTATAATTTTTAACAAGTCTGTGTCTTAAAATTGGTTTTGCTACTGCTTTTACATCCTCTATGTCTGGAGCATATTTTCCTTTTATAGCAGCATGACATTTGGCTGCCATTAACATAAACTGCGACGCTCTTGGTCCTGCTCCCCACTCAATATACTGTTTTACTACATCAGCAGTTTTATCAGAGTTTGGTCTTGTTTTAGCAACTAAACTTACTGCATATTCCAATACATTATCAGTAACAGGAAGTTTTGTAATCACTTCTTGATATTGCATGATTTCTTCAGCTGACATAATTGTAGTTAAGCTTACTTTATTGCTAACCGTTGTTTGCTTAACAATTTCTAATTCTTCCTCATACGATGGGTAATCAAGCATTACATTAAACATAAAACGGTCTAACTGAGCTTCTGGCAAAGGATAAGTCCCTTCTTGCTCAATAGGGTTTTGAGTGGCTAAAACAAAAAATGGTTTGTCTAAAGTATATTTAGTTCCTGCATTTGTTACAGAACGTTCTTGCATAGCTTCTAACAAAGCCGATTGTGTTTTAGGAGGTGTACGATTAATCTCATCAGCTAAAATTATATTAGCAAATAAAGGCCCTTTTACAAACTTAAAATTTCTATTCTCATCTAGTATTTCTGCCCCTATAATATCAGAAGGCATTAAATCAGGAGTAAACTGTATACGGTTAAAATTAAGACCTAGCGAATCAGAAATCGTTTGTACTAATAATGTTTTTGCTAAACCAGGAACTCCAACTAATAAACAATGTCCATTACAAAAGATAGAGATTAAGACTTGTTCAATAACATCATCTTGTCCTACAATTACTTTTGCTATTTCTTGTTTAAATTCATTATACCTACCAACAAAATTATCAATAGCTTTTACTTCATTTACTGCACTCATATTACTTTACCCATTTATTAGTTAACATACAACTACTTATAGTCTCTGATATATTAATATAAGTTCTTTCAGTAGTGCTATTAATCCATTTTTCTATCTCCTTTTGTTTTTTAGCATTAATCGACTGATCTTTAATTATTGAAAAATCATCAACTAGATTAGCTTTATGCTCTTCTCTTTTCTTGTTTACTCTTAATATTCTGAAAGCCTTACTACCATCCTGCATATTAAATAAAGAAGGTGTTGATATTCCTTTTTCCTCTTCTTTTTGAACTATTAAACGTAAAGATGGCTCCATATCATCAATAGTATGAAGTGTAGCTCCTGTAGCTGGGTTTAATAATAAACCACCATTATTCTTACTATCATCATCGGAATATTTTAAAACTGCATCGTCAAAACTAATTTCACCAGAACTAATTGCTGCTGCAATACTATCAATTTTTAACTCTGCTTTATGTAAAGCTGTAGCATTAACTTTAGCTTTCAATAAAATATGACGCACATTAATCTGCTCCCCTCTTCTTTCAATTAATTGTACTATATGAAACCCAAATTGAGAAGATACTACTTCAGAAATTTCACCTTCTTTTAGTCTAAAGGCTGCTCTTTCAAACTCTGGGACTAAATCTCCTCTATTTACAAAACCAAGCTCACCACCTTTTGCTGCTGACCCTGGGTCGTCAGAGTATAAAGTTGCTAATACTTTAAAATCTTCACCTTTGTATACTCTCTCCCTAAAATCATTTAATTTTTCTCTAATCTTATCTTTTTCTTCAGATGACATTTCAGGTTTTACAATAATTTGAGCAAGTTCAACCTGAGTTGGAATTGTTGGAATATCTTCTTTATTAAGTGAGTTTAAGAAGTCTTTAACCTCTGCAGGAGTAACTTTAATACCTGAAACAATACTCATTTGCTTTTTTTGAGCTAACCTCTGGTCTTTAATTACATCCATTAAATCCTGTTTTAATGCAACCTTATTTTTTCCAAAGTATTCTTCTACTTTTTCCATTGACCCTAGTTGACTTTCAAAGTAACTTAATCGCTTTAGAACTTCTTCTTCAACTTCTTCAACCGCAACTTCTAGGCTGTCAATTTTTGCTTGATGGACTAATAATTTCTGAAATAATAAGTCTTCCATTATTTGGCATCTTATTTCTTCAGACTTTATATTTCCTTGCGCTAAATATTGTAAGTATTGTGACTCTATATCTGATGTTAAAATAATTTCATCACCAATTACAGCTTCTACCTTATCAATAGATTGTGCAGTTAAAGTAATCGAAAAAAGTGTAAATAAGAAAACGTTAAGTAATTTGTTCATTAGTAGATTTTAATTTTTTTCAAAGCTAAACCGTTTTGATATAGTTCATCTTCCAGTTGCTTTAAATAGTGTATTTTATTTTTGTTTAGTAATACATTACGTATTTTCTGATGCTCAAGAGCTAACGGACTAATACTCCCTTTTATTTGATAATCTTTTATATAAACATAATATCTATATTGTTCATCTTCAAACCAAACCCCTTTTGTGTGTTCTAAAAAGTACTCTTCCTCTAGTATTAACTCAGGAAGTTTTGCATTTATAATGTTAAAATATTGCCAATTATCATCTGCTAAATGATATTCTTTTGAAAATTGTTGACAATAATCATTTAAAGATTCTATACTTTCAGGGGTTTCTGACTTATACCACTTTGATAATTTAGCTAGTTTAGGTGCCGATTTATCTACAACAATATATCTTCCCTTAAAAATATTCTTATTTAGCTTAAACTCATCTTTATACTGATTATAATAAGCCTCTATAGCTGTATTATCTACTGTAGTATCAAAATTTTGATTTATTAGTTCCTGCTGATATGCATAAATTAATAATGAAGAACGGTACTCCTCAATTTGTTTCTCATAATCAACTAAACTAGTACTAAGATTAATTTCAGCATGATAAATCATTAGCTGTTTTCTAATCCAAATATTCATATAGCGTTCAACAAAAAATGCGCTATCCTCTGTTAACTCAGGCATTTCTTTTAGTACCTCAGAAAGTGTTAAGTTCTTTTCATTAACACTAGCTATAATTCTCTCCTCAACAGGATTAAAACAAGCTGCAATAACTACTAAAAAAGATACTAATATTAGAAGTGGCCTTACCCTCATTTACTATTTAATAAGTGTGTATAATACTTCTTTATTTACCTTTACTGAGTATTTCTCTCTTAATGAAGCAATCCATTCCTTTTCAAGATGATCCTGGTAATCAGCAATTACTTTTCCTTTTGTTTCTTCTAAAAGTTTATTAGCAATAGGTAGTACCTCATGAATATCAATAACAATAAAGCTACCATCCTCTAAAACAATATCATTTGCAAGACCTGTATTCCAGCTTATTGCGTCAATGTGTTTATTATTACCTTTTAGGAACTTATTAGCATCTATTTGTAGGTTTAATGGTGAATCAGCATTAATATCTAATAGAATCTCTTTATCAGTTATTTTTCCTTTATTTTTTTTGCGAATTAGTTTCTTAACCTTTTTTGCAGTTGCTGCATTAATACAACTATAAATAGTAGCATCTACCCTTTTAGCCCACATGTAATTAGCTTTATTAGCTTCATAATAATTAGCTAAACCTAAAGTATCTTTAACTGCTTTTTCCCATACCTTATCATTTGTTAAATCAAAAAGAAGTATTCCTTCTCTATACTCTTTTAATAGCATTTTATACTCAGGGTACTTTTCTTCTAATTTACTCTCTTCATATGCTAATAAAGATAAATTAACAAAATTAGTATACATATTGTCAAAATCACTTCCTGCAATTTGATTTGACACTAAATAATCAACATACTCACCAACGGTTGTTTTGTTACCATCAATAGTAAATAGTGTAGTACTAGTATTCTTAATACTTTCTTTTTCTAATTTCCCTAAAGCTAAAGGTGAATGTGCTACTTTTCTTAATTTTGAAAATGACTTAGGTTTATTTGATACTTTATAGCTATTACGTAATTGTTCATATAAAGCTTGCTTACTTAAATCACCTCTTGAGTCTCTTTCAATTTTCTTCTTTAATTCAACTTTAACATCTTCAAAACTAGGAATCTCTTGTCTTTCCAATAGTGTAATGATATGCCAACCATAATCAGTGCGGAAAGGAGCTGAAATGCCTCCTATTTCTTTTAAATTAAAAGCAGCTAATTCAAATTCTGGAACCATTTTCCCTACACCAAAAGCAGGAAGCACACCTCCTTTAGTAGCTGTTGATTTATCTTCTGAAAATCGCCCTGCTACAGCAGAAAAGCTTTCTCCTTTTTCTAATAATTCAGCAACATGATTAATTTTATTTTCTGCCTCATCTAATTTAACCTTATCAGCTCCCTCACCTGTTTTAAACATAATATGAGCTACTTTTACTTGACCAGAAGCTTTACGTTTATCAACGACGTTAATTAAATGATAACCATATTTAGTTTTTACAGGATTAGAAATCTTACCAACTTCAGTATTATAGGCTACTGTCTCAAAATTATATACCATCATAAATGCAGTAAAATAACCTAAATTTCCTTCATTTTTCAATGCTGACTTATCATCTGAATATTTTTTAGCTGCTGCTGCAAATGTTATTTTACCCGAATTTATTTCATCTCTAATAGCCATTATCTTAGCAAGAGCCTCTTTTTCTTCTTTTACAGTTGATTTTTCATTAAGATTAATTAAAATATGACTTGCTTTAATATCAGATTGCATTCTCTCATAAGCTTCTAAAAGCATATTTTGATCAAACTCCTTATTTTTTAGATAAGGTTTCGCTAATTGTTTTCTGTATCCATCAAGTTCAGTTGTAAAAGTTGCTAATGTATCTAAACCTAGTTCAGAAGCTTGTGTAACTTTTAATTTGAAATTAATAAACAAATCCATATAATTATCTAAATACTCTTTAGTAATTTCAGTTTTGTTATTGTTTTTATAAAAAACAGAAGTAAACTCATCTAATGATACTTTCTCATTTCCAAATGTTACAACTTCTTGTGCAGTTGTTAGTAGTGAAAACACTACTGCTAATGTACTTAAACTTATTTTTTTCATCTTTATTTTCTTTATTATCTACTATAATTTGGCGCTTCTCTTGTGATAGTTACATCATGTGGGTGACTTTCAGCAACACCTGCTGCTGTAATTTTTATAAACTCAGCATGATGTAACTTAGTAATATTTTCTGCTCCTGTATAGCCCATCCCTGCTCTTAAACCTCCTATCATTTGGTGTATTACTTCACCTAATGTACCTTTATATGCTACCCTTCCTACAATTCCTTCAGGAACTAATTTTTTAGCATCTACTTCTCCACTTTGGAAATATCTATCTTTTGATCCTTTTTGCATAGCATCAATAGATCCCATCCCTCTATAAGATTTAAATTTTCTTCCTTCAAAGATTATTGTTTCTCCAGGAGCTTCTTCTACTCCAGCAATAATAGAACCTAACATTACTGTACTTGCTCCACCAACTAAAGCTTTTACAATATCACCTGAATAACGAATCCCGCCATCGGCAATTAAAGGAATATTATTTTTTCTTGTTACTTCAGCAACATCCATTACTGCTGTTAATTGTGGAACTCCAATTCCTGCTACAATACGAGTAGTACAAATTGACCCTGGTCCAATACCTACTTTTACTGCATCAGCTCCAGCATCAATAAGCCCTTGAGCAGCAGCTCCAGTTGCAATATTTCCTACTACTACATCAACTCCTGGATAAGCAGTTTTAACCTTTTTTAATACTTCAACTACACCTTTAGTATGCCCATGAGCAGTATCAATAATAATAGCATCAACAGAAGCTTTTGCTAAAGCACCTACCCTGTCTAAAACATCAGCAGTAACACCTACAGCTGCAGCAACTCTTAACCTTCCATACTTATCTTTACAAGCATTAGGACGCATTCTATTTTTAATAATATCCTTGAAAGTAATTAATCCAACAAGTTTATTCTCAGCATCAACTATAGGCAATTTTTCAATTTTATTTCCTTTTAAAATATCTTCAGCGTTTTCAAGATCATTTAACTCAGTAGTAATTAGGTTATCTGCTGTCATTACATCAGAGATAGATAAATCCATATCTTTTTCAAAACGTAAATCTCTATTAGTAACAATTCCTAATAAATTCATTTGAGAATCAACAATTGGTATTCCACCAATTTTATTCTCACGCATCATATTAAAAGCATCTCCAACTGTAGCGTCAATTCCTAAGGTAATAGGATCAAGTATCATCCCACTTTCTGATCTTTTTACTTTTCTAACCTCTAAGGCTTGCTTTTCAATACTCATATTCTTATGAAGTACTCCAATACCTCCCTCTTGTGCAATAGCAATAGCCATTCCAGATTCAGTAACCGTATCCATAGCAGCAGCAACAACAGGAATATTCAATGTTATGTTTTTTGAAAATTGTGTACTTGTACTCACCATGTACGGGAGTATCTCAGAATAAGCTGGAACTACTAATACATCATCGTAAGTAAGTCCTTCTTTCATTATTTTGTTGCTCATATATTGGTATGTTTATAAAATTGTGCGAAATTAAGAATTTATAAAACAAAATAGTCCCGAATTTCGGGACTATTTTATTAATTTATTTTTTACTACCTAACTAGGGTAATAACATCTGTTCTCTTTATTAAATCGCCAACCCCATCTTTGTATTGTATATAATAAATATAATTACCATTTTGTACAACTGCTCCTTTACTCGTACCGTCCCAACCTTTTAATGGGTCATTAGTTTTAAATAACTCTTCACCATCTCTATTAAATATACTAAATAAATATTCAACTTCAGACACATAATAAGTTACAGGGCGGAATACCTCATTATGCTCATCTCCATTAGGAGTAAATACAGTAGGTATGTAAAGTATTGGAGTTTGAGAGACACATGATATATTAGAGTAGCTACCTTCTATTACAGGACCATAAGGAGTAGCATTACCTTCAATAGCTTCAATATAGTAACAGAACCTACCATTTCCTTCGCCATATTCAGTAACTACATCTATATATTCTAATGCTTCATTAGGTTTATTTATTCTATCCCAAGTATAAATAGGTAACATATTAAAAGGCTCTCTATTTATAGAACGATATAATCTATATTCTGACACCTCTCCTAACCACTTATCATACTCATTAAAAGTAAGTGTATTTGTATACTCATCTTTTAAATCAGGGTTAGAGTCATAATCAAGGTTAATTACTGATTCTAATAAAATTGTTTGTGCAAATGAAGTATCCTTACTATGAATTGGACTATTAACAACTGGAGGAGCAAAAAGAAGTATTCCACAAGTATCTACAGGATAAATCTGGTATTGGTAAAATTCATCACTTGTTTGCGCTGTTTTATCAGTATAATGAATAGTAGAGCCACTTAAAAACGGTACTTCCCCTATCTTATTAAAGTTATTTACTTCTCTTAAAGAACGATAAACATCATAATGATCAATAATAGCATTGTTATCAACTAAACAATTAATTTCAACATAACCATTGTCATGATTTATTGATGCATACTCTATATAGTTATATTTAGGTCTGTCTCCAAAATCCATAGGGTCATTTATCTGATCAGAGGTAGCCATAGCAATAGTATCTGAATCATAAGCTACAATATAAATATAATAATTAGATGCATCATTTATATTTTCTAAAGTATGAGAGAACTCATTAGTAAAGCTTGTTACCTCTTGTCTTATAGTTCCATCAGGAGCTGTTTCAGTTACAAATAAATCATAATGACTAATTCCTCCTAACATATTATTGTATTCATTCCAAGTTAAATCAAGTGTATGCTTACAAGCATCTACTTCAGTTTCTAAATTAATTGAATTATGTTCTGTACTTGGAATACTTCCATTGCCACAACTATCTAAGGCTCTAACTCTAAAAGTCTCAAATATATTTGTTGCATCTGAGTTTCCATAAGTATAAGTAGTTAATGGAGCAAAAACAGAATCAATAGTTATCCAAGCACCTGCATCATCTTGTATGTAAACAGCATATACTTCAACATCTGGAGAAAATGACATCCAGTTAATTACTGATTTCCCCGCTGCATCTACTGAAACATCAATAATTTGAGGCTGAAAAGGACTAACTGTATCTCTTAAGATTGCTCCATCAATTGATGAATTTGAAATACAACCACTTGAGTCTTCTAAACTAAGATACATAGCCTGATAAGAATCACAAGTTTGTGCAGGAAAAGAGAATGTATTTGTTGGGGTTTGACCTACCATTTGGAAGGCGCCACTGGCATCTTTAGCAAAGATACTGTAATTAGGAAATGAAGAGCTAAGGTTTGGAGTATGTAAAGAATTCCAACTTAAATCACCTTGTGTTCCTGAATTAACTGCTACAACATTTAAATCCATAGTTGCTAAAGTTTTTGAAGGCAATGAAGCAGCAGCACAAGCAGAATGCGAAGTTATTTGATAATATTGAGACTGAGCATTAGCTCCTGCCCCTGTATGTGTATAAGTTGTTAATGGAAATACAACAGTATCTAATAATGTAAATGGCCCATTAGGACTTGAAGAATGATAAATATTATATACAGAACTGGCTCCAGCAGTTGCTAGGTGTTCCCAGGTTAAATCAACATCTCCGTTAGGTAAAACTGAAGCACAACGCAAATCAGGTTCTTGTGATGAAGGAGCAGGCAATACCGTAACCTTTATAGTGGCAAATTTAATTCCATTAGCTGGACAAAAATCATCATATACTTTTATTAAAAAGGTAAATACATTAGAGCTAACTCCACACCCTCCAACAGCAGCAATATGACTACATGCTGTTTGCCACTCAAATACTCCATTAACTACTCCTGGGTTTGAGAAAGGAGGTGTTAATCCAGCTCCATTATCAAAAGTAGCGCAAGGTGGGTTTAAACAAGTTCCAGTAGATGCATAGTCTGATGAAAACTGACCACCAGAAACTTCCATAGTCAGGTTTTGAGGTGTTACTCCATTATATAAATCCCCATCAGTACCTGAAATGTTAAAACTCACAATATCTCCTGCAAAAACAGTAGTTTCATAAGAAGGTCCAGGGAAAGGAGCATTTACAACTGGAGGGTTATTTAGTCCAGGAAGGTTTCCAGGAGTTGAAGAACAATCTATTAAAACTACTTGTACTTCTCTAAAAATTTCAGCAACTAATTGTCCACACTTATAAGCAGATACCTTTACACAAGTAACATAGTATCCTTGAAGGTTAGCATCATAACTTACCTCTCCAGTAATAGTATCTAAAATAGGATTTCCAGGAAGAGGGCTATTTACAGAATATCCAGCTGAAAAAGCTAAAGGAGCAGGATCTGTTGGAGGGTTATAAGTTCCAAAGAAATCATCTAAAGGTTCTCCCCATGAATATACTAATTCATCAAGTTCATCATCAGCTGCATTATGAGAATATGCAAAAGGGAAACCTGTACATAATATTGTTTTAGGCTGCTCTCTAAAGTCAGGTGAAGAATCAAAACAAGGATCAGCAGGTAATACTGTCCCACCAGTAGGATCAGTATAAGGATACATTATCGCTCTAAGGGTAAAACCCTCTGAAGAAGAAAGTAAATTAGTAATTGCTGAATTTCTACAACAGTTATCCCAAGTAAAATGCCAACCTGTAGCTGGAGGGATTCCCGGCAAAGCTACAGGAGCTGATTCAAAAACATATTCTTCAACTGCTCCTGGGGTACCACCTGCACAACTTAAAGCAGTATTTCCACTATTTACAGGGTCACAAATTGGAGAAACATCTTGTTGTAATACAAAATCAGCATCTATACCAGTTATAGTTGGATGCCCCCAAACATCAATTGTTTGTGTAAAAGTACCTACTGAGATACCATCACAATCACGATATACTTTTAATGTAAAGATATATTTTCCTACATCAGGATTAGAAGCATCTTTAATACATTTCCATGTAATCTCTCCTCCCATAAGGTGGGAAGCATTTGAAGTTAGGCTAAAAAAAGCAATAAAAACGAAGAGTAATTTTTTTTTCATAAATACATAAATATAATTGCCACAAATTTATAAAAAATATAAAGCAAATACCCCTTAAGAAAATAAAAACTTAGCTACCCAAAACTATAGAGAATAAAGAATCTTTTTTTGTTGCTGATATTCACTTACAATTTCATCAATAATTTCAGCTATCGGAAGTATAGTATTTATCATTGCTGACACCTGACCAACCTCTAATTCACCCTCTTGTAAATCCCCCTCAAACATTCCTTTTTTTGCTCTACCTCTACCTAATAATTCCTTAAGCTCCTCTTTAGTTGCTGAATTAGCATAAGCATCTTGAACTTTAGTGTAAAACTCATTTTTCAACAAACGAACTGCAGTTAACTCCTTCAAGGTTAAATCTGTATCCCCTTCTTTTGCTTCAAGCACTTTATTCTTAAAGTTAATATGTGCCGAACATTCTTCACTTGCTATGAACCTACTTCCTATTTGCACTCCATCGGCTCCTAAAGCCATAGCAGCTAACATTGCACTACCACTAGCAATACCTCCAGCTGCAATTACAGGAATACCAACCGCTTGTTTTATCATTGGAACTAAACACATTGTTGTTATTTCTTGAATTCCATTATGCCCTCCGGCTTCAAAACCCTCTGCAACAATAGCATCAACACCTGCCTCAACACATTTTAAAGCGAATTTTGTATTTGCAATTACATGCACTACTGTTATTCCATGGCTTTGAAAAAGAGCTGTGTATTTTTTAGGGTTTCCTGCAGAAGTAAATACAATCTTAACTCCCATATCAATAATGGTTTGAATATGACTATCAATATCAGGATATAATAAAGGAATATTTACCCCAAAAGGCTTATCTGTTACACGTTGGCATTTTTCTATATGTTCTTTTAGTACATCAGGATACATCGACCCTGCCCCTATTAAACCTAAACCACCTGCATTACTTACTGCCGCAGCTAATTCCCAGCCACTACACCATATCATACCACCTTGAATTATTGGATATTTTATTCCAAAAAGTTCTTTTACTCTATTCATAAATATATACTTTTGTTGCGTTCACGAAAATAGAAATTAAAATAATTTATAAGATGAAAAATGATCAAATAATTTTTGATTTAATTGCAGAAGAAGATAAAAGACAAAGAAATGGTATTGAACTTATTGCCTCAGAAAACTTTGTAAGTGATGAAGTTATGCAAGTAATGGGATCTTGTTTAACCAATAAATATGCCGAAGGATATCCAAGAAAAAGATATTATGGAGGTTGTGAAGTAGTTGATAAAGTAGAACAATTAGCAATAGATAGAGCAAAAGAATTATTTGGTGTTGAATATGTTAATGTACAACCACATTCAGGTTCTCAGGCAAATGCAGCAGTAATGTTAGCTTGCCTTAATCCTGGAGATAAAATTTTAGGATTTAACTTATCACATGGAGGACACCTAACACATGGTTCTCCCGTTAATTTTTCAGGAAAACTGTATAAAACATCTTTTTATAATGTAGAAGAAACTACTGGAAAAGTAGATTATGATAAATTAGAAGAAACAGCAATTAATGAACAACCAAAGTTAATAATTTGTGGAGCATCTGCATACTCACAAGATTGGGATTATGCAAGATTTAGAACTATAGCTGATAAAGTTGGAGCTGTATTAATGGCTGATATTGCACACCCTGCTGGATTAATTGCTGCAAAATTACTAAACGACCCTGCTCCACACTGTCATATACTAACTACAACCACTCATAAAACCTTAAGAGGACCAAGAGGCGGAATGATTATGATGGGGAAAGACTTTGAAAATCCTTGGGGATTAAAAACTCCAAAAGGAAAAACAAGAATGATGTCTGCTATACTTAATTCAGGTGTTTTTCCAGGGTCTCAAGGAGGACCACTTGAGCATGTTATAGCCGCTAAAGCAATCGCCTTTGGAGAAGCATTAAAACCAGAATTTAAAACTTATGGTGAGCAAGTAATTAAAAATGCTAAAGTAATGGCACAATGTTTTATTGATAGAGGTTATAAGGTAATTTCAGGAGGTACTGAAAATCACTGTATGCTTATTGATTTAAGAAGTAAGAATATTACAGGAAAAGATGCTGAAAACGCATTGGTTATTGCTGATATCACTGCAAATAAAAATATGGTTCCTTTCGACACTCAATCTCCATTTATTACTTCAGGAATAAGAGTAGGAACTCCTGCAATTACAACAAGAGGAATAAAAGAAGATACCATTCCATTTATTGTTGATTTAATTGATAAAGTAATTATGAATTATGAAAATGAAACTGTGCTTACAGAAGTAAGGTTAGAAGTAAATAAACTTATGAGTACTTATCCAATATTTGCTTAACACTATATGCAAGAAATTGATTTAGAACAGGAAAGAAAAGATATTCTTAACAAGTATAAGGCCTTATTAAGAGCTTGTGCCGATAGAACTGATGCTGAAGATAAAAAAGAAATTAGAAAAGCTTTTAATCTTGCCGTTGAAGCACATAAACACATGAGGCGTAAATCAGGAGAACCTTATATCTTCCACCCTATTGCTGTGGCTCATATTGCGGCTAAAGAAATTGGCTTAGGTGCTACTTCAATTATTTGTGCTTTACTCCATGATGTTGTTGAGGATACAGACTATACAATTGCTGATATGGAGCGTATTTTTGGAAAAAAAGTAGCTCGTATTATTGACGGCTTAACAAAAATATCTGATGTTTTTGACAAAAATGTATCCTTACAAGCTGAAAACTTTAGAAAGATGTTACTCACACTTTCCGATGATGTAAGAGTAATATTAATTAAACTAGCCGATCGTTTGCACAATATGCGAACCTTAGATGCTATGCCTAAAGCTAAACAATTAAAAATTGCATCTGAAACACTCTATTTATATGCTCCATTAGCACATAGGTTAGGACTATACTCTATAAAAACAGAATTAGAAGATTTAGGACTAAAGTTTACAAAGCCAGAAATATATAGTGCTATCTCAGAGAAATTAGCAGCTTCAAAAGAAGAGCGTAAAAAATATATTACAAAGTTTGTTAAACCCATAAGAGCTAAATTAAAAGAAAACTCTATATCCTACTCTATAAAAGGTCGTCCTAAATCTATATTTTCTATTAGGCATAAGATGATTAACAAAGGGGTTAACTTTGATAATGTATATGATAAATTTGCTGTAAGAATTATTGTTGATAGCCCACAAGAAACAGAAAAAGCAGATTGCTGGAAAATCTATTCTATAGTAACTGATTTTTACAAGCCAAACCCTGATAGGCTAAGAGACTGGGTCTCTACCCCTAAAGCCAATGGTTATGAGTCGCTCCACACTACTGTAATGGGAGATAATGGAAAATGGGTTGAAGTACAAATTAGAAGTAAACGAATGGATGATATAGCTGAAAAAGGTTATGCAGCCCATTGGAAATACAAACAAGAAGGAAGTAAAGAAAATTCTTTAGACACTTGGATATCAAAAATTAGAGAATTACTTGAAAACCCTGAAAGTAATGCAATTGACTTTATTGATGACTTTAAGCTTAACCTATTTTCAGGAGAAATTTACATCTTTACCCCTAATGGAGATTTAAAAACACTTCCTAAAAAAGCTACAGCACTTGATTTTGCCTTTGAAATACATACAGATGTAGGACTTAAATGTATGGGAATTAAAGTTAATGGAAAATTAGTCTCTTTAAGTCATCAATTAAATAGTGGTGACCAAGTTGAAGTTATTACTTCTGATAAACAAAGACCAAGAAAAGACTGGCTAAGGTTTGTAGTTACTTCAAGAGCAAAATCAAAAATAAAATCAGCATTAAAAGAAGATAAAAAAGAGACTGCTGTTGTTGGAAAAGAAATTGCTGAACGAAAGTTGAAACAACTAAAACTTAAGCTAAATACTACTACTGAAACCGAAATGATAAAGTATTTTGGAACAGGAACTTCTTTGGATTTATACTATAGATTTGGAACAGGAACAATATCAAATACTGAAATTAGAGAATTTGTAAAGCTTAAAAATACGGGATGGTATCAAACTATAAAAAATAGAATATA
Organism: Flavobacteriales bacterium; assembly: GCA_965183885.1. Taxonomy (GTDB): domain Bacteria; phylum Bacteroidota; class Bacteroidia; order Flavobacteriales; family BACL11; genus UWMA-0277. The sequence goes on from OZ238992.1 coordinate 2,042,984, forward strand.
TGGTTCCCCTGCACAGAAAAAAACTACAAGCAAAGCAAAAAAAGTAATTGTATTTAATGAAGATGATGAAGTTTTAGATTATAAAATGGCTGCTTGTTGTAATGCTATTCCTGGAGATCTAATTTTTGGATTCTTAACTGTTGTTGATGGTATAAAGGTACATCGATCTGACTGCCCTAATGCTATACAATTACGATCTAATTATGCTTATAGAATTTTAAAAGCAAAATGGATATATAAAGATGAAATTGATTTTATAGCTACCATAAACATAAAAGGTATTGATAGTTTAGGACTTATGAACAAAGTAACTCAGATTATATCTAACCAAATGAATGTAAATATTAAATCTATTAATATTAGTAGTGATGATGGTGTTTTTGAGGGTATTATTACCCTTAAAGTTCATAATGTTAACTTCTTAAAAGAACTTACTGAAAAGCTTGAAAAAATAAAAGCAATCTCATCAATTACACGAACTTATAAACATAGTTAAATTTTCTCATCTAATTTTTAATTTTACCTAGCTCACATAAGTAATTTTTATAATTTTGTGTTTTAATAGCGCATTAGTGTCCAACAAGAAAATAATTGATACCGTAACTGAGATATTCACTGAATATTTGGTTGAGAATAAGCAAAGGAAAACTCCTGAGCGCTATGCAATCCTAAATGAAATTTACGAATTTGAAGGACATTTTGACATAGAGTCAATGTATATTCAAATGAAAAATAAGAATTATAGAGTAAGTAGAGCTACACTCTATAATACTGTTGAAATTTTATTGGATTGTCATTTAATTCGTAAACATCAATTTGGTAAGGCTCAGGCACAGTACGAAAAATCGTACTCTAACCGACAGCATGACCACCTAGTATGCACAAGTTGTGATACTGTAATTGAGTTTTGTGACCCAAGAATTCAAGGAATTAAAAATGTAATAGAGGAAAGCATGAACTTTAAAATAAGTAGGCATGCTCTTAACTTATATGGCTTATGCCAAAATTGTCAAACAAAGATAAATAAATAATGAAAGCAGATGTTTTATTAGGACTCCAGTGGGGAGACGAAGGGAAAGGAAAAATTGTTGATGTACTAACATCAAAATATGATATTATTGCACGATTCCAAGGAGGACCTAATGCTGGGCACACCCTTGAATTTGATGGAATAAAACATGTATTACACACTATACCTTCAGGTATATTTCATAAAGGTGTTATTAACTTAATTGGAAATGGTGTTGTAATTGACCCTGTGATTTTTGAAAGAGAAATTAATGAAATAAAAGCTCTTAATGTTCCTATGTCAGAACTTTTAATTTCAAAAAAGGCTCACCTTATCCTCCCTACTCATAAATTATTAGATGCTGCTTCAGAAAAAGCAAAAGGGAAAGATAAGATTGGCTCTACTCTAAAAGGAATTGGCCCAACTTATATGGATAAAACAGGTCGTAATGGATTAAGAGTTGGTGATATTGCTGATCCTAATTTTAAAGAAAAATACGAAAAACTAAAACAAAAGCACATTCAACTTTTAAACTTCTATGATTTTGAATACGAATTGGAAGAATTAGAAAGTACTTGGTTTGCTTCTTTAGCTGTTTTAAATAGTTTTGATCATATTGAAAGTGAACACTACATTCATAATGCATTAAAAGAAAACAAAAAAATATTGGCCGAAGGTGCTCAAGGTGCTTTATTAGATATTGATTTTGGTTCTTATCCTTTTGTAACTTCATCAAATACTATTACTGCAGGTGCTTGTACAGGTTTAGGTATTGCTCCTAATAAAATTGGAGATGTATTTGGAATCTTTAAAGCATATTGTACTAGAGTTGGTAGCGGACCTTTTCCATCAGAATTATTTGATGCCGTAGGTGAGCGTTTAGGAAAAGTAGGAAATGAGTTTGGTGCTACAACAGGTAGACCAAGAAGATGTGGATGGATAGATATTCCTGCTCTTAAATATGCTATAAATATTAATGGAGTAACACAATTAATGATGATGAAAGCTGATGTATTATCAGGTATAGATACTATAAAAGTTTGTACGCATTATGAATTAAATGGAGAAAAGATTGACTATTTACCATTTGAAGATAATGAAGGACTTACTCCTGTATATAAAGAACTTAAAGGTTGGGAGATGGACTTAATGCAGTTAGACAATTTAGATGCTGCTCCAAAAGAGGTACATGATTATATTGCATACCTTGAAGATGTTTTAGAAACACCTATACAAATTGTATCGGTTGGTCCTGATAGAAAACAAACACTTTTCAGATAAGGTTTGAAACTCATACTTCATATTTTTCTTCTACTCCTGGGCCTTACTCTAAAAGCTCAGGAGGTGAAAAAAATTGAAATCCTTAATGCAGATAACACCTATGCAAATACGCTTATACACCCTGATTATTGGCGTTTAATTGGGAATGTATCCTTTAAGCATAATGATGCAATAATGACATGCGACTCTGCCTATCATTATACTTCTGAAAATAAAATGGAGGCCTTTGGGAAGATTAAAATTAACCAAGGTGATAGTATTACCCTTACAGGAAAAACACTTACTTATTTTGGCTTAGAGAATAAAGCAGACATAAAAGGAAATGTTATACTCATTGATAAACATATGACCTTAAACACTGAGCAAGTATTATATAATTTAAGTACAAATATTGCCTCCTACCCTAAAAAAGGAACAATTATTGATAATGAAAAAACTATTAATTCCAAGAAAGGTGCATATCATTCTAATATTCATAAGTTTATTTTTAAAGATTCAGTAGTAGTACTAGCTAAAGACTATAATATACTTACTGATAATATGCAATATAATTCTAATAATGAAGTTACTTACTTTTTTGGTCCTTCTTTTATCATTTCAGATGCTAAAACTATTTATTGCCAAAATGGCTGGTACAATACTAAAACAGACATAGCACAATTTAGAGAGAATGCTTATATCACTACTGACAATTACTTATTGAAAGGTGATAGTTTGTACTACAATAAAAATAAGAGATACGGAAAAGCATTCAGTAATGTTGAACTTATTGATACCCTTGAAGACATAAGAGTTTTAGGGGGTATGGCTGAATACTTTGAAGAACTAGATAAAGTAATAATAACCCAAAAGCCTATACTTGAAAAGGTATTGGAAGATGATACCCTTTTTATGCATGCTAAAAAGTTTATCAGTCAACAGAAACCTGATGATAAAAGAGTATTAGCTTATAATAAAGTAAAGTTTTTTAAAACTGACTTTCAAGGGAAATGTGACTCTTTAGCCTATCACTTCTCAGTATCTAAGGTAGAGATGTATAAAAAACCTATATTATGGTCAGATAATTTTCAGATAACTGCTGATAGCTTACAGTTTCTAATTAATGATAGTAAAATTGAAAAAATATTTTTAAACCCTAACCCATTAATCATTTCAAAAGAAGACTCCTTAGATTATAATCAAATAAAAGGAAAGAATATGACAGCCTATTTTAAAAATAATGAAATGAACCATATGCATGTTCAGGGAAATGGACAAAGCATTTTCATTGTAAAAGATGATACAGAAGGAAAGATTGGACTTAATTATACTGAGTGTAGTGACTTAACTCTCTATTTTGAAAACAATAAATTAAAAGATGTAAACTATACTGTAAAACCAAATAGTATAACTACTCCTTATACAGATGTTCTTGAAAAAAATCGCTACTTAAAAGGCTTTTTATGGCGTGGCGATGAACAGCCTAAAAATAAAATAGATATCTTTAACTAAAATGAAAGATATAGAGAGCAGAAAGGATATTGAATTACTAGTGAAGACTTTTTATAAAAAAGTATTAGCCGATACTAAAATTGCTCCTGTGTTTACCACTACAGTAAAAATTGATTGGGAAAATCACTTTAGTGTTATTTGTGATTTCTGGGAAAACTTGCTCTGGGGTGGAGATAAATATCAAAGTAATTTACTGCAAAAACATCTTGACTTTAACAAGAAAATTCCATTTACCAACTTACATCTAGAGAGATGGCTCTTACATTGGAATGCTACTCTTAATGAACTATTTAAGGGCAAGAATGCTACTAATATAAGCAAAAGAGCTACAACCATTGGAAATTTAATTCTATTTAAAATTAACCAATTAAAATAAGTCTGTTTCTTTAAAATTCTTAGTGAAGGAGTAAGATAAGTAATTACTTAAAAAGGTACTTTATTTATTTTATACTAACTTTGACAGAATTAAAAGTTAAAAAATGGCAAATACAATTAATTGGTTTGAAATCCCAACAATAGATATTAATAGAGCGAAAAGATTCTATGAGACTATTTTGGAAGTTAAAATGGAAATTATAGAAATGATGGGTATGCAATATGCATTTTTCCCAGCTGATACAGAAAATAATAGTACCGGGGGATGCATTATACAAGGAAGTGGCTACGAACCTTCTAGTGTAGGTGTAATGATTTATCTTAATGGAGGTGAAGATTTAATAGTACCATTAAATAAAGTGGAAGGCGCTGGAGGAAAGGTACTTCTTACTAAAACAGCTATAGGAGGAAATGGGTTTATGGCTTACATAGAAGATACAGAAGGAAATAAAATAGGATTGCATTCAGAATCATAAATACAAAAATTTTGAAAAAACTACTACTTATACTATTCTTAGTCCCTTTTGCCAGTAATAGTCAAACTGCTCAAGAAAAAATCAAGTATATTGAAAATAAAGGACAATGGAAAAAAAATATATTGTTTAAAGCAAATATCCCTGAAGGTGACATCTATTTAGAGGACAACAAATTTACTTATAGTTTTGCAGATTATAATACTCTTCATTCTTTACATCATGAGGCTCATGATAAAAACAATGAGGAATTGTTCAGGAATGCTATTATTGATGGTTTTGCTTTTAAAGTTGAGTTTTTAGGAGCTAATAAAAAATCGTTAAAAACTCCTATTAACAAACTAAAGGAATACTATAATTACTACCTTGGAAATGATAAAAGTAAATGGCAGGGGAAAGTTGGATCATATAAGGAAGTAAAGTATACTTCTTTATATAATGGAATTGATTTGAAAGTGTATAGTGCTGGTGAATTTTTTAAATATGATTTTATTATTTCACCAGATGCAAACCCAAATAATATTCAATTGTTTTATAACGGAGTAACTCCAAAAATTACTAATAATAATTTAGAAATTGACTTAGGGTTTAATACAATTATTGAGAAAGAGCCATATGCATATCAAATTATAAATGGAGAAGTAACGGAAGTAGAATGTCAATATGTTTTAAAAGATAATATTTTATCATTCAACTTTCCAAATGGGTATAATAAAGCAGTTGAACTTATTATTGACCCTACCCTTGTTGCTTCTACTCTTTCTGGAACAACTGGAAATAGCAACTATGGTCATAGTGCTACATATGGTATAAATAGTGAGATTTTTACAGGAGCAATTTCATTTGGAACAGGATATCCTACCAATACTGGAACATTTCAACAAAATTATATGGGTGGAGGAACTGATATTGCAGTAAGTAAATTAAGCCCTGATGGATCAACTCTTTTATGGGCAACTTATATAGGAGGTTCAAGCAGTGATTATCCACATTCTATGATGGTTAATAGTTTGAATGAACTCTATGTTAAAGGGAGTACTTCCTCTAGTGATTTTCCTACATCAACTACTGCTTTTGGAACTTCTTTAGGTGGTTCTACTGATATCTGTATTACACACTTATCTCAAGATGGAACAAGTATTATTGGGTCAACCTATATGGGTGGGAGTGCTGATGATGGTAGAAATATGGGTACAACATCTAATTATGGCGACACCTATAGAGGTGAAATAATAGTAGATGCTAGTGGTAATGCTTATGTAGCTTCTTCCTCAAATTCTTCTAACTTCCCAACTACTTCAGGATGTTTTCAATCTGCTAATGCAGGAGGGCAAGATGGTGTAGTATTTAAAATGAATCCTGACCTATCTATTCTAGAATGGTCAACTTATATAGGAACATCAGGGAATGATGCTGCATTTGGAATACGCTTAGATAATATAAATAATGTATTTATAACAGGTACAGCAGCAACAGGTCTGTCAACTACAACAAATAGTGCAAACCCTAACTTTATAGGAGGAATATCTGACGCATTTGTTTTAAAATTAGACCCAGCTGGTTCTTCCCTACTTGCATCATCTTATTTTGGGTCAACTGATGCTGATGCTAGCTTTTTTATAGATATAGATGCAAATGATGAAGTGTATATTTATGGACAAAATGGTGCTGCCATACCTATAACTGCTGGTTGTTACGGAACAGCAAATAGTAAGCAGTTTATTGCAAAATTCACAAACGATTTATCTACAATTAATTGGCAAACTACTATTGGAACTGGTGGTACTGGTTGGGGAACAGGGTTTGTACCCATAGCTTTTATGGTAGATATTTGTTCTCACATTTATATATCTGGACATGGAGCGACTAGTGGACTCTTTACTACTTCAGATGCTTTTTACACTAGTGGAGGTTTCTATTTAATGTCTCTTAACCCAGATGCTACAGCTGTAGATTTTGCAACTTATTATACTGGTGACCATGTAGATGGTGGTACCAGTAGGTTTGACCCTTCTGGAACTGTTTATCAGGCCGTATGTTCTGGTGGAGGTTTTGCAACTACTGCAAATGCATATAGCCCTACACAATCAGTAGGATGGGATATTGCAGTTTTTAAAATCGATTTTGAATTAATTAATTTCGCAAGTATTTCTGCTAGCCCCTCTGACACAGGTTGTGCTCCTTTTTCTATTAACTTTACAAATAATAGCTCTGCAAATAACTATTTCTGGGATTTTGATGATAATGGACAAACTTCAAACTTAAGTACTCCTACTTATACTTTTAATACTCCTGGAAATTATACAGTTAAATTCATAGCTACTGATACTTCTAGTTGTAGTATGGTTGATACTGTACTTTTAGATATTGTTGTTTTACCAGCAGTTTCAACATCAATTTCTGATACCGTTGTTTGTGATACTTATACTTGGAATGGAACAACTTATACTACTAGTGGAATATATAATGAATCCTTTGCAACTAGTTTAGCTTGTGACTCAATAGCTAGCCTAGATTTGACTGTTAATTATAGTAATTCAGGAACTGATATAGTTAGCAATTGCAAAAGCTATACATGGCCCTCAAATAATATTACTTATATAGCATCAGGTAACTATACAACAATGCTAAGTAATATTCATGGTTGTGATAGTATTGCAAACTTAGACTTAACAATTATAAATCCAGTTTTTGTATCAGAGCAGGTAATTATTTGTGATGAATATCAGTGGTACGTAAATTCAGATACTTATACAACAAGTGGTATTTATACTGATACTTTAAAAGATATTAATGATTGTGATACAATTGTTAGCCTTTACTTAACTATACTACCTCCTCCTCACTACTATGATAGTGCTAGTTCATGTTATAAATATACTTGGGAGTTAAATGGAGAATCATATTCTTCCTCTGGAGACTTTACAGACACCGTGACCCACACTAATGGATGTGATAGTATCGTTCATCTAGTATTAGATATTAAGGATATTACCTTTTTTTTACCTAATGCTTTTACTCCAAATAAAGATAATCATAATGAAATTTTTAAATTAATTACCGATGAGGATATTAAAGACTTTGAGTTACAAGTTTTTAATAGATGGGGAAAAGAGATTTTCTATACCAATAATTACAATAAAGGTTGGGACGGAACAGATCAAGGTGAATTTATACAATTAGGAGTCTATATGTGGAAAGTACGTTATTCCTGCAAAGGAAAAATACAAGAGCGTATAGGAACCGTAACACTTATACATTAATAGAATATTTATTTAAACATGAAAAAACTACTTATTTTATTTAATTCCCTTTCTTAGTTTTGGATAAATTAGAAGTTACTATCTACAACTATACAGGATATGATTTAGATTCTTTGCAACTTGAAGACGTTTATTATAGGTAAATTAATGCAATTATTCCTGGGCATACAAATAAGCTACCTCTAATTAGATATGGAATGAAGAATTTTAGAAAAATAAAAAATACTTTTTCATTAAATGGAATAAGCATAACTAAGGGTCTACCTCAAAATAACAAAAGAAGTTCTTCTATTTATAGCTCTACTATTTTTATCTTCATTAGTTACTAAAGACTGACTCTCCCCATACCCTTTGTAAGTAAGGGTATTAGGAACCTTATTTTGCAAATAATCAAATACAGCTTTAGCTCTTTGTTCTGATAATATCTGATTGTCTATTTCATTACCAATATCATCAGTATGTCCTTGTATTTCAAGCTGTAAATTAGGGTTCTTTTTAAGGTATGTAATTAGTTTATCTAACTCAATAAATGAAATTGCTTCTAGTTTGGAAGAGTTACTAGCAAAACTTACATTTTTTAAGATTACCTCCTCTCCTGCTTTTTGAGTAATAATATCTATTTCTAATGCTGCTAAAGGCTCTGCTTGTAAATTTTCAGGCAATTCAAACTGAAAAATATCCTCCTTACCAAAACCACTTACATTAGAAGCATAGTATGCTGTTTTTCCATTACTAGCTACAATTAATGAATTTTCAGTATTGTGTGTGTTTATTGGATAACCCATATTTTCAGCAACAGCCCACTCTTGTTCACTGGTAATTCTTCTGCTTACAAATAAATCATAATCTCCCATTCCAACATGTCCGTTTGATGAAAAATAAAATGTCAAATTATCAGGATGAATAAAAGGAGACATCTCATCATATTTAGTATTAATATTAGTCCCTAAATTTTCAGCAGGCAAAAAACCTTTTTTTGTAATTTCCGAACGCCAAATATCTTTCCCTCCATAACCTCCTGGTCTATTGCTAATAAAATAAAGATACCTACCATCAGGAGAAAAACAACCTTGAGACTCCCAGTACTTAGTATTAATATTTTTCCCTGCATTAAAGCTCTTATTATTCACATATAAATACAAGTCACACCTCCCCTTTCCATCATTACGATTACATGCTGTATATACTATTACTTCTTTATCTGCTGAGAAAGAAAAAGCTCCTTCATTATAAGGGGTATTAATTCCGTTTTTAAAAGGAATAGCTAATTCCCAATTACCCATTTCATCTTTAGTTGCACTATAAAAATCTTCTTGGGCTACTTTATCTTTTTTAGCAACTCTTCTGGTAATTACTAGAGTATTTCCATCAACTGACAATGCTGGAAGGTACTCCTCCATTGCTGTATTAATAGTAGCACCTAAATTCTCAGGATTAAAAGCTTGAGGAACTTTAATAGCCTCTAGTGCAAAACTACAATTCTGAATAAAAAGAGGCGTTTTAGCGCCAAGTACTGAAGAGTTTAATGTATTTGCTTTCTCAAAATAATATAATGCATTTTTATAGTAAGCATTAGTGTAGTATAGTTTTGCTACTTGTTCAAGTCCAAGTACATCTTTAGGATCATTTTCATCATAAACCTCTAATAACTCTTCAGCAGCAGCCTCAATTGCTCCTTCATCAGTATAGATTGAAGCCATTAATAAATGAGGCTGTCTCCAATCAGGATAATTTATAATCAGTTTTTCTGTAATTTTTTTTGCTTTTTCAACTTTACCGTCATTAAAATAAGCAACAGCCTTATCATATTTTTTATAATCCTTTTGCTGTGCAAATACTAGTGCAGGAAATAATATTAATATGAAAAGTAAGTTTTTCAATTTAAGGAATATTCATGTATTTATGACTTTGTAAAGAGATTGTCCAAGCTTTTTCTTCTTTAATAAAGTCAATAATCATAGGAATTACTTTTTCTCTTTTACTCCATTCTGACTGCAAATACAATTTACAATCATCACTTAATCCTTTTCTTTGCTCCATAGCCCAAGTAAAATCATGCTTATTATTCACAATTACTTTTAACTCGTTAGCAATAGGTTTTATTGCATCTAATGGAGCTTGCATCTTTTTAGGAGATAAACATACCCAATCAAAATTACCGCTATAAGGGTAAGCTCCTGAAGTTTCTAAATGCACCTTAAGTCCTTTGTTTTTAAGAGCTAAAGTTAATCTATCTAAATTCCACATCAAAGGCTCTCCACCCGTTATCACAACAGTTTCTACAGGGTACTCTTCAATCCCTTTTAAGATAGCTGCAATACTCGTAGGGGGATGTAAATCAGCATTCCAACTTTCCTTTACATCACACCAATGGCAGCCTACATCACAACCACCTATTCGTAAAAAATAAGCAGCTGTACCTGAGTAATATCCTTCACCTTGCACAGTATAGAAAGCTTCCATTAAAGGCAGCATTTCGCCACTATCCACTGCTAATTTTGTTTGTTTATCCATATTGGCAAAAATAAGATAGTTTTTGGTTTTTACTTTGTACTTAGAAGCAATTTATTTCTTTAAGTTTGCAACACTAAAACATAAAAAATGAGCAAACAGATAATTGAATGTGTACCTAACATCTCAGAAGGGAGAGATGCTGAGAAGATAAAAATAATTTCTCAAATAGTTGAAGAGATTGATGGCGTAAAGCTCCTAAATGTAGATCCAGGAAAAGCAACCAACCGTACGGTAATTACTTTTGTTGGAGAACCACAACCTGTAATTGATGCTGCTTTTTTACTAATAAAGAAAGCACAAGAACTTATTGATATGAGTAAGCACTCAGGAGAACACCCAAGAATGGGAGCTACTGATGTTTGTCCACTAGTACCAATTGCAAATATTAGTATGGAAGAAACTGCTGATTGGGCACATAAACTAGGAGAAAGAGTAGGTGCTGAACTAGGGATTCCTGTTTATCATTATGAAGCAGCAGCAAAAGAAGAAAAGCGTAAAAACTTAGCCAATTGCCGACAAGGAGAATATGAAGGCTTGGCAAAGAAATTAGTAGATGCTGATTGGAAACCAGATTTTGGTCCTGCTGAATTTAACCAATCAGTAGAAAAATCAGGTGCAACTGCTATCTCAGCTCGTGATTTTTTAGTAGCCTATAACATCAACTTAAATACTACATCAACCAGAAGAGCAAATGCTGTAGCCTTTGATATTCGTGAAGCAGGAAGAATAAAAAGAGAAGGTGGAACACTCTCTGGAAAAATAATAAAAGATGAAAATGGAAACCCTTTAAAAACTCCAGGGCTTTTTAAAGCTGTAAAAGGAATTGGATGGTTTATTGAAGAATATGGTGTAGCACAAATTTCTTACAACCTTACAAATATCAACATCTCCCCTTTACATGAAGTATTTGATAAAACTTGTGAACGCTCTATAGCAAGAGGAATGCGTGTTACAGGATCGGAGCTTGTAGGTTTAGTTCCTAAAAAAGTATTGATTGATGCAGGGAAACATTTCCTTAAAAAACAAGAACGATCAACAGGAATACACGAAAGTGAAATTATAAAGATTGCAATTAAAACTTTAGGATTGGATGAACTAGCTCCTTTTGATCCTCAAGAAAGAATAATTGAGTATATGCTAGAAGCTGATGCTAAAAAACCTCTAGTAAATATGACGCTTACTGATTTTGCAAACGAAACAGCAAGTGAAAGCCCTGCCCCTGGTGGTGGTTCTATCTCGGCTTATTGTGGTGCTATGGGTGTTGCTTTAGGAACTATGGTTGCCAATCTTTCAGCTCACAAAAGAGGTTGGGATGATAGATGGCAAGAATTCTCTAATTGGGCAGAAAAAGGAATTGCTTACCAAAATACTTTATTGGATTTAGTAGATGAAGATACTAATGCCTTTAATAAAATTATGGATGCTTTCCGACTACCCAAAGATAGTGAAGCAGACAAAGCAAAAAGACAAGAAGCAATACAAGAAGCAACAAAATATGCTATCCTCACTCCTTTTAAGGTAATGGAAACAGCTTATAACTCTATGGAGGTAATGAAGGCTATGGCTGAGTTTGGAAACCCTAACTCGGTAACTGATGCTGGAGTAGGTGCATTATGTGCGCGTACTGCTGTAATTGGTGCTTTCCTTAATGTAAAAATTAACTGTGGCGATTGTGATGATAAAGCTTTTGTTGCAGATATCTTAAATAAAGGACAAAAATTAGTTGATGCTGCTTGTGCTTTGGAAGATGAAATTATGAAAATTACTAACTCTAAAATATAACTATGTCAGAAGAAATGAAAGCTTGTCCAGTTTGTGAATCTCCTTATGGATATGCAACAGGAGATGATTCTTATACTTGTCCTGAGTGTGCTAATGAATGGAGTCCTAAAGAATTAGAATTGGAAGGAGGACTAAAGGTATTGGATAGTAATGGAACTCGCTTGCAAACTGGTGATAGTGTTATAGTTATCAAAAACCTACCTGTTAAAGGAGCTCCTAAGCCTGTAAAATCAGGAACTAAAGTAAAAAATATCCGCTTAACAGAAGGTGATCATAACATCAACTGCAAAATTGATGGTTTTGGAAATATGCAGCTAAAATCAGAATTTGTACGAAAAGCTTAATTAATAGAGAAATCACTTTTTGATACAAGTCAAAAAGTAATCACTACTAAGCTTTTAAATTTGCAATACCTAACAAAAATTAAAAAATGGAATTGCAAAAAGTAACTTGGAAAGATTGGGCTAAATTTATTTCAGTAATGATAGTCTTTATTATTGGAATGATAATTATGCTTATTTATAAGATAGAGAATTATTGGATCTGGACAGGCTATATTATTTTATGGACCTGGTTAGAAATGAAAATAGCTAAAAATATTCATCTTAAATGGTGGGTTTGGGTATTAATACTTTTAGGTTTATCCTTATTGGACCTATTAATTATTAGTTTGATTAACTAAAAACTTAAGAGAATTAGATAGCTACTCCTCCTTTTCTAAAAACTCATTTTTCATTTCTTTTTATTCTAAATATAAAATCTATATTTGTCATAGTATTAACGCTAAGATTAGCTTAAACAACAATACAGAGCTACTTGTTGCAAGTAACTACCCTTTAACAAATATAAACTATGAATGATACAAGCCATCATGACGAGCGTATTTCAAAAATGATATTCGCTTCAATATATCCTCTTTATCTCAATAGAATTAAGAAAAAAGGAAGAACAGAAGAAGAATTAAATAAAGTTATTGAATGGTTAACTGGATTTAATGAAGAAAAACTAACAGAGCTTATAAAAGAAGAGGTAACTTTTGAGTCATTCTTTAAAAATTCGGCATTAAACCCAAATGCTCAATTAATTAAAGGTGTAATCTGTGGCTATAGAATTGAAAAAATTCAAAATCCATTAACACAACAGGTAAGGTATTTGGACAAGCTAGTAGATGAATTAGCAAAAGGTCGTAAAATGGAAAAGATCTTAAGAACAGTTAAATAATAGCTCTTAAAATACTAAAAGATTAAATTGAGAGAAAAGAATATTAATCAATAATAAAAATGGAAGAGCGAAAAGAGAAAGTGCCAGAAAAAAGTAAGATTAAAAAAAACCTTCACCCTAGAAATAAAAATAGGAAACAATATGATTTAAAGGAACTTTTAAAAGTAGTTCCTGAATTAAAGAAACATATAAAACCCAATAAATATGGAGAGGATACTATTCAATTTTCTAACCCTGAAGCAGTAAAACTACTGAACAAAGCAATACTAAGTAGTTATTATGAAATAAAAAACTGGGACTTTCCTGACACCAATCTATGCCCTCCTATCCCTGGTAGAGCTGACTACATACATTATATTGCTGATTTATTAGGTAATAAGAAAAACATAACTTGCCTTGATATTGGTGTTGGTGCCAACTGTATCTACCCTATCCTAGGGATTAGCGAGTACAATTGGAGCTTTATTGCTACTGATGTAAATACTGATGCTATTTCCTCTGCAAAAAAAATTATAGAATCAAACCCTAGCCTTAAAGGAAAAATAGAGTTTCGATTACAAAAAGATGAAAATAACATCTTTAAAAACATTATCAAACCTACAGATAAGATTGATGTAAGTATTTGTAATCCCCCTTTCCATGCATCAAAAAAAGATGCCCTTAAAGGAAGTATGCGTAAAGTAAGAAACCTTACAGGAAAACGATCAGAGAAGATAAAACTCAACTTTTCAGGAATGGCTAATGAACTTGTTTATGAAGGTGGAGAAAAACAGTTTATACAAAACATGATAATTGAAAGTGTTAACTATGCTAAAAACTGTCTATGGTTCACTTCTCTAGTTTCTAATGAAAGAAACCTAAATAGATTCTATAGCTCATTAGAAAAATATGGAGCAACTGATGTAAAAACAATCCACATGGGTACAGGGAATAAAATCAGCAGAATAGTAGCTTGGACTTTTCAAAATAAGCAAGAACACAAATAGTAGTAACAGCTAATAAAACTATATTTACGCAAAAATTAAAAAATGAATACTAAAAAAAACAAAATAATCTACTGGATATCAACTGGACTATTAACCATTTTAATGTTAGTCTCAGCAAGTATGTATATTTTCAATAATGAAATGGCAAGCGAAAGCTTTATAAAATTAGGGTTTCCTACCTATATTATTTACCCATTAGCAATTGCAAAAATTTTAGGGGTAATTGCTATTCTAACAAAAAAATCACAGACCTTAAAAGAATGGGCATATGCTGGATTCTTCTTTAACTTTATACTTGGTGCATCTGCTCACTTATATATAAATGATGGAGAATTTATCCCAGTAGTAGTAGCAATTCTATTTTTAATGACGTCTTATAAATTTGATAAAAAGGTTTTCAATAACTAATAGTTTCCTTAAAATAATAATGAAAATTAAAGAATATATAGAGCGAATAAAATACAAAGGAGAATTAGCCGCTGACCTTAATATTCTTAAGAAATTACAAGAAGTTCATCTTTTAACTATTCCTTTTGAAAACCTAGATATTCATTATGGGAAGCCTATTGATTTAGACGTCGATGAATTTTATAAAAAAATAGTTCAGAATAATAGAGGTGGTTTTTGTTATGAGTTAAATGGCTTATTTTATGCTTTATTAAAAGCTATTGGATATAATGTAAAAATGATTTCTGCACGAGTTTATAATAGTACTAAAAAAGAATTTGGACTAGAGTATGATCATTTAGCAATAGTAGCTGAATTAAATAAAGTAGAATATCTAGTTGATGTAGGCTTTGGAGAATTTGCTTTTAACCCTCTAAAAATTGAACTTAATACCATTCAATCAGATTCTAGAGGTAATTTTATAATTGAAGAATATAATAATAAATATTATATAGTTTCAAAAATTAAAGATGAAGTAAAGACTCCTGAATATATCTTTAAAAATGAAGCTAGAGAATTAAGTGACTTCAAAGAGATGTCTTTGCACAACCAAACAAGCCCTAACTCCCATTTTACAAAAAAGAAGCTTATTAGCAAACCAACTAATAATGGAAGAATTACAATTACAGGAAATACTTTAAAAATAACTGAAGCAGGAAAGACTATTACAGAGAAGGCCTTCAAAGAAAATGAATTTAACGATTATCTGAAGAAATGGTTTAACATGCATATAAACTAAATAATAAAAATTATGCAAAATCAATTTAATACCTTTTTTACTACTACCCTATCTAACGCTTTAAAAGACTTAAACGAGGCTAATAAACCCCAATGGGGAAGTATGACGGCTAAACAAATGCTTATTCATTTAACACAAGGTAGTAAAATGATGCATTTAGAAGGAATTAAATTAGTAGTAAAAGAAAAACATATAGAAAAAGCTATTGCATTTTTATATTCTGAAAAACCTATAAATAAAGGAATAGAAATACCAAAAGACATAGGCTATGATTTTAATGATGGAATTACAAAAGATATTGAAGTTTTAAAAACAGAACTAATTAATGCCACAAACATTATGTATGCTTTCTTTATTAATAACCCTGATTTTAAGGCTATACACCCTTATTTTGGGAACTTAAGTGCTGAGCAATGGCTTTTATTCCAAAAGAAACATTTTACACATCATTTAAGCCAATTTAGATTATTATAAATAAATATCTTCAAATTAAATTCTTAACCATAAAAAAGCCTCATTAAATAATGAGGCTTTTTTATAGTGTAGAGTTTCTTTAATTATTAAAAAATTTCCTTGCTTAGTCTAAATTAGGGGATTAAATATTAAAAAAAACTATTATTTTTTATAATTCAACCAAATTTTAATCTTTAAAATCGAGGCTAATATATAAAATTATTTAGCATAAACACAAGTAAATCAAGCTCTTTTAATCTTATTTAAATATTAACTTATTAAAAAAACACCTGAAACAAGACATATTTTCCTTTGTTTAAACATATAAAATTATAAATTTAGAATATTTCTATTTACTAGTAGTAAATTTTACTATTCTTAATGTATTAAAAAGATAATTATTTGTCTAAACATATAAATTTATTTTAAGGTGATTTTTAAAGGGTTATCGTGTTAAAAAGATAATAAAAAAGTTAATATCTTTATTTAAAGGTTTTCATATTTTAAAAATATAAAACAAAAAAACCCAAACATTGCTGTTTGGGTTTTGCGGAGAGAGAGGGATTCGAACCCCCGGTACATTGCTGTACAATGGTTTTCAAGACCACCGCATTCGACCACTCTGCCATCTCTCCGATTGCGGACTGCAAAAATAGAAATATTTTCAAATTACAAACACTTTTATAATCTTTTTTAAAGGAATAAATTATCCTAATAAATAAGTTTTTCTTACAGACTTAATTTACAATATTTTAGGTGAAAAAATAAATAACTATACTCCTGTAAAATTATCTCTTTTAATTCTACAAACAGATACTATTGATAACTAATAGAAATTATATATTTGCCAAAATGATTACTAAGCTACTCTATTATACCATACTCCTGCCGATTTCTTATCTGCCCTACTCTATTTTATACTATATCTCTGATTTTCTATTTATAGTTATTTATCAATTATTAGGCTACCGTAAAGCAGTTGTTTTCTCAAATTTAAGTAACTCTTTCCCTGATAAGACAACAGCAGAGCTAAAAGAAATAATGGCTGATTTTTACCGCCATTTATGCGATTTAATTGTAGAGAGCGTTAAAGGGTTTACTATAAGCAAAAAACAACTTAAAAAAAGACTAGTAGTATTAAATCCTGAGTTTACTAATAAATATGCTAAGGAAGGAAAAGATGTTATTTTTGTAGGAGGACATTATAACAATTGGGAAATTTATGCTCAAGGTTTTGCAATGTATTCTACTCATAAATGCATAGGAATTTACAAGCCTTTATCTAATGTCTTTTTTAATACTAAGATGTCAAAATCCAGATCAAAATTTGGAACACATCTAGTGCCTATGCGTCAAACAAAAAAGATATTTTCAGAACAAGGAAAACCTAAGGCACTTGTTTTTGGTTCGGACCAAAACCCTGCAAATCCTAAAAGAGCATATTGGATGCAGTTTTTAAACCAAGATACTGGAGTGTTATTTGGAGTTGAGAAATATGCTAAAGAATACGATTGGCCAGTGATATACATTAGTATTAATAAAGTAAAAAGAGGGCATTATACTGTTGAATATTCTCTAATTACCGATAATCCTACCACTGAGCCTTATGGTAAAATTACAGAAGATTATACCAAGGTATTAGAACAGCAAATTATTAATGAGCCTAAATATTGGCTTTGGTCACACAAACGATGGAAGCACAAAAGATAAAAATAGCTGTTGTTGTTTTGAATTGGAATGGAAAAGCATGGTTAGCACAATTCTTACCTACTTTAACAAAACACTCTGATGAGGCTACTGTATTTGTTGCAGATAACGCTTCTACTGATGATTCCGTAGCTTTTGTACAAAGTCATTTTCCTAGTGTTAAAGTTATTGTAAATAAAACTAATGGTGGTTATGCCAAAGGTTATAATGAGGCTTTAAAGCAAATAAATGCTGAGTACTTTGTGCTGATTAACTCAGATATTGAAGTAAGTAAAAATTGGCTCTCTCCTATTATTAGTTTGATGGATGCTGATGCTAAAATTGCTGCTTGTCAACCTAAGATACTAGATTATAACAATAAAAATGCTTTTGAATATGCTGGAGCTAGTGGTGGTTTTATTGACAATCTAGGTTATCCTTTTTGCCGAGGAAGAATATTTGATGATTTAGAACAAGATAAAGGACAGTATAATGATGTTACAGAAATATTCTGGGCTACAGGTGCTTGTCTTTTTGTACGTGCTGCTCATTTCCTAGAGGTTGGTGGCTTGGATGAAGACTTTTTTGCCCACCAAGAGGAAATTGACCTCTGTTGGCGTTTAAAGAATAAAGGTTATAAAGTAATGGTACAGCCAGAATCAGTAGTCTATCATGTTGGTGGTGGTACTCTTAATGCCTCCTCTCCTTTTAAAACACACTTAAACTTTAGGAACAACCTGTTTATGTTGTTTAAGAATTTACCTGCTACTACTCTATTACTAACAATACCTATGCGCTTGGTTTTAGATGGTGTAGCTGCGCTTACACTACTAAGTAAGCCTAAAGGAGTACAGCATTTAATTGCTGTAGCAAAAGCACACTTTGCTTTTTATTTTGAAATACCAAAACTAATTAGCAAACGCCAAAAGATTAAACAACAACATAATTTGCTTGGAAAAGTAAATTATTCTATTCTGTTAAAGAATAAAATTAAAGGGATAAAGAGATTTTCTGAGTTGTAGAAAAGATGTCATCCTGAACGAATGTGAATGGATCTACAAATTCTTTATTTCCAATTCCTCAATAGTATCATTTAAAAATTTCCAATCTTTATTAAAAGATGAGATTAAGTCTATTTTTCTTTCTCTTTTCCAACCTTTAATTTGTTTTTCTCTTGCTATTGCTTGGTTAATATTTTCAAATCTCTCAAAGAATAAAAGATAGTAGCAAGAATATCTTCCAGCAAAATGTTTTTGTTCACCAAGAGCATCTTCTCTATGCTGATGTAATCTAACAACTAAGTCATTCGTAACTCCAGTATATAAAACAGATTTGCTTTTATTGGTTAATGATATAAATAAAGTAATTATGGTCTTTCATATTTTATCTGTAGATTCTTCATCTCATTCAGAATGACAATAAAACTATTTAATTAAGTCTGTTACTAGCGTTGTATTAAGCAGTATATAAGCTAAAATAAAAACAACAAAAAAAGTAATTGAAAGTAACCTTATTGACTTTATTTGTTTCTTTTTATTATCAAAAAACAATTTTTCTCTAATTTTTAATAATTGCTCTGGAGTTGCTTTTTTAATATCTGTTTTCTCTGAGTCAAAAGTATTTTTATAGGTTTTTCTTATCTCAGATAATGATTTTTTACCTCGAAGTAAACTCCTGTTCACTTTCAAACTCCTAATCATATCTGCTGCATGTCCTGACCCCATTTTATTGTTTTAAAGTACTTAAAGCTGCCTTATAAGAATGAAGCCCAAATCCACAAACCACGGCTTTACAATTAGGAGATAATAATGATTTTTGTCTAAATTCTTCTCTAGTGTAAATGTTAGAGATATGTACTTCTATAACTGGTGTTTCAATAGCAGCTACAGCATCTGTTAAGGCTACTGAGGTATGTGTGTAGCCTCCAGCATTTAATAGTATGTAGTTGTAAGAGAAACCTACTTCATGCAATTTATTAATGAGCTCCCCTTCTACATTGCTCTGAAAGTATTCAATATTAAGATTTGAGAATTCAGCTTGTAAATCCTTCAAATAATCATCAAAAGAAATATTGCCATAGATAGCCTCTTCTCTTTTCCCTAATAAGTTTAAATTTGGACCGTTAATAATCATTACCTTCATAAGAGCAAATCTACATAAATGAGTTGGGAAACATCTATAAAAGGCTTTAAATCTTACTTGCAAATTGAACGATCGCTTTCTGATAACTCAGTACAAGCTTACATTCGTGATGTAAAGAAGTTTGCTAATTATGCTATTCCCTTAAATCTTTCCGAACTAGAAATTACTAGAGATGATGTTAGTAATTTCCTTACAGCAATAAAGGATAATGATATTTCGGCACGCTCACAGGCTCGTATTATTTCAGGCTTAAAAGCTTTTTATAAATACTTAATAATTGAAGATTATTTAAAACATGATCCTACTGAGCTTATTGAAAGCCCTAAAGTAGGATTAAAATTACCTGACACATTATCTTTAGTTGAAATAGACCAATTAATAGCTGCTGTCGATTTAAGCAACAAGCAAGGAGAGCGTAACAGAGCTATCTTAGAAACACTATACAGTTGTGGGCTTAGGGTAAGTGAACTCATTAACTTACAGCTCTCTAATGTGCATTTTAAAGAGGGTTACTTAAAGGTAATTGGTAAAGGAGATAAAGAACGCCTTGCTCCTATTGGTGGTAGAGCAATTAAATATTTAACCATTTATATTAATGAGGTTCGTAACCATCAAGATATAAAAAAAGGACATGAAGATTTTGTATTCTTAAATAATAGAGGAGCACAATTAACTAGAGTAATGATATTTATAATCATTCAGAAATTAGCTGAAGAAATTGGTTTAAAAAAGAAAATTAGTCCTCATACTTTTAGACATAGTTTTGCTACCCATTTAATTGAGGGAGGTGCCGATTTGCGTGCTGTGCAGGAAATGCTGGGGCACGAAAGTATTACCACTACAGAAATCTATACGCACTTAGATAAAGAGTATTTAAGGAGCAATATCATTCAATTTCACCCTAGATCATAATTTATGATGAGTATAAAACATAATATATTTAAAATGCACCTTCTTAAGGGGGTAATGTGGTTTATGGTGGCTATGCCTATCATTGTCTTGTTTTTTCAAGAGAATGGGCTTAGTTTAACTGAGGTAATGCTTTTACAAGCACTCTACTCCTTATCAGTTGCAGTCTTTGAAATTCCATCGGGTTATATTGCTGATTTGTTTGGCAGAAGACAAACTATAGTACTCAGTACTATTTTCTCTTTTATGGGCTATTTGGTATTTTCATTTTATGGTGGTTTTTATGCTTTAGCTTTTGCTCAAGTTTTAGTAGGTATAGGTGGTAGTTTAATGTCGGGTGCAGACAGTGCCTTGTTATACGATACTTTACTAGAGACTGGAGATAAAAGTACCTATACTAAAATTGAGGGTAAAAACTATGCTATTGGTAATTTTTCTGAGGCAACTGCTGGTATATTGGGTGGGTTCTTAGCAGTAAGTTCTATTTACTTACCTATTTATGTGCAGACCGCTATTTTATTCTTTAGTATTCCTATTGCCTTTAGTTTGGTAGAGCCTAGTGTACATCAGGAGAATAAGATGGAACGCTCTTTTAAAGCAGTTTTTGGAGTAGTAAAGTTTGCTATGGTAGAGCATAAGAAACTAAGATGGCTTATTATTTATTCCTCTGCAATGGGAGTAGCTACACTTTCTATGGCTTGGTTTGCACAGCCCTTTTTTAAGAGCATAGATATCCCTTTAGCTTATTTTGGTTTGCTATGGGCAGGACTTAATTTCTCAGCAGGCTTAACTTCCTTTAATTCTCATAGAATTGATAAAAAAGAAAATAATCATAAGACACTAATATACTTGTCGTTAGCAATGTTTACCTCATTTTTATTTTTAGGGTTTAATAATTCTATTTTTGGTTTAATATTTATTGTTTTTATCTACCTTCTAAGAGGGTTTTTAACGCCATTACTTCGTAATTATATTAACATTAATACTACTTCAGATAGGCGTGCTACTGTGCTTTCTATACGAAGTTTTATCATTAGAATATCCTTTGCAATTACAGCTCCAGTATTAGGTTATATAGCCGATAATTATTCTTTAGCGAACTCATTTTACTTACTAGCAGTTGTTGTTGGTTTATTTTCAGTCTTAGCCTCTTATAAACTTTACAAATTAGATTAAAATCATATTTTTGCACAATGAACAGACTTAAAGAAAAATGGGGAATCACTTCTAATTTCCAGATTATAATCATCTTACTTGTATTCTCAATTACGGGTTCTATTGCAGTAATTATTGCAAAACCAGTATTGGATTTAATTGGGTTAGATAAAGAAGCTCTATCTCCTTGGGTATTCTGGCCTATCCGTATTTTTATCATTTTCCCAATTTATCAGGTATTAATTGTAATTATTGGAGCATTATTTGGTCAATTCAAATTTTTCTGGGCTTTTGAAAAGAAAATGCTCTCTCGCCTGGGATTTAAACGCTTTAAGGATAAAGAATAGAATCCTTTTCTTATTTTTGGCAACCTTTTAACTAAATTACTCAGATGAAATTAATTATATCTTTAGCAACTCGCCTTATTCCTAGGCATTATTTACAACATGTAAGCCATTTCTTTTTACAGATTTTTTCTTTGTTTATGAGAGGAAATAAATTTGAAGATCCTATAAATGGTAAAACATATCGTAAGTTATTACCTTATGGAAGAATGAGTTCTAGAGAAAACGCTATTGCTCCTGACAGTATGAGTTTAGAGCGTCACAGGTTAATGTGGTTATTTATGAAAAAGAAAACTAATTTCTTTACTGATGACTTAAAGTTCTTACATGTAGCTCCTGAGTATTGTTTCATTAACATCTTTAAAAAGATGAAAAACCTAGATTATACTACTGGAGATTTAATTTCACCTTGGGCTGATGTTAAGATGGATGTACATGATATTCCTTTTGATGAAAATTCTTTTGATGTAGTAATTTGTAATCATGTATTGGAGCATGTTGAAGACGACCATAAGGTAATGACTGAATTCTATAGAGTTATGAAACCTGGAGGTTGGGGGATTTTTCAAGTTCCTATCGATACTAATAACCCAAATACAGAGGAAGATAAAAGTATAATTGACCCTAAGGAAAGAGAACGCTTATACTGGCAAGATGATCATGTTCGCTTATATGGACTTGATTATGGTAAGAAACTTGCAGCAGCAGGCTTTAAAGTAACTGAGAGCGACTTTATAAACGAGCTTTCCCCCGAATTGGTTGAGCGTTATGCTTTACCTAAAGGAGAAATTATTTATTTCTGCCAAAAACAATAAGGTAATATGTCCGAACTTAAATCCTTATTAGAGCTTCGTACAATGAACTATAAAGAGGATTTACTTGCTTTTATCAATAAAGATGAAGTAAATTACAATCAGGCACTTGAACTATGCTTGATTAATAACCAACCCTATTCCTGGCGTATGGCTTGGATATTCTGCCATGCTACCAAAAAAAATGACGCGCGTTTAAAAGGAAGATTATTAGAAATAATAAAAGCTATTCCTAATAAAAAAGACGGACAACAAAGAGAGCTTTTAAAGGTTGTAATGAAAATGGAGCCTTTAGCTGAAGAACTTGAAGGCCATTTCTTTGATGTATGCATGCAATTATGGGAAGATATAAACAAGCAACCTGCTGTACGCTATTATGCTGGTTGTTGTATTATTAATACTGCACACAAATACCCAGATATAAAAAATGAGTTAGATTATTTATTTGGAGATTATTATACCAAAACCCTCTCTCCTGGTATTAAGCGCTCGTTTGACAAACGTTTAAAGAAATTAGGGTAAATATTTTTTTCATAAGTTTACAGCTATGAAAAAATACTCTTTACTACTTGCATTCTTATTACTTACAATTGTAAGTTTTGGGCAAACCCCACTAATTTCTGCTACTTCTAAAGCAATAACTATTAAGGACGGTAATAGATTAAGAACAGGATATTGGAGGCTTGTTCCTAGTGCTAATCCTGATATTTACAAAACAAGTGTTGAAACTACCAAAATAGTTACTTTCTATACTGATATTGATTCTATCTCTTTTACAGTTGAACCTGAAAGAAAATATGATTTTATTATTTTACTAAATGATAAGGATAGCTGCCATACCCAAATTAGTACTGTAGATGAAAAACTAAAAATTGATTATGCACCTTATAGAGTGGACACCTCAAATATAAAGATAAGAGAAATATTAAATACTTACCAAGATTATTATTGGGTTAAACAAGATCGTAGAAATCCAACTAACTGGAATAAATATGAGGTTGATAAAAGTATGATTTATGATGATAGTTATCAGCATTTAATCATGAATGTGATAGAAGGA
The DNA here is from genome assembly GCA_965183885.1 of Flavobacteriales bacterium. Lineage (GTDB taxonomy): Bacteria > Bacteroidota > Bacteroidia > Flavobacteriales > BACL11 > UWMA-0277. The sequence continues at coordinate 2,067,126 of OZ238992.1, forward strand.
AATGAAAGTCGTTATAAATTATTTATTATGTCAATTGATTCAATTTATAATTCTGAAAAATATCAGGTTAAAGCTTTTCTTTCTCAAAAGAATGGACCAGAAAGTAAAGGGTTTTCAATTTCATTAATACATAAAATAACAGCTTACTTCGAAAATAATAAAGTGGTTTTTGAGAATAATAGCGTTGAAATGGCAAAAGATTGGGAAAAGGCCAATTATGGTATTATAAATTACACATACCATCCTTCTTATAAATTTGATGTTGAATTAGCAAAAAAAGCAAATAATTTTATTGACTCTATTTGTTCATTGCTCAAAGTAAATACACCAACTAAACCTATAGAATATACTTTAGTAAGAGATTTCAATGAGTTTACAAATTTACTAGGGTTTGAATATTATTCATATCAATTTACATCTGGGGTTGCAAATACTGACCAATCTAGTATAAAAAGTATGAAAGGACCTTTTCATGCCCACGAACTCGTTCATTTAGCAACTAAATTTAGTTGTGATTTTATTTTATTTGAAGGAATAGCTACTTTTTTAGGAACCAAACTAGTAGATAAAGAATTTTATAAGTTTGGATTAAATAGGTTTAGAGAATATATCAAATCTTCTGATAAAGAAATAAGGTATTATTTTGAGAACCCAATTTCAAATAATTACAAATATGATTTAGGATCATATATATTTGAATTTATAGAATCTAAATATGGAATAGATAAGGTAATTTATCTTTTAAACTTAGATACTAAAAAAGAATACACTCTACTAGAAGGAATAGCAAAAACTACTGGTTTGTCTGAGGAAGAATTTCTTAAAGAATTTGAGCCTTTTATTCTTAATTTTGATATTGAGAATATAAAGCCTAATTAATAAGAAATATAAATTACCTTTTTAGTTTCAAAGAATTCTTCATCAAAAAAAGTTGCTATATCATACTTTGTATGAGATATTCCTCTTAGCTCTTCTGTTAAATCTCCTCCTTTTAAATAAAGAATACCGTTCTTTAAGCTATTATTATGTTTTTTACTAAACTTACCCTTAACCCACTTTTTAAAGTCTGTCATATTAGTAACAGCACGACTTACTACAAAATCAAAAGTTTCATTAATGTTTTCAGCTCTTTGATGCATTGTACGTATATTCTTAAGTCCTAGAGCACTGCTTACCTCATTTACTACCTTTATTTTTTTACCAATACTATCTACCAGTAAAAAATCAACTTCAGGAAATAATATCGCCAATGGAATACCAGGAAAACCTCCCCCAGTACCAATATCTAATATCTTTGTTCCTTTTTCAAATTGAATAGTTTTAGCAATAGCTAAAGAGTGCAATACATGATTAGTATATAGTGCATCCATATTTTTACGAGAGATAACATTTATCTGTGCATTCCAATGCTCGTAAAGTTCTTGTAGTTGAGTAAATTGTTTTTCCTGTTCTGAAGTTAAATTAGGAAAGTATTTTTGTATCAGTTGCATTAATAGCTATCTTTTAGTTCTGACATAATTGTAAATAATTGCTCTCTACTCCTATGTAGTTGTGCTTTTACAGTTCCAAGAGGAATACCTAGAGCTTCTGAAATTTCAGTATAACTCATTTCCTTATAGTAACGTAATTTTATTAAATCTCTATATTTTGGTTTTAATTGATTAACAATGCTCCTTAATATTTTAATTCTTTGCTTCTTAATCATTAATTTTTCAGGATTTGGACTGTCTAGCTTTAAATCAAAATTATTGCGACTACCATCACTATTTACCATCATATTTTCAATAGAAACAGTAGGCAGTTTATGTTTACGGAAATAATCAATACAATTATTACGTGCAATAGTAAATAACCATGTACTAAAAGCATAATCGGATGAGTATAAGTGTAACTTCATAAAAGCTTTTGATAAAGTTTCAATAGTTAAATCTTGTGCTAATTCTTTATCATTTACCTTTTCATAAATCATAAAATATAAAGGGTCCAGATATAATTTTGCCAATTGGCTATATGCTAAGGGATCTCCGTTAGTTAAGGCTTTATTAATAAGTTTAAGATCCCTATTTGCTTTATCAGTCAGTTTATGACTCATCTATTCCATTGTTTTGGTTTCTGTAAAAAATTCAATAGTACAAAAATTCCTTGAATTACCAATAACAGTATCTCATACAATGGGTGTATCCAATATAAATCAAGTACACTTAATCCTTTCATTACTTTATAGTTTACCACATAAGAAGAAATGATTTTTATTACTAACAACAATAAAACCAATGGTATTTGTATATTAAGTAGTAATAACGAAAAAAGTGCTACCCAAAATAATAGTTGGGCATAAGGGTATAATGTTAAAAGAACTTTAAACTTAAACTTATAGTGTGATGCTGTGCTAATATGCCTCCTTTTTTGATAGATCCAATCCTTCCACTTTTTATTTACTTCCGAAATAGTATGAGCTTTATTATTTACCTCAATAGCAACATTATTACTTGTTGCTACTTCCTGTATAAATAAGTCATCATCCCCTGACGGTATATGTAGGTGATTAGCAAAACCTTTATTCTTAAAGAAAATTGATTTTTTATAAGCTAAGTTTCTTCCTACTCCCATGTAAGTTTGCTTTGCTAATGCATAAGAAAGGTATTGTTGAGCAACATTAAAAGTATCAAATCGGATAATTTTATTTAATAAACCTCTTTCTTTTTCATAAGCACCATAACCTAGTACTATATCCTTATCACTAAAATTGCTTACCATTTGTTTTAGCCAACGCTTAGAGCTTGGGTAGCAATCAGCATCACTTAACAACACATGTTCATACTTAGCAGTTTTAATCCCTAGTGTTAAAGCAAACTTTTTACCTGGCCTATGATTGATATGCTCATCAATAGTAACTACAACTAAGTTAGGATGATTAACATCAAATTCTTTTAATAATTTAGCAGTACCATCAGTAGATTGATCATTAACTACTATAACTTCAAACTCAGAATATTCTTGACTCAGTACTTTTGGTAAATTATCTCTTAAGTTCTTTACTTCATTCTTTGCACAGATAATAATAGAAACTGCATCATTAAAATGAGAATCTTCATTTTTAAAAAACATAAGTTTTTTAAAAAAATAAATCTGGTATACTAATAGAATAAAAAGACTGATAATCAGTATTCCAACAAGGACATACTCCAACATATAATTATGCTTCTTCTAAGTAATTTAAGATGTTCTTCTCTACTCTATTAATTACATCTGAGACATCTTCTTTTACAAATGTATCACCAGTAATATATTCAAATAACTCTATATACCTTTCTGATACTGATGTACAGTATTCTTCTGACATTTCAGGAATTTCTTGACCATCCTTACCTTGGAATCCATTCTCAATTAACCACTGACGAACAAATTCTTTAGAAAGTTGTTTTTGTTGTACTCCATTAGCAATTTTATCTTCATAACCTTCAATATAAAAATAACGAGATGAATCTGGTGTATGAATTTCATCAATAAGCGTGATAACACCATCTTTATCTTTTCCAAACTCATATTTTGTATCTACAAGAATAAGTCCTTTTTCTGCTGCCATTTCAGTTCCTCTTTGAAACAAAGCTCTAGTATATTCTTCTAACATAATATAATCAGCTTCAGCTACTAATCCTTGAGCTAAGATTTCTTCTCTACTAATATCTTCATCATGCCCAACTTCAGCTTTAGTTGTTGGAGTAATTAATGGGGTTTCAAACTTTTGATTTTCTACCATTCCATCAGGCATTGGAACACCACATAACATTCTTTTTCCTGCTTTATATTCTCTCCAAGCATGTCCTGTTAAGTAACCTCTAATTACCATTTCTACCATAAATGGCTCACACATCTTTCCAATAGTTACACTAGGGTCTGGTGTTGCTTCCATCCAATTAGGTACTATATCAGCTGTAGCTGTTAAAAATTTTGCTGCAATTTGACTTAAGACTTGTCCTTTGTAAGGTATTCCTTCAGGTAATACATGGTCAAAAGCTGAGATTCTATCAGAAGCCACCATTACTAGTGTTTCATTATTTACAGTATATACATCTCTTACTTTTCCTTTATAGAATTTTGTTTGCCCTGGTAAGTTGAAGTTTGTTCCTTTAATTGTGTTAATCATGTTTTTCTGTTTTATATGCTTTAATTATTTCTTTTACTAATTTGTGTCTTATTACATCCTTTTCATCTAGCTGGATAAAGCTAATTCCTTTAACTCCACCAAGTAATCTTTTAGCGTGTAGTAAACCTGATTGTTGGTGTTTTGGTAAGTCAACCTGAGTTTCATCACCTGTAATTATAAATTTGGCTGACATTCCCATTCTTGTCAGAAACATTTTCATTTGTTGTTCTGTAGTATTTTGCCCTTCATCTAAAATTACAAAGGCTTTATCTAATGTTCTACCTCTCATAAATGCTAAAGGAGCAATTTGTATTGTTCCGTTTTCTAAATAATCATTTAACTTTTCTATAGGTATCATATCAAATAATGCATCATATATAGGCTGCATGTAAGGATCTAGTTTTTCTTTAAGGTCTCCTGGTAAAAAACCAAGATTCTCTCCTGCTTCTACTGCTGGTCGTGTAAGTATAAGTCTTTTTACTTCTCTATCTTTTAATGCCTTTACAGCTATAGCAACAGCAGTATAAGTTTTTCCTGTACCTGCAGGCCCTACAGCAAATAGCATGTCATTTTTATTAATCTCTGCAACCATCTTGCGCTGATTTGCAGTACGAGCTTTTATTACCTTTCCATTTTGTCCATAAAGAATAATATCGTCTTTCGTTTTTAAAATCTCTTTTTCATCTCCTTCTACTAAACGTTCTATCTGGCTAATAGTTAAAGCTCCATACTGGTTAAGATGCTTGATAAATGCTGCTAGCTTCATCTCAAAAAACTTAATTTGATTGCTACTTCCTATTAATTTTAAGTTTTCACCTCTAGCAACAATTTTAATTTCTGGGAATAACGTTCTTATTTTATCGAGCTTAGTATTATTTGCACCAAAAAGCTTTATTAGCTCAATATTACTAAGTGTTATTAATTTTTCGCTCATTAATTATTTCCGTTTATAGATTTCTCTTATTTTTGAGGCTGCAAAATAACAATATTTTAACTGTTTCATCAATAGCTTTTAGCAATAAATGGCAATAATTACTCTTACTTCTGATTTAGGCACCAAAGATGCCTACCTTCCATCTATAAAAGGAAGTATTTATAGTCAGTTAGAAAACGTTACTATTGTTGATATTAGCAATAATATTGAGGCTTTTAATATATCACAAGCAGCTTATGTTCTTCGAAACTGCTTTAAAGATTTCCCAATAGGAACAATACATATAATAAGTATTGATGATGAAATATCTATTAAAAATGAACACTTAGTAGTTAAAGCACATGGCCATTTTTTTATAGGTGCAGATAATGGTTTCTTCTCACTATTACTTAATGAAGTAAAAGCTGAAAAAATTATACGACTTAATATATCACAAGAGTCAAACTGTATGACTTTTGCCACAAAAAATATATTTGTTCCTGCTGCCTGCCATTTAGCAAGGGGTGGTACTATGGAGATTATTGGTATTCCTGTTCCTGACTACGAAATAAAACGAACAGAACTAAAAGCTGTTAAAGAAAAGGATACTATAAAGGGTGTTGTTGTTTATGTTGATCATTATGGAAACGCAATAACAAATATTAATAAACAGGAATTTGAGCAAATAAGAAGAGGAAGGGATTTTACCATACTTTTTGGAAGAGAAGATGAACAAATAATAAAAATATCAGAAAAGTATAAAGATGTTTTTGAGGGTGATAAACTAGCAATATTTGGAGAAAATATGCAGCTACAAATTGCATTAAACCAAGGTAAAGCAAACACTTTACTAGGTTTAGGACTGCACTCAATAATTAGAATTGAATTTAAATGATAGCATTATTAAATAAAGAAATTAATAGTTTTTTTAGCACTTTAACAGGTTATTTAATTATAAGCCTATTTTTAATTGTTAATGGAGTGTTATTATGGTCCGAAATAAGCACAATGAATATATTAGATTATGGATATGCTAATATGGATGTATTTTTTACAACTTCTCCCCTCCTATTTTTACTTTTTATACCAGCAGTAAGCATGCGTGTTTTTGCTGAAGAGTATAATACTGGAACTATTGAGGTGCTTTTAACAAAGCCTATTACTCTTTTTAATATTGTGCTTGGTAAATATTTAGCTGTTTTATCTTTAGTTGTTATAGCTGTTTTCCCTACTTTAATTTATGTAGGGAGTATTTATTTTTTAGGAGAAACTACAGGAAACCTTGATGGAGCAGCAATACTTGGATCTTATATAGGTTTATTGCTTTTAAGTAGTCTTTTTGCTGCTATTAGTGTCTATGCTTCATCAATTACATCAAACCAGATTATAGCCTTTGTTTTGGCAATAATACTAAACTCCCTTTTTTATTTTGGTTTTGAACTAATTAGTGAATTTTCTTTTTTACAAAAGATTGATTTAGTAATTCAAAAAATAGGAATTTCTTACCACTACTCAACCATGAGTAAAGGTTTAATACAGTTCTCTGATATTATATACTTCTTATCTGTTAGCTTCTTATTTTTAAAATTTACAGAACTAGTAATTAAAAAAAGAAGAGCATAATGAAAGATAATAACTACATCATTATTCTAACATCACTACTACTAGTTTTTTTACTTAATAGTTTAGCAAACAGTATAGATTTTAGGTTTGATATGACTGCTGAAAATAGACATTCCTTAGCTGAGGAAACTAAAACTATTATTCATGATTTAGATGACAATCTATTTATAAAGGTATATCTGGATGGAGATTTCCCTGCTGATTTTAAATACTTACAAAATGCTGTGCATAATTTACTAAGCCAGCTTAAAGAAATCTCTCCTAAAAATATTGATTTTGAGTTTATTAATCCTAACCAATCAAATAGTGATGCTGACAGAATGGCTTTATTTAAACAATTAGTAAATCAGGACCTTACTCCTACTGATTTGGAAATTAGAACTGCAGGAAATAATAGCAATCAAATTATATTTCCTGGTGCACTTATTTACTACAAGGATAAAAAAGAAGCTGTTAATTTTTTAACTAATACATTAGGGAATACTACAAGTAAAAACATTAATACTTCTGTTGAGAACCTTGAATATGATTTTGTATCTGCTATAAAACACCTCAAGCAAAATAAAGTTGAGAAAATAGCATTCCTAACTGGTAATGGTGAATTAACCGAAAATGAGGTTTATGACGTTACAGAATCTGTAGCCAAAGATAATTTTAAGCTTTCTTATAACTATAGTATTGATAGGTTTAATATCAAAAAATTTGCAATTGATAGCACCACTATGCAACCTAACCTATCAAGACAACTAGCATTACTAAAATCATATAAAGTTGTTGTTATAGCCAAGCCAACTATTGCTTTCAATAATATTGACAAACTTCTTATTGATCAATATATTATGAATGGAGGAAGAGTACTATGGCTAGTAGATGGTGTAATTGCCGATATGGATAGCTTAAGACAAGAAAAAAGTAGCTTTATAGCTTTAAAAAACCAGCTTAATATTGACGACCAATTACTTAAATATGGAGTAAGAATAAATGCAAATTTAATTGAAGATTTAAGAGCATCTCAAATCCCAATTATTACAGGGTATAGCAATAATATTCCACAACAAGAATTTTATGATTGGCCCTATTTCCCTTTATTAACCTCTGATAGCAAACACCCTATATCTAAAGGAATAGATGCTGTAAAGTGTAATTTTGTAAGCTCCATTGATACTATTAAGAATACTATTAAGAAAACTATTTTATTACACAGTTCTAAAAAAAGCAGATTAAACTTAGCTCCTGCTAAAGTTAGTTTAGGAATGTTAGAAAATCCTCCTGCAACTGAAACATACAATAAGAAAAATGAGCCTATTGCTGTATTGTTAGAGGGTAATTTTGAATCTGTATTTAAAAATAGAATACAAATCAAACAAAGCCTTATAAAACTAAAGAACGAAAGTACACCAACAAAAATGATAGTTGTTGCTGATGGTGATATAATTGCTAATAGTATTAGCAGTTCATCTAAGTTATATCCTTTAGGCTATGACCCATTTATTAAATATACATACTCTGGTAATAAGCACTTTATTATTAATGCTATTCATTATTTATGTGATGATATTGGTTTAACAAAATTAAAATCAAAAGAGCTAACAATAAGATTATTAGATAAATCAAAGATTAAAAGATACAAACTCTTAATACAATTAATAAATATAGTATTTCCCTTAATATTACTACTAGTATTTGCTTTATTCTTTACCACAATTAAAAAAAGAAAATATGCCTAAAAAACAACTCTTCTATATAGCAGCAATTTTACTTATTACTGCTATAATTTGGTTTTTAACCTCAAATAAAAAATCAACCATAAGTACTGATAATACATTTGATGTTTCTGATACATCATCAGTAACCAAAGTATTTATTGCTGACAGGAATGGCACAACACTAACCTTAGTAAGAACAGATGGCAATTGGACTGTAAACGATAAGTATAATGTTAGAAAAGACGCTATAAACACCTTACTATATACAATAAAAAGCATCAGAGTAGAACGCCCAGTACCAACTAAAATATTTGATAAAGTCATACGAAACTTAGCAACATCTGGAGTTAAAGTTGAGGTATATACTAATAAAGAAACACCGTTCAAAACCTATACTGTAGGAGGCTCTGCTAATAACCACTTGGGGAGCTACATGTTACAAGAAGGAGCTGAAGCACCATTTGTAGTACATATTCCTTCAGTAAATGGTTTTTTAGGACCAAGATATGGCATACAAGGAAGCAAGTTAGACATATATAGTTGGAGAGACAATACTGTTTTTAGTCTTTCTTCTAATGAAATTAGAAATATATCTGTAAAGCATCTTAACGATATTGAAAAATCTTTTAGTTGGAGTGCTAACCCTAGAGAGTTAGCAAACTATAAAGGAGAGTTAGTTTCAGAGAACCCTGAACGCTTACTACAACTAGTTAATAGCTTTAAAAAACTAAACTGTGAGATATATAAAGAAGAAAAACACAAGATTGAGTTTGCAACTCCTCTACATGAATTAGTTGTTAATTCTGACACTCTTAGGACCTATTCTATAGGAGAGTCTGTAAGTAAAGAAAAGAAAAAAGAGTTTAATGTAAAAAGAATGTATGCTACTTTGAATAATGGAGAACTAATGTTAATACAAGATTATGTTTTCAACAAAGTGTTAATTACTATTGATGAATTGGTGAATTAAAGAATCCTTTTAACTCAACATAAAATTTATATTTGACACTTATAATTAAACTTTTAAAAACAAGAAAAGCCCAATGAAATTTATTGTAAATAGTACTGCATTATTAAAAGAATTACAAAAGTTAAATGGTGTTATTAGCACTAGTAATACCTTACCAATTCTTGATAATTTTTTATTTGACATTAGTAATAATGAGATGTCAATAGTAGCTTCTGATTTAGAAACAACAATGCGCTCATCAATTACTGTAGAAGCAGATGTTGATGGGAAGATTACTATTCCGGCTCGTATATTAATTGATACTTTAAAAACATTTTCAAACCAGCCTCTTACCTTTATTGTTGATACTAATACCTTTGGTATTGAAATGAGTTCAGAACTAGGAAACTATAGGCTTGCAGGACAAAATGCAGATGAATTTCCAAAAACACCAAAACTACAAGCATCAGCTACAACTACTATTAAAGGGGAAGTATTAGCAAATGCTATTAATAAAACTTTATTTGCTAGTGGAAATGATGAATTAAGACCTGTTATGTCAGGTGTTTTCTGTGAACTTTCTTCTGACCAAACTACTTTTGTATCAACTGATGCTCACAAACTGGTAAAGCATAGCCGTACTGATGTAAAATCGGATAAATCAGCATCTTTTATCCTGCCTAAAAAACCATTAACTATTCTTAAAAACAATATTAATGATGATGCTGAGGTAAGCTTAGAATATAATGATACAAATGCTTTATTCTCATTTAATAACATTACTATTATTTGCCGCCTTATTGACGGTAAATACCCTAACTATGAGGCCGTAATTCCAAAAGAAAACCCTAATAAGCTAACTATTGCAACAGCAACGTTATTAAGCTCAATAAAAAGGGTTTCTATCTTTGCAAATAAAACTACTCATCAGATTAGATTTAAAGTTGCAGGTAGCGAATTACAAATTACTTCTGAAGATTTAGACTTTGCAAATAAGGCTGAAGAACGCTTATCTTGTCAATACGAAGGAGATGATATGGAAATTGGGTTTAATTCAAGATTTGTAATTGATATGTTAAATAATATAGGAGCTGAGCAAATCTCTATTGAAATGAGTGCTCCTAATAGAGCTGGAATTATTTTACCCCTTGATGGACAAGAAGAAGGTGAAAATACTTTAATGTTGGTAATGCCAGTAATGTTAAACTCTTAATTAAACTATAATGAAAAAAATACTTTTAACTCTATTTGTTTCAGGCTTACTATTTAGCTCGTGCCAAAAATGTGTTGAATGTACAAATTGCCCTAATGATGTAGCATTAATTGATACAGAAATTTGTGAGGATAATTTTGCCTCAAAAGACGACTATAACACTGCTATTGAACAAGTTGAGTCACTAGGCTGCAACTGCAAATAATATACTATGAAAAAAAAATCACTAATTTTATTACTAGCTATTTTTACAACTGCTGCTAGTGCACAAAGTTTAATTCCAACTAAATTTGGAATTAAAGCAGGACTGAATATTGCTAACATTACTTCTACCACTATTAAAGGTTTTGAAAAACCTTCTTCTGACTCAAAGATGGGTCTTGCAGGTGGTTTTGTATTAGAAATTGCCTTATCAGACAAATGGTTTATAAAGCCTGAGTTATTATTTTCTCAAAAAGGAGCTACATTTTACTATGATCATACACATGATTACGAAATAAATCAAAGAGATGAATATACAACATCAAATGAGCTAACACTTTCTTATATTGATTTAAATATTAACTTAAGTTATAAAGCAACAGATAAAATTGCACTTAACTTCGGACCTTCTGTTTCCTATTTAGTTGCTTATGACTATGCATTTACACAAAGTCCAACTCAAAGCTTACTTCATAGCAACATTTTACTTCCTGGAACAATTGAAGCAGAAACAATAGATGTTGGAATAAATTCTGGAATATCTTACTATCTAACTGAGAACTTTGTATTTGATGCAAAGGTATATACTGGTTTTTCTGGTGTTGTACAGGTAAGGTTGCCTCATGAGGCAATCCCTATTAATTCTTATACACCCCCTACTGTATATATTCTAAAGAATAATGCATTTGCTTTCTCATTTACTTACTTGTTTTAATTAAAAGCTAATGTTGATGCCCTCTTGCTGCATCAATAGTAATCTTTGAGTCTATTTTTTCTTCTTTATCAGAGGCATTAACCTTTTGCATATCATTAAGTGTTGGTTGCCCTGCATCTATCCATGCTGAATACCATAAACTCCCTAAAGTAATTATTGATTGACGCATTCTTCTTTCAACCATACCATTAAGTTTTTTATGGTAAGTACTTGAGAAATCTAAAGATCTTACTTTAAGCGTTCTTGCTCCTTTTTTCTCGTAAGAATATTGTTTGTCTTTTTCAAATGATGATACTATTTCTTTTTCCAGTAACAATACTGAATCTAAAGAATTATGACTACTTTCAATTGCTTCCCAAGCTACATCTAAAACAGAATATTTATATGCTGCTGTACCTATCAAATAATCATATTCTACAGCAAATAATTCAGGCAATCTGCTTTCCCAAAAGGAATGTATCCCATGCTGATTTGTTAACTGTCCGTTATAATTAAGTGTAGTGTGTAAAGGAACATGAGCATCAGCAATATAATGCCCTAAATCAGCCGAATTCTTTAAAACTAGATACGTATTCTTATTTTTAAATGCTAATACTAAATTATTATATACTGTTTGTATATGCCAGGGCAATACTCCATAAGCTTCTATTGTATCTTTTGTATACTTAAGAGTTGCATCACTCCACTTCTTAGGCATTACTTCAAATGGGTTATTCCCATAATAATCAATATCAATATAATGCCTTGAAGCTTCTTCCTTAAGAATATACCTTCTTTTATCTGCATCTATTGCATGTTCTGTTAAATAATTAATATTCTTTTTATAGAATCCAATTATATCTTCAGGCAAGGTAAAAACAGCATAATGATTTATCTTTTTATGAGCATAAAATCCCCAAGGGGTTGATGCATAATTAAAACAGGTAACAAATAATAAAAAACCTATTATTTGCAATCTATTTTTCATGTTATGCACGTACTAAAGTATCTCCTTTAAGTATAGGTATGATATCCGACTTAATTGTAGGTTTTAAACAAAAACGAGTATCTTCTTCCATATTTAAGGACTTTAATCTTTTCCTGTGTGATGAAGTGCTAAGATAATCAAACAAATTATCTTTAGCATTATTTACAAGTTCAATAGAAGCAAATAAGGAATCACAACTACTTTCATAATTATTTGTTTCTAACATTAACTTAGATAAACTACCTGCAAAAATTGGGTCTTCAAGGTTAAAGTTCCCTTTCCAACCCGAACAAAGAATAATAATATCATTATTTTCTTTAGCTAGATAATTAGCAACAGCATTAATATTTAAGTAGGATGCTGTTATTACTTTATGCTCTTTTGCAATTTCAATTGCTTTAGTTCCATTAGTTGTAGTTAGCACTAGAGTTTTTCCAGCCACATCAGCATTAATATAATGATATGGTGAGTTTCCAAAATCAAACCCTTCAATAGGCATAGCATTTCTTTCAGCAGCAACAATATAGCCTTCTTTCCCCTTATACTCTAGAGCTTGTTCCAAAGTTTGCACAGGAATAATAGCTTTAACCCCTTGATCAAATGCTGTTGAGATAACAGATGTTGCTCTTAATAAATCTACTACAACTACAGTTGACTTTCCATCAGCAAATAAATGAAATTGATCAGGAGTAAAACAAACAGATATATTTCTTTTCATATTTATTTTAAAAAAGGTAAAGCAACAACTTTAGCTTTAAGTTGTTTTTTCCTTACTTGTATTAACACTTCACTTCCTACCTTTGATGAGTCTTTAGGAACATAGGCCATTGCAATAGCTTTTTCAAGTGTTGGTGACATTGTTCCTGAAGTAACAACACCAACCTCAGTACCATCAGCACTAACAATAGGATAATCTTTTCTTGCTATTCCTTTATCAATAAGTTCTAAGCCAACAAGTTTTTTACTAGGTCCTTCTTCTTTCTGTAATTTTAAAGCATCAGCGTTAACAAAGTCTTTTGAAAACTTTGTAATCCACCCTAAACCTGCTTCTATAGGAGAAGTTGTATCATTAATATCATTACCATATAGACAAAATCCTTTTTCTAAACGTAATGTATCTCTTGCTGCTAATCCAATTGGTTTTAATTCAATTGAAGTAGTAAAAAGAGCATCCCAAAGTTGTTTTGCATCTTCATTCTTTACATAAAGCTCAAAGCCTATCTCTCCAGTATATCCTGTTCTGGACAATACAACATCTGCTACTCCAGCAATGGTCCCTATCTTAAAATTATAATACTTAATATCAAATAAATTTACTGCTGTTAATTCTTGTAATAAATCAATAGCCTTAGGCCCTTGTACTGCAAATAAAGAATAATTATCTGATTGATTATTAATGGTACACCCAAAAGAGTTATGTTGTTTAATCCAAGCTAAATCCTTTTCCATATTAGAAGCATTAACTACTAATAAGTAATTGTTTTCGTCTAACATATAAAGTAAAAAATCATCAACAATGCCTCCATCATTATTAGGCAAACAAGTATATTGTACTTTTCCTGGAGTTAATTTAGATACATCATTAGAAGTAATATATTGTAAAAAGTCTAAGGCTTTATCACCACTTACAAAAACCTCTCCCATATGAGAAACATCAAATACCCCTACAGCTTCTCTAACAGTTTTATGTTCTATTTTCACACCTTCATATTGCACAGGCATATAATACCCTGCAAACTCAACCATTTTACCTCCTATATTTTCGTGTAAATCAGATAATACTAACTTCTTCATGCTATATTTATTTTTTGCAAAGGTATTAAATACTCATTCTTTATTGACAATTTACAATTGATATTCGCATATATTTTCTTTATTTGCATAAAATGAAAATAATTTGAAAAAACTAGAAAGAAAATTAACATTATCAGCTATAATTGCAATAAGTATTGCGGGAATGTTAGGAGGGATTTTTGTATTACCAGGTATTGCTGCTGCAAAAACAGGTTCTTCTATTTGGTTGGCATTTTTATTAGCTGCAATTTGCATACTTCCTGCAGTTTTATCTAAAGCTGAATTAGCAACAGCAATGCCAGCCTCTGGTGGTGCATATGTATATATTGAAAGAGCTTTAGGACCTTTAATGGGGACTATATCAGGTTTAGGGTTATGGATTTCATTATTATTAAAAAGCTCATTTGCTTTAGTAGGTATAGGAGCTTATTTACTTGTATTGATTAACATCCCTATTGTGTATGTAAAATACATATCATTAACTTTTTTAGTATTGATAATGCTACTCAATATTTTTGGGGTTAAAAAAGTTGGAAAAGTTCAATTGGTAATTGTTAGTTTAAGCTTATTAAGCCTTGTTATTCTTTTATTTTTAGGTATTCCAGCTGTAGACACTCAGCTTTTATCTCCTTTTATGATTAAAGGAAATATGGGCTTAATAACTACAACTGCTTTTGTATTTGTTGCTTACGCTGGGGTTACTAAAATTGCTGCTATTGCTGGTGAAGTAAAAAATCCAAGCAAGAATATTCCTTTGGCAATGCTATTTTCACTACTCCTTATTACTGGTATTTACATTGCTATCTCTTATGCTTTAGTAGGAAATGTTCCTCTTAGTGAATTAGGTATAGATATAAAACCTATTTATACTCTAGCAGCTGCTTTAGGAGGTAAAAGTTTTGCATATGGTATAGCAATTATAGGTGTTGTAACACTTATCTCATTAGCGAACTCAGGAATTCTTGCATCTTCAAGATTTCCATTTGCAATGGCTATTGACAAATTATTACCTACTAACCTTGCAAGGGTACATCAAAAACACCTTACTCCTATTAATACTATTTTAATTACATGCCTTTTAATGGCACTAGTTATATTGTTTTTAGATGTTGAAAAGATTGCTAAACTTGCTAGTGCTTTTAAAGTTAGTATGTTTATTATGGTAAACCTATGTGTAATAGTCTTAAGAGAAACAGCAGTACAATGGTACCAGCCTTCTTACAAATCTCCACTATACCCTTATGTTCAACTTTTTGGAATTTTAAGTGGATTAGTTCTGTTATTTTATTTAGGGTTAATGCCTATCCTTTCTATTTTATTTATAGTACTTATTGGTTGTATTGTTTACTTTTCATACGGTATTAACGCCTCACGTACTGGAGTATTAAAAAGATATGGACATATGCCTGCTTTATACTTATTGTTCAGAAAAAAAAGAAACTATTTACGCTTAAAAGAACTAGAAGATAAAGAAAGAAAAGAGTTAGTAGATATTAATATTGATAAAGATACTGGGGTAATAGTTCCTTTATTAGGAAATGAAATTTCCCCTTCCACCTTAATTGAATTAGGAGCTTCTTTAAACTCAAAGGAGAAAATACAGACTATAAATATTACTGAAGTTCCTGATCAAACCTCTTTAGATGCTTTTAAAGAAAAGAAACCTAAAACAAAATCTTTAGAACGAACAGTTAATAAGTTAAGTAAACGTATAAACCTAACAATTAATTTTGAAGCTATTGCTACACATAAGTTATCTGATACTATGCAGGCTTTAAGTGAAATTACAAATATTGATTGGTTAGTACTAGGTTGGAATGGAAGGGCTTATAATGGTATATTTTTTAACAACCCTATTGGTTGGATAGTAAGCCATATCAACTCTAATTTTGCTCTTTTTAAATGTAATGGTTTAATGCATTTCAATACTGTTTTATTAGCGATACGACCTAGCAGTAGAGATGCTGTTAAACTTATTGAAACAACTAATAAATTATGTAAGTATTATAATGCTCAGTTTACTCTATTGCATGTAGTAAGTGAAAACACTTCTAAAGAAGAATTACAAGCTATAAAGAAAAATGCTGAAAAGCAACTGAAAGATACTAATGGAAATCTTCAAATTATTCAATCGAACCACCCTATTGATACTGTTTCTAACTTGACAGCTGAGCATGACTTACTAGTATTAGGAACTCCTAAGAAAGACTCTTGGAAAACAATTTTATTTGGTACAGGGAAAGATAAGTTTGCTGTTAGCTCAGCATGTTCAGTACTAAGGCTTACAATTAAAAATGATTAATTCTTAATAAGAATCTTTTTAGGTGTAATTTTATGAATGATTAGGATATGTACAAGCATAATTAGCTCTAAGAAAATTATATAAATAGGCCATTCACCAATTAAGAATGGGTTATCAACTATAGGTCTTGCTTTTAAATACATATAGTTAGAGTTAATGATAAAATTAAAAGGTAAAACTAATACCACAGCAATTTGTACTCTTAGAAACGTTTTTTTCCATGCATCTATTCTAGTTCTAAAACCCATAATATAGGTAAGGTATAGTGGTACAAAAATTAAGCCAGCATGTACAAAATAATAATCAAATAAATACCAATTGCTTAATCCCATAGTTAACTCTG
This sequence comes from Flavobacteriales bacterium, assembly GCA_965183885.1. Lineage (GTDB taxonomy): Bacteria > Bacteroidota > Bacteroidia > Flavobacteriales > BACL11 > UWMA-0277. The sequence continues at coordinate 2,083,999 of OZ238992.1, forward strand.
GTGTAAGCATAGAGTGTAACCCTGATGGTATTGCTAAATAGAGGGTCCACTCATACATCCACTGCTTTTTAGTCCATAATACTATTATGCTAATTATAAAAGAAATTCTACAAAGATGAAGCGGTAAATTATCTTGTATGTTCCAACTTCCAGATATTATAGCAGTAGCAGTAGTAACTAAAAACACTATAATAAAAGAAATGCTAAGGATTTTTGAGAATTTATTTCTTACTACTGCTGAAGTATTCTTAAGAACTAATAGTAGTAAGATTATTGATATAACTGACCCAATTATACCCATCCACCATATTCTTGATAAAGGCTCTATTATAACATGTGCATCCATAAAATTATTTTTTTGCTAATATAGTATAATTAACTAAAGGTAAATTTTAGATAATTTGCATATCCGTTCTACAATACTTTTTTAGAAAAAAATTACAATAAGGTTTTAATTATAAAGACTATCAAAACACAATTATTAAACTTTAGAGTTATATTATATTTGAAATTTGAGAAAAAATAGTTTGAAAAAAACGTTTTTAAAATACTAGTTTCATACTTATATCGTTGTATGTTTGCATAAATTAAATTTTTATAAATGAAAAAGCACCTTCTAACTCTAGTAATAGCACTAATAAGTATTACTAGTTTTTCACAAAATAAATATACCATAAGTGGTTATGTTCAGGACTCAGAATCAGGTGAAAACCTTATAGGAGTATCTATTTACGAAAAAGAAAACTTTAAAGGTACAAGTACCAATAATTATGGTTTTTATTCTTTAACACTTGAAGAGGGAGACTATACTTTTGTTTATTCTTTTATTGGTATGGATGAGCAAGAATTTAAGATATCCTTAAACAAAAATATTAAACAAAATATTTCTTTAGGAACTAAAAGCATATTTACTCAAGAGGTAGAAGTAAGTGCTGAACGTAAAAGAAATATTGAAACTACAAATGTAAGTCAAGTTAGGCTTGATGTACAAAAAGTAAAACAAATGCCTGCACTTATGGGTGAGGTTGATATTTTAAAAACAATCCAATTACTTCCTGGGGTACAATCTGGTGGAGAAGGAAATTCAGGTTTTTATGTAAGAGGTGGTGGTCCTGACCAAAACCTTATTTTATTAGATGGAGCAACAGTTTACAATGCCTCTCACCTATTTGGTTTCTTCTCTGTATTTAATGCTGATGCGATTAAAGATATTAATTTAATAAAAGGTGGAATGCCTGCACAGTATGGAGGTAGATTAGCTTCTGTGCTAGATATTAGTATGAAGGAAGGAAATAATCAAAAATTTGGTGGTGAAGGTGGTATTGGGATTATTTCCTCTCGTCTTACTTTAGAAGGGCCTATTGTTAAAAACAAATCTTCTTTTATTATCTCTGGTAGACGTACTTATGCTGATTTATTAGCAAAGCCTTTTTTATCTGAAAGTGCAAAAAATAACGGTTACTACTTTTATGATTTAACAGCTAAAGCAAACTATACCTTATCAGATAAGGATAGATTCTATTTAAGTGGTTATTTTGGAAATGATATTGTAAGTTTTGCTGCGCCTTCAGGTAATTTCAATATTGATATTCCTTGGGGTAATACTACTGCTGCCGCTAGATGGAATCATTTATTTACAGATAAATTATTCTTAAATACTTCTTTAATTTATAGCGACTATTCATTTGAAATGGGAGCAAATATGCAAGATTTTGAGTTTAAACTATCTTCTCAGGTTGAGGATTGGAACACAAAATTAGACTTCACTTATTTACCTAATCAACGACATAATATTAAATTTGGAGCACAATATATTTACCATGCTTTTATGCCTGCAAGTGTTAGTGGAGGCTCAGGAGGTATAGACTTCGCCCCTGACAAAATTTTTAGACAATACTCTAATGAGGCATCTTTATATTTTGCTGATGACTTTGAGTTAAGTGATGATATTAAAATTAACTATGGAGGGCGTTATACTGCCTTTACTCATGCTGGAGATATTACTTTCAGAGCAATGTTAGCTAATGAGTTTGAACAAAATAAAGACAATCAATACCGTAATTTTGAACCTAGAATTTCTACGCGTTATCGTTTAGACTATACTTCTTCTGTTAAGGCTTCATTTAGTAAAAACTACCAATATATACACTTAGCTTCTATAGGGGGAATGTCTATGCCAACTGATTTATGGTTACCTTCATCTACAAAATTAAAACCAACTGAAGGGGTACAATATACTTTAGGTTATTTTAAAAACTTAAAGAATAATATGTTTGAAACCTCAATTGAAGCATATTATAAGGATATGAAAAATTTAATTGAATACAAAGAAGGTTCTGTTCCTGAAGACAATGCAAATGGAAGGCAAGATGATGCCTTAACTCTTGGAGATGGAAATTCTTACGGAATTGAATTATTCTTTAAAAAATCATTAGGAAAAACAACAGGTTGGATTGGGTATACACATTCATATACTAATCGTGTTTTCCCAGAAATAAATAATGGAAAAGAATTTGCTGCAAAATACGATAGAAGACATGATTTGTCAGTAGTAATTAATCATGATATTTCAAAACATTGGACAGCTTCTTTAGTGTTTGTTTATGCAACAGGTTCTGCTCTTACTATTCCTACTGAACGTTTTATTATTAATGGAAATATTTACACAGAGTATTCAGGTAAAAATGAATATAGAATGGACCCTTACCATAGAGCTGATATTTCTTTTAATTACACTAAAAATCCTGATAAAAAATACCATTCAACTTGGAATTTCTCAGTGTACAATGTTTACAATCGTAAGAATCCTTACTTTATATATCTTGATATAGAAGATACTTCGGCTGATGGTAGTGGTGGCTTAACTACTGGTGGTTTACAATCAAAAGCATATCAAACTTCTTTATTCCCAATCTTACCTTCTGTAAGTTGGAACTTTAAATTTTAATCCTATGAAAAATAATATAATTTACTTCTTAGTTACTAGTTTATTCTTAATCTCTTGTGAAGAAGAAATTACGCTAGAATTACCCGATACTAAAGCAAAAGTTATTGTTGAAGGCTACATACAACCTAACTACCCTATTGTAGTTCAACTTACTTCATCTAAAGGCTATTTTGATCCTATTACAGAAAATGAACTACTAGATGTTTTCTTATCTGATGTAACAGACATTAAAGTAATAAGAAAGAGTGATAAAACAGAGAGGTTACTAACCTTTGTACAATTAGATTCCCTAGGTCAGGTTGGTGTGTATTCTGATCTTGAATCTTTTAGTGCTGACTTTGCTCAATTTGGAGAGCGTTACACCTTAGAAATAGTATATAATGGTGATACCATTAGATCAACTACTAATATCCCTTTTATTGAAACTGAAGAAGAACCAATTGTAGATAGTCTTTGGTTTGTTGAAGATGAAGAATTTCCTGGTTATGGTGATTTTTATATGTCCTATAATGATAATGACACTATGGGGAATAATATTATGATTGAATCAAAAAGAATACTTTCTCCTCTAGGAGCAGAAGACCCTAATTTTGTAAAAGCATTATGGGCTCCTGTTCGTAACGATTTTGAAGGGTTTAATGGAGTTAAGCATTTTGAAACCCTTTTTGAAAGAGGAGAAGGTTCTGCAATATTTGCAGACCAAGATAGAGGAAACAAAGACGCTGAAACTGGAAACTTTAATATGAGTCAAATTGATTCCTTAGGAAAGGAAATTCCTGCTGATGAAGTTATTATAAGGTTGAGCCAAATAGATGAGAAATCTTTCAAATTTTGGAGAAGTACTGACCTACAAGAACAAATGAGTGGGAACCCTTTTGGTGAACCTATGAACCTAGAATCTAATATAACTAATGGTTTGGGAATATGGGAAGGAAAAGGAGCTGTTTATTTTAAGGTAGTTGCGAAAAAAGATACTATTTTTACCGAGCGTTATACGCCAAACATATTTGAAGCATTTTAATATAAAAGAAGAACAATGACACAAGAAGTAGAAAAAATTGAAGTACTTATTATTGGATCAGGACCTGCTGGATATACAGCTGCAATTTATGCTGCAAGAGCAGATATGAATCCTGTAGTTATACAAGGTTTACAACCAGGAGGACAATTAACTACTACTACTGAAGTAGATAATTTCCCAGGATACAAAGATGGTATTACTGGACCTGAAATGATGGAAGACTTAAAAGCGCAAGCAGAGCGATTTGGCACCGACACAAGATGGGGAATGGTAACTAAAGTAGATTTCTCAGAAAGACCATTTAAAGTAGAAATTGACGAAACATCTAATGTTTTAGCTGAAACAGTAATTATTGCTACAGGAGCTTCAGCAAAATGGTTAGGAATGGAAGATGAAAAAAGACTAAATGGTTATGGTGTTTCAGCTTGTGCTACTTGTGATGGATTCTTTTACAAAGGACAAGATGTAATTGTAGTTGGAGCTGGGGATACAGCAGCTGAAGAAGCTACTTACCTAGCAAAGATGTGTAATAAGGTTACTATGGTTGTGCGTAGAGATGAAATGAGAGCTTCAAAAGCTATGCAGAAAAGAGTATTTAATACACCAAACCTTGAAGTATTGTTTAACCATGAAACTAAAAGTATTAATGGTGAGGCGGGTAAAAAAGGTGTTGAATCTGTAACCGTATTTAATAACAAAACTAATGAAGAAACAACTATAGCAGCAACAGGTTTCTTTGTAGCTATTGGACATAAACCAAATACTGATTTATTTAAAGGGCAATTAGCTATGGATGAGGCTGGATATTTAGAAGTAATCCCTGGAACTTCAAAAACTAAAATTGATGGTGTATATGCAGCTGGAGATGTCGCAGACCATGTTTACAGGCAAGCTGTTACTTCTGCTGGTACAGGATGTATGGCAGCTTTAGATGCTGAACGCTTCTTAGCAGATCAAGAATAAAAAAACTAACAATATTTTATTTTAAAAGACCACTGCTATCAGTGGTCTTTTTTATTAGTTTAATTTTTGTACCTTCGTAAAGCATGAAAGCTATTGATGTATTAATAAAATATTGGGGACACACTAACTTCCGGTTAAAGCAAGAAGAAATTATCAATCAAGTAATTGATAAAAAAGATACTCTTGCTCTTTTACCTACTGGTGGTGGAAAATCAATCTGTTTTCAAGTTCCTGCCCTAATGCAAGAAGGTATTTGCTTAGTGGTATCCCCTCTTATTGCTTTAATGGATGATCAAGTTCGTTTCCTAAAATCAAAAGGAATTAAGTCTGTTGCTATTACCTCTAATATGCATTATAGCGAAATTGACACAGCGCTTACCAATTGTATCTATGGAGGGGTTAAATTCTTATACCTTTCTCCTGAGCGCTTACAAAATGAATTGGTACAACAACGTATTAATGAGATGAACATTAACCTCATTACTGTTGATGAAGCACATTGCATATCAGAATGGGGACATAATTTTAGGCCTGCCTACAGGCATATTTCGGAATTAAGAACCCTACTTCCAGATATACCAATATTAGCCCTTACAGCAACTGCTACTACTACTGTTATTAATGACATTCAGGATAATTTAGAATTTAAAGAACATAACCTTATTCAATCTTCATTTGTAAGAGAAAACATATCTTATGTTGTTGATAAAGTAGAAGATAAAAAAGCAAGATTACTAAAGCTAGTTGAAAAAATTAAAAGTTCAGTAATTGTTTATGTTGGTAGCCGACAAGCAGCTAAAGAAATTACAAGTTTCTTAATTCAGAATCATTATTCAGCAAATTATTACCACGGAGGGTTACCAACTAAGACTAGAACTTTAAGGCAAGAAAGCTGGACTAAGAATCAAACCCGAATAATGGTAGCAACTAATGCTTTTGGGATGGGAATAGATAAAGCTGATGTAAAACTAGTTGTACATATGGAGTTACCCTCTACTATTGAGGCTTACTTTCAGGAAGCAGGTAGAGCAGGAAGAGATGGAAAACAAGCCTATGCTTTTTTACTTGCAAATAATAAGGATGTAAAAAAACAGAAAGACCTATTAGAATTAAGATACCCTTCCGTTGAAGCAATTAAAGAATGTTATCAAAACATAGCTAATTATTTACAAATTGCCGCTCATACAATTATTGAAGAACCTATAACCTTTGATATAGTAGCTTTTAGTGAACGCTATAAATTTAGTACTTTAAAAACCTACAATATATTAAAGTATTTGGAAAAAGAAGAACTATTAAAGCTTACAGAGGCTATGCATACTCCTTCAAAGTTAATAATGAATGTAAATAATAATGAATTATATAAATTTCAGATAGCAAATAAATATTATGATAACTTTATTAAGTTATTATTACGATCCTATAGCAATCTGTTTAACAACTACACCACTATAAATGAAGAGCAAATTGCTATAAGGTTTAAAACTAATATTAGCGAAGTAAAAAGACTACTAAATAGATTGGTTCAGCTTGAGATAATAAAATACATTCCAAAAAATAACAACCCTCAAATTACTTTTATAAAAGAAAGACAGGATGCTGATTACCTAGATCTTAATATAAAAAAATGGAACGATAGAAAAGCTTATGAAGAACATAAACTAGATAAAATAACTAATTATGTTAATGAAACTGCAATATGCAGAAGTAAGCTATTATTAAATTATTTTGGAGAAACTAATAGTGACAATTGCAATAAATGTGATTATTGCGTAAAAGAAAAAAGAAGAAAAATTAAAGAAGCTGAGTTTCAAAAAATAAGTTCTAGAATTGAATCTGTTTTAATAAATACTGAACTTGAACTAGAGGAAATTTGCACTTTACTACCTACTATTCCACATCAACAACTTATAGATGTACTACAGTACCTTTTTGATAATGATAAAGTTGGTAAGTTTGGGAATAAATATCAATGGAAAAGTATTTAGTAATTCCTAAACTGTAATTTTGTAGTATGAAAATAGTATTTTTTGGAACTCCTTTTTTTGCAGCTACCAACCTTAAAGCCTTAATTGACAACGGACATGAAATTGTAGCAATAGTTACAGCCCCTGACAGCAGAAAAGGAAGAGGTAAAAAACTAAAACCTACAGCAGTAAAAGAAATTGGTATTGAATATAACATTCCTGTTTTACAACCTACAAACTTAAAAGATGAAGGCTTTCGTCAAGCATTAGAAGCTTTAAATGCTGATATTTTTGTTGTTGTAGCTTTTAGAATGTTACCAAAATCTGTTTGGAATTTACCACCTAAAGGAACTATTAATCTTCACACCTCTCTTCTGCCAAACTATAGAGGAGCAGCTCCTATTAACTGGGTGCTTATTAACGGTGAAACTCATACAGGTATTACCACCTTTTTTATTGATAAACAAATTGATTCAGGAGCTATTATTCAGCAAGAAAAAGTAATGCTTAATACCTCAACTACAGCGGCAGAGTTACATAATATACTTATGAATAATGGAAGTACATTATTGATTAATACTCTAAAAAACATAGAAAAAGAAAATGTAGCTTCTCAAGAGCAGATGCATACTTCAGCAATGAAAGATGCTCCAAAAATTACTAAAGAGCTTTGTAAAATTAATTGGAATAATTCTGTTGATGAAATACACAATCTTATTAGAGGTCTCTCCCCTTTTATTAATAAAATGCCTCCATTAAAAGATGTTGCAATTTGCCCATCAGCTTGGTTTGTATTAAAAGATGAAAAAGGTTCAGAAAAAAGAATAAAAGTACAATACAGTAAAGTAGTTAGTGCTTCAAAAGAAGAGCATTTAAGTATTAACACTGATAATAAAAGCTTCTTTGAAATTACTATAAAAGATAAAGCAATTTCAATATTAAACTTACAAGCTGAAGGAAAAAATCCTATGACTATTCAGCAGTTTTTACAAGGAAATAAAATTAATGAAAGCTTTAGTATACTATGAGTAAGCTAACTCATGATTTAGTAAATTACCTAAAGAACTTTGTAACTGATGAAAGACGTGATCTTTTTGAAGAAAAGATTCAACAAAGAACAAAACACATAACAGTAGTTTTAGAAAATGTATTTCAGGCAAGAAATATTTCAGCATCTATTCGTTCGGCTGATTGTTTTGGAATACAAGATGTACATGTAATAGAAAATGATAACCTATTTGAAGATAATACTGAGGTATCAATGGGAGCAACTAAATGGATTAACCTTAAACATTATAACCAAAAAGCACACAATACAGTAGATGCTATAAAAGATTTAAAAGCAAAAGGTTATCAAATAGTAGCTACTACACCTCATAATACTGATGTTGACTTATACGAATTAGATGTTACAAATAATAAGGTAGCTTTAATTTTTGGAGCAGAAGTACTAGGTTGTAGTGAACAAGCTCTTGAACTTGCTGATAAAAGAATGAAAATCCCTATGTATGGTTTTACTGAAAGCTTTAATATTTCTGTTTCAGTATCTTTGTGTTTACAGCACCTTACTTATAAATTAAGAGCTGCTGCTTTTGATTACAGGATGACCGAAAACGAAAGAAATGAGGTATTATTAAAATGGTTAAGAAAGAGTATAAAATCATCTGCTCAAATTGAGGAACAATTCTTAGAAAAATATGATAAAAAATAATTCTTATATTTGACAAAAAATATTTGAATTATGGGAAGAGGAGATAGAAAATCAAGAAAAGGAAAAATCTTTAAAGGATCATATGGAAATACAAGACCTAAAAAGGTAGCTACTGAAGTTTATGTTGCTAAACCAAAAAAAGTAGAAGAGAAAAAAGAAAAAGTAGTTAAAAAAGCAACTGTTAAGAAAACTGCTGCCAAAAAGAAGTCTGCTGCTAAAAAAGCAACTACTAAGAAGAAAACTACAACAAAAAAAGCTTAAAGTTTAGTTATATTTTAGGTTAAGGAGCTAACCTTTTAGCTTCCCAGGTTCCGTCTTGGTTAATTTCATAAACTAACCTATCGTGCAATCTTGAAGGTCTTCCTTGCCAAAATTCTACAGTTTTAGGACTTATGCAATAGCCTCCCCAATGTAATGGCCTTTCAACTTCTTCACCTTTAAACTTACTTTCAATTTTATTTAAGGTATCCATAAAATTGTAATACATATTTATTGCCTTACTCTGATCTGATACCCAAGCTCCCATCTGACTCTCTCTTGGTCTACTTTTAAAATAAGCATCAGAGTCTGCAGCTGATATCCTTTCAGCAGTACCTACAATTCTTACTTGTCGCTCTAACTCAGGCCAATAAAAATTAAGTGCAACATTATTATTATGCTCAATATCGGCAGCCTTATTACTTGAATAATTAGTAAAAAATGTAAACCCATTTTCATTAACTGCCTTTAGCAACACTACTCTTGATGCTGGAATACTTTCTAATGAAACAGTAGATAAGACACAAGCATTTGCTTCATCTTTATTCACTGCTAAAGCATCTGAAAACCACTTTAAAAAATAATCAATCGGATTATCAGATATATTACTAAAGTCAATTTTTGACTTCTTATAATTTAATCTTATATTTTTAATATTCATAGGTACTCTTTATTTACAATCCTTATATTTACAAAAGTTTAACAAAGATATTTTATTTATGTTGAAAGCAAAAAAAGGAAGAGTATTAATTTCTGACCCTTCATTAAAAGACCCCGTATTTTTTAAGAGTGTAGTGCTGCTTACTCATCATAACAATGATGAAACTATAGGTTTAGTATTAAATAACCCAACAAAAATAAAACTAAACGATATCTTGGAAAACGTTTCCTCAAGTGATTTTCTAATCTATTTAGGAGGGCCTGTAGAAAAAAACACAATACAGTTTTTACATACACTAGGAGACACTATACCTGAATCAAAACAAATACTAGAAGGGCTATATTGGGGAGGAAATTTTGATGTTGTACTTGAACTTATTAACAGTAATAAAATTAGTAATAATCAGATTCGATTTTTTGCTGGTTATTCAGGGTGGGGTATTGAGCAACTAAACAATGAAATAAGAGAAGATTCATGGCTTGTACAAAGAAGTACAAAAGAAGTTTGCATGCAATATTCTAATGCTAAACTTTGGAGTGATATTATAAAAAAACAATCAGGAAAATATGCTATATGGGCCAACTTACCTAAAGACCCAAGCTTAAATTAATCAGCTCTTGCTGTAAAGCTTCTCCTCTATCAAAAGTAAATCCTTTAAAAGTATTCTCATCTTTTATTGACTCTATTGATGTTATACCACTAATAGCATTAGTAACAAATACTTCATCAGCCAGCATAAGGTCATTAATATTTAGAGTCCTCTCCTTAATATTCTTATCTAAACTTAATAAGAGGTTACGCATTGTTCCTGCAACACAACCATCACTAATTGGTGGAGTAATTACTACATCATCTTTAACAATAAACAAATTAGAGTTACTTGTTTCTATAACATCAAAGTTACTATTAAATAATATAGAGTTATCTATTTTCTTCTCTCTTGCATATATCGCTCCTAAAACTGAAACCAAAGCATTAGAAGATTTAATATTAGATAAGCTTCCTTTTGCCTTTAATTGCTCCCTGTAAGCACAAAGCTTTATTGGTGTATTATGTGTAAATCCAGTATCCAATTCTTCTATTGTAATTAATACATTTACAGCTGAACTATCAGGTAGATACTTTCCTACTCCACCCCTGCTCAATTTTATTTTAGCATTAGCATTTTGTATCTTATTAAGTGTAATTAATTTATCTAAAATTATCCTTAAATCATCTTTAAAAGGAATTATCCTTAACACCTTAAAAGCTAAATCTATTCTTTTAAGGTGAGCACTTAAGTTAAAAACAGTAGCATTTATTATCCTAACAGATTCAAAAAAACCATCTCCATAGTTAAAAGCCCTATCTGTACCTTTAATACATAAATCCTCTTTATTTATAAATTGTGAATTATAATAAATTACTGACACTTAAAAATTGCTTATTATTTGTAAATTGCGAACCTACATAAAAATACTCTATGAATAAAATTTTACTCTTAGCTTTTATACTCCTATATAATCTTAGTTTCGGACAAACAAATATACAAGGTATTGTAAGTGATGGACTAACAAAAGAAACCTTAATTGGAGCTAATGTTATTGTTAAAGGAGAAAACACTGGTACTTCTACTAATTTTAATGGGCAATACTCATTAACGATTAATAAAGAACTTCCTATAACTTTAGAGCTTTCTTTTTTAGGATATAAAACCATTGAAGTTGTTATTAAAAATAATAGACCTAAACCTATTTTACTATTCCCTGACAGTAAAAGTTTAAAAGAAGTAAAAATAATTGATTCTAGAATCACAGAAAAACAAAAAGAAGCTGCTCTTACTGTTGAAGCTCTAGATATAATTGCTATTAAAGAAACTCCATCAGCAAACTTTTATGATGGACTAGGTGCGCTAAAAGGTGTAGATATTACTGCTGCTAGTTTAGGGTTTAAAGTAATTAATACCAGAGGGTTTAATAGTACTTCTCCTGTAAGATCATTACAAATAATTGATGGAGTAGATAATCAATCCCCTGGACTAAATTTTTCATTAGGAAATTTTCTAGGATCATCGGAACTTGATATTATGAAAGTTGAAATAATACAAGGTGCCAGTTCAGCTTATTACGGACCAAATGCTTTTAATGGAGTAATTAGTATGACCAGTAGAAATCCTTTTATGCAGCCTGGATTAGCTATACAATATAAATTTGGAGAAAGAGAACTTTTTGAAAATTCTATTCGCTTTGCAGAAGTAGTAAAAGATAAAGAAGGAAATAACCTTTTTGCTTATAAAATTAATGTCTCTTACATGAAAGCTCATGATTGGGAGGCTGATAATATGGCTGCTGTTGATGGCACTACTCCAGCAAGTAACCCTGGAGGCTATGATGCTATAAATAGATATGGTGATGAAGATACAGATGGTAGTTTAAATGATGTTTCTAATAATTTTAATCTAAATTATTTTGATTTCCCTGGTTTAGGAAAGTTTCACCGTACCGGTTATATGGAAAAGGATATCGTAGATTACAATACTGAGAATCTAAAAGCTCAAACTTCACTTCATTATATGTTAAATGAAAAAACTGAGGTTATCTATGGTCTAAATTATAGCACAGGAACAACTGTTTATCAAGGTGATAATAGAATTAGCCTAAAAAACATTGAGTTTGTACAACATAAATTTGAAGTAGTACAAAAAGATAAATTCTTTATTAGAGCCTACCGAACTAAGGAAGATGCTGGAGATTCTTATGATGCTGTATTTACTGCACTAAAGCTACAAGAATATAATACTATTTCTAATCAAGACTGGTACACAGCATATAAAAACAATTGGAGAGATAATTTTTCGTGGGGAAATGTAAATTGGTCCAAACCTGACCTAGTATTTAACCCTATTACATTCCAGACAGAATATTACTTTAATGGTAACCCTATTGATATATTGGATTGGATGAGTATGAGTGATTCTGTTATTAACTCAAATGCTGAGCAAATTATAGCAACACATAAAAATGTAAGAGATTTAACTGATTTTGAAACAAACAGGCTAGAACCAGGAACTGATGCATTTAATGATGCCCTAGAAGATATCACTTCAAAAGTATCATACTTAGAAGGTGGAACAGGATTCTATGATAAATCATCACTAAACCATATTCATTCAGAGTATCAATTTAACCCAGAATTTGCAACGATTAAAATTGGAGCAAACTTCAGGCAATATACTCCTGATACTAAAGGAAGTTTATTTATGGATACTGCAAGTAAAATTGTAAACAATGAAGCTGGTTTATATTCTGGTTTTGAAACAGATTTATTTGGAGAGGTATTAAAAATAAGTGCTACCCTTAGAGCAGATAAAAATGAAAATTTTGATTTAAACTTCTCCCCTGCTACTTCTTTAGTTTATAAACCAACTGAAAAGGATGTAATTAGACTATCTTTTTCTTCTGCTATTCGTAACCCAACATTATCTGACCAATACTTATTTTATAATGTTGGGAGAGCTATACTTATTGGAAACCTTAATGGGCATGGTACTGATTATGGTGAGAATTTAGTTACTGTTGAATCATTAATAAATTATTATCTTCCTGCTCAACAATCAAAAGATAGTTTAATTTTTTTTAGTGTAGACCCTATACAACCTGAAAAAGCTAAATCATTTGAAATAGGATATAGAAGTACATTCTTCAACAAACTTTATCTTGATGCCAACTATTACTACTCAGAATATACTGATTTTATTGGTTATAAAATAGGTGTCAAATATGACACCATTGGAAATGATAACCCTGATGCTTATGAAATATCATTGCAATCATTACAAGCTTACCGTATGGCTGCAAATGCTAAAAACACGGTAACTACTCAAGGTGCATCTATTGGACTTAACTATTATATAAACCCTACATTTACCCTGAATGCTAATTATTCTTGGAATAAATTAAATGAAGAAGGAACAGAAGACCCAATTATCCCTGCATACAATACTCCTGAACATAAATATAATTTAGGGCTTGTGGGAAGGGATCTGAATTTTTCTAATACAAAACTATATTTAAGAGATTTTGGGTTTAGTATTAATTATAAATGGGTTGAAGGATTTAAATACGAAGGATCTCCTCAATTTACTGGTAATGTGCCTACATACGATTTAATTGATGTTCAGGTTAGTAAAAAACTAACTGAATTAAATGCTACTATTAAATTAGGATCATCTAACATATTAAATAATATGCACTATGAAGTTTATGGAGGTCCTTATATTGGTAGGATGACCTATTGCTCAATATTATTTGAACTAAATTAAATTTTGTATTATTGTAACATATTAATAATAAAAAAAATAGATATGAAAAAAACTTTACAAGCAACACTTTTTGTTTCCTTAGCATTATTGGGTTTTACATCAAGTGCACAAGATAGATATCTTGACGATGTATTTACAGATGTAACTGTTACTACAGAACAGTACGCAACAAATATTAGCATTTTACCAATGCTACAAAACTTGCCTCCTGCTCCAGCAAACTTAAATTGTGATATATATGAACCAACAGGAGATAGTTTAACAAACCGTCCTGTAATTATTGTTACTCATACAGGTAGTTTTTTACCTCCAGTAATTAATGGTCAAGCTACAGGATCAAGAACTGATTCTTCAATAGTTCAACAATGTATGAGATGGGCAAGAAAAGGTTATGTTGCCGTTGCTATGGATAACCGTTTAGGATGGAATCCTAGCTCAAGTGATCAAAATGTAAGAACATCTACTCTTTTACAAGCAGCATATAGAGGAATACAAGATGCAAAAGCTATGGTTAGATATATGAGAATGACTGAAGCTACAGGAAACTCATACGGAATTGATCCTAATAAAATTGTTTTAGGAGGTCAAGGAACAGGTGCTTATATTTCTTTAGGATATGCTACTCTTGACACTACATCAGAGTTATACCTTCCTAAATTCTTAGATTTTACAGACCCTACTGCTCCAACTCCATATGTTTACCCTCCAGTATTTGGTAATATTGATGGAACAGATTCAACTTATGCTCCTATTTATGATACTTTAGGAAATATTGTAGGAAGTATGTTATTTAATATCCCAAATAACCCTTCATATAGTAATGATATTAATTTAGCATTTAACTTAGGAGGTGCTCTTGCTGATATCTCTTGGCTTGAAGCTGGTGATGTACCAATGGTTTCTTTCCATTGTGAAAATGATCCTTATGCTCCTTTAGATACTGGTGATGTAATTGTACCTACTACAGGAGATTTTGTTGTTGAAGTTATGGGTAGTAGAACAGTACAACATTATGCAAATTCTTTTGGTAATAATGATATTTTTGTTCAAGCAGGGTTTACTGATGCCTTTACAAATGCTGCTAATGTAAATAATGATGGATATGAAGGTTTCTATAAGTTTATTACTCCTGCTCCATCTACTACTCCAACACCAGTTGGTTTAGAAGAAGAACAAGGGTCTCCTTGGGACTGGTGGGATAATGCAACTTATGATCCTGCTTTTGCAGCTTATCATGGAGTTCCAGCTGGTACAGGTGCAGCATTATCATTATTAGGTAACCCTGATATGTCATCTCAAAAAGGAAACACTTACCTTGATACTATTCAAGGGTATTTAAACCCTAGGATTTATATAGCTCTTGGTTTAGGAAGCACTTCAGCTATTAATGATGTTATTGAATCATCAACTGAGATATACCCTAACCCTGCAAGCAATAAAGTTAATGTGGTTAGTTATGCTGTAGGAATCAATACTATTGAAGTATATAACCTAAGAGGACAATTAGTATTACGTAAAGAAGTAAACGCTAATACTATTTCTTTAAATACTTCTAATTTAGAAACAGGATTATATATCATGAATATAAAATCAGATAATACTTCTATTAAAAGAAAGCTTATTATTAGATAATAATTATTCTAAAAAAATTAAAAAAAGGAGAAGCAATTGCTTCTCCTTTTTTTATAACTCTTCTATTTTAATACTATAGCTACTGCTTTAAAATAATAAGTGTTAACAATTCATTAAACTGTATTTTATGACATATGTCATATTTTTATATATTTGCAGTATTAACCTAAAAAACTAAACTATGGAAGCTACATTCGTATTAATATGTCAGATAATAATTGCTATAATATTTATTTTAGCTGGATTTTTAAAATTAACCAATAGTAGAGAAAGCTTATTAAAGAAAGTAAGTTGGGCTGAAGATTATAATATACAAACAATTAGATTTATTGGGGTATTAGAATTACTAGGAGGATTAGGAGTAATACTTCCTTTTGCATTTGGAGCTTACTTATGGTTAGTTCCTATGGCTTGTATGGGATTAGCTATGGTTATGTCAGGAGCTATAGTTGTACATATTGGTAGAGAGGAATTTAACCATGTAATGGTAAACTTATTTATTTTATTTATGTCAGCAGGTGTTAGTTTTTACCGTTTATTAGAGTTAAACCTTGCCTGGTTATAAAAAAACTCATTAAATAGCTTAAAATAAAAAAAACTGACATTTGTCGGTTTTTTTTATTTCTATGATATATATCACTATTTTGCATATCTGATAAGAGTACTTTTGTCATATGATTAGTGTAGAAAAAGCAAAAGAAATAATATTTTTAGAAAGTAAAAAAACAAAGGCTATAAAACAAAAGGTTATAGCTTCCGTTGGTTCTATACTTGCAGAAGATATCATTGCAGAAATCAATATCCCTTCTTTTAATAATTCAGCCATGGATGGTTATGCATTTAAATATGCTGATTTTGAACGAGGAATTTTAAAATTTAAACTTCAGGAAGAAGTAAAAGCCGGAGACAATACTTCAGTTGTTGTACAAGAATCATGCTGCTCCCCTATTTATACTGGAGCTCCAATACCTGAAGGCGCTGACACCGTAGTAATGCTTGAGGAAACTACCCCAAAAGGAGATAGTATTGAAATTAATGCTGATTATAAAAATAAACTAGGAAAGCATATCAGAATTAAAGGAGAACAAATACAAAAAGGGAACCTTGCATTAAAAAAAGGAACAATAATAAATCCTGCTACTGCATCCTACCTATCTGCTTTAGGAAACTCAGAAGTTAAAATCTTTCAAGCTCCAAAAGTTAAAATTATCACTACAGGAAATGAGATAATTAAACCAGGTACTCCTCTTAAATTTGGTCAGATTTATGAAAGTAATTCTACAGCGCTTATATCGCTTCTAAAACAACAAAATGTTAAGGATATTAAACATGAAGTAGCTAAAGATACATTAGAAGAATTACAAGCTACTTTAGAAGATGTTAATGTTTATGATATTGTAATTGTTACTGGAGGAATTTCAGTAGGAAAATATGATTTAGTTGCTGATGCTCTTGCTGCAATTGGAGTTGAAAAAAAATTATATAAAATTGCTCAGAAACCAGGAAAACCACTTTATTTTGGAACTAAGGATAACACCCTGTTTTTTGCATTACCTGGAAACCCTGCTGCTGTAATTACCTCTTATTATGAATATATCTATCCAACAATAAAAAAGATGATGGGCTTTTCTGATTTTGAATTACAGAAATTAAGTACTATTTTACTAAAAGATGTAAAGATAAAAACAAGCAGAGCCCACTTTTTAAAAGGAAAGATTAATGCTAATGGAGTTGATATTTTAGGAGGGCAAGATTCTCATATCTTAAATTCTTTTGCTGCTGCTAATTGCTTAGTATATCTTAAGGATAAAGAGTTATGGAAAACAGGGGATAATGTTGAAGTTCACTTATTACCGCGCTAATGGAAATAACTGCTATAATATTAGCTGGAGGCTTAAGTTCTAGGATGGGAACTGATAAAGGAGTAATTCAACTTGATGAAAAAAAAATGATTGAGAAAGTAATTACAAACCTCACTCCTTTTTGTGATACAATACTTATAAGTGCTAATAATAATAACTACAATTACTTAGGTCATAAAATCATTAAAGATAAATATGGTAGAATTGGTCCTGTTGGCGGGATTTTAAGCTGCTTAGAAGAAAGTAAAACAACGGCTAACCTTGTAATGAGTTGTGATACTCCTAACATTAGTGCTACAGTAATAAAGCAACTATTAATCAAAACTGAAAATTATGATACGATACTTCCTTATCATCATAATAGGTTTGATCCCCTTACAGCTTATTATAACAAAAGCTGTATACCTATATTAAAGGAAATGATTAACAATAAAGAATATAAATTACAACATATCATAAAAAACCTAAACTATAAGAAAGTTTATTTTAAAGATGAAGACGAGACATTAAAAGAATTTATTAATATTAACGATAAAAACGACCTAAAACGCTACTATGAAAATTAAAGTACTTTTTTTTGGGATCCTTGAAGATATTACTGCATGTAAAGAGATGGAATTAACTGAAATTGCAACGAGTAATCAACTTAAAGAGATTCTAAATTCAAAATATCCTAAGCTAACTGAAAGCACATTTCAATTGGCTTTAAATCAATCAATAATAACAGAAAATACTTCCTTAAATAATGGTGATACAATTGCTTTATTACCGCCTTTTGCAGGAGGGTAAAAATAATAGAAATGGGAAAAAATGTATTAACACAAGGACCTATAAGTCCTGATAAAATTGCAAAGTCAATTGCTAACCACAGTCATAAAACTGGAATTGGAGCACATAATATATTTCTAGGACAGGTAAGAGCCGATAAACATGAAGGAAAATCTGTTACAGGAATAGAATACTCTGCCTATGAAGATATGGCTGAGCGTATTTTTAGTGAAATAAGAGAAGGAATTTTTGAGAAATATGATATTACCTGTATGCATATTTATCATAGTATAGGAATGGTAAAAGCAGGTGAAATTTCATTATTTGTTTTTGTATCCTCAAAACACAGAGGTGTAAGTTATGATGCATCAAGAGCAGTTGTAGAAGCAATAAAAGAAAGGGCTCCTATCTGGAAAAAAGAACTTATTGAAGGAGAAAAACATAATTGGGTTTAAAAAGAATTAGAAAAATTAAAAAAGAATAAAATGAAAGATATAAGTTGGAAAGTTAAAACACTACGTACAGCAACTGCACAGGCAGTTGTAAAAATTGGACCTTTAGGGATGGCAGCAATTAAAAATAAAACTGTGCCTAAAGGAGATCCTTTTGAGATTTCAAAAATAGCAGGAATGTTAGCCGTTAAAAATACATCAGGAGTTATTCCTCATTGTCATCCTATGCCAACAGAGAATTCTGATATTTATTTTGAAATTGAAGGAGATAAAGTTATCATTAAATTATCTGTAACCACAATATATAAAACAGGTTGTGAAATTGAAGCAATTTATGGAGCAACAACAACTGCAGTAACACTTTACGACTTGCTAAAACCTGTAGAAACAGAATTAGAAATATCAGATGTTAAACTTCTTGAAAAAAGAGGTGGAAAATCAGACTTTATAAAAGATATCGCTCCTGATTTAATGGCAAGCGTAATTGTAATGTCTGATAGTATCTCTGCAGGAAAGAAAGAAGACAGATCAGGAAAAGCTATTGTAAGCAAACTAAATGAATGTGCTGTTAACAATATTAAATATCATATTATACCTGATGAAAAACAAGAGTTACAGGATCTAGTTAAGGATAGTTTAGCCTTAGGTAGTAAGCTAATTATTACAACTGGAGGTACAGGATTATCATCAAGAGATATTACTCCAGAGAGCCTAAGACCTATGCTAGATGTAGAAATACCAGGAATAATGGAGGCTACAAGAGCGTATGGACAAGAGCGTACACCCTACTCAATGTTATCAAGAGGCGTTGCCGGGCTTATAAATGATTGTTTGATAATTGCATTACCAGGGTCAACTAGAGGAGCTACAGAAAGTATGGATGCTCTTTTCCCTTATATACTACACATCTACAGAGTAATAAAAGGTAGAAGACACGACTAAAGATGGAATATATTCTTATCTGTATATTAATAATGGCATTTCTCTATGCTTCAGTTGGTCATGGAGGAGCAAGTGGTTATCATGCTATTATGGCACTTTTTGCAGTAGAGACTATATTAATGAAATCATCTGCACTTACCTTAAATATTTTTGTTGCAGGCATATCCTTTTATCAATATCAAAAAGCTGGGTATTTTAGGTGGAAAGTATTTTTACCATTTGCAATAAGTTCTATTCCTCTTGCATACCTAGGGGGAACAATAGAAATTGCCTCTGGACTTTATAAAGGAATCTTAGGTTTATTTCTAGTATTTGCAGTACTTAAAATGCTAGGACTTATAGGAAAAGAACAGGAGAAATTAAGTCAACTACCATTTGGAATAGGATTATTATTTGGAGCTATATTAGGGTTTATTTCAGGACTAATAGGTATTGGGGGAGGAATCATTTTAAGCCCACTCTTATTACTCTTTGGTTGGGCAAAGATGAAGGAAGCAGCAGCAATCTCAGCCTTATTTATCCTTGTAAACTCATCAAGTGCACTTTTAGGAATTATAAATTCAGGAAATTATACCCCTATAAATACTATATGGATATGGGTAATAATAGCTATAATTGGAGGGTTTGCTGGAAGCTATATTGGTAGTAAAAAAATGACAAATAAAGGTGTAAGATATTTACTTGCTTTAGTATTAGCCTTAGCTAGTGTTAAATTGCTTAACACCTTTTATTATTACCTAATAAACTAATAAAAAAGCCCTATAAATATTATAGGGCTTTTAACTGTTTAGTTTTTAGTAGCATTTTCCATTTCAATTGCTTTAGGAAATAGAATGTTATTTTCTAAATGAATATGAATATGTAAATCATCTTGATATACCTTTAAATGGTGGTAAAGAGCTTTGTATGTATTACATGCAAAAGGTGGCGGTGTAAAATTATCACTTAACTTTTCTATCTCTTTAAAGATATCCCCAGCACTATCGTGCTCTAGCTCCATCATTCTAATTGGATTTTGTACTGAGCCAAAAGGAATAGTAATTTCTTCATTACTTCTATTTGCTACAGCCAAATTTATAATGTGAGGAAACAATATCCCCTCCTCCTTCATTAAATGTTGTTGCAACTCAATTGCTACCTCATTAAATAGCTTTGCTATTTCAATTGTTTCTGGTTGTGCATGACCATGAACTTTTGCTACTTTATTAGCAAACTCAATTATTATTGGCGTTGTTTCCTTAACATATTTATGATGAGTTGTTAAAATATGATTGGCTAAAACATCTAATTCCATTTTATCAAAATTAGTATCAGCCATTGCAGCATCTAACACTTCTATTTCTTTAAATATTGTTAAAGCTTCTACACCTTTTCCTTTACAAGCTTCTGCTACAGGCTTTCCTCCTCCGCAACAAAAATCAATACCATATTTTTTAAATATTGTTGCAGTTCTCATATCTGAGGCAACAATTTGTGCTACTGTTTTATCTTTCATTTTTATTTATTTTATACAACAAAGATAGTTGCAGAAAATAAATATTTTTATGATTCATATCATGTATAGCAATAAATTAACTATGCTTTACACAGTGTTTTTTAATCTCTCCTAAATTCAATATTTTGATTTGTTTCCCAATATTTTTAATGACCTTTTGCTCTTCTAACTTCTTTAGCATTCTCACCACTGTTTCGTAGGTAGCTCCAACTAAACTAGCTAACTCTCTTCTGCTTAACGTATACTTTAACATGTTATCCTCATCAAGTCCAAAGGCATCAATATTAAACATTATTGCAGTAGAAATTCTTTCAATAACAGTCATATGCAACATTTGTTGCATTCTTTTTTCAGTATTTTTTAGTTCTTCAGCAAAGAAGATCATCATATTATACGATAGATTTGCATTTGCTTTTAATACCTTTATAAAGATATCCATTGGTATAAAAGTAAGGGTAACATCAGTAAGACTTTTAACAGTAATTGGATAAAAATAATCATTACCAAACCCTCTATGCCCTAAAATATCTCCTTCTTTTGCAAGCCTTATTATTCGTTCTTGATTTTCACGACTAAGGCTAATTTTAACCATTCCCGATTCAATAAAATAGATTCCTTCTACTCTATCTCCCTGAGTGATAATTTCTGAGCCTTTGCTAAACTTAAATTCTTTCTTGTAAACATCAATTACCTCTAGCCATTCATTAGAACAATGATTACTTAATAAACAATTTTTAATACTACAATTCTCACACTTTATCATCTAAATACTTGTTGTTTTATTAACCTCCAATTGCAAACATACACCTTCCCTTTCCAAGGTCTTGCTCTTGTTTAATATCTTCAAATTTAGGAAGCCCTCCTCTCTCTTCAAACTTTGTTTCAATATTCTGAAATATTAATTTTTCAATATCTTCTCCATTTCTAAAAGCAGTAAGTAGGTCTAGCTCACCATTAGAAAATAAACAATTTTTTATTTTTCCATCAGCTGTAAGCCTTATTCTATTACATGTCCCACAAAATGAATCAGTAACCGAACTTATCACTGCAAAAGTACCTTTTCCATTTTTCAATTGGAAATTTTTTGCAGTATCATTTTTTGCATCCTTAATTCTACTGTATTCAAATTTCTCATCTACAATATTTAGGATTTCTTTATAGCTTACAATTTTAGAAAAATCCCAAGAGTTTCCATTAAAAGGCATGAACTCTATAAACCTAACATGAACTTTATCGTTTCTTGTCCACTCAATAAAATCAGCAATTTCATGAATATTAACATCCTTTAAAACCACCATATTTACTTTGATTTTAAAACCATTATCAACAAATAGTTTAATATTATCAAGTACCTTATTAAGATAATTACGTTTAGTAATAGTATAGAATTTTTCAGCATCTAAAGTATCTAAACTAATATTTACTGACTCTAACCCAAGTTCTTGAAACAACTCCATATATTGGTCTAATAAATATCCGTTTGATGTTATTGCTAGTTCAATTGGAAGGTTTGCTAATCGAGAAATAATCTCCCGTGCATCCTTTCTTATTAATGGCTCTCCACCTGTAAGTCTAATTTTTTTAACCCCCAACGAAACAAATGTCTTTGCTATATTCAAAAGTTCATCAGCCGACATTAATTTATCATTGGGATAAAAATTTATCTTCTCATCAGGCATACAATAGAAACACCTAAAATTACACTTATCAGTCATAGAAATACGCAAGTAATCGTGTTTCCTTCCAAAAGTATCTTTTATGCTATTTTTAAGTTCCATTATTTTACTTTATCAATCAAAGCATTCATTTCATCAAACTCTTCAGTTTTAATCAATTTATAAGCCAGCTGGAAAAGCGTTTCATCTTCTCTATAAATATGAAGTCTTAACATTTCAATTAACTCTAACCCATTTTGATATGCGATATCACTTACCATGTTTTTTGAATCCTGATCTGCTAAACGCGATGAAATACCAATTAAATTAAAGGCTAAAGTGCCTAATTGAATAAATTGATAATGATCATCTTCAAAAATATCAACTGGTGTTTGTGAAAAAGTATCTGTACCATGCTCCCCTGTTGCTCTAAATCTTTCTTCTAATAAAGGAAATAAAACCTTTTCTTCTTTCCTGTTATGCAATAACAACTCACTATCAAAAAAATGAAAAAACTCAGAGAAGCTATCATTTATCTCTTTGTTAATTTTCCATTTATCTTCTTTATATTGATGTAAAGCTTTTTCAAATATATTTAGTTTCTTAATAGCAACCTTATGCTCTAACATTAACTTTTTTATTACATCAGGCATTTGCTCATAAGTTACTGCTTCAATCTTTTTTGAATAAGCTTCTGGTGGGTCCATTGGAGAATCACCTTCATCAAGACTAGGGTCTTTAGTTACTTCTCTTTTTATCGGATCATCTTGCGCTATTTTTCTACGCATATCTTTATCTAAAGTACTGCTTACTCTTTTCTTTGAATTCTTATCTACAATTGTTATCTTTTTCATGTTTCAAATTTACTTAATTTTAAGCATGAAAAGGACTCAAAAGAGTCCTTTCTATGCTATATATCATATTACTATTATGGGTTCTTTATATCTGCTTTTGGTCCTAAGTAGTACCACCAGTTTAAGATTGCGCAAAATGCATAAAACACTGCAAATCCGTACATTGCAACCTCAGGAGTACCTGATTTCATATTTTCACCAATAATTTTAGGAATTAAGAATGCTCCATATGCAGCAACTGCTGATGTCCAACCTAATACTGGTCCTGCTTGTTCTTTATTAAATACCATAGAAATAGTACGGAAAGTAGATCCGTTACCAATACCTGTAGCAGCAAATAGAATCACAATTAAAACAAAGAATTCCATAAAGAAGTCTTGTGGTGTTGCAGAATGATAAGCTAAATTAGCATAGTACCCTACTCCTATAGAAGCTAAAACCATTACTACTGCAACAACTTGAGTAATAATTGCACCTCCTAGTTTATCTGCCATTTTTCCTCCAATTGGTCTGATTAATGCACCTACAAAAGCACCAACCCAAACATACATAAACGTTGCAGGTCCATCAGGATTTGCTAAACTATGATCCCAAACTCCGTCAGCACCTAAAATATGCTGTACACCAAATATAAATTTAATTGCTAAACCTACTGCTGCTGCAAACCCAATAAATGAACCAAAAGTCATGGTATAGATAATTGTCATTACCCAAGTATGCTTATTGTCAAAAATTGAGAATTGCCTTTTTAAATTATCTTTAATTTCTCCAGGAGAAAGTGCTTTCATTAATACAATCGTTAAAGCAATTACTATAGGCAATACTATCCATTTTACCCAAGTATAAGCTTTAAATGTTAGGATAAAATATAAACCAACTGCAGCAGTTAATAAACCAATTGCTAGCAAGAATAAAATTCTTCCGAATGAAACTCCAGGACCTTTAATATTTGGAGATACTGCCTCAGTTCTAATATTATTCATTCTAGTCCAACCGAAATATGCTAAAGGAATTAACCATAACATCCATACCCATCCTGCATTTGCTAACCAAGTTTCTGACCCTGCTGCAATTCTTTTAAAAATTGTTCCTGAAGTACTTGATAAAGTTAATGGATCGCCACTTAAAGCCCCTAAGAAAGGAACTGTCATTACTAGTGGAATAAGAATTTGCATGGTAGTAACTCCAAAGTTACCTAAACCTGCATTCATACCTAAAGCATATCCTTGTTCTTTTTTAGGATAGAAAAATGAGATATTACTCATCGATGAAGCAAAGTTACCCCCACCAAAACCTGATAAGAAAGCCATCACCATAAAAAACTCAAATGATGTTGTTGGATCTTGTAATCCTATTGCTGTACCAAATGCTGGTATCATTAATAAAGCTGTGGTAAAGAAAATTGTATTTCTACCTCCTGCTAAACGAATAAAGAAAGATGAAGGAATACGCAAAGTTGCTCCTGTTAAACCTGCAATAGCTGGTAGCATAAATAATAATCCCATAGCCTCTACAGGGTCTTTACCAAAAGTAAATCCTAAATTTTTCATTTGTACGGTAATAATACCCCACATTAACCAAACTGAGAACCCTACTAATAAACTTGGGATAGACACCCATAAGTTACGGTTCGCGATTTTTTTACCTGTTGATTCCCAAAAACTTTGGTCTTCAACATCCCATTTTGTTAAGTCTTTATTTGACATTTTTTTTATTTTAAATTACTATAAAATGGGAGTAGATTCTCTACTCCCAATATTTTTATTCTTCTCCGAATGATCCTTTAGGTTCCTTAAGTGCAACTGAGCAGTAGAAGAAACTAATTAAAGCACCAGCTGCTAGTATAAAAAAGAAGGTTTTAGAATCAACCATACTTAGTATAAACAAGTAAGTTACAGCACCTACATTACCATAAGCACCTGCCATTCCTGCAATACGACCTGTCATATCTTTTTTAATTGCAGGTATCATTGCAAATGTTGCTCCCTCTGCCCCTTGTACAAACATTGAAGCAAACATGGTTATCATTACCGAAACTACTAGCCACCAAGTACCTTCAAACATTGGAACTAAAGTTTGTACTCCATCAACTACAGGACCATAATCACTAATGAATCCCATTAATCCAAACCCTAATGAAATACCAATCATATACATAAGCATTGTTTTCTTTCTACTTCCCATCTTATCTGACAAATAACCTCCTAATGGACGAGCAACTAAATTAATTACAGCAAATGACCCTGCTACTAAACCTGCCATCTGTGGAGAGATCTTAAAGGTACTTTCAAAGAAGAAAGGTAACATAGATACTACAGCAAGCTCTGCACCAAAATTGGCAAAGTAGGTAGAGTTTAAAGCTCCTACACTACTAAAAGCAAACTTCTCCTCTTCAGGAATACCTGCTTTTAATCTAGGCACATTAAATTGAATAATTTTATATGCTTTATAAATATAGAATACTGCAAGCACAGCCCACATCATATACATTACATCTAAACTAAACATGTTTTCACCATAAATCACTTGTTTTTGTAAGTTTCTGGCTAATAAACCAAGAGCACCATATAAAGGAACAGTCCATAATAAATATTGATATAAACCGCTATAAGATGAAACAGGCATAATTGAAGATTTACTTTTATCAACAATAATCTCTTTTCCTGTTGGGTAATCCTTTACCTTAAAGTAGTAAAAAACTCCATAAACAGCAGTAAGAATACTTGATATTGCCATAGCATAACGCCATCCAAATTCACCACCAATTAATGTTAAACCAATATAAGGAATTAAACCTGCAGCTGCAGCTGACCCAAAGTTACCCCAACCTGCATAAAATCCTTCTGCTCTTCCAATAAGTTTTGCTGGAAACCAGTTATCTGTCATTTTAATACCAATTACAAAACCTGCTCCAATTGATGATAATAATAAACGAGAAATAACTAATTGCATAAAGGTATCACCAAATGCAAACATAAGCCCTGGTATAACAGAGATTACCATAAGACCAGAAAATACAACCCTAGGCCCATACTTATCTACCATTGCACCAATAATAATCCTAGCCGGAATAGTTAAGGCAACATTACAAAGTAAAAGAGCTTTAAAATTTCCTCCAGTAAGGAAATCAAAGTTCTCAGTCATAGCTGTTTTTAATGGTGCCATGTTGAACCATACAAAGAAAGTTAAAAAGAATGCAATCCATGTATAATGCAATACTCTTACCCTTTCTTGTGAGAAATCGAATAACTTAAATTTATCTTCCATGATTTTAAACTGTTTATGATTAATTATGAAGCAAAACTAAATCTTGTCGCTAGCAAAAATCATAATATATATCATTTTAAAATATGATACTTATCATAGTTTTGCTTTATTATAGAAGAAGATGTAAACACTATTTTAGCTTTTATTGATAATTATCAAAAAAAAGAGCAACTTTTCAGCTGCTCTTAGAGTATTCCAAACTAACTAAATGTATTAGTTGTTCTTTGATCGTTTTCCATAAACCATTTTAGTCGATTTTCTTATATCATGTCTGTTCCAGTTCCAAATTACTCTTTGGTAAGGTCTCCAAATGTATGCAAATGGATAAACTAAGAAGTGCATGTATCTTGTAAAAGGAATAAGTCCAATTATTGAAAATGCTGATACAATATGAATCTTAACTGCCAATGGCATAGTTGCTACTACTGATATATCAGGTGAGAAAGTAAATATCGATACCATATATGGTGTTAATGATGATGCAAACCAAGTAGACCCATATCTATGAAAGTAAGCAATCCATACCCCAGAAATAATTTGAGTTAATAAAGTAGCAAATACTACAACATCCATTTTTGAAGTTTGCAGCTTCACTCTTTTGTTTCTAATTCTTCTTATTACCAACATAATAATTCCAAATAATGTTGCTAAACCAAAAGCAAAAGCAGTACTTTCTAATATTATTAATCGAACAGGATCTCCATTAAAAGCAAGTACTGATTTAGGAAATAAAAATGCAACTAAATGCCCAAAAAATAAGAACATCATTCCCCAGTGAAAAGGTTGAGATCCCCAAAATAATGATTTACCTTCTAAAAATTGTGTTGATAAAGATGATACAGTGAAACCTTTGTTCATGTATCTTAGGATAGTACCTATTAACATTATTGCTAATGCTGCATACGGTAACCCTACAAATAAAAAATAATTACTCATGACTTAAAATTGTTTTGTTGTTGTATTTTTTCTTTCAAATAACGACTGATCAACCCCACAACCTTTATAGTTGGATAGGAATCCTGTATCGTCATCTCTTTTAATAATAAATGGTTTAAATGCTGTATTAGCAGTATCCTTTTTCATTACATCTTGTAACATTTTTAATAACTCTAAATATGCATTCTGAATATTAAACTTATCAATCATCTCATCAAGTGCAGGAATACAAATAGTTGCAATTAACTCCTCAGCAAACTTTTCCTTTTTGGTTTTTGAAAATAAAGTTAAGATATTAGGAAGATGATCAGAAAGCTCAACACCACAATCGTTACCTGCATTTCGCTGTTCTTCTTTCATCTGCACTAAGAAATCACCTCTTTTATAATCTTCACCAAATAAAACATATCCAATATCTAAGAAACAAACTGCCTGGATATCAAATGTTTTAATATAATATTCCTGTTGCTGATATAATGTTAAGGACGAAAAATTTTGAATAAAACCTTTCACTACCTCAGTCTGCTCAGGATAGTCAGTTGATAATGCCCCAATAACATCTAAGGCATTATCCATCAACTCTTCAGTTGGATATCTGAACAGATTAGCTATTAATGTATAGTGGTTATAATTTTTCATTTTATAATCCTCTAGCTGGAGTTTCTTTAAATCCAAAACCTGTATTTCCTTTCTGATCAGCAGTACTTTCTAACATTTCCATAGCTTCTTCTCTATGAGCTGCAGGAATTACAAATCTTTGATCAAATAACGGTAATGAAGTAAGTCTAAAGATATCATCTGCTTCCTCTCTACTCATACCCGTATCAGTAAGCGCTTGATTCAATTCTTTAACATCTAAATCTCCTACAGTTACATCTCTTCTATGTAATCTTACTGTCATTAGTTTTCTGAATACTTCTTTAATTTTCTCTCCATTTCCTGCACTAAATAATGAAGCTAAGTATTGGATTGGCATTCTTGAAGCATCAATTTTACCCCATAATGAATCTGTAGTAGAATTATATTTTCCGTTTTCAACTGTTGCCATAGCAGGCAATAATGGTGGAACATAAAATAAATTTGGTATCGTTCTGAATTCTGGGTGCAATGGTAATGCAACACCCCATTCTTTTACAAACTTATATGTAGGTGATTTTTTTGCAGCTTCAATTGTAGAGTCAGCAATACCATTTTCTTTAGCAGCTTTAATTACAGCAGGATCATTAGGGTCTAAATAAATTTCCATTTGTCTATCTACCAATTCACTCTCATCACATGAAGCTACAGCTTCAATTCTATCAGCATCATAAAGCATTACTCCCAGATATCTAATACGCCCTACACATGAGTGCATACAAGCTGGAGCTTGTCCTGATTCTAATCTTGGGTAACAAAGAATACATTTTTCTGATTTCCCTGTGTGCCAGTTATAGTACGATTTTTTATAAGGACATGCAGTTACACACATTCTCCATGCTCTACATTTTTCCTGATTAATAAGTACTACTCCATCCTCTCCTCTTTTATAAATTGCTCCTGAAGGACAAGATGCAACACAAGAAGGATTTAAACAGTGATTACAAATCCTTGGCAAGTATGCTAAAGTCATTTGTTCCAACTGGAACATTGCTTCTTGCTCCTGAGGACTTAAATTTTTAAAGTTAACATCCTGTCTTGCATAATCAGGAGTACCTCCTAAATCATCATCCCAGTTTGGTCCTGATTTAAGGTCAATATTCTCACCTGTAATTAATGATTTTGCACGAGCTGTTGGCTGGTCATCTCCTTCTGGAGCTTCAAATAAATGCTCATACTCATAAGTCCAAGGCTCATAATAGTCATCAATTACTGGCATATTTGGATTATGAAAGATATTCTTTAGCCCTTTCATTTTCCCTGCTCCTTTTAAAGATACAGTTTCTCCATTTTTCTCCCAACCTCCTTGATATATTTCTTGATCTTCCCATTTAGTAGGATATCCTGTTCCTGGTTTTGTTTCTACATTGTTCCACCACATGTACTCTGCACCTTTACG